>NZ_JAHTKP010000047.1 GCF_019192735.1 Kitasatospora aureofaciens
CGGCGGGCGGCCAGGCGGCGGGGGCCGGGGCGGGTTCGGCCCCGGCCGGGCCGACCCGGCCGTCCGCCGGCGCCGAACCGCTCGACGTCAGGGGCTTCTACCCCGGCCTGCGCGCGGACGGCTACGGCTACGGCCCGGTGTTCCAGGGCGTCCGCGCGGCCTGGCGGCTCGGCACTGCCGTCCACGCCGAGGTGGAGCTGCCCGAGCCGGCCCGCCCCGACGCCGCCCGCTACGGCCTGCACCCGGCCCTGCTCGACGCCGCCCTGCACCCGGCCGGGCTCGGCCCGTTGCAGGGCCGCCCCGGGCTGCCCTTCTCCTGGACGGGCGTCACGCTGCACGCCGCCGGGGCCACCGCGCTGCGGGTGACGCTGACCCCGGCGGGCCCGGACACGGTGTCCGTGCTGATGGCCGACCCGGTCGGCCGCCCGGTGGCCGCCGTCGAGGCCCTGGCCGTCCGCCCGCTCGCCGAAGGCGCCCTCGACCCGGCCGGCCGGCCGGCCCGCGAGGCCCTCTACCACCTCGACTGGCCGGCCCTGCCCACCCCCGAGCCGGGGCCGGCCGCCACCCGGTGGGCCGTCCTCGGCGAGCGGCCCGCCCATGCGGCGGCCCTCGCCGAGGCCGGCGTCACCCTGACCGACAACCCCGACGCCGACCTCGCGGTGTTCGAGGTAGCCGGAGCGGAAGCGCTCCCCGCCCTCGAACGCGCCCTCGCCACCATGCAGGACTGGCTCGCCGACGACCGCCCCGCCGCCGCCCGGCTGCTCGTCCTGACCCGCCGCGCGGTGGCCGCCGACCCGGCCGAGGACGTCCACGACCTGCCCGCCGCCGCCGTCCACGGCCTGGTCCGCTCCGCCCAGAGCGAGCACCCCGGCCGGATCGTGCTCGCCGACCTGGACGACGACCCCGCCTCCTGGCGCGCCCTCCCCGGCGCGCTCGCCACCGGCGAACCCCGGCTCGCCCTGCGCCACGGCACCGTCCACGCCCCGCGGCTGGCCCGGGCCCACACCGCCGAGCCGCTGCCCGTGCCCGCCGCCCCCTGGCGCCTCGACATCCGCACCAAGGGCACCGTCGACGACCTCGAACTGCTGCCCTGCCCCGACGCGGCCGAGCCACTCGCCGACGGCCAGGTCCGGCTCGACGTACGGGCCGCCGGCCTCAACTTCCGTGACGTCCTCAATGCCCTCGACATGTATCCGGGCGGCGCGCGGTTCCTCGGCTCCGAGGCCGCCGGCATCGTCCGCGAGGTCGGGCCGGGCGTCACCGGACTCGCCGTCGGCGACCGGGTGATGGGCATGGTCCCGGGCGGCTTCGGCCCGCTCGCCGTCACCGACCACCGGCTGCTCGCCCGCGTCCCGCAGGGCTGGAGCTTCGCCCAGGCCGCCTCCGCCCCGGTCGTCTTCCTCACCGCCTACTACGCCCTGCGCGACCTGGCCGGCCTCCGCGCCGGCGAGCGCGTCCTCGTCCACGCCGCCACCGGCGGCGTCGGCATGGCCGCCACCCAGCTCGCCCGGCTCTGGGGCGCCGAGGTCTACGGCACCGCGAGCGAGGCCAAGCAGCACCTGCTGCGCGCCGACGGCCTGCCGGACGAGCAGATCGCCTCCTCCCGCACCCTCGACTTCGAGGGCCGCTTCCGCACCGCCACCGGCGGCCGGGGCATGGACGTCGTGCTCAACTCCCTCGCGGGGGAGTACGTCGACGCCTCGCTGCGCCTGCTGCGGCCCGGCGGGCGGCTGATCGAGATGGGCAAGACCGACGTCCGCGTCGCCGACGAGGTCGCCGCCGCCCACGACGGCGCCCACTACCGCGCCTTCGACCTCCAGGAGGCCGGGCCGGAGCGGATCGGGCAGATGCTCACCGACCTGGTCGACCTGTTCGAACAGGGGGTCCTGCAGCCGCTCCCGCTCACCTGCTGGGACGTCACCCGCGCCCGCGAGGCCTTCCGCCACATGGCCCAGGCCCGGCACACCGGCAAGATCGTGCTCACCGTCCCGCGCCCCTGGGACCGCGCGGGCACCGTCCTCGTCACCGGCGGCACCGGCACCCTCGGCGGCGCACTCGCCCGGCACCTGGTCACCGCGCACGGCATCCGCCACCTGCTGCTCACGAGCCGCCGCGGCCCCGACAGCCCCGGCGCCGAGGACCTGCACCGCGACCTCACCGCGCTCGGCGCCGAGGTCACCGTCGCGGCCTGCGACACCGCCGACCGCGACGCGCTGGCCGCCCTGCTGGCCGCCGTGCCCGCCGACCGCCCGCTGACCGCCGTCGTCCACGCCGCAGGCGTCCTCGACGACGGCGTCACCGCCTCGCTCACCCCCGAACGGCTCGCCGCCGTGCTGCGCCCCAAGGCCGACACCGCCCGGAACCTGCACGAGCTCACCGCCGGACTCGACCTCGCCGACCTCGTCCTGTTCTCCTCCGCCGCCGGCGTGTTCGGCTCGCCCGGCCAGGGCAACTACGCCGCCGCCAACGCCTGGCTCGACGCGCTCGCCCAGCACCGCCGGGTGCACGGTCTGCCCACCACCTCGCTCGCCTGGGGCCTGTGGGCCGACGCGAGCGCGATGACCGCCCACCTCGGCGCGACCGACCGGGCCCGCGCCGGGCAGTCCGGCGCGCTCGCCCTCAGCACCCCCGACGGCCTCGCCCTGTTCGACGCGGCCCTGACCGCCCGCCGCGCCCTGCTCGTCCCCGTCCGCCTCGACCTCGCCGCGCTGCGCGCCCGCCCCGCGGCCGAACTCCCCGCACTGCTGCGCTCCCTGGTCCGCACCCCCGCCCGCCGCACCGCGCAGACCGCGGAAGCCGCCGACGGGCTGCGCGCACGCCTGGCCGCGCTCACCGAGGCCGACCGCCACACGCTGCTGCTCGACCTGGTCACCGGCTGTGCCGCCGCCGTCCTCGGCCACACCTCCGCCGACCGGGTCAACACCGGGAAGCCGTTCCGCGACCTCGGCCTCGACTCGCTGACGGCCGTCGAACTGCGCAACCGCCTGAGCACCGCGACCGGCCTGCGCCTGCCCGCCACCCTGGTGTTCGACCACCCCACCCCCGGGGCCCTCGCCGAGCACCTGGCCGACAGCCTCACCGACCGCCTCGCCGGCACCGCCAAGCGGACGGCCTCCCGCACCGCCGCCGACGAGCCGATCGCCGTCGTCGGCATGGCCTGCCGCTTCCCCGGCGGCGTCCGCACCCCCGAGGAGCTGTGGACCCTGCTGTCCACCGGCACCGACGCCGTCGCGGGCTTCCCCACCGACCGCGGCTGGGACCTCGACCGGCTCTACGACGGCATCCCCGACCACCCGGACTCCTCCCGCACCCGCGAGGGCGGATTCCTCGACGGCGCGGCCGAGTTCGACGCCGGCTTCTTCGGCATCAGCCCCAACGAGGCCCTCGCCATGGACCCGCAGCAGCGGCTCCTCCTGGAGACCGCCTGGGAGAGCGTCGAACGCGCCGGCATCGACCCCCGGACGCTGCGCGGCACCCGCACCGGCGTGTTCGCCGGCCTGTCCTCCAGCGACTACCTCGACCGGGTCGGCCGCGTCCCCGACGAGGCCGCCCCGTACGTCAACACCGGCAACGCCGTGAGCGTCGTCTCCGGCCGGATCGCCTACACCCTCGGCCTCGAGGGCCCAGCGGTCACCGTCGACACCGCCTGCTCCTCCTCCCTCGTCGCCCTGCACCTGGCCGTGCGGTCGCTGCGCAGCGGCGAGTGCGCCCTCGCCCTCGCGGGCGGCGTCACCGTGATGTCCACGCCGATGATCCCGGTCGACTTCGCCCGCCAGCGCGGCCTGGCCGCCGACGGCCGCTGCAAGCCCTTCGCCGACGCCGCCGACGGCACCGGGTTCTCCGAGGGCGCCGGCGTGCTGCTCGTCGAGCGGCTCTCCGACGCGCTGCGCCACGGCCACCCGGTGCTCGCGGTGGTGCGCGGCAGTGCCGTCAACCAGGACGGCGCCAGCAACGGGCTCAGCGCTCCCAACGGGCCGTCCCAGCAGCGGGTGATCCACGAGGCCCTCGCCGACGCCGGCCTGACGCCCGGTGAGGTGGACGCCGTCGAGGCGCACGGCACCGGCACCCGGCTCGGCGACCCGATCGAGGCGCAGGCGCTGCTCGCCACGTACGGTCAGGACCGCGAACTTCCGCTGCTGGTCGGGTCGGTGAAGTCCAACCTCGGCCACACCCAGGCTGCGGCCGGTGTCGCCGGGGTGATCAGGACCGTCCTCGCTCTGCGCCACGGCGCCCTCCCGCAGAGCCTCCACATCGACCGGCCCACCACCCACGTGGACTGGTCGGAGGGCGCCGTCGAGCTGCTCACCGAGGCCCGGGCGTGGCCGGAGACCGGACGGCCCCGCCGGGCCGGCGTCTCCTCCTTCGGCCTCAGCGGCACCAACGCGCACCTGATCCTGGAACAGGCCCCCGAGCCGGAGCCCGAGCCGGCCCCACGGCCCGAGCGCCCCGCCCTGCCCTGGCTGCTCTCCGCCCGCAGCGCCCAGGCGCTGCGCGGCCAGGCCCGCGCCCTGCTCGACCACCTCGACGCCGCACCCGACGCCACCCCGGAACCGCTCGACCTCGCGCACTCGCTGGCCACCCGGCGATCCCTGCTGGAACACCGCGCCGCCGTGATCGGCACCGGCCCCGAGCAGCTGCGCGCCGGACTCGCCGCGCTCGCCGAGGGCACCCCCGCCCCCGGCGTGGTCACCGGCCACCACGCCGCCGGCCGCGACCGCCGGGCCGTCCTGGTCTTCCCCGGCCAGGGCTCCCAGTGGGCCGGCATGGGCGCCGAACTCATCGACACCTCACCGGAGTTCGCCGACCGGATCGCTGCCTGCGAGCAGGCCCTCGCCCCCTGGGTGGACTGGTCGTTGCGCGCGGTGCTGCGCGGCGAGCCCGACGCGCCCTCGCTCGACCGGGTCGACGTCGCCCAGCCCGCGCTGTGGGCCACGATGATCGCGCTCGCCGCCTGCTGGCAGGCCCACGGCGTCACCCCCGCCGCCGTCCTCGGCCACTCCCAGGGCGAGATCGCCGCCGCCTGCGTGGCCGGTGCGCTCTCCCTGGATGACGGCGCGCAGATCGTCGCCCTGCGCAGCCAGGCCATCGCCCTGCACCTGTCCGGGCACGGCGGCATGGTCTCGGTGCCGGAGGCGCACGCCAATGTCCTCGCCCGCATCGAGCCGTACGGCGGCCGGATCTCGGTGGCCGCCGCCAACGGCCCGGCCGGCGTGGTGGTCTCCGGCGAGCCCGACGCCCTCGACGACCTGCTCGCCGGCTGCGCCCGCGACGGCGTCCGGGCCAAGCGCATCCCCGTCGACTACGCCTCGCACTCCGCCCAGGTCGAGCGGATCGAGGACATCCTGCTCACCGACCTCGCCGGGCTCACCACCCGGGAGGCCCGGATCCCCTTCTTCTCCACCGTCACCGCGGACTGGCTCGGCGACACCGCCCTCGACGCGTCCTACTGGTACCGCAACCTGCGGCAGACCGTCCGGCTGGAGGAATCCGTCCGCGCCCTGCTCGCCCAGGGTCACGACGTCTTCCTCGAATGCAGCCCGCACCCCGTGCTCACCATGGCCGTCGAGGACACCGCGGCAGCCGCCGGGACGCCGGCCGCAGTGATCGGGACCGTCCGGCGCGAGGACGGCGGGCCGGCCCGCCTGCTCACCTCCCTGGCCGAGGCCCACGTGCGCGGCGTGCGGATCGACTGGCTCCCGGCCGTCGTCGGTGGCCGTCCCGTCGACCTCCCGACCTACGCCTTCCAGCGCCGGCGCTACTGGCTGGCCCAGGACGCCGGCCGGACCGTTGCGGCCGACCCGTCCGGCCTGGACCGCGCCGTCCGCCTCGCGGGCGACGACACCGTCCTGCTCACCGGCCGGATCGGTGCCGCCACCCACCCCTGGACGGCCGGGCACCGGGTGCTGGGCACCGCCGTCGTCCCGGGCACCGCGCTGCTCGACTGGGCCGTCCGGGCCGGCGACGAGGCCGGCTGCCCGACCGTGGCGGAACTCACCGAGCTGACCCCGCTGACTCTGCCCGAGGACGGCACCGTCGACCTCCAGCTCACGGTCGGCCCCGCCGACGCCGACGGCCGACGGCCCCTCACCCTCCACGCGCGTCCCACCGATGCGCCCGACGACACGCCCTGGACCCGCCACGCCACCGGCACCCTGACCGCCGACGCACCCGCCGGGACACCCCTGACCGACTGGCCGCCCCGCGACGCCCGGCCCCTCTCCGTCACGCCGACGGAGCAGCAGCACGCCGAGTACGGCCCGCAGTTCCAGACCGTCCGGGCGCGCTGGCAGCACGGCGACGAGATCCTCGCCGAGGTCGCCCTGCTCGAGGAATTCCGGGCCGAGGCCGCCGCCTTCCGGCTCCACCCCGCCCTGCTCCAGGCGCTGCTCGCCGATACGCCGTCCGGTATCGCCGCCGGGCAGCCCACCGACTGGCGCGGCGTCACCGTGCATGCCACCGGCGCGGCCCTGCTCCGGGTCCGGCTCACCCCGGCCCCCGACGGCACCTTCGCGCTCACCGCCGCCGACGCCCACGGCGCCCCCGTGCTCACCGCCGAGGCCGTCACCGTCCGCAGCATCGAGCCGGAACGGCTCGCCCCCGCGGCCGACCCGCTCTACCAGGTCGACTGGACCCCGGTGACCGCCACCGGCGCCGGACACCCGGGCGGCCTCGCCGTCCTGGGCGCGGACGACGCGCTCGCCACCGCCCGCGGCGCCCGTGCCTTTGCCGACCTTGCCGAATTCACCGCCGCCCTGGACACCGGCGAACCCGCGCCCGGCACCGTCGTCCTGCGCCTCGCCGCACCCGACGAGAGCGCACCCGTGGCGGCTGCCCACCGGTCCGTACGGGCCGTGCTCGACCTGGCCCGCGCCTGGCTCGCCGACGACCGGCTGGCCGGCTCCCGCCTGGCCCTGCTCACCCGCGGCGCCGAGGCCGCGACCCCCGGCGAGGACGTGACCGCCCTCGCCCTGGCCGCCGTCCACGGGCTGATCCGGTCCGCGCAGGCCGAGAACCCCGGACGGTTCCTCCTCGTCGACCTCGACGACGACCCGAGGTCCGAAGCAGCTCTCCGCACGGCCCTGGCCACCGCCGCCGAGCCCCGGCTCGCGGTCCGGCACGGCGCGGTGACGGCGCCCCGACTGCGCCCGGTGCCCGCGCCCGGCGACTGCCCGGCCTGGTCCTGGAACCCCGACGGCACCGTCCTGATCACCGGCGGCACCGGCACCCTCGGCGCCCTGGTCGCCCGCCACCTGGTCACCCGCCACGGCGTCCGCCACCTGCTGCTCACCGGCCGGCGCGGCCCGGCCGCCCCCGGGGCCGAGGCCCTGCGCGAGGAACTGATCGCGCTGGGCGCCGAGGTCACCGTCGCGGCCTGTGACACCGCCGATCGGGCCGAGCTGGACGCACTCCTCGCCACGATCCCGGCCGCGCACCCGCTCACCGGTGTTGTGCACGCGGCCGGCGTCCTGCACGACGGGCTGCTCGAATCCCTGACGGACGACCAGCTCGCCGACGTGCTGCGGCCCAAGGTCGACGCGGCCTGGAACCTGCACGAGGCGACCGCGCACCTGGACCTCTCCGCCTTCGTCCTGTTCTCCTCCTTCGCCGCGATGGCCGGCGGCCCCGCCCAGGCCAACTACGCCGCCGCCAACGCCTTCCTCGACGCCCTGGCCCACCGGCGCCGCGCCCAGGGCCGGCCGGCCGTCTCCCTCGCCTGGGGATACTGGGGAGAATCGAGTGGAATGACGTCCACGCTGGACGCCGTGGACATCGCCCGCTTCGCCCGCTCCGGCATGCTGCCGCTCTCGGCCGGCCAGGGCCTCGCCCTGCTCGACGCCGCGAGCACCGTGGACCGCCCGCACCTGGCACCCGTCAGGCTGGACCGGCACGCCCTCGCCACCGCCGGCGCCCCGCCGCTGTTCGCCGACCTCGCCCCCCGGCGCGGCCCCGCCCGGCCCACGGCCGCGACCGGCCCCACCGAGTCCGGCACGGACCGGGGCATCCTGGACCGCCTCCCCGGGCTCGGCGCCGCCCAGCAGGAGAAGCTGCTGCTGGACCTGGTCGTCGGACACCTCGCCGCCGTGCTCGGCCACGGAACGCCCGAGGCGGTCGAACCCGACCGCGGCTTCCTCGACCTCGGCATGTCCTCGCTGACCGCCGTCGAACTGCGCAACCGCCTCAACGCCGACACCGGCCTGCGCCTGCCCACCACCGCGATCTTCGACCACCCGTCGCCCACCGCCCTGGCCGGCCATCTGCGCACCCTGGTCGGCGCGTTGACGGCCACCGCGACCCCGGCCCGGCCGGTCTTCGCCGAACTGGACGACCTGGAGACGGCGGTCTCGGCCGCCGAGCTGGACGCCGACTCCCGCGCCCGGCTGCTCGCCCGCCTCAAGAGCCTCCAGTGGCGGCTCGACGGCGACGCGGCCGAGGAGGCCGACGGCGAGTCCGAGACCGGCACCGAGCTCGCCGACACCACCGACGACGAGATGTTCGACCTCATCGACCGCGAACTCGGACTCGCCTGACCCGTCCGCCGGCGCCACCGGACCGCGCACCCGTACCGCCCTTCCGAACTGCGAGGTTTCCCACCCATGGCCAGCACCTCCGAGGACAAGCTCCGCGACTACCTCAAGAAGGTCACCGCAGACCTGCGGCGCACGAGGCAGCGCCTGGAGTCCGTCGAGGCGAGGGACGCCGAGCCGATCGCGATCATCGGAATGGCCTGCCGCTACCCCGGCGGGGTCCGCACCCCGGAGGACCTCTGGCGCCTGGTCGCGGACGGCGTCGACGCCATCGGCCACCTCCCGGCCGACCGCGGCTGGGACACCGAGGCGCTCTACGACCCCACCCCGGGCACCCCCGGCAAGAGTTACGTGCGCCACGGCGGATTCCTCGACGGCGTCGCCGACTTCGACGCCGAACTCTTCGGCATCGCCCCCCGCGAGGCCCTGGCCATGGACCCGCAGCAGCGGCTCCTGCTCGAATCGGCCTGGGAGGCGGTCGAACGCGCCCGGATCGCCCCCGCCTCGCTGCGCGGCACCGACACCGGCGTCTTCATCGGCGGCGCCGACACCGACTACGGCTCGCTCGCCCGGCAGACCGACGAGACCGAAGGACACCTGCTCACCGGCGGCGCGGTCAGCGTGCTCTCCGGCCGGATCGCCTACACCCTCGGCCTGGAGGGCCCGGCGGTCACCGTCGACACCGCCTGCTCCTCCGCCCTCGTCGCCCTCCACCTCGCGGTCCGCGCACTGCGCGCCGGCGAGTGCTCGATGGCCGTCGCCGGCGGCGTCGCCGTCATGCCCACCACCCGCCTGTTCACCGAGTTCTCCCGCCAGCGCGGACTGGCCCCCGACGGCCGCTGCAAGCCCTTCGCGGAGGGCGCCGACGGCACCTCCTGGGCCGAGGGAGTCGGCGTCCTGCTCGTCGAGCGGCTCTCCGACGCCCGCCGCCACGGACACGAGGTCCTGGCCGTCATCCGCGGCACCGCGGTCAACCAGGACGGCGCCAGCAGCCGGCTGACCGCCCCCAACGGCCCCTCCCAGCAACGGGTCATCACCGCCGCCCTCGCCAACGCCCGGCTCACCCCCGACCAGATCGACGCCGTCGAGGCCCACGGCACCGGCACCACCCTGGGCGACCCGATCGAGGCGCAGGCCCTGCTGGCGACGTACGGGCAGGACCGGCCCGCCGACCGTCCGCTGTTCCTCGGCGGCGTCAAGTCCAACATCGGCCATGCACAGGCGGCGGCCGGCGTCGCGGGCGTGATCAAGACGGTGATGGCGCTGCGCGCAGGGCGGCTGCCGCGCACCCTGCACGTGGACGCGCCGTCCCCCCACGTGGACTGGTCGGCGGGGGCCGTCGAGCTGCTGACCGAGGCCCGGGACTGGCCGCAGACCGGCCGGCCGCGCCGGGCGGGCGTGTCGGCCTTCGGGATCAGCGGCACGAACGCGCACGTGGTGCTGGAGCAGGCCGAGGACCCGGCGGTGGAGGACGCGGCCCCGGGTACGGTTCCGGCGGTGGTGCCCTGGGCGCTGTCCGGCCGGACGGAGGGCGCGCTGCGCGCCCAGGCGGCACGGCTGCTGGCCAGCGTCGGCGACCTGCCGTCGGCGGACGTGGGCTCGTCGCTGGTGACGAGCCGGTCGATGCTCAACCACCGGGCCGTGGTGGTGGGTTCGGACCGGGACGCGCTGTTGCGCGGGCTTGCCGCGCTGGCGGCGGGCGAATCCGGGGCGGCCGGTGTCGTCGAGGGCGCGGTCCGTGGCGGTGGGACGGCGTTCCTGTTCTCGGGGCAGGGGTCGCAACAGCTCGGCATGGGACGGGAGTTGTACGGGCGCTTCTCCGTGTTCGCAGAGGCGTTCGACGCGGTGTGTGTGGAGCTGGACGCGCACCTGGACCGTCCGCTGCGCGAGGTGGTGTGGGGCGAGGACGAGGCACTGCTGAACGGGACGGCTTACGCCCAGGCGGGGTTGTTCGCGGTCGAGGTGGCGCTGTTCCGGCTGGTCGAATCCCTGGGCGTGCGGCCGGAGTTCGTGGCCGGGCACTCGATCGGCGAGGTGGCTGCGGCGCACGTGGCGGGGGTGTTCTCCCTGGCCGGCGCGTGTGCCCTGGTGGCCGCGCGCGGTCGCCTGATGCAGGCGCTCCCGGCCGGTGGCGCGATGCTCGCCGTGCAGGCGACGGAGGTCGAAGTTCTGCCGCTGCTGGGCGAGTTCGTGTCGATCGCGGCCGTCAACGGACCGTCCTCGGTCGTTGTCTCCGGCACCGAGGAGGCCGTCGAAGCGATCCGGGTGCACTTCGCGGACCGCAAGACCACCCGGCTGCGCGTCTCGCACGCCTTCCACTCGCCGCTGATGGACCCGATGCTGGAGGACTTCCGCACGGTTCTGAACGGCTTGTCGTTCCAGGCGCCTTCGACCCCCGTCGTGTCCAACCTGACCGGTGAGCTCGCCGCCGCCGAGCAGCTGTGCACCCCCGGCTACTGGGTGCGCCACGTCCGCGAGGCCGTCCGCTTCGCCGACGGCGTGCGCACGCTCCACGCGCAGGGCGTGACCCGCTTCCTCGAACTCGGCCCCGATGGCGTCCTCGCCGCGATGGCGGCCGGATCCCTCCCCGACGACGCCGTGCTGGCCTCCGCCCTCCGCAAGGACCAGCCCGAGGAGTTGACCGCCCTCACCGCCCTGGCACGGCTGCACGTCACCGGCGCGGCCGTCGACTGGTCGGCCCTGTTCGCCGGAACGGGCGCCCGGACGGTGGACCTGCCGACCTACGCCTTCCAGCACCAGCGCTACTGGCCCGAGACCGGCCCGGCGACGGCCGGCGACCTCGGCGCCGCGGGCCTGGCGGCCGCCGACCACCCGCTGCTCACCGCGTCGCTCGAACTCTCGGACGACGACGGCCTGTTGTTCACCTCCCGGCTCTCGCGGCAGTCCCACCCCTGGCTCGCGGACCACGTGGTGCGGGGGAACGTCCTGCTGCCCGGCACCGCGTTCCTCGAACTGGCCGTCCGCGCCGGTGACGAGGTCGGCTGCGACCGGGTGGAGGAACTCACGCTCGCCGCGCCGCTGGTGCTTCCTGAGCGCGAGGGTGTGCAGGTGCAGCTGCGCGTCGGCGCGGCGGACGAGAACGGGCGGCGGACCTTCGCCATCGCGTCCCGGCCCGAAGGCGCCGTCGGCCGGACCTGGGACCAGCACGCGATCGGCGTCCTGGCGGCGGGGGAGGCGAGCCAGGCCTTCGACACGTCCGCCTGGCCCCCGGCGGGCGCGGAGGCGGTGGACCTGGCCGGTCTGTACGACGGCATGGCCGAGGGCGGCTTCGGCTACGGGCCGGCGTTCCGGGGCCTGCGGGCGGCCTGGCGTACCGGGGACACCGTGTTCGCGGACGTCGCGCTGCCGGACGGGACCGAGGGCACCGGTTTCGGGCTGCACCCGGCGCTGCTGGACGCGGCCCTGCACGTGACGGCGTTCAACGGGATGCCGCGGGGCGTGGTGCCGTTCTCGTGGGAGGACGTGTCGCTGCACGCGTCCGGGGCGTCCTCGGTGCGGGTGCGGGTGACACGCACCGGTGAGGAGTCCGTCGCGGTGGCGGTGGCCGACACCGAGGGCCGGCCGGTGGCGTCGGTGGGGTCGCTGGTGCTGCGGGCGGTGTCCGCGGGTGAGGCCGTTTCGGCCGGTCGGGATGCGTTGTTCCGGGTGGACTGGGTGCCGGTGAAGCCGGTTTCTCCGGGTCCGGAGTTCGCGGAGGTGCCGTCGCCGGCCGAGCTGGTGGAGGTGCCGTCCGTGGTGGTGGTTCCGCTGGCTCCCGGTGGTATCGGCGAGGTGCATGCGCTGACCGCCCGTGTGCTGGAGCTGGTGCAGGGCTGGTTGGCGGAGGAGCGCTTCGCGGCGTCGCGGCTGGTGTTCGTGACGCGGGGCGTGGTGTCCGGCGCTGATCTGGCCGGGGCTGCGGCCTGGGGTCTGGTGCGGTCGGCGATGTCGGAGGAGCCGGGCCGGTTCGGGCTGGTGGATCTTGCGGGTGACGAGGACGAGCTGCTGTCTGCCGCGCTCGGCCTGGACGAGCCGCAGGTGCTCGTCCGGGACGGCGAGGTGCTGGCGGCCCGGCTGGTGCGCGCCGAGTCCTCGGGTGAGCCGGTGTCCTGGCCGAGCGACGGCGTGGTTCTGGTCACCGGCGGCACCGGCGGGCTCGGGCGTGTGGTCGCCCGTCACCTGGTGACGGTCCACGGTGTCCGGCGCCTGCTGCTGGTGAGTCGCCGGGGCGCGGACGCCGAGGGCGTCGATGAGTTGGTCGCCGAGCTGGGCGAGGAAGCCGTCGTCGAGGCCTGTGATGTGGCCGATCCGGCAGCGGTGACGGACCTGTTCGCCCGGCACGACATCCGTGCGGTGGTGCACACGGCCGGTGTCCTGGACGACGGCGTGATCGGTTCGCTGACCCCCGAGCGGGTCTCGACGGTCCTCCGGCCGAAGGTGGACGCCGCCTGGAACCTGCACGAGGCGACGAAGGACCGCGAGCTGGCGGCGTTCGTCCTGTTCTCGTCGGTGTCCGGCGTCTTCGGCGGCCCCGGGCAGGCCGGCTACGCCGCCGGCAACGCGTTCCTGGACGCCCTGGCGCTGTACAGGCGCTCGCTCGGCCTGCCCGCCGTGTCGCAGGCGTGGGGCCCGTGGGCCCGGGACGGCGGCATGATCGGCACCCTGACCGACGTCGACCTGCACCGGATCGCCCGCGCGGGCATGCCCGAGCTCACCCCTGCGGAGGGCGCCGCACTGTTCGACGCCGCGCTGGCGGCCGGCGAGCCCGCGATCCTCCCCGTGCGGCTGGATCTCGCGGCGCTGCGGGCCCAGGACGAGATCCCCGCGCTGCTGCGGGGGTTGGTACGCGGGCGGGTCCGGCGCGCGGTGGTGGCGGATTCCGCGGCGTCGGCCGGGCTGGTGCAGCGCCTGTCGGCGCTCGGCACGGACGAGCGGCGCGAGGTGCTCCTGGACCTGGTGCGCGGCCAGGTCGCGCTGGTGCTGGGGCATGCCGGCGGGTCGGTGGTGGATCCGTCGCGGGCGTTCCAGGATCTGGGGTTCGATTCGCTGACGGCGGTGGAGTTGCGGAACCGGCTGCGGTCGGTGACCGGGCTCCAGCTGCCCGCCACGGTGGTGTTCGACTATCCGACGGCGAACGCGCTCGCGGGGTTTGTGCTGGAGGGCCTGTTCGGTGCCGAGGCGCCGGCCGAGCTGCCGTCGGTGGTGCCTGCGCTGTCCGATGACCCGGTGGTCATCGTGGGGATGGCGTGCCGGTACCCGGGCGGGGTGGAGTCGCCGGAGGATCTGTGGCGGCTGGTGGCCGAGGGCGTCGACGCGGTCTCGGACTTCCCGACGAACCGCGGCTGGGACCTTGAGTCGCTGTACAGCGAGGACCGGTCGGTGGCCGGTACGTCGTACACGCGGTCGGGCGGATTCCTTTACGACGCCGGGCAGTTCGATCCCGAGTTCTTCGGGATGAGCCCGCGGGAGGCGTTGGCGACGGATGCGCAGCAGCGCCTTCTGCTGGAGGCGTCCTGGGAGGCGTTCGAGCGGGCGGGGATCGACCCGGTGGCGCTGCGCGGCAGCCGGACGGGTGTGTTCGCGGGCATCATGTACACCGACTACCGCTCGCTGCTGGACGGGGAGGAGTTCGAGGGCTTCCGGGGCAACGGGAGTGCTCCCAGCATCGCCTCCGGCCGGGTGTCCTACACCTTCGGGTTCGAGGGCCCGGCGGTGACGGTGGACACGGCATGCTCGTCCTCGTTGGTGGCGATGCACCTGGCGGCTCAGGCGCTGCGGGCGGGGGAGTGCTCGCTGGCGCTGGCGGGCGGCGTGACGGTGATGTCGACGCCGGGGACGTTCGTGGAGTTCTCGCGGCAGGGTGGCCTGTCGGCCGACGGGCGGTGCCGGTCGTTCGCGGACTCGGCGGACGGTGTGGGCTGGGGCGAGGGTGTTGGCTTGGTGGTGCTGGAGCGTCTGTCGGACGCGCGGCGCAACGGGCACCGGGTGCTCGCTGTTCTGCGCGGGTCGGCCGTGAACCAGGATGGTGCGTCGAACGGTCTGACGGCGCCGAACGGGCCGTCGCAGCAGCGGGTGATCCGGCAGGCGCTGGCGAGTGCCGGCCTGTCGGCGTCCGAGGTGGACGCGGTGGAGGCGCACGGCACGGGGACGACGCTGGGTGACCCGATCGAGGCGCAGGCGCTGCTCGCGACGTACGGCCAGGACCGTGAGCACCCGTTGTTGCTGGGTTCGATCAAGTCGAACATCGGGCACGCCCAGGCGGCAGCCGGTGTGGCGGGCGTGATCAAGATGGTGCTGGCGATGCAGCACGGTGTGCTGCCGAAGTCCCTGCACATCGACCGGCCCTCCTCCCACGTGGAGTGGTCCGAGGGCGCGGTCGAGCTGCTGGCCGAGGCCCGGGACTGGCGGGAGGCCGGCCGTCCGCGCCGGGCGGGCGTTTCGTCGTTCGGGATCAGCGGCACGAATGCCCACCTGGTGCTGGAGCAGGCCGAGTTGGTGGCTGTGGCGGAGTCGGGAGCTGCGCCGGGTGTGGTGCCGTGGGTGGTGTCGGCGAAGTCCGAGGCCGCGCTGGACGCGCAGCTGGCGGGGCTTGCGGAGCTGACCGGGGTGTCGGCGGTGGACGTTGGTCTGTCGCTGGCCGGGCGGTCGCGCTTCGCGCACCGCGCGGTGCTCGTGGACGGCGTCGAAGTTGCTCGTGGCGAGGTCTCCGAGGGTAAGAACGCGTTCCTGTTCTCCGGGCAGGGCTCGCAACGGCTCGGCATGGGACGGGAGTTGTACGAGCGCTTCCCAGTGTTCGCCGCCGCCTTCGACGCGGTGTGTGCGGGGCTGGACGAGCACCTGGCGGAGCCGCTGCGCAGCGTCGTGTGGGGCGAGGACGAGGAACTGCTGAACCAGACGGCTTACGCCCAGGCCGGGCTGTTCGCCGTCGAGGTGGCGCTCTACCGCCTGGTCGAATCCCTCGGCGTGCGGCCGGAGTTCGTGGCCGGGCACTCGATCGGCGAGGTTGTGGCCGCGCACGTGGCCGGGGTGTTCTCCCTCGCCGACGCCTGCGCGTTGGTCGCGGCTCGCGGACGCCTGATGCAGGCGCTCCCGTCCGGCGGCGCGATGCTCGCCGTGCGGGCGGCCGAGGACGAAGTTCTGCCCCTGCTGGGTGAGTTCGTCTCGATCGCCGCTGTGAACGGCCCGTCCTCGGTCGTCGTCTCCGGCACCGAGGAGGCCGTCGCCGCGATCGAGGCCCACTTCGCGGACCGGAAGACGACGCGCCTGCGCGTGTCGCACGCCTTCCACTCCCCGCTCATGGTCCCGATGCTGGAGGACTTCCGGGCTGTCCTCAACGGCCTTTCGTTCCAAGCACCTTCGATCTCTCTGATCTCGAACCTGACCGGCGACCTGGCCGAGACCGACCACCTGCTGACCCCCGACTACTGGGTGCGCCACGTCCGCGAGGCGGTCCGCTTCGCCGACGGCGTCCGCACCCTCCACGCCGCCGGGGTCACCCGCTTCCTCGAACTCGGCCCCGACGCCGTCCTGGCCGGCCCGGCCGCCGAATCGGTGGCCGGCGACGAGGCCGTGATCGTTCCCGCCCTGCGGAAGAACCGGGCGGAGGAGCGGTCGCTCATCGGCGCCGTGGCCCGCCTGTACACCCGGGGCGCGCAGGTCGACTGGGCCGCGCTGTTCGCCGGAACGGGTGCCTGCCCGGTGGACGTGCCCACGTATGCCTTCCAGCACCGCCACTTCT
This sequence comes from Kitasatospora aureofaciens, assembly GCF_019192735.1. GTDB lineage: Bacteria > Actinomycetota > Actinomycetes > Streptomycetales > Streptomycetaceae > Kitasatospora > Kitasatospora aureofaciens_A. The sequence goes on from NZ_JAHTKP010000047.1 coordinate 16,264, forward strand.
GGCCGGCGGTCACGCCGGCACGCGGCGGTGACGTTCGGCTTGCGGGCCTCGGTGCCGCCGAGCACCCCCTGCTGGGCGCAGCCGTCGAACTGGTCACCACGGACGGGTTCCTGTTCACCGGCCGGCTGTCGGCCCAGTCGCACGGGTGGCTGGCGGACCACGTGGTGATGGGTTCAGTCCTGGTGCCGGGCACGGCGTTGGTGGAGCTGGCCGTCCGCGCCGGTGACGAGGTCGGCTGCGACCTCGTCGAGGAGCTGACGCTCGCGGCGCCGCTGGTCCTGCCCGAGCGGGGCGGTGTCCAGGTTCAGGTGTGGGTGGGCGAGCCGGACGCGTCCGGGCGGCGCGCACTCACCGTGCACTCGCGGCCGGACGACGGACGCGGGACGGACTGGACGCAGCATGCGAGCGGCGTGCTGGGGTCGGGTGCGGTGCCGGCGGAGTTCGACGCGGCGGTGTGGCCCCCGGCGGGCGCGGAGGCGGTGGACCTGTCCGGTCTGTACGAGGGCCTGGCCGAGGCCGGTTTCGGCTACGGGCCGGTGTTCCGGGGGCTGCGGGCGGCTTGGCGTGCCGGGGACACGGTCTTCGCCGAGGTGGCTCTGCCGGACGGCGTCGAGGGAGACGGCTTCGGCGTGCACCCGGCCTTGTTCGACGCGTGCCTGCACGCGTTCGCGGTGGGCGGGTTCGGCGAGGTCGCCGGTGGGGTGCCGTTCGCGTGGGAGAACGTGGCGCTGCACGCGTCCGGGGCGTCGTCGGTCCGGGTGCGGCTGACGCCGTCGGCCGGCGGCGGGGTGTCGCTGGCGATCGCCGACGGCCAGGGCCTGCCGGTGGCGTCGGTCGGTTCCCTCGTCGTGCGGGCGGTGTCCGCGGGCGAGGTGGGCTCGCCCGGTCGGGATGCGTTGTTCCGGGTGGACTGGGTGCCGGTGAAGCCGGCTGACGTCGGTCCGGAGTTCGTGGAAGTCTCGTCGCTGTCGGAGCTGGGGCAGGTGCCGCCGGTGGTGGTGGTTCCGCTGGCTCCTGGCGAAGTGCATGCGCTGACCGCCCGTGTGCTGGAGCTGGTGCAGGGCTGGCTGTCGGAGGAGCGGTTCGCCGCCTCCCGGTTGGTCTTCGTGACGCGCGGTGTGGTGTCGGGCGCTGATCTCGCCGGTGCTGCGGTGTGGGGCCTGGTGCGGTCGGCGATGTCGGAGGAGCCGGGCCGGTTCGGGCTGGTGGATCTGGCGGGTGACGAGGACGAGCTGCTGCCTGGGGTTCTCGGCCTGGACGAGCCGCAGGTGCTCGTCCGCGACGGTGAGGTGCTGGCCGCCAGGCTCGTGCGGACGGAATCGACGTCCGACGCCGTCGCATGGCCTGCCGAGGGCGCAGTCCTGGTGACCGGTGGTACGGGTGGCCTGGGCCGGGTCGTGGCCCGGCACCTGGCGGGCGAGCACGGTGTGCGGCGTCTGCTGCTGGTCAGCCGTCGGGGCGCGGACGCCGAGGGCGTCGACGTGCTGGTCGCCGAGCTGGCGGACCTGGGCGCCGACGCCGTCGTCGAGGCCTGCGACGTGGCCGACCCGGCGGCGGTGGCGGACCTGTTCGCCCGGCACGAGATTCGCGCGGTGGTGCACACGGCCGGTGTCCTGGACGACGGCGTGATCGGTTCGCTGGCCCCCGAGCGGGTGTCCGCCGTCCTGCGGCCCAAGGCGGACGCGGCCTGGAACCTGCACCGCGCCACCGAAGGCCTCGACCTCGACGCCTTCGTGCTCTTCTCCTCCGTGGCCGGCACCTTCGGGAGCGCGGGTCAGGCCGCCTACGCGGCGGGCAACGCATACCTGGACGCCCTCGCGCTGCACCGCCGTTCGGTGGGACTGCCGGCCGTCTCGCTGGCCTGGGGCCCCTGGTCCGGCACGGGCGGCATGACCGGCACTCTCAGCGATGCCGAGGCCGAACGCATCTCCCGGCTCGGCATGCCGGCGCTCTCCCCGGACCAGGGGGTCGAGCTCTTCGACGCCGCGCTCGCCGGTGAACACGCGGTGGTGCTGCCGGTGCGCCTCGACCTGAAGGCGATGCAGGCGCACGGCGATGTCCCCGCGCTGCTGCGGGGGTTGGTGCGTGGGCGGGTCCGGCGCGCGGTGGTGGCAGGTTCGGCGGTGTCGGCCGGGCTGGTGCAGCGGCTGTCGGCGCTGGGGGTGGACGAGCGGCATGAGGTCCTGTTGGATCTGGTGCGCGGGCAGATCGCGGTGGTGCTGGGACACGCGGACGGGTCGACGGTGGATCCGTCGCGGGTGTTCCAGGACTTGGGCTTCGACTCGCTGACGGCGGTGGAGCTGCGGAACCGGCTGCGGTCGGTGACGGGCCTTCAGCTCCCCGCGACGGTGGTGTTCGACTATCCGACGGCGGGTGCGCTGGCGGGCTTCCTCCTGGAGGGTCTGTTCGGCACCGACGCGGTGGTCGAAGTTCCGGAGGCCCTGCCGTCGTTGTCGGACGATCCGGTGGTCATCGTGGGGATGGCGTGCCGGTACCCGGGCGGGGTGGAGTCGCCGGAGGATCTGTGGCGGCTGGTGGCCGATGGTGTGGACGCGGTCTCGGACTTCCCGGCCGAGCGCGGCTGGGACGTCGAGTCGCTCTACAACCCGGACCCGGATCACCTGGGCACGTCGTACACGCGGTCGGGCGGGTTCCTTTACGACGCCGGGGAGTTCGATCCCGAGTTCTTCGGGATGAGTCCGCGGGAGGCCTTGGCGACGGATGCGCAGCAGCGGTTGCTGCTGGAGACGTCCTGGGAGGCCTTCGAGCGGGCGGGCATCGACCCGGTGTCGCTGCGGGGCAGCCGGACGGGCGTGTTCGCGGGTGTGATGTACGCGGACTACGCGAGCCTGCTCGGCGGTGGTGAGTTCGAGGGCTACCAGGGCAGTGGCAGTGCGGGGAGTGTGGCGTCGGGTCGCGTCTCGTACACGCTGGGCCTGGAGGGTCCGGCGGTGACGGTGGACACGGCCTGCTCGTCGTCGTTGGTGGCGATGCATCTGGCGGCACAGGCGCTGCGGGCGGGGGAGTGCTCGCTGGCGCTCGCCGGCGGCGTGACGGTGATGTCCACGCCGAACACCTTCGTGGAGTTCTCGCGGCAGGGTGGCCTGTCGGCCGACGGGCGGTGCCGCTCGTTCGCGGACTCGGCCGATGGCGTGGGCTGGGGCGAGGGTGTTGGCTTGGTGGTGCTGGAGCGTCTGTCGGACGCGCGGCGCAGCGGGCACCGGATCCTCGCGGTCCTGCGTGGGTCGGCCGTGAACCAGGACGGTGCGTCGAACGGTCTGACGGCGCCGAACGGGCCGTCGCAGCAGCGGGTGATCCGCCAGGCGCTGGCCAGTGGCGGGCTCGTGCCGGCCGACGTCGACGCCGTCGAGGCACACGGCACCGGGACGACGCTGGGTGACCCGATCGAGGCGCAGGCCCTGCTGGCGACGTACGGCCAGGACCGTGAACACCCGCTGCTCCTCGGCTCGATCAAGTCGAACATGGGCCACGCCCAGGCGGCGGCCGGTGTGGCGGGCGTGATCAAGATGGTCCTCGCCATGCAACACGGTGAGCTGCCGCGCACCTTGCACGTGGATGCTCCCTCGTCGCACGGCGACTGGACGGCCGGTGCCGTCGAGCTGCTGACCGAGCGCACCAAGTGGCCGGCGGCGGACCGTCCGCGCCGGGCGGGTGTGTCGTCGTTCGGGATCAGCGGCACCAACGCCCACGTGATCCTGGAGCAGGCCGAGCCGGTGGCCGTGGCGGAGCCGGGAGCTGCGCCGGGTGCGGTGCCGTGGGTGGTGTCGGCGAAGTCGGAGGCGGCGCTGGACGCGCAGCTGGTCCGGCTTGCGGACCTGCACGGGCAGTCGGCGGTGGACGTGGGCCTGTCGCTGGCCGGCCGGTCGCAATTCGCACATCGTGCGGTGTTCGTGGACGGCGCCGAGGTGGCCCGGGGCGTTGCAACGGAGGGCAAGAACGCGCTCCTGTTCTCCGGGCAGGGTGCGCAACAACTCGGCATGGGACGGGAGTTGTACGCCCGCTTCCCCGTGTTCGCCGACGCCTTCGACGCGGTGTGCGGGGGGCTGGACGAGCACCTGGAGCAGCCTCTCCGCGCCGTGGTGTGGGGCGAGGACGAGGACCTGCTGAACCAGACCGCGTACGCCCAGGCCGGGCTGTTCGCCATCGAGGTCGCGCTCTACCGCCTGGTCGAATCGCTCGGCGTCCGGGCCGACTTCCTCACCGGCCACTCGATCGGCGAGGTCGCCGCAGCGCACGTGGCCGGGGTGTTCTCCCTCGCCGACGCCTGCGCGCTGGTAGCCGCGCGCGGACGCCTGATGCAGGCGCTCCCGTCCGGCGGCGCGATGCTCGCCGTCCAGGCCACGGAGGACGAAGTCCTGCCTCTGCTGGGCGAGTCCGTCTCGATCGCGGCGGTGAACGGTCCGTCGTCGGTGGTCGTCTCCGGCACCGAGCAAGCCGTCGCCGCGATCGAAGCCCACTTCACGGATCGGAAGACGACGCGCCTGCGCGTCTCGCACGCCTTCCACTCCCCGCTCATGGACCCGATGCTGGAGGACTTCCGGGCCGTCCTGACCGGTCTCTCCTTCGCCGAGCCGAGGATCCCGATCGTCTCCAACCTCACCGGCGCCCTGGCCGAGCCCTACCACCTCCGCACCCCCGACTACTGGGTGCGCCACGTCCGCGAGGCCGTCCGCTTCGCCGACGGCATCCGCACCCTGGAGGCCGCGGGCGTCCGCCGGTTCCTCGAACTCGGCCCCGACGCCGTCCTCACCGCCCTCGCCGCGACCGCCCTGCCCGACGACGAGGCCATGGCCGTCCCGACACTCCGGAGGAACAGGGAGGAGGAGCGCGCCTTCGTCGACGCCCTCGCCCGTCTCCACGTGCACGGCATGAAGGTGGACTGGGCCTCCCTGTTCGCCGCCACCGGCGCCCGGCGCATTGATCTGCCGACCTACGCCTTCCAGCGCCGGCGGTACTGGCCGGCCCCCCTCTCGGCCCGCAGCGGCGACATCCGCTCCGCCGGCCTCGGGGCCACCACGCACCCGATGCTCGGCGCGGCCGTCGAACTGGCCGACGAGGACGTGCTGGTGCTCACCGGCCACCTGTCACCGGCCTCGTTCCCCTGGCTGGCCGACCACGTGGTCCAGGGCAAGGTCCTGCTCCCCGGCGCGGGGCTGCTCGAACTCGCGATGCGGGCCGCCGCCGAGGTGGGCTGCGAACTGGTGGAGGAGCTGACGCTCGGGGCGCCGCTGCTCCTGCCCGCGGGCGGAGGGGTGCAGGTCCAGCTCCGGGTCGGAGCGCCGGCCGCCTCCGGCCGCCGGGAGCTCGTCATCCATTCCCGGCCGGGAGGGGACCCGGACGCCGGGTGGATCCAGCACGCGGCCGGCATGCTGGCTGCCCAGGCCGCGGAAACAGAGGAATTCGACACGTCCGTCTGGCCTCCGGCCGGTGCCGAGCCCTTGCTCCTGGAGGGTGCGTACAAGCGGATGGCGGAGGCCGGTTTCGGCTACGGGCCGGCGTTCCGGGGGCTGCGCGCGGCCTGGCGCCGCGGGAACGAGCTGTTCGCCGACGTCGCGCTCCCGGACGACGTCGACGGCACCGCTTACGGTCTGCACCCGGCACTGCTGGACGCGGCCATGCACGTCGCGATCGTCGACGCCGGGAGCGACGACACCGTGGTCCCGTTCGCGTGGACCGGGGTGTCCCTGTCCGCCGTGGGTGCCTCGGCGGTGCGGGTGCGGCTGACCCGGCTCGACGGTGGCGGGCTGCGGCTCGACCTCGCCGACGCCACGGGCGGGCCGGTGCTGGCGGTGGCCGCGGTGAAGGGCCGACCGGTGTCGGCCGAGCAACTGGGCTCGGCCGACCCGCTCTACGCGATCGAGTGGTCGGAGACGACCACCCCAGGCTCGGACTCTGCCTGGACGGCCTGGGACGCGCTGCCCGCCGACGGGCCGGCCCCCGACACCGTCGTCCTGGACTGCGCGACCGTGCCCGTCCCGGCCGACGACGTTCCGGCGGCCGTGCGCACGGTGACGCATCACGTTCTGCGGACGGTACAGACCTGGCTGGCGGAGGAGCGGTTCGCGGCGTCGCGCCTGGTGGTGGTGACGCGTGGTGCGGTGGCGGTGAGTGACGGTGAGCCGGTCGATCTGGTGCAGGTGCCGGTGTGGGGTCTGGTTCGGGCGGCGCAGGCGGAGAACCCTGGCCGGTTCCTGCTGCTGGACGCGGACGGGGACCTGCTGGTGACGGCCGAGCCGGAGTCGGCGGTGCGCTCCGGCACAGTGCTGGTGCCGAGGCTTACCCGTGTGCCGGGAACGGATGCTCCGACGTCCGTCGGCCCGGACGACACGGTGCTGATCACCGGTGGTACGGGTGGTCTGGGCGCTGTGGTGGCCCGCTACCTGGTGGCGGAGTGCGGCGTCCGGAGCCTGGTGCTGACGAGCCGTCGCGGCCCGGTTGCGCCGGGTGCGGCGGAGCTGGTGGCGGAGCTGTCCGAGCTGGGCGCCGCCGCCGAGGTCCGCGCCTGCGACATGTCCGACCGCGAGGCCGTCGCGGCCCTGGTCGAGGGCATCCCGGCTCTGTCCGCCGTGGTGCACGCGGCCGGCATCGGCGACAACGGTCTCGTCGGCGCGCTCACGCCCGAGCGCATGGACGCCGTGCTCGCCCCCAAGGCGGAAGGTGCCTGGCACCTGCACGAGCTGACCCGTCACCTCAGCCTTCGGGCCTTCGTGATGTTCTCCTCCGCCGGTGGTCTCGTCCTGACCGCCGGCCAGGGCAACTACGCCGCGGCGAACGTCTTCCTGGATGCCCTCGCCACCCACCGGCACGCCGCCGGCCTGCCCGCGACGTCCCTGGCCTTCGGCCTCTGGGACGTCGGCGCCGGCCTCGGCCGCGACCTCGCCGAGGTCGACCGCACCCGCATGGCCACCCAGGGCATCCCCGTGCTCGACCACGCGACCGGCCTCGCCCTATTCGCCGCCGCCCTGCGGACCGAGCGCGCGACCGTCGTCCCGATCCGGGTCGACCCGGCGGCCCTGCGCGCCCGCACCGACGAGCTCCCCGCCCTCCTGCGCGCCCTCGCGGCTCCGCGCAGGCGTTCCGAACTCCCCGCGAGCAGCCGTGCCGCCGAGACCGGCCTCGCCCAGCGGCTCGCCGGCCTGGGGGAGGGCGAGCGTCGGCGGCTGGCGCTGGACCTCGTGCGGACGGAGATCGCCGCCGTGCTCGGCCACGCCTCCGCCGAGGCGATCGCGCCGGAGCGCGCGTTCCAGGAGCTGGGCTTCGACTCCCTCGCCGCGACCGACCTGCGCAACCGCCTCACCAAGCGCACCGGCCTGCGCCTGCCCGCCACCCTCGCCTTCGACCACCCCAACGCCCGGGCGGTGGCGGACCACCTCCTCGCCCTGGCCGGCTCGGGCACGGACCCGGCGCCGGCGGACGGCACCGTGCCTCGCCCGCACACCTCCGACGAGCCGATCGCGATCGTCGGCATGGCCTGCCGCTACCCCGGCGGCGCGGCCACGCCCGAGGAGCTGTGGCAGCTGCTGGCCGACGGTGTCGACACCACGTCCGGGCTGCCGACCGACCGCGGCTGGGACATCGAGAACCTCTACGACCCCGAGCCCGGAAAGGAAGGCCGGAGCTACACCCGCCACGGCAGCTTCCTGCACGACGCCGGCGAGTTCGACCCCGGCTTCTTCGGGATCTCCCCGCGCGAGGCGCTCTACATGGACCCGCAGCAGCGGCTCCTGCTGGAGACCTCGTGGGAGGCCCTGGAGCGGGCGGGCATCGACCCGCTGTCGCTGCGCGGCAGCCGGACGGGTGTCTTCGCGGGTGTGATGTACCACGACTACGCCCTGAACACGAACCCCTCGGGCACCAGCGGCGGCAGCGTGGTCTCCGGCCGGGTGTCGTACACGCTGGGTCTGGAGGGTCCGGCGGTGACCGTCGACACCGCGTGCTCGTCGTCCCTGGTGGCGCTGCACCTGGCGGTGCAGGCGCTGCGGTCGGGCGAGTGCTCGCTGGCCCTGGCGGGCGGTGCGACGGTGATGTCGACGCCGGGCATGTTCATCGAGTTCTCCCGGCAGCGGGGGCTGTCCCCGGACGGCCGGTGCAAGGCCTTCGCGGGCGCGGCGGACGGCGTGGGCTGGTCCGAGGGCGTCGGGGTGCTGCTGGTCGAGCGGCTGTCCGACGCGGAACGCCACGGCCACCGGGTGCTGGCGGTGGTCCGCGGTACGGCCGTCAACCAGGACGGCGCGTCCAACGGGTTCTCGGCGCCGAACGGGCCGTCGCAGCAGCGGGTGATCCGCCAGGCGCTCGCGAGCGCCGGCCTGTCGGCGTCCGACATCGACGCCGTCGAGGCGCACGGTACGGGGACGACGCTGGGTGACCCGATCGAGGCCCAGGCGGTGCTCGCCACCTATGGGCAGGACCGTGAACACCCGCTGCTGCTGGGCTCGATCAAGTCGAACATCGGCCATGCTCAGGCGGCGGCCGGTGTGGCGGGCGTGATCAAGATGGTGCTGGCGATGCAGCACGGTGTGCTGCCGAAGTCCCTGCACATCGACCGGCCCTCGCCGCACGTCGACTGGTCCGAGGGCGTGGTCGAGCTGCTGGCCGGGACCCGGGACTGGCCGGAGGCCGGCCGTCCGCGCCGGGCGGGCGTGTCGGCGTTCGGGATCAGCGGGACCAATGCGCACGTGATCGTCGAACAGGGACCGGCACCGGCCGACGGCGCCTCGGACCGGCCCGGGAACCACCGCGCGCCCGGCACGCTGCCGTGGCTGCTCGCCGCGGCGACCCCCGAGGCCCTGCGGGCCCAGGCCGGGCGACTCGCGTCCTTCCTCGGCTCGCGTCCGGAAGTCGACGCCCTGGACATCGCGCACTCCCTGGCCACCACCAGGCCCGCGCTGGAGCACCGCGCGCTGCTCCTGGGAACGAGCCGGGACGACCTGCTGGCCGGGCTCGACGCGCTGGGCCGGGGCGAACTCGCCCCCGGCACGGCCACCGCGTCGGCCAGGGCCGGCGGGGCGACGGCGTTCCTGTTCTCGGGGCAGGGGTCGCAGCGGCTCGGCATGGGACGGGAGTTGTATGCCCGCTACCCGGTGTTCGCGGAGGCCTTCGACGCGGTGTGCGAGGGACTGGACCTGCACTTGGACCGGCCGCTGCGCAGCGTTGTGTGGGGCGCGGACGAGGAGCTGCTGAACCGGACGGCGTACGCCCAGGCTGGGCTTTTCGCCGTCGAGGTGGCGCTCTACCGCTTGGTCGAATCCCTGGGCGTGCGCCCGGAGTTCGTGACCGGGCACTCGATCGGCGAGGTCGCGGCCGCGCACGTGGCCGGGGTGTTCTCCCTTGTCGATGCCTGCGCGTTGGTCGCGGCCCGCGGGCGCCTCATGCAGGTGCTGCCGTCCGGCGGCGCGATGCTCGCCGTGCAGGCCACGGAGGACGAAGTCCTGCCCCTGTTGGGTGACTTCGTCTCGATCGCGGCCGTGAATGGTCCGGCGTCGGTCGTCGTCTCCGGCACCGAGGAAGCTGTCGCGGCGATCGAAGCCCACTTCGCGGATCGCAGGACGACGCGCCTGCGCGTCTCGCACGCGTTCCACTCGCCCCTGATGGACCCGATGCTGGAAGACTTCCGCACTGTCCTCAACGGACTCTCCTTCCAAGCACCGATGATCCCCCTGGTCTCCAACCTGACCGGCGAACTCGCCACCCCCGACCGCCTGCTGACCCCCGACTACTGGGTGCGCCACGTCCGCGAGGCCGTCCGCTTCGCCGACGGCGTCCGCACCCTGGAGGCCGCGGGCGTGCGCCGGTTCCTGGAGCTCGGCCCCGACGCCGTGCTCTCCGGCCTGGTGCAGGGCGGCCTCGACGACCCGACCGCCGCCGGCACCTGCGTCGTTCCCGCCCTGGGACGGGACCAGGGCGAGGAGGCGAGCCTGGTCGGCGCACTCGGCCGGCTGTACACGGCCGGGGCCGGGGTGGACTGGCCCGCGTTCTTCGCCGGAAGCGGCGCCCGGACGGTGGACCTGCCGACCTACGCCTTCCAGCGCCGGCGCTTCTGGCTCGACGCGACGAGCCCGCTCGGCGACCTGGGCGCGGTGGGCGTGGGTGCCTTCGCGCACCCGCTGCTCGGCGCGGCCGTCGACCTGTCCCACACGGACGGCTTCCTGCTCACCGGCCGGGTGTCGCTGGACTCGCACCCGTGGCTGGCCGACCACCGGGTCCTGGACACGGTCCTGGTCCCGGGTGCGGCGCTGGTCGAACTCGCGCTGCGGGCCGGGGCCGAGACCGGCTGCACGGCGGTGGAGGAGCTGACGCTCGCGGCGCCGCTGCTGCTGCCGGAGCAGGGCGCGGTCCAGCTGCACGTACGGGTCGGCGGGCCGGACGCCTCCGGCCGCCGGGAGCTCGCCATCCATTGCCGCCCGGACGGCGATCCGGACGCCGGGTGGATCCAGCACGCGGCCGGCATGCTGGCTCCCCAAGCCGCCCACGCCGCGGCAACAGAGGAATTCGACACGTCCGTCTGGCCGCCGGCCGGTGCCGAGCCGGTGCCGGTGGAGGGTGCGTACGAGCGGATGGCGGAGGCCGGTTTCGGCTACGGGCCGGTGTTCCAGGGCCTTCGCGCGGTGTGGCGTCGCGGGGACGAGCTGTTCGCGGACGTTGCGCTGCCGGAGGGCGTCGAGGCCGACGGCTTCGGCGTGCACCCGGCGCTGCTGGACGCGGCCATGCACGCGGCGATCTTGGCCGGTGGTGACCGGGAGACGATGATCCCGTTCGCGTGGACCGGGGTGTCCCTGTCCGCCGTGGGTGCCTCGGCGGTTCGGGTGCGGCTGACCCGGCTCGGCGACGGTGGGCTGCGGCTCGACCTCGCCGACGCCACGGGCGGGCCGGTCCTGTCGGTGGCCTCGATGGTGGGCCGGGCGGTGTCCGCCGAACAGCTCGGCTCGGCCGACCCGCTGTACGCGATCGAGTGGTCGGAGCTGCCGGACTCGCCTGCCACGGGCCACGCCTGGGAGCATTGGGAGGACGTGTCCCGCTCCGCGGAACCGGTGCCCGACCTGGTCGTGCTCGACTGCGGTGCCCTCGTCGCCCCGGCGGACGTCCCGGGCGGTGTCCGCGCGACGGTCCACGCCGTGTTGGCGGTCCTCCAGGAATGGCTGGCGGAGGAGCGGTTCGCGGCGTCGCGTCTGGTGGTGGTGACGCGTGGTGCGGTGGCGGTGCGTGACGGTGAGCCGGTCGATCTGGTGCAGGCGCCGGTGTGGGGTCTGGTCCGGGCGGCGCAGGCGGAGAATCCTGGCCGGTTCCTGCTGCTGGACGTGGACGGGGACCTGCTGGTGACGGGTGAGCCGGAGTCGGCGGTGCGGTCGGGCACGGTGCTGGTGCCGAGGCTGACCCGTGTGGCGGGAGCGGATGCTCCGACGTCCATCGGCCCGGACGACACCGTACTGATCACCGGTGGTACGGGTGGTCTGGGTGCTGTGGTGGCCCGCTACCTGGTGGCGGAGTGCGGTGTCCGGAGTCTGGTGCTGACGAGCCGTCGCGGCCCGGTTGCGCCGGGTGCGGCGGAGCTGGTGGCGGAGCTGTCCGAGCTGGGCGCCGCCGCCGAGGTCCGTGCCTGCGACATGTCCGACCGCGACGCCGTCGCCGGCCTGGTCGAGGGCGTCCCGGCCCTGTCCGCGGTGGTGCATGCGGCCGGCATCGGTGACAACGGTCTCGTCGGCGCGCTGACGCCCGAGCGCATGGACGCCGTGCTCGCCCCCAAGGCGGAAGGTGCCTGGCACCTGCACGAGCTGACCCGTCACCTCAGCCTTCGGGCCTTCGTGATGTTCTCCTCCGCCGGTGGTCTCGTCCTGACCGCCGGCCAGGGCAACTACGCCGCGGCGAACGTCTTCCTGGATGCCCTCGCCACCCACCGGCACGCCGCCGGCCTGCCCGCGACGTCCCTGGCCTTCGGCCTCTGGGACGTCGGCGCCGGCCTCGGCGAGTACCTGCACGAGCTCAACCGCAACCGCATGGCAGCCCAGGGCGTGCCGCCGCTCACCCGCGAAACCGGCCTCGCTCTCTTCGCCGCCGCCCTGCGCACCGAGCGCGCGACCGTCGTCCCGATCCGGGTCGACCCGGCCGCCCTGCGCGCCCGCACCGACGAGATCCCCGCCCTCCTGCGCGCCCTGGTGCCGACGGTCCGCCGCACGGCGACCCCGGTGTCGACCGCACCGGCCGGCGCTCCGGGTACACAGCTCGGTGCCCAGCTCGCCGGGCTGACGGCCGCCGAGCAGCAGCGCACCGTCCTCGGGATCGTGCGCGCCCGGGTGGCCGCCCTGCTCGGCCACGAGTCCGGCGACGCGATCGCGCCGGACCGCGCGTTCCAGGAGCTCGGCTTCGACTCCCTCGCCGCGACCGACCTGCGCAACCAGCTCAACGTTCTCACCGGCCTGCGGCTGCCCGCCACCCTCGCCTTCGACCACCCCAACGCCCAGGCGGTGACGGAGTACATCGTCGCCGAGCTGGGCACGCAGCCCGGGGGCGCGAGCGGTGCCGGGGCCCTCGGCGAGGCCGAACTCCGCGCCGCGCTGCAGTCGATCCCGACCCGCCGCCTGCGCGACGCGGGCCTGGTCGACACGCTGCTCGACCTGGCCGAGGCACGGGTCCGGCCCGACGATCTGCGCACGGAACCGTCCGAGGACGAGGCCGGGGCCGACTCGGGGCCCGGCCGTCAGGACCCGATCGCCATCGTCGGCATGTCCTGCCGCTACCCGGGCGGGGTGACCACGCCCGAGGAGCTGTGGCGCCTGGTGACGTCCGGCGCGGACGCGATCTCCCCGTTCCCCGCCGACCGCGGCTGGGACCTGTCGGCGCTCCGCGTCGACCCCGCCGGAGGCCCGGAGGCGTACTACACCCGCGAGGGCGGATTCCTGGACGGCGCGGCCGAGTTCGACCCCGGGTTCTTCGGGATCTCCCCGCGCGAGGCCCTGGCGATGGACCCGCAGCAGCGGCTCACGCTGGAGCTCTCCTGGGAGGCGCTGGAACGCGCGGGGATCGACCCGACCGCCCTGCGCGGCACCCGGACCGGCGTCTTCGCCGGGGTGATGTACCACGACTACCCCGGAAGTGACGGCAACGGCAGCGTCGTGGCCGGGCGCGTCTCGTACAAACTCGGTCTGGAGGGCCCGGCCGTCGCGGTGGACACCGCCTGCTCCTCCTCGCTGGTCGCCCTGCACCTGGCCGTGCAGGCGCTGCGGCAGGGCGACTGCTCGCTCGCGATCACGGGCGGCGTGACGGTCATGGCGACGCCGGGCGTGTTCGCCGAGTTCGGCCGACAGGGCGCGCTGGCACCCGACGGGCGGTGCAAGTCCTTCGCGTCCGCGGCCGACGGCACCGGCTTCGCGGAGGGCGCCGGGTTCCTGGTCGTCGAACGGCTCTCGGACGCCCGGCGCAACGGGCACCCGGTGCTGGCCGTCGTCCGCGGCAGCGCGGTGAACCAGGACGGCGCATCGAACGGCCTGACGGCGCCCAACGGCCCGTCGCAGCAGCGGGTGATCCGGCAGGCGCTCGCGAACGCACGCCTCGGCGCCGACCAGGTCGACGCGGTCGAGGCGCACGGGACGGGGACGACACTGGGTGACCCGATCGAGGCGCAGGCCCTGCTCGCCACCTACGGCCGGGACCGCACCGAGGACCGGCCGCTCTGGCTGGGCTCGGTGAAGTCGAACCTCGGCCACACCCAGGCCGCGGCGGGAGTCGCCGGCGTGATCAAGATGGTGCTCGCGATGCACCACGGCGAACTGCCGTCGACCCTCCACGTCGACGAGCCGAGCAACCAGGTGGACTGGTCCGAGGGGGCCGTACGGCTCCTGACCGAGAGCCGGGCGTGGGCCCCGGGCGACCGCCCGCGGCGCGCCGGCGTGTCCTCCTTCGGCATCAGCGGCACCAACGCCCACGTGATCGTCGAGGAGGCCCCGGCCGCCCCCGACGGCACCACGGACGCGTGCCCCGAGCCCCGGGTCGTCCCGTGGCTGCTTTCCGCGGCCACCGAGGATGCTCTGCGCGCCCAGGCCGAGCGGCTGCTCGCGGCCGTCCCGGCCGACGGTTCGGTGGCCCCGGCGGACATCGCCTACTCGCTGGCCACGACCCGCGCGTCGCTCGAACACCGGGCGGCCGTCGTCGGCGACGGGACGGACCAACTCCTCGCCGGCCTGCGCGCGGTGGTCCAGGGCGAGGCTCCGACCGGCGTGGCGACGGGCGGGCGGGTCGCCTTCCTGTTCTCCGGGCAGGGCTCGCAACGGCTCGGCATGGGAAGGGAGTTGTACGAGCGCTTCCCAGTGTTCGCGGAGGCCTTCGACGCGGTGTGCGCGGGGCTGGACGAGCATCTGGACCGGCCGCTTCGCGCCGTGGTGTGGGGTGAGAACGAGGAGCTGCTGAACCAGACGGCGTACGCCCAGGCCGGGCTGTTCGCCGTCGAGGTCGCGCTCTACCGCCTGGTCGAATCCCTGGGCGTGCAACCGGAGTTCGTGGCCGGACACTCGATCGGTGAGGTTGCGGCGGCTCACGTCGCCGGGGTGTTCTCCCTCGCTGATGCCTGCACGCTGGTCGCGGCACGTGGGCGTCTGATGCAGGCGCTCCCGTCCGGCGGCGCGATGCTCGCCGTGCAGGCGACGGAGGACGAAGTCCTGCCCCTGCTCGGTGACTTCGTCTCGATCGCGGCTGTGAACGGCCCGTCCTCGGTCGTCGTCTCCGGCACCGAGGAAGCCGTCGCAGCCATCGAAGCCCACTTCGCGGACCGGAAGACGACGCGCCTGCGCGTGTCGCACGCCTTCCACTCCCCGCTCATGGACCCGATGCTGGAGGACTTCCGAGCCGTCCTCAACGGCCTGTCGTTCCAAGCACCTTCGATCTCTCTGATCTCGAACCTGACCGGCGCCCTGGCCGAGACCGACCAGCTGTGCACCCCCGACTACTGGGTGCGCCACGTCCGGGAGGCCGTCCGCTTCGCCGACGGCGTCCGTACGCTCCAGGCCCACGGCGTCACCCGCTTCCTCGAACTCGGCCCCGACGCCATCCTCACCGCCCTTGCCGCGAGCACACTGCCTGACGACGAGGCCGGGCTGATCGCCGCGCTGCGCCGGGGACGCCACGAGGAACCGACGGTCGTCGAGGCGCTGGCCCGCCTGCACGTACTCGGGGTGCGGGTGGACTGGTCGGCCTTCTACGCCGGAACGGGCGCCCGCCGCGTCGCTCTGCCGACGTACGCCTTCCGGCACCGCACGTTCTGGTCGGACGCCTCGGCCTTCTTCCCCACGGCCGAGTCCGCCGGACTCAGGTCCGCCGATCACCCGCTGCTCACCGGTTCCCTGGAACTGGCCGGGTCGGCCGGGCTGGTGTTCACCGGACGGCTCTCGGCGCGGTCGCACGGGTGGCTGGCGGACCACGTGGTGATGGGTGCGTTGTTGGTGCCGGGCACGGCGCTGGTGGAGCTGGCCGTGCGTGCCGGGGACGAGGTCGGCTGCGACCTCGTCGAGGAACTGACCATGGCCGCACCTCTGGTGCTGCCCGAGGACGGTGCCGTCCGGATCCAGGTGCGGCTGGACGAGCCCGACGGCTCCGGACGTCGTGCGGTCGGCATCCACGCCACGGCGGACACCGGGCCGGAGCCGGTCTGGACCCTGCATGCGAGTGGCGTGCTGGGCTCGGGTGCGGTGCCGGCGGAGTTCGACGGGTCGGTGTGGCCGCCGGTCGGTGCCGAGCCGGTGGACCTGTCCGGTCTGTACGAGGGGCTGGCGGAGGCCGGTTTCGAGTACGGTCCGCTCTTCCAGGGTCTGCGCGCGGCCTGGCGCACCGGGGACACGGTCTTCGCGGACGTCGCGCTGCCGGACGGGACCGAGGGCGCCGGCTTTGGCCTGCACCCGGCGCTGTTCGACGCGTGCCTGCACGCGTTCGCGCTGGGCGGGTTCGGAGAGGGAGCCGCGGGCGTGCCGTTCGCATGGGAGAACGTGGCGCTGCACGCCTTCGGCGCGTCGTCCGTCCGGGTGCGCCTGACGCGTTCGGCGTCCGGCGGGCTGTCGCTCGCCGTGGCCGATGCCGGCGGCAGGCCGGTGGCCTCGGTCGGCGCGCTGACGGTGCGGCCGCTCGCCGCCGAGCAGCTTGCCGCCACGGCAGGAGTCGGCCGGGACGAGCTCTTCCGGGTGGACTGGGTGCCGGTGAAGCCCGTCGACGCCGGTCCGGAGTTCGTGGAAGCCGTGTCGCTGTCGGAGCTGGTGGAGGTGCCGCCGGTGGTGGTGGTTCGGCTGGCTCCCGGTGAGGTGCATGCCCTGACCGCCCGTGTGCTGGAGCTGGTGCAGGCGTGGCTGTGGGAGGAGCGGTTCGCCGCCTCCCGGCTGGTGTTCGTGACGCGCGGTGTGGTGTCGGGCGCTGATCCGGCCGGGGCTGCGGCCTGGGGTCTGGTGCGGTCGGCGATGTCGGAGGAGCCGGGCCGGTTCGGCCTGCTGGATCTGGCGGACGACGAGGACGAGCTGCCGCCTGCCGCGCTCGGCCTGGACGAGCCGCAGGTGCTCGTCCGCGACGGCGAGGTGCTGGCGGCCAGGCTCGCCCGGACCGAACCCGCATCCGACTCCCCGGTGTGGCCGACCGAGGGCAAGGTCCTGATCACCGGCGGCACGGGCGGGCTGGGTCGCCTGCTCGCCCGCCACCTGGCCTCCGAGCACGGCGTGCGGGGTCTGCTGCTGGTCAGCCGTCGGGGCGCGAACGCGGAAGGAACCGACCAGCTGATCGCCGAGCTGGCGGACCTGGGCGCCGAGGCCGTCGTCGAGCCTTGCGACGTGGCCGACTCCGCTGCCATCACCGACCTGTTCGCCCGCCACGACATCCGCGCGGTGGTGCACACCGCAGGCGTCCTGGACGACGGCGTGGTCGGCTCGCTCACCCCCGAGCGCGTCACCGCCGTCCTCCGGCCGAAGGCCGACGCGGCCTGGAACCTGCACGAGGCGACGAAGGACCGCGAGCTGTCCGCGTTCGTCCTGTTCTCGTCGATGGCGGGCACGTTCGGCAACGCCGGTCAGGCCGCCTACGCGGCGGGCAACGCATACCTGGACGCCCTCGCGCTGCACCGCCGTTCGCTGGGACTGCCGGCCGTCTCGCTCGCCTGGGGCCCCTGGACCGACGTGGCCGGGATGACCGGCACCCTCACCGAGGCCGAGATCCAGAGGATGACGCGAGCCGGCGTGCCGCCGCTCGACCCGGCGCGCGGGCTGGCGCTGTTCGACGCCGTCGCCGCCGGGCCCGAGCCGGTCGTGCTGCCGGTCCGGCTCGACCTGCCGGTCATGCGGAACCTCGGCGACGTCCCCGCCCTGCTGCGCGGCCTGGTCCGCACCCCCATGCGCCGGGCGGCCACGGCCCCGGCCGCGATCGACCTGACGCGACGGTTGTCGGGGCTGGGCGCGGACGAGCGGCATGAGGTGGTGCTGGACCTGGTGCGCGACCAGGTCGCGCTGGTGCTGGGACACGAAGGCCGGTCGATGGTGGATCCGTCGCGGGCGTTCCAGGACTTGGGCTTCGATTCGCTGACGGCGGTGGAGCTGCGGAACCGGCTGCGGTCGGTGACCGGGCTCCAGCTGCCCGCCACGGTGGTGTTCGACTACCCGACCGCGCACGCGCTTGCGGGCTTCGTGCTGGACGGCCTGTTCGGTGCCGAGTCGGTGACCGAGCTGCCCGGGGCGCTGCCAGTGCTGTCCGATGATCCGATCGTCATCGTGGGGATGGCGTGTCGGTATCCGGGTGGGGTGGAGTCGCCGGAGGATCTGTGGCGGCTGGTGGCCGACGGTGTGGACGCGGTCTCGGACTTCCCGGCCGAGCGCGGCTGGGACGTCGAGTCGCTGTACAACCCCGACCCGGATCACACCGGCACGTCCTACACGAGGACGGGTGGATTCCTGAGCGCGGCGGCCGCGTTCGACGCGGGCTTCTTCGGGATGAGTCCGAGGGAGGCATTGGCGACGGATGCGCAGCAGCGCCTTCTGCTGGAGACCTCGTGGGAGGCGTTCGAGCGAGCCGGCATCGACCCGGTGTCGCTGCGGGGAAGCCGGACGGGTGTGTTCGCGGGCGTGATGTACGCGGACTACGCGAGCCTGCTCGGCGGTGGTGAGTTCGAGGGCCACCAGGGCAGTGGCAGCGCGGGGAGTGTCGCCTCGGGCCGGGTGTCGTACACGCTGGGCCTGGAGGGTCCGGCGGTGACGGTGGACACGGCCTGCTCGTCGTCGCTGGTCGCCATGCATCTGGCGGCGCAAGCGCTGCGGACCGGGGAGTGCTCGCTGGCACTGGCCGGCGGTGTGACCGTGATGTCCACCCCGGCGACGTTCGTCGAGTTCTCCCGGCAGCGCGGCCTGGCCGCGGACGGCCGCAGCAAGGCCTTCGCCGAGGCGGCGGACGGCGTGGGCTGGGGCGAGGGCGTGGGCCTGGTGGTGCTGGAGCGTCTGTCGGACGCCCGGCGCAACGGGCACCGAATCCTCGCGGTCCTGCGTGGCAGCGCGGTCAACCAGGACGGCGCGTCCAACGGCCTGACGGCGCCGAACGGCCCGTCCCAGCAAAGGGTGATCCGGCAGGCGCTGGCGAGTGCCGGCCTGTCGGCGTCCGAGGTGGACGCGGTGGAGGCGCACGGCACGGGCACGACGCTGGGTGACCCGATCGAGGCGCAGGCCCTGCTCGCGACGTACGGCCAGGATCGTCAACACCCGTTGCTGCTGGGCTCGATCAAGTCGAACATCGGCCACGCCCAGGCGGCGGCCGGCGTGGCGGGCGTGATCAAGATGGTGCTGGCGATGAAGCACGGAGAGCTGCCGAAGTCTCTGCACATCGACCGCCCCTCCTCGCACGTCGACTGGACGGCGGGCGCCGTCGAGCTGCTGACCGAGCGCACCGAGTGGCCGACGGCGGACAGGCCGCGCCGGGCGGGGGTGTCGTCCTTCGGAATCAGCGGCACCAACGCGCACGTGATCCTGGAGCAGCCCGAACCGGTGGCCCCGGGGGAGATCGCCCCCGCACCCGGCATGCTGCCGTGGGTGGTGTCGGCCAAGTCGGAGGCGGCACTGGACACCCAGGTCGCGCGCATCGCGGACCTGCCCGGGCAGTCGGCCGTCGACGTGGGCTCCACCTTGGCCGGCCGGTCGAGCTTCGCGCACCGCGCGGTGCTCGTGGACGGCTCCGAGGTTGCTCGGGGCGTCGCGACTGAGGGCAAGAACGCGTTCCTGTTCTCCGGCCAGGGCTCGCAACGGCTCGGCATGGGACGGGAGTTGTACTCCCGCTTCCCCGTGTTCGCCGACGCCTTCGACGCGGTGTGCGCGGGGCTGGACGAGCACCTGGAGCAGCCTCTCCGCGCCGTGGTGTGGGGCGAGGACGAGGACCTGCTGAACCAGACCGCGTACGCCCAGGCCGGGCTGTTCGCCGTCGAGGTCGCGCTCTACCGCCTGGTCGAATCCCTCGGCGTCCGTGCCGACTTCCTCGCCGGGCACTCGATCGGTGAGGTCGCCGCAACTCACGTCGCGGGGGTGTTCTCCCTCGCCGACGCCTGCGCGCTGGTCGCCGCACGCGGGCGCCTGATGCAGGCTCTCCCGTCCGGCGGCGCGATGCTCGCCGTCCAGGCCGCCGAGGACGAAGTCCTGCCCCTCCTCACCGACTTCGTCTCGATCGCCGCCGTCAACGGCCCGTCCTCGGTCGTCGTCTCCGGCACCGAGGAAGCCGTCGCAGCGATCGAAGCCCACTTCGCGGACCGGAAGACGACCCGCCTGCGGGTCTCGCACGCCTTCCACTCCCCGCTCATGGGCCCGATGCTGGAGGACTTCCGGGCCGTCCTGACCGGCCTCACCTTCGCCGAGCCGAAGATCCCGATCGTCTCCAACCTCACCGGCGACCTGGCCGAGCCCGACCACCTCCGCACCCCCGACTACTGGGTCCGCCACGTCCGCGAGGCCGTCCGCTTCGCCGACGGCATCCGCACCCTCCACACCGCCGGCGTCCGCCGGTTCCTCGAACTCGGCCCCGACACCGTCCTCACCGCCCTCACCGCGAGCGCCCTGCCCGACGACGAGGCGGCGGCGGTCCCGGCCCTCCGCAAGGACCGTCCCGAGGAGGCGACCGTCCTGCACGCCCTCGCGCGGCTGTACGTCCGCGGCGCGAAGGTCGGCTGGCGTGCTCTGTTCGCCGGGACGGGCGGGCGCCTCGCCGACCTCCCGACGTACGCGTTCGAGCACCGCGACTACTGGCCGACCGGCGCGCCCGGCGGCCGGGGCGCCGAGGCGGCCGGGCTGCGGTCGGCGGAGCACCCGCTGGTCACCGGCGCGCTGGAACTGGCCGGCAGCGACGGCCTCCTGTTCACGGGTCGGCTGTCGGCCCGGTCCCACCCCTGGTCGGCGGACCACGTGGTGCTGGGCTCGGTGATCCTGCCGGGCACGGCGCTGGTCGAGCTGGCCGTCCGGGCGGGCGACGAGGTCGGGTGCGACGTGGTCGAGGAGCTGACGCTGGCGGCGCCGCTGGTCCTGCCCGGGACGGGCGCCGTGCAGCTACAGGTCGCGGTCGGGGCGCCGGACGACTCGGGCCGGCGGTCCGTGAGCGTGCACTCGCGGCCCGGTTCGGGGGCTCTGCAGCCGTGGACCCTGCACGCGAGCGGAGTGCTGGGGACGGGCGCGGCGCCGGCGGAGTTCGACGCGTCGGTGTGGCCGCCGGCCGGCGCCGACCCGCTCGACCTGACCGGCCTGTACGACGGGCTGGCGGAGGCCGGGTTCGGGTACGGCCCGGCGTTCCAGGGGCTGCGCGCGGCCTGGCGCCGCGGGGAGGAGCTGTTCGCCGACGTCGCGCTCCCGGACGGAGTCGACGGCACCGCCTACGGCCTGCACCCGGCGCTGTTCGACGCCTGCCTGCACACACTCGCGCTGCACACGCTCGCACCGGGCGGGCTCGGCGAGGGCGCCGCCGGGGTGCCGTTCGCGTGGGAGAACGTGGCGCTGCACGCCTCCGGCGCGTCCGCGCTCCGGGTGCGCCTGACGCCCTCGGCGTCCGGCGGGCTGTCGCTCGAAGCAGCCGATGCCGGCGGCAGGCCGGTGGCCTCGGTCGGCGCGCTGACGGTGCGGCCGGTCAGCGCCGACCAGCTCGGCGCCGCCGGACCGGTCGGCCGGGACTCACTGTTCCGCCTCGACTGGGTGCCGGTCGAAGTGGACCAGCCGGCGATCCCGTTCGTCGAAGTCGAGCCGAGCGCACAGGCGTTGGCCGAGCTGTCGGACGTCCCCCCGGTGGTGCTGGTCACTCTCCCCGCCGGCGGTGCCGAGTCGGTGCACGCCCGGGCGGCCGACGTCCTGGACCTCGTCCGGACGTGGCTCGCGCACGAGCGGTTCGCCGTCTCGCGGCTGGTCTTCGTCACCAGGGGCGCGGTGTCCGGCGCCGACCTCGCCGGGGCCGCAGTCTGGGGCCTGGTCCGCTCGGCGGCCTCCGAGGAGCCGGGCCGGTTCGGCCTGATCGACCTCCCGGCCGACGAGCACGAGCTGCCGTCCGCCGCCCTCGCCCTGGACGAACCGCAACTCCTCATCCGCAACGGCGAGTTGCTCGCCGCTCGGCTCGTCCGGGCCGAGCCCTCGACCGAGGCGGCGCGCTGGCCCGCCGAGGGCACGGTCCTGATCACCGGCGGCACCGGCGGTCTGGGCCGCGCGCTGGCCAGGCACCTGGCGGCCGGGCACGGGGTGCGCCGCCTGCTGCTGGTCAGCCGCAGCGGTCCCGACGCCGACGGGGTCGACGCCCTGGTCGCCGAGCTGTCCGAGCTGGGCGCCGAGGCCGTCGTCGAGGCCTGCGACGTCGCCGAACCGTCCGCCGTGGCAGGCCTGTTCGCCCGGCACACGATCCGGGCGGTGGTGCACACCGCGGGTGTCCTGGACGACGGCGTGATCGGCTCCCTCACCCCCGAGCGGGTCTCGGGCGTCCTGCGGCCGAAGGCCGACGCCGCCTGGAACCTCCACCGGGCCACCGAGGGCGTGGACCTCACCGCCTTCGTCCTCTTCTCCTCCGCGGCCGGGACGCTCGGCAACCCCGGCCAGGCCAACTACGCCGCCGCCAACGCCTTCCTGGACGCGCTCGCCCGGCACCGCCGCTCCCTCGGCCTGCCGGCCGTCTCGCTGGCCTGGGGCCCGTGGGCCGGCACCGGCGGCATGACCGGCGGCCTCACCGAGGCCGAGACCGAACGGTTGGCCCGCGCGGGCATGCCGGCGCTCGGCGCGGAGCAGGGGCTGGCACTGTTCGACGCCACCGTGGCCAGTGCGGATCCCGCCGTCCTCCCGCTCCGGCTGGACCCGGTTGCCCTCCGGCAGCGCGGCGAAGTGCCGCCGCTGCTGCGCGGCCTGGTGCGCATGCCGGTGCGGCGCGGCTCGGCCGCCGGTGCGGACGGCGGTGCCGGCGGCGGTGCCGAGTTCGTCCGGAGGCTGTCCGAACTCCGGGGGGCCGAGCGGCACGAGGTCCTCCTGGAGGCGGTCCGCCGGCAGGTGGCCGCGGTCCTCGGCCACACCGAGGCGTCCGGGGTGGATCCGCAGCGGGCCTTCCAGGATCTCGGGCTGGACTCGCTGACGGCCGTCGAACTGCGCAACCGCCTGAGCGCGCTCGCGGGCCTGCGGCTGCCCGCCACCCTGGTCTTCGACCACCCGACAGTCGCGGAACTGGCGGACCACCTCTTCGACCGCCTCGGGCTCGAACCGGAACCGACCGCGGGCCCGGCCGCCCTGCTGGCCGAACTCGACCGCCTGGAGCAGGCGTTCGGCACCACGGCGGCGGACGAGGGCCTGTTCGACCAGGTCGCCGCCCGCCTGGAGGTGCTCCGCGCGAAGTGGCTCGCCGCCCGCAGCATGTCCACCGGTGAGCCCGCCGAGTCCGGAGCCTTCGACTTCGAGTCGGCCTCGGACGACGAGATGTTCGACCTCCTGGACAACGAACTGGGCCTCGCCGACTGAGAACCGGTCCCCACCCCGCCGCAGGAGCCCGCACCCAGCGGGCTCCTGCGGCGTGTCCCATGCGTTGGCGCCAAGTCTGAATGCTCACCTAGCTTCCCCGGCCGCAGAGTTGGCGGCATTGTGCGGCCGCGAGTGCCGCACGGCGGACTGGGAGGCGACAGTGAGATCGACGACACTCGGGGATCTGCTCGACGAGGCGGTCCCGATTCTGCGCGCGACGGCGCAGGCGGAAGCGCGGCGGGAGGTGGAGGAGCTGGCCGCGCGGGTGCTCGGGGTGGAGCCGGCGGAGCTGGACCGGGAGCGGGTGCTCGACGGCCGAGCGGTCCGCCGGCTACGGGACCTGGTGGGCAGACGAGCCGACGGGGTGCCGCTGGGGCACCTGACCGGACGGGCTGTGTTCGCGGGCCTCGAACTCGTGGTCGGACCGGGCGTGTTCGTGCCCCGGGTGCACAGCGAGCTGGTACTGGCGGCGGGCCGGGAGACCGTCGCGGGCATCGCCGGGCCGACGGTGGTGGACCTGTGTGCGGGGTCCGGCGCGATCGGGCTGGCCTTGGCCGCCGGGCGGCCGGACGCGCAGGTGCACGCGGTCGAGTTCGATCCGGTCGCCGTGGACTTCGCCCGCCGCAACGCCGCCCGGCGCGCCGCTCTCGGGGACACCGCGGTCACGGTGCACGAGGGCGAGGCCACCCGGGCGGGTGCGCTGACCGGGCTGGACAGGCGGGTGGACCTGGTGCTGGCGAACCCGCCGTTCATGCCGGACGCGGCGGAGGTATCGGACGAGTTCGGCCGCTATCAGCCCCGGCAGGCGGTGTTCGGGGGCGCGGACGGTCTGCGGGTCGTCCGGCAGGTGGTGGAGGCCGCGGCGGGGCTGCTGCGCGCGGGCGGTGTGCTGGTCGTCGAGCACGGCCACCTTCACGGTGCGTCGGTGCCGGCGCTGCTGCGGGAGTCGGGGTGCTTCGCGGACGTGTCGTGCCGTCCGGACCACGACGGCTGGCCGCTGTACTCGGCGGCCGTCCGCACGGAAACCGGTGACCGTACCTCCTGACGGCGGCCGGCCCCCTTCCGCAGCGACGGAAGGGGGCCGGGCCGATGTGGGTCAGCGCGGCGTCAGCGGCCGGCGGAAGCCGAGGACCGCGAGGCCCGCGCCGACCGCCGCGAGCGCCGCGCCGAGCAGCAGCGCCGACACGGCGGTGCCCGTCCCGGGCAGGCCGAGGGCCAGCGCGCGCGTCGAGTCGATCGCGTACGTCAGCGGGTTGACCCGGGAGACCGCGGCGAGCCAGTCCGGCAGGTCGGCGGTCGGGACGTAGGCGCTGGAGGCGAACATCAGCGGCAGCACGGCGATGATCGCCAGGTTCTGGATCGGCTCGGCCCGGCGCAGCCAGGCCGCGGCGGCGATGAACACCCAGCCGAGTGCCCAGCTGATGAACAGGGTCAGCCCGACGGAGGCGGCGACCGCGGCGGCTCCGCCGCGCGGCGCGTAGCCGAGCACGGCGGTACCGAGCAGCAGGATGATCCCGGCCTGGACGGCGCCGCGCACCAGGGTGGTGAGGCTGCGGGCGATCAGCAGCGAGCTCGGCGCGACGGGCAGGCAGCGCAGCCGGGCGACGATGCCGTTCTGCAGGTCCTCGACCAGTCCGACCCCCGACTGGACGGCGGACTGCACGGCGTTGTCCACCAGGACGGCCGGGAGGACGAAGTCCAGGTACCGGACGCCCGGGGGGAAGTGCGGCGGGAGCCCCATCTTGCCGAAGACCTGGGTCAGCACCACGAGGGTGATCACGGGCTGCAGCAGCCCGAAGAGCAGGACGGCGGGGTCCGTCACCAGCGAGCGCAGCGACCGCCCGGTGAGGATCCGGACCTGGGTGAGCCGCGAACTGCCGCGCCAGGCGGGTGGCGCGGACGTCGGTGTGCGGGGCGGCCGGCTGGTGTCGAGCGTGGTGGTCACCGGGCGGGTCCTTCCGGGCGGTCGGGGCGGTGGGCCAGGGCGAGGTAGACGTCGTCCAGGCTGGGCTCGCCGAAGGAGAGTTCGGCGGCCTCGATGCCCACCCCGTCGAGGGCCCGGACCACGGCCGCGATGTCGCGGGTGGCCTCGATGGGGACGACCAGCGTGGCGTCCTCGCGGCCCGCGACCGGCGCCAGCCCGGCGCGGCGCAGCGCCTCGGCCGCGCGGGCCGGGTCGTCGGCGCCGTCGAGGACGACGGTGACGGTGCGCCGGCCCACCCGGGCCTTGAGTTCGGCGGGGGTGCCGCCGGCGATCACGGATCCGCCGGAGAGGACGGTGATCGAGTCGGCGAGCCGGTCCGCCTCCTCCAGGTACTGGGTGGTGAGCAGGACAGTGGTGCCCTCGGCCACCAGCCCTTCGACGATCTCCCACAGGCCGAGCCGGCTCACCGGGTCGAGGCCGGTGGTCGGCTCGTCGAGGAAGACCACCTCCGGGCGCCCGACCAGGCTCGCGGCCAGGTCGAGGCGGCGGCGCAGGCCGCCGGAGTAGCCGCGGGCGGGCCGGGTGGCGACGTGCCCGAGCTTGAAAAGGTCCAGCAGCTCGTCGGCCCGGGCGCGGGCGGCGCGGCGGCCGGCCCCGAGCAGCCCGGCGAGCAGGACGAGGTTGTCGCGCCCGCTGAGCCGTCCGTCGACGGTGGCGTACTGGCCGGTGAGGCCGATCCGCCGGCGGACCTCCGCGGGCCGGCGGCGGACGTCGTACCCGGCGACGGCGGCCCGGCCGGAGGTGGGCGCCAGGGCGGTGGTGAGGACGCCGACGAGGGTGGTCTTGCCGGCGCCGTTGTGGCCGAGCAGGGCGAGGACGCTGCCCCGGCGGACGGTGAGGCTGACCGCGTCGAGCGCGCGGACGGTGCCGAAGGTCATGCCGACGTCGACCGCCTCGATCACGATGTCGTCGGCGCCCGGACGAGCGCCCGGGTGCGAGGGCGGAGCAGGAGTACGGCCGGTCATGGGCGGGTCTCCGAGCGGCGGTTGGTGGGGTGGGACGGGCGGTTCGGGCGCCTCAGTCGACGGCGTCCATCAGGCGGAACAGCTCCTCGTCGGTGGCCGTGTCGAGCTCCGGGCCGGGGACGCGGCGCGCCGGGGCGGCCGGCGGGGCGCAGCGCTGGGCGAGGTCGCGGAGCCGGGCGGCGGTGGCCGGGTCGACGGGCGTTCCGGCCGCGAGCAGGTCGGCCAGCCGCTCGACCAGCTCGGCCGCCGTGCCCGGCTGCCCGGCGGGACGGGCGATGCAGCCGCGCAGGACGCGGACCACGGCGTGCGGCGACGGGTGGTCGAACACCAGGGTTGCGGGGAGCGCGCTGCCGGTCGCGGCGGCGATCCGCTCGCGCAGTTCGATCGCGTTCACGGAGTTGATGCCGAGGTCCGCGAAGGCCTGCGCGGCGTCCAGCTCGGCGGCGGTCCGTCCGAGCACGGCCGCGGTCTCCGCCAGGACCAGCGTCAGGAGGACGGCGTCGCGTTCCTCGGCGCCCGCCGTCGCGAGGCGCTCGGCGAGAGGAGCCGACGGGGCGTCGGCGGGCGCCAGCACCGGCAGCGGAGCCTGCGCGGCCAGCCAGTACGTCTGCCGCTGGAACGGATAGGTCGGCAGCGGCACCGGCCCGGTCCCGGGCAGGACGGCGTCCCAGTTCACCGGCACGCCGTGCAGGTGCAGCCGCGCCACGGCGGCGAGCGCACCCCGGGTCTCGTCCCCGTCGGCCGATCCGGTGGCGATCACGGCGGCGGACGGCCGCCGTCCGCCGGGCCCGGCCAGGCATTCCCCGACCATCGGCGCGAGCGCGGCGGCGGGGCCGAGCTCCACGTAGGCGTCGACCCGTTCGCGGCGCAGCTGCTCGACGGTGTCCCGGAACCGGACCGGTTCGCGGACCTGCCGCACCCAGTAGCCGGGGTCGCAGGCATCGTCCCCGGTGAGGAGGCGGCCGGTGACCCCGGAGACCAGGGGAACGGCGGGCGCGGTGAAGGACAGCCGGGCCGCCACCGCCCGGAACTCGGCCAGCATCGGTTCCAGCAGCGGGGAGTGGAAGGCGTGCGAGACGCGCAGCCGGGTCGTGCGCCGGTCGGCGAAGCGGGCCTCGATCGCCGCGACGGCGTCCTCGGTGCCCGAGACGACCACTGAGGACGGGCCGTTCACCGCCGCGATCGAGACGAACTCACCCAGGAGCGGCCGGACTTCGTCCTCCGTCGCCTGCACGGCGAGCATGGCGCCACCGGCCGGCAGGGCCTGCATGAGCCGGCCCCGGGCGGCGACCAGGGTGCAGGCGTCCGCGAGGGAGAGCACCCCGGCCACCTGGGCGGCGGCGATCTCGCCGACGGAGTGCCCGGCCAGCAGGTCGGGCCGCACGCCCCAGGAGGCGAAGAGCCGGTGCAGCGCGACCTCGTGGGCGAACAGCGCGGGCTGCGCGTACTCCGTCCGGTCCAGCAAGGGACCGGGCTCAGCCCACAGGACGGAGATCAGCGGCCGGTCGAGCAAGGAGTCGAGGGCGGCGCACACCTCCTCCAGGGAAGCCCTGAACTCCGGGAAGGCACTGGCGAGTTCACGGCCCATCCCGGGCCGCTGGCTGCCCTGCCCGGCGAATACGAATGCGAGCCGGCCGCCGCCGTCGCGCCGGCCCGCCACCGGGGCGACCGGCGAGGGCGATCCGGCGGCGAACTGCCGCAGCGCGGTGAGGACTTCGCCACGGTTCGCGCCGACCAAAAGCGCCCGGTGCCCGTGGACGGCCCGGGTGGTGGCCAGGGCGCGGGCGAGATCGGGCAGGGCGTACTCCGGGTGCGCGGCAGCATGTTCGGCCAGCCGTCCGGCCTGGGCCCGCAGGGCAGGCTCGCTGCGCGCGGAGAGCACCAGCGGCACCGGCCCGCCCTCGGCGGCACCGGCGCTTACGGGCGCGGGCGCCTCCTCCAGGACGACATGGGCGTTGGTCCCGCTGATCCCGAACGAGGACACTCCCGCCCGCCGCGCCCGCCCGGCCTCCCTCGGCCACGGCCGGGCCTCGGTGAGCAGCCGGACCGCGCCCGAGGACCAGTCCACCCGGGTGGTGGGCTCGGTGACGTGCAGTGTGCGTGGCAGCAGGCCGTGGTGCAGCGCCTGGACCGTCTTGATCACCCCGGCGACCCCGGCCGCCGCCTGGGCGTGCCCGATGTTGGACTTCACGGATCCCAGCCAGAGCGGCCGGTCCGCCGGCCGTTCGCGTCCGTGGACGGCCAGCAGGGCCTGCGCCTCGATCGGGTCGCCCAGCGCCGTCCCGGTGCCGTGGGCCTCGACGGCGTCCACGTCTGCGGGGGCGAGCCCGGCGTCGGCGAGCGCGCGCCGGACGACCCGCTGCTGCGCGGGGCCGTTGGGCGCGGTGATGCCGTTCGAGGCGCCGTCCTGGTTGACGGCCGAGCCCCGGACGAGCGCGAGCACCGGGTGCCCGTTGCGCCGGGCGTCGCTCAGCCGCTCCAGGACGAGCAGCCCCGCGCCCTCCGCCCAGGCCGCGCCGTCGGCGTCGTCCGAGAAGGCCTTGCAGCGGCCGTCCGGGGCCAGCCCGCGCAGCCGGGAGAACTCGACGAAGGACGCCGGGGTGGCCATCACCGCGACGCCGCCGGCCAGGGCGAGCGAGGACTCGCCCGAGCACAGCGAGCGGCAGGCCAGGTGCAGGGCGACCAGCGAGGACGAGCAGGCGGTGTCCACCGTCAGGGCCGGGCCCTCGAAGCCGAAGCAGTACGAGATCCGCCCGGCCAGCGCGCTGCCGGCCGTGCCGATCCCGAGCAGTCCCTCCAGCTCTGCCGGGGCCCCGGCGCCCGGGCGGGCGCCGTAGTCGTGGTACATCGCGCCGGTGAACACCCCGGTGCGGCTGCCGTGCAGCCCGGTCGGGTCGATCCCGGCGTGCTCCAGCGCCTCCCACGCGGTCTCCAGCAGCAGCCGCTGCTGCGGGTCGGCGGCCAGGGCCTCGCGCGGCGAGAAGCCGAAGAAGGCGGCGTCGAACCGACCGGCGTCGGGCAGGAAGCCGCCCTTGCGGACGTATGAGGTGCCCGGGTGCTCCGGATCGTCGTGGAACAGGCCGTCCAGGTCCCAGCCGCGGTCGTCGGGGAACCCGGAGGCGGTGTGGATGCCGTCGGCGACCAGCGCCCACAGGTCGTCGGGCGAGGCGATCCCGCCGGGCAGCCGGCAGGCCATGCCGACGATGGCCACCGGTTCGTCGAAGGCAACCGCAGCGTCCTCGTCCGGCTGGTCCGGGGCCGACCCGGACAGCAGGCGGGCGACCGCCGCCGGGTTCGGGTGGTCGAAGCCGAGGCTCACCGGGAGCGGCCGTCCGGTGGCCTCTGCCAGCAGGTTCCGCAGCCGGATGGTGCGCACCGAGTCCAGCCCGTACGCCCGGAACGCGGTCTCCGCCCCGATCGGCTCCTCCTCGGGGCCGCGGCCCATGACCTCGGCCGCGCAGGAGCGCACCAGGTCGAGCGCGTCGCCGTACCCGAGCGGGGCCGGGCCTTCCGCCGGGGTGCCGGCTGCCGCGTCCGAGGCCACCAGCTCCTCCAGCGCCCGCCGGTGGAGCTTGCCGGCCGGGGTGCGCGGCAGGTCGTCGACGGTCACCAGCTCCAGCGGGACCTTGTACTCGGCGACCTCGCGCTCCCGCAGGAACGCCGTCACCGCCCGGAGCCCGATCGCCGGGTCGGCCCGGCGGGTGAGCACCAGGCACGGGATCTCGCCGAGCCGTTCGTCCGCCCGGCCGACGACGGCGAGCGGGCCGATGCCCGGCAGGGCGGCCAGCACCTCCTGGACCTCGGTCGCGTCGAACTTCCGCCCGCCCACGTTGATCAGCTCCGCCGACCGGCCGTGGAAGCGGACCAGCCCGTCTTCGTCCACGCTCGCCCGGTCGCCGGTGCGCAGCCAGCCGTCCGGGGTCATCGCGGCGCGGGTCAGCTCGGGCTCCCGGTAGTAGCCGCGGAACATGCTCGGGCTGCGGTACTGGAGGTCGCCGGCCTCGCCCGCGGGCAGCTCCTGCCCGTCCTCGGCGACGATCCGGACCTGCGCGCCGCTGGTCGGCCGGCCGACGCTGCGCACGGCCGCCCCGGCCGGGTCACCCGCCGGGGTCCGGGTCCCGGTGCCCAGTTCGGACATGCCCCAGACCACCACCAGCTCGCCGCCGAGCGCCGCCCGGACGTCCGCCGCCAGCGCGGCGGGTATCGCCGCACCGGCGGTGCGCACCTCGTACGGGCGGAAGCCGGCCGGCTGCCCGCTGCGGGCCAGGGCGGCGACGACGTCGTGCAGTTGCGCCGGGACGGCGAAGACCGCGCTGGGCCCGGTGCGCCGGGCGAGGGCGAGGAAGCGGTCCGGGTCCCAACTGCGCAGCAGCACCTGCCGGCAGGCCCGGAACAGCGCGGTGTGCAGGGATTGCAGGCCGAACAGGTGGGTGAGCGGACAGGCCGTCAGGATCGCCCCGGCGAAGGCCGGGCCGCCCTCCTCCGCGACGGGCGCGGTGTTGGAGAGCAGCCCGTCGTGGCTGTGCAGGCAGATCTTCGGCCGGGCCGAGGTGGTGCCGGAGGAGGGGATCAGGACCAGCGGCTGCTCCGGCCGCACCTCGACCGGGTGCGGCTCGTGGCCGGCCCAGGCGGCCGACTCGCGTTCCAGGGAGTGGACCCGCGGCGACTGCGGCAGCTCGTCCGGATCCCCCGCGACCAGCGCCGTCCGCAGCGACGGCACCGCCGCCAGCAGGTCCGGCGCCGTCCCCGCCGCCTCCGGCCCGAGCAGGACCGCCACCGGGTCCACCCGGGCCAGCAGGGCCCGGACGTCGGCGGCGCCGTGTCCGGCGTGCACCGGCAGCATGACCGCGCCGATCGTGGCGACGGCCACGTGCGCGGTCGGGTACTCCCGACAGTTCGGCAGCTGGACCGCGACCACGTCGCCCGGGCCGACACCCAGCTCCTGGAGCGCCCGGGCCAGCGCGGCCACCTCGGCCCGCCACTGGGCCCAGGTGAGCTCGCGGTCCCCGTCGACCAGGGCCACGGCGTCCGGCGCGCTGCGCACCGCCGCCGCGAACACGCCCGGCAGGGTGTGGCCGCCCAGGGCCCCGGGCGAGCCCGCGGCCGGATCGATCGCGTAGTTCTTGCGGTGGACGGACACCTTCACTCCCGAGGGGTCGCTGGGGCTGCCGCAGCCATCCTCAGCCCGAGACCGCCGGGAAAGCCCTAGAGCTGCGCAGGCGCGGCGGGGGCGGGGCGTGCTCGGGAAGCGTGGTGCCGAGCAGGGCCAGCAGCGGGCGGGCCTTGACCACCGTCTCGTCGAACTCGCCCTCGGCGTCGGACAGGGCGATGATCGCGCCACCGACCCCGTAGCGCAGCCGGCCGCCGCTGAGCACGGCGGTGCGGATGACGATGCTCAGATCGGCGGCGCCGGTGAGCGAGAAGTAGCCGATCGCGCCCGAGTAGATGCCGCGCGGGCCGTTCTCCAGCCGGTCGATGATCTGCATGGTGCGGATCTTCGGCGTGCCCGTCATCGAGCCGCCGGGGAACGCCGCCCGCACGCCCGCGACCGCGCTGCACTCGGGGCGCAGCTGCGCCCGGACGGTGCTGACCAGCTGGTGGACGGTGGCGTAGGTCTCGACGTCGAACAGCGGGTCGGCGGTGACGGATCCGGTCCGCGCGCACCGCCCGAGGTCGTGCCGGACGAGGTCGACGACCATGAGGTTCTCGGCCCGGTCCTTCTCGCTGGTCGCCAGGTCGGCGAGCAGCAGGGTGTCCTCCTGCGGGGTGGCGCCGCGCGGCCGGGTGCCCTTGATCGGCTTGGACTCCATCAGGCCGTCCGGGCCGATCCGCAGGAAGCGCTCGGGGGAGGAGCTGAGCACCGACAGGCCGTCGAAGTCCAGGAAGGCGGCGAACGGGGCCGGGCTGATCCGCCGCAGGGCGCGGTAGGCCTGCCAGGGGTCGAGGCCGGACGGGGCGTCGATCATGTTGGTGAGGCAGACCTCGTAGGTTTCGCCCGCCCCGATCTCGTCCTGGCAGGCGTCGATGAGCTTGAGGTAGGCGTCGCGGTAGTGGCGCAGCCGCAGCCGGACCGGTTCGCCGGGCGGGGTGGCGGTGGGCGCGTCGGTGCGCGGGGCGGGCGCGGTGAGCAGGGCCTCCGTGGCCTGCAGCCAGGCCCTCGCGGCGCGGTCCTTCCCGTCCTCGGCCAGGGCGAGCAGGTGGGCGGCGCCGGTGTGGTGGTCGAGGACGACCGCCCGGTCGGCGAACACCATGACGGCGTCCGGGTCGGGGGAGCGGTGGGCGCGGTCGCCGCCGCACTCGGCCTTGAGCTCGTAGCCCAGGCAGCCGACCCAGCCGAGCGCGAAGTCGAACGGCAGCGCGGGCACGTCCGCCCGCACCGAGCGCAGGTCTTCGTCGAGCCAGTCCAGGAACGCGCCGTGCACGACCTCGGTGGTGTCGCCGGCGGTCACCGTCACGGTGCCGCGGGACACGTCGGCGGTGGCGATCCGGGCGAGCGGCCCGGAGGCGTTGCCCATCGCGGAGATCCGTCCGAGCCGCCCGCCCGGGAGGCTGCTGTCCAGCCAGAAGGGGTGGCTGCCGGGGCGGAACAGCCGGTCGAAGACCGTCTCGGCGTCCCACCGGGTGTCGATCCGCCGGGTCAGGACCGTCAGGTGCCGGGCGGCCGGCGTCGCCGGCGCGGGGGTGGGCTCGGTGCGTGGCGGCGGCGGGGTGGTGCTGCGCCGGCGGCCGTGGCGTTCGGTGAGGTCGCGGAAGTTCGCGAGCAGTTGGTGGCCGGCCTCGGTGCCGATCGATTCGGGGTGGAACTGCACGCCCCACATGGGGAGTTCGCGGTGGCGCAGGGCCATCACCACCCCGTCGTCGGTGGCCCAGGCGATGGGCTCCAGGGCGGGGGAGAGCGTCGTGACTGCGAGCGAGTGGTAGCGGACGACCTCCAGCGGGTTCGGCAGGTGGTGGAAGAGCCCGGTGCCGGTGTGCCGGACGGCCGAGGTGCGCCCGTGCCGGGGTTCGGGCGCGCGTCCCACCGCGGCGCCGTGGGCGAGGGCCAGGCCCTGGTGCCCGAGGCAGACGCCGAGGACGGGCAGCCGGCCCTCGCGGGCGATCCCGGCGCAGTGGCCGAAGTCGGCGGGGTTGTGCGGGGTGCCGGGGCCGGGGGAGAGCACGACGTTGTCGAACGCGTCGAGCAGGCCCGGCCGGAAGGCCGGGTCGTCGTTGCGGATGACCTCCGGCTCGCAGCCGTTGACCTCGGCGAGGTAGTGGAACAGGTTGTAGGTGAAGGAGTCGTAGTTGTCGACCAGGAGAGTGCGCATCAGAGGTCCTTGTCCGGCCGGCGGTTGGTCAGCGGAACGCGGCGAGTTCGGCGGAGAGCTCCCGGAGGACCGCGGCTTGCCGGCCGGCCAGGAAGAAGTGGCCGCCGGGGAAGACCTGGAGCCGGAAGGCGCCGGCGGTGTGGACCTGCCAGGCCCGGGCCTCGGCGATCGTGGTCCGGGGGTCGGCGTCCCCGGTGAGCGCGGTGATCGGGCAGCCGACGACCCGCTCCGCCCCGCAGGTGTAGCGCTCGATGGCGCGGTAGTCCGCCCGGATCGCGGGCATCGCCATGCGCAGGACCTCCTCGTCGCCGAGGAGTTGGGCGCTGGTGCCGTTGAGCAGCTTGAGCTCGGCGATGATGCCGTCGTCGTCCTGCCGGTGCACGGTCTCGCTGCGAGTGGTGGAGGGCGCCCGTCGGCCGGAGGCGACGATGCACCGGGGTGCGTGGGTGCCCTTCTGCTCCAGCCGCCAGGCGGTCTCGAAGGCGAGGACGGCGCCCATGCTGTGGCCGAAGTAGACGGTGGGCCGGTCGTCCAGGGCGAGCAGTTCGTCGGTGATCCGGTCGGCCAGGGTGGCGATGTCCTCGATGCAGGGTTCCAGCCGGCGGTCCTGCCGTCCGGGGTACTGCAGGGCGATCACCTCGGTGTCGGCGGCGAGGGCGGCCGAGACGGGGTGGAAGAAGGGGGCGGAGCCGCCGGCGTGCGGGAAGCAGACGAGCCGTACGGGGCGGTCGGCGGCCGGATGGAAGCGGCGCAGCCACAGCGTGCTCGACGTGCCGGGACTGGTCATGGGGTCGGTCCTCTCTGGGGGCGGGATTCAGTCCCGCTGGACGGTGATGGCGCCGGACGGGCAGAGCGTGGCGGCCAGGGCGACCGCGTCCTGCTCGTCGGCGCCCACCGCGGGGTCGTGGACCTCGACCACGCCGTCGTGGTCCTGGTCGAAGACCGCGGGCGCGGTCAGCACGCACTGGCCCGCGCCGACACAGCGGTCGGTGTCGACGGTGATGCGCATGAACGGTTCTCCCGGTCGGTGGTGGGTGGTGGGTGCTACCAGTCGGTGACAGGTGCGACGAGGCAGCGCGTGCTACCAGCGGACCGGCAGCGCGTGCAGGCCGCACAGCACGCCGTCGTACTTGAGCGGCAGTTCCTCGGCCGGCACGGCCAGGCGCAGCCCCGGGATGCGCTCGAAGAGCCTGCGGTAGGCGATCTCCATCTCGATCCGGACCAGGTTCTGGCCGAGGCACTGGTGGACGCCGTAGCCGAAGGCCACGTGGTGGCGCTCGGTGCGGGCCGGGTCGAAGCGGTGCGGGCAGGCGAAGGCCTGCTCGTCGTGGTTGGCGGCGGCCACCAGCGGCACGATGCCCTCGCCGGCCCGCACCAGCTGGCCCGAGATCTCGACGTCCTCGACGGCGACCCGCAGGGAGACCAGGTCGGCCACGGAGTGGAAGCGCAGCGTCTCCTCGACCACCCGGTCGTCGCCGATCCACTCGGGGTTGTTCAGCAGCGTCACGACGCCGAGCGCGATGTTGTTGGCGGTGGTCTCGTGGCCCGCGATGAGCAGCAGCATCAGCACCCCGGACATCTCCTGGGGCTCGATCGCGCCGGTCGCCAGCAGACGGCTGATCAGGTCGTCGCCGGGCCACTTCTGCTTGATGGCCACCAACCGGTTGATGTAGCGCAGCAGTTCGCGGGACGCGGTGTCGCGCTGCTGGTCGGTGGAGGCCTGGATGGCGACCAGGGTGCGGGTGCGGGACTCGAAGAAGTCCCGGTCGACGGGCGGCACGCCGAGCAGGGAGGAGATGACCAGCGAGGGGACGGGCAGCGCGAAGTCGGCGACCAGGTCGGCCTCGTTCCCGGCGGCCAGCATCGCGTCGATACACCGGTCGACGGTCTGCTCGACCGCGGGACGCAGCTCCCGGACCCGGCGGACGGTGAACTCGGGGATGAGCGCCTTGCGGAAGCGGTCGTGCTCGGGCGAGTCGAGGCCGACGAACCAGCCGGGGATCTGCTCCTGGCGGGGCACGCCCATGGTCTGGCTGATGTTCGGGAAGCCCGGGTGGTCCGGGTTGGAGCTGATCTTCCGGTTGGTCAGGACGGCCCGGACGTCCTCGTGCCGGGTGACCAGCCACACCTTGTTGCCGTTGGGCAGGTAGGACAGCATCAGGCCCGGCTGGTCCCGGTAGTCCTGGTAGCGGGGCGGCGGAAAGGCCTCGCCGGGCCTTCGCAGCGGGAAGTCGACCACCCGCGGTTCGGCGCTTGTCATGTCGTCGGGTCTCCCTCGGCGTGGTCCGGGTTCGTGGGCCGGTTCGCGGTCCGGGTATGTGGTCCGGGTCTCTGTGGTCCGGATCTGTGCTCCGGGTTCGTGGTCCGGTTCAGGACGCGCCGTGGAACGCGCGGACCCGGTCGATCACGCGGTCCTGGTCGGCGACGGTCAGGTCGGTGTAGGTGGGCAGGTAGAGGCCGTCGGCGGCGAACCGGGCCGCGTTGAGGCCGGGCCAGGCCGGGTCGAGGTAGCCGGGCTGGCGGCTCATCGGCTGGAAGAACAGCCGGGTCTCGATGCCCTCGGCGGCCAGGAACTCGCGCAGCGCGGTGCGGCGTTCGGCGCGCAGGTCGTACATCCACAGCACGTCCCGGGGCGGCATCAGGGTGATCCCGGGGACGTCCTTGAGGCCCTGGTCGTAGCGCCGCTCGATCTCCCGGCGGGCCGCGAGGATCCCGTCCAGCCGCTCGGTCTGGGCGAGGGCCACGGCGGCCTGCATGGCCGTCATCCGGAAGTTGTAGGCGAGCTTCTTGTGCAGGAAGCTGTGGTCGGTGGTGAAGGCCATGGCGCGCAGGTGGGCCAGCTGGCCGGCCAGGCGGGGGTCGTCGGTGAGGCAGATCCCGCCCTCGCCGGCCGTGATGATCTTGTTGGCGAACAGCGAGAAGCACGCGATGTCGCCGGTCGGGCGGATGCCGTGGGCCTCGGCGGAGTCCTCCACCACCCGCAGGTTGTACTGGTGCGCGATGTCCATGACCGCCCGCATGCCGCAGCGGCGGCCGTAGATGTGCACCGGCATGACGGCCTTCGTCCGCGGCGTGATCTTCTCCTCGATCCGCGTGACGTCGATGTTCAGGTCGTCCGCGCAGTCGACGAAGACCGGGGTGGCGCCGGTGTACGTCACGGCCCAGGCCGAGGCGATCATGGTGAACTCGGGCACGATCACCTCGTCGCCCGGACCCACGCCGAGGGCGCGCAGCGCCAGCGTGAGCGCCGCGGTGCCCGAGGAGCAGGCGACGCCGTGGGCGGAGCCGTTGTAGTCGGCGAAGGCCTGCTCGAACCGCTGGACGTACGGGCCCTGGGAGGAGATCCAGCCGTCGCCGATGGTGTCGGTGACGTACTCCAGCTCCCGCCCGTCGAGGCTCGGCCGGGACACGGGGATGGTGAAGGGCATGGGGTCCTCGCTTCGCGGTCGGTCGGGGTGGTCGGTCGGGGTGGTCGGTCGGGGTGGGAGATCGGGGTGGGCGTCAGGCGACGGACGGCAGGCTGAGCAGGAGGTCGGCCGCGGCGGTTCGCCCGCCGGCCGCGCGCTGCGCCGCGCCGATGCGTTCGGCGCGCTCGCGGAACGAGCGGTTGCCGAGCACGCGGGTGAGCTTGTCCACGACGTCGGCCGGGTCGAGGTCCTGCGGCCGGTCCAGCGTCAGGCTGATCCCGAAGTCCCGCCCGCGCACCGCCTGGTCGTAGCAGTCCACCCACAACGGCCGTACCACCAGCGGTTTTCCGAAGTACACGCCCTCGTGGAAGCCGTTGCCGCCGCCGTGGGTGAAGAACACCCCGACCTTGGGGTGGGCCAG
Source organism: Kitasatospora aureofaciens (assembly GCF_019192735.1). Taxonomy (GTDB): domain Bacteria; phylum Actinomycetota; class Actinomycetes; order Streptomycetales; family Streptomycetaceae; genus Kitasatospora; species Kitasatospora aureofaciens_A. Next base: position 53,315 of record NZ_JAHTKP010000047.1, read on the forward strand.
CACGTCCAGCTGGGACGGCAGCCAGCCCTCGATCCGGAGGTTGTCCGGCAGTTCGTCCTTCGGCGGCAGGAGGTGCTGCTGCTCGGCCGGCAGCCGCCACAGCACCTGGTGGCTGCCGTCCAGCCGCCGGGCCACCTCCACCAGGGCGCCGACCTGCGGCCGGGTCAGCCGGGTGATCGTGCCGAAGCCCATGTAGACCACCGAGGACTGCGCGTCCAGCCAGTCCATGACCCCGGTGCCGTCCTCGGCCCGGGTGGTCTCCGGCAGCGGCGGTACCATCGCCCCGACGAGCTTCACCTTCCCCGGCATTTCGAACGGATAGTCGAGTTCCGGGACGGAATTGCACAGCACCATTTCCGCCCGGTCGATCCGGGTCATCGGGCTGGGCTTCGGCAGGCCGAGTTCCTTGCGCAGCCGGGCGTCCTCGGAAAGCACCTTCCCCATCGCGGGGTGGAGGAAGAGTGCGAGCGTGCGGAGCTTGAAGAGCCGGTTGCGCAGACGCTGGCCGAAACCCATCGGGTAGGGCAGGCCGGAATGCGGGACGGGGAAATCCGTCGGCGTGTACGAGTTCCCGAACGGGCTGTGCGAGGTGAGGACATTGCTCGGCAGGAATGGCACGCTCAGGACGAACGGAATCCCCCGGGTCAGGGCCAGGTCGACGGCGAAGGAGCTGACGCAGTCGATGACCATCAGCGCCGGCTCGCAGGAGTCCACGACCGCGGCGAGCCGGCGGTATTTCTCGGCCTGCAGATCGGGCCGGTAGGACTGCCGGATCACGGCGCGGTGCGCCTTGAACCGCGAGGCCTGGGTCACCTCGCGGTAGACGTCGTCGGCCCAGGTGACCGCGGACAGCTCGGAGAACACGTCGCCGAGGGAGGCGAACTCCACCGCCGACTTGTCGGCGAGCGCCAGGACGTCGGCGCGCCGGGGCTCGTCGGTGGCGAACCAGAGGTCGGGCACGCCCCGCCGGGCCAGCTCGCCGGCCAGCACGAGCAGCGGATTGAGCAGGCCGCTCTCCGGAAGGCTGACGAAAAGGATCGGCCGTTGCGCGGTGCTCATCGGACTCCCTCGGGGCGGGGTGGCGGCTGGTACTGCACCCCACTGTGGTCTCACGCCCGGTGCCGGGAATTCCTTAGTCCTGCGCCCGGCCGGGCACGCACCCGGCCCGATCGTCCGGGTGTGTCCGTATTTGGCCGAAAAGCCTGATGGCAAAGAGAAGTTAACGGACGTTTCAACCTTTCTTGGTGGTCACGGCGGCGCCCGCGGCGTTCGGGGCGGCCACCAGCCGGTCCGCGGATGCGGGCGCGGCGCGGCCGGAATTGGTTCGGACACCCCTCGGCTTCTTGACGGACCCCATACATTCTTGGTCGGATGCGCTCGGGTACGCTGACGCCTGTCGGCCGCAATTGTGGTCCGTTCCGGGCGTGGTGACGGAATATCGGAACTGTCTGCGCTTGGGGGTGAAGGTTTCGTGCTGTCATCGGAGGGAATTCCGGGGGAGGCGGAGCCGATTTTCGGCCGCAGCAGTGAACTGTCGACGATTTTCGGACATGCCGAGGCAGCGCGCCGGGGACGGGCCCGATGCGTGCTCCTGACCGGCCCGGCCGGTATCGGGAAAACGAGTCTGCTCAATGCGCTCCTGGCCGATTCCCGCCGTCGCGGTGCTGTGGTCCTGCACGGCCACCGACCCGCGCGCACGGGCTATTCGGGGCTGCGGGCCTTGCTCGCACCAGCCGTGGACAGGGAGCTCGCCGGCGCACTCGCCGCCCTGCTGCCCGAGCCCGGCGCCGAGCAGCCCTTCACCCCCGCGAGCGCCTGCCCGGTCTTCCACGCTCTCTACCGGGCCACCGCCGCGCTGATGACGGACCGTCCGCTCGTCCTCGCCCTCGACGACGCCGAGGACTGCGACGAACACACGCTCCGCTTCCTGGACTTCCTGCTGCGGCGCTCGGCCGGGCACCCGCTGCTGATCGCGCTCACCCGCCGCGCCGGCACCCGGCCGGCCGGCTCCGAAGCCTGGCTGGACCTCTCCACCCAGCCCTCGGTCAGCACCGTGCGGCTCACCCCGCTGGACGGCACCGCCGTCGGGGAACTCGTCCGGCAGTGGTCGCAGGCACCGGCCGACCCCGCCTTCGTCGAACACCTCACCGAGGTGAGCGGCGGCAACCCGCGCACCACCCTGCAGGTCCTCGACGAGCTGCGCGCGCAGGGCGTGCGCCCGGACCGGGACGGTGCGGACCGGGCGGCCGAGCTCGGTGGCCGGATCCTCGCCCGGACGGTACGCGGCCTGCTCGACGGCGCGCCCGCCCCGGTGCGGGCCGCCGCTGCCGCCGTCGCGGTGGTCGGCGCGGCCCGCACCGACCACATCGCCGCCCTCGCGGGCGTGGCCGGCCCTCGCGCCGAGGAGGCCGTCGCCCTGCTGCGGGAGGCCGGCGTCCTCGCCGCCGACGGCGCCGGCCCGGTCCACGAGGCCGCGCGCACCGCCCTACTGAGCGACGCGGGCGGTCCCGCCGACCTGCACGCCAGGGCCGCCCTGCTGCTCAGCGACGCGGGCCGCCCGCCCGAGCAGGTGGCCCGGCACCTGATGGAGGTCCCCGGCACCCCGCTGCCGTGGATGGCCGCGGTCCTGCGGGACGCCGCCACCGAGGCCGAGGAGCGCGGCGACTTCGACACCGCCGCCGGGTTCCTGCAGCGCGCCCTGGACGCGGCACCGGACGACGACCGGCTGCTCCTGCGGCTGGCCGTCGCGCTCGCCCAGACGGACCCGCTGGCCGCCGTCCCGAGGTTCCGCGCGGCGCTCGCCCTCGCCGCCGACCCCACCGCGCGGGCGCGGATCGCCGTCCAGTGCGCGATGGCCTGCCTGGCCGTCCCGCTCACGCCGTCCTCCCGCGCCGAACTGGCGGAGGCGCTGGAGGGCGCCCTGGACGGCCCGGAGGGCAGCCCCGGCCCGCGGCTGCGCTGGCAGGTGCGGACCGCCCTGCTGGTCACCGGCCGTGGATACCGGGCAGCCGTGGCGACCGTCCCCGCTCCCCGCGCCGCGCAGTTCACGGTCGCGGAGGACGACCTCGGGAACGTCCAGGAGCAGGCGCTCGCCGCCCTGCGCACCGCCCTGGCCGGGCACTCCCGCGAGCTGGCGGTGGCGGCGGCCCGCCGCGCCGCGGACGCCGCCGGGCCGTCCTGCCCCGGGTGGCCGCTGATCGCCGCCGCGGCCGCCCTCGCCCTCGCGGACGAGACCGGGGCCGCCGGCGCCGTGCTCGACCGCGCCCTGCACGGCGCGGGCCCCTGGGTCCGCACCCTCGCCGAGGCCGGCCGGGCCCTCGTCCTGCACCGCGCCGGCGCCGTCGCCGAGGCCGAGAGGGTGGCCCGTGCCGCGGTCGACGGGTTCGGGACGGCCGGCCCCGACACCTGCCTGATCGCCCCCCGGGCCGTCCTCGCGGCGATCCTGGTGGACCGCGGCGAGGCCCACCGGGCCGAGGCCCTGCTCGCCGGTGCCGTCCGGACCGGGCCGGACGGCACCGGACTGGAGCAACAGCTCTACCTGCTCGCCCGGGGCCGCGCCCGCTGGGCGGCCGGTGACACCGACGGCGCCCTGCGCCTGCTACTCGAATGCGGCCGGGTCCAGCAGGCCGCCGGCGTCGAGAACCCGGTCTTCGCCCCGTGGTGGGCCGACTCCTGCCTCATCCTCGCCGCCGCGCGCAGGCCGGCCGCGGCCCGAGCGCTCGCCGAGGAGGGCGCCGAACGGGCCGCCCGCTGGGGCACGGCCCGCGCGCTGGGCCTCGCCGCCCTGGCGGACGGCGCGGTGACCCCGGGCCGGATC
>NZ_JAHTKP010000048.1 GCF_019192735.1 Kitasatospora aureofaciens
CGGCTCGATGAACTCCCACTCCGCATCAGTCAGTTGCGCTCGCGTCACGCGACATGGTCTACCCGATCAGGCCTCGCCATGAGGGCGAATCCCACAGATTGATCACGACCAAATACGCTCCCTAGTGGTCGGCTCTGGAAGTCCTTCGGGGGTTGATCAGGCTGCCAGGGCGACGGAGGATTCTTCTTGTCGGTCGGTGGGTGTGTGTCGGTCGAGCCGGGCCAGCAGATCGTCCAGGTCGGAGGTGGTGAACCTCCACTGGAACGGCTGTGCCGTGGCGTTGTAGCGGTCTTCGAACGCTCGGAGCCGGTCCTGGACCTGAGTCAGGTCCGTGAAGTCGTTGGGTCGGACGACCTTGCGCTGGACGATGGAGAAGAAGATCTCGATCTGGTTCGTCCAGGAGGCGTGGACGGGGGTGTGGACCATGACGGCGTTCGGAAACCTGCTGGCCAGGCGGTCGATGGCCCGCCGGCCGCGGTGGGAGGAGCCGTTGTCGACGACCCAGAAGACGCGTTTCGCGCCGGCGTAGGGCTCCTGGGTCATGACCTGCTCGACCAGGTTCATGAAGGGGACGATGCCGGTCTTCGGCTCGCAGCGGCCGAACACCTTCGCGCGTCGGATGTCGTAGGCGGCGAGGTAGGCCAGCGCGCCGCCGCGGCCGTACTCGTGGTTGACGCGCATCACTCGGGCCTGGCCCGGGGCCAGGGTCGGATGGCAGCGGCAGCGGGCCTGAACGGAGGTCTTCTCGTCGCTGGAGACGACGTACTCGCCCTCGCCCAGCGGGACGCCCTCGAACGTGCGGGCGTAGAGGTCCAGGACACGCTGGGCCTTGGCGCGGAAGTCCGGGTCGCGGATGAAGATCCAGGACCGGTACTGCCAGGGCTTGAGCGCGTCCTCGCGCAACCAGCGGCGCACCGTGGACGCGGAGACACTGTCGGTGATCCCGCGCGCGGTCAGCTCGGCGGCCAGCTCCGGGCACGACCAGCGCGACAGCGGTATGCCGCTCTCGGCGGGTAACTGGCAGGCCAGCGCCTTGGCCTCGGCGACCTGCACGGGGGTGAAACGGGCGGGGCGCCCGGAGCGCTTGCGGTCGGTCAGGACCGGCAGCCCGCCGTGGGCGAACCGGCCCCGCCAGGTACGAACCGTGTCCAGGTGCAGACCCGTCTCGCGGGCGATCCGCGCGTTGGAGCGCCCCCGCGCCGCGTGCAGGACGACCTGCGCGCGTACCCGCAGCCGGTACTCGGTCTTGTGCCCGTAGGCCATCTTCTTCAACCGCTCGCGCTCGGCGGCAGTCAGCAGCACGGGGCGGGCGCAGGGTATGCGCATGGCAGGAGGAACGGCCGATCTCGCGAAGTGGATCACTGACGATTAGATCAAGGGAACCATCTCCGCCCCGGGCAACTCGACAGCCCTCACTTTGAGAACCCCAATCCCGGCCCTGACCCTGCCTTTTGGGCACGCTTCACCTACAACGGAGCCGAGCCAGCCGGAGAGGTCACGCTCAACGCCGTGGTCTTCCGCACCAGTGGCGAGAATCTGACCATCCCCGGCATCTGGATCGACACGCTCAGCCGGATCAGCGAACCGATTCTGCTCGGCTTCGCCGCCGTCGCCGCTCGTGGCCGAGTCAAACGCTAAACACACTCACTGCGGGTTCAACATCGGAGGCATCGTGCCACGTTGTGGCCTCCGCGTACAGCAAGGGTGCGCGGAGGCCGACGGTGGTTCAGCTCTATTGGACGAGCTCGTAGATCGTCGGTGAGGCGCTGGCTGCGAACCCGCCTGCACCCAGGTAGGCGGCCTGGATCAGGTGAAGACCGACGTCCAGGGTGGAGGTCGTGAACACCGCGTGCCCGGTGCTGTCGAGCGGGACGACGGCGATGAGCTGTGACCTGTCCATGAACACCACGAGGCCGTTGGGGATGGCCGTACCGGAACCGGCCGCCACTGCGGCGGTGAAGGTGACCGGCTGGAACAGCGGCGTGGGGTTGGCTGAGGTGGTCAGGCCGGTGGTGGTGGTGACGGGCGCTTGGTCGCAGGTCGCGCGGGTGATCGTGTCACTGTCCAGCGTGACCGCAGCGTTGCGGGCCAGCGTCCGGCCCTCCACGGTCACCCCAGTTGTCACGGTGATCGAGGTGAGCGCCAGGACGTTTCCCCGGAGGGTGGAGTTGGTTCCGAGCGTCGCGGAGCTACCGACCTGCCAGAAGACGTTGCAGGCCCGCGCGCCGTTGACGAGGTTCACGCTGCTCGCGGACGCTGTGGTGAGGGTGGATGCCGCCTTGAAGATGAAGACGGCGTTCGGGTCGCCCTGAGCGTCGAGGGTCAACTGTCCGGTGATTCCGAACGTGCCGGCGGGCGAGTCGTACACGCCGGGGGTCTTGGTGGTTCCGCCGAGTTCCACCGGGACGGTGGCCGTGGTCGGGCGCCCCGCCGCGTCGTTGTACGCGGCGGTCAGGTCGTTCTTGGCCTGCAGTGCGACGGCGTCGGCCACGTGCTGGGTGCCGTTCACCTGCCCGGGGGGAAAGCCGGTCACCGATGTACCCGGGCTCAGTCCGAGGTCGCCGTTGATCGTGGTGGGACCGGTGTTGGTGACCGTCGTCGCAGCGAGGACCGCGAAGTTTCCGGCGGTGCCCAGCGATACCGGCGTCGTCGCCGCTCTTGTGCTCGCTCTCGGTGGCGTGGCGGCGCTCGCGCTCAATGGCGCGGCTAGACCGATCAGGGCAGTCGTCGTACAGATGAGGGTCAGGGCCGGGGCCAACCGGGATCGGGCGGCAATTCTCCGGAGGGCGCCCGTGAGGCCAGTGGTCATCATTGAGACTCCAATTCGTCGAGGCCTACCGTCAAGCGAGCCTTTCGACAGTCACAGTCCCACACAATTCAGGCATGTCGTCTTATAGCGCGCGCAAATATTCATTGTGGCCAGAGGTAACCCAGCGGCGACCGCTACGAGGACTCCCTGCTACCCACCGGCGCCTTCGCCGGCACCCCCGAGGACGCCCTCGACAGCGCCTGCCACCTCCGCCTCGCCACCCCAGAGCTCTGACGATCCGACACATACAACCGGCCCCCAGATCAACCCCCGAAGGACTTCCAGAGCCGACCACTTAGCTGGTGACGCCCCTTCAGGGGGCCGGGCCGGTATACGCCAGAATCCTGACGCCAGGGTCAGCCTCCAACACCGTGGCCTGGGCAGGTGATCCGATAGCGCTGCCGTGGGAACGGGGTTTTTGACGGTTCTTGTGAGCCATCGCCGCATTTCAGAGGGACATCCGCGCTGTTCTGCCAGTGGTGAACCCCGGCCCGACCGGGCTCGACGATCACTAAAGTCCAGTCTCATGACGACGATTACAACGCGCACGGTCGAGTACCCGGCCGACGGTCTGACGATGATCGGGCACCTCGCACTCCCGGCCGGCGTCGACCGCCGGCCCGCGGTGCTGCTCGGGCCAGAGGGCATGGGTCTCAGCGACGTCGAGCGCCGCCGGGCCGATGCTCTCGCCGAGCTGGGATACGTAGCGCTGGCCTTCGACCTTCACGGCGGGCGCTATTTGGGTGACCCCGAGGAGATGCTGGCCCGTTGCATGCCGCTGCTCGCCAACCCCGACCGGATGCGGGGCATCGGTCATGCGGCGCTCGACGTGTTGCGCGCCGAACCGCGGACCGACCCCGACCGGATCGCCGCCATCGGCTACGGCACCGGGGGCGCCGTCGGGCTGGAACTCGGGCGCGACGGCGTCGACCTGCGGGCGATCGGGACAGTCAACGCACTGACCACGGGCCGACCGGGCGAGGCGGCGCGCATTCGCTGCCCGGTGTGGGCCGGTGTCGGGTCGGAAGACCCCATCATGCCGCCCGCGCAACGGGGCGCGTTCACCGCCGAGATGCAGGCCGCGGGCGTCGACTGGCGCCTCGTGGTCTACGGCGGCGCCTTGCACGCCTTCCACCACCCGCCGGTCGACCACCCCGTGGTCCCCGGCGTCGGCTACCACCCACGGCACGCGCAGCGAGCCTGGCGCGACGTCGTCGACCTGCTCTCCGAGTGCCTGCCTGTGACGGAGGATCTGGTCAGTCCAAGCTCGGCCACCCGCTGACCAGCGCTTACCGGTCACTACGGCACATTTCTGGCGTGTTCCGGTCCCGTCCCTTCCTTCAATGCCGCAGGACGCCGACGACGCGCTCTCTGCCCAAGATCGGGGCCTCCACGCAACCTTCGGGGTGACGGGGGGGTGCCGACCCACTTGGCGGAGCTCGGGAACGTCGCAAGCCCGCAGATGAGTCGCCGCCATGATCAGTTCAACGACGGAAGGCATCCTCGGTTCCGCCGACAGGTCAGACATCGGTGTTTCATAGGTGGTCGCTCATGAAACACCCGGCCGGGCGGTCGTCCACCTGCGGCGATCATGTTTCATGAGTTGTTGCAAACAACTGGACATCTGAAACACCCTCATGAAACAGTCCGGGGTCGTGAGCGACGACTTCAAGCGTGTGGAATCGCACGACTGCCCGATGTCCACCTGCGCCGCCCCGGCGGGCTCCCCGTGCCGGACCGGGAAGGGCAGGGTGGCGATCCAGTACCACACCGCCCGCTTCCGCCTCGTGCCCCAACTCGCCAAGGCCCTGAGCGTGCCGACTCCCGCCGTACGCAAGCCGGGCTCGGCGTGGACCGAACTACCCCGGCCCGTGCGCGCCGGCGCCGAACCGGTCGAACACGTCCGCCTCGGCTACGCCCGCGCCTCGACCGCCCGGCAGTCCCTGGACGCACAGCTTGACTCGCTCGGCGAGGCCGGGGTCACCCGGGTCTTCTCGGAGAAGATCTCCACCCGCGCCACCAAGCGCCCCGAGCTGGAGGCCGCCGTGAAGCTCGCCGGGGAGATCCGCTCCTCCGGTGTCGCCGTCACCCTCGTCGTGCACGAGCACAAGCGGCTCGGCCGCGGCATCGAACTCGCCATGCTCGCCGAGGAGCTGAAGGCGAGCGACGTCGGCCTGGAGTTCCTCACCGGAGAACTGAAGGGCTCACACGACCCGTCGGGCATCGTGTTCACCGTGCTCGCGGCCATGTCCGGCATGGAGCGCGAGTACATCCGCGACCGCACCCTCGAAGGCCACGAGTCCGCGCGGAAGCGTGGCAAGACCATCGGCGGCGCCGGGGTCACCGACGACGACATGCTGTCCATGGCGCTGCACCTGCGCGACCAGGAGATGAGCCTGCGCGACATCGCCAAGCGCCTCGTCATCACCACCGGCGCGAAGAAGGGGCAGCACCCCTCGCCCGCCACCGTCATGAGGATGCTGCGCGAGCATGACGAGCAGACGACCTAAACGCTCAAGATCATGTCGTTGCCCCTTTGACGCGTATCTCGGTCACACCCCTCGCAGGCAGCCATCGACCTTCCCGCTGCGGGGCGGCCGGGTGGTGCTGCGTCTGCGAGTCCGAAGGTTCGCCTGCGATGACGCATCGTGCGTACGACGGACCTTCGTTGAGCAGGTTCCGGGGCTGACACGTCGGCACGGCCGACGCTCGGAGACGGAGGGGCTTCAGTCAGTGAACACGCCAGGGTTCTTACGGACGAAATCGGCCACCCCTGAAGGAGGCCGCCCGGTGACCTGCTCCACCCCGTCCGCCTTGCGGTCGTATCGGTTCTCCGCATGAAGGCGAGCCATGGTGGAGATGTGCTGGAAGACGTGGTCCGGCAGCTCCAGCGGCCTGAGATCGTCGTCGATCCATTCCTGCAGTGGGACGTCGGTGTAACCGACCGGTCGGCCCAGGGCTGCGGAGACCTCCTCTGCCATGGCGGCGATGTCCTCCGAGCGGGGGCCGGTCAGCTCATGGATCCGGCCGATGTGCGGGGCCGGATCGGCCAGGATCTCCTCAACGACCGAGGCGACGTCGCCGGCCGCTACAGGGGAGGTTTTCGCCCGGCCGAAGGGCAGTCTGATGCTTCCGTACTTCGCGATCGAGGAGAAGCCGACACGGAACAGCGGGTTCTCCATGAACACGGTGGGCCTGATCTGGACGACGGGCAGGCCTGACCAGTCGAGGACCTGCTCGACCAGCCACTGCTGCCGCTGCTGCACAGACTCGGAGGTGCCCGTGAGGTCCATCTCGGAGACAGTCAGCTGCGACATGTTCACGAACGCTTCCAGGCGTCCGTATGCATGCGCGACGGCCGCCACCGTCACGGCAGCCTCCAGATACTGCGCCGACACGCCCATGCCGAAGTACATACGGCCACAGCCGGCCAGGGCGTCGGCGACGTCGCCCGCGCGCGTCAGGTCTCCGACGACGACTTCGGCGCCGGTCGCGCGCAGCGCTTCCGCCCGCTCGTCATCACGACGCACCATGGCCCGGACAGGCAGGCCCCGTTGCCGAAGGCCTTCGACCACGGATCGTCCGACGGCGCCGACGCTGCCCGCCGCGCCCGTCACCAGAATGGGCAGCATGCTCGCTTCCGGGGTGCGGTCCATAGGGGCAGCCTGCGGTGAGCACAGCCAGGGCGCAACCGGAGCCCGACGAGCCGCCGGCGCAGGATACGGCAGGGGTTGCTCGGCCGCCCACGACACGCTCTGCGATCGCGTCGCCGGCAGCTTCTCTGTCAAGTTCAGCGTGTTGAACTCAATGCCTTCTCTGCACTTGTCAAGCGAGCGGCTGTGAATCCGTTGGGTCTTGCTGGCTGAGCGTGACCGCCTTCGCGGCGGGCCCCGGAGCCTCCGCAAAACCCGTTTGGCGGACCACGACGACCGCTGTTAACCTCCCGGAGGCCGTGCGAGAGAACGAGGAGGTGGTACCCGTGAATGCAGTATCGACATGGGTGCTCCCCTCCGGGGTCACGGTCGGGCGATAGGTCGTCCGGGAGCGCCGTTCAAGAGCACTCCCGAAAGGCACGACCATGCAATTCACTTCCGAACAGCGCCTCGACGACGGCGTCCTCGAACGCGAATTCACCCTCGGCGAGATCCCCGGCATCCTGTGGACGTCCGGATCCGCACCGGCCCCGCTGATCCTGATTGGCCACAACGGCGGCTTGCACAAGCGGGAATCGCGGCTGGTGGCCCGGGCCCGGCACTCTGCGGCGGAGTACGGCTACGCGGTGGCCGCCATCGACCACCCCGGGCACGGCGACCGGCCCCGTTCGGCCGTCGACGAGCAGGCTCGCGCCGACCTCCGCCGGGCGATGGCGGCCGGCGAGCCGGTCGACGAGATCTTCGAGTCCTTCATCGGCCCGCTGGTCGAAAAGGCGGTCCCGGAATGGCGGACCACCCTGGACGCCCTTCTTTCGCTGCCCGAGATCGGTGGCCCGGTCGGGTACTCGGGGATGACCGCCATCGGCATTCGGCTGGCGGTGGTCGAACCGCGCATCGCGGCCGCCGGTTTCTTCGCCGGGGGTTTCGTGCCCCGCGCCCAGCGCGAGGAGGCCCGGCAGGTCACCATTCCGCTGCAGGTCCTGCTGCAGTGGGACGACGAAGGGAACGACCGGCAGCTGGCCCTGGACCTGTTCGACGCCTTCGGCACCAAGGAGAAGACGCTGCACGCCAATATGGGCGGGCACGCCGGCACCCCGTGGTTCGAGGTGGACGACGGGGACCGGTTCTTCGCCCGGCACCTGAAGTGAGGCCGGGCCGTCAGGCCGGCAGCAGACGCTAGGCGGTGTCGGCCAGGATGCCGCTCATCGAGGACAGGTCCCGGCCCTCCTCGATGGCGGCGGCCGGCAGACGCACAACCGCCCCGATCGCGGCGGTGCCGGCCATCGGCGGTACCGGCCGGTCGGGGCGGCGCGTGCGTATTGTCGGTCCGTCCGCACTGGGCGCACGTGTAGTCGGCCGCGAAGCCGACGCACGGACCGCAGACTCCGCTGCCGTCCCCGTCCCTTGCGATCAGGGGCTGATCGATGCCGCACCGCGAACACGAGGCCGGCGACCGCAGGATCGCCGTGTAGCAGCTGTGGCAGACCGGTCCGATCGGCCATCGGGTGGTGATCGGCTTCGTTCGGCCGCAGCGGGCGCACAGTTCGCCGGTCCGGTGGCGCGCGGCAGGGAAGACCAGGGCGGCTACCAGGGGCGGACGAGGACGAGGCCGACCTTGCCGGGCCGTACCGCGTGTTCCACGGCGTTGGCCAGCTCGCCAAGGCCGTACGTAGCGGCCACGTCGAACTGGTCCTTGAGCGCCAGCGCGATCTGCTTCGCGGTCGCGACGTCGGATGCCCGCCTCTCGGCGGAGGCCTCGGTCGACCACCGGCCGATGTTCTTGCCCCGCAGCGTCAGCGACTTGTGCAGCAGCGTCGACGCATGCACCGAGATCGGCTCCTCGGCGATCTGCCCGTAACTGACCAGCTTCCCGCCCGGCGTCAACAGGTCCAGAACGGTCTCCGCCAGCTTCCCGCCGATCGGGTCGAAGGCCACACTTACCGGACGGCCGCCGGCTGCCTTGCGGACCTCGTCGGCCCAGCCCGGATCCTCTGTCGCCACGACCGGCACGTCCGGGAACCGCTTGTGCAGTTCGGCGGCACCGCGGTCGCTGCGGACGACGTTGACGAGCGCCACGTTGTGGAACTGGGACACGCCCGTCACCAGCCGCCCGACCGACGAGCCCGCGGCGGTCTGCACCAGAAGACCGTCGTATCCGAAGGCCAGGTGCTCCTCGGCCTCACGGCGCAGCATCACCGTGGTGAGCGGGTTCACCAGCATCTGCGCGGCGACCTCGTCCGACAGCTCGTCCGGTACGGCGACGACCACCTCGGCATCCGCCACGATCCACTGGGACCACGCCCCGGGCTGGGGGAAGACCGTTACGCGGCCGCCGACCTCGACACCCGGCGCCACGCGCGTTCCCGGGCCGATCGCCTCCACCACGCCGGTGGCCTCCACGCCGGCCGGAACCGGCTGTCCAGCCTCCCCGGGGTAGGCCTCGATGGCCTGGAGATCACCAGGGTGCACCGTGAAGGCCGTGGTGCGGATGAGGACCTGACCACCCCCGGGCTCTCCCGGCTCCGGCTCCTCGATGACGGTCAGGACCTCGGAGGGCAACCCGCCACGGGTGTGGACAACACGACGGTTCATGGTTCTCCTCGTGCGCGCTGGTGTGTGTGGGGCTTGTCCGGGGCGTCAGCCGACGTCCTGCAGCAGCAGGTGCTTTCCGCTGAGCGCACCGTCCAGCTGCATCAGCCGCCCGCCCTCACGCAGACCGCCAAGGTCCAGGGCGGCGAATCCGAATTCGTCCAGCAAGCCGGCCACGGCTGCCTTCGCGTCGGCGTCGTCGCCCGCACAGAAGGCCACCAGCCGTCCTTCGGCATGCCGGGGGTCCGCGGCGATGAACGGGGCGTACAGGGTGTTGAGAGCCTTCACGACCCGGGCGCCGGGAAGGTGGCCGGCAACCCACTCGCTGCCCGTGAGGTCACCGACGTCGTACCGGCCCCGGTAAGGGCCGGCCGCTGCGAACTGATTCGTCGTGTCGACGACGATCTTCCCGGACCAGGTGGTGAGGCGTGTCAGTTCCGGCACGGCGAAGAACGGCACCGAAAGGAAGACGAGCTCCGGCTTCGCCGCCTCCTCGGCCGTTACTGCGCGGGCCTTCGGCCCCAGCCTGTCCACGAGGGCTTCGAGGGTCCTGGGGCCCCGGCTGTTGCCGATGAGTACCTCATGGCCGTGGCGGACGGCCTTGTCGGCGACCGCCTGTCCCACCTCTCCTGCGCCGAGTACGCCAATGGTGCGGTGTGTGCTCATGTGTTCGTCCTTGATCGTGTGCAAAGACCGTGCGGGCTGCCCGGCATCGGCTCGTGCAGCCGACCGCTCGGCATCCAGGCTGCGGTCACCCGCCTGCCGCTTCGGTGCTGTGCCGTGAGGACGCCTGCGCGCGGTGGGGGTTGAAGTCCAGGAGGACCTTGCCGTTCTTCCGCAGGTACGCGAGGGCCTTGGCGAAGTCCTTGGCCTCGTAGACGGGGGCGGAGGGCAACACGAGCTTTCCCTCGGCGACCAGCCGCGCGGACTCCGCGCCCAGGGCCGGATGACGGGGCAGGTACTCGTCCTGGTACATCCAGAACTCTGTTGTGGTGATGTTCTTCGCCTTCAGCACGTTCTGGTCGGGAGTGAAGGGCTCGCCACTCATGTAGCCGTAGATCACCAGCAGGGCGCCTTCGAAGTCTTCGGCATTCCTGCCCTGAGGGACTGCATTGTTCAGCCGGTTTTACCTGAGATGCCCGCGATTCTGCGGGCCACCCGGTTCGCCGCCCGCCACCGCGAGGCCGTTCCCCGTCCCATTGTCAGCTCGGGTGCGGCCTGACGCACCCGGACCGTGAGGCTGTCGAGGCCCACGTCCCTGAGGCATAGCTCTGCCTGTTCATCCGGCCGGACTGGTCCATGGGCGGCGAGGTAGACCATCAGCCACCACCGGGGGCGGAGTGCCCATGTGCAGCCCGCGCGCACGGCCACGGTCCGTCGCGGGTGCGTTCGACGTAGGCGTCCAGGTCGAAGCCGCTCACCGCTGCCACCCCGCCGGGCCGGGCCGCAGCGTCATGTAGCCGCAGACGGGGTCGAACCCGAGGGCGTGGTAGAGCGGGGCGCCCGCTTCGGTGGCGCGCCAGTCGTCGGTGAGCTGGGCGCCGTCGAGGACGGCGACGCGCAGGCGCAGCAGTTCGTCGGCGTCCGGCAGGCCGGCGGGGCGTACGAGGGATCCGGTCACGTGGGTTGCCTCCGGGGCGGGCTATTCGGACGGGTGTCGGTGGCGGTCGGCCGTGCTCAGGCCCGGACCAGGTCCCGGGGATCGGCTTCCTCGCCCCAGCCGTGGGTGGAGAATCCCCGGCCGCCGGACAGGTAGCAGGTGAGGGCCGCGTGGGAGGTCGGGAACATCGGCAGCGGCAGCTCGGTCTCCGGCGACCACACCGCGGCAAGGTGCTTGCCCGGCTCGGAGTTCGTCAACTTGCCCTGCCACGTGGTGGCGAGGAACACGGACAGCAGGAACGGGCCCTTGCCGTCCCAGCCCTGGCGGACCTGGATCGTGTGGACCAGCTGAAGGTCCCGCGGGCTGACGTCCAGCCCGGCTTCCTCCCACAGCTCGCGGGCGGCGGCCTCGTCCAGGCGCTCGCCGGCCTCGACCTTGCCGCCGGGGATCGTCCACGTCGGCGTCGTGCTCCAGCTGTTCGCCGCGTAGTTGATCGTCGCGATCCTCCCGGCCTTCCGGTCGTGGACGATGACGGCCACGGCCTGTCGCAGACTCTCCACTGCAGTACCTCCAAGAGCGCTCGACGAAAGGGGACTTCACAGGGTAGGCGCGGGTCGGCGCAGCAGCTCCAGGACGGTGCGGGCGTAGCCGAGGATCTCCTCGTCGCGGTGGTGGTCCAGCGCCCAGCGCAGCGCCGCAGGGCAGTCGATCGCCGCCCAGGCCCGGCATGCCGCCCACTCCGCACTGCTCAGCGCGCGCCCGTACCCGTCGAGGAACGCCTCCCGCAGGTCCGGGCGGTGCGGGGTGAGTTGGAGCATCGCGCGCATCAGGTCGCGCCGCACCGGCGCCTCGGCCTGGCTGCGCTCGAAGTCGATCACGCCGACCACCAGGGCGTCGCCTTCACGGTGGACCAGCCAGTTGCGCGGGCCGAAGTCGCCGTGGCAGTAGGCCAGGGGGAAGCGTGGCGGCTCGATGCGGGTGGCCTGCGCCAGTACCTCGATGTCGGCCTCGGGCAGACGGGCGTCGCGGGCCCGGGCCAGCGCCCGCTCGCGCTCCTGCTTCCATGGCAGTTGCTCCCCGACGGGGGCGTCCGTCGGCGGCTGGGCGTGGATGCCGGCCGCGAGCTGCCCGGCCTGCCGGTACGCCTCCCGCTGCTCGGCCTCGGTGAGCGGGGTGGTGATGACGGGGGTGCCCGGCAGGGCGGTGGTGACAACGAGCAGCGCCTGCTGGTCCTTGGCCAGCAGCGTCGGGGCGCGGCCGGGCCCGAGGGAGGGAGCGAGGTGTGTGAGGGCGGCGGTCTCGCGATGGTGCATGAGTGCGTTCTTGTGCCGCTTGGCGAAGAGCCGACGGCCGTCGGTGCCGAGGACCTCCCAAACCGCGGGACGTCCCTCCCGGTCGACAGAGCGCACGGCCACCGCCTCGCACCGGCCTGCTGCTGTGCGCAGCAGCCGGTCGGCGTCGTCCGGGAGAACGGGCGCGGTCACGCGGACCAGCCGACGGTCGAGAGGGCGCTGCCGCGGGTGATCTCGCCGAGCGCGTGGGCCGTGTAGGGGACGATGGCCTCGGGGAGCTGGTCGAGTGGCCACCAGGAGAGCTGCGCGCACTTGTGCGGCTCGCGGTTGCTGATGTGGCCTCGGTGACGGGCGGGGCGGAAGAACAGCTGGAGTCGGCTGCGGCCGTCGTCGGCGTCGAGGTGGTGCAGCGTGTGGACGAGTACGAGGTCGTCCTCGGCGATGGTGATGCCGAGTTCCTCCTCGGCCTCGCGGACCATGGAGCGGCTGACCGGTTCGCCGGGCTCCATGTGTCCAGCGGGCAGGTGCCACATGCCGGCGGCGTAGGAGGTGTTCTTGCGCAGGCCGAGCAGCACCTTGCCCTCGTCCAGGAGGACGAGGTGGACGCCGATGACCAGGGCGGGCGGATTCGCCGCCGGCTTCCCGGGCACCGGAACGGGTGGCCGGCCAGGTTCGTCGATCCGGTTCAAGTGGTCCTCCTCGGAGGCTGGTTGGCCGCGCCGGTGAGCAGCGGCAGGTAGTGCTGCATGTAGGGCGGGACCTTGAGGGCGGGTACCTCGTCCAGGGTGACCATGCGCACGGCCAGGCCCTCGTCACCGAGCCTGATGTCCGTCTCGGGGCCGTCCGAGGCCCGGCGGGGCACAGTATTCCAGTTGTCGGGGCGCAGGAGGCTGAGCCTGCCTAGTGGCTCCGCACAGATGGTTGACCAGGTAATCATCCGGGCCATCGTCGGCCGGCTGTCTTAGGGGTTTGAACTGAGAGGGTCTGCTGGCCGTCACTGCTGGGAACCGTGGCTGGAGGGGACGGCGTCCACCCCAGGACGACACGCAAGATCGTTAGTGGGCGCGAGGGAGTTTGGAATGACCGGAACAGCCACCCGCTACCTCTATCTCGTCCGGCATGGCGAGGCCTTGCCGGACGAGAGCGGGCTGACGGAGAACGGCCGCCGTCAGGCGGTACTGCTTGGCCAACGACTCCGTGATGTCCCCTTCTCGGCTGTTCACCACGGCCCACTGCCCCGGGCAGCGCAGACCGCACGCCTGATCGGGGAACAGCTAAACGGCATCCCTCTGCAGGTCTCGGAAGCCGCCGGGGACTACGTCCCCGACGTGCCGGAAAGGGAAGAACTACCGGCGGACTCGGCTGACTTCCTGCTCCGCTTCGTCGCCCAGTTCACGGCCGAGGAGCGTGAGCGCGGCCCGGTGCTGGCCCGCCAGGCACTGGAGCGGTTCACCGGGCCGGTGGACGGCGACGAGGCTCGGCACGAACTGGTCGTCACCCATAACTTCCTGGTCGGCTGGCTCGTCCGGCATGCCATGGACGCGCCGAAGTGGCGTTGGCTCGGCCTCAACCACTGCAACGCCGCCCTGACGGTTATCCGATACGCGCCCGGCCGGCCGTCCTCCGTCCTCTTCTACAACGACATGCGGCATCTCCCTGCCGAGCTGCGCTGGACCGGCTTCCCGCCCGAACTGCACATCTGAGCACATCAATCGTGGCTTGCTACGCGGCCCTGGCCGGGTACTCGGTCCAGGCGCGGATGGGTGAGTCGGGGGCGAAGTTGGTCTTCGGTTCGGCGCGGGCGTTGTGCCAGCGGACGTAGGCGCCGATGGCGGCGTTCTGCTCGCCGTGACTGCGGTGGTCGGTGCCGTTGAGCGCGAAGTAGCGCAGGGCCGCGAACTCGGACTCGATCCAGTTCAACCACGACCCGTAGGTCGGCAGGAAGACCAGCTCGACTTCGTTGGCTGCGGCCCAAGCGCGGACGTTCGGGTGCTTGTGTGGGGAGAAGTTGTCCAGGACGACGTAGAGCTTCTCCCCTGGCCAACGGGCACGCAGGACCTTGAGCAGGCCGAGGAACTCACGCCATCTCTTACGTTTCCGGATGCGGTAGTAGATCTTTCCGGTGGCCAGGTCGAGGGCGGCGAGCATGTGCATCACGCCGTCATAGCGGTTGTAGGTGGCCCGCAGCCGGCGCGGGGACCGGAACGGCCGCCAGGCCTTTCCCTTACGCGGCATGAGGTTGAGCGGGCCGAACTCGTCGACGCAGACAACCCTGCCGTCTATCGGCGGGGTGTCGTAGAGCTCCAGGACCCGGTGCATCTTGGTCAGGAAGTCGGGATCGCTGGAGGACTTCCAGGTCGTGGTGGTCTGCCAGGAGATCTTGCCCTCGTGCAGGATCCGGCGCAGGGTCTCGCGGCTGATCGCGGGCACCACGTGGCGGTTGACCAGGTGCTCGGCGAGCTTGGTCAGGCTCCAGGTGGAGAACGCGGCGATCTTCCAGTCAGCGGGGGACGTCCGGGCAATCAGGCAGATGCTTTCGCGCACCTGGTCACTGATCGTTCTGGGGCGTCCCCCGCTCCATTTTGGGTCCAGCGCGTCGAACCCCCGCTCGTTGAACGCGTGGATGACATCGCGTACATAGTCCTCGCTGACGTGCAGCAACGAGGTGATATCCCGCACCGCTTGGCCCTGCGCTGACATCAGCACCACGATCGCGCGCCGCAGCCTGACCGGGTCCTTCGAGGTCCGGCCGATCCGCTGCAGTCGCCGACCCTCCTCCATGCTGACTGGCCGGACGAACACTCCCGGACGACGCCCCACGATCACCTCCAAGATCAGATCCTGGAGACAGCCTGACGACGGACGCACGACATATCAATTACCAGGTCAACCATCTGAGCCGAGCCACTAGCTGGTAGGGCGCATCAGCAGCAGGTCCTCGCCCCAGGCATCCAGCGTCGGAGCGTGGCCTGCCGCCCTGGCTGCCACTTCGACCTGGGCGAACAGCCGCTGTTGCAGTGACACATCACCAGTCCGCTGGATCTGCCCGATCGTTTCGAGCAAGACCCCGGTGTCCCATCCCGGCAGGGGGAACCTCTCCAGTTCCCAGGCGAGGTACTTGTTGTACGGGGGAGGCCGGCGGTCGAGGGCGAACAGCAGCTCCAGCAGGTAGCCGATGCTCTCGGCGGCATCGAGGTGGGCGGCCAGGCTGCGGCCGTCGCGGGCGTTCTTCACCGAGCGGTACAGCCAGTTGGCGTAGGCGTCCAGCCAGTTGGCGGCAGCCGTGTGTGCCTCCTCGGGGCCAAGTCGCCCCTTCGCCGCGATGATCTCCGTGATCTCGCCGCCGGTCCGATCGAGCAGAACGCGGGCCCGGGCCAGGGCGTAGCGCTCCAGGCCCGCGCAGTGGCGAAGCGCTTCGACAGTGGTGACGACGACGTCGAGTGCGGCGGAACGGTAGCCGTCGAGAGCGGCGAGGTCGGTCGTGGCGGCGTCCGCGAGGATGAGGTAGACGTCGTGGTCGGAGTGCTCTGTGGCCATGCCGTCGTGTGTGTGGGAGCCCTTGAGGACGAGTCCGATCACGTCGGGCTCGGCGATGGCCCGGTCCAGGAACGCCTCGTAAGTGAGCGACGACGGCGAGAGCACGTGTTGATCTCCAGTCATTTCTGCGTCGGAAGGGTTTGCGCGGCGGCCGGCACCCGCACCAGGCGTTCGCGAGCTGCGGTATCCATGCCGCCCACCATGCCGGCCCGGCCCGGCCGACGGCGACGGGATTTGGTCGACTCCGGGCGCGGCATCACCAGACGTCGACATCGAGCCCGGCGGTCGTTGATCTGACGACAAGTCAGTGATTATCGGCCGGCGTCATGATCTTCGGAGGGCGCCTCGGACCAAGGCGCGCCCACGGATTCGATACGGCCCGCGGACTTGATTCAGGGAGAACCATGCGTGGCACCATGCTCGCCGACCGCTACCGGCTGGTGGACTGGCTGGGCGGTGGGTCGATGGGCGACGTGTGGCTCGCCGAGGACGAGGTCCTGGGCCGCCGGGTGGCGGTCAAGGTCGTGAAGCCCGCCCTGTTGGACGAGCCCGGGTTCGCCGAGCGCTTCCATGCCGAGGCCTGTGTCATGGCGAAGCTGCGGCACCCGGGCATCGTCGGCGTCCACGATTACGGGCACAGTGCCACGGACGGGCAGCGCTCGGTCGCGTACCTGGTCATGGAGCTGATCGACGGAGAACCACTGAGCGCCGTGCTGGAGCGCCGCGGCAGCCTGCCGGTGGCGGAGACCCTCCGGATGGCGCTCCAGGTGCTGGAAGCGCTGGAGGCCGCGCACGAGTCCGGGGTGGTCCACCGCGACATCAAGCCGGCCAACCTGATGGTCCGTGGTGGTCAGACGGTGATCGCGGACTTCGGCATCGCCCGGCCCGGGTGCGACGCCCGGCTGACCGTACCGGGGGTGGTGCTCGGCACCGCCGCGTACCAGGCGCCGGAGCAGGCCTCCACCGGGACGGTCACCGCCTCGGCGGACCTCTACGCACTCGGCGTGGTCCTCTACGAATGCCTGGCCGGGAGGCTGCCCTTCGACGGGGAGACCGCCCTCAAGGTCATCCTCAAGCACCTGACGGAGCCCGTGCCCCCGCTCCCCGACGAGGTGCCCGAGCCGGTGTGGGCGCTTGTCGAGCGGGCGATGGCCAAGGAACCCGGCGAGCGCTGGCCCGACGCGGCGGCGATGGCCGAGGCGGTACGGGACGCCCTTGCGGTGGTCGGGGAGGACGTGCCGCCGGCCCCGGACGGACCCCGGTCGGTCGTCCGGCGTACGCCCCGTGCCGGTTTCCGTCGGCGGACGCTGATCGCGGTGGCGGTGATGGCCCTGCTGTGCGTGGGCGGGGCCACCGGAGCGACGGTGATCCGGCCGGGCCAGGGCGACCCGCCGAGCGGCGACGCCGTCGTTGCCGAGCCGACGGCCGACCCCGCGCGGCCCGTCGGTCCCGTGCCGGTGGATGTCGGCCGCCCGCTCGGCGGACTGCAGTCGACCGAGGCGACGACTCCGGTGCCGTCCGCCAGCCCCAGCGCGGGCGACAGCCCCACGCCCGGCGTCGGGCCCGCGTCCGCCATCGGCCGGACCTCCATCGTGCCCACCCGGCCGGACGCGTCCGAGCCGACCCCCGCCGCGTCCAGCCGGCCGGCCGCGCCCGCCGTCGGCCAGACCGCCGCCGCACCCGCCCAGTCGGCCGCGCCCGCGCCGACCTCCGCGGCCCCGCGCCCGCCCGCTTCCCCCGAACCGACCACGCCCACGGCGCCTGCGACGCCACCGCAGCCCACGCAGCCGCCGAAACCGGAGCCGCAGCTGCCCGCCGTGGCGCAGTTCACCACCGGCGGTGTCGCGTTGGACAACTCCTACTCCACCGACAAGGACGGCAACCTGGTCGGCACCTACACCGTCAACCACTCCCCGGCGCAGATGTGGCGGCTGGAGAAGTTCTCCGAGGGGAGGTACTACCTGCGCAACGCCTCCAGCAGCTTCACCAAGGTGCTGGATCTGGACCTGGCCACCGGGAAGATCCAGATCTGGACGAATCCGCCGGGCGCCGAGAACCAGCTCTGGTCCTTCGTGCCGGTGTCGGGCGGCTACCAGATCGTCAACTCCTACACCAAGCAGTGCCTGACGTCCGACGGACCTGCCCAGTGGGCCAGAGTGCAGGCCTGCTCGACCGCGGACAACCAGGTGTGGACGGTCTCCTGAACCGTCTTGCCGTCAGCCGGGACGGCCACCGCGGGGCGGTCTGTCCAGCGGCTTTGTCCCGTGCCAATGCATCTTGCGGGCCGACTGACCACGGCGGGCGCCCGCCGGTAGTCTCCGGCCGTTCAGAGTTCGAGAGCGGCGAACACCCAGAGACGGCCGGGCAGGACGGCATAGTGCACGATCGCATCGGCGGTGGCGACGACCCTGACCGTCGGGTCCGCGTCGTAGCGATCGGCCTGAGGCCAGGAACAAGGATCCGCCTCAGCCTTCTCCAGGGCGCTGCGCAGCTGCTCGCGGACGTGCTGGGGCATGGAACGGATTGCCTGGCCGGCCTCGGAGGAGAACTTCGCCGGGTGGTGCTCGCTCACCTGAGGACCTCGTTCATGGTCATGGCGCCGTCTTCAGGAGGGCCTGCAGCGCGGGGGCGCTGTCGCTTTCGGTGCGGACCACGCGCTCCTTCTCCTGCTCGGGCGGTTCCACCTGGATCGTCATGGGTCTCAGTGTGACTGAGCGATCAATTGAGACACCAGGAAGTCGGCTTTCTCGGTTGGGTGCGGCTCTTTTGCAGTGACCTTGCTGATCAGGACCGAACCGCCGGCCTTGATCACCTTGACAGCTTCCGGACGGTGCTCGTCGGTGCTGAACCCAGGCGGTTGATTGACAATGAAGTCAAACGGCTGCTTGAGTTCACGGCATGGCAACGGGAAAGGCGGACCTGCGTCGAGAAGCCGGTCAACGCACGCGGGACGGCTTGCTCGCGGCCACTCTGGAGCTGCTGGCGCAGCGGGGTCAGGAGGGCCTGACGCTCCGCGAGATCACGGAGAGTGCCGGGGCCAACGTGGCTGCCGTCAGCTACCACTTCGGATCGTTGAAGGCGCTGTGTGACACGGCGATCGAGCACGCGCTGGAGCGATACCTGGACGCGCAGATCGAGGCGCTGGGTTTCCTGAGCAGTGGGGTGACCTTGGAGGAGTTGGCCGCGGCGTTCGCCCGGCCGATGGTGGGCGCGCTCGCCGCAGGCGGGCAGGACCTGGCGGTCATGCGGACCGTGGCCCGCGTCGGCATCGATCCGCCGCAGGGGTGGGATCGTTTGGCCGGCAAGTTCGAGCGGGCTCGTCAGGACGCCCTGCGGGTGTTGACGGTGGCCCTTCCCGAGGTCGACGAGCAGGAGTTGGTCTTCCGCACGCGGTGCGCGGCCGGAATGCTGAACTGGCTGGTGCTGGCGCCCATCGGTGTCGAGTTGGCCGCCGAGTCCGCCGAGCGGATCGAGCGGCTGCTGGTCCCCGTGCTGGCCGGGGCGTTCCGGGGAGCCCCGAGCCGCGGCTGACCAGGCCGAACGCCACAACGTCCGAACAATTCAAACGACTGCTTGACAAGGGGCTCCCGTCCGGTGATGCTTTCAAGCAAGCATTTGATTTGCTTCGCTGAAGGGGAGAGAGCGCAATGACGACCGACGCAGAAGCTGTGGTCCGCGCCGCTTACCACGCGGCCGAGGGCAGCACCATGGACGTGCAGGGATTCATCGACCTGTTCGCCGAGGACGGCGTGTTCAACAACGTCGTCGCCGGCGAGACCTACCGCGGCGAGCACCTGGGCGACCAGGTCGCCTTCATGGGCAAGCTGGCGCCCGACGTTCACCGCGAGCTCCACCGGTTCCACGTTCTGGGCAACATCGTCTCCGTCGAGCTGTCGATCCGGGGGACGTTCATCGGGCCGTTCGAGACGCCCGCCGGCGTCATCCAGCCGACCGGCGCCAAGCTCGACATCCCGACCGCCGACTTCTGGTACATCGAGGACGGCAAGATCAAGGAGTTCAACTGCTACGTCGGCCTCAGCGTCATGCTCGCCCAGCTGGGAGTACGGCCGGACTTCGCCTCGGCCGTCACGGCATCGACCGCCGCGGCGAGCTGACCGGCCCGACCGAACGTGACGAAGGTGCGCGCCCGGCCCGTAGGCGCGCACCTTCGTCGTCCCATCCGCCCCCCGCGATCGGGCAGTTCAGGCGAACTGCGCGATCGACAGCCCGACGAGGAACAGCCCAACGGCGGAGTGGTCGCCGACCCCTCCCGCAGCACGGTCGAGTGCCGGCGGCGCCGCCGGGCTTCCGTAGCCGTCCGGCTGCCACCATCTGAGACGGATGGGACAAAACGGCCGTCCCGGTGCCCACGGCACGGGGCGGCCGGACGTCCAGGTTCAACGTGTGCGGCCGGACTTGCTGGTCTCCGGGAAGGAAGTCGCAGCTGCCGTGCCCCCGACGCGGGAAGGGCGTCGGGGGAACGGCCGCCGCCGGCCGGTCGGCCTCTAGGCCTGGTAGGCCGCGGAGATCTGGCCGACCAGGACGGCGAACGGCATGTCGAGGGCGGCGTAGAGGTCACCGGCCTCGGGGGCGGCGTTGTCGGCCAGGGCCTCGACCATGAGGGTGGCGTAGTCGCTGACGATGACGCCCGCCTGCTGCATGCGCAGCAGTCCGGCCTCCCGCTTGGTCCGGCTGAAGGTGCCGGAGGCGTCCACGGCGACGTACGCGTCGTACCCGGCGGCCGTCGCGGAGATCGCGGGCAGTGCCGCGCACACCTCGAGCGACACGCCGGCGAAGATCAGCTTCTGCCGGCCGGTGGCCTCGATGGCCTCGCGGACCCGGTCGTCGTGCCAGGCGTTGACCGTGCTGCGGTCGGTGATCTTCAGTCCGGTCGGCAGTGCCCGGACCAGCTCGGGGGCGGTCGGCCCCCACATGCTGTCGGCCGCGGTGGTGGTCACGATCAGCGGGATTCCCAGGACGGTCGCCGCCCGCGCCAGCGCGACCACGTTGTGCTTCAGCTCGCCGACGGGGATGTCCCGAACGCCGGACAGAAGGCCTACCTGGTGGTCGACCAGCACCACGGCGGCGTTCTCCCGGGTGATCGGCTCCAGGAACTTGCTGCGCTCGCTCATCTTCCGCTCCTTCGGGGTTGAGCCACAGCTCCATTGGTCACTAGACTTGATAGTCACGTTTCGTGACTACTTCGACGCTATACCTCGGCCCCCGGGAGCGCAAGCACCGGGCGGGGCGGGTCGCCCGGGGCCGGGGTGGCGATGTCCGGGCCTATCGGCGGGCGACTAAGATCGCCGGTCACACAGCACAGCGGCGGACGGCCGCCGAGACGGGAGAGACGTTGACCGGGCATCAGGCTGCGGAACCGGACCTCGGCGTGCTCGCCGCCCAGGTCCTCTTCTCCGTTCAGCGTGAGCTGTTCACCGCGCTTGCCGAGCAGGGCTTCGACGACATCCGGCCCCGCGCCGGCGCCGTCCTCGCCCACCTGCGAGCCGACGGCATCCGTGCCAGCGAACTCGCCCGCGCCTCCGGACAGCACAAGCAGGTCATCGGCACCCTCATCGACGACCTTGAACGCCTGGGCTACGTCGAACGCAAACCCGACCCCGCAGACCGCCGCGCCAAACTGATCCACCCCACCGAACGCGGGCTGCTCCAGATGGAGGCCGCCGCCTCCATCATGCGCACGATCGAGGAACGCCATGCGAAGGCACTGGGCAAGCAGGAGTACGCCGCCTTCAAGACGGCTCTCCATCGCGTGGCCGATCTCCAGCGCAGGTCCGGCGCGTAGCCCCGGCCGGCGCCGATTGGGGAGCCGGGCAGGCCCGCGTCGGCTTCGGGAAACGTCGCCGGCCACACCCGTGCCCCGGCGGGTATGAGCGTGGCTGCTCCGGGCAGCACCTGGGGACCGGTTGCGGAACGGATCCGGGACGAGGCCACCGACGACTGGAACGACCAGGTCGCCGTCGACCGCTTCACCGGTAAGGGCGGCACGTTCGCCCGGGGACGCGCCCGGCTGGTGGGTCCCGGGCGGGTCGAGGTGGACGGGCAGGAGTTCACCGCGCGGCGCGGCGTGGTGCTGGCCACCGGCAGCCGTCCGGCGATCCCGCCGGTGCCCGGTCTGGACCGGGTGCCGTACTGGACGAACCGGGACGCGGTCTCCGCGAAGGAGCCGCCCGCCTCGCTGCTGGTGCTCGGCGGCGGGGCCATCGGGCTCGAACTCGCCCAGGCCTTCGCCCGCTTCGGCACCCCGGTGACGGTCGTGGAGGCCCTGGACCGGCTGCTGCCCGCCGAGGAGCCCGAGACCGGCGCCCTGCTCGCCGAGGTGCTCGGCGCGGAGGGGATCGCCGTCCGCACCGGCGCGCGGGCGACCGGCGTGCGCCACGACGGGGACGGATTCCGGCTCTCCCTCGACGTCGGCGACGAGGTGACCGGGCACCGGCTGCTCGTCGCGACCGGGCGCCGTCCCGTCCTCGCCGGTCTCGGCCTGGAGACGGTCGGCCTCGACCCGGCCGCCCGCGCGCTGGCCGTCGACGGACAGCAGAGAGCCGGTGACCGGCTCTGGGCCGTCGGCGACCTGACCGGCCGGGGTCTGTTCACCCACGTCGCGATGTACCAGGCGGAGATCGCCGTCCGTGACCTCCTCGGCACACCCGGTCCGGACGCGGACTACCGGGCGCTGCCCCGGGTGACCTTCACCGACCCCGAGGTCGGCTCGGTGGGCCTGTCCGAGCGGGCCGCCCGCGAGCAGGGCCTGACCGTGCGGACCGGCACGGCCCGGATCCCGTCCTCCACCCGGGGCTGGATCCACAAGGCCGGCAACGAGGGCCTGATCAAGCTGGTCGAGGACACCGACCGGGACGTCCTGGTCGGCGCCACCTTCGTCGGCCCGATGGGCGGCGAGGTGCTGTACGGGCTCGCGGTGGCCGTCCAGGCCGAGGTGCCGGTCGAGCTGCTGCGGCACATGATCTACGCCTACCCGACCTTCCACCGCGCCGTGGAGGACGCGCTGCGGCAGCTGCGCTGATGGCTACGCCGGCTTACTTGGCCTACGCTCAGCGCCGGGCGTTCTGGGACGCGGGCAACGGGAAGTTCATCCTGGAGACCCTGCTGACGGACGGCAAGACGCAGCCCGGCCAGGGCATGGTCACGGACCACGACCCCCACCACCAACCGGGCCCACCTGATCCAGAACCAGAGCGGGAATGCCAATCAGCGGTGGGCATTTCATGATGCCGGCAACGGCTGGTACTGGGTCACCAGTGACACCGACGGCGACAGCCTCGCCGCCAACAACTCCGGCGGGGTACACCGGCTTGGCCGGGTCGATCTGCTGGGCCTCGGCGATGGGGTTCAGGCTCGTGGATCCACTGGTCCAGGAGCGACGTCATGTTCCTCGTCAGGACGGGACGAGGACGCCGACGCCGGTGATCCGGTCGGCTGCGAGGTCGGCGAGCGCGGCGTCCGCCCGGCTCATCGGGTAGCGCCGGACGCGGACGGTGGGGCGGTGCCGGGCGGCCTCGGCGAGGTAGGCCCGGCCGTCGGCGCGGGTGTTGGCGGTGACGCTGCGCAGCGTTCGCTCCTGGAACAGGTGCTGCTGGTAGTCGAGGCGGGGGATGTCGCTGAGGTGGATCCCGGCGACCGCGAGGGTGCCGCCGCGGTCGAGCGCGGCGAGCGCCACCGGCACCAGGTCGCCGGCCGGGGCGAACAGGATGGCGGCGTCCAGCGGTTCGGGCGGCGGGTCGTGGGCGCCGGCGGCGGAGGCCGCGCCGAGTTCGAGGGCCAGGCGCCGGGCCTCGGCGGAGCGGGTCATGACGTGCACGGTGGCGCCGCGGGCCAGTGCCAGCTGGGTGGTGAGGTGGGCGGAGGCGCCGAAGCCGTACACACCGAGGCGGCCGCCGGGCGGCAGTTCGGCGCGTTCGAGGGCGCGGTAGCCGATGATGCCGGCGCACAGGAGCGGGGCGAGTTCCTCGGCGGGCCGGTCCTCGGGCAGGTGGTAGGCGTAGCGGGCGTCGACGACGGTGCGGTCGGCGTAGCCGCCGTGCAGGTCCCAGCCGGTGTAGCGGGAGTGTGGGCAGAGGTTCTCCCGCCCGGCCCGGCAGTAGCGGCAGACGCCGCAGGTGCCGGCGAGCCAGGCGGCGCCGACGCGGTCGCCGACGGCGAAGCCGTCCGCCGCGGGCCCGGCGATCCGGACCCGTCCGACGATCTCGTGGCCGGGGGTGCAGCGGGGCAGGTGCGGGTGCAGATCGCCCTCGGCGAGGTGCAGATCGGTGCGGCACACGCCGCAGGCCTCCACGTCGACCAGCAACCGGGTGGGCCCGAGGGCGGGCAGCGGGTGTTCGACGTGGCGCAGCGGTCCCTCGGCCGCCGGTGCCGGGTGGTCCACCACCCAGGCGGTGGTCGTGCGCTCCGTCGTTGTCGTGGTCACGGCCGTCACCTGGACCTGATGCTACTCCGCTTCCCTGCGGCGAGCCGTTCCGTGTGGTGAGTGGAGTCCGTGTGGTGAGTGGAGAGTGACCGCCTTGCGATTGAGGTGACCGCCCGTGCCGGGTGTGGTGTCCGCCAACCACAATGGTGGTGGGCGACCGTCCGCGACCTCGCCCGTCACTGGCTCGCGGTCACACGTCCCAGGTGACCGGGAGGCTCTTCACCCCGTAGATGTCCGCGGTCTCCGGGCGCAGGCCGACCTCTTCGGCCGGTACGGCCAGGCGCAGCGTGGGGAAGCGGTTGACCAGCGCGGGGATCGCGACACCCATCTCGACGCGGGCCAGCTGCTGACCCAGGTCTCGCGACAGTACGTGTTTGGCACAAGTCGAAAGCTACGTTGCATTCAGAATGGCCGTCAATCGGTCGAAAGCATTATCCCAGGTCTATGGGGGCAAATTGATGCAATGACGCTGGACTCGAATGCAACGATGCGTTGCAATGACTGGCGGCGAAGGCAATACTGACGGCATGCCAGGAGGACGACTGACCCAGCAGGAACGCCAGCGCATCGCGGCCGGACTCGGCGACGGGCTCTCCTATGCCGAGATCGCCAGGCGGCTCGACCGGCCGACCTCGACGATCAGCCGGGAGGTCGGACGCAACGGCGGCCCCGGCGGCTACCGGCCCCAGCAGGCGCACCAGGCGACGGTCCAGCGTGCGCGGCGTGGCACACCGGCACCGCCACACGCGGGCGAACCGCCGGGCGGCACGACGGGAGAGGGGATCATCGAGATGGCGGTCAGGACCGGGCTGCCGAGGATGACAGCGCGCGTGCACGTCGACCTGTTGCTGTCCGAGGACGGCAGGCGCACCGCAGCCGAGTTGACCCGCAGGCTGAAGGTCAGCCCGGCCTCCGTCTCCGTGGCCGTGAACTACCTGGTCCAGCACGGGTATGTCCGGCGCGAGCGCGATCCGCAGCGGCGTCGCGACGTCTACGTGGTCGACGACGAGGCCTGGTACCACTCGATCGTGATCGGCTCGCGGCAGACGCTGGAGGCGGCGCAGGCCGCGACGGCGGCGGCGGAGGCGTTCGGGCTCGACGGGCCCGTGGGACAGCGGCTGGCCAGGGGCGGGACGTTCCTGGAGCGGGTCATCCAGGACATGATGGAGTCGGCCGACCGCTGGCGCGCCCTCCTGACGTGACGGGTCTCAGCCGAACCACCCGGGGAGCCGGCTGACGGTCTTGTTGGCGTGGGGCGGTGCCTATTCCGGGGCCAGGGTTGCGATCAGTTCGTCGAGCAGGTCGCGCAGTTGCGCGCTGCGCTCGGGGCCGAGGGCGTCGGTGATCCGCTGTTCGGTGTCGAGGATGACCGCGTCGGCGGCGTGCAGTGCGGTGAGGCCGGCGGCCTCCTGGAACGCCGCACCCACCCCCGCCACCGCAACGCAACGACCTCACCCGAACGGCCTACGGATGACGGACATCCCATGTCCGACGTCGCACCGGCATTCGCGCCGGTCACCACGTTCCGATGGTCCTCCACGGATACCGAGGACCGGTTCCCGGTGGAGGACCCGGCGACCGGCGAACTCATCACGCTGGTCCAGGGCGGCGGCGCGAAGGAGGTGGACGCGGCCGTGCACGCCGCCCAGCACGCATTCGCCTTCGACTGGCGCCACCGGACCCCGCAGGAGCGCGCCCGCACCCTCCTGGCCTGCGCCGCCGTACTGGAGGCGCACGCCGAGGAGTTGGCCGTGCTCGAATCCCTGGAGAACGGCAAGCCGGTTGACAGCCGAACGCCTCCTCTCCCTCAAGGCGACGACGAGGGAGTGGGCATGTCGGTGTCCAGGACTGCGGTGCGGAGGGCGGCGGCCAGACGGGTGACCGCCTCGGTCGGTGGGTGGGGCAACCTGGCGAGGAGCAGGCGCCGTTGCTCCTGGGGCCCGCCGCGTACGGGGAGGACGCGGACACCCGGCGGCACGGCGGAGGCCAGGGCGGCAGGCACGGTGGTCAGCCCGCAGCCGGCGGCGACGAGGTGGAGCTTGGCCAGCCAGTCGCGGGCGGTGAAGGCGATCTCGGGCCGCTCGTCCAGGCCCGGCCATACGCCCAAGAGGTGGTCCTCTCCCGAGGAGGAGCCGACGATCCAGCGCTGTCTGCGCAGGTCGGCCACGTCGACGTAGTCGCCGCGAGCGAGCGGGTGGGTCGTGGGGACCGCGAGAAGCAGCGAGCGTTCGGTGAGCGTCTGCACGGCGAGCGGGGGCGACTCGGCGTCCGGCGGGCGGAACGGCGGCGCGGAGGAGAGCAGCGCCAGGTCCAGGCTGCCGGCCCGAAGGGCGCGCACCAGCGCCGGAGTGCCGCCCTCACGGCCGACGACGTGCAGGCCCGGGTCGGTGCGGCGCAGCGCGGCGAGGGCTCGGGGCACCAGGACGGCGCCGGCGCTGGGGAGCCATCCCAGCCGGACCGTCCCGGCCTGCCCCGGCAGGACCGACAACTCGCGTGCGGCGGCGTCGATCTCGTCGAGCACGACCGTCGTACGACGCATGACCACCCGCCCGGCGGCGGTGAGCCGTACCCCGTCGCGCCGCCGCTCCAGGAGCTCGGCTCCTGCCGCACGCTCGATGGAGGCGATCTGCCGGGACACCGCCGACTGGGTGTAGCCGAGCGAAGCCGCGGCCGCGGTGAAGGTGCCCTGTTCGGCCACGGCGCGGAAGACCCGCAGGGCGGTCAGCGACACATCGGTGAAGTCCATGACGGTGATTCATACCACCCGTGCACAACTTCCGTTGGACGCATGGATCCCGCGGAGACGGCTTCCCCCGGAGGAGGGCCGCGCCACCTACGGTGTGGTCAGGACGAGTGTGTTGACCGTCGCACCCGTGCGGGTGTTGATGATCCGGCCGGCACCGGGATTCTCGGGGCCGAAATGTCTCACCAGTGTTCCGCTGATCCGACCGTCCACGATGAAGGGCCCGACAACCACCGGCACCCGCACGTCGCATTGGCGGCCAGTGGCGGGCGCCAGGAACGGCATGTCCACCAGGTCGGAATCAACCCGGCGCTGGAGAACTACGGCCGCCTTCGCCGCGCGTTCACCGATCAGGGCGTGCCAAGTGCGGTCGTCCACGTCCGCGCCGAAGACGACGCCTGTGCCGTTCGCGCCGATCGCGGGCTTGAGGACCAGGTCGGTGCGGTCGGCCAGGGCGCGTTCCAGGAGTTCCGTGCGCTGTGCGGGTGGCTGCCGGGGGCCGGTCCAGGCGGTCCATGGCACGTACTTCTCGACCAAGGCCCGATCCTGTGGTGCGAGCAGGTCGAGATCCTCGTGGAGCCAGGCCAGTGCCTGCTTGTTGTTCAGCATGCGCATGGCCTCGGGGAGGAGCAGCTGGACGGTGCCGGCCGCCAGCGCGGTCCGGACAGCCTCCACGCCGTCGTCGGCCCCGGTGGCCCGGGCACCGGCGAAGCAGTTGAACACCACGTCGACCGGCCCGCCGTCCGCGAGAAGGTGACCGTCGCTGTCTGTGCGCAGTCGGCTCAGGTCCTCCTCGACGACGTCGAGTCCCAGCGCCGAAACGGCCTCGACGGTGGGACGCAGATAGCCGCGCAGTGCCTCGCGGGTGCCCAACCTCCCCGCCGGACCGACGCGGCTGGCCCAGGTCGGCACCAGCACCCGCAGCCGACCGCCGGGCCGCCCGGCGGCGATACCGGCGAGCAGCTCGGTCCGCGCCCGGTGGGTCGAGGGCGGCGCACTCCACCGGTCGGGCACGAGGCCGGCGTAGGCCGAGGCCATGTGGTCCAGCGCGGGGAAGCCATAGAGGGCGATGGCGGTGTTCAGCTCCACGAACTGCGGCACCCCGTCGCAGAGCAGCACGTCGGGACGGGCGATGCGCAGCAATGGCGTGTCGTTCAGCGCCGCGGCGCGGTCCAGCCACAGGTGTGGGCGCAAGTCGCCCAGCAGTTCGCCGAGTTCGCCCGCGGTGCGGGCCCGGCGCAGGCATGTCTCGACGGTCAGGGTGAGGATCCGATGGGCGATGCGGCCGAGTTCCCGGTAGCCGTCGGCGTCCAGGACGAGCGGGCGCATCGGCTGCCACTCCTCGTTCGCCGGCCAGCCCTCCAGCCGCCCGTGCTCCCAGCGGCCCTCGGCCGCGCGACGTTCCAAGTACTGCGTCTGCTCGGTGGGGGACATCTGCTCCCAGCGGTCGCGCAGCACCAGCGTCGTGGGCGGACCGGCCGTCCGCCCGTTGCCCACCTCGGAGGGAACCGCACGGGCCACGGGCCGAGGTGTCAACATGGCGCCTCCTCGAAGGTGTACATCGCGTTCAGCGTGTCGACCATCAGCCGGCCGTGGTCGGTCAGCTGTCTGCCGTCCGGCGTGGCCAGCGCCCGTCGGCTGACCACCCGGCCCAGCGGCGCACCCGGTTGCAGCACCGTGCCCGGTCGTGCCAACCCGACCAGGACACTGTCATCGGGCCCGCACTCCAGGAGGCCGTACCCGTCGCCACACCGCCGCACCGCACCGGCCTCCCAGTGGTAGCGGCCGCTGCGCGGTGCGGCGCTCAACCGGGCGGGCGCCGCAGTGTGACGGACGACCAGCTGGGCGGCGTCCACGGGGTCGAAGTCCGGCTTGGAGAAGGTGCCGAGGCCGCGCCGTTCCAGGACGTGCCGCAACATCGCCGGCAGCCCCGCGCGCTCCAGCTCGACTTCCCCCAGCAGCCAGGTGGACCCCTGCACCCGGCAGTTCATCTCCAGCACAACGACCGACTCGCCCTCCACAGCGAGGTCGACGCCGAACACGCCCAGGTAGCCGAGGCCGGCGAGGCCGCGGCCGATACGCTCCACCAGGTCGTGACAGCGGGTCAGCACCCCTGGAGCGAGATGCGAGGGGGCCCGGTAGTCGCAGCCGGAGTACCAGCCGAACGCCGAACCGATCCCCTGAACGTCGGTGAGCTGCATGGACGGGCGGAGCACCGTGGGTGTGCCGTCACTGCCCAGCAAACCGTGATAGTTGAGCGTGATGTCGCCTGCGTACTCACTGACCAGCCAACGCTCACCCGGCTCGATGCGGTCCAGCACATCGTCACGGTCCAGGTCGACCAGATAGGTCCCCTTGCCCGAGGAACCGTATGGCTGCTGGACCACGAACCTGGCGCCGAAACGGCGCCGAAGCCTGTCCGGATCAAGGTCTCGGACCACCGTACTGTCCGGGGTGGGAAGTCCCAGATGCCGGAACCAGTCACGCATCGCGGTCTTGTCGAGCTGGGCCTCACAGACCGGCAGGGGCGGCGGGGCAACGACCCTCACGCCGAGCCGGTCGAGTTCGGGCTGCCATTCTGTTCGCAGCGGCAGGTACGAGGCAAGGGACAGCTCGCGCCCCTGCCACCGCGCACCGACGAGGTCGGGCAGCCGGTCCATCAGGTGGCCCATGTCCCTCCGGGAGTCTCCATCGTCCCGGGTCCGGCAGAGTTCCTCCGTGGACACCAGCTCGGCGCCGAACCGGTGGGCCCAACCGGTGTCGGCGGTCTCGCAGGTGAGAAGCACGGACAGGCAGCCCGTACGCAGCAGCGGGAGCATCGACAGGGCGCGGGCGGAGAAGCCGATGCCCGGCACGGCGCGCAGCACGCGCCCGGCGTCCTCAAGTGAATCGATCACACGCCGATGGTCCTCACCTGCGGACCTCGGTCCATGGTTCTGGCAGGTGGTGTCGGGGGTGCCGACAGCCGGGCCCTATCATGCCCGGATGACCGGGCCTGGACGTCGTCACCTCGTGCTGATACCGGCCGCTGCGCTTCGGGGCCGCCTACGGCACGCTCATCGGACCGCGGGCACAGGTCCGGCTCTCGCGCTCACGTCGGCGGCGCGGGTTCGACGGCGTCGAAGCGCAGGCCGGAGGAGGGGCCGGAGAGCAGCGGGGCCCGGGTGCGCCGGGTCCACAGGACGGGCGCGCCGGTGGTGGCGCGGGCGAGCAGGGTGCGCCGTTCCAGCCGGATGCCGGTGGGCGGGATGCGGTCGGGCGCGAGCTCGTGGGCCCGGCCGGTGGGATCCGCCGGGTCCAGCAGGAAGGCGGAGACGGGCGGATCGCGGCGGGTCGGCGTCCCGGCGTAGGCCATTTCGACCAGGCGGCCCTGCTGGTAGCGGATCCGGGTGTGGCCGTCGCCGTCGGGCCGGTCTTCGAGCGTGTACGGGTACCAGGCCTTCGGCACGTCGGTGGCGGGGACGTAGCGGAGGGTGGGCGGGGGGCCGAGCGGCTGCTCCTCGGGGACGGGGCCGTCGCCGGTGGTGCGCCGGCCGTGGTCGACGGCCCGGCCGGCGACGGTCTCCTCGACGGCCCAGAGCAGTTCGGCGTCCTCGTCGGTGCCGATGGTGACGACGTCCAGTGGGTTCCCGGTCAGCGGGTTCTCGGCGACCGGCCAGATCGGCAGCCGGCGGCCGTCGAATCCGTGGACCCGGAACAGCGACCAGTCGGGCCCCGGGTGCGGCACCGCCCAGGTCTTGCCGAAGCTGTCGAGGACGGTCAGGTCCTCCACCACCAGGAGGTGGCCGGCCCGGCCCGGCAGCGGGGCGAGGAACCAGTCGTCGCCGTGGCCGAGGACGATGTCCAGGACGAGGGCGGAGGCGAAGTGGGCCCGGTCGGGCGGCAGTCCGCCGAGGTCGACGCGGTGGTCCTCGATCTGCCACCAGCGGAGTGCGGGGGAGCCGGGCAGCCGGAAGCGTTCCGGCCAGACGGACGCGGTCTGGCCCTCGCCGCTGGTTCCGGGCGTGGCGGGCCGGGCGTCGACGGTCCACCAGTCGGTCTCCCCGCCGTCGTGGGCGGGGACGGCCAGGGTGCCCTCGGCGCTGGGGAAGGCGGTGGCGTGGTCGAGGGTGTCGGCTCGCCAGGTGTCGGGCAGCGGGCCGGGGACCTCCGCGAAGACGGCGGCGATCGCCGGGTCGGCCAGCAGGGTGGTGTCGTGGGCGATCGAACGCCCGTCGAAACCACGGCCGTTGAGCGCGGTGTACGGCTCGGTGAGGTCGCTGAACAGGTGCGCGGCGGGCAGCGCCGAGGCGGCGGCCTCCGAAGCCGCCCGGCCCAGCCGGATTCGTCGGCCGGTGGTCCACCAGTCCTCCGGGCCGGTCTCGATGGCGGCCTCGGCCGGTACCGTCAACGGGTCGAGGCCGGGTCGGCCGGCGATTGGTCCGATCGGCACGTGCCGGAGTGCGGCGGTGACCAGGACGGGGCTGGTGGCGTTCTCGCCCTGGTGCTCGCCCAGCTGCCACTGCCGGCCCACCAGCCAGGCCGGGTCGGCCAGTTCGGCGGCGAATCCGCGCTCCGGGTCGCCGGCCGGCCGGGCCGGTTCCAGGCGCAGGTGGAGGCCGTCCGTCGTTTCGTGCATCACCACTGTGTTCATCACCAGTCCTCGGGGTCGGCGTCCGGGCGGAACTGGAAGCCGCCATGCTCGAAGGCGGGCAGCAGGGCGGAGGGCAGCAGCAGGTCCAGCACTTGCAGGTCCTCGCTGCGAGCCATCCGGGCGTGTGCCGTCAGCCGGGCCTCGGCCACGATCGCGGGCAGCTGGTCGGCGTCGATCGTGCCGCCGGGGGTGGCGGGTACGGCGAGCAGGACGGCCTGCGGCGGCCGGGCGGCCGGGGCGGTGAACGCGAAGGCCGCGCCGGCCGGTTGGACCGGCTCGGGCTGGTCGGGGCCGGGCGGCACCCAGCCGACCGGCACGGTCTCGGCCCAGGTGTCGAGCACGCCGACCGCCACCGGGCCGGCGGCGGGCAGCTGGTCGGGGCCGAAGGCCACCAGCAGGCGCGGGTCGCCGCCCGCGGGGCCGCCGGCCGGCCGGGTGGCCAGCGGCTGCTGGAGCCAGGGGTCGCCGGGGTGGGTGCTCGCCACCGCGAGCCGGGGGACCCGGTCGAGGTCGCAGCGGGCCTGGTGGGCCTCGATCCCGGCCAGGGCCGGGCGGACGGCGGCGATCAGTTCCAGCCACTGCGATTCGAGCTTCCCGTGGTCCGGGACGAGCGGGCCGAGCCGGCCGACGTCGAGGGCGGCGAGGACGGGCAGCCGGTCGTGGCCGACCGCCAGGCGGCTCAGGTCGGCAGCCAGGTGGTGCGCGGGCCGGTCGGCTGCTGCCGGGCCGAGCGCGGCGAGGCGGCCGTCGAGCGTTTTCTTCGCCCGGGCCTGCCGGTCCTGGAGGCTCTGGGCGGGATCGGTGAGCAGGGGGTCGGCGGCGGGCGCGATGCCGAAGGCGCGGGCGCGGGTCAGGCTGTCCGGCGTCCGGGTCTGCAGGTCCTGGGAGAGCCGCCGGGCGAGGGTGCCGAGGACGTCGAGGCGGGTGGCCAGCGCGGCGGCCACCTGGGTGTCCAGGGCGGGATCGTCCAGGCCGAGGTCGGCCGCGGTGGGCGGGCGTGCGGTGAGGGTGGCGGCCAGTCGGCGGACCAGGTCCGCTGCGGCGGGTCGCTTCACCAGGCTGGGCAGGCTCGCCGGGGTGGGGCCGCTCGCCGCCTCGGCGGCCAGCCGGTCGAGGTCGGCGGGGCCGAACGCGAGGGTGTCCGGCGGGGTGAGTTCCAGATCCTGCAGGGTGATCTTGACGTCGCCGTGGTCCGTCGCGACGCTCCAGGTCCAGTCCGGGCCGGCCGCGGAGCCGCCGGCGCGGTCGAGCCAGTCGGCCAGGGCCGGGCTGGCCACCGCCACCGGCGCGCCGCCGGGCGGCGAGCGGTCCGGCAGGACGGCCAGCACGGTGGTGTGGACGGTGCGTCCGGGGCGGCGGGTGCGCAGCACGTCCAGGTCGGGCGGGGTGGCCAGCCCGGCGGCGGCGTCCATGGTGCGGCCGGCGGCCTCCGGGCGCCCGCAGACCACGTCGTGGACGGCCTCGGCGAGCAGCAGGTCCGCGTAGGTGTCGACGACGGGGCCGAGGTCCCGGACGGCGGCGAGCTGAGCCGGGGTCAGGCTGACCGGAGGGTCGGTCAGGGCGGCGGCGGGCGTGTCGGCCGGGCCGGAGCCCGGCGCTACGGAGCCGTCCCGGCCGAGGGCCGCCCGCAGGACGGCCAGGCCGTCGCAGGTCCGCCGCCCGGCGTGTTCGGTGCGCAGCGGGAAGGCGGCGCGGACCCGGTCGATCACGTCCCGTTCAGCCAGGGCCTGTTCGACCAGCCGTCCGACGGCCTCGCCGGGGTGGGCGCCGATCCGGATCTCCTCGGCGAGCCGGGCGGCGGCGCGGACCTTGGCCGAGTCGACGTCGAACCGCCAGGCGGGGCCGGGGTGGCGCAGCGCCTGGTCGCGCAGCAGGACGGCGGTGTGGGCCTGGAGGTCGGAGGGCGCGAGGAGGAAGCCGACGTCGGCGCGGGGCCCGGGCTTGCCGGTGAACGGCCGGTCGGCCCAGGCGTACAGGCCGAGCGGGCGGGGCGAACCGGCCGGCACGTCGGCGAGGCGGTGTTGGGCGAGGCCGGTGATCCACGGGTCGATCCGGTGCCCGGCGGTGTCGAGCAGCGCGCCGAGGGCACGTTCCAGGGCGGCGATTTCGGTGCGCTGGACGGCGGGGTCCCGGTTGGCGAGGTCCTCCGTCCACTGGCGCAGCCGTTCGAGGGCCTCGGAGAACCGCTTGTAGGCCTCTTCACCGGGGCTGGCCGGGGTGGGGCCGACGGCGTCGAGGGCGCGCACGCCGAGGGCCTTGTCCCCGGGCTGGGTCACCGGTTCGGGGTCCGTCCGGCCCGCGGTGGCCTCCAGCCCGGTGACGACCAGCAGCCGGAACAGCAGCGACGACGGCCACCAGTCCATCGGCGGCTCGGGGTCGAGGAGGAGGCGCAGTTCAACGGGGGCCGGTTCGCCGAGGGTGAAGACCGCGGCCAGGAAGCGGTGCATTTCGGCCAGCCACCGGGCCGGTGCCTCGGCGAGCATCTCCTGGGCCTTGGTGAGGGTCATGCGGGGCTCGGCCCGGGGCGAGCCGTGCGGTCCCGGCAGGATTAGCCCGAGGTCCAGCGGAACGCTGTCGCCGGTCTCGGCCGGCATGGCCCCGGGCGCGGCGCCGAGCAGGGGGAGGACGCCCTGGTCGGCGCACTGCTTCCACCAGCTGACGGCCTGGCCGAACTCGGCCGGGGACAGCGCGGGTTGCAGGGTCGCGAGCAGGAAGACGAGGCGCACGTCGTACCTGGTGGAGACGGGGGTGCGGGCCAGTAGGTCCCACAGCTGCTCGCTGTCGGCCCCGACCACTGTCGGCGGCGGGGCAGGTGCTCCAGGCGCGCCGGCGGGGGAGGCAGCGGCGTCGGCGACGGCCGCGCGGACGGGCGGCAGGTGGGCGGCGAGGGCGGCCTCGACGGGGACGGGCTCCGGCGCGCTCTGCCAGTCCGTCAGGGTGGTGACCGGCCACAGGCCGTACGGCTGGGCGCCGATCCGCACCGGTGGCCAGGGCCCCTGCGGCCGGAGCCACTCCTCGGCCCATTGGCCGAGGTGGACCGCCGCGCGGCCGTCCGGGCCGGTGATCTCCCAGAGGTGGTGCAGGGTGTGGCCGAAGAGGCCCGGGAACAGCAGGGTCAGCAGGTCGTCGCGCGGCCAGGTGCCCGGGGTGTCGGAGCCCGGCACCCGGGCGAGGCGGTTGGGGTCGCCGGTGAGGGCCAGCGAGAGGCCGACGTCCTCGCCGCTGCGGGGGTGTTCGGCGAGGGCGCGCCAGACCTGCGGGTCGGCGGCGAGGTCGGCCGCGGGGGCACCGGCCACGGTGTGGACCGGGGTGCCGGTGCCGGCCAGGCCCAACTGCCCGGCGGTGAGGTGCCGTTCGAAGAGTTCGGCGGCCTGGGTGGTGCCGAGCCCGGTGACGTACAGGCAGCGGATCGCCTCGGGGGCGATGCCCTGGGCGGTGAGGTCGACGGTGAAGGTCAGTCCGGCGGCGGCGAGGGTGTCCCAGGTGATCCAGGTACCGTCGGCCTGCGGGTTCAGGTCGAGGGCGCCGACGGTGCTGGTGGCGAGCCGGACCGGGCCGGCCGTCCCGTCGTCGGCGTACAGCGTGATGTGCTCCGGCAGGCCGAACAGCCGGGTGCGGCGGGGCCCGGGGGCGGTGGTGATGTGGGCGGGGGGCTCCGGGCCGTTCGGGCCTTGGACGGGCGGGAAGGTCCGGGCCAGCCAGGCGGCCCGGCCGGGGCCGAGCTGGCCGGCGAGCCGATCGAAGGCGGCTGCCGCGGCGGGGGAGGCCGGTGCGTCGGGGGTGCCCAGCAGCGGGCCGCCCGCGGCCCGGACGGCGAGCCGGAGCAGGTCCAGCTCGTCCGGGGTGGGGGCGGGGTCGTGCCGGTCGTACCAGCACACGTCGGGGATGACCAGCACCTGGAGCCGCCGGCCGGTCGTCGGGTCGTTCGGACGGTTGGGGATCTGCTCACCGGGGCCGTAGAAGCGGGTCTCCAGCCGGGCGGGCAGCAGGATCGCGCTCGGGGCCTGCATCACGCACCGCCTGCCAGGTCGCGGCCGTTGAGCAGGACCCGGACGGGCGGGTCCAGGCTGGCGGCGGCGACCGACTGGGACGGCCCGGCGACGGTTCCGTCGTTGGGGTGGGGCATGGCCGAGGAGCGGAAGCGGAAGCCGGGCGGGGCCTGTTCGACGACCACGAAGTACGTGGTGGCGAGGGACGGCGGGTCGATGTCGAAGGCGAACAGGAGCAGGCTCGGCGTGATCCGCGCGGCGAACGCCGGTTCCTTCCGCGCGCCCTGGGAGATGTCCGCCTGCTGCCAGTCGTTCTGTTGCGGGGCCAGGTAGACCAGGGTGCCGGGGTAGCGGCGGAACAGGTCGGTGCGGAAGGCGACGACCAGGCGGCGGCGTGCGGTGCCGCCGGGGCCGTGGCTGTCGTCGCCGAGCGGGAGGCGGCGGGGATCGGTGGCCGGGTCGGTGCTGTCGGGCGGGCCGGTCCAGGAGTCGATGCCGATGATGTCGGTGTCCTGGCGCAGCGCGTTCGGGTCGGTGGCGGAGGGGGCGTA
The DNA here is from genome assembly GCF_019192735.1 of Kitasatospora aureofaciens. Taxonomy (GTDB): domain Bacteria; phylum Actinomycetota; class Actinomycetes; order Streptomycetales; family Streptomycetaceae; genus Kitasatospora; species Kitasatospora aureofaciens_A. The sequence continues at coordinate 35,837 of NZ_JAHTKP010000048.1, forward strand.
GCGGTCCCAGAACCGGCGCAGCGGGGTGCAGCCGGTCGGCAGGCGCAGATTGTGCCAGCGCAGTTCGCCGAGGGCCTGGGTGTTGGCGCCGGTCAGGAAGGCGTCGACGAAGACCGGGTTGGCGGCCAGCCCGACCACGTCGCCGTCGGCGAGGGTGTGGGCGCCGGGCAGCAGCCACTCGCGGCCGGTGTCGCGCAGCCAGCTCCAGACCGCGACGTCCAGCGGCAGGCAGGGTTCGCGCGGGGCCAGCGGCTGCGGGTCGGGCGGGTCGATCGTCGCCAGGACGCGGGGTACGGCGACCGGGTCGGTGGTGGGGTCGAAGGCCCGGGTGAGTACGGCGGCGAGCTTGACCAGGTCGACGGGGCGCGGCGGACGGCGATGGGGTGTGCCGAAGCGTTTGCTCGCGGCGGTCACCGCCGGGCTGCGGTCGTTGCCGCCGAGCGCGGCCATCAGCTCGTCGCTGTTTCGGACCGGCCTGCCGCCGACGTTCCTCAGCGCCCTGGCCAGCAGGTCGGCGTGGGCCACGCCCCTGGTGAGGCGCGGGTCGCCGTGGGCTTCGGCGGGGCGGTGGACGGCCGGGCGTTCGGTGTTGGCGGCGGCGAAGAGGCCGGCGTCGTCGAGCGCGCCGGGCGCGGTGTGGCGGTACCGGGCGGCGCCCGGCCGCAGGACGCGCCGGGCGGCGCTGGTGAACAGTGCGCGGGGCAGGGTCCGGTGGCCGCCGGCGACCAGGTCCAGCAGCGGCTCCTCACGTGCCGGGTCGTCCCCGGTGGCGGCGATCCGGCCGAGTGCCAGGCCGAACGTGCGGAGCTGGTCGGACGGGCTCGCCGGGCCGCGGACCTGCCAGAGCGAACGGGCGGCGGCGAGGCCGGCCACCAGGGCGGAGATGCGCTGGTTGGCGGCGGCGGTGGCGCCGGCCCGCTCCGCGGCGGCGGAGGTGATCTCGTCCTGGAGGGCGGTGGCGGCGCTCAGGCCGAGCCCGGCCACCGCGCGGTGGCGCGGGTCCTCGTCGATCTCCCGCACCCAGCCGCCGGCCGGTGCGCCGTCCAGCGGCCGGGCCCGCCAGGCCCCGCCGTAGACGGGTGGGCGCAGGTAGGGCCGGCCGGCGGCGTCTTTGCCCCGGCAGTTCGGGTCGGTGCTGCCGCCGCAGGTGTGGTCGGGGTCGAACCGCAGCAGGGCGGCCAGCCGCGCCGCTGCCTGGTCGGGGCGGGGACCGTCGGGGTCGGCGATGCCGGTGAGCGCGCCGCGGACCTGGACGGTGACGGCGGTGCCACCGGTGAGCTCGGGGCCGATCCGGACGGGGACGCGGCCGAACTGCTGGTGGCCGGGGGCGGCGTGCAGCTGCTCGGCCAGGGCACGGAAGTCCGTCTCGCCGGCGACCGTCCGGAACACCCAGTGGTACAGAACGGGGACCCGCACGCTCTTGGTGCCGTCCCAGCGCGCCGTGCCGTCGGCGGCGAACGCCGGTACCAGCAGGGCGTGGTACGTGGTGTCCGGGCTCAGGCAGGCCAGGACCGAGCCGGTCGGGTGCTCTGCCGAGCCGGTCGGGTGCTGTTCGAGGCGGCGCAGGCAGAGCACCCGGCCGACCTGCCGGTCCGACCCCGGATACAGCTGGACGTGGGCGCTCCAGGCCGACTTGCCCAGCGGGTGGGACTGTTGGAGGGCGACACCGAGTTCGACGGTGCCGTCGCCGAGCGGGACGAACTCGTCCGCGGTCACCGCCAGCAGGGCCGGCCAGGGCCGCATCTGCCCGTCCGCCCCGGCCCCGTCGGGGCTGTAGCGCCACGGCAGGTCGGGTTCGGCGAACTCGACGTACGGGCAGAAGGTGATCTCGGCCTGCGGCTCGCCCGGCCGCGGGTAACAGGCGGTCACCGCGCCGGGCAGCAGACCCTGGACGTCCGCCGGGCCGTACAGCGCGAAGTCGACGGTGTCGTTGGCCTGTTCGCCGGTCGAGGCGGTGGCGGTGAGCGCGACCTTCCCCCTGGCCCGGCCGTCGACGCCGGTGGCGGCGAGGGTCGCGCCGCCGCGGCGCTGCCAGGCGTGGAACGTGTAGCTGCCCGGAGTGGTCATGTCACAGGCCTTTCGCATCCACCGGTCGGTCCTCCGCGGCCAGCGCGATCCCGCCCTCGCGGGCGGCGAGGAAGGCGTGCGCGGCGCTGTCGGCCGGTGCGCGGGTGCCGCCGGCGACGGTGCTCCACGCCTCCTGGCCGACCGAGACGAGCGGGGAGCGGTTGGTGACCGTCGGGGCCGCGGCGGGCGCGGCGACCAGCCGGTCGAAGCCGGTGCGATGGGACAGCACTTCGGAGAGGCCCAGAGCCAGGATCAGTTTTGGGTCCGCCGGGCGGCGCCAGTACGCCTGGAATTTGATCGTGCAGGCCTGCGCGGCACCCGGGTCGTCATGGAGTTCGAGGTCGAATCCGGCCCGCAGCCGCTGGAAGGGCGGCAGTTGGCAGGCCTCGGCGCGGGTGAGGTCGAGGTAGGTGCCGGGGGCGAACCAGTCGTCGGCCCGGCCGCCCTGGGTGACCCCGGTGGACTGCGCGGCGACGTCCACACTGCGCTGCCCGTCCAGGCGCCGGCCGCCGACCCGGGCGATCGGCAGGCCCAGCGGCACGAGGCCCTGGGTCCACCGCAGCCGGCCGAGCGGGGAGACCACCACCGTGCCGTCGGGCAGCCGGCCGGCCGCTGGGGCGAGGGCGGCGCTGCGGTCCTGGGCGCCGTCGGCGTGCAGGTTCGACGCCCGCCGGAACTCCGCCGCGAGCAGGGCGGCCACGTCCTGGATCGGGGGAGCGGGCGCCGGGCCGGCCGGGCCGATCCGGAAGGTGTCCGACCAGCTGATGTCGTCGAGGAGCAGTTCCTTGGACACCGAGACGTGGATCGTCCACGGCCCGGGCCCGTCCACGGTGCCGGAGGCGGAGATACCGCCGGAGAAGATCGCGACCCGCACCTGCCAGCCGGCCTGGAAGTCGACGTGCAGATGGAACGGGTCGAAGGTGACGATCGCGTCCAGCGCGATCGAGCCGTGCGCGGCGATCACCGCGAGGTCGACGCCGACCTCGATGCTCCCGCCCACCTGGAAGCTGTTCGCGGTGATCGCGAGATAGCCGTCGGCCCGCAGCGACAGGAACGGAAGCGACGGCAGATCCAGGGCCAGGCCCAGCCGTTGCTGCGGCGGCACGACGGCCGGTGCCGGGTCGAAGCCCGGATAGAACCCGCCCACCGCCACCACGACGTACGGCGGGCTGCCCCAGCAGACCCGGATCGCGCCCGAGCCGGTGACCCGGAAGACGCTCAGCGCACGGGAGTCGACGAGCACCGCGTCGACCGCGACCAGCTGCCGGGAGACGTCCAGTTCGCCGAGCACGTCCAGCTTGACGGCCAGCACCGGGGGCAGGTCGATCGTGGCCCGGCCGGCCAGGACGAACTTCGCGTCCGGGAGCTGGAGCAGCAGGGCCGCGTCGGCCTGGACCAGCGAGCCGGCGTCGCCGAGGTCGAGCCAGCTGAGCGCGAACGTCGGCCCGAGCACCTGGGTGCCCGGGCTGACCGGGAAGAACTCCTCCAGCGCCTCCCAGAGCGTTCCGGCGTCGCGTACCGGGTCCGCGGGGAACAGCGCAGCCGCCGCGCCGCCGTCGGCCAGCCGCTGACGTAACCGGTCGGTGGCCACTCGGCGGTTGGCGCCGACGATGCCGCCGACCTCGCTCAGGCCGAAGCCGAACCCCAGCTGGACGGCCGGGGCGAACCGGGCCGACAACAGCACCAGCAGCGAGGCCGCCCGGCCCGGCGGCACCCGCAGGAGAGCCGTCCCGAGGACCTTCAGCGGCCCCACACCCACCCCGAACGCACCCGCCAGGCGCTCCGGGGACACCGCCAGGGCCCCGCCGCCGGACAGCTCCGGCGCGTCCAGGCCCAGGCTCCCGGTCAGGGAGGGCACCGGCGCGATCACGTACGGGTCCGCGCGCCCGGGGACCTTGACGACGGCGGTGGGGACGGTCACGCCGACCAGGGCCGGACCGAGCGCTGCCGTGCGGGTCGCCCCGGCCGGCGAGGGATCGGTGCCGTCGACGGACTGCAAGGCCTCGCGCAGACCGGGCACGTTCGGTACGGCCTGGAGCAGCAGCTCGAATGCCTTCTGCCGGATGAGCGCCCGGTTCGCATCCAGCACGCCCAGGGCCGACGCCGAGCCGCCGGCGACCTGGTCCACCAGGTTCACCAGGCCGAGGTGGACGCCGGCCGCGGCCAGCGCGTTGTCGAGGTCCTGGACCAGCTGATCGGCCATGACGACCCGGATTCGGCCGGCCCCGCCAGAGCGGCGGGCCCGGCGGGAGGAACGGTGCGACGAGACCTCGGACAGCCGGGCCGCACACGAGAACTGACTGACCCCACCATTCGACCATCCGGGTGAGCCCGGCGCACCCGGAAGCCGGGCCCTGGAAACCGCTCCGGCGTAGCGCATCCGTCAGGGGGATCGAGCGCAACGGCGGCCAGATGCTGTCTGGGCGGGTTTTGTATCCGGTGGGTATCAGAAGGCGCTTGGTTGTCCGTCGAATCGGCGCGCCGGCCCGTGGTGAAGGGGCCCGCAGGGAGCGGGAGTGCCGTGGCTTCGTCACGTGTCGGTCCGGGGTGTCACTCCATCTGACCTGTGGGTTTGCGGACGGGAGAGACCGCGGGGAGGGCGCTGCCCGTCCCTTGGGGCGACGCGGTCGCTGCGTCCGGTGTCTGCCGTATCGTTCCTTTCGGGTCGTCGGCTGTGTTTTCGGCCGGGATCGATCTCTCGCCCAAGACCGTCCGAACAGGAGTCATCCGCCCGTGTCCTCGCCTGCCCCGGCCGGGGCCTCTTCGCGCCCGGTTCGCGTGCTGCTGGTGGAGGACGACGAGCTGATGCGCCGGTCCTTCACCGTCGCGCTGGAGCGTTACGGCTATGCGATGAAGGCGGCGGCCGACGGTCTTGCGGGGCTCGAGCTCTTCCGGGACGAGGACTTCGACCTGCTGATTCTGGATGTGATGCTGCCCGGTCTGGACGGGATCGGCCTGTGCCGCAGAGTCCGGGAGACCAGCCTGGTGCCCGTTCTGATGATGTCCGCGCGCGGTGACGGGCTCGATGTCGTCGCCGGTCTGGAGGCCGGAGCGGACGATTACGTGGTCAAGCCCGTGGACACCTACGTGCTCGTGGCACGCATCCGCTCGCTGCTGCGGCGGGCGACCTATCCGCCCGCCCCGGGACCCGGGCGCGGAGCGGGCGAGGGGCCGTCGTCCGAGGGGGACATGCTGGTGTTCGGGGACCTGAGCATCGACACCGCCGGCATGGAGGTGTTCGTCGCCGGAAGCCCGGTGGCGCTGACCCCGACCGAACTGAAGCTGCTGCTGGAGTTCGCCGCCCACCCGGGCGTCGTGCTGGAGCGGCACACCCTGCTGCGCGACGTCTGGGAGTACGGCTGGGACGGCGACAGCCGGGTCGTGGACCTGTGTGTGCAGCGGCTGCGCAGGAAGCTGGGCCGGGACCGGATCGAGACGGTCCGCGGCTTCGGCTACAAGCTCAGGCGCTGAGAGCGGTGCGTCCGCTCCACCGGCTGCGGCCGGCCCGCGCCTCCCTGCGTTGGAAGATCGCCGCGCTGGCTGCGGTCACCGCGTGCCTGGTCGTGGCGGCGGTGGGTGTGCTGGTGCACGTGTGGACCGCGCGGGACATCCGCGGCCGGGCCGACGCGCAGGCCTTCAACGCCGTGTACTCGGCGATGGACGTCTACCGGCGTACCGGAACGCTGGCGGATGGTGCCGAGCTCGATCCGGCCGCGCTGCCCGCCGCACTGCGACACCCGGCCGACGGCGACCGGCACACGGCCTACGACGGGCGCGTCGAGGGAAACCTGGGGCCGAGCGTCTGGGCCGCCCAGCGGACCGGCGGCCCCGGCAGCCCGGTCCTCGCCGTCCAGGTCAACATGAGCAACGAGCTCTACGGGCTGCACCGGCTCGACGTGACCATGACGTTGGCCTCGCTGGTCGCGCTCGCGGCGGCCGCGCCCCTGGCGGTCTACGGCGCCGGGCTGCTCGCCCGCAGGCTGCGGAGGGTCTCCGAGACCGCGAGCCGGATCTCCGCCGGGGACCTCGACGCGCGAACCGGGCCCACCAAGGGCCGCGACGAGGTGGCCGACATCGCCGCCACGGTCGACCTCATGGCCGACAGTCTCGGCCAACGGCTGCGGACCGAGCGCCGGTTCACCGCGGATGTCGCCCACGAGCTGCGCACCCCCGTCGGCGGTCTGCTGGCCGCTGCCGACCTGCTGCCGCCCGGTGAGACGGAGGATCTGCTCCGTGCCCGGGTGCGCGATCTGCGCGGCCTGGTCGAGGACCTCCTGGAGATCTCCCGCCTGGACGCCGGTGTCGAACAGCCCGTTCGCGCCCGGGTGCCGCTCGGCGCCGTCGTCTCCGAGGCCGTGGCGCGCACCGGCTTCGACACCGAGGTCAGCGTCGGCGAGGTCATCGACACCGAGGTCACCGTTGGCGAGGCGCCGGGCGCAGGGGATGCCACGACCGTGGAGACCGACCCTCGCCGCCTGGAGCGGATCGTCAGCAACCTCGTCGTCAACGCCCACCGGCACGGAGCGGCCCCGGTGGAGGTCACCGTCGAAGGCCGTACGGTCGTCGTGCGCGACCACGGCCCCGGCTTCCCGGCGGACCTGCTGCTCCACGGCCCGCGCCGCTTCCACACCGGCGCCACGGAGCGCGGCTCGGGCCACGGCCTGGGCCTGACCATCGCCCTGGGACAGACCCGGCTCCTCGGCGCCGAGCTGCGCCTGGACAACGCCCCGGACGGCGGCGCCGTCGCCACCCTGCGCCTGCCGGCCTGACCGCCCGGCGCACACCCCTGCACACCCCTACACAACTGCTACGAACCAGCGCGCACGCCGATACACGGCTGCCCAGGCCCCGATACGTCCCCCGGACACCCTTCGAAGTGCACGCTTCCGCACCCGAAGAGGAGTCCCCGTGATCACCGCCCCCAGCTTCCCGCACGCGTTGCAGACGACGCCCGGGATCGCGGCCGCCACCACCGACCTGACGAAGACCTACGGCAGCGGCGAAACCGAGGTCACAGCCCTGGACCGGGTCAGCATCGGCTTCCGCGAAGGCGAATTCACCGCGATCATGGGCCCCTCCGGCTGCGGCAAGTCCACCCTCATGCACTGCGCCGCCGGGCTCGACACACCCAGCTCCGGCTCCGTCCGCATCGGCACCACCGAACTGAGCACGCTGAGTGACCGGCAGCTCACCCAGCTGCGCCGCGACCGGATCGGCTTCATCTTCCAGGCGTTCAACCTGCTGCCGACGCTGACCGCGCTGGAGAACATCACGCTGCCGCTGACCATCGCCGGACGCCGCCCCGACCGGCAGTGGCTGGACCGCGTGGTCTCCATGGTCGGCCTCTCCCAGCGCCTCGCCCACCGGCCCGCACAGCTGTCCGGCGGGCAGCAGCAGCGCGTCGCGGTCGCCCGCGCGCTGGCCTCCCGCCCCGCGATCATCTTCGCCGACGAGCCCACCGGCAACCTCGACTCCCGCGCCGGGACCGAGGTCCTCGGCTTCCTGCGGGACTCGGTACGCGAGCTGGGCCAGACCGTGGTCATGGTCACCCACGACCCCGTCGCCGCCGGATACGCCGACCGCGTCGTCTTCCTCTCCGACGGCCGCCTGGTCGACGAGATGGCACACCCCACCCCGGACCGGGTCCTCGACGTCATGAAGACCTTCGACGCCCGCTCACGCACCAGCTGACCCGCGCCTGTGCTGTACGTCCGCACATCCCCGTTCCTCCCACGTTCCCGAAAGCTGCCCATGCTGAGCACAGCCCTGCGCAACGTCCTGGCGCACAAGGCCCGTCTGGCCATGACCGTCCTCGCGGTCTGCCTGGGTGTCGCGTTCGTCTCCGGGACCCTTGTCTTCGCGGACTCGACCGCCGAGGCCTACCGCGCCGCCGCGTCGAAGAACTTCGCCGGCATCGCGGTCACCGTGACCGCGAAGGAGTCCCCGCCGAGGGCCGCCGCGAGCCGACAGAACGACCAGCAGACCGACCAGCAGGACGGCGTGCTCGACGACGCGCTCGCGCGGACGCTCGCGACCGTGCCGGGCGTCGCCGCCGTGCGGCCCTCCGTCGACGGTTCGGCCGTCCTGAACGCGGCAGACGGCACTCCGCTGCGCGTCAGGTCGGGGGCGAACCTGGCCGGCGCCTACGTACCGGGCAAGGACGGCAAGGACAGCAAGGACGGCAACGACAGCCGCTATCCCCTGATCGAGGGCCACGCCCCGACCACCAGCGACGAGATCGCCGTGGACAGCGGCACCGCCGCCGCCGGTCACGTCGGCATCGGCGACACGATCACACTGGCCACCGACGGTCCGGCCATGACCAAGCGGCTGACCGGCATCGTCACCACCAAGGACACCCGGGTGACGGCCGGCGGCACCCTCGTCCTGTTCGACAGGGCGACCGCCCAGAAGCTGTTCGCATCCCCGGGCCAGTACACCGGAATCGATGTGTCCGCCGCGCCCGGCACCGACCAGTTCGAGCTCGCCCGCCGAGTCACCGCCGTGCTCCCCGCCGACCGGGCCGAGGCGACCACCGGCGCTGCCCAGGCCGCCCAGCAGGCCGTCTACGTCGGCACCCTGACCCGTGGCTACGCGAAGATGCCGATGGTCTTCGCCGGAGTCGCGCTGTTCATCGGCTCGTTCCTCATCGTCAACACCTTCACCATGCTCGTCACCCGGCGCACCCGCGAGATCGCGCTGCTGCGGGCGATCGGCGCCTCACGCCGTCAGGTGGTCCGCTCCGTCCTCGCCGAGGCCTCCCTGGTCGGCCTCGCCGCATCGGCAGCCGGTTTCCTCCTCGGCCTCGGCATCGCCTCGGTGCTGCCCGACGCCCTGAGCACCGACGGGAACGCGCTGCCCCACGGCCCCCTGGTGATCGGCCCGCGCCCCGTCATGGCGTCGCTCGCGGTGGGCGTGGGAGTCACCGTCCTCGCCGCCTGGCTGCCCTCCCGCAAGGCGGCCGGGATCGCGCCGATCGAGGCGCTGCGTACGGCACAGCAGCCGCCCACCGGCCGATCCCGCATCCGTGCCGTCGTCGGCCTGGCCCTCCTCGCCCTCGGCACCGGCATGCTGATCTCGCTCACGGGGGCGAAGGACGCCTCGGAGGAGAACCTGCGCAGCGCGATGCTCGGCTGCGGCGTCCTCGTCGTCGCCCTGATCGTGCTGGCGCCGCTGCTCGCCGTCCCGGTGATCCGGCTGGCGGGACGGCTGGCCGGACGACGGCCCGGCCGCCTCGGGATCGCCGGACACCTCGCACAGCAGAACGCGCTGCGCGACCCGAGGCGCACCGCGGCCACCGCCGCCACCCTGCTGATCAGCACCGCACTGGTCACCGGGCTCGCCGTCATCGGCAACTCCACCGGGCAGGCCCTCGACCGCCAGGCCGCGGCCGGCCTCGGCGCCGACTACGTGATCAGCACCGGCAACACCACGACCGGCGTCGACCAGGCCGCCGTACAGCGGGTGGCCGGCACGCCCGGGGTGCGGACCGCGAGCGCCGTCACGGACTCCACCCTGTTCATCGGCGGCGGCGTCCGGACCGTCTCCGGCGTCGACCCCGACACCGTGAACGACGTCATGAGGCTCGACTTCGTCAGCGGCTCCGTGAAGGATCTCGGGCCGGGCCGGATCGCCGTCTCCAGCACCACCGCCCGGGAGAACGGCCTGAGGACGGGAAGCCAGGTCAACGCCCGCATCGGCCGGAACCAGGACGTCACCACGTACACCGCGTACACCGTCGTGGGCGTCTACAAGGACAACCCGACCGCCCACGATGCGCTCGGCGCCCGCAACGACGTACAGCGGAACAGCTTCAAGCCCGGTTCCGTCCAGCGGATACTCGTCCGCACCGATGGCGGCGCGAGCTCCACGAGCACCGAGGACCGGCTGCGGACCGCCGTCGGCAACAACCCGCTGCTGAAGGTGCAGGACCGACGGCAACTCGTCCACGAGGCCGCCGGCACCATGGGCAACCTGCTGACCCTGATGTACGGGATGCTCGCCATCGGCGTCGTGATCGCCTCGCTCGGCATCGTGAACACCCTGGCCATGTCGGTCGCCGAACGCACCCGCGAGATCGGCGCGCTGCGCGCCATCGGGATGGACCGCGCCGGCATCCGCCGGATGATCCGGCTGGAAGCCGTGATCGTCGCCGCGTTCGGCACCCTGCTGGGCCTGGCGGGCGGACTCGTCAGCGCCTGGGCGGTCGGCGCACTGGCCAACGGCGCGATGGAGCAGTACTCCCTGGCACTGCCCTGGGGGACGCTGCTCCTTGTGTGCCTGGTGTCCCTCGCGATCGGTGCGGTCGCCGCCGCCGTCCCGGCCCGCCGGGCAGCCGCCCTGAGCCCGCTGGAAGCCGTCGCGGAGGCGTGACGCACGGCCTGCGCAACCGGGAGCTGCTGGCCAGGTCCTGCTGAACCGGCTCCTGCAGGGCCGGGGCCGGCGTCCGCTGGGGCCGGGCAGGACGGGCCGGTGCGAGCCGCGGGGGCCGGGGAGCCGACGGCGGAGCCTCGGCCGCCGGGTGTTCCCCGGCCCCAGGCGGGTAGGTGCGCGAGTGAGCCACCGATCTCGGGAGGCCGCCATGGACCTCGCGTTTCTCACCCCGCTGCTCGACCGGCCCGGCCCCTGGGCCACCGTCTACCTCGACACCTCCCGCGCCACGGAGGACGCCGCCCAGCGTCGGGCGCTGATCGACCGCGCCGCCGTACACCGGCTCGCCGATCTCGGCACCGACGAGCGCACCTGCGCGGCCGTCCGTGACCAGCTGGCCCGCGAACCGGCCGCCGGCTCCCCGCCCGGGCGCGCGCTGTTCGCCACGGACGGTGAGGTCGCACTCGACGTCCCGCTCGCCGTCTCGCCGCCGGACGTCGCCGCCACGTGGGCGCCGCTGCCGCACACCGCCCCGCTGCTCGGCATGCTGGACGACGCGGCGCCCCGGTGCCTGGTCGCCGCCATCGACCGGACGGGCGCCGAACTGGAGCGGCGCGACCTCGACGGCACCGCGCCCATCGGCACCGTCGAAGGACCGCAGTGGCAGGGGCGTGGCCACCACGCCCCGCCCACCGACCGCCACGAATGGCACTACCGGCACCGGGTCGAGGACACCTGGGAGCGCACCGCCGGGATCATCGCCGACCACCTCGCCCGGATCTGGCCCGACAGCGGCGCCCGCCTGCTTGTCCTCACCGGCGGCGTCCGCGAGCGCCGGGCGGTCCACGAGCGACTGCCGCAGCAGCTCCGGCCGGTCACCGTCGAGGTCGACGGCGGCGGCCGGGCCGACGGCATCGCCCGCGACGTGTTCGACCGGCGGATCGGCGAGGCCTGGGACGACCACCGGACGCGGCACCTGGACACCGTGCTGAACGCCTTCCGCGCCGGCCTGGGACGGCCCGGCGAACACGCCACCGACGGCGCCGGCACCGAGACCGCGCCCGGCGCCGCCGCCCGGGGCGTGCCCGCCGTCGTCAGCGCGGCACGGCAGCACCAGCTCGCCGCGCTGCTCGTCCAGCCGAGCGGCGGCCACGACCCGGAGCGCCCGGTCTGGACGGGCCCGCGGCCCGAGCACATCGGCGTCCACCGGGCCGACATCCGCAGCATGGGCGTCGGCCACCCGGAACAGGCCCCCGCCGCCGACGCCCTGCTGCGCGCCGCCGCGGCCGCCGGAGCGGAGGCCCTGCTTGTCCCGGACACCGTCCCCGGGCCGCCCGGCGGCCTCGGCGCGGTCCTGCGCTGGGCCGGCTGAGCGGGCCCGCCGGCGTCGGGGGAAGTCGGCCGCTTGCTGCCCACCACGGGGACGCTCGGGTAACGTCGGGCGCTGACCCGTCAGCTCCGCTCGCAGCACGCCGAACTCGACTACCGCACAGAAGAGTTGGAACAGGGCGCGGCAGACCCTGCGGCATGGCCACAATGGGCAGCCGGTTCGGTTGGTGCCGCTCGTGGTGATCGCGGCGATTGCCTTGATCTCCGCCAGGACGGCGGCCGGGCCGTGCACGACCGTGCTCGCGGAACCGACATCGGGTGAGGTCCACGACTGGACGACGCTTCGCAACTGGTCCTGGACCACCTGCTCTACGCCCTTCTCGTGCATTTCAGAGCATGATGAGCAGACGCGTATTCGGCTTGAGCTTCCTGTTCACCGAACGACTCTGCACGTATACCTCCAACTTGGGATTACGCCCCGCCTTCACGGAGACGGTCCCCTGGACACCCGTGCCGAACAGGAGACTGCGTGCCGCGTCGCCCGTGTATGCGCGGTCGGTGTCCTTCTCGACCACGATGACTTCCTTGTCGGGCTGAACCTGAACCCGGGTGCCCAGCTGGTAGTAACACGACCCGCGTTCGTACGTCACGCCCGGATGCGAATCGACGAAGGATCGAATCTCGACCTCCGTGTCGACCTTCAGGAGTCGGTACTTGTCGGCCGGGATCGGTTCGAGGTTCGCCCGCACGTCGTCGACCGAGATGTCCTGGCCGACCGCGAACAGGTTCTTCGTGCCGCGCACGCCTTTCTCGCGGCCACGGAGGAAGCTGGTGGCGGCAGCGCGCACGGTACCGATCGCCTCCTCGACACCCTCCTGGGAATCCGCATCCCAGATGGCGATGTTTCCGGCGGGGAAGCCGTAGTTCTGGGCGGTTCGCTTCGCCAGGGAGTTCGGAACGAGGATCGCGGAAGTCCAGTGGCCCGGAAGCGCACCCATCTTCGCCGCGATCCTGTCGAGCCAGGGGCCGAGAATGGCCATGTCGCCATCGTGCCGTATGTCACCGCCGGAGGCGTTCTCCTCGCCGTCCGTCACCACGATCTGGAGGAAACTGTGCTCGCCGTACGCCTCCCAGATATGGCCCAGGTCGTCCAGGGACTTCAGAGAGGCCTCGATGAGGGCCGTAGCGCCATTGTTGACCTTGTACAGACCCCGCATGGACGGCAGATGCTTCACGTCCATGTCCCAGACCAGGTTCTCCACCTTGTGGTCGAAGGAGTAGAGGCTGATCCGGGTCTCATGACCGAGGCTGTCCGACTCGGCCTTCAAGCCCGCCACGAACTCGTCCACGACGCGGATGAGTTGACTCTGGTGCTGGCGCATGGAACCTGAACAGTCCACTACCAGCGCGACGTGATTCACCTTGTGCTGGATCTTGTTTGTGGACATATTTCTGCTCCTTTTCCGACGCTCCCCGAGTGATGTCTCCACACTATGGGGAGGCACTGACAACGGAGCTTGACGGACGATCACCCGCCTGCCCCGCGGCAGACCTCGAACGACAGGATCCCCGAGATCGCCATCGGCCGGGCCTACGACGTCCTCGTCCACCTCCACACCGTCCGGGAGGTGATCAAGCTGTAGTGCCCCTGTGCCCCCGCTCAGGGGTACACCCACCCCGGTGGGCGGGCCTGGTGCGGATCAGCCGAGGGCGCCGACAGCGGCCCGCGTCGCCTGGGCGATCAGGGCGTCGTCGGAGGTGGCGTCCGGCTTGCCGCGGTCGGACAGTACGACGATGACCACCGGACTGCGGCCACCGGACGGCCAGGCGACGGCGACGTCGTTGCGGGTGCCGTAGCCCGCGTTGCCGGTCTTGTCGCCGACCTTCCAGCCGGCGGGGACGCCGGCGCGGATGTACGGGCCGCCGGTGGTGTTGCCGACCAGCCAGTCGGTCAGCAGCCGGCGCCGGGCGTCCGCCAGGACGTCACCGAGCACGAAGCGGCGCAGGTCGGCGGCGAGGACGCGGGGCGTGCTGGTGTCGCGGGGGTCGCCCGGGGTGGCCTCGTTGAGGGTCGGCTCGGTGCGGTTGACGTTGGTGGTCGGATCGCCGAGGTCGCGCAGGGCCTGTTGGACGGCCGCCGGGCCGCCGAGCTCGGCCGTGACGAGGTTGGCCGCGGTGTTGTCGCTGTACTCGATGGCGGCCGCGGCCAGATCGCGCACCCGCATGCCGGTGGCCACGTGCTGCGAGGTGATCGGCGCCCACTTCAGCAGGTCCTCCGCGTGGTAGGTGACCACCTTGTCCAGTTCCTCGTCGGAGGCGTGGTGCAGGAGGGTCCCGGCGGCGAGCGACTTGATCGTGGAGGCGAACGCGAACCGCTCGTCCGCGCGGTAGGTGACCTCCCGGCCGCTGCCGGTGTCCAGCGCGTACAGGCCGAGGCGGGCGCCGAAGTGCTGCTCAAGTTCCTTGAATGCGTCGGTATTTGACGTGGGCGCGACCGTGCCTGCTGCCGTCGGCGGCGCGCTGGTGCCGCTCGTGGCGCATCCGGTCAGCAGGGCGGCCGCGAGCAGGACCGCGGCCGGCAGCGCGGTACGGGAGTGCCGGAGCGCAGGCGTCATCAGTGATCTCCTCGATGGTCGTACTCGATGGTCGTGCGTGGGGAAAGCGGATCGATCCGGCGGTCGCGTCGCGGTCGCGCCGCCGCCACCAGCATCACCCTCCCCGCCGCCGACGCCGCGATCGGCACCGTCGCCCGCCTCGCCGTCGACGGGCTGCGCATCGTCGCGAACGGGCGCCGCTGAACCTGCCGTACGGTTCACGGCGTTGTCGCACGCTTCGGAAGTGACGGTTGTGGGAATCCGTCCGGGGGCAGGACGGAGCTTTGCTCTCGCAGGCCTGCTACTTCCCCAAGTCCCGTCCGCCCTAAGGAGATCAGCTCGTGCACGCACCTCGCGCCACGCTCAGATCCCTGATAGCCGGCCTCTGTGCCGGGTTCACCGTGCTCGCCCTCACGGGGGGCCCGGCGCAGGCCGCACCGGCCGGCGCCACCCAAAGCGCCGCCAACTCCTCCAATCTGACGAACCATTCCGTAGAAGCCGCCCCGCCGACCGGCGCGCCGGCCGCCTCCTACACCATCAGCACGCCGACGAACATCTCGGCCTCGTGCGCAGGCCAGAACGCCGAGACCATCCAGGCCGTCGACCCGGCGGTGAACGCCGTCTACGACGCGTGGATCGGCTGCAAGGGCATCGGATTCTCCGGCTCCCTGGACGGCGGCGCCACGTTCGGCGCGCCGGTCACCCTGCCGGGCAGCGTCGGACAGAACGGCGGCCGGTCCTGGGACCCGGCGATCACCGTGGCGCCGAACGGCACGGTCTACGTGGCCTTCATGGTCTCCCGCTCCGGCCAGAGCTACCCCGTCGTCGACGTCAGCACCGACCACGGCGCCACGTTCAAGACCGCCGGCTCGATCGTCCCGCCGGATGCGAACAACTGGGGCGACCGCGACTTCATCACCGTCGGCCCGGACGGCACGCTGTACCTGACGTGGGACTACGGGCCGAGCGCGGCGGCGGTGACGTTCGTCTGCTCGCCGACCGGCAGCTGCGCGTTCGCCACCGGAGACGTCAACGCGGTGCTGCAGAAGTCCACCGACGGCGGCCGGACCTGGAGCCCGATGTCGCACATCAGCCCCGGCTACCCGAACAGCGGGGCGGACAGCGCGCCGATCGTGGTCGAGCCGGACGGCTCGCTCGACGTGATCTACCAGGGCTACGTCGTCACCAACGTCCCCACCGACAACCTGACCGTCGCGTACACCTACGCGACCCGCTCCACCGACGGCGGCGCGACCTGGTCGCAGCCGGTGCGGATCGGCGCCGACGCCGGGACGATGAACAACAGCGAGTGGTGGATCGACGGCAGCGAGGCGCTCGGTCCGGACGGGACGCTGTACGCGACCTGGGACACCCAGGGCCCCAACACCGACACCGGGTGGCTCTCCTACTCGCGGGACCACGGCGCGACCTGGTCGAGGCCGGTCCAGGTGCCCACGGACACGCTGAACGTGCCGCACATCATGCAGGTCGTCGCCGGGCCCCCGGGGATCGCGTACGTGGGCTGGCTGTCGAGCAGCGACCCGCGCGGCTACGCGCAGTACCTCCGGACGTTCTCGACGACGCAAGGGTGGCTGTCGGCTCCCGTCCAGGTCTCGCAGAACTTCGGGACGAGCACGGTGTGGCCCGGCGACACGTTCGGGTTCTCCGCACTGTCGCCGACCCGGCTGGTGCTGGCCTGGGGCAGCGCGGTCGCGCCCACGGCCTCGAATGACAGCATCTGGGCCGCGACCGTGGGGGTGACCCTGCCGTAAGGCTCGGGGTCCGGGCGCCGGTGTCGATCACCTCCTCGGTGATCGACGCCGGCGCCAGGGGTGGCGAACTGCTGGCGGTTGAGTGTCACTGAGTGTTCATAAGGTCTGTTTAGTGGTGTTGTCGGATGTGCTGAATATGCGGCTATTTGCTTGATTTTGTGGCGTTCTGATGGTGTGTGTAGGGTGCTGGTGTCTTGATCCGGATCGGTCGTCGGGGAGGTGGTTTGTCGTGTCCGAGAAGAAGACGTTGCGGCAGATCGCCCGGTCGTTCGTGGCCGATCCTGCCAGCGGTGTGTGTATACGGGACCGGCTGAAGGGCCTCACGCCGGAGGACGAGAAGGTTCTGCGGCTGGTCGGCGAGCACATGGGCTCGCTGGCCTCCCGCGATCTCAAGGCGCGCTGCGCCGACGGTCTGGATCACTCCACGGACACGTGGGCGGCGCGGAAGCGGGAGCTGACGGCCGAGTCGTCGTCCCGCTGGGCGGGGTCGGTCACGGGGGCGACGCATGCGCAGTGGGGGCTGTCCCGCCGGGCGCAGTTCGCCCACATTCAGGGCCTGGAATCCGGGACCAGGACCATCCGGCACCGGCTGTCCCTGCCGATCGGCGAGAAGGGCACCAGGAAGGCCCCGGGCGGCTACCGCTCGGCGCACGAGTGGTTCGCCAAGTCGCGTCGACTGGCGGTACTGGAGGACCGGGCCGCTCAGGTGCGGGCCGACCGGGAAGCCGGACGGGTGCGCGTGCTGCGGGGCGGAAGGAAGTTGGCCAACACCCGGCACAACCTCACCGCTGCGGGAATGACCGAGGCGCAGTGGCGGGACCGCTGGGAGGCCGCGCGCTGGTTCCTGTCCGCTGACGGGGAGTCCGGCAAACGGTTCGGCAACGAGACGATCCGCGTCACCCCCGCCGGCGAGATCAGCATCAAGCTCCCCGCGCCACTCGCCGGGCTGGCGAACTCCCCGCACGGCCGGTACACGCCGGCCGCCCGCGTGAGCTTCCCCCATCGTGGGGACGAATGGGCCGACCGCATCGAAGCGAACCGGGCCGTCGCCTACCGCATCCACCTGGACGTGGAACGCGACCGCTGGTACCTCGACGCGTCGTGGACCCGCAAAGACCTGCCCGTCGTTCTCCTGGACAGCCTGCGGACCGGTGGCGTCGTCGGCGTCGACACGAACGCCGACCACCTGGCGGCCTGGCACCTCGACGTGCACGGCAACCCGGTCGGCGAACCCCGCCGTTTCGACTACGACCTGACCGGCAACGCGAACCACCGGGACGCGCAGCTGCGCCACGCTCTCACCCAACTCCTGCACTGGGCCACCGGCACCGGCGTGCGCGCGATCGCGGTCGAAGACCTCGACTTCACCGACTCCAAGTCCCGCGAGAAGCACGGCCGGAAGAAGCGTTTGCGGCAGCTGATCTCCGGCATCCCCACCGGCCGCCTCCGCTCCCGCCTGCTGGCGATGTGCGCGGAGCACGGCCTGTCGGTGATCGCCGTCGATCCCGCTTACACCAGTCTGTGGGGAGACCGGCACTGGAAGAAGCCCCTCACCACGAAGACCCGCGCCACCACCCGCCACCAGGCGGCAGCGGTGGCCATCGGACGACGCGCCCTCGGACACCCGATCCGGCGACGGACGACACCGCCCCGCGCACACCAGAGCGATGTGCACGGGCATCGGACCGCCCAGGCCGGACCAGGTGACCGGGGGCGTGAGGAAACCCGCCGCCCCGTCACGGACCGCAGCCAAGAGCCGCACGCCCGGACAGGGAACCAGAGAACGCGGGCGACCAGCGCACCCAAAACCGTTCGGGATGCGCGCAGTGACAGAGTCGATCTTCACGATCACTCCTGATCACTGTTCAGGAACGGTCGTCAGCTGTGCTTCCAGGTCACCGAGAAGGCGGTGCCGCCGCTGAGCCCTGAGGTGGTGGCCTTGGTGACGCCGCCCGAGGCCATGGTGATGCTCGACGCGTTCGACGAGCCGAGGCTCCGTCCGTTGACCGTGGCGCTGGTGAAGGAGACGGAGCCGAAGTCGGAGAGCGGGAGGACGCCGGAGGAACTGGACGGGGCCTCGGCGATCACCTCGGCGGAGGCCAGGGCGGCGCTCCGCAGCGACTTGTTGACGGTGCGGCTCCAGCCCTGCGTGGTGTCGGACAGGGTGAGCGTGAACGACCCGGAGCCGTTGGTGGTGACGCTCGCGGTGAAATGGTCACCGGGCCGCACGGTGTTGCCGAAGTTGGACGGGTACTGCGGGTACATCTCGTACCAGGAGGAGTACACCGGCGAGCCGCCGGAGCAGTCGGCCTCGGTGCCGATCTGCTCGACCGTGTTGCTGCCGTCCCCGTCGAGGCCGACCCAGAAACTCGACCAGGTGTTGGTGCCGGCACAGGAGACGGACGGCTGGACCCAGCTGGCGCTGACGCTGGTGAACATGCCGCCGGTGGCGGCGTAGCCGGCCCAGTTGCCGCTGGTGCTGCGCAGTACACCACCGCCGTGGTGGACGAGCGGAGCCTGGACGAGGGCGGGGGCGGTGGCGGCGACGGCCGGAACTCCGCTGCCGAGCACGGTCAGCAGGGCGGTGGAGGCGACGAGGGTGCGTCGAGCGGTGCGTCGAGTGGTGCCTCGACGGGCGTCGGACATGGCTACTCCCGTGTGAGGGTGTGGAGTTGACCAAGCGTCGACAACGGTAACGCCCGTGCTCCGGGCCGATGGGTTACGGGGTGATAACGAATTCCGGATCCCCCTGCCGCCCGCCTGCGCCTGTGCCTCCCGCCTGTCGGCGCAGGCCCGCCGCACGTGCGGCGACCTCGAACAGCGAGGCGAAGTCGGCCTCGGCGCCGGGCCGGTGGCCGGGCGCCGAGGCCGGTTATGTCAGGCCGGAGTTGCGGCGGCCCGGCCGAGGTGGCGGGCGAAGAACCGGACTGCGCTGTCGGCCTCGAACCTGGGCAGTTCCTGGTGCTTGCCCGCGTTGGCGTGCAACGTCTTCTCCGTCGAGGCGAAGGCGTCGAACAGCGCGAGACCGGCCTCGCGCGGGATGTGCTCGTCGTCCCGACGTTCGTCGGCTTCCAGGGCGCTCGCGACGACGTGAGCAACGAAACCGGCGACTCCCCCGAGGTGGTCCGGAAGATCGGCTGACGCCTGCCTGGCCCATTCGGTTACTGGTCGGGCCGGCCGGTAGGCCGGCCGTGGGCGACGCTGCCACGGCATGCGCGGGGCGACCGGCTGCGCCACGATGGGAGTACACGGTCGTTCGTCTGTCCTGTGCAGTTGCCCGTGCCTCGTGGAGGCGGCCGACATGGACTTCTTCGATGCGGTGGTGGTCGGGTCCGGCTTCGGCGGCTCGGTCATGGCGTTCCGGCTGGCGGAGGCCGGAAAGAGTGTGTGCCTGCTCGAACGCGGAAAGGCGTTCCCGCCGGGCAGCTTCCCGCGCGGTCCGCACGCCACCGCCGCGAACTTCTGGGCCCCGGATCACGGGCTGTACGGCATGTTCGATGTGTGGAGCTTCTCGGACCTCGATGCCGTCGTCTGCAGCGGACTCGGCGGGGGTTCGCTGATCTACGCCAACGTCCTGCTGCGCAAGCCCGAGAACTGGTTCCCTCAGGACGACTCCGCGGGCGCGGACGGCGAGTACTGGCCGATCACCTACGACCAGCTCGTTCCGCACTACAAGCAGGTCGAGACCGTGATGGGAGTGCAGGCCTACCCCTCCCACGGGGAGCCCTATCGCAGTACGCCGAAGACCGCCGCCATGCGGGAGGCGGCCCATCTCCTGGGTTTGGACTGGGAGTTACCCCCACTGGCCGTGACCTTCGGCAACCCGGGTCAGCAGCCGGTGCCCGGGGTTCCCATTCTCGGCGGTGAGCAGAACCTGCACGGTGTACCGCGTTACACCTGCCGACTCGTCGGCGAGTGCGATCTCGGGTGTAACTTCGGTAGCAAGAATACCCTGGACCTCACCTACCTCAGCGCCGCCAAGCGGCACGGTGCCGTGCTCCGCACAGGCTGCGAGGTGCGCTCCTTCGAGCGCACCGCCGATGAATTCGCGATCTCGTACCTCAAGCGCCCGTTGGACGGGGATGAGGACGGACCGGACCACGCCGAACGGTGCGTCGTCAGGGCGCGCCGACTGATTCTCGCCGCCGGAGCGCTCGGCACCCCCTATCTGCTGCTGCGGAACCGGAGTGCGGTCCCGCGCATCAGCCCCACGCTCGGCACTCACTTCTCGGGCAACGGCGACTTTCTGGGATTCGTCTTCCAGGCCTGGGAGAAACGCGGCGGCGCCGAGGCGCCGCGTCTGCTGGACCCCAGTTTCGGGGTCATGTCCCGTGAAGTGGTGTAGTGGTCGTTTGCCAACGGTCATGCGGTGGGTGGTAGTTGGTCGCGAGCCTGCTCGCCAGGGTAGAGCTGGTCCATGCTGCCCTCAGGCAGATAGCGGCGGG
>NZ_JAHTKP010000049.1 GCF_019192735.1 Kitasatospora aureofaciens
GACCACCGAGGCGTCGTTCTCGAAGCCGTCGATGTCGTAGACCGGGACGTCCACCGACTGGTCCACGCCGCCGCCGAGCTGCCACTGCCAGGCGAGGCCCGGGGTGGGCTGCCAGCGGGCGCCGGACGGCGGCGGGGCGGTGGTGCTGCCCGGGGTGCCCGGGGCCGAGGACGTGGCCGGGGCGGACGGCGTGCCGGTCGCCGCGGGCGTGGTGGGCGTGCCGGGGGTGGCCGGGGTGCTGGGGGCGTCGGTGGCGCTCGGGGTCCCGGGTGTACCGGGGGCTGTTGCCACGGGCGAGTTGCTCGGGGAGTCCTCGGCCGACGGGCTGTTGTCGTCCCCCGAGCCGGAGCTGCTGCACGAGGTGGCCAGCAGGGCGGTGGTGAGGGCGACGGCGGCCAGTAAGGGCCGGGTACGGCGGTTCACGGTTGTCGAACTCCGGATCTGGTCAGGTCAGTTCAGCGGCGGTCAGACCGTGGGGAAGGGTGCTCCAGGGGTTCTCCCCGGAGCCCGGGACGGCGCAGCCGACGCCGGCCCGTCGGGCGGCGATCAGCGCGGTGACGTCCGGTGCCTGGTAGGCCGGGACGTCGTACACCAGGTGGCAGAAGCGGGAGGCCGCGTGGCGGCCGGTCCACAGCGGGAGGGTCATCTCGCGATAGGACTCCCAGGTGCCCTCGAAGGTGACCAGCAGGTCGGCCAGACCGACCTCGGCGTACCCCGGGTCCGGGTGCTGGCCGTGGCCGAACACGACGGTGCCGCAGCCGGCCGCCCTGGCCGCCGTGGCCAGCCGCCGGTAGTGCGCCAACGCGCCCGGGTGGCAGGCGACTTGATCGAAATAGACGCCGGTGATGCCATGTCGCTGACGATACGTCAAAATGTCGGCCACCACGGCCGCGTGGGGCCGTCGGCCGTAATCGGTGTCGGTGTAGCCGACCAACGGCAGGCCGGCCGCGCGGAGTTCCTCCGCGGCTTCGGCGAAGACGTTGTCCGGGGTCTCGCCCGGGCCGTCGGCGAGGTTGAGCACGACGGCGGCGATCCGGCCGGGGTCGGCGGCGGCGACCGCCCGCCAGGCCGCCGGGTCCACCGCGGGGTGGACGTACAGCGGCACCAGCAGGCGGCCGTCGGAGGTGGTCCCGGTCATCCGACGACCGGGTCGGAGCCGGGCTCGGTGCTGAGCCAGAGGTCGCGCAGGGTGTCGGCGAGGTCGGTCTCCGGGTGCCAGCCGAGCTCCCGGGCGGCGGCCGACACGTCGGCCTGCTGCCAGGAGACCGCGGCCGAACGCTCGGAGCCCGCCCCGCTCTCGTCGATCCGGCCGGTGAAGCCGGCCGCCGCGACCAGGCCGTCGGCGATCGCCCGGACCGGCTTGGCCTGCCCGGAGGCGAGGTTGAGCACCCGGGGGAGCGGACGGTCCGCGGCGGTGGCCAGGCCGACCGCGCGGGCGATGTCCCGGGCGTCGACGAAGTCGCGGTAGGCGGAGAGGTCCCCGACCTTCACGACGCCGTCGGCGCCCTCCGGGGCCACCCGGCGCAGCTCGGCGGCGAGCCGGCCGGGCAGCGAGCCCGCCGGTGCCCCCGGGCCGACCGGGTTGAACACCCGCAGCACCACCGCGTCCAGCGGCGCGCCGGCCACCGCGAGGGAGCCGGCCAGCTTGGTCGCGCCGTACACGCCGACAGGGCGGGCGTCGGCCTCCTCGGACAGCGAGCTGCCCGACTCGCAGACGCCGTACTCGCCGGCCGAACCGATGTGCACCAGCCGGGTCTTCGGGGCGCCGAGCTGCAGCGCCTCGCAGAGCACGGCCGGACCGCGTGCGTTCACCTCGGCGAGCTTGACCGCGCTGCCGGCCACCGCGCCGGCGAAGTTGACCACCACGTCGGGGGCCAGCGCGGCCAGTTCCTCGCCGAGCAGGCCGGCCTGGGCGGTGGCCAGGTCCAGCCGGAGGTCGTGAGTGGGCCGCCGGCCCGCGGTCAGCACGGTGGCGCCGGGCAGTGACCGCAGGACGGCGGTGGCGTGGCGGCCGAGGAAGCCGTCGCCGCCGAGAAGCAGGATCCTCACGCGGCCCGTCCGTCGCTCTCGGTGCCCGCGGTGGCGGGCGCCTCGACGTCGTCCTGGGCGGTGCGGGCGGCCGGGATCGGCAGCTCCGCGACGCTCAAGGCGGCGCCGGTGGTCTCGAAGGGCATGAGGACCGAACGGTTGGTCGCGAACTCGGAGTTGGCCCGGTCGTAGTCGTCCGGGCGGCCGATGTCCAGCCAGTAGCCGCCGAAGTCGTAGGAGGACGGCGGGGTCTTGGCGGCCAGCAGGTCGAGCACCAGCTCGTCGAAGCCCAGCGGCAGGCCGGGGGTGTACTTGGCGAGCGCGGAGCGGGACACGCCGTACACGCCCATCGAGACGCGGTAGTCGATGCTCGGCTTCTCCTGGAAGCCGGTGATGCTGCCGGCTTCGGTGGTCAGCACACCGAAGTCGATCTTGACCTGGCGGGCGTAGGTGGCGATGGTCAGCGGCGCGCCGGACCCCTCGTGGTGCTTGAGCACCCCGGCGAAGTCCAGGTCGGTCAGGATGTCGCCGTTCATCACCAGGAAGTGCTCGGGCAGCCGGTCCTGCATGGTGAGCAGCGGGCCCATGGTGCCGAGCGGGCTGTCCTCGACGGCGTAGCCGACCCGCAGGCCCCACTGGGAGCCGTTGCCGACGTACGCGCGGATGATGTGGCCGAGGTGGCCGATGGCCAGGGTGACGGTCTTGAAGCCCGCGGCGGCGAGCTGGCGCATCACGATCTCCAGGATCGCGTGCTGGTCGCCGATCGGGACGAGCGGCTTGGGGAGCGCGGTGGTGTACGGGCGGAGACGGACGCCCTTACCGCCGGCCAGGATCACTGCATGCATGGTGTTTCCCCCACGGAAAGAAGTGCAGGACGCGAACCTTGAAAACCAGGGCTGGCAAGATCGGTACAGCGGTCAGACGTTGTAGATGTCGGTCTTGTAGCGGGCCAGGTTGGCCGGGTCCCGGAAGAACTCGATGGTCTGCTCCAGGCCCTGCTCCAGCGTGAACCGGGGCGCCCAGCCGGTGGCGCCCCGCAGCTTGGTGGCGTCCGCGACCAGGCGCATGACCTCGGAGTTGGTCGGACGGATGCGCTGCTCGTCCTCCTTCACCACCAGGTCGACGCCCATCAGCTTGCCGACCAGGGTGACCAGGTCGCCGACCGAGATCTCGCCGCCGGTGCCGGCGTTGAAGGTCTTGCCGACCACGGTGTCGGCAGGCGCGGTGCCGACCGTGCGGAAGGCGTTCGCGGTGTCCTTCACGAACATGAAGTCACGGGTCGGACGCAGGTCGCCGAGGGTGATCTCGGTCTCGCCGGCCGCGACCTGGGCGATCACGGTCGGGATGACGGCGCGCATCGACTGGCGCGGGCCGAAGGTGTTGAACGGGCGCAGGGTGACGACCGGGGTCTCGAAGCTGGCGTGGTAGCTGTCGGCCAGCCGGTCCCCACCGGCCTTCGAGGCGGCGTACGGGGACTGGGTGTTGATCGGGTGTTCCTCGGTGATCGGCACGGTCTGCGCGGTGCCGTAGGTCTCGCTGGTGGAGGTGTGCACCAGGCGCGGGATCTCCAGGTGGCGCACCGCCTCCAGCACGTTCAGGGTGCCGGTGACGTTGGTGTCGACGTACGAGTGCGGGGCTCGGTAGGAGTACGGGATGGCGATCAGGGCGGCCAGGTGGTACACCGCCTCGGTGCCCTTGACCAGGTCGTTGACCGAGCCCGGGTCCCGGACGTCGCCGAGGACGATCTCGACCGAGTCCAGGACCTCCTTGGACAGGGTCTCCAGCCAGCCGAAGGAGGAGAAGGAGTTGTACTGGACCATCGCGCGGACGTGGTGACCGTCGGCGACCAGGGTCTCGACGAGGTGGGAGCCGATGAAGCCCTCGGCTCCGGTAACCGCGACGCTGCTCATGCGTGATTCGCTTTCTCGTTCTCGGGGGCGGCCGGGCGCTCTGTGGTGGCCCGGCCGGCGTGAACCGGCTCTCGCCGGTGACAGGTGTTCAGCTGTGCACGTGGTTCGGTCGTGCGTGTGTTCCGGTGTTCAGCGGTGCTGGGTGGTGCGGCCGAGCACGGGCCCGGCGATGGCGGTGAGGACGAAGGCGGCCGCCCCGCAGCCGATCAGCTGCAGGAGGGTCGGATCCACACCGGTCAGCAGCCCGGCGCTCTCGGCACCCGCGGCGGCCAGACAGATGAGGGCGGTGCTCCAGCTCAGCCCGAAGGCGTTCAGCAGCAGCGCCAGCCAGAGTGAGCCGCCGAGGAGGAGCAGCGCGCCGAGCTGCGGGACGCCGAGCGCGGGGGCGCCGGGCCACAGGACGGTCGCGGCGGCGTCCAGCGCGGCCACGGTGGTGAGGTAGATGAAGAGGCAGCCGAGCAGCACTCCGCCGGTCCGGCGGACGAACTCGCCCGAGGTGTGGCTGACCCGCAGCGCGGCGACGGCCATCGCCCGGTAGCGGAAGAGCAGCCACTCGGCGAGCCCGAGGCTGAGCGTCAGCGCGATCATGGCCGGGCCGGTCGGCGTGGTGTGCGCGCCGTGCGCGGCACCGGTTTTGACCGCCTCGTGGATGGTCACGCCGAGGCCGGCGATCAGGGTGAGGGTGCCGCAGGCCAGGCCGAACAGCAGGTGCGGGATCTCCTGGCGGAGCTGCAGCCTCACCGTGACGGCGTCCTTGTCCTTGGCGTCCTTGTCGCCGCGGATGCAGTCGACCAGCTCCCGGACGGCCAGGCCGACCGCGAGCACCAGCGAGGACAGCAGCACCACGGTCCGGACGACCTGCGGGACGTCCACCGCGAGCACCACGCCCGCGCCGACGGAGGCCGGCGCCAGCGCCAGCAGCAGGAACTTCTCCCGCCCGAGCACCAGCAGCACGGTCGCCGCGCCCAGGTAGGCGGACTGCCCGGCGGCGAAGTACAGCGAGCCGCGCGGCCCGCCGACCACGTACGCCGCGGTGGCGGCGATCAGCGCGCCGATCGGGGCACCGATGCTCAGGCAGATCGCGGACTCCCGGCGCCGTAGCCGGCTGAGCCAGCGGTACGCGCGGTGCGCGAGCGCCTGGTTGAAGGCCCAGCTGGCGACCGTCGCGACCGTGAGCGCGAGCATGCCGGAGGGCAGGCCGAAGCGCATCCGAGTGGCCGCGAACAGGTTGGCGCCGAGCAGGTAGCCGAGCCCTGGCAGGGCGAACACCAGGCCGCGCACGACGCAGCGCCAGGGATCGGCCCGCCAGGGGTTGGCGAACTCGGAGCTCGGGCCGGGGTAGCGCCGCTCGACCTTCTCGAACAGCTCCTCGGCGACGGTGAACGCGTCGGGCCGGCCGTACAGGAGTGCGGCCTGCTCGTCGGAGAGGCCGTCGGACTCCAGGAAGGCCGCGATCTCGAAGGGGTGGACGGCATCGGCGCAGATGTCGTGCAGCCGCTCGGCGAGTTCGTCCAGCGGGTCCGCGGAGAGGCCGAGCTCCTCCGCGGGCTCCGGCTGGGCCGGCAGCACCGGACGGCGGCGCTTGAGCGGCAGGGTGCGCAGCTGCATCGTCCGGTCGGCGCCGGCCTCGTCGGGAACCAGACGAATGGGACCGCTCACGCGCCCACCTCGCTGGGCTGGGGCCGGGCGGCGGCGAGCTGCTGGTCCCAGTCGGTGGGGACGTTGTCGGTGACGGCCACCATGCCGTTCGGCATCCACCGGGCGGTGCCGAGGAGTTCGGTGTAGATGCCGCGGAAGCCGTCGATGTTCTGGCGGAGCGTGAACTGCTCGATGACCCGCAGCCGGGCCTGCTCGCCGAGCCGGCCGCGCCGCTCGGTGTCGCGCAGCAGCTCGATCGCGGCGGCGGCCATCGGCTCGGGCTCGCGCGGCGGGACGACCAGCCCGGTGTCGCCGACGGCCTCGCGCACGCCGCCCACGTCGGTGGAGACGGTCGCGCGGCCGCAGGACATCGCCTCGATCAGGGTGAACGGGAAGCCCTCGCTGATGCTGGAGAGCATGACCACGTTGCCGGCCGCGTACGCGTCGGTGATGTCGGCGACGCGGCCCTCGAACGCCACCGCGTCGGCGATGCCGAGCTCGGCGGCCAGGGCTATGCAGCCGTCCCGGTACGCCTCGCCGCCCTTGGGCGTGCCCCCGAAGAGCCGCAGTCGCGCCTCGGGGATCTCGCGCCGGACGATGGCGAAGGCCCGGATCAGCGTCTCCAGGTCCTTGATCGGGTCGACCCGGCCGGCCCAGCTGAGGGTCGGGGTCTCCGGCTCGGGTCCGGCGGGCGGGAAGGCCGCCGGGTCCACGCCGTTGTAGACGGTCCGGATGTTCTCGGACGGGGTGCCGCCGCGCTCCTCCCAGCGCCGGTTGTACCGGTTGCCGGGGGTGACGAGGGCGGCCTGCCGGTAGCTCTCCTCGGCGAGCATCCGGTAGAAGCCGAGCAGCAGCGCCTTGACCGGCCAGCGGTACGGGCCGGTGCGGTAGCCGAGGTAGCGCTCGCGCAGGTAGATGCCGTGCTCGGTGAGCAGGAACGGGACGCCGTACTGCTGAGCGGCGATCAGCCCGGGGAGGGTGGCGAGGCCGCCGCTGGCCGCGTGGGCGACACCGTCCGTCGGCGGCTCGACCGAGAGCGGACGCAGCGCGTGCTCCAGCAGGTCGGTGGCGTTCAGGGCGTCGTGGAGGGTCGGCCGGGAGACGGCCGTGGGGAGGTAGTCGCGGGTCCAGACGTGCTGGAGGGTGCGCAGGGCGCGCTCGCTGCGCAGCGCGGGGCTGAGCAGCCCGCGCCGGGCGAGGTCGGCGAAGCCGTACAGCTCGGTGCCGAAGTGGGTGGTGTAGACCGGATCGAGGATGGAGTGGAGGAACCGCTCGTACGCGTTGAGGAAGCGCCGCATCTCGCTGCCGCGCGGTGCCCTGGCCTCGGAGGCCGGGCCCCACAGCGGTGCGGTGGTGACGGACCGCACGTTGGCGGGCAGCTCCCAGGCCAGTGGTTCGTGACCGGTTCCGGTGACGGCGATGACGTCGAAGTCGACGTCGGGCATGCCTTGAACGAGCTGGTCGCACCAGACGCTCACGCCGCCGTGCTGGTGCGGATACGTCCCCTCGGTGAGCAGGGTGACGCGCATCTCCTGTCCCCCCTCCTGTTCTTGCGTCGGTTGTCCGGCCTGGGTGGCCGGAACGGGAGCCGTGGCAGGGCCGGGCCGGGTCGCCCGGCCCGGCCCCGCCATCGGGTCTTACGAGTTACCGGGCGCCGGGCTTGCCGGCGTGCTTCCTGTCGAGCTCGGCCGCCCCCCCGGAGGCCTTGGCGCTCATCGCCACACCGGCGACGCTGCCGGTGCTGTTCTTCTCGACGCCCTTACCGGGCACCGGGGTTCCGCTGCCCGGGACCAGGGTCGGAGCCTTGGTCCGGGAGTTGTCGCTGGGGCCGACGGGGACCGGAGTGGCGACCCCCTGGGGGACCACCTTCTTGTCGGCCGGCGCCGGGGCCGGGACGGACTTGGCCGCGACGCTCGGTGCGACGGCGGCCGGAGCCGCCGGGGTGGAGCCCGAGGACAGCTGCAGCGTGACGGAGCTCTGCAGCGCGCCCGGTGCCACCCACCCGGAGAGCGTACCGGCGTACGCGGAACCGAAGGCCGTCGATCCGATGGCCAGCTTCTGAGTAGTTCCCGTCGGCATGGTGGCCTGGACCTGAACACCGGCCGGCGCGCTGACCGTGACGGTGTTGCCCACCTTGTACGCGGTGACCTGGCCGGAGGCGACGGCCGCGTTCCAGGCCGCGCGCTTCTGGAACTCCTGGCCGATCTCGCGCTCGCCGAGGTTCACGATCGGGGCGTTGGCGGCGTACAGGTTGCGGTAGGTGCCGAGGATCTTCTCCAGCACCGGGTACAGGATCCGGTCCTCGGAGAGGTTCGACTGGTGGATGAAGTGCGGCCGCGGGTCGTTGTTCATCACGTGGCCGAGGTCGATCCTGGCCTCCAGCGGCACGATGTACGACTGGAAGCCGGTGTTCACGTCCAGGGGCTTGGGCAGGCAGGTGGACGCGGGGTTGTTCTCGCAGATCCCGCTGCCGCCGTTGGCCTTGCTGGTGTAGATCCAGTTGTACTCGTCGGCCTCCTCCACCGCCGAGCCGGCGTTGTAGAAGACGTTCATCGGGTAGCGCGGCACGGTCAGCGTCGACGAGCCGACGGCCCGCTGGGCGGGCTCGCGGGAGGCGTCGCTGCCGGTGAACTTGATGCCGTTGGCGGCGAGCGCCGGCGCCAGGTTCGGGTTGTCGCTGGTCTCCTGCGGGGCGGTCAGCAGACCGGAGTGCTCGCCGGTGACGAGGACCTGCGGGTCGGGCTTCAGGCCGTTCTTGGCGGCCCAGTCGAAGTTGTTCTTGATCTGGGTGTTGATGGTGTTCCCGTCGACCCAGACCGTGTTGCCCGTGGCGTCCTTGGTGCAGCGCCACGGCACCACGGTGACGTCCTGGACGCAGCCCAGGTACGGGTGGGTGAAGGTGTGGTTGACCCAGCGGTAGCTGTTCTGGTCGGCGATCATCTGGTTCGCCGTCGGGTCGACCGTGGTGTTGTTGTTGGCCTTCCAGTCCTCGCTGCCGCCACCGTTGAACACCATGTCCAGGGTGAAGTTGTTGGCGGCCTCCCACTGCTTCGCGTACTGCGCGTCAGCGGAGGTCATCCGGATCGGGTTGGTGGTGCCGGGGGTGCCGGGCGGGCAGGTCACGTCACCGGGGGTGCACTTCAGCGTGGTGGACCAGCGGTCGTCCGCCAGGAAGACGTCGTCCACGTGGGCCGCGAAGTAGTTGCGGTCGTAGCCGAGGTGGACACCCTGGGTGATCCAGTCGACCATGCCGCGGGCCAGCAGGCGGTACTGCTGCTGGTACTGGTTGTAGACGAACGTGACGACCAGTTCCTTGCGGCCGTCGTGGCTGTACTCGCCGACCAGCGAGCCGCGCGAGCTGCTGTTCGGGATCGGAGCGTCCACGAGCGGCGTGAACGAGGCACCGGACGGGAGGCCGGCCAGCGGGGTGGCCAGGTAGCCGTAGCTCTCGCTGACGTTCGGGTCGTTGTCCTCGAACGGGACGCTGCCCTTGAGGTAGCTGAACGGGCCCGAAGTGCCGGCCGTGGTGGTGGCGGCCTGGAAACCGTCCAACGTGCCTATGTAACCGGGATTTTGCGCCCAGTTCAGTCCCACCGCCGGGCTGGCGAACGTGTACGCGTCGATCTGGCGGACGTTGAATGCCGCCTCGTACGTCGCGATCGCCGTCATCTCGGCGGCGGAGTTGGTGAAGGGGTTTTCGTTGGGCAGCACGATGCCCTGGTACTTCCCCCGGGGCTGTCCGTTGATCGTGTCGCTGAGGAAAGCGGCGTTGATCACCGGGCGGTTGGGGTCGCTGAGGGTGACGACCTTGTACGGGGTGCCCTGGCTCTTGAGCTCGGCGGTGATCGCTGCGACGGACGGGCCCCCGTCGTCGATGACCAGGACGGCGAGATCGATCCTGGGCGGCGTGGTGTCGCCGTGGGCCAGGGTGGTCTGCAGGCCGCTGGCCAGCAGAACTGCCGCCGCGCAGGCGGCAACTCTTCGGGTCGCTCGACCCATGGTGATCCTCCCCTTGGGGCAAGGCGCTTCGCTGCTCGGCGGTCGCCTGCCCTGTAGCTGTTCGCGGGCAGCAGGCTGCCCGGCGCCCATCCTGGTCGAGGGTCGGCTCCGTTAGGGACCAATTGGGCGAGAGTGCAGCAAACCTGTTACCAACGTTCATGGCGTAGCCATGGAGGCGCTGATTCTGACCGGAACTGTACCGGCCATGCAAATGATGAATTGAAAATGAAAAACCGGAACCTGAGTGCTACACCTGGTTACCAACCGTGCTTACCAACCGGGGCGACGTGGTGGGGCTCGCCGGGCGCCTACACTGTGGCGTTGCACACGACACTCTTGCACATCTTGCCGTTCCCTTGGGCAGGTTCATGCAATATCAGGCACCGCTGTGTCATGTGACAGTCCGAATATGCAATGGAGGCACCCGCGTGGCCGATCAACAGACCGAGGCCGGGGCAATCGGGGGCGATCGGAATGCGGCGCCGGAGTCCTGCGGAATGCCCCAGGTCGGGCGCAGTCTCGGACTGCGCGGCGCGGTCAACGCCCGCGATCTGGGCGGCTACCGGACCACTGACGGACGGGTCCTCCGTGCCGGTACGGCCCTGCGCAGCGATGGCCTGAACCATGTCACCGTGGACGACCTGATTTCGCTCCGGGCCCTCGGACTGCGCCGGGTGGTCGACTTCCGCAGCCTCGACGAGGTCCGCGAGGCAGGCCCGGACCGGCTGCCCGGCCTCCCGGCCGCCGAGTTCGCCCGCGACCTCCCCGCGGGCGCCGAGGTGACCCTCGAACCGGCCACCGCGGACGGCGTGACCCTGCACCATCTCCCGGTGTTCGCCCGGGACTTCGACATCTACGTCACGCTGCGCGACGCCCTGGCGGACCGCAGCCCCGAGACGCAGCACGCCCTGCTCGGCGACGGCCGGGCCGCCGCGATGATGACCGGCCTCTACCGCTGGTTCGTCACGGACCCGGTGGCGCGGGAGCGCTTCGCCACCGTGCTGCGCCTGCTGGCCGCCCCGGACGGCCCGCCGCTGCTGTTCCACTGCTCGGCCGGCAAGGACCGCACCGGCTGGGCGGCGGCCCTGCTGCTGACCGCCCTCGGCGTCGACCGCGAGACCGTCCTCGCCGACTACCTGCTCACCAACGAGCGGTCAGCCCCGGTCGTCGGCCGGGTGATGGACGACTTCGGCACCCGCGGCCTGATGCGGGAGCCGGAGCTGCTCCTCCCGGTGTTCCGGGCCGAACCCGGCTACCTGGCAGCGGCCTTCGGCGAGGTCGAGGCCGGCTGGTCCGACTTCGGGGCGTTCTGGCGGGACGGTCTCGGACTGGACGACGACGTGCTGGCCGGCCTGCGCGCCAACCTGCTGGACGGCAGCGGGAGTCGACCCTGATCAGCCCTCGCTGATCAGGCCCTCGCGGAGCTGGGTGAGGGTCTTGGTGAGCAGCCGCGAGACGTGCATCTGGGAGATCCCGATCTCCTCGCCGATCTGCGACTGCGTCAGGTTGCCGAAGAACCGCAGCATGATGATCCGGCGCTCGCGCGGCGGCAGCTTGGCCAGCAGCGGCTTGAGCGACTCCCGGTACTCCACGCCCTCCAGCGCGAGGTCCTCGTAGCCGAGCCGTTCGGCCAGCGGCCCGTCGCCGTCCTCCTCGCTGGGGCTGGAGTCGAGCGAGCTGGCGGTGTACGCGTTGCCCACCGCGAGGCCCTCGACCACGTCCTCCTCGCTGACGCCGAGGCAGGCGGCCAGCTCGGCGACGGTGGGGGAGCGGTCCAGCCGCTGGGCCAGCTCGTCGCCGGCCTTGGTGAGCGCCAGCCGCAGCTCCTGGAGCCGCCGCGGCACCCGGACCGACCAGCTGGTGTCCCGGAAGAAGCGCTTGATCTCGCCGACCACGGTAGGCATCGCGAAGGTGGGGAACTCCACCCCGCGCTCCGGGTCGAACCGGTCGATCGCCTTGATCAGCCCGATCGTGCCGACCTGGACGATGTCCTCCATCGGCTCGTTGCGGCTGCGGAAGCGCGCCGAGGCGTACCGGACCAGCGGCAGGTTGAGCTCGATCAGGGTGTCGCGGACGTAGGTGTGCTCCGCGGTGCCGGGCTCCAGCGCGGCCAGCCGCAGGAAGAGCGAGCGGGAGAGCGTCCGGGTGTCCAGCCCGGAGCCGGGCGGTGCGCCCGCTGGCGCCTCGGGGACGGGCGGTGCGGTGGACGGTACTCGCTGCAGCGGGATCCGGGCCTCGGCGACCGCGGTGCCGTTGGCCTGACCAGCGTGGATCTCCGCAGTGCCCAGCTCTCCGGACATGCACCCACCCCCTTGTGACTGACGGTTGAACGGGCGTCGACGCGCGGAGGTTCCCGGCGAAGGCCCTCCCCCTCCATACCGGCACACGATCCCCGGCAAACCCGAACGTCGCAAGATGTCACGCGGCGGTAACGCGGAGCGATCTCATTCTTCCCATGAGTTTCCGGTCCGAAGCCTCGTCAGGATGCGCGAGAGCAGCCGGGAGACGTGCATCTGGGACATCCCCAGCTCGGTGCTGATCTGGGACTGGGTCAGGTTGGCGAAGAACCGCAGCATGACGATCCGGCGCTCCCGCTCGGGCAGCTGGACCAGCAGGTGGCGGACCATGTCCCGGTGCTCGACCTCGGCCAGCGCGGAGTCCTCGTAGCCGAGCCGGTCGAGCAGGGCCAGCCCGCCCTCGTGCTCCTGGGCCGCCTCCAGGGAGGCCGCGTTGTAGGCCCGCCCGGCGTCCAGGCAGGCCCGGACGTCCTCCTCGGGGATGCGCAGGCTGGCGGCGATCTCGGGCACCTTGGGGACCCGCCCGTGGAGCACCGTCAGCTCCTCCATCGCGCCGCTGACCTGCACCCACAGCTCCTGGAGCCGACGGGGGACGTGCATGGTGCGGACGTTGTCCCGGAAGTAGCGCTTGATCTCGCCGAGGATGGTCGGCAGTGCGTAGGTGGGGAACTGCACCCCCCGGCTGGGGTCGAACCGGTCGATCGCGTTGATCAGGCCGATCGTGCCGACCTGGACGACGTCCTCCATCGGCTCGCTGCGGCTGCGGAAGCGGGCGGCCGCGTAGCGGACCAGCGGGATGTTGATCTCGATCAGCGCGGCCCGGACCCGCTCCCGCTCGGGGGCGTCCGGGGGCAGCTCGGCGAGGCGCTCGAACAGCACCCGGGTCAGCGTCCGGACGTCCACCACCGGGCGGCCGCCGGGGCCGCGCAGGCCGTCCGGCCGAAGCTCGCCGGCCGGGCTGATGATCCCCGCCAGCACTTCGTCCACGGACACGTCACCCCTCCCAAGTTCGACTATGGCGGGACCTGAGGAGCGGGTGTCGCGACTCGTGCACCACCTCGCCATGTCCGGCAAAACCGGTCATAGCATCACAAGGCGGGCGCAGGTCGGGCAAGTACCCGGTGGAGGTGTGTTGGTGCGCTGCCGGGCCTTGACCGGGCCTGCCGGTGAGGCGCCGCAAGGGCCGTTCCGGGACGGAGAACGGCGCCCCGCCCGGGTCCCGGACGGGGCGCCGCGGTCCGTCCGGGGGACGGCCCCGGGGCGGATGGCCCTATCAGACCTCGATGTCGGCGATCACCCAGGTGGCGAACTCGCGCCACTGGCCGGCCGCGGCCTGATGGGCCGGGTGGGTCAGGTAGGCCTGGAGCGCGTCGCGGTCCTCGACCAGGCTGTTGATCGCGTAGTCGTACGCGATGTCGCGCTCGGTGGTGTTCCAGCCGCACTCCCACGCGCGCAGCTCGGGGATCACCGCGCCGAGCTCGGCGAACGCCTCGGCGCCGGCGAGCGCGCGCTCGTCGTCCTTGCTGACGCCTTCGTTGAGCTTGAACAGGACCAGGTGCCGGATCACGATGCCGCTCCTCGCGGACGGGGGTTGAGGGTCCCGCCCACCGTAGCCGGTGCGACGGGACGGGATCACCGCCGTCCGCCACGTGATCGGCCCGGTTACTTGATCAGCCCGGTCATGAAGGTGCCGACCGCCTTGGCGGCGTTCGAGATGCCCTCGAAGCCCAGCTGGACGAGTTCGGCGGACCGGGCGGGTGAGGTGATGATCGAGTAGAGGACGAAGATGAGCAGGAGGACCATGCCGATCTTCTTCGCCTGCGCCATCGGGTGACCTTCCTCCCTGCTGTGGGCCGCCGCCATTCGGGTCCCCGAGCGGCCCTGCAGAGGCAGCTTATCCACCGGACGGGCTATCAAGTGTGCGACGCGTTCGCCCGGCGGGACGAAGGTCCCCGCGAGTGGGGCCTTTCTCCGGGTGCCCGGGCGCGACCCGGGCGGCAGGATGGTTGATGTGCCGAGGATCTGGCAGGAATCCCCGGTACGTGGATCCGGAGCTCCCCGCTGTGGGACCGGGCGCCGTGGCTTTCCCCCGACGCGGCACCGGTTGTGGGACTCCGCCGGGGGAGCGGTTGGTCCCCCCGAACCGCTCCCCCCTCCAGGCTCCGTACTCGACATGGGCGTTGGTGGTCATCCGCCCCGGGTGCGGAGCCCTTTCCGCGTCCGAGGGTGCGCGGAAACGCCGAGGGCCCGTCCGGATCGGACGGGCCCTCGGGCTTTCTGGCGGTAGCGGTGGGATTCGAACCCACGGTGGAGTTGCCCCCACACACGCTTTCGAGGCGTGCTCCTTTGGCCGCTCGGACACGCTACCGAGGGGAACTCTACCGGACGGGTGGCGCGGTCACGAAATCCGTATCCCACGGCTTTCGG
Organism: Kitasatospora aureofaciens; assembly: GCF_019192735.1. GTDB lineage: Bacteria > Actinomycetota > Actinomycetes > Streptomycetales > Streptomycetaceae > Kitasatospora > Kitasatospora aureofaciens_A. Next base: position 14,300 of record NZ_JAHTKP010000049.1, read on the forward strand.
CAGTGGGGTCGGAGTGGGGTCGGGCGGTGGGGTCAGCGGTGGGTGTCGAAGAACTCGCGCAGCTGCTCGCCGCACTCGTCGGCGAGCACGCCCCAGATCACCTCGGGCCGGTGGTTGAGCCGCCGGTCGCGCATCACGTCGAAGAGCGAGCCGGCGGCGCCGGCCTTCTCGTCGAGGGCGCCGTAGACCACCCGGTCGATCCGGGACAGCACGATGGCGCCCGCGCACATCGTGCAGGGCTCCAGCGTGACGACCAGAGTGCAGCCGCTGAGCCGCCACTCTCCGACCTGCTCCGCCGCCTGCCGGATCGCGACCACCTCGGCGTGCGCGGTCGGGTCGCCGACCGCCTCGCGTTCGTTGTGGCCGCGCCCGATCACCTCGCCGCCCGGGCCCAGGACGAGCGCCCCGACCGGGACGTCCCCGGTGGCCGGCGCCAGGGCGGCCTCGGCGATGGCGAGGCGCATCGGCGCCGCCCAGCGGTCGCGGACCGGGTCGGGGCGGACGGGGGCGGGCAGCGGGGCGATCGGGGGGGCTGCGGGGGTGGCGGACTGCATGGCATCCAGTGTCGGGCATCCGACGGCGGACACGGCTACGCGCCCGTGGCCGCTACCGGACCGCCTCCAGGACCTCGCCGCAGCCCAGGGCCTCGGCGATCTCCTCCAGGGCGTCGCCCGGGACCGCGCCCTCGCCGCTGAGGGCGAGCAGCTCGTCCGAGGGCAGGCCGAACTCGGTGAGCAGGTGGGAGTCGCCGAGCGGGCCGACCGGGACGCCGCCGTGCGGGGCCGTGTCCTCGGCGGCCTCCTCGTCCAGGTCCTCGGCCTCCTCGCTGTCCTCCAGCTCCACCACCAGATGGTCGAGGTCGCCGAACTCGCTCTCGCCCGCCTGGTCGACCAGCTCGTCGGTGAGGACGGAGCCGTACGAGCTACGGGCGGCGGCGGCGCCGTCCGACACGAAGATCCGCGGATCCTCCTCGCCGTCCACCCGGACGATGGCGAACCAGGCGTCCTCCTGTTCGATGAAGATCAGGACGCTGTCGTCGTCCTGCGCGGCGTCGCGAGCCAGGTCCGTCAGATCGGCCAGGGTTTCGACGTCGTCGAGCTCCGTCTCGCTCACATCCCACCCGTCCTCGGTGCGAGCAAGCACTGCAGCGAAGTACGCCACCAGGGACACTCCCAAGATCATCGGTCTCGGCTGTCGGCGCGCAGGGCGACGCGAACATCTGGCCGCCCCCGCGCCAGAGGCGGTCCGCTGTTCGGACCGTCCCATCGGAATCGTGACAGAAAGCCCGCCCTTCCGGGGGGTGTTCGGCAGCGCGTCTTTGCAGGTCGTGTCGGAAGGGTTGGCCGGCGGCCGGTGCGGCGCCGCCGGGACGGTCCGAAGCCCGTCGAATGACGGGCGGACGTCCACCGGAGTCGCGTCGGAGCCGTCTCAGATCCGGAACGTTCGCATCCGCATGGCCTCACGCATCCGACGCTCCTTGGTCCGCCGGGGTTGGACCCGCTCGCGCAGCTCGCGCGCCTCGGCGAGTTCGCGGAGGAAGACGGCCCGCCGCTTGCGGCGTTCCGCCTCGGTCTCCGGGGGGTCCTGGGGCGGGCCCGGGCGGCTGCCCGACGGGCCCCTGGGCGCCTCCGCCGAGCCGTCCCCGGCCTTCGGGTTGCTCGTCATAAGAGGTGACATTCCCAGAACGGTCCGGTTGATACCACAGCGGCCGCTTCCGTCCGGCCATTCGCGGTACGTCACGGCGTGTCACGCCGGAGTGAGCCCGGCCGGGCCCCGGTACGCCGCTCCGACCGCGCGGCGGGCCCGCGGCGAGTCGTACAGGCGTCCAGGACCGGGCTAACCTCGGTACATGCGTCTCCACGTCGTCGACCACCCCCTGGTCGCCCACAAGCTCTCCACCCTGCGCGACGAGCGCACCGACTCGCCGACCTTCCGTCGCCTTACCGACGAGCTGGTGACCCTCCTCGCCTACGAGGCCACCCGGGACGTCCGCACCGACGAGGTGGAGATCACCACGCCCGTGGCGGTCACCATCGGCACCCGACTGAGCTACCCGCGCCCGCTGGTGGTGCCGATCCTGCGGGCCGGCCTCGGCATGCTGGACGGGATGACCCGCCTGCTGCCGACCGCCGAGGTGGGCTTCCTCGGCATGGTGCGCAACGAGGAGACCCTGGAGGCCTCCACCTACGCCACCCGGATGCCGGACGACCTCTCCGGCCGCCAGGTCTACGTGCTCGACCCGATGCTGGCCACCGGCGGCACCCTGGTCGCGGCGATCAAGATGCTGATCGAGCGCGGCGCCACCGACGTCACCGCCGTGGTGCTGCTGGCCGCGCCCGAGGGCGTCGAGGTGATGAAGCGCGAGCTGGCCGACCTGCCGGTCACCGTGGTCACCGCCGCCCTGGACGAGCGGCTCAACGCGAACGGCTACATCGTCCCCGGCCTCGGCGACGCGGGCGACCGCCTGTACGGCACCGCCGGCTGAGCCACCTCCCCCGAACGGCCGAGAGCCCCCCGGCGCACTGCCGGGGGGCTCTCTTTGCGTTCTTTCTGCCTCCGCACTCTCCGGCTGCGCGCCGGGCTCAGCAGCTGCCGGTGGCGCTCGGGGTGGGGGAGGGCTTGGTGGCCAGGGCGAGGGCGGCGGCCGCCTGGGTCTCGTCCAGCAGCGCGTTGTAGCTGTCGCCGATGACGAAGTCCACGCTGGTGTCGGTCCGGGCGTCGGCGGTGGCGGTGGCTCCGGCGATCTGGGAGCCCACCAGGGTGGACGCGCCGGCGCCGGCCGGGCCGGCGATCACCTGGGCGGTGCCGGGCACCTTCTTGTCCAGCTCGGCCGGGGCGTTGCCGACCTTGCCGATGGTGAAGCCGCGCTTCTTGAGTTCCTCGGCGGTCCGCCCGGCCAGGCCGGCCTTGGTGGTGGCGTTGTAGACGTTCACCGTGATGGCGGCCGGCTGCGGGATCGCGTGCGGGTCGCCCTGGGCGGCCGCGGGGGCGCCGGAGGCGCCGGGCGCGCCCGGCGAGGCGCCCGGGGTGGGGGCGGCCAGCGCCTTGCCGGACGGGGTCGCGCAGGCCTGGGCGGTGCTGTTCCTGTTCTTGCCGGTGAAGATGTCGTAGAGCTGCACGCCGCCGAGACCGATCAGGGCCAGGGCGAGCAGTGCCGCGAGGCCGGCGATCACCTTGCGGCTCTTCTTCGGCGGCCGGCCGAGGCGCGGATAGGCGTTGCCGGTGATGCGGTACTGCTTCCCCTTGAGGCCTTGGGGAGTCAACATGCTCACGGTTTGTCTCCCCCTCGTGCCAGGGCGGGGTCGGGATGACGACGGGTCGGCCGGCGATGGGCGGATCCCCAGGTCGCGGCCGTAGTCAGCAGATTAGTGCCGGATGCCTGTGAAGGTACTAAAGGATCATCATCTGGCGTATCTCGGTACCCGAAAGGAGGTACCCGGAGCTGTCCCCGGGACCCGCGGGTGCCCGGGTACGACGGGACCGCCCTCCGCCGGGTCGGCGAGGGGGCGGTCCGGAAGAGGGCGGACGGCGTCCGTCACTCCACTTCGAGGACACGGGCGTGCAGCACCTGGCGCTGCTGCAGCGCGGCTCTGACGGCCCGGTGCAGCCCGTCCTCCAGGTAGAGGTCGCCGTGCCACTTCACCACGTGGGCGAAGAGGTCCCCGTAGAAGGTCGAGTCCTCGGCCAGCAGGGTTTCGAGATCGAGTTGTCCCTTGGTGGTCACCAGCTGGTCGAGCCGCACCGGGCGTGGGGCGACGTCAGCCCACTGGCGGGTGCTGGTCCGGCCGTGATCCGGGTACGGCCGCCCGTTGCCGATGCGCTTGAAGATCACACGGAAAGCCTACCGTTCGGATGGCGGATGGCGCAGCAGCCGCGACGCCGCCACGCGTGCCGGTGTGAACTGCGGGTGGACGATTGCGGCTGTTTGATGGGAAATGTCGCGAACATCGCCCCCGACTCCGATCGCCTTCTGCCCGTTTGGCGCTGCCCGATCCCGCTCTGCCCGATCCCGCTCTGCCCGGCCGAGCCCGCGCCGGCGCCCGTCCCGGAGTCGGCGCGTTCGGCGGGCAAGCAGCTCGGGCAGGAGATCTCGCGGAGTCTGTTCGGGACGTCGAAGCGGCGGCGGTAGCCGCTACGTTGCGAGCGCGGCGCCGATCCGGTCCAGCGATGAGAGCCGCATCAGGCCGTAGTTGTAGAACTCGACCTCGGGGACACCCAGTTCGCGCAGGACGGTGATCTTGGCGGCGAGGTTCTCCGGGCCGTCGCAGTCCGAGGCCATCGGGCGCAGGATCACCGCCATGTCCTGCGGGCGGACGCCGTGCAGGGCGAAGGCGGCGATCTTCTCCCGGACCGCCTCCGGGGTCTTCGCGTAGCCGAACGTCTCGATCCGGTCGGCCGCCTTCGCGAGGGCGGGCAGGTCGATCCCGGACAGCCAGCCCTTGCCGGGGCCGCCGCCGTCCATGAAGCTCAGCCGCATGCCGTGGCGGCGGGCCTCCTCGGACAGGTCGGCGGCGAGCGAGGTGACCGTGGCGGAGGAGGCGTCCACGTAGGCGGCCAGGGACCCGCCCGCGAGTTCGTCCAGGGCGGCGGGCTCGGCGGCGGCCGTCTCGTCGGCGAGGCGGCGGCGAAGCTCGGTGCGTACGGCCTCGGCCACGTCGTCGGCCGGGACGCCCGCGTCGGCGGCGGCCGTGCGGCAGTGCGTGCAGAAGCAGATGCCGAGCAGGGCCTCGGCGGCCGGGCCCAGCTCCTCGAAGTAGCGCTCGTGGTGGTAGCCGTGGCGCAGCCCGTGGAAGTGCAGCGACTCGGCCCGGATCGCGTCGACGCCGTAGCGGGCCAGCTCGGTGACCAGCGTCCGGGCGTACTCGCGGACCTCCGGGTGGGCCGGGCACAGCTCGGTGCGGTGGCGGTCGCCGAAGGCGTTGGCCGGGGCGCAGTCGGGGTGGGCGAAGCCGAGCCGGTCGTTGTGGCAGAAGACCGTCCAGGCGTGCAGCTTCAGTCCGCGGCGGCGCGCCTCGGCGGCGGCCTCGGCGAAGGGGTCGCGGTCGCCGATCGCGGTGGACGGGACGGGGGCGAGGCGGCGGTCCTGCCAGCGGGCCGGGTCGGGGCGGAAGTACGCGGCACCCGGCTCCAGGTACTGGATCACCCGGCGGGGGTTGTGCGGGAAGACGTCCCGGGCCTCGTGGTAGACGGAGGCGAGGGTGACGCCGCCGACCCCGGCGCGGTCGGTGAGGTTGCCGAAGAAGGTGTCGGGGCCCTCGTCGAGCAGGTCGGTGGCGAAGGCGAGGACGGACGACTCCACGGTGCGGCTCCGGAGCAGGGGGCGGGTGCGCTGCTCACGCTAGCCGGAGGGGCAGGATTGGTCTATACCTGATAGCCCGGGCGGCTCACAGGCCCAGGTCGTCCAGCTGCTTGAGCAGGGCGGCGTTGGGGCTGGTGCCCTCGGTGCTGTTCACGGTGGTGTTCGCGGCGGTCTTCGCGGGCGCGGCGGATGCGGGCTCCGGGGCGCGGTTGCGGAGCAGCCAGGCGGCGGCCAGGCCGCCGATCAGCCCGCCCAGGTGGCCCAGCCAGCTGACGCCCTCGGCGACCGGCAGCACGCCCAGCAGGAGGTAGGAGTAGAGCGCGGCGATGACGATGCCGATGGCGGCGTCCAGCAGGTTGCGGTCGAGGATCCCGCGCAGCACCACGTAGCCGAAGTACCCGTAGACCATGCCGCTCGCGCCCGCCGTCACTGCCTCCGGGCGCTCCAGCAGCCAGACCGTCAGGCCGCCGGCCACCGTGATCAGCAGGCTGGCCAGCAGGAACTTCCTCATGCCCCGGTAGGCCGCGACGAAGCCGAACGCGAACAGCGGCCAGGAGTTGGCCTCGATGTGGTCCCAGCCGAAGTGCAGGAACGGCATGGTGAACATCTCGGGCAGCTCGTCGATCCGCCCCGAGCGCAGCCCGTAGTCGTAGGAGAGGCGGTAGTCGTCCAGCCAGTTGACCACCTGGACCGCCCAGATGACGGTCAGGAAGCCGAGCATCGTGAACAGCGCGCGGCGGGAATCGGCGAGCAGGCGGGCGAGGTTGGAGGCCATGACCCGACTGTAGGGGCCACGGAATCGGACGTGCACCCCGTTACAGTGAATCGTGTCATTCAGTCCGAGGCCGTCCCCAGGCCCGTTGAGAGGTGACCACCGCATGAGCGAGCGAAGCGAGCGAATCATCAAGAGGCGCGTGTGGGCGAATGCCCTCGCCGAGCGCAGCGAGGTGGGCGCATGAGTGTTCGCGCGCCGCTGCCGTACGAGTTCCTGCCGAAGGTGCCGTCCTTCCCGCTGACCAGCGAGGACATCACCGAAGGCGGCACGCTGGCCAAGGAGTTCATCCACGGCGGCGGCAACCTCTCGCCGCAGCTGGCCTGGTCGGGCCTCCCCGAAGGCACCCGCGGCATCGCCGTCACCTGCTACGACCCGGACGCGCCGACCGCCTCCGGCTGGTGGCACTGGCTCGCCCTCAACCTGCCCGCCGACACCACCTCCCTGCCGCGCGGAGCCGGATCCTCGGACGCCGCCCTGCCCGGCGCGGCCTCCTTCCACGGCCGCAACGACTTCCCGGGCAACAAGTACGACGGCGCCGCCCCGCCGCCCGGTGCCCCGCACCGGTACGTCTTCGCCGTCCACGCACTCGACATCGAGAAGCTGCACGTCTCCGCCGACACCCCGCCGGCCCAGGTCGGCTTCCACCTCACCTTCCACACCCTCGGCCGGGCCCTGCTCACCGCCGAGTACGGGGTCTGAGGCCCTGCCCTCCTCACCGGTCGGGGCCACCCGCGGCCCCGGCCGGTCGCCGGCTCAACCCGCCCGGTCGGCGGCGCGGTTGGCGCGGGCGGCGAGGGTGCGCAGGTGGGTGATCAGCTCGGGGGGCTCGTGCACCTCGAACTCGCAGTCGAGGAGCAGCAGTCCGGTCGCCAGCCACCGCAGCGAGTCCGCGTGGGAGCGGAGCAGGCAGCTCTCGTCGTCGATCGGCTCGACCTGGTACTGCCCGGTCCAGGGCATCCAGGTCTCGACCTCGGCGGCGGGGCGGTGCACGGTGGCGACCATGGTGTGCGTCGGTGACCGGGGGCGCAGCTTGCTCGCCACGTACATGGCGGCGTCCTCGGCGGGGAGGGGGCGGGGGGTGAAGCGGGCGCCGGTGGCGAAGGGCTTGCTGAGGCGGTCGACGCGGAAGAGCCGCCAGTCGTCCCGGTCCAGGTCGTAGCCGACCAGGTACCAGCGGCGGCCGGCCGAGACGAGGCGCTCGGGCTCGACGTGGCGGCGGGTCTCGGCGCCGTCGCGGGCCCGGTAGGCGAAGCGCAGGCGCTCGTGGTTGGTGACGGCGCCGGCGAGCACGGTGAGGTCGTCCGGGTCGACGGTCGGGCCGTCCCCGCTGAGCAGCGGCAGGGTGGCCGTGTTGAGTGCGCCCACCCGGTGGCGCAGCCGGCCGGGCAGCACCTGGAGCAGTTTGCCGAGCGCCCGGACGGACGCCTCCTCGATGCCGACCACCGCGTGCCCGGCCGCCGCCCGCAGCCCGACCGCGATGGCGACCGCCTCCTCGTCGTCCAGCAGCAGCGGCGGCATCGCCGTCCCGGCGACCAGCCGGTAGCCGCCGACCGCGCCCATGGTCGCCTGCACCGGGTAGCCGAGGTCCCGCAGCCGGTCGATGTCGCGCCGGATCGTCCGGGGGCTGACGCCGAGCCGCTCGGCCAGTTCGCTGCCGGGCCACTCGCGCGGCGCCTGGAGGAGGGACAGCAGGTTCAGCAGCCGGGCCGGGGTGTCGGTCATGCCGTCCAGGATGCCGGAGAAGTGGGACAGGATCTGGCCTACATGCCCTCTACCGTCGCAGACGTGCCGACGAGCGAGACGCGCAGGACGAGCGAGACGCGCAAAACGAGCGGGATCCGCAGGACGAGCGGGATCCGCAGGACGAACGAGGAGCAAGTGATGAAGACCGTGGACGCCGACCGGCGGAGGTGGATCGCGCTGGCGATCGTGATGGTCGCCTCCTTCATGGACCTGGTGGACGTGACCATCGTCAACATCGCCATCCCGAGCATCCAGCAGGACACCGGCGCCTCCTTCAGCGCCATCCAGTGGGTGACCGGCGGGTACGCGCTGGCCTTCGCGATCGGGCTGATCACTGGTGGCCGGCTGGGGGACATCTACGGCCGGAAGCGGCTGTTCCTGATCGGGATCGGCGGGTTCACGCTCGCGTCCGCGCTGTGCGGCCTGGCCGCCGGCCCGGAGATGCTGGTCGGGATGCGGGTGCTGCAGGGCCTGACGGCGTCGCTGATGGTGCCGCAGGTGCTCTCGATCATCCACGCGACCTTCCCGGCGGAGGAGCGCGGCAAGGTGTTCGGGATGTTCGGCGCGGTGGTCGGGCTGGGCGCCGTGTCCGGCCCGCTGATCGGCGCGCTGCTCACCGAGTGGGACCTGTTCGGCCTGGCCTGGCGGCCGATCTTCCTGATCAACCTGCCGGTGGGCCTCGCCGGCGTGCTGCTCGGCCGCCGCTTCATCAGCGAGTCCAAGGCCGAGCAGGCGCTGAAGCTGGACCTGGTGGGCGTGGCCCTGGCGAGCCTCGGCCTGCTGATGCTGATCTACCCGCTGACGCACGGGCGGGAGGCCGGCTGGCCGCTCTGGGGGTATCTGTCGATGGCCGGCAGCCTGGTGGTGTTCGCGCTGTTCGTGGCGTACGAGAAGGTCAAGGCGCGGCGGGACGGCTCGCCGCTGGTGGAGCTGTCGCTGTTCCGGGTCAAGTCCTTCGCGGCCGGCATCGGGGTCCAGCTCACCTTCGGCGTGGTCTGCGGGATCTTCTTCCTGGTGTGGACCCTCTACATGCAGATGGGACTCGGCTGGAGCCCGCTGAAGGCCGGGACCACCGGCATCCCGTTCTCGCTCGCGGTCTCCACGGCGGCCGGGCTGTCCGTGCAGAAGCTGGTGCCGCGGTTCGGGCGGAAGGTGCTCCAGGCGGGCGCGCTGGTGATGGCGGCGGGCGTGCTGACGTACATCTGGGAGGCGGACCGGTACGGGACGGCGATCGCGCCCTGGCAGATGGCGCTGCCGCTGGTGGTGATGGGCCTCGGGATGGGGCTGATCGTCGCGCCGATCACGGACGCGATCCTGGCGGAGGTGCCGCGCGAGCACGCCGGGTCGGCGTCGGGCCTGATCAACACCGTGCAGCAGGTGGGGAACGCGCTCGGGCTCGGACTGGTGTCGGTGGCGTTCTTCGGCGCGATGGACGACGTGGTCGCGCCGCAGGCGGTGGGGGACGCGTTCGGTGGGGCCTTCGTCCACGCGATGTGGTGGGTCGCGGGGGTGCTGGTGGTGGTGTTCCTGCTGATGTTCGCGCTGCCGCGGCGGAAGGCGGTCGCGGTGGCTGCTTCGGGCGAGGCGGCGGAGGAGCGGGAGCCGGCGCTGGCCTGAGCCGGTCCGACGGATGCTGGTGGGCCCCGGTCGCGATGCGCGGCCGGGGCCCGGTGCTGTTCATCGGTTTTCGGGTCTGTCAGTGTGGCCAGTCCGGGGCCGGGTCGACCGGGAGCAGCGGGCGGAGGGCGCCGATGCACGCGCCGATGCAGGCGTCGCGCAGTTCGGTGCGGGTGCAGGTCTCCTTGGTGAGCCAGTCGACGACCAGCACCTGGACGAACACCAGCCAGCTGCGCAGGACTTGGGACACGGCCGCGCGCGAGCTCTCGTCCGCGAGGGGGAGTACGCCGAGCAGGCGGGCGCGGAGGGCGTCGAGTTCGTTCGTCGTGATCGTCTGGATCACCGGGTCGCCGGCCAGCACACGGTTGGCGGCGAGGACGGCGTGGCGATTCTCGACGAAGTAGTCGAGGTGCGCGTCCATGCCCTCGACGAGCTGCTCGACCAGCGTGTCGGCCGGGTCGAAGCGGGACTTGGCGAGGAGCCGGTCGGCGGCCTCCCGGTAGACCGTGGCGAAGAGGTCGCGCTTGCCGGGGAAGTGCCGGTAGAGCAGGGCGCGCGAGACGCCCGCCTGCTCGGCGACGTCCTCCATCAGCACCTCCTCGTACGGGCGGGCGGCGAAGAGCCGGGCGCCGACGGCGAGGAGCTGGGCACGGCGGTCGGCTGGGGTGAGGCGCTGGCGTGGTGGCACGGGTTCAGGCTACTTGACACGTGTCTACTAGCGGGTCCCTAATTTAGTAGACGCATGTCAACTAAGGCGATGGGGTGGGTGCGACATGGCCAAGGCACTGCGGGTGCTCGCCTGGACGATGGGGATCGCGTGCGTGGCCATCGGCCTCGAACACGTGCTGCTGGGCAACCTCGCGCTCCCCGGCGAGGAACACGCCGGCGCGACGATCGACAGCTGGGGCCGCTTCATGGGCGCGGTCTTCGCCGGGTACGGCGCCGCCTGGCTGTGGGCCGTACGGCAGGCGCCTATCCCGGCGCGGGCGGTCCGGTGGCTGGCCGGCGTCTTCCTGCTCGGCGGGATCGGGCGGCTGCTGTCGCTCGCCGCGACGGGTTGGCCGGGCGCGTTCCAGGCGGTGCTGGCCGCGCTCGAACTCGGCCTGCCGCCGGTGTACTTCTGGCTGGCGGACGCGGACGAGCGCAGGCTCGCGGCCTGAGGCCGGCTCAACGGACCTTGGCGGTGGCCTTCGCCTCCTTCGCGGCGCGCTTCACCTCCTGCTTGAACGCCCGTACCAGGTCCAGGGATTCGGGGCCGGTGATGTCCGCGACCGAGCGGTGCGAGCCCTCGTCGCCGTACGCGCCCGCCGCCTCGCGCCAGCCCTCGGGGCGCACGCCGTACTGCTTGCCGAGGAGCGCGAGGAAGATCTGCGACTTCTGCTTGCCGAATCCGGGCAGGGCGTTGAGCCGGCTGAGCAGCTCCTTGCCGGTCCTGACGTTCTTCCACAGCGCGGCGGCGTCGCCGTCGTACTGCGCCACGAGGAACTGGCAGAGCTGCTGCACCCGCTTGGCCATCGCCGCCGGGTAGCGGTGCACGGCCGGCTTCGCGGAGAGCAGGGCGACGAACTCCTCGGGGTTGTACGTGGCGATCTCGTGGGCGTCCAGGTCGTCCCGTTTGAGCCGCTGAGCGATCGTCAGCGGACCGGTGAACGCCCATTCCATGGGCACCTGTTGGTCCAACAGCATGCCGACGAGCGCGGCGAGCGCACTGCGTCCGAGCAGTTCGTCGGCCTCGGGCTGCTGTGCGAGCCGAACGGTGACGTTCATGGGCCCTCCTCGGAGTTGATGACTCGGGTCGGCGCCCAGTCTGGTCGAAGCGGCGGGGGCGGCGGCGGTCAACACGCCCGTAGGAGGGGAAGTCTTGATGATCGGTGCCTTGGCGCAGCTGGTTTGTTCGTTGGCGTAGCGGTTGTTGGGCCCGCCCGGCCCCAACTCGCGCTGTGGGAGGAGCATTTTTGCCCCCGCATCGGGAGGGCCGGACCGTCGGCGGGACGGTGTGCGTGGGGGAAGGGCGGCGCTCGGGATGATTGCTCACGCTCGGCCGGGCGGGTGGTTCTGAGTGGGGTCGCGGGTGGGGGCGGGCAACCTCCGTACAGATGAGCCACCGTGAACCGTTCGCTCGGGCGGCAGTTCGACCGAGGGTTCGAGCAAGTGGGTCATCTCATATGACTGTTCCTGTTGTGTCGATGCCGGGCGGGGGCCGCGGGTCATTCTTGGTCCAATCGACGCGTCCAGAAAGGCTCGCCCGCCGTGACCCAGCCGTTCGAACTGCCGTCCTTCTACGTGCCGCACCCGGCACGCCGCAACCCCCATCTCGACCAGGCCCGGGCCCACTCCTCCGTGTGGGCCGGGGAGATGGGCATGCTGGAGGGGTCCGGCATCTGGGAACGGGCCGACCTGGACGCCCACGACTACGGCCTGCTCTGTGCCTACACCCACCCCGACGCCTCCGCCGAGGCGCTGTCGCTGGTCACCGACTGGTACGTGTGGGTCTTCTTCTTCGACGACCACTTCCTCGACATGTACAAGCGCACCAACGACCGCGAGGGCGGCAAGGCGCACCTCGACCGGCTGCCGCTGTTCATGCCGGCCGACCCGGCCGCCCCGATGCCCGAGCCGGCGAACCCGGTCGAGGCGGGCCTGGCCGACCTGTGGCGGCGCACCGTGCCGGCGATGGGCGAGGACTGGCGGATCCGGTTCGCCACCAGCACCCGGAACCTGCTCAACGAGTCGCTGTGGGAGCTCGCCAACATCGACGCCGGGCGGGTCGCCAACCCGGTCGAGTACATCGAGATGCGCCGCAAGGTCGGCGGCGCGCCGTGGTCCGCCCAGCTGGTCGAGTACGCGGCCAACGCCGAGGTGCCGAAGGAGGTTTCGGGTACGCGCGCGCTGCGGGTGCTGATGGACGCCTTCGCCGACGGCGTGCACCTGCGCAACGACATCTTCTCGTACCAGCGGGAGGTGGAGGACGAGGGCGAGCTCAGCAACGGGATCCTGGTGCTGGAGAAGTTCCTGGAGTGCTCCACCCAGGAGGCCGCCGAGGCCGTCAACGACCTGCTCACCTCGCGGCTCCAGCAGTTCGAGAACACCGTGTTCACCGAGCTGCCCGTGCTGTTCGCCGAGACCGGGCTCGACCCGGAGGGCCGCGCCCGGGTGATGGCGTACGTCAAGGGTCTGCAGGACTGGCAGTCCGGCGGCCACGAGTGGCACATGCGGTCCAGCCGCTACATGAACGGCGCGGGCATGAACGGCGCCGGCGCGGCGGCCGGGGCGGACACGCCGGCCGAGGCGGGCAACTGGTGGGACCCGTTCGCGATCGGCGGGATCGGCACCTCGGCGCTGGACATCCTGCGCACCGGGGCGATGAGCAGTGCCCCCGCCGGGCCGGGCGTCGGGCCGGGCGTCGTCGATCCGGCGGTGCGGCGGGCCCGTTCGCACAGCCACGTGCCGTTCCAGCGTGTCGGACCGTCCCAACTGCCCACGTTCGACCTGCCGTTCTCCGTCGCGTTGAGCCCGCACCTGGACGGCGCACGGGACCGCGCGGTCGCATGGGCCCAGCGGATGGGCCTCCTGGACGACCTGCCGGGCCTGCCCGGGTCCGCCGTCTGGACCGTCGAGTCCACGCGCGACTACGACCTCCCGCTCTGCGCGGCAGGCATCCACCCGGACGCCACCGCCGACCAACTCGACATCGGCTCGGCCTGGTTGCTCTGGGGCACCTGGGCCGACGACTACTTCCCGAAGGTCTACGGACGCACCCGCGACCTCGCCGGCGCCAAGGTCGCCAACGAGCGGCTGTCGCTGTTCATGCCGGTCGACGGCGACAGCCCCGCCGCGGAGCCGGCCAACGCGCTGGAGCGCGGCCTGGCCGACGTCTGGGAGCGGACCGCCGGCCCGATGACCGTCGGCGCCCGGCGGACCTTCCGCAAGGCCGTCGAGGACATGACGCTCAGCTGGATCTGGGAGCTCAACAACCAGGTGCAGAACCGCATCCCGGACCCGGTGGACTACCTGGAGATGCGCCGGGCCACCTTCGGCTCCGACCTCACCATGAGCCTGAGCCGGATCGGCCACGGGCAGGTCGTCCCGCCCGCCGTCTACGAGCACGGCTCGATGCGCTCGCTGGAGAACTCGGCCGCCGACTACGCCTGCATGATGAACGACCTCTTCTCGTACCAGAAGGAGATCGAGTACGAGGGCGAGGTGCACAACTCGGTCCTGGTGGTGCAGAACTTCTTCAACTGCGACTACCCGTCGGCCGTCCGGATCGTCGACGACCTGATGCACTCGCGGCTCGCGCAGTTCCAGCACGTCGCCCGGAAGGAACTCCCCGTCCTGTACGACGACTTCGCGCTGGAGCCGGCGGCCAGGGAGATGCTCGACGGGTACGTGAAGGAGCTGGAGAACTGGCTCGCGGGCATCCTGATCTGGCACAAGGAGTGCCACCGGTACACCGAGGAGGCCCTGAAGCGGCACTTCCTGGGTGAGGTGGCGGAGCCGGTGAGTGCCGGCCCGGCGGGAAGCCTGTCGCTCGGGCCGACCGGGCTGGGGACGGCCGGTGCCCGCCCGCTGCTGCCCGCTTCGGCCGCCGGGGTGGCGGCGCTCGGATAGGTGGCGCTCGGGTAGCGGCACGGGGTACGGAGGTGCGCGGCCCGCCGGGGACGACCCGGCGGGCCGCGCTGCGTCCGCGGGCGTGCGGAGGCGTTCACGGGCGCGCGTGGGCCGCTATGGGCGCGCGGAAGACACGGGCGCGCGGAGGAGCGGAGGAGCAGCGGACTGGCTAGGGTGGCCGAACGGGGGCAAAACGCGCATTCCGCCACATGAGAGGGCAGAGAGATGGCCGCGCTACCTGAGGGCACACCCTGCTGGGCCGACGCGATGTTCACCGACCTGGAGGGCGCCAAGACCTTCTACGGCGACGTCCTGGGCTGGACCTTCGGCGAGAGCTCGTCGGAGTACGGCAACTACACGCAGGCCTACTCGGACGGCAAGGCGGTCGCCGCCATCGTGCCGCCGATGCCCGGCCCGGACGGCGGGCAGGCCCCGTCCGCCTGGTGCCTGTACCTCTCCTCGCCGGACGCCGCCGCCACCGCCGAGAAGATCCGCGGCAACGGCGGCGAGGTGCTGATGGGCCCGATGCAGGTAGGCGAGTTCGGCACGATGGTGATCGCCAAGGACCCGGGTGGCGTCGCGTTCGGCGTCTGGCAGGCCGGTACGCACGAGGGCTTCGAGAAGCAGGGCGCGCCCGGCTCGTACACCTGGGCCGAGGTGGTGACCCGCGACCCGGCCAAGGCGGACGGGTTCTTCCCGGCGGTCTTCCCGTACGGCGTGCAGAAGATGGACACCGAGCAGGTCGACTACAAGATCTTCCGGGTCGGCGAGCAGCCGGTGCTCGGCCGGATGGCCATGGGCCCGGACGACCTGCCGCCCGAGGTGCCCTCGTACGTGAGCGTGTACTTCGCGGTGGACGACACCGACGCGGCGATCGAGCGGCTGCGGGCGGGCGGCGGCACGGTGCACATGGAGCCGATGGACAGCCCGTTCGGCCGGTTCGCGGTGGTCGGCGACCCGCAGGGCGCGGCCTTCGGGATCATCGACGTCGGCAGGACCGCCGGCGACCTGCCCACCCTGGCGGACGCCTGATGGGCGAGCGGGAGGACCTGGTCGAGACGCTCGGCAAGCACCGGGGCTTCCTGCGGTTCACCGTCCGCGACCTCACCGACGAGCAGGCCGCCCGGTGCACCACGGCCAGTGGGCTGTGCCTGGGCGGCCTGATCAAGCACGTCGCCGGGGTCGAGGCGCGCTGGCTGCGGTTCGCGGTCGGCGGCGCCGAGGGGATGCGGCGCGGCGGCAGTGGGCACGGCGACTGGGCGGCCCAGTTCCGGATGACGGACGGGGAGACGCTGGCCGGGCTGCTCGCCGACTACGAGCGGGTGACGCGGGAGACCGACGCGCTGGTCCTGACCCTGCCCGACCTCGATCTCGCCCACCCGCTGCCGCAGGCGCCCTGGTTCGAGCCCGGGGCGAGCTGGTCGGTGCGGCGGGTGCTGCTGCACGTGATCGCCGAGACCGCGCAGCACGCCGGGCACGCGGACATCATCCGGGAGTCGCTGGACGGCGCGAAGACGATGGGTTAGGCCTGGCGCTCAACCTGCCTGCCGCGCCTGCCGGGTGGCCTCGATCCCGTCCAGGATCAGCCGCACGCCGCCGCGAAGCCGGTGTCCCGGGCATCGGTGGTGTCCGGGTTCACCTCGGTCGCGTACAGCCGGTGCAGGCCACCCGCTGATCCCCGAACTCCCGTATGGCCCCGGCTGCTTCACGCGGCCGGGGCCATCGGCTCGTCGGGCGTCGCCGTCAACTGCCCGTCCAGCGCGGTGCGCAGCCACGTGTGCGCGCTGCCGAGGGTGGGGTCGTCCGGCGTGGTGAGCTCGCCGGCGAGCTCCCAGTACCGGGCGATCACCGGATCGTCGGTGACGGTGAGCATGACCCCGAGCCGGCGGCGGAACGCCGGGGTGTCCCGGGTGGAGCGGGAGGCGGCGTGGGCGGCGACGAAGCTGTCGAGCGCCGCGCCGTCGCGCGGGTCCTGTCCGGCCCGCAGTTCCGCCGAGGCCAGGTCGTACGCCTCGGCGAGGCCCTGGTAGAGCACGGCGGGCCGGTACTCGGCGTCGGTGCGGGCGAGTTCGTTCGGGCAGCTGGTCTTGCCGGTGGGGGAGTGGCTGCCGCCGGAGCAGCCGCGGGCGGCGAGCGCGTTCAGCCGGGCGAAGGCCAGCACCTGGGTGGGCGCCGGGTCGGCCGGGGGCTGCGGGACGGCGGCATCGACGATCGCGGCCGTCAGTTCGGCCGGCATCCTGGGTGGCAGCGCGCGGCGCCAGAACCGGGCCAGCGCGGTGGTGTCGGGCGGGGTGGTCAGCCCGCCGATCAGGGTGAGCCGGTCGGCGCGCTCCTCGGGCGGGCAGTCGCGCAGCAGCTGCAGGGCGGCCTCCCGCCAGCGCAGGGCGGT
Organism: Kitasatospora aureofaciens; assembly: GCF_019192735.1. Taxonomy (GTDB): domain Bacteria; phylum Actinomycetota; class Actinomycetes; order Streptomycetales; family Streptomycetaceae; genus Kitasatospora; species Kitasatospora aureofaciens_A. Next base: position 30,734 of record NZ_JAHTKP010000049.1, read on the forward strand.
GAGTTGGGAACCGAGCTCACGCAACTGCCGGGCCACCGCGTCCTCCAGGGCGTCCCCCAGCACCTCGTCCTGCTCCAGCAACCGGCCCACCTCGGGGACCGGCAGGTCGAGCGTGCGCAGGGAACGGATCAGCCGCAGCCGGTCGAGCGCCTCGGGCCCGTACCGGCGGTGGCCGCCGGAGCTGCGGCCGGCCTCGGGCAGCAGGCCGCGGTCGGAGTAGAAGCGGACGGTCTTGACGGTGACGCCCGCGTGTTCCGCGAGTTCACCGATGCTCCACAGGATGGCTGGTGGCACGGCTTGAACCTCCCTCAGGGGGAGTTCCTACGGTACCTGCGAGCCCGGCCGCACGGGGGTCGGACGGGTGATCACGAACCACGAGGAGACGATCATGACTGCATTCGTGCTGGTACCGGGCCACTTCACCGGGGGCTGGATCTGGCGGGAGGTGAGCGCCCGGCTCCGGGAGGCGGGCGCCGAGGTGCACGAGGCGAACCTCACCAACAACGGTGACGCCCGCCCGGAGACCCGGATCGGCCTGGAGACCCACATCGAGGACGTTCTCCGCCTGATCGACGCGGCGGCCGACCCCGAACTCGTCCTGGTCGGCCACGAGTACGGCATCCACCCGGTGCTCGGCGCCGCCGACCGGCGGGCGGACCGGCTCACCCGGATCGTCTACCTGGACGCCGGCCTGCCGCAGGACGGCGACCGGGCCGTCCAGCTGGTCCCGGACCAGACGGTCCGCGAGCTGCTGCTCGACCCGGCCCGCACGCCCGCGGACGGTCTCCTCCCGGCCCCCGGCCGCGGCGAGTGGCACCGCTGGGGGAGCATCGCGGGCCTCTCCGCCGAGGCGCTGGACCGGCTCACCGGGCTGGCCGCCGCGCAGCCGGTCGCCACCCTCACCGAGCCGCTGCGGCTGTCCGGCGCGGTCGCCGCGGTGCCGACCTCCGGCATCCTCTGCACCGCGGGCGGCACCAGCATCGCCACCATCGAGGCCATCGTCGGCTCCGGCATGCCGCAGTTCAGGTTCCTGGCCGACCCCCGGGTGGGCTTCTTCGACCTCGACACCGGCCACTGGCCGATGCTCTCCCGCCCCGACGAACTGGCCGACGTCCTGCTCCGGGCCGCCGCCGGCGAGGGGCACCGGATCGCCCCGCCGCCTGCCACCGAGATGCCCGCCTTCGTGCGCCCGCACATCCTGGACACGCCGGAGCACCCGCTGCCGGACAGCGCGCACGAGCGGATCGGCAACCTCGACCTGTACCTGCCGGAGACTTCCGGCACCGACACCCCGCAGCCCGCCGTGCTGTTCGTCCACGGCGGCCCCGTCCCCGCCGACCTCGACCCCACCCCGCGCGACTGGCCGATTTACGTCGGCTACGGCCGGTACGCGGCGAGCCTCGGCGTCGTCGGGGCGACCGTCGAGCATCGGCTGCACGACCTGCACTCCTACCCGCAGGCCGCCGAGGACCTCGCCACGGCCGTCGAGGCGCTGCGCGCGCACCCGCGAGTGGACGGCGACCGGATCGCGATCTGGTTCTTCTCCGGCGGCGGCCTGCTGACCACCGACTGGCTGGCCGCGCCGCCGTCCTGGCTGCGCTGCCTCGCCGCGAGCTACCCGATCCTCGCGCCCATGCCCGGCTGGGAGGCCGTCGACCGGCGCTTCCGTCCGGTCGAGGCGGTCGCGGGGGCGGGCCGGCTGCCGATCGTCCTGACCCGGGCCGGGCTGGAGGCGGCGGCCTTCGCGGTGACCGTCGAGCAGTTCGTGGCGGCGGCGCAGGAGCACAAGGCCGAGCTGGAGCTGATCGACGTCCCGAACGGCCACCACGGCTTCGAGGTGGTCGACCACATCGACGAGGTCCGCGATGCCCTCACCCGGGCGTCCGCCTCGGTCCTGCGGCACCTGCGGGGCTGACCGGCGGGTGTCGGGGATAGCCTCGACACGTGCCTCCCGAGTACGTCCCCGAGCGCGCCCCCGCGTACGCAGAGCGCGCGTCCCGGCTGCCGGGCGCGGTCGTGTGGACGCGCCGAGCCGTCGGGCGCACGGACGGCGGGGCGGCCGGGGACACCGGGCCGACCGTGCTGCCCGACGGCTGCATGGACCTGCTGTGGACGGAGGGCAGGCTCCTCGTCGCCGGGCCGGACACCCGCGCGTACCGCCCCGGACCCGGGCTGCCGGGCCCGTGGGCGGGCGTCCGTTTCTACCCCGGTACGGCCCCCGCGCTGCTCGGCGTGCCCGCGCACGAGCTGCGGGACCGGCGGGTCGATCTGGCGGACCTGCGGCCCGGCGCCGAGGTGCGTCGCCTCACCGGGCGCATCGACGCGGCGCCCGACCCGGCCGCCGCCCTGGAGGAACTGGCCCTGCGACTCGCGGCCGACGCGGAGCCTGCGGACCCGCTGGTCCGGGCGGTCGTCGCGGCCCTGGCGGCCGGCCGCTCCGTCACGGCCACGGCCGAGCGGGTGGGCCTCGGGGAGCGGCAGCTGCACCGCCGCTCGCTGGCCGCCTTCGGCTACGAGCCGAAGACCCTGGCCCGGATCCTCCGCCTGCAACGGGCCCTCGCGCTGGCCCGGTCCGGCGTGCCCTTCGCGGAGACGGCGGCTCGGACGGGCTACGCCGACCAGGCCCATCTGGCGCGGGACGTACGGGAGTCGGCCGGCATGACGCTCACGGCGCTGGTGCGGGGCTAGGTGCGGCGCCGGCTCGCTCCGCCGTCTCGGGTAGTGGTGCCGCCTCACCCCGCCGTCTCGGGCAGCGGTGCGAACAGGTCGACGCCGTTGCCGTCCGGATCGTGCACGGAGGCGTACCGCTGGCCCCAGAAGGCGTCCCACGGCTTCAACTCCCCGTGGTGCCCGGCACCGACGAGGTCCTCGTACACCGCGTCCACGTGCGCCGGGCTCTCGCACCGGAACGCCAGTCCGACCCGCCCGCCGCCGGTCGGCGCCCGCCAGGCCGGGTGGAAGGCGCGGATGGTGGACTCGGGGTCGAGGGTCAGGCGCAGCCCGCCCGGCAGCTCGGCCTCGACGTGCGGCTCGTGCTCCGCGCCCTCGGGGAACTCGATCCCGAGCCGCCGGTAGAAGGCGATCGAGGCGGCCAGGTCGGAGACGGCGAGGCCGACGACGGCGAATTGCGGTGCTGGTGTGGCGTTCATGATCGCCAGCGTAGGGAGGGCGCGGGTGTCCGTCTTGAAGAAAACGGACACCCGCGCCCTCCGGCCGGCCCTGCCTCAGCGGGCCGCGAGCTCACCGGTGACGACCGGGCGGACCTTGGCGAGCATGAGGTCGAGGAACTGCTCCGGCTCCCGGAACGACGCGAAGTGGCTGGCGTTCCGGATCAGCGCGAAGTCCTTGACCGGGGCGCGGACGGCGTCGAAGAGGCGGCGGGCCGGCTCCGGCGGGGTGAGGACGTCGCTGTCACCCTGGAAGACGAAGAACGGGAGCGCGAACTCCGTGCCCTCGGCCCACTCGTCGACCGCCACCGCCTGCGGGCCGAGCTGCTCGGCGAAGGTCATGCCCTTCAGGTAGGTCCGCAGCTCGCGCAGGGTGTGCAGGGGCGAGAACCAGAGCGAGCGGACCACCACCGTCTTCATGGTGTCGAAGGTCAGCGGGTCGGTGGTGACGACGAGCTTGTTGAACTCCGACCACTGGTGGGTGCTCCAGGCCGTGGCGTCCGGGCCCATCGCGGTGACGGCGGCCAGCTCCTTGCGCTTGCCGGCCTGCTGGAGGCGGTCGAGCAGGGCGTCGTACGCGGGGTGCCGGTGGCCCCCGGCGAGGACGTTCTGGTCGGTGCCGACGTAGGCCGAGTACAGCTCGGGGTGGTTGCGGGCGAGGCGGAGGCCGAGGACGGTCCCGATCGAGTTGGCGACCAGCAGCACCTTCGGGACGCCGAGCCGGGCGCGGACGTACTCGGTGACCTCCAGGGCGTCCCGGTACACCCGGTCGAGGGTCATCTCGCCCTGCCCGGCCGGACCGCCGTGGCCGAAGGTCTTGCCGCCGCCGCGGATGTCCCAGCGCACGATCGTGAAGTGCCGCTCCCAGGCGCGGGTCCGCGGGACGAAGGGCAGGTTGGAGGCGCCGGGACCGCCGTGGATCTCCAGGATCACCGGGTTGTCGAGGCTCTCGCCGCGGACCGAGACCCACTGGTCGATGCCGCCGATGCGGACGAACCCGGACTCGTCGATGCCGTTCGGCGTGGTGATGCGCAGCCGCTCGGCGTTGGCGTGGCGCTTCAGCGCGCGGTAGCCGAGCAGACCGGCGACCGGGGCGGCGAGGGCGGCGGCGGAGGCGGTGAGGACGGTGGCGAGCATGGTGGTTCCCCCAACTGTTTATGGCGTCAGCAGTTCGATGCGTTTAAGGTATATACAGTTCTCGTCGGTGTCAACGGACCCGGCGGACCGGAACAGAGAGGGAGGGCCTCATGCCCAAGGAGAAGGCGCGCGACCTGCGCGCGGGCGTCGCACTGCTGTGGGGAGAACAGGAGAGGCCCACCCGCGGCCCCAAGCCGAGCCTGACCCCCGGACGGATCGCCGAGGCCGCGGTCGCCCTCGCGGACGCCGAAGGCCTGGACGCCGTCTCCATGAACAAGGTGGCCGCCCGGTTCGGCGTGTCCGCCATGGCGCTCTACCGCTACGTGCCCGGCAAGGCCGAACTGGTCGAGCTGATGGTGGAGGCCGTCCTCGCCGACGCTCCCGACCTGTCAGCGGCCGGCCCCGGCTGGCGCCCGCAGATCGTCGAGTGGGCCCGCCGCTCCGAGGCCGTCCACCGCGCCCACCCCTGGCTGCTCGCCGCCACCGCGATGCGCCGTCAACTCATGGGCCCCAACCAGCTCGGCTGGCTCGACGCCGCCCTCGCCGCCCTCGCCCCCACCGGCCTGACCGCCCCCCAGCAGCACCGGGTCTTCGTCCTCGTCGCCGGCTTCGTCCGCACCCACGTCCAGCAGCTGCTCGACTTCGACGAGGAACACAGCCGCGAGTGGGCCCGCCTCACCGGCGACCTCCTCGCCCGCCACCCCGACCGCTTCCCCGCCCTCACCGCCGCCATCACCGGCGGCGCCTTCGCCCCCGACACCGCCGACCCGGCCGCCACCGACTCCCTCCAATTCGGCCTCGACCGCATCCTCGACGGCGTCCAGGCCCTCATCACCCGCCACTAGCGACGAAGGCCCGGACCGCAAGTAGCGGTCCGGGCCTTCGATCAAAGGCGGCGGATACGAGATTTCCGGCCGTGCACAAGCCCGCCGGGCTGCTGAACCGAGGACCCAGAGAGCTTCCCCGTGACACCGGCGGAGATCACCCGCTACGCGGCGGCGGCTCGGGAACGGGAGGCTTCGATCTCGGCGTAGGCGCCGGCCTTGTTCTCCCAGTGGGAGCCCTCGACGGATTTTCCGGGTTCGAGGTCCTTGTAGACCTCGAAGAAGTGGGTGATCTCCTGCAGGTCGAACGGAGGCATGTCGTCGATGTCCTGCAGCCGTGCGAAGCGCGGGTCGTGAGCGGGCACGCAGAGCACTTTCTCGTCCGGCCCTTTCTCGTCGGTCATGACGAACATGCCGATGGCGCGACACGTGATGCCGCATCCCGGAAAGGTGGGCTCGCCGACGAGGACGAGGGCGTCGAGAGGGTCGCCGTCCCCACCGAGGGTGTCTTCGATGAACCCGTAGTCCGCTGGGTAGCGGGTGGCCGTGAACAGCATCCGGTCCAGGCGGATCCGCCCGGCTGCATGGTCCATCTCGTACTTGTTGCGCGAGCCTTGGGGGATCTCGACGATCACCTCGAAGTCCATGTCGGCCTCCTCCCGCGATCCCGGGCGTCCGGTGCCGCGACGACTCCAGGTCTTCATTCTCCGGCGGATCAGCCGCGGCCGCATCGCGGCCACCCGGTTGCACTCTCCAGCTCTGCAGACCTTCAACGCCCCGGGTTAGCCTCTGTCTGAACAGGGCTTCGTCCGCTTTGTCCCCGGGCGGCGCGTTCGCCAGAGCCACTCCGCAGGAGTCGACACCGAGGGATTCTCCGGCAGCGATCCGGTCGAAGTGAGCCAGGCTATTCGCAGATCGCGCGACTCGCCCGCGCAGCCGAGCGGTTCAGTGCGCCCGGCGCACCAGCACGACGTCGAGGAGGACGGAATGGCTGGGTTCGATCTCGCCGGCGCATCCGCTGTGCAGTACACCGCCGCGCTTGTCCCTGGGCGGAGCCGGCTCGGTGCTCCAGCCGAAGTGGCACCTGTGCTGACCGGGTCGGGCCGAACCCTGGTGGTGGTGGTCGCGCTGATCGCGGCCGGTGCACTGGTGGTGGCCTGGGTGTTGGTGAGGCAGGTGCTGGCCGCGGACGAGGGCACGCCGGCGATGCGGCGGATCGCCGCGGCGATCCAGGAGGGCGCGAACGCGTATCTGGCGCGCCAGTTCCGCACCCTGGGGGTGTTCGCCGGGGTGGTGCCTTTCGTGCTGCTGTTGCTCCCGGCGGACAACTGGGGGCAGCGGGTGGGGCGTTCGGTGTTCTTCCTGGTCGGGGCGGCGTTCTCGGCGACGACCGGGTACGTGGGGATGCAGTTGGCCGTACGCAGCAATGTGCGGGTAGCAGCAGCGGCGCGGGCGGGAACACCGCCGGTTCCTGCGGCAGGCGATTGGGAGGGGCCGACGGCGGCACCGCTGGTGCGTACGGTCTCGCATCGCGCGATGCGGATCGGCTTCCGCACCGGCGGGGTGGTGGGCATGTTCACCGTGGGGCTGGGATTGCTGGGGGCGGCCGCAGTGGTGCTGATCTATCAGACGAACGCGCCGAAGGTGCTGGAGGGGTTCGGTTTCGGTGCGGCGTTGCTGGCGATGTTCATGCGGGTGGGCGGAGGGATCTTCACCAAGGCCGCAGACGTCGGCGCGGACCTGGTGGGCAAGGTGGAGCAGGGAATCCCGGAGGACGATCCGCGCAACGCGGCGACGATCGCCGACAACGTGGGCGACAACGTGGGGGACTGCGCGGGGATGGCGGCCGACCTGTTCGAGTCCTACGCGGTGACCCTGGTCGCCGCGCTGATCCTGGGCAGGGCCGCCTTCGGTGACCTCGGGCTGGCCTTCCCGCTGGTAGTACCCGGGATCGGGGTGCTCACCGCAGTGCTGGGCATCGTGGCGGTCTCCCCGCGGCCCGGGGACCGCAGCGGCATGACCGCCATCAACCGCGGGTTCTTCGCCTCCGCGGTGGTCTCGCTCGCCCTGGTGGCCGGCGCGGTCTTCGCGTTCCTGCCGGCCCACTTCTCCGGTCTGCACGGGGTACCGGCCGAGATCACCCGGCACGCGGGCAGTCCGCGGCTTTTCGCCCTGGCCGCGGTGGCCATCGGGATCGTGCTGGCCGCCGCCATCCAGCAGCTGACCGGCTACTTCACCGAGACCACCCGCCGACCGGTGCGGGACGTGGGCAAGACCTCACTCACCGGGCCGGCCACCGTGGTGCTCTCCGGTATCGCGCTCGGCCTGGAAGCGGCCGTGTACTCCGCCGTGGCCATCGGCGCCGCCGTCTACGGCGCCTACCTCCTCGGCGGCGGCTCCCTGATCCTGTCCCTGTTCGCGGTCGCGCTGGCCGGCACCGGGCTGCTGACCACCGTGGGCGTGATCGTGGCCATGGACACGTTCGGCCCCGTCTCCGACAACGCCCAGGGCATCGCCGAGATGTCCGGCGACGTCACCGGCGTCGGCGCGCAGGTGCTCACCGAGCTGGACGCGGTCGGCAACACCACCAAGGCGATCACCAAGGGCATCGCCATTGCCACGGCGGTGCTTGCCGCCACCGCGCTGTTCGGCTCCTACACCGACGCCATCAACACCACCGAGGCGCAGATCGGCCCGGCCGCCCACGGTTCGAGCCTGAGCCTGTCCATCGACCAGCCCAACGACCTGGTCGGCCTGCTGCTCGGCGCTGCCGTCGTCTTCCTCTTCTCCGGCCTGGCCATCAACGCCGTCTCGCGCTCCGCCGGCGCAGTGGTCTACGAGGTCCGTCGCCAGTTCCGCACCCGCCCCGGCATCATGGACGGCACCGAGCGGCCCGAGTACGGCCGGGTGGTGGACATCTGCACCCGCGATGCACTGCGCGAACTGGCCACCCCGGGTCTGCTCGCCGTGCTGGCCCCGATCGCCGTGGGCTTCCTCCTCGGCGTCGGCTCGCTCGGCTCCTACCTGGCCGGCGCCATCGGCACCGGCACCCTGATGGCCGTCTTCCTGGCCACCTCCGGTGGCGCCTGGGACAACGCCAAGAAACTGGTCGAGGACGGCCACCACGGAGGCAAGGGCAGCCCCGCCCACGCCGCCACCGTCATCGGTGACACCGTAGGGGATCCCTTCAAGGACACCGCAGGACCCGCCATCAACCCGCTGCTGAAGGTGATGAACCTGGTCTCCCTTCTGGTCGCCCCAGCCATCGTCAAACTCAGCTTCGGCTCGCACGCCAACCTCGGCCTCCGGCTGACTATCGCCCTGGTGGCCCTGGCCGTCGTCATCACCGCAGTGTGGATCTCCAAACGCCGCAGCATCACCGTCGGCCCCGACGAAACACCCACCGACACCCGAGCGCCGGAGGAGCCCGCCCCCGTCCCGTAGTCCGCATCCTGAGTGCGGGGAGCAAGCCTGCGGACTACTGAGACCAGGAAACGGCGAAGACCCCGGCCGCATCGCAGTCGGGGTCTTCGTTTCGGCTGGTCAGCCGTGGCGGAGGATACGAGATTCGAACTCGTGAGGGATTGCTCCCAACACGCTTTCCAAATGTTCGTCCGACTGTCCGGGGACGGCCACAGGCGTTCTGACCTGCGACTGAGCGGTCCCGTGCTCCGGCTCTGAACGTAGCTGGACAGGGGTGACTGCAACCAGAACTGCAACCAGCGCCGACTGGGTTCGGCCTGGCGGCTGGTCGCTGTCCGGCTCGCCATGTGGCCTGACCGGCCGGGGCGACGTTGTTGCGGTCGGGTTACCGGTCTGCCGGGGCCCGGGTGAAGAGGCGGCCGGCGAGGTCGGCTCCGGTGATCGTGCCGGTGTCGTCGCGGGTGAAGAAGCCGCGCTGTCCCGTGAGGCCGCCGCTGGTGACGATGTACTCGTCTCCGTTGCCTGGCAGCAGGCCGAGGTCGGCCGGGGGCAGGTCCGCGGGCAGTTCGGTGTCGGCCGCCGCACGGATCTCCGGCTTGATGTTGCAGGCGATCGTCAGCCCGGCGCCGTCGGTGGCGATGGTGAGCGCCATCACGTCGTTCTCGTAGGTCCCGGCGACCTCCTGGGCTCGGGCCTCGTCGAAGGGGAGAGGCTCCGGGTCCTGCTCGACCACCCCCAGGTGGTGTTCGAGCGCCCACCGGAGGGCGGCCCGGTTGAAGGCGAGGCCGCCGTCGGGGCCGGCGTTGGACAGGGCGGCGACGGCGAAGTCGTGTTCGGGGACGATGAGGAGTTCGGCGAACTGGCCATTGGTGGAGCCGCCGTGGCCGATGGTGTGCACGCCGTCCACGTCACGCAGGAACCAGCAGATGCCGAAGGCGTCGCCGAGCGTACTGCCGTGCAGTTCTACGGTCTGCTGCCGCATTCTCTGCAGGGCCTCGGCGGGCAGGACCTGGGTGCCGTCCTGGGCGCGGCCGTCACCGAGGTGGAAGCGGGCCCAGCGGAGCAGGTCCGCCACCGAGGACGCGCCGCCCCCGCCGGGGTTGTTGGCGCGGGTGTCCTTCCACTTCCGCGCGACGGTGGGCGTGCCGTCCTCGCCGACGGTGTGTCCGACGGCGAAGCGCCGGGTCATGACGTCGTTGGCCGTGAAGGAGGTGTGCGACAGCCCGAGCGGCTCGAACAGGAGCGAGGTGACGGCCTGTTCGTAGGTCAGGCCGGTGACCTTCTCGATGATCCGCCCGGCCAGGTTGAACGCCATCTGGCTGTAGGAGGCCCGGGCGCCGGGCGGCGCGATCGGCTGCGACTCGGACATCTTCGCCACGTACGCGGCCAGGGCATCGTCTCCCTCGCCGGTGTCGACGTTCATCCGCCAGTCCAGCCCGGCGGTGTGGTTGAGCAGGTTGAGGACGGTGATCTCGGCCGCGGCCTGCTCGTCCGGAAGCACCAGCTCGGGCACGTAGCGGCGCACCGGCGCGTCCAGTTCGACGCGCCCCTCGGCGACCAGACGCATCAGCACGGTCGCCGTGAACGTCTTGGAGACCGAGCCCAGTACGAACAGCGTCCGCTCGTCGACGGGCAGCGGGTTGTCGACGCTCGTCACGCCGTGGCAGGCGTAGATCTCCCTCCCGCCGGCCCATACCCCGACGGCGACGCCGGGCAGACCGTACTCCTCGGCCGTCGCCTCGACGAACGCGGCCAGCGACTCCTGCGACTGCGACATGGCACTTCCCCCTTCTCCCTCGCGCGCGCCACCCCAATGGTCGCGGCGCCCCACGGTGAACTGAACCGTGATCAAGTGCGCGCTACAGCACGACGTCCACGGTCAAGAAAGCCGCCGGCCCGTCAGGTGGGCCGTAAGCGACTCGCCGAAGCTATCGCCCGAACCCCGCTTTGAACAAGTGTCTTGCACAAGCGTCTGATGCTGGCGTACTGTCAGTGCCGGTTCAGACCTGACTCGGGGGGCTTCCAATGAAGAAGATGAAGAACACGAATGTCCTGATCTCCGGTGCCGGCATCGCGGGTACGGCCCTTGCCTACTGGCTGCGACGCCACGGTTTCACTCCCACGGTGGTGGAGCGGGCTTCCGAGATCCGGGAGGGCGGCTACAAGGTCGACATCCGTGGCGCGGCGCTGGAGGTGGTCCGACGCATGGGCGTGCTGGACGAGATCCGTCAGTTGCGCACCGACGTGCGAGCGGGGTCCGTGGTCGACGCCACCGGCAAGCGGGTGGCGAGCATGGACGGCGACACCTTCGGAGGGCGCGTCCACGGCGACGCCGAGATCCTGCGCGGCGACCTGAACCGCATCCTGTACGAGCTGACCAAGAACGACGTCGAGTACCTCTTCGACGACTCCATCGCCTCGCTCACCGACGGTTCCGACGGAGTGAAGGTCACCTTCGACAGCGGCCGCATCGAGGTCTTCGACCTCGTCCTCGGCGCCGACGGGCTGCACTCCCGGACCCGTGGCCTGGTCTTCGGCCCGGAGAGCCGGTTCGTCCGCGACCTCGGCCACTACATCTCGATCTTCAGTGTCCCCAACCGGCTGGACCTGGACCGCGAGGAGCTCACCTACGTCGGTGCCGGCCGCACGGTACTGACCTACAGCACCGCCCGGGACACCGGAGCCAAGGCGATGTTCCTCTTCGCCTCCGAGCCGCTGACCTACGACCACCGTGACCGCGCCGAGCAGCAGCGCCTGCTGGCGAACGCCTACGCGGGAGAGGGATGGCAGGTGCCCGGCCTGCTCGAAGGCATGGCGAGCGCCCCCGACTTCTACTTCGACTCGCTCAGCCAGGTGCACATGGACCGCTGGTCCCAGGGGCGCGTGGCCCTGGTCGGAGACGCGGCCTGCTGCGCCTCCCCCGCGTCGGGGCAGGGGACCGGTCTCGCCCTGGTGGCCGCCTACGTCCTGGCGGGGGAACTGGCCGCGGCCGGCGGTGAGTACGAGGCCGGGTTCGCAGGCTACGAACGGCAGTTGCGGCCCTTCGCCGAGCAGAACCAGAAGCTCGGGCCGGCGAACGTCAAGCGGATGGTCATGCGCACCAGCGGCCAGGTCCGGTTCTCGATGGTGATGCTCTCGCTGATGGCGCGGCTGCCCGGCAAGGAGCGCATCATGGCCAAGCTCATCGAGCCCATCCACAAGGCGGCCACCGCCATCACCCTCAGCGAGTACTGAGCCCTCAGCGAGTACTGAACGGCTCCGCCGCCGCGGCGTCTGGGCCGCTCGCGGCGGGTACGGGCAACTCCCGCAGGTGGTCGGCGGGTTCCAGCTCGCGACCCTGCTGGAAGGCCGCTGCGAAGGCGTCCTCGCCCAGGACTTCGCTCGCGCGCTCGGTGACGCGGTCGACATCACCGCGCTCGGCCCGGGGAAGCGGTGCGCCGACCGACTCCCGGACGGCGGCGGCCGTGCCGAGCAGCCGGGCGGCGTGGTCGGGTCGGCCCGTGAGGGCCTGCGCACCGGCCAGCCCTTCGAGCGCGAGCGCGATCGCCCGGCGATCGCCGGTCCGGCGGGCGGCGGTCAGGCCCTCCAAATGAAGCTCGCGCGCCTGCCGGGCGTCACCGCGTTGCTCGGCGACGAAACCGAGTTCCGCGAGGATCAGGGCCATGCCGGAATCCACGCCCAGCCTGCGGTTCCAGTCCAGCCAGGGTCGCAGATGCGCTTCGGCGGCTTCGAGCTCGCCCTGCCGGCGGGCCCCGAGGGCGAGCCCGGTCTCGGCGAACTGCTCCGCGGGCCGGTGGGACTGCTCGGCGGCCAGCCGCTGCGCCCGCTCGTGGAGCTCCCTGGCAGGGCCGAACTCGCCGGTGAGCAGCGCGATCCGGCCGAGCCTGGACAGGAAGAACGAGACGTCCGTCCAGAGTTCCAGTTCCTCCGCGATGCGCACGCCGTCGCGGTGCAGCCGGGCGGCCTCCTGGTAGTCGCCGGCGATCTCGGCCAGCACGCCCAGCTGTTCGGCGGCCCGCAGCTGCCCCCATCGGTCACCGAGCTCGGCGAAGCGCTCCGCGCTGTCGACGGCGTGCCGCCTCAGGCCGCCCAGGTCGCCCCGGTACATGGCCAGGGTGGCGAGGGTGCTCTGCGTCGCGGCTATGCCCCAACGGTCGTCGCAGGCACGGAACTCGGTCACCAGGCCGGCGGTGTGCTCCTCGTCGGACGCCTCTGCGAACCCGCACCGGGCGAGGGCCAGGAACCACCGGGCCCGGGTGTCCGCACCGTCGATCGGATGGTCCGGTCGCGTGCGGTCGCCGGCCAGCAGCGCGAACGCCGCCTGCCTGACCAGCGCGCCGGCCCGGGCTGTGGAGTCATGCGACGCAGAGCCGTCGTCGCGACCGAGCGGGCCGGTGCCGAGCGCCAGACCGAACGAACGCCGGGCCTCGCCGAGCCGTCCGCGCAGGAACCAGTACCAGGCCAGTGCGTTGACCTGCCGCACGGCCGGCGCGGCATCGCCGTCGGCGGCCGCGTCGGCGAGCGCGGCGCGCAGATTGGCGCTCTCGTGGTCGAGTCGACGCAGCCATCGGCGCTGGTCGGGTCCGTACAGCCACGGCTGCGCCCGTTCGGCCAGCTCGGTGTAGTGAACCCGGTGCCGTTCCCGTGCGAGCCGCAACTCGCCTGCATCGTCGAGCTGTTCGAGGCTATAGGCGGCGACCGACTCCAGCATCCGGTACCGCGGGCCGCCCTCGTCGTCCTGCACGGTGACCAGCGAGCGGTCCACCAGGCGGGTGACCACGTCGAGGACGGCGTCGGCGGGTACGTCCGGTGCGGAGCAGACCTCCTCGGCGGCGGCCAGCGTGCAGCCGCCGGCGAAGACGGCCAGTCGGCGCAGCACGGCGCGCTCGGGGTCGGTCAGCAGCTCCCAGCTCCAGTCGATCACCGCGCGCAGGGTCTGCTGTCGGGCGGGTGCGCCCCGGCGCCCCGCGTTCAGCAGGCGGAACCGGTCGCTCAGGCGCTCGGACAGCTCGTGGACGCCCAGCGCCCGCACCCGGGCGGCGGCGAGTTCCAGCGCCAGCGGGATCCCGTCGAGGCGCTCGCAGACCAAGGCCACCGCGTCGGCGTTGGCGGGGCCAAGGGCGAATCCCGGGGCGGCGGCCGCCGCCCGCGCCGCGAAGAGTCGCACCGCGTCGGACTCCGGCAGCGGCTCGACCGCGTGCAGTGCCTCGCCGGAGATCGCCAGCGGCTCCCGGCTGGTGGCCAGGACACGCAGGCCGGGCGCGTGCCGCAGCAGCCGCTCGGTCAGTTCGGCGACCGGCTGGACGAGGTGCTCGCAGTTGTCCAGGACCAGCAGCATGCGCCGGGGGCCGAGCGCGTGGGTGAGCCGGTCCGCTGCCGGGCCGGCGCCGGCGTGGTCGCGGATGCCCAGCGCGGCGGTCACGGCCGAGGCAACCTCGGCCGTACCGGTGTTCCCGCCCGTTTCGGCCGCGAGTTCGACCAGCCAGACCCCGTCGGGGAAGGAGAGCGCGCCGCAAGCCCGGGCGGCGGCTTCCAGGGCGAGCCGTGTCTTGCCGGCGCCGCCGGGCCCGGTGAGGGTCACCAATCGCCAGGCTTCGAGCAGTTCACCGATCCGGGCGACGTCCCGGCCTCGCCCGATCAGATCGGTCAACCCGGCCGGCAGGTTGGTACGTGGCGGGTCGGGCTGGTCTGGTGGGGGAGCCGCGAGGGTGACGGTGGAGGGCGTCAGTGCCGGGTCCTGACGGAGGATCGCGCGGTGCAGGGCAACCAGCTCGGGGCCGGGGTCCAGCCCGAGTTCCTCGGCCAGGCGTTCCGTCAGCGCGCGGTAGCCGTCCAGCGCCTCGGTCTGCCGGCCGGAGCGGTAGAGCGCGCGCATGTGTACCGCCCGCAGCCGCTCCCGCAGCGGGTGCTCCCGGGTGAGTCCACCCAACTCGTCAGCCAGCGCCAGGTGTTCGCCCAGCTCCAGGCGCCCGTCGGCCAGGTCCTCCAGTGCGGTCAGCCGTTGCTCGTCGAGTCCGGTGGCGGTCGCCGCGGCGAACTCGTGGTCGCGGAACTCGGCGAAGGCCGGCCCGCGCCACAGCGCCAGGGCGTCCGAGAGCAGCGGGATCCGGGCGCGCGGGTCCGCGGTGCGGCGTGCCTGAATGATCAGCGCGGCGAACCGGGCGCTGTCCACCGCCTCCTGCGGCACCTGCAGCAGATAGCCGGCCGGCCGGTGGGCGACCAGCTCCCGGCCGCCGGGCTCGGCCGACTCCAGGGCCCGGCGCAGCTGCGAGACCTTGGTCTGGAGCGTGTTGGCCGGGTTCCCGGGCAACGCCTCGCCCCACAGGTCGTCGACCAGGCGGTCCGTCGAGACCGGTTGCCCGTGGTGCACCAGCAGATCGGCCAGCAGGGCGCGGACCTTCGGCTCGCGGACGGCGACCGGAGCCCCCGCGTCGGTACGGACCTGCAGCGAACCCAACACCTCGAAGCGCATGACGCCACGTTAACTCCCGCCCCGACACGGCAGTCGTGGGAGCCCGTGCGCGGACCGTCAGCCGATCGTGCGCGGCTCCCGGCAGAGTCTTCCCCGTGACCGAGAACGGCACCACGGAACGAAAGAGGAAGCCCATCATGACGAACCCGACCACGAACCCGACCACCATCGTCTCCGCCGAGATCCGCCTCGCCTCGCGCCCGGTCGGCGAGCCCACCGCTGACAACTTCGAACTGGTCCGCACCACGGTGCCGGAGCCGGCCGAGGGCGAGATCGTCGTCCGCAACACCTGGATGTCGGTGGACCCGTACATGCGCGGCCGGATGGACGACGTCCCCTCGTACCTCCCGCCGTTCCGGATCGGCGAGGCGCTGGAGGGCAGCTCGATCGGCGTGGTCGTCGCCTCGCGCTCCGCGGCGGTGCCGGTCGGCGCGACCGTCTCCCACTGGCTGGGCTGGCGCGAGTACGCCGTGCTGGACGCCTCCGCCGCGACCGTCGTCGACACCGGCATCGCCCCGGCGCCGGCGTACCTGGGCCCGCTGGGCACCACCGGCCTGAGCGCGTACGCGGCGCTGACCGTGACCGCCCCGGTGCGCGAGGGCGACGTGGTGTTCATCTCCGCCGCCGCCGGCGCCGTGGGAAGCATCGCGGGCCAGCTGGCCCGCAAGCTCGGGGCCTCCCGGGTGATCGGCTCGGCCGGCGGCCCGGAGAAGGCGAAGAAGCTGGTGACGGACTTCGGGTACGACGCCGCGATCGACTACCGCGCGGGCTCGCTGGACGAGCAGCTCGCCGAGGCCGCGCCGGACGGCATCGACGTGTACCTGGACAGCGTCGGCGGCGACCACCTGCGGGCGGCCATCGGCGCGATGCGAAGCAGCGGCCGGATCGCCCTGGTCGGCGCGATCAGCGGCTACAACGACACCGTGCCCGCTCCCGGCCCCGACAACCTGTTCCAGGCGGTCTCCCGGGAGCTGACCCTGCGGGGCATGTTCGTCAGCAACCAGTTCCACCTCTTCCCCGAGTGGATCGAGCGCGCCGCGGGCTGGCTCGCCGACGGCACGCTCCGCTCCGCCGAGACCGTCTTCGAGGGCATCGACCAGGCGCCGGCCGCCTTCCTCGGCGTGCTGCGCGGCGCCAACACCGGCAAGATGCTCGTCCGCTTGGAGGGCTGACCGCCATGAAGCAGCACGCTCTGCTGGTCCTCGCCCACCCGCGCGGCGACTCCCTCACCGCGCAGATCGCCCACCGCACCCGCGAACGCCTGGCCGCCGCCGGATACACCGTCGACCTGCTGGACCTCTACGCCGAGGACTTCGACCCGCGCACCGGCCCCGAGGACGAGCCGGACTGGACGGACCGGGAGAAGCAGTACTCGCCCGAGGTCCGCGCCCACATGGACCGGATCGACGCCGCCGACACCCTGGTTGTGGTCTTCCCCGTCTGGTGGTTCGGACTCCCGGCCATCCTCAAGGGCTGGATCGACCGGGTCTGGAACTACGGCTTCGCCTACGGCCGCAGCCGCCCCCGCCTGAGCGCCAAACGGATGCTCTGGCTCGGACTGTCCAGCTACTCCCACGAGCAGTTCGCCCAGCTCGGCTGGGACTCCCTGCTCGACCGCCAACTCCGGGTCGGAATATCCGAGTTCTGCGGCATCGACGACGCCACCGTGTCTCTCGTCCACAACTCGCTGAGCGCCGGCCCCCAGGCCCTCACCACCGCCGACGCCACACTCACCGACTTCCTGCCACCCCCACCCGGAACGGAGTCCCCCACCAGATGACCGACCACCGCACGGGCCTGGCCGGCGATGGCTTGCCCGGTTCGCTACGGCGTGCTGGTGAAGGCGCGCCGGTAGGAGCGGGGAGGCACACCTCGGCGCCGCACGAACTGCTCGCGCAGCACGGCCGCGCTTGCGTAACCGACCCGGCGGGCGATCTCCTCGACGGGGAGGTCTGTGGTTTCGAGGAGTTCCTCGGCTCTGCTCAGTCGCAGGCTTCGCAGCCAGGCGTGCGGGGTGGTACCGGTCGCGGCGGTGAAGCGGCGGGCGAAGGAGCGTTTGCTCATCATGGCGCGGCGGGCCAGTTCCGTGACGGGCAGCGGCTCGTGGAGGTGCTCGCGGGCCCAGCCGAGGACCCCTGCGAGCCGTTCGTCCCGGCCGTCCTCGGGAACGGGCGCGGCCAGGTACTGGGCTTGCCCGCCGTCGCGGTGGGAGGGCAGCACCATGTCCCGGGCGACGGCGTTGGCGAGCGCGGCGCCGTACTCCCGCCTCAGCAGGTGGAGGCACAGGTCGAAGCCCGCAGCTGCTCCGGCGCCCGTGACGGTGCTCCCTTCGTCGATGTAGAGCGCGTGGGCTTCCACGGTGACCTGCGGGTGGCGGTCGGCGAGGAGTGCGGCGAACCGCCAGTGGGTGGTCGCCCGTAGGCCGTCGAGCAGTCCGGCGGCGGCGAGCGCGAACGTGCCGACGCAGTGGGCCGCGACCACGGCGCCGCGCTCGTGCGCGGCCCTCAGCGCGTCGAGTACGGCGGGGGCCGGCGGTGTGCGGAATCCGGCCCCGGGCAGGGCAATGACCAGATCGGCGCCGGCGAGCCGGTCCAGTCCGTGCGCGAGGGACAGCGGCACGCCGCAGTCCGTGGGCACTGGTCCGGGCCGGTCGGCACACAGGACGAAGTCGAAACCGGGCAGCTCCGCTCCGTGGGGACCGAACACCTCGGTGACGATGCCGGCAGCGAGCATGCCGACGCCGGGAGGGGCGTACGCGGCGACGGTTCTGAAAGGCGGCACGGCGGCAGTGTGGCACACGGGTGGCACGAATCCTGCGATCAAGGGCAGTAGTGCCACTCGTGAACCGCCACCGTGCCCGGAAGGATTGAGGCCATGACAGACGCACCGCTCGGCCGCAGCGCCGTATACAAGGTCCTGACCACCGGCTACGTGGGCTCCACCGGCCCCGGGGTCGCCGCGACCGTCTCCTACGTATCCGACGCAGGACGGCACGTGATCTTCGACCCTGGCATGGTGGCAAGCCCCGACCACATCCTCGCCCCGCTCGCGGAGCTGGGCCTCGGCCCCGAGGACATCACCGACGTGGTGCTCAGCCACCACCACCCGGACAACACCATGAACGTCGGCCTCTTCGGCCGCGCCCGGGTGCACGACCACAAGGTCGAGTACCAGGGTGACCAGTGGACGAACCGGGACGCCGAAGGCTACGAACTCACCCCCTCGCTGCGCCTGATCCGCACCCCCGGCCACAGCCCCGAGGACATCACGCTGCTGGCG
The DNA here is from genome assembly GCF_019192735.1 of Kitasatospora aureofaciens. Taxonomy (GTDB): domain Bacteria; phylum Actinomycetota; class Actinomycetes; order Streptomycetales; family Streptomycetaceae; genus Kitasatospora; species Kitasatospora aureofaciens_A. Next base: position 49,036 of record NZ_JAHTKP010000049.1, read on the forward strand.
GGCACGGACTCGGGCGTGGTCGCCTTCGCCGGCGACCTGTGGTGGCACGCGAGCGGCCCGGCGGACGATCCGGTAGCACCCGATCGCGAAGTGCTGCGCGCCTCCCGGCTGCGTGTGCTGGCTGAGGCAGACCTGATCGTGCCCGGCCACGGCGGCCCGTTCAAGGCCGACGACTCCACCCCGCGCTAGGCCGTTTCGTCTGGATCACTGCGCCCGACTCACCGGTTGGGGCGGGTCATGTCACGCTCGTCGCTGTTGCGCTGCTGGTAGGTCCCGCAGCCGGGCGGGTGTGAGGCTCCCCGAGGTGGTCGGTGGTCGAGGCCGCCGAAAAGGATTGGGCGAGGACCGATGACTTTCTCCGTGATCCACAGTCAGAAACAGTGGTAGGTACGCTGCGGGTCGCGAGTACGGTCGAAGCGTGCACCGACTTGACCTGCTGAGAACCAGATCGAGACACCGAGGAACCTTAGATGCGTACCCTGATCAGCACTGCCTTCATCTCGCTCGATGGTGTCGTGGAGGGCCCGGGCGGTGAGCCCGGTTACCGGAACTCCGGGTGGACCTTCAAGGATGTCGAGTTCCTCCCCGAGGCATTCGACATCAAGGGTCGGGAGCAGAAGGAAGCCACCGCGATGCTGCTGGGCCGGGCCAGCTACGAGGTGTTCAGCCCGGTGTGGCCGGACATGGCGGACTTCGCCGACTACAAGGTGATGCCGAAGTACGTCGTCTCCTCCACGCTCACCGAGGATGACCTGGTCACGAACTGGGGCGAGACCACGATCCTGCGCTCGCTCGACGACGTCGCCGCGCTGAAGGAGACCGAGGGCGGCCCGATCATCGTCCACGGCAGCGCCGCCCTGAACCAGAGCCTCGCCGACGCCGGCCTGATCGACCGTTACCACCTGCTCGTCTTCCCACTCCTGCTCGGCGCGGGCAAGCGTCTGTTCAGCACCACGGACAAGGACACCCAGAAGCTGAAGCTGGTCGAGCACGAGGCCTACGCCAACGGCTTGCAGAAGAACGTGTTCGAGGTCGTCCGCTGACAAGGCTCCCGGTGAGCTGGAGCGTGTGGAGGGCTCTGTCCGGCTGATCCTTGGCTCGCAGCCCTGGCCTCCTGAGAGCGGGGCCGGCTTGAGGGGAATGATCGCCCGAGCCGGGTCTGTTGCACTGGCGTGGTTCGGGGGAGTCCAGGAGGCCGCTCTCCCAGGCCCGGGCGGCGATCCCGACACGGGGCGCGGGTGACGCCGATGCCGTCCAGCCCCGGCATCCGGATGTCGACCAGGCACACGTCCGGGCTTGGTCGGCGGGCGAGTTCGACCGCGTCGGCGCCGTCGGCGGCCTCGCCCACCCTTCGCCACCCTGCCGGCCGTCCTGGCCGCCCTCGCCTCCGGTGGATTCTCTCTGGACTGCGGATCGTGCACGTGGGGGACGAGGAGGCCCGAGCGGCTTCCGCGATGCTGATCGCCGCAGGTCTCCACAGCCACAAGTACGCGATCGACGCGGCAGTGGCCGAGATGGCGTTGCGGCAGCAGCGGCCGGTCGTCGTGCTGACCTCGGACATCGACGGCATGGCCGAGCTCTGCGGTGATCGCGTCCGTCTCGTGGCCGTCCGACGGTCGCCGTTCGACGACAGGCCGGATCGGAAGCAGGACCACCGAGAAGGTAGTACGTCCCGCCCGGTGTCACTCTCAACCCTGCGGACATCGACCGCAGCCCACCCGCCCCGACCGACGCCGAGCAGCGCCGCAGGGCACCCGCCATCGCTGACCATCCGGGACGCCTGCAGCGCTCCTGCCCCGCGCGGTGCAGTGGCCGGCAGGACGGGAGGACCTGCCGATGCCACCCTGCTCGCTGGGCGGCATCGAAGGTTCTACAGGGTGGGCGACGGCGGGCGTTCGAAGAAGGTCTCCAGGGAGACTGTCGCCTGGGTGCCGCTCACCCCGTCGATCGCGTACAACCGGCGCAGCACGTCCTGTAGTTGCTCCGTAGTGGTCGAGCGCACCTTCACCAGGACCGAGGCGCTGCCGGCGATGACGTGGGCCTCTTCGATCTCCGGGATCGCGGCGAAGGCCGCGGCGGAGTCCCCCATCCAGGCCGAGGACTCGACCATCACGAACGCGAGCACGCCGAGCCCGAGCGCCTTCGGATCGACCTCGACCGTTGTGCGCCGGACGACCCCGCGCTCTCGGAGCTTGCGGACCCGCTCGTGTGTGGCGCCGGCCGAGAGCCCGACCGCCTTGCCCAGGGTGGCGTAGGCCTGCCCGGCGTCCTGCTGCAGCAGCGCGACCAGCGCGCGGTCGATCTCGTCGAGGTTCTCCGATGCCATGTAGCAACCATATCGGCTTCTGCCATACTCAAGAAGAACCGAATGACATTCGGCATAATGGCTTCAAGGGGTGGACTGTGTCTGGTGAGATCAAGCATGGCCTGTACGAGATCCTGGACGAGCGCTTCCGTGCCGGGAAGTGCGCCAACGGCGACCACCGGCTGGAGAAGCTGTACGGAGACTGCCGCTGGGCCGAAGGGCCGGTCTACCTCCCGGCCTGGCGCCAACTCGTCTTCAGTGACATCCCCAACGACCGGATGCTCCGCTGGGACGAGGCCACGGGGAGGGTCGGTCAGTTCCGCGCCCCGGCCGGCCACAGCAACGGCAACACCCTGGACCGCGAGGGCCGCCTCATCACCTGCGAGCAGGGCAACCGCCAGGTGACCCGTACCGAGCACGACGGCTCGGTCACCGTGCTCGCAGACCGCTACCAGGGCAAGCGGCTCAACTCGCCCAACGACGCGGTGGTGCACTCCGACGGCTCGGTGTGGTTCTCCGACCCGGACTTCGGCATCACCAGCGACTACGAGGGCCATCGCGCCGACAGCGAGATCGGCGCCTGCAACGTCTACCGCATCGACCCCGGCAGCGGTGAGGTGCAGCTCGTCGCGGACGGCTTCACCGGCCCCAACGGACTCGTCTTCTCACTCGACGAGCGGCAGTTGTTCGTGGCGGACAGCCGCGCCCGGCACATCCGCGTCTTCGACGTCCGCGAGGACGGCACCCTCTCAGACGGCAAGGTCTTCGCGGAGGCGCCGGACAGCAGCTTCGACAACATCCGCTTCGACGACGGCGGCCGGCTTTGGGCGGCGGCATTCGGCGACGGCATCCACTGCTACGACCCAGACGGCACGCTCATCGGACGCATCCTCGTCCCCGAGTCCGTCTCGAACCTCGCCTTCGGCGGGCCGAAGAACAACCGCCTCTTCATCACCGCGTCCACCTCGGTGTACTCGCTCGTCATGGCGGTGACGGGGACCCATCGGGTGCGCCGGGTCCGGCCCTAGCTCTCAGGGAGAAGAGGTCATGGAGAACAGGAGACTGGGACGTACGGATCGGCAGGTCGGGGTGATCGGGCTCGGGCCCTGGCAGTTCGGCGCGGACTGGGGGCGGGTGGACGAGGCGGACACCCTCGGCACGCTGCGCTGGAAGCGGGCGTGAACTTCATCGACACCGCCGACGAGTACGGGGACGGACGCAGCGAGCAGATCGTCGGCTCGGTCCTGCGGTCGCTCGCACGGACGGGCGCCAAGGCGCCGACCGTGGCGACGAAGATGGGCCGATGGCTGGACCGTGCAGGACCTCTACGACGAACTGATCCGTCCGCAGGTCCACGACCGGTGGTGATCCGCTGCGTCGGTGCCACCGAGTCGAAGCGGGCGGCGCGGCGGACCTGAGCGGCCCGAATGACCGGCCGAGGCCTCGCCCCCCAACGGAGGGCGGACCCCCACCGCGGCGCCGAAAGCGCAACCGCATCTGCGGAACGACGAGGGCCCCGAGCGGAAACCGGTCGGGGCCCTCGTCCGCCCTGGTGGGCGGGTGCGGAGGATACGAGATTCGAACTCGTGAGGGGTTGCCCCCAACACGCTTTCCAATTCTCCTCGGTACTGTCCGGGAGCGTTCGCATACATTCTGACCTGCGGTTTTCTAGTTGCTGGGGTGGCGATTGAACCAGCCTGAACGGCGGTGTACGAGACCAAAAATGAGACCACGCGCGGAGCTGGCGGTCGGGGTTCTGCACACGGTTCCCGGTCAGGCCGGATCCGCGACGATGACGCAGACAGTCCACCTCCCCCCTGGGGGCGTCCTCGGTGGTGTCCTCACCGCAGCCACCAGTTCCTGGCCGGCGATCCGTCCTGCCCGCCGTGGGCCTCGCGCGTGCGCATCTTCGGGCAGGGTGGCAGCGTGGAGGAGGGGACCCGGATGCGCGCGGGGACAGCCCGGATGCACACAGGGAGCATGCCCTTGAGCAAGGCACAGGACGGACCGGGGGAACACCGGTCCGCCTGGGGGCGGCTGCGCTCGCGGCTGCGGGTACGCAGTGTCGCTGGGCAGGTGTTCCTGTGGCTGCTGGTCGTCGTGGTGCTGCTGGTCGGCGCGGCCCTGACGACGCTTATCCTGCAGGCCCACGGCTTCGCCACGAGTGATGCGGCGCACAGCACGCGCGCTGCGGCCGTCACGTTGTCGCGCTATCCCGGGTTGGCGGCTGCTCTCGACAGCGCCGATCCGACCGCGGTGCTGCAGCCGCTGGCCGTGGACGTGCAGAAGAGTGGCGGCTTCGACTACATCGTGATCTTCGGCACCGACGGGACCCGCTACGCCCAGACCGCCCATCCCGAGCTGATCGGAAAGCACGTCTACGGCAACTACCAGCCGGCCCTGAAGGGCCCGTACACCGTGACCGAGAACATACCGCTGGGACCCGACGTGGACACCACCGTGGCGATCACCAGGCCGGATGGTTCGGTCGCCGGTTTTCTCTCGGTGGGGTACTACGTCAAGAACACAGGCGGCGCGGTGAGCCGGCAGTTGCCGGTCCTGTTCGGCGGCGCGGTCGCCGCGGTCGCCGTGGGCACGGGCGGGGCGGTGCTGGTGCGTCGGCGGCTGCGCCGCCAGACGCACGGTCTGGGCCCGGCCGAGATGACGCGGATGTACGAGCACCACGACGCGGTGCTGCACGCGGTACGTGAGGGCGTGCTGATCGTCGGCGGGGACGGGCGGGTGGTGCTGGCGAACGACGAGGCCCGGCGGCTGCTGGAGCTGCCTCCGGAGGTGGAGGGGCGGCCGGTCACCGAGCTGGGGCTCGATCCGGGGCTGGCGGCACTGCTGGTGTCGGGGCGGGCCGCCACCGACGAGGTGTACCCGGCCGAGGACCGGCTGCTCGCCGTGAACAACCGCCCCACCGCGCCGTTCGGCGGCGGGCCCGGCAGCGTCGCGACGATCCGGGACACCACCGAGCTGCGGGCGCTGGCCGGGCAGGCCGAGGCGGCGCGGGCCCGGCTGAAGCTGCTCTACGACGCGGGGCTGCGGGTCGGCACCACCCTGGACGTGGAGCGGACCGCCCAGGAGCTGGTCGACGCGGTGGTGCCGCGCTTCGCGGACTTCGCCACGGTCGAGCTGGCCGAGTCGGTGCTGCGCGGTGACGAGCCGCTCCCGGGCACGGGCACTGCGGGAGGCCCGCGGATCCGCCGGGTGGCCGCCGGCGGCATCCGCGAGGACCGGCCGTTCTACCCGGTGGGCTCGCAGATCAGCCCGCTGCCCGGCACACCGGAGGCCACTGCCCTGGAGAGCGGGCGGGCCACGCTGGCGGCCGATCTGCGTCAGGCACACGCCTGGCGGGCACGCGACCCGCAGACCGCCGACCGGATCCTCGCGTACGGGGTCCACTCGCTGATCTCCGCGCCGCTCAAGGCGCGCGGCCTGACCCTGGGCACGGCCACGATCTGGCGCGCGGGGGAGTCCGAGCCGTTCGGGCCGGAGGACGTCACCTTCGCCGAGGAACTGGTCGCCCGCGCGGCGATCAGCATCGACAACGCCCGCCGCTACACCCGTGAGCACCGGATGGCCGAGACGCTGCAGCGCAGCCTGCTGCCCCGGGGACTGCCCGAGCAGAGCGCCCTGGAGGCGGCCTACCGCTACCGGCCGGCCCAGCGAGGGGTGGGCGGGGACTGGTTCGACGTCATCCCGCTGCCCGGTTTCCGCGTGGCACTGGTCGTCGGCGACGTCGTCGGCCACGGCCTGCACGCCGCCGCCACCATGGGCCGGCTGCGCACCGCCGTCCTCAACTTCTCCGCCCTCGACCTGCCCCCGGACGAACTGCTCGCCCGCCTCGACGAACTGGTCGCCCACCTCGACCAGGGCGAACCCGCAGAAGACGACAAGACGGGGACGGTCACGGGCGCCACCTGCCTGTACGCGATCTACGACCCGGTCTCCGGACACTGCGCCATGGCACGGGCGGGCCACCCCCCGCCCGCCCTGGTACACACCGACGGCAGCGTGGAGTTCGTCGACCTGCCCGCCGGCCCGCCACTCGGCGTGGGCGGCCTGCCCTTCGAAACCACCGAACTCCAGCTGGCACCCGGCACCACACTGGTCCTCTACACCGACGGGCTGGTCACGAACCGCGAGCGCGACCTGGAGACCGGACTCGCCGCGCTGCGCCGTTCCCTGGCGGAGGCCCATGCCGACGCATCCCCGGAGGAGACCTGCCGGGCCGTGTTCGACGCGCTGGTCCCGCCACACCCGAGTGACGACATCGCCCTCCTCGTCGCCCGCACCCGCCTGTTCGAGCCGTCTCAGGTGGCTACCTGGGACGTACCCGACGACTTCGCCGCCGTCTCCCGCATCCGCAACGCATGCGGCAACCAGCTGACCGCCTGGGGCCTGGAGGAACTGAGCTTCACCGCCGAGCTGATCCTCAGCGAACTGATCACCAACGCCCTCCGCTACGGCACCGAGCCCATCCGCGTCCGCATGCTGCGCGACACCAGCCTGGTCTGCGAGGTCTCCGACGGCAGCAGCACCGCCCCCCACCTGCGCTACGCCGACGCCACGGACGAGGGTGGCCGGGGCCTGTTCCTGGTGGCCCAGCTGGCCGAACGATGGGGGACCAGATACACGGCCCGCGGCAAGGTCATCTGGTCGGAGCAACCGCTGACCGCACCCGAGTTCCAGTTCGAGGCGATGTTGCTGTAGAGCCTGCGTGGCGGAGGTGGTCCTGGAGGCTGGTGCAGTCGCCGAGCCGGGCGAGGATCATGTCGGCCTCGTGGGCCCTCCTTACGCCGCCGACCAGCCGCTGACCACCCCCGGCCGCGGCACACCTCTCCCGTATTGGAGCCGTGGGGCGAGGCGGCGCTGTGGGAGTTCGCTTCCTGATCAGGCGCTGCGGGGAGGGCGGTGGCGCCGGGTGACCACCAGGATGGCCATGTCGTCGTTGCGTTTGCCCTCGGTCCAGTGGACGACGTCTTCGGTGAGGGCATCCACCACTGCATCGGGGTCACTGAACTGCCTG
>NZ_JAHTKP010000004.1 GCF_019192735.1 Kitasatospora aureofaciens
CCGTCCGCCGTACGCAGTGACTCCATGAGGCGGAGTAGGTCAGACTGGGACAAGGCCATCGCGCACCTCTCACTCAACGAGCCTTCCTACTCGGAGAGTTGCGCGATGGCTCCTTCATGACCAGGGGTTACACCAAGATCCCTGCTACACCACTCAGCGGGACGCCATCCGAACACGTCCGGTGCAGCCGTAGCCGACCTCCCCACTTCGGCCGACGATGTATAGCCCGGTACCGCAGTTCCCACAGGACGACAGACCCGACAGCCGGTGGACACTCTTGGGCGCACGGCTGCCGCTGCGCTTGGGGGCAGTCTTAGCGACCAGGGCGTCATGGGTGGCCTGGTCCCACAGGGGATCGGCGAGTCGCATCGGACGGCCGTCCTGCCCCAGAACCGGCCTGCCGCCGTGCATGAGGTAACCCAACGCTGCCTCGCTGGTCAGGATCTCATAGACGCTCCTGGCGACCCATGGAGACCCCTTCGGCTTGCGGCCATAGAGCTGCGCTCGACGGTCGCTCGGCGATGGGGTCCTCTCCCGGCTCAGCCGTGCAGCCTCTGTGGCACAAGTGATCATGCCGGTCTCGTCCAACAGAATCCGCTCGGCCACGTTGCGGATGATCTCCGCCGCGACGGGATCGATCTCGACGTGATCGACTTTGCCCATCGGCACCAGCCGCACGTACTGGTAGCCGTATGACGGCATCTGCTTGGGCTGGCCGGCCTCGCGCGCCCGAACTGTCTCCTCACGGTTGCGCTTCTGGATCGCGCGGAGTTCCATCTGCGATCCCCACGCCTTGATCATCCAGTCGTTCTCCTGGTTGGGGTCGCTGAAGTCCCAGATCCCGTCATGGTCGCCGGTCACGATCAACCGACCCTGCTCGGTCAGGAGAGCCTGCGTGTTGAGCACGCACCGCACGTTGCGCCCAATGCGGTCCACGGCGGCGGCTACGGTCCCCGAGTATGGGCCCATCTCGCCCCGAAGCCACGGACCGAGTTTAGGCCGCGTCATGGGGTCGGTGGCGCCGGACACCTCCCAGTCGTCGGCCCACCCGATGATGTGCCCTCCAACGGACGTGACAGCCCGTAGGATCTGACTCTGCTGCTTTTCCGGGCTGTTGGTCTTGTCGGTCTTCCTGCTGAGTCGACGTGTCCCCACGAAGCACAACCCGCACCCGTCGTACTCGGTCGCAATCACATCGTCCATGACACTTCCGTTCTATGGATTACGGAAGTACCTCGAGAGGGCGAAGTCGCACATGAAGCAGTCGGCGTTGCAGGCTTCGAGGATGCGGATGAACAGGTAGCGAGGCCGCGCAGGCGTGGTGGGGGACACCCGGAACCTTTTCGTTCGGAGTTTCGGACTTCGGAGGAGGAGCGGATGGTCAGCGCAGGAGGGCGAGCAGGGCGTCGGCGACCTGGGCCGCGCCGTCCGTGCCGACCTGCCGGGTCAGTGCGCCCCAGTCGACGGCCTCGTCCGCGCAGCGCCGCAGCGCGGCGAGCACCGACTCCCGTACGGCGGCAGAGGTTTCGCGCTCATGGCGGTCGGCGGCGCCCGCGGTCCCGCCATAGATGAGGTCGAGCGCGCTGCCCTCGCCCTGGGTGCGCAGCGCAAGGGCCTCGTCCTCGGCGAAGACGGTCTTGGGCCAGACCGTCCGGACGTCGGCGCCGAGGGCCCGGGTGTGGAACCGGCCGTTGAAGATCTGACTGAGGTTCTGCGGCGGCAGGCACACCGTCGGCACCCGGAGCCGGCCGGCCTCCAGCAGCGTGGTGAGGCCGGGTGAGGTCAACAGGACGTCTCGGTCCGCGAGTTGGTCCAGGAAGTCGTCATGGGCGAGCGGACCGATGGTCGTCCGGGCGGGCGCCGCACAGGAGTCGAGCAGGCTCCCCGCGAGCCTGGTGGGCAGGTTGCCCGCCACGTGGACGTCGTCGACGCCGTGCGCGGTCAGCGCCGCGAGGACGGCGGGCAGCACGAGCCGCGGATAGACGGTCCAGTCGGGGAGCTGAGGTGCCCGCAGCCCGCCGAGGTTCACCAGCGCCCGTCGGAACGGCCGCGCGGACGGCGCCCGTTCGGCGATCCCACGCGTGCTGATCACCGCGTCGACCCAACGCAGCGAGCGGACCTCCGCCAGCACCCCGGCGCACTCCGGCGGGAGTTCGACGCACTTCTGCGCGCAGTAGACGTCGGCGTCCAGGGGGAGTTCGTCCCGGTCCCCGTCCGACCACAGGAACGGCAGGCTGTCCACGAACACGGTCGGCACGCCGCAGGCCATGAGCGCCTTCGCCAGCCGCCCGTCCAGCACGACCAGCGCGGCCCGCACCCGTTCGTCCCGGACGATCCGGGCGACGGCTGATGCCGAATCGCCCTCCGGCAGGTCGTACCACCGCTCCACGGGCTGCCCGGCCAGCAACGGCCGCCCGAGCCCGGACGCCAACCCGACGTACCGCAGCGGCTCCGCGGCCCGCTCCCGGAGCGCGGACAGCACCGCGCCGAGCTTCCCCGAACTGCCCCACCCGAACTCCACACCGGCGACGGCGACGGCGCCGGCATTCGTGTCATTGTGCATCCGCTTGTGCCTCATACCCACAGCAGGTCGGCGGAGCCTCAACTCCGGTCGGTCGTCTGGGCATCGGCCCCGGCGCGGGCATGGATCGACCACCGCACGGAACCGTTGCGGACCCTTGGTATCAGCGCGCCGCGTACGGTCGCTCGGCGTACGGACCGAAACGCGGCCGGGTCCACCCGATCGAGCGACCAACGCCGGTGTCCCGGTGGCGGAGAGACGGCGGCGGAAAGTCGGTGGCGGAAAGACGGCGGCCCGCCGGTCCCCGAGACCGGGGACGGGCGGGCCGCCGTGCTGCTGCCGGGCCGCTCAGGCGAGCTGGGTGGGCACCGGCTGGGACTTGCCGAGGGAGGCCACCCCGGCGGGGGAGAGCGCCTGGTCGAAGACCTGCACGTCGCTGATCCGGCCGGCCGCGTACTCGCCGTAGCCGCCCTGGTAGAGCCGGCGGCCGAGCTGGAGCGGTCCGGTGGCGTTCCAGACCGTCCCGGCGTAGTCGGCGGTGCCGGCCGCCTGCCCGTTGACGTACAACCGTAGTTGCTGCCGGTCGGCGTCGTACACCCCGACCAGGTGGTACCAGGTGTTCACCTTCGGGCTCAGCGGACCGTCGGCCGGTCCGTAGGCGCTGGAGAACGCGCCGGCGGTGTCGTCCGCGTGGGCGTGGCCGATCGCGAAGGCGTGTGCCCAGTTGGAGTAGTACAGCTGGAGCCCGTTGGCGCTGGTGCCCGACTGGGAGACGAAGGTGGAGTTGTTCTTCAGGTCGGACAGGTTGACCCAGGCCGAAACGGTGTAGCCGGCACCGGTGTTGAGCACCGGACCGGCGGTGGCGGCGTACGCCGAGGAGCCGTTCAGCGCGAGCGCGCCGCCCTGGGCGGGATCGGTGGTGGTCGCCGCGCCGCCGTTCAGCGTGAGGCCGTTCGCCGGGCGGATGCTGTCGGTGGTGTCGGCGAGCTTCCACCAGTCGACGGGCTGGTGCAGGTAGCCGACGGTCAGCGGGCTGCCGAACTGGGCGGTGGCGCCGGCGGGCGTGGCGCCCGGGTACTCGATGATCTGGCCGCTCGTGGTGGTCGCGTAGATCGCCGGATTGCCGGTGCCCTGCGCGTCACCCGGCGAGCCCGCGGTCGGGAAGTCCGTGCCGCCGAGGCCGAGCGGCAGCACCGGCTGGGCGGCGGCCAGCGCGTTGCCGGCGGTGGTGGCGGCCCAGTTCTGGCCGGCGGAGGCGGCGCAGTCCTGGATCACCAGCCGGGTGCCCGGGGCCTTGTTGGCGGACGGGTCGGCCAGGCAGCGGCCGGAGGCCGGGTTCTTGAGGGAGCCGGGGTTCGGGCCCGGCACCCACTGCTGGGCGGCGGTGTTGTTGCAGGTCCAGAGCTGGACGGGGGTGAGGTTGTCGGTCCGGCCGCCGGAGACGTCCAGGCACTTGCCGAGGACGTGCAGCGTGTTGTCGGCGCCCCGGGTGAGGGTCTGGGCGTTGGTGCCGTTGCAGGCCCAGACCTGTGCGGCAGTGCCGTTGGCGGTCTTGGCGTAGTCGATGTCCAGGCACAGGTTCTTGCCCGCGCCGTCGAGGACGGCGGAGACGAGCGCGGCGCGGGCCGGTGCCGGGAACGAGGCGGTGGGCGTGCCGTTGGCGAAGGTCAGCGGGTAGCTCAGGACCGCGCCGGTCATGTTGTCGCGGGCCCACAGGGTGGGCACGCCGCCGACCTTGCCGGGGGCGAGCAGGGTGGTGTCGGACCAGTCGCCGGTGCCGATCCGCACGCCCGCCGCGAGGTTGCAGCCGGCCTGGAAGCTGCCGGGGTAGTACCGGAGTTCGCCCCGGTCGACGGTGATCAGGTCTGGCGCGTCGGCGAGTTGGGCGAGCTTGCCGGGAGCGAGGAGCTGGCTGACGTTGTTCCAGGTGCCGTCGCTGCCGCCGGCCGGGCAGCTGCCGGAGTTCTTGATGGGGATGACGTTCTGGGTCAGGGTGAAGCGACCCGCGGTGCCTCCGGCGGTGGTGGCGTCGTTCGGGTAGAGGTAGAGCTGGTGGGTCGCCTTGTCGAAGGCGAACAGGTCGTCGGTGTTGCTGCCGGTGGCGGTGCCCCGGTGGGCGATCAGGTAGTTGTTCCAGCCGGTGCCGTCCGGGCTCTTGTCCTTGGTGGAGATCACCTGCGGGGCGGCGGCCGGGTTGCTGTCGCCGCGGACCAGCACCAGGTCGCCGTCGGTGGTCGGGGCGGCGAGGTCCGGGACGCCGTCGCCGTCCAGGTCGCCCTGGGTCACCTTGGCGGCCGGGTTCCACGGTGCGAAGAAGCTGTACTGGGCGGTGGTGGCCTGGGTGTTGCCGGCCGCGTCCACGGCCCGGACGTAGAGGGTGTGGGTGCCCCACTGGGCGGCGCTGAGCACGATGGGCACGTCGGCGGTCGCGCTGCCGCCGCCGTTGGGCGTCGCCGGCACCCAGAGGGAGCCGTTGATGTCGGTGTCGAGCGCGTACTCGAAGCGCTTGACGCCGCTGCTCAGGCAGGTGCCCTGGCAACCGCCCGGGGTCGGGTCGGTGGCGGTGACCTTGACGCTCACTCCGCTGTCACCCGCGTGCCCGGTGGGCGCGGCGGACCCGCCGAGCGGGGGGAAGACCGGGGAGTCGGCGATGGCCGGGACGGTGGGCGGGGTCAGGTCGACCATGAAGGAGCAGGTCGGCGAGACCGGCCCGGTCAGCGTGCTGTCCTCGGCCTGGACCGACCAGCTGTACTGGTGGCCGTCGCTGACGGTGAACCCGAGGTTGGTGCGGACGGTGCCGCCGCCGGAGACCCAGTCGCTGGTCGGCTGGCTCTTGGCAGCCCCGCCGGCCTGGGTGTCCCAGACCTTGAACCGGGCCCGCAGGTTGACGCCGCTCATCCGCGTGCTGAGCCGGGCGCCCAGCGCGATGTCGGAGGCGCTGCCGGCCGTGCCGGAGTTGCCGATCCATCCGGGCCGGGCGTCGCAGCCGTTGCCGTCCGGGTTGTGGGCGGCCGGTGTGGTGGCGAGCGCGTCGGGCTGGTTGGGCGCGATGTCGAAGACCGTGACCAGGTACGGGTTGCGGTTGAACCGCATGTAGTCGTTGTTGTCGTCGGACTTGGACTCGTTGCCGTAGAGGCCGAAGGTCCAGGTGTCGGCGTGGCCGGCGAGCTTCCTGATCTGGCCGGTGACGTCGAAGTTGGCCTCCTGGTTGCCGCAGTTGCCGCCGCCGTTGGCGCTGGTCGGGTACTGCGTGCCGAGCCAGCCGTCGCCGGTCACCGAGGGCTGGTTGTCCCAGCTGGTGGACGAGGAGATCCGGCCGACCGTGGCGAGGCGGACCTGGGCCTTGTTGGTGCAGTCCCACGAGGCGCCGTAGGTCTCGGTGAGGTGCAGGACCGACTTGGAGATCACCATGTCGGCGCTGAGGTTGCCCAGGCCGACCTCGTAGAAGGAGCGCTGGAGGCCGTAGCAGTCCTTCCAGTGCTGGTAGCCGATGCCCTGGCCGTTGTCCTGGGCGACGTCGTAGTAGGTGTAGCCGGGGCACCCCTCCTGGACGATCGTGTAGTGGTTGGTGGTGCTGGTGACCGGGCTGACCGCGGGGTCGATGTACAGCGGCCAGACGGTGTTCTGACCGGTCAGCAGCTTGGCGTCCGGGGTCAGCACCAGGGCGTCCGGTGTGGCCTCGACACCGATCGGGGCGACCTGTGCGCCGCCGCCGGGCTGGTGTTCGGCGGGGGCCTGGGTCGGGGAGCCGGTGGCCCGGCCGGCCGAGTCCCACATCACCGGGGTCGGGGCCGTGAACGCGGCGGTGCCGTCGCCGTCGCCGGCCGTGAGGGAGCCGTCCCGGCCCGTCGTCAGGGAGAGGCCGTCGGTGGTGTGCGTGGCCAGCTGGAGCGACCTGAGGGCCGGATTGGCGGCGGCGATGGCGTCGTGGACGACCAGGACCTCGCGCAGGCCGCCCTGCTCGGTGGCGGTGACGTGGAGGTCTACACCGGGCAGCACGCCGTCGTAGCGCGCGCTGTCGCCGCTGACCTCGGGGGCCGGCAGGCCGGCCGGGAAGGTCAGGGCCAGCCGGCGGCCCTTCGGGTCGGTGAGGGTGGCCAGCGGTCCGGTGCCGCCGCCGGAGAGGGCCAGCCCGGCGGGGGCGGTCTTCGGCGAGAACGTGCCGTCGCCGTTGCGGGCCAGGCTCGCGTCGAGCGGCTTCCACCGGCCGTCCTGCTTGACCCGGACCGGCTGGAGGTGGGTGGTGAGGGTGAAGGTGCCGTCGGCGTTCGCCACCGTGTCGGCGGTCTCCGTGGTGAGTTCGTCCACCGTGACCGGGCCGCCGGACACCCGGGCCTTCGCCGAGGCGGCGCCCAGCGGCGTCGCGGCGGCCGTCGAGGCCGGGGCGGCCGGGGACGGCTGACCGTCCGCCAGAACCGGGCCGGCGCCGCCGAGAAGCAGTCCGGTGAGTGTGGCCGGTATCACCACGGCACGCGTCAGTATGCGCACCGGATGGCTCCGGGCGCGGGTGATTTCCCCCATGAGTCGCCCTTTCAGGACAGCTGGGGACGGCAGCGGGTACGTCGTGATGTTCTTCACAGCCGGACGCCCCGTCGGATGCCGTCGAGTGTCGGATTTGCACCGCATTTGTTCGTGTTCATCCGGCTGTGGCCCGCCCCGGTGGATCCCCCGGAAGCATCGTGCACGGCGTGGTTGCCGGAGCAGGCCTTTGCTGGTGAAACATCTGTGGCAATACGGTGCCGAACGATCATACGTATCGTCAGCTGTTCGCACTCGGCGGGCATCTGAAAGGCTCTTGTTCGACAGGGGGATGGTTCGGCATGCGATCAAAGCTGCGCCGGATTCACGGTCCCCGCGCGCGTGCCCTGGCACGACGCGGGACGGTCGCCGTCGCGACAGCGGTGACACTCGCGCTGCTGACACCGATGGCGGTGGCCGAGTCGGTCGTCGGCGGCTACCACTACACCGACAAGGAGTGGGCGGCCGACCCGCTGCCCGAGCCGGCCAAGGTGCCGGGCCATCCTGCGGGCAGTCCCGGTGCGAAGCCCGTGCCGGTGCTGACCGCAGGGGCGCGGGAACTGACGGCGCACCGGCCGGTGGCGCCCGTCTGGCCGACCGCCTCGACCACGACGGTCGACCTCGGCGCACCGGCCGGCGGAGCAGCACCGGCCGGCGGAGCGGAGCGGGCCGCCACACCCGCCGGCCTGCGGGCGTCCGACGTGAAGGCCGGTTCGTCCCCGGTGTCGATGGCCGTCGCCGAACCCTCGGCGGTGGGCGCACGGGCCCGCGCCCTGGTGAGCCCGCTGGCACCGACCGCCCCGGTCTCCTCGGTGCAGGTGCGCACGGCCGACCGCGAGCAGGCGAAGGGCGCCGGCGTGGACGGTCTGCTGGTCGGCCTGGAGCGTGCCGACGGACGGTCCGGGGTCGGCGGGGCCTCCGTCTCGCTCGACTACGGCGCCGTCGAGCAGGCGTACGGCGGTGGCTGGGCCTCCCGGCTGCACCTGGTCGCCCTGCCGGGCTGTGCGCTGACCAGCCCCGAACTGGCGGCCTGCCGGGTGCAGACGCCGATCGAGTCGGTCAACGACCCGGTGACGAAGAAGCTCACCGCCACGGTCGCCCTCCCCTCGGCCGCCCCGGCACCGAGGTCGGCGAGCCTGTTCGCCTCGCGCTCGGCGCTCGCCGCGCAGTCCTCGCCCGGTGTGGCGGTGGCCGCCGTCGCCGGCAGCGGCGGCTCGCAGGGCGACTACGGCGCGACCTCGCTCTCCGCCTCGGGCGCGTGGAGCACGTCCGCCTCCGGCGCGTTCACGTACCGCTACCCGGTCACCGTCCCGCCCGCGCTCGGCGGGGTCTCGCCGCTGGTCGCGCTCTCCTACGACTCGCAGTCGGTGGACGGCGAGACCTCCGCGCGCAACTCGCAGTCCTCCTGGATCGGTGACGGCTGGGCGTACAGCCCCGGCTTCATCGAGCGCTCCTACAAGTCCTGCAAGAACGACGGGATCGACGACTCCGGCGACGAGTGCTGGGCCGGCTGGAACGCGACCATCTCGCTCGGCTCGCACAACGGCAAGCTGATCCGCGACGCCAACGGGGTCTACCGCCTGCCGAACGACGACGGCACGCGGATCGAGCGGCTCAGCGGCGCGGCCAACGGCCTGTGGGACGGCGAGTACTTCAAGGTCACCACCACCGACGGCACCTCCTACTACCTGGGCCTGAACCACGCCCCCGGCACCACCTCGGACGGCGCCACCAACAGCGCCTGGGGCGTGCCGGTCTACCACCCGAAGTCGGGCGACCCGTGCTACGACGCCGGCAAGGGCAACGACTCGCGCTGCGACAAGCCGGTCGGCTACCGCTTCAACCTCGACTTCGTGGTCGACGCGCACGGCAACACCCAGCGCTACGACTGGGCCACCGAGTCGAACTACTACAACATGGGCTTCGGCCAGGTCGCCAAGAACGGCGACGGCGGCACGATGACCCAGTACACCCGCGGCGGCTACCTGACCCAGGTCTCCTACGGCTACCTGCTGGCCGACGCGCAGGCCGGGCGGGAGCCCTCGGCGAAGGTCGTCTTCAACACCGCCCAGCGCTGCACCACCTCCGACAGCGTCTGCCAGGCGTCGAACCTGTCCAAGGACACCGCCACCAACTGGCCGGACACCCCGTACGACCTCGCCTGCAAGTCCGACGCCAAGACCAAGGTCGACAACGACAACACCGACGGCGTCTGCCTGATCGGCGGTCCGACCTTCTGGTCCACCTACCGGCTGAGGTCGATCGACACCGAGGTCAGGGTCGGCAGTGCCTGGCAGGACGTCGACAGCTACGAGCTGAAGCAGGTGTTCTCCGACGCCGGCGGCACGATGGACCCGGTCACCGGCAAGACCCAGGACCCGAAGACCACCGGCGCCCTCCAGTCGGTGATGTGGCTGTCCCAGGTCGTCCACACCGGCAAGGACACCTCCGGCGGCGGCAGCGGCAACCTCGCCCTGGACCCGGTGAGCTTCGTCGGCGTCGAGATGGACAACCGGGTGGACGGGCTGAGCCCGGCGGCGCCGCCGCTGTACCACCCGCGCATATCCAGCATCCAGACCGAGACCGGTGAGTCGATCGCGGTCTCCTACCGGGCGCCGGAGTGCTCGCGCGACGGCAACCGCATGCCGTCCTCCGCGGACGCCAACACCATGGCCTGCTACCCGGTGTTCTGGAACACGCCCGGCGGCAAGGACCCGATCGCCGACTGGTTCAACAAGACCATGGTCGCGCAGGTCGCCGAGAGCGACCGGACCAAGGCGGGCTCCCCGGCCAAGGTCACCAACTACGCCTACAGCGGCGGCGCGGCCTGGCACCGCGACGACTCCGAGCTGACCGACGACAAGCACCGCACCTGGAACGACTTCCGCGGCTACCGGACCGTCACCACGACGACCGGCGCGGCGCCCGACCCGGTCACCCAGACCGTCGTCTCCTACCTCCAGGGCATGGACGGCGACTACAAGGCCGACGGCACCCGGCGCAGCGTCAAGCCGGCCAACTCGCTGGGCGAGCAGACCACCGACAGCCCCTGGCTGGCCGGCACCGCCCAGGAGACGGACAGCTACACCCAGGCGGGCGGCACGGTGAATCGCAAGGTGCTCACCGATGCGCCCGGCACCACGGTCACCGCGACCGCGACCCGGACGGCCTGGACCTCGGAGGACCCGGCGCCCGCGAAGCTGTCCACACTGCCCGACCAGACCGCCCGCCGGGTCCAGTCCACCGGCACCCGGTCGATGGGCCTGCTCTCCGACGGCACCTGGCGCACCAGGCAGTCGAACCAGGTGAACGACGCCCTCGGCCGGCTCTACCAGGCGGACGACAAGGGCGACCTCGCGGACCCCGCCCAGGAGACCTGCACCACCACCAAGTACGCGGACGCACCGGCCGCCGGCCCGCTGCTGCTGACCGTCCCCGACGAGACCATCACCGTCTCGGGCCCCTGCGGCACCGCCGAGAGCGCCGCCACGACGCTCTCGCACAAGCGGATGTTCTACGACGGCGACGGCAGCGTCACCAACCCCGGCACCTTCGGCGCCCTCGGCCAGAACGGCTCCACCCTCGGCCTGGTCACCGCCACCCAGGCGGTCACCTCGTACGACGCCCAGGGCAAGCCGGTCTTCCAGACGATCGGCGCGCTGAGCTACGACAAGTACGGGCGCGTGACCCGGAGCCGGGACGGGGCGGGCGCGGCCACCACGACCACCTACAGTCCGGACAGCGGCACGCTGCCCACCTCGATCTCCACCACCAACCCGCTCGGCTGGACCTCCAGCAGCACCGTCGCGCCCACCCGGGCGGCGGTCACCCACGCCGTGGACTCCAACGGCCGGGTGACGGACGTCGCCTTCGACGCGCTCGGTCGTCGCACCAAGGTCTGGTTCCCGGGCCGGAACAAGGCGAGCCAGAGCCCGGACAAGATCTACTCGTACGCCGTCCACGGCGCCGGGGACAACCCGGACCCGAACAGCGTGACCACGCAGTCGCTGCGCGAGGACGGCTCGTACAGCACCTCCGTCAGCATCTACGACGGCCTGCTCCAGGAACGCCAGCAGCAGGCCACCACCGCGGACAACTCCGCGGGCCGGCTGGTCACTTCGTACTACTACGACTCGCACGGCTGGAAGACGTCCTCGATCGCGCCCTACTCGGACCCGAAGAACGATCCGGGCACCACGATGTGGGCCGAGGCCAACAACACCGGCCCGTCGGTGACCCGCACCTGGTACGACGGTCAGGGCCGCGCCGTCTCCTCGGAGTTGGACTCCTTCGCCACCGCGCTGTGGCGCACGTCCACCACTTACCGAGGTGTGGACCGGGTCGACAGCACCCCGCCGGGCGGCGGCAAGGCCACGACGACGTACAAGGACGCGCAGGGCCGGACCACCGCGACGGTGTCGCGCGACACCACCGGTGACAGGACCCTGGGCGCCGGCACGACGATCTACTCCGGCGCTTCGGAGGTCTCCGGCGGCACGCGGCTGGCCGCGCAGGCCGACGGCAACCTCGTGCTGACCGCCCTGGCCGGCGGGCAAACCCTGTGGTCCTCGGGCACCTCGGGCCACCCGGGTGCCTACGCCACCGTGCAGCCCGACGGCAACGTCGTGGTCAAGGACCCCAAGGGCGCGCAGCTGTGGTCCAGCAACACGGCGGGCCACCCCGGCTCGTCGCTGAAGCTGCAGGCCGACGGCAGCCTCGCAGTCGTGGACCCGGCCGGCACCCAGCTCTGGTCCAGCGGCACGGCGAACACGGCGGCCACCGCCGACATCACCACCCGCTACACGTACACCTCCGCCGGCAAGCCGGCCACGATCAAGGACACGGTCGGCAACACCTGGT
The DNA here is from genome assembly GCF_019192735.1 of Kitasatospora aureofaciens. Lineage (GTDB taxonomy): Bacteria > Actinomycetota > Actinomycetes > Streptomycetales > Streptomycetaceae > Kitasatospora > Kitasatospora aureofaciens_A. The sequence goes on from NZ_JAHTKP010000004.1 coordinate 11,900, forward strand.
CCTACACGTACGACCTCCAGGGCCGGAAGCTCTCGCAGACCGACCCGGACAGCGGCACCATCACCACGGGCTACGACGCCATGGGCCGGGTCGCCACCACCACGGACGCGCGCGGCCAGACGCTCTCGTACACCTACGACCCGCTCGGCCGGAAGACCGGCGAGTACGCGAGTGCCGGCACCACCGACCCGTCGAAGCTGCTCGCCGAGTGGACCTACGACACCCTCGGCAAGGGCCTGCCCGCCTCCGCGACCCGCTACGTCGGGGGCCGGAACGGCAGTTCGTACGTCCGGCGGATCGACGGCTACAACGCGATCGGCCAGGCCACCGGCATGACCGTGGTGATCCCGGCCGCCGAGGGCAAGCTGGCGGGCACCTACCACGCGGGCGCCGCCTACACCGCCAACGCCAACCTGCTGTCCTCCACCACCTATGGCACCGAGGGAGGCCTGCCCGCCGAGACCGTCGGCTACGGCTACAACCTGGCGGGCGGACTCGTGTCCATGGGTTCGGCCAGTACGCCGTACGTCGCCACTGCCGGTTACAGCCCGCTCGGGCAGGTCTGGCAGACCACCATCGGCACGCCCACCAAGCAGCTGCGCACCGCGCAGACCTACGACCAGGCGACCGGCCGGGCGGCCACCAACCGGGTCACCCTGCAGAACAACACGACCAACCCGATCGAGAACCTCACCTACGGCTACGACGAGATCGGCAACGTCACGACCGTCTCCGAGGTCCAGTCCTCGGGCGGCACCGACCGGGTCACCGACACCCAGTGCTTCGGCTACGACGCACAGGACCGGCTGGTCACCGCCTGGACGGACACCAAGGGCATCACCGGCGCCACGGCCGGCCAGCTCGCCCGGTGCAACACGACCAGGCCGAGCCCGGCCACCGTCGGCGGGCCCAACCCCTACTGGCTGGACTGGCAGTTCAACCTGCTCGGTGACCGCACCCAGCAGGTCAGCCACGACGTGACCGGCAACGCGGCCAAGGACACCACCCAGACCATCGCCTACCCGGGTGCCGGGACGGCGGTCACGGGCCTGCCCAACGCCGCGGCCACCGTCACCACCACCAGCCCGACCAACGGAACCACCGTCCTGACCCCCGGGTACGACAAGGCCGGCAACACCGTCGGCCGGGTCACCACGGGCGCCAAGGCGAGCAACCAGACCTTCACCTACGACGCCGAGGGCCGGACCCAGAGCGCCACCACCGACGGAAAGCAGACCGCCTACCTCTACGACGCCGACGGCAAGCTGCTGCTGCAGCGCGGAGTCGGCAACACCACCCTGTACCTGTTCGGGGGCATCGAGCAGCTCAGCCTCGACACGGTGGCCAACAGCGTCAGCGGCCTGCGCTACTACCGGGCGCCCGACGGCACGGTGATCGTCCGCTCCAGCAAGGGGACCATCACCTACCAGCCGGCAGGCCGCCAGGGCACCGCCCAACTCCAGGTCGACGGCTCGACGTTGGGGATCACCCGGCGGTCCTTCGACCCCTACGGCAACCCGCGCGGCGCCAACCCGGCCAACTGGGCGGACAACCACGGGTTCCTCGGCCAACCCGCCGACCAGACCACCGGCCTCAACCTGCTGGGAGCCCGACACTACGACCCGGTCACCGGCCGCTTCCTGAGCGTCGACCCGGTCTTCGAGGTCGGCGACGCCAACCAGATGGGCGGCTACGCCTACGCCGCCGACAACCCGACCACCGGGTGCGACCCGAAGGGTCTGTGGTGGGGCGAGGACTGGGTCGACGAGGCGGTGGACGACACCGGTGACTTCCTCGCCGGGGCCGCCGACTCGGTGGTCGGCGACCCGTACGAGTGGGTCGTCGACGGCGCCGCCGACGTCTGGAACAGCTGCGCCGACCTCTACAACGACTACGTCTACGAGGAGAACGCCTGGTACATGCCCGAGGCCGGGCACATGGACTACGTCGACGACACCCCGGTCGCGGACCTGTTCGGCATCGACACCGACTCGGACTCCTACATCGCGGGGCAGGTGACCGGCACCGTCGCCTCGATCGCGGTCGACGGATACGGGCTGATCAAGGCGGTCGAGGAGGGCGTCAAGGCGTACAAGGCCGCAGACGAGATCGAGGAGGGCGTCAGCGCACTCAAGCGGCTCCTCAGCGACGACGACTCGGTCCCGTCCGATCCCGACCCCTCGCCCACCACACCCAAGAGCGACGAACCGTCCAGCCCGAAGAGCGGCAGCAGCAAGGAGCCGAACAGCGAGCCGGGCGGCGCCGGCAAGGCCGGCGACGACGCGCCGACCAGCGGTGGCAAGTCGAGTGGCGACTCCGGTGGCGACTCCGGCGGCGGAGGCTCGTCCTCTTCGCCGGAGGGAACCACCTGCAGCTTCACCCCGGACACCCGGGTGCTGATGGCCGACGGCGGCACCAAGGCCATCGGTGAGATCACCGTCGGCGACCGGGTCCAGTCCGCGGACCAGAGCACCGCGGTGGACCAGGGCGCCCGGACCGTCACCGCGACCTGGGTGCACGGCGACGAGGACCTGCTGGACGTCACGGTCGTCGGCGACGACGGCAGGGACACCGAGCTCCACACCACCGCCAACCACCCGTTCTGGGACGAGACCACCCGGACGTGGACCCCGGCGGCGGAGCTGCGGCCCGGTCACACCCTGAAGTCCGCCGACGGGCACCTCGTCGTCATCCGCGCCCTGAAGGCCGTGGCCGGCGGCAAGGACATGTACAACCTGACCGTCGACCAGCTCCACACGTACTACGTGCTCGCGGGCGCGACCCCGGTCCTGGTGCACAACACCTGCGGAGAGATCGACTACGGGACCATCGACGCCAACGGACGCCGCTCCGGCATCGTCGCGGAGGTCACGCCGGAGATGGTCGCGCAGGGAGGGACGAAGGCGGCGCAACGGATCAAGCCGCCGGGCTTCGTGAGCGGGGCCAACGGCGACGCCCGGGGGCACCTCCTGCCGAAGGCGCTGGGCGGATCCGGCACCACTCCGGAGAACCTCGTCCGGACGACGGCGTCCATCGACAACGGCGTGATGAACACGTTCGAGCAGGAGATCGCCGCGTACGCCGCGAACAACACCATCATGTACGCGTCGACGCCGCTCTACCGGGCGGGCAGCAACGTCCCGTACGCGGTGACCATCGAGGCGTTCGACGACACCGGATGGTTCATGGGCAGGACGTTCTTCCAATGACGTTCACGCACTAGGAACAGACCAGGGGCGGAGCTTCGCGACGAAGCTCCGCCCCCGGGCGTTCCGGTCCTCGGGCGCCGGACGCTCGTCTCAGCGCCGCCACTCGTACACGCCGGGCGCCGTCTGCCGGGTCTCGCTCGGCCAGATCCGCACCACGTCGTCGAGCAGGCGGCGCTGCTCATCCACCCATCCGTCGGCCAGGTCGAGCGGGACGACCGCCGTGGTGCAGGAGGCCCAGCCGTCCTCGATGGTCACGACCGGTGTCTCCTGCTCCTCGTTGAACGCCTCGATCCTGATCACCGGCCCGTTGCCGAGGTCGAGCCACTCGATGTCACGGCCCGCGCCGAGCGCGTCCAGGGCCTGGGACCATGCGTTCAGGTCCGCGGGACAGCAGCAGATGGCCAGCCGCCCGCTGATGAAGCTCGTCTCCAGGACGACCTCCGCGTCGAGCAGGTCGTGCAGCTGAAGATTCCCGGGCGAACGCCGGCCCAGAATGCGGACGCGGACGCTGGTGTCGCCGTCCGTCAGCCTGATCAGATCCATGATGCCTCCCCGAAAATCCATGATCGTTTAAGTCCTGCCCTCACTATGCCACCGGGGACCCGGGCGGGGTAATCCGTGGACGTCCCTGGCATGATCGGTGCATGGTCGAACGAGTCATTGCAGCCTGTGACGGAGCAGCCAAGGGAAACCCGGGTCCGGCGGCCTGGGCGTACGTGGTTGCGGACAGCGCCGGAGCGCCGCAGCGCTGGCAGGCCGGTCCGCTCGGGCACAGCACCAACAACGTGGGCGAGTTGACGGCGCTGCGGGAGCTGCTGGCCGCGACGGATCCCGCCGTGCCGCTGGAGGTCCGCCTCGACAGCACGTACACCCGCGACGCCGTGACGAAGTGGCTGGTGGCCTGGAAGCGCAACGGCTGGAAGACCGCCGCCGGCAAGCCGGTGGCCAACCGCGAGCTGATCCAGGAGATCGACGCGCACCTGGAGGGCCGGGACGTCACTTTTGTGTACGTCCCCGCCCACCGGGTGGACGGCGACCCGCTGAACGCCATCGCCGACAAGGCCGCCAGCGACGCCGCCCGCACCCAGGAGGCCGCGGGCGGAACCGCTGCCGACCTCCCGGTCCCCGCCCCGGCCCCGAGCACCGCACCCCGCACTGGCCGCACTTCCTCCCCGTCCACCCCGAAGCGGACCTCCTCAGCCGGTTCGCGAACCCTGTCCGCCCGCTACCCGGGCACGTGCCCGTGCACCCGCCCCTACGCCAAGGGCGACAAGATCACCAAGGTGGGCAGCACGTGGGGCCACCCCGAGTGCGCGGGCGCCCACGCCTGAAGCCGGCAGGACCGCAGACCGTCGCGCACCCGTCCGCCTGGCGGACCCCGGCCCGACCCGGTTCGCGCAGATGGTCGGTGCGGCCTCGCACGATGGCCGCGATGAATCCTGGGGAGCGCCGTTGCGGGGCATCGACGGCCGGTTCGAGCTGGTCGGGCGGCTCGGCGGCGGGGGGATGGGGCTGGTCCGGCTGGCGCGTGACGTTGCGTTGCACCGCGAGGTCGCGCCCAGAACGGCACCGTCACACGCCGGCCCGGCGGAACGGTGCCTCACAAGGACCAGCTGATCAACCTGTCGTCCTTCAACTGGGACGCCCTGCCCGGCCTGGAACAGCAGGCCCTGGCGGCCGTCCGCGTGCCCCACCCGACGTGGAGCAGCCTCAGTATCGATATCAGCCCCCTCACGAACGCCCCGGCCCTGGAGTTCTCGCTCTTCGACGACTACCGACACGGCTCCCTTCTCGCCGACCCGGCGGGGACGGTCAAGAACATCTCCCCGGCCTGACCGGGGTTCGCCGCCTTCTGCGAGAATCGGCCGCGGCGGGGAGCCGAGGAGGAGGGTGTCCGTGAGCGGCGAGACGGTGCGGTCACGGATACCGCAGCTTCGGCTGGACGAGCTGCTGGAGGAGCTCCAGGCGCGGATCGACGCGGCCCGGGGCACCCGGGACCGGGTGCACAGTCTGCTGGAGGCGGTGCTGTCGGTCGGTCGCGAGCTGGACCTGACGCAGGTGCTGCGGCGGATCGTCGAGGCCGCCGCCGTCCTGGTGGACGCGCGGTACGCGGCGCTCGGGGTGATCGGTCCGGACGGGGAGACGCTGTCGCAGTTCCTCACGGTGGGCCTGGCGGAGGAGGAGATCGCCCGCATCGGCCCGTACCCGACCGGCCGGGGCCTGCTGGGCGAGTTGATCCGCCATCCGGCGCCGCTGCGGCTGGCGGACCTCTCCGGGCACCCGTCGTCCGTGGGCTGCCCGGCGCACCACCCGGTGATGCGGACCTTCCTCGGGGTGCCGGTGCGCGTGCGCGAGGAGGTGTTCGGGAACCTCTACCTGACGGACAAGCAGGGCGGGGAGGAGTTCGACGCCGACGACGAGGCGGTGATCTCGACGCTCGCGGTGGCGGCCGGAGTGGCGATCGACAACGCCCGGCTGTACGAGGAGGCGCAGCGCCAACAGCGCTGGCTGAGTGCGAGTGCGGAGATCACCCGGGCCCTGCTGTCCGGAGGCTCCCGCTCCGAGGTGCTGGAGCTGATCGCGCAGCGGGCGCGGGAGATCACCGGCGCGGACCTGGCCGACATCTCGGTGCCGGTGGCCGGGACCGGCACGGTGCGGGTGGAGCTGGCGCTGGGCGGCGACGTGAGCTGCCGGGCGGGTCTGGTGGTGTCGCTGGAGGGGTCGCTGTCGGGGGCGGCCTGCGCCTCGGGCGTGCCGGCGACCACGGCGGACCTGGCCGGTGATCCGCGGCTGTCCGCCGGGCCGCGCCGGTTCGACGGGCTGGGCCCGGCGGTCGCGGTGCCACTGGGCCGGGCCGAGGGGCAGATCGACGGCGTGCTGCTGCTGGCCAGGGCGGCGGGCGAGCCGGAGTTCACCGATCGGGAGATCGGCCCGCTGCTCGGCTTCGCCGACCAGGCCGCGCTGGCGCTGGAGCTGGCGGAACGTCGGCGCGACGCGGAGCAGTTGGCGATGCTGGAGGACCGCGACCGGATCGCCCGCGACCTCCACGACCTGGCGATCCAGCGGCTGTTCGCCACCGGGATGACGTTGCAGAGCGCGGCTCGCGTCATCGAGCACCCCGGGGCGTCCGACCGGGTGCTGCGGGCGGTGGGCGACCTGGACGAGACCATCAAGATCATCCGGTCGACGATCTTCGGCCTGCGGGCGCGCGCGGACGCCACTGGACAGGGGCTGCGCGCTCGGGCTGTCCGGACGGTGGAGCAGGCGCAGGCGGTGCTCGGCTTCGCGCCGCGGCTGAGCATGGAGGGCCTGCTGGACACCGACGTTCCGTCGGAGGTGGCGGAGCACGTCCTGGCCGTGCTGGCGGAGGCGCTCAGCAACACGGCGCGCCACGCGGAGGCGGGCCGGGTCGAGGTCGTGCTCCAGGCGGTCGGCGGGCGGGTGGTGCTGACCGTGCAGGACAACGGGGTCGGCATCCCCGAGCAGGGGCGGCGCAGCGGCCTGCGCAACCTGGCGGAGCGGGCCGGGACGCTGGGCGGGACGTTCGAGCTGGACCGCCCGGCGGAGGGCGGGACGCGGGTGGTGTGGTCGGCGCCGCTGCCCGTGTGAGCGTCGGGGCCGCGTCAGGCCCGGGTGTCCGGGAGGAGGCGGCCGGTGACCAGTTCGGGCCGGATCCGGATCGAGACCTGGCCGGTGGTCTGTCCGGTGGCGGCGGGGTCCGCCGAAACGTCCGCGCGCCCCAGCACGGTCACGCTCCACCCGGTGCCGTCCCTCTCGTCGACCTGCCCGGCCTCGAAGGCCACCAGCGCGCCGGACACCGCCCGCACGAGTTCGGAACGGGCGGCGGCGCGGAGCAGCACGCTGCCGTCCCCGCCGAGCCGATAGCGGATCGGCAGCACGGCCGGCAGGGCGCCGACGGTGTAGACCACGCGGCCGACCGCGACGCCCGACAGAAGACGCAGCCAGTGCTGCTCGTCCGGCGGAGGGGTCGCGGTGGGGATGTGGTCGGGTTCCATGGGCCCGATTGTTCGCGTCGCGCACGTGGTTGGCGAGGGCCGTTCGGTCCCTGACCGGCCGCCGAACTGGTCGCAGTGTTGGTGGCGTTCTCACGGTTGATCGTCGCGCCTGCGCACTGGGCGCGACCGGTGCTGCGCAGAGTGACGGCATGAGAAGTGTCACTGGCGTCACCGCTGTCGTGGTCCTGGTCGCGGGTGCGTTGGGCAGGGGGTCGGCCGGGTACCGGGCGGGCGCCGTGCCGGCCGGTACCGGCGTCGTACGTGTGCGGGTGGCGCCGGGGGTGGGCTACGAGGCGTTCACGGTTCGCACCTCCCACAGAAGCGCCCGGGTCCACGTGGTGACGGCGGATCTGGACCGTGCGGGGGTGGGGGCCGGGCTGCTGTACCCCGGTGCGGTCGCCGCCCGGCGGGCGGTCTCTCGGATGGGCGAGGACTCCGGCGCTGTCGCCGCGATCAACGGTGACTTCTTCGACATCACCGAGGAGCAGCACCCCGGTGTCCAGGCGACCGGGGCGACCTCCGGCCCTGCGGTCCTGGACGGCCTGCCGTTGAAGGGCGCGGTGCCGGAGGGCCAGCGTTTCGGCTGGACGGAGCCACCCGGCGACACGGACGAGGACGTCTTCGGGGTCGGGACGGACGGCAGGGCCCGCCTGGGCCGTCTGACGCTGCGCGGTCACGTCTACACCCCCGAGGGCGCGATGGTGCTGGGCGGCCTCAACCAGTACGCCCTGCCGGTCGATTCGATCGGGGCGTTCACGGCGCTGTGGGGTGGGGTGTCCCGGGCGCGCGCCGCGTGCGGGACCGATGACCACCGGGCCGCCCCCTGCACCGACGACACCTACGAGGTGAGCGTCCGCCACGGCCGGGTCGAGGCGGTGTCCGACGGCCCGGGCGCCGGTCCCATCGCCCCGGGCACCACCGTGCTCCTCGGCCGCGAGGCCGGCGCCCGCGCGCTGCGCGAACTGACGCCCGGCACCCCGGTGGACGTCGACTACCGCCTCGCGTCAAGCGTCCCGGTGCCGTTCGCCTTCGCCCTGGGCGCCTACCCGCTGATCCGGAACGGTCGGCTGCTCGCCGGCCTGGACGCGGTCACCGCCGAACCCCGCAGTGCCGTTGGCATCGCCGGCGGCGGGCGTGTCGTGCGGCTGCTCTCCACCGACGGCCGGGAAGGCGCCTCCAGCGGGCTCACCGTCAGCGAACTGGCCGACGTTCTCCGTGCCCTGGACTGCGAGCAGGCCGCCTACCTGGACGGCGGGGCATCGGCCACACTCGCCACCCGTGACCCGGCCACCGGCCACGTCCGGGTACGCAATCACCTTGACCATGACCAGGAACGACCGGTCCCCAACGGCATCGCCGTCTTCTCGTCCCGACACCGTCGGGCACTCGGTCAGGCACCGGGCGGATCGCTGCACTGAGTTCTGCTGCGCTTGCTCTCCGTACTGATGGCGTGCGCACCATCCAGCTCACCGGGTCGGGCGCGGTGACTGCGATGGCGACCGAGGCGATCCGGGCCGGGCGGTCCTCCTCGGCCATGGTGTGGTCGGCGGTGACGTGGAGCCCGGCGCGGCTGAGGCCGTGCCGGCCGAGGTAACTACCGGTGTAGTCGGCGGTGCAGGAGGCCAGGGCGGAGGCGCCGGGGACGGGGCCAGGGTCGTTGGGCCCTGCCGACGGGACCGGCGGGACTGGCGGGGCCGTCGGGGCTGATCAGGGCTGATCAGTGCGGATCAGCTCGGATCAGGGCAACGCGGCGCCGCCCAGCTGCGGGTTCGGGGCCGTTGGGCCCTCGCACTCGGCGCCCGTTCGTCCGATGATCGAATCACCGGCGCTCCCCGCCGGCAGGGAGTGATCCATCATGACGACCGAACCCGGCCTCACCACCGCGGACCTGCACCTGCTGGCCGAAGCCGGCGGTGCGGCCCCCTCGGTGCACAACAGCCAGCCCTGGCGCTTCCGCCCGACGCCCGACCTGTTCGGCCTGGAGGTCCACGCGGACCTCGGGCGGGCCGTTCCGGCCGCCGACCCGGACGGCAGGGCCCTGCACGTCTCGATCGGCGCCGCCCTGTTCAACCTGCGCGTGGCCGCCGCCCGGCTCGGCCGCGAGGCCGCCGTCCGCCTGCTGCCGGCCGGTCCCGGCGGGCAGCCGCGGGCCGTCCTCGACCTCTCCGCACCCAGCCGCGCACCGCACCCCTTCGGAGCCGACCTCTACCCGGCCATCGCCCAACGCCACTCCAGCCGCCAGCCGTTCACCAACCGGGACGTCCCCGAGACGCTCGTCGCCGACCTCATCGCGGCGGCCCGGGAGGAGGGCGTCACGCTGACCCTGCTGGAGGAGCACGGCGTACGCCGCGTGCTCGCCCTCACCTCCGAGGCGGAGGTCCGGATCGCCGCCGACGTCACCCGCGAGGCCGAGACCCGCCGCTGGCTGCGCCTGGAGCCGTCCTGTGACGGCATCCCGCTCGCCGCCCTCGGCTCGCACGACCGCGATGCCCACGTCCCGATGCGCAGCTACACCGGCCACCCGCCGCGCCACGCCACCCCGGCCGAGCGCTTCGAGGCGCTGCCGCCGCAACTGGCCACGCTCACCACCCACCTCGACGGCCAGGCGGACTGGCTGCGCACCGGACAGGCGCTGGAGCGGGTCTGGCTGCTCGCCACCGTCCACGGCCTGCGCGCCTCCGTCCTGCACCAGGCCGTCGAGATCCCCGACACCCGCTGGCGGCTGCGCGACCCCGCCGAGGGGCCCGGGCACGTCCAGCTGGTGCTGCGCCTCGGCTACGGCCCGCCCGGTTCGGCCAGTCCGCGCCGTGAGGTGGGGGACATCCTCGACCTGTCGGAGGCGTAGGCGAGGCGTAGGTGAGGCGTGGGCGGGCTCATCGACCGTTCGGATGGCATGACTCCGCGTCAGTTCTTCTTTCTGGTGCGGTATCCGGCCACCTTCGCGAGGTTGCCGCAGCGGTCCATGGAGCACCAGCGGCGGCGGCGGGCCTGGGAGTCGTCGAGGAAGAGGAGGGAGCAGTCGGGGTTCTCGCACTCCTTGACCCGGTCCAGTAGGGGGCCGCTGAGCAGGAGGGCGGCGTCGCGGGCGACGGTGGCGAGCGCGGCGGGGACGGGATCCGCGGCCTGCCAGTGCCGGGTCGGCCGCGCGGTGCCGCCTTCCTGATCAAGCGTCAACTGTGGTGCGAGGTCCGGCCAGTGGGCCGCCTCATTGGCGCGTGCGAGGTCGGCCGGGTCGGCGGCCAGGCCCGCCATTGCGGCGCGCAGGAGGTGGTACAGGGCCTCGCGCAGGGTGCGGGCGTCGGCGAGGTCGGCCGGAGTGGCGCGGTTCGGGGTGGTGCGGTTCGGGGCCGCGGGGAAGTCCGGCTGCGTGTGCAGTCCGGCGGCGAGCAGCCAGCGGTCCAGATCGGCCGGTTCGGGGATTCGTTCGAGGGGTTCGGCGTGGCGCCGGCCCAGGGTGGCGACGAAGTCGAGGCAGGCGCGGCCCCCGATGAACGGGAAGGCCGGCGGGTCGGTGGGCGCGGTGCCGGTGCTCATGGCGGCGATTCTAGCGCTTGACACCGGTTGAAGGAGTGTTGCTAGCTTGACACTAGTTCAACCGGTGTCGAGATGGCTGGAGTGACGTCATGCGTGCAGTGCGGATCGAAGAGTTCGGCGGCCCCGAGGTCCTGGTGCCGAGCGAGGTGCCGGACCCGGTGGCGGGGCCCGGGCAGGTGCTGGTCCGGCTGGCGGCGGCGGGCGTGAACCGGGCCGACGCCCTGCTCCGCTCCGGCCGCTACCACCGGGCCGGCCGGCCGCCGCTGATCCCCGGCGTGGAGGGCGCCGGCACCGTGCTCGCGGTCGGTGCGGGCGTGACCGGCTTCGAGGTCGGCGACCGGGTGCTGGCGATGGGCGAGGCCGGCCGGCCCGGTTTCTACGCCGAACTGGCCGCCGTCGACGCCGACCGGGCGGTCGTCCTCCCCGACGGCATCGACCTGACGTCGGCGGCCGCCCTGCCCTCCGCCTGGTTCAGCGCCTGGTACTGCCTGCACCGCCTCGCCCGGATCGGCGCGGGCCAGACCGTCGTGGTGCAGGCCGCAGCGAGCGGCGTCGGCAGCGCGGCCGTCCAGATCGCCGCCGCGGCCGGCGCCCGGGTGATCGCGGTCGCCGGCTCGGCGGAGAAGACCGCCTGGGCCGCCGGACTCGGCGCCCACGACACCGTCGACACCTCCGTCTACGCGGGCGACGCCGCGGTCGACGAAGTCCTGCGCCTGACCGACGGGCGTGGCGCCGAGGTGGTGCTCGACCTGGTCGGCGGCCCGGTCTTCACCCATAGCCTGCACGAGGCGGCCCCGCTCGGCCGGGTGATCGCCATGGCCAACGTGACCCTGACCCCGAGCACCGTCGACACCCGCGACTTCTACCCGAAGAACGTGACCATCCACGGCTTCCAGCTCACCAACCTCCTGGAGAACGGCTACGACCCGCGCCCCGACCTGCGCGAACTCGCCGAGGCCGTCGCCGCCGGGAGATTCCGGGTCCCCGTCCGGTCGACCTTCCCCCTGGAGCACGCCGCCGACGCCCACCGTCGCCTGGAGCAGCGGGAGAACAAGGGGAAGGTGGTGCTGGTGATGGAGTGACGTCACCGGGGCGGCTCGCGCGGGAAGTCGCCCGCCGCCCTGACCATGCGCGCGCCCTTGACACCTCGTTGGACGTCGCGGGACGGTGAAGTGCAAGATGTGGCAACCGGCCTGGTGCGGGAGGGCGTCGTGGATCTACAGTTCATCGGAATCGACCCGAACACGGAGCACGAGGGATCGCCGACGGTGTGGGTGGACCGGGACGCCGGGGAGATCGTTGTCCAGGGCTGGAAGCCGAACGACACGATGCTGTCCGTGATCGAGAGCATGGAGTGGGCTGCGGGCCACGGCACCGGAATCCCGGAGACGGAGGCCGTGGTCCGAATCCCTGCCCGGATGATCCCGATGCTGAGGAATGCATGCGATGACGTTGAGCGTACCGAGCTTCGCTGAGCTGCTCCAGGATGCCCAGCGGTCCGCTGTGCACCTGGAGATGCGCGATACCTACGCCGGACAGGACAGCGGCGGGTTCGCCGAGTACCTACGCAGCGGGTACGTCAACACGGACACCTCCTCGGCGCATTGGTCGCGCTGGGGTGAGATGGTCAGGGAGGTTGCCGGCCGCGGGGTCGTGCTGCGCCGGGCCCGGATCGTCTCCGAGCCGGTGACTGACTACATCCGCTACGAGCACGCCCTGACCGCGGCCAACATCGAGCTCGGCGAGCAGGTCCGCTGGCTGCCCCGCCGGCTGGCCTCGGAGTTGGCACTGCCGGGCAACGACTTGTGGCTGTTCGACGACGCGAAGGTGCTGTTCAACCACTTCACCGGGGACGGGGCCTGGGCCGAGCCGCGCCTGACCTACACGGAGGACCCAGCTGTGGTGAAGCTCTGCGCCAGTGCGTTCGAGGCCGTCTGGGAGCGCGGCGTCCCGCACGAGCGGTACACCGTCTGATTCCCCTGCCTACGTATGCCCGCTTCTCCATCCTCCAGTGCCCAGGCCGCGCGGCGGGCCGTTGCCGCGCGGCTGCGCGAGCTGATGCTGGACGCCGGCCTCAACGGGCAGCAGCTTGCTGCGCGTTGTGGCTGGCACGAGTCCAAGACCTCGCGCATCCTCAACGCCCGCAAGGCACCCTCCGAGGACGACATCCGCGCCTGGTGCGCCGCATGCGGCGCCGGCGATCAGGTGCCGGACCTGATCGCCACCGCCCGTGCCGTCGACTCGATGTACATGGAGTGGCGGCGCCTGCACCGCGGCGGTCTGACCCGCACCCAGCAGCAGAGCCTTGACCGGTATGAGAGCACCAGGCTGCTGCGGGTCTACGCCTCCAACGTCATGCCGGGCTTCCTCCAAGCCCCCGCCTACGCCACTGCGTTGCTGACCAGCATCACCCGCTTCAAGGGCTACGCCGACGACGTCACCGACGCGGTCGCCGCCCGGGTCGCTCGCAGCCGCTTCCTGTACGAGGGTGGCCACCGCTTCGTCGTCGTCCTGGAGGAGTCCGTCCTGCGCTACCGCATCGGCGATGCCACGGTGATGGCCGGTCAACTGTGCCACCTGCTGACCGTGATGCCGCTGCCCTCGCTCAGCCTCGGGGTCATTCCCTTCGCCGACGAGCGCGCGGTGTGGCCGCTGGAGGCGTTCTACGTCTTCGATGCAGCCAGTTGCACGGTGGAGACACTGACGGCGGAGATCAGCGTTACCCAGCCCCGCGAACTCGCAGACTACGCGAAGGCGTTCAGCGAGTTGTCGCAGATGGCGGTGCACGGCGAGGCCGCCCGGCGCCTGATCACCGACGCCGTCGACGCCCTCGGATGAAGACCCGCAAGAACTCGCAAGTACATTGAGTGATGGCGATGTTACTCCCTACTGTCGTCAGTGCCGCTCCGCGGGAAATGAACCAGAGGCACCTCCTGGTCCTGGGGCCCGCGGAGCGGCGACCACCCCTGAGGGAGAGGAGCCCCGGAGATGGACACGCTCGCGAACGACGGCGGAGGGCGCGGCGGTGGTGGAGGCGGTGGCGGTGGTGACGGGCACCCCGGGACGCCGTGGACGCCGCCGTCCGACCCGCCGTCCCCCGACGGCACCACCCCGCCCGGCGACGGAGGCCACAAGAAGTGACGCTCGCACCTGAGCAGAAGGGCCGCCCCGCGCAGGGGCGGTCCTTCCCCGTCGCCGCCGACTGGGCGCCGGCCTTTGACGCCGTGCCCCGCTGCCTGTTCCTCCCGGACCTGATCTGGGCGCACGATATGGCCACCGGCAGCAGCCGGGCTGTTTGCCGGGCAGAGGATGACTCGGGCTGGTTCGCGGCAGCCGAGGCGGACATCCCGATCATCACGCAGTGGGACGACGGCGGACACCAAGGCACCGAGCCCGGCACGGTGCCGACCAGCTCCGCGTCGATGCCCTCGCTGGTCGCTTCCATGCTGGACGACCTCCGGGCCGAGGCCGGCATGCGGGTGCTGGAACAGGGCACCGGCACCGGCTGGAACGCCGCCCTGCTCGCCCACCGGCTCGGCGATGCGAACGTGACCACCGTCGAGATCGACCCGCAGGTCGCCGCACAGGCCCGCGCCGCGCTGCACCGGGCCGGCTACCGGCCCGAGGCGGTCTGCGGCGACGGCGCCCTCGGCTGGCAGCCCGGCGCCCCGTACGACCGGACCATCGCCACCTACGGGCTGCGGCAGATCCCGTACACCTGGATCGAGCAGACCCGGCCCGGCGGCATCATCCTCGCCCCGTTCGGCACTCACTACTCCAACGCCGACGCCCTGGTCCGCCTCACTGTCGCCGCCGACGGCACTGCGTCCGGCCCGTTCCTGCAGCCGGTCGAGTTCATGAAGATGCGTTCCCAGCGCCTCCGGTGGCCCGAGCACCCCGCCGACGGCGGCACCGTCGCCGAACACGTCACCACCGAAGGACCGCCCCCGCACGGCAAGTTCGATCCGTTCCCGTTCGCCGCCGGGCTGCGCCTGCGGGATGTGACCCACGCCGTCCAGCCGCACGATGACGGCGCTCGGACCCTGTGGCTGTACTCCCTCACCACCCCGGCCTGGGCGGCGGCGACCTTCCGGGACGGAGACACCGCCCACCGGGTGCGCCAGTACGGCGGCCGCCGGCTGTGGGAGGAGTTCGAGCAGACCCTCGCCTGGTGGCACGAGGCGGGCGAGCCCGGCGTCGAGCGTCTCGGCCTCACCGTCACCCCGGGCGGGTGGCACGCGTGGCTGGACGATCCTGCCGGTTCGTCGAGCGCGGCTGGGTGCACCTGGCCGACGACGGTGCGGTGACGCTGACCGGCGCGGGCCGACAGGCGTACCAGCGGGTCTCCGAGCAGTCCGGAGCCCTGAGCGGCCGGATGATGGAGTGCCTCTCGCCCGAGGAAGACGAGGCGTTGATGGAACTGCTCCAGCGGGTTGCCGGCCACCTTGGCACCCTGGCGGCCGAGACACCCCGTCAGTAGTCGTCGGCGCACTTCTCCCAGTTGGGGGAGCTTGGTTGCAATTGCCGTCGTAGGATTGGCAGTTATGGTTGATTTCTATGCTCCGACCACTCCCTACGACCATGGATTCCTCGACACCGGAGACGGCAACCGCATCTACTACGAACAGCTCGGCAACCCTGAAGGCAAGCCCGCCCTGAACGTCCACGGCGGCCCGGGGTCGGGCACGCCGCAGCGGCCGACGAGGGCCTGGGACCCCGAGCGCTACCGCGTCATCCGCTTCGACCAGCGCAACTGCGGGCGCAGCACCCCGCACGCCAGCGACCCGGCGGCGGACATGAGCCTGAACACCACGCAGCACCTGATCGACGACATGGAACGGCTGCGCGAGCACCTCGGCATCGAGCGGTGGTTGCTGAACGGCGCATCCTGGGGCTCGACGCTCGTCCTGGCCTATGCGCAGCAACACCCCGAGCGGGTCAGCGAGATGGTCATCCCGGCGGTGACGACGACCCGTCCTTCCGAGACCTACTGGCTTTACCGGGGTGCCGGGCGGTTCTACCCCGAGGCGTGGGACCGGTTCCGCGACGGCGTCCCCGCGGACGAGCGGGACGGCGACCTGCTCGCGGCCTACGCGCGGCTGATGGAGAACCCCGACCGGGCGATCCGGGAGAAGGCCGCAGCCGACTGGCTCGCCTGGGAGGACGCGGTCATCTCGAACGAGCCCAACGGCGTGCCCGGCATGTACAGCGATCGCGAGGTCGACGAGCAGATCGCGTTCGTACGGATCTGCGCCCACTTCTTCAGCAACGGCGCGTGGCTGGAGGAGGACCAACTGCTGCGCAACGCCCACAAACTGGCCGGCATCCCGGCCGTGCTGGTCCACGGCCGACACGACATGGGCAGCCCGGTACAGACGGCGTGGGAGCTGGCGAAGGCGTGGCCGGACGCGCGGCTCCACATCATCGAGGACTCCGGGCACGCCGGGAGCGAAGCGATGGGGCAGGTGATCCGGGAGGCCATCGAGGAGTTCAAGGACCGGTGATCCGTACAGGACGACGACCGAGCCGTACAAGGGCCGGGTGCCGGGCGGGGTGTTAGAGGGTGCGGGCGAGGTCGACGAAGGCCTGCCAGGCGGTGGGGGAGAAGGTGAGGTGGGGGCCGGCCTTGTCCTTGGAGTCGCGGACGAGGACGGCACCGTCCTCCCCTTCACCCTCCTCCTCGCCCTCCTCGCCTGGGCCTACCCCATCGCCCACCACCACCGGCCACCACCGCCACCCGCCTGCGGCTACTGGCGATACATGGCACAGACCGACGAAGACTGTCACCATGATCTCTTCGTAGGCGGCAATATCCCGCTGGTGGCGCGACCTTCGCGGGTTCGCTTTTCAGCAGGTCACGGGCTTGTGGGTGGCGCCCCCGGTAGGCGCGCAGTCAGTGTTTGAAGGCGTCCTTGATCTTCGCCCCGGCCTGCTTGGTGTTGCCCTTCACCTGGTCACCTCGGCCCTCGGCCTGGAGACGTCGGCTGCCGGTGACGCGACCGACCTTCTTCTTGGCTCCACCCTTGACCGCTTCTGCCTTGTGCGCGATCTTCTCGGCGATACCCATGGTGAGCCGCCTTTCGTCAGTCGAATGCCGGAGCGGGCCGGTCGGCGGCCTGCGCGAGATGGTGGCGGCCTACCGATGAGCGCCCCGGCGCCCGAAGAGGTGGACTCTCCGGTGGTGGCCGTCGTCCGCCTGCTGGTGGCGGTCGTCATGGGGTGAGCTGTTCTCCCGCGCGTTCGCCGTGTCGGTGCGGGCGGCGTCGCGCTGGTCGATCAGGTCGTCTCGTTCCTGGACGGCAGCAGCCGTCTCGTGTCGGGACTTCTTGAGTTGACCGCGCCTGGCGTGACCGCGGTGAGCAGTGCGGCGTGCACCGCCCAGGAGGAGGCTCAGCCCGAGAAGGCCAACGGCGCCGACCACGATGCCGTAGAGGAACAGCGTGCCGGTAGAGCCGGTCACGTGGTAGCCGAATACCGCGAACTCGTGCCCGAGTGCGTGGGCGCTGCCGGCGTTGCTGAGGACGCCAGCGACACCGACGATGACCGCAGCTGCTAGGACGATGAGCCCGATGATGACGAACATGACGTCCTCCGGGTATCTACCGCGTACGCGCCGAACGCCCTACCAGTAGTGCCGCCGTCCGCCGACCGCGTGCCCCACGGACCCCAGTAGCAAAAGGATCAGTCCGATCACGGCCACGACGATCCCGATGGTCCACAGGATGGCGATCTTGGCGACGAACCCAACGACGAGCAGAATCACTCCGAGAACAATCATCGCGACCTCCAGGCTCGCAAGACCCCCTCAAGGTGACTTGATTCCCGCTGGTCACGCGGCCAAACAAGTCGCGATCGGGCCCCGGAACCGGAGCCGTCGACCGGGGCTGCCCGCTCCCGAACGGAAGCGGTCGGCGGCTCACAAGGCTTCGAGGGGATGGCACCGACCCGGACAGGCGGCGCGCGCCCGGCCGGGCTGACCCGCCCGCTCGAGGCCATCCGCGCAGCCCCGATTTTGTCCACCCATACGCACCCGCCGTTCCCGCTCGGCCGGTCCCCACCGGGCGGCCGGCGGTGAGACCATGAAAGAGCGGCGACCGTGCCGCCGACCATCACACCTCCGAACGAGGGATGATCATGGTCAAGGTCCTTTTGGTGCTGTTGTGCCTGGTCCTGCCGTTCCTGGCAGTACTGATCAAGGACGGGCCGAGTATCAAGGTGCTCTGGGCCTTCCTCCTTCAGTTGTGCGGCCACGTGCCCGGAGTCATCTACGGCATCTACCAGGTGATCAAGGACTGAGACCCCGAAACACGCACCCCACACGCCGGGTTGGCACCCATGTCACGACACGACAACGAACACCGGCACAGCAGCACGGCCGACGAGACCAGGCCCGCCACAGGTGGAGCCGGTCCCACTGAGAGCCCGACCGATCTGCCCAAGGGGTCGTGGTGGGGCGTTCTGAAACGCACCACCAAGCAGTTCAAGGCCGACAGCCTCAGCGACGCGGCAGCCGCGCTCACCTACTACGGCCTGCTGGCGATCTTCCCCGCCCTGCTCGCCCTGGTGTCGATCCTGGGACTGGTCGGCAGCTCGGCCACCAAGCCGCTGCTCGACCACCTTCGCGACCTCGGCCCCGGATCCGTCCGCCAGATCCTCACCACCGTGGTGCAGCAACTTCAGGCCGACCAGGGCAGGGCTGGCTTCGCGCTGGCCATCGGGATCGTCCTGGCCCTATGGTCCGCCTCCGGCTACATCGCGGCCTTCATGCGCGCCGCCAACAACGTCTACGGCATCGACGAAGGCCGCCCGCTCTGGAAGACCCTGCCCGCACGACTGGCCCTGACCGTCGTGTTCGTCGTGCTCCTCGCGCTGACCGCCACCGGCGTCGTCTTCACCGGCACACTGGCCACCGGGACAGGGAAGATCCTCGGAGTCAGCGAGAACGCCGTGCAGGTATGGGACATCGCCAAATGGCCCGTCCTGATCGTCATCGTCATCGCGATGGTCACCCTGCTCTACTGGGCCGCTCCCAACGCCAAACGGCCCAAGCTGCGCTGGATCCTGCCCGGGAGCCTGGTCGCCGTAGCCCTGTGGATCATCGCATCCGGCGTGTTCGCCTTCTACGTCGCCAACTTCAGCAGCCTCAACAGCACCTACGGCAGCATCGGAGTCGTAATCCTCTTCCTCCTGTGGCTCTGGGTCTCCAACCTCGCGATCCTGCTGGGCCTGGAGTTCAACTTCGAGCTGGAACGCGGACGAGCCATCCAAGCCGGCCACCCACCCGAGGAAGAACCCCACCCCGAACCCCGCGACACCCCCAAAACACCACCCGACCCCCCACAAGACCACGACAGACCCGGCCACTGACTCCTGCGCCTGCCGCCCCATCAAGCGGCGCACCGGCCGACTGCGCGCCGTCTCGACCTCGCCCAGGTTCCGCACGATCAGACCGCAGGCATCCGACCGAAGCGCCAGGCCGCGGAGCAGCGATCACCCGCCCCGCCCCAAGGCTCAGCACATCCGGTAACGCTCGAAGCCACCCCGGAGGCGGCCGAGATCGCCGACGCCATCCGTCACCCTCTGCCGACCTCGGCTCCCCCGGTACCTGGCCGTTCGGGTGACAGCCGTGCCGGGTCGTGCAGTACCGCATGGCCCGCACCGCCGCGACGCGCGAGGATCGCAGTGACATTTCCCCGAGGTGAGGAGCTGACGTTCCATTGGAGCGTACGAGCCAAGGACCGCACCGAGGTCACATTCGTCCTGTCCGTCGGCCACCCGGCCGTGGGGCAGTCAGCATGGTAGGCGACGTCAACGACTGCCAGCCCAGCGCCCACCCGCTGACCGAGCGCCCCGACGGCACCCACGCCGTCAAGATCACCCTGCCAGTCGGCCAGTGCCACGGCTTGCGTTACCCCGCCCACGACGACCACCGGCTCGACGAGGACAGCGCGGACGCCCAAGACGGCCGCGACAGCCGCCTGGACACCTGACCGCCCGGCGCAACGCACAGCCCCGCACCCTATCCAGAGAAGAGACACCTCCGTGACCGACATGTGGAGCTACAACCCCGAGTCGCACTACACGCCCGGCGTGAGTCTGGTCGGCTTCAAGGTCGAGGCGACCGACGGCCATATCGGCAAGGTCGACGAGGCCACCGAGGAGGTCGGCTCCGCCTACCTCGTGGTCAACACCGGCCCGTGGATCTTCGGCAAGCACGTCCTGCTGCCCGCCGGCACCGTCGTGCGCGTCGACATGAAGGAAGAGAAGATCAACGTCAACCGAACCAAGGAGCAGATCAAGCACGCACCCGAGTACGACCAGGACAAGCACCGCGGGGACAGCGGCTACCGCGACCAGGTCGCCCAGTACTACGGCCGCGACCACAACTGATCCACCCGGCTGCGGCTCCCGACGTGCGCGGGAGGCGCAGGTCTGTGCAGGGTGGCAGCTGGCCAGTACCTACCGGGCGTGGGCCTGGCCCGTGACCAGGAGATGGCCAAGGGCCTCGCTCCGGATGCCGGCGATGATCCGCTCACGAATGGGCGTCCACCCTCATCGCACGCGGCGCACGGCCAGGGGGGACCGTGCGCCACGTCACTGCCGTGGCGGCAAGTGTGTGCCTTCTCCGCGCGTGCCACGGTAAGCGGAGCGTCCGGTCAGTCCGGCGCTGGAGTGCCGGCTGGGCGTGAGCTGGCACGGGCGCGAGTACTGGATCACCTGCCGCCGGGCGCCCTCAGCACCCGATACCCCCCCCACGCCTTGACCATCTCGCGGTACGTGCCCGCAAAGAAAGCCGGTGCTGCTCAGCGTCGCCGGGCGTCCAGGCGGGCGGCGACGGGCCAGCGCACGTCGGTGATCCAGCCGACGCGCTCCAGCAAACGGATGGCGGCGGCGGAGGGGTCGATCTGACGGCGGTCGACGCCGTGGCGCGCGCAGGTGGGATCCGCGTGGTGCGTGTTGTGCCAGCTCTCCCCGAAGGACAGCAGGGCAAGGGGCCACAGGTTGGTCGCGCGGTCGTAGCGGCGGGTGCGAAACGGCCGGTTCCCGATCAGGTGGCACAGAGAGTTGACGCTCCACGTCACGTGCTGGAGGAGCGCGACCCGCACCAGCCCGCCCCACAGCAGGGCGGTCAGCGCGTCGTGCAGGGTGGTGCCGATCACCCAGCCCGCGCCGAAGGGCAGCGCGAGCGAGAGTACACAGAGCGCGGGAAAGGCACGCGAGACGGCGCGCATGCGCCGGTCCGCGAGCAGATCGGGGGCGTAGCGTTCCGCTGCGGTGACTGTGCCGGCGAACAGCCAGCCCACGTGGGCGTGGGCCAGGCCGCGCAGCTGGCCGCGCAGGCTGGTGCCGTAGCGAAACGGCGAGTGCGGGTCCCCGGGGCGGTCGGTGAACGCGTGGTGGCGGCGGTGGGTGGCCACCCACGCGATCACATTCCCTTGGAAGCTCATCGACCCCGCCACCGCCAGCATCACACCCAGGCCAGGGCGGGGGGTGAAGCCGTGATGGGTCAGGCCACGATGGAAGCCCACCGTCACGCCCAGTCCGGTGACGACGTACAGCACCAGGGCGAGCATCACGTCCACCGGTCCGATCAGGCGTCCCCACAGCACCCATCCCGCCAGGGCCAGCGCCAGGAACGGGAATGCCACGATCACCGCGACCGGCGTCAACTGCCACCTCGGCGCCCTCGTCCCGGCCGCCTGCTCATCCCGGGGGAAGGGTGACGTTCCGTCGTAGACGTAGGGCACCTGAGCCGCCGAGGGCTCTGAAGAGGCCCCGGTCCGCTTCGAAGTGGCCATCGTGGGCTCCTCGCCGTCTCGTCCATAGCACGGCCGGCGCGCAGGCCGAACTCCGGGTGACACGCCTCTTTCTCCACGGTAGGCGGCATGCCGCCGAGAGCGGCGCCCGCTGAACGCCCACGTGCGCGAGGTCCACCCGTTTGCCCCCCGCGGCCAGGCGGATCACAGTGAGGGCAGAAGTCCTCGCGCGACCCCAGGTCACCGTGATCGTCCTCGCAGTGGTTCCGCTCGCCGTCGGGTTCGTCGCCACGATCGCCATCCGGTGGGCCATATGGATCATCCTGGCCGTCATCGGACTGGTCCTGGTGCTGCTGGTGTCCATCGGCGCCGTCGTCCACGGACTGCTGTTTCTGCTCGCCATCGGTGTTCTTCTCCTCATCGCCGACGTGGTGTTCCTCGCCGTGCGCTCGGCCCGGCGCCGCCCAGGCCCGCGCCCGCTCCGCCGACGGTGACGGTGACGGGCCGTCTCCCAGCCGTGATCGCCGATCACGTCGCTGAAGGACTCACGGCCCGGGAGGAGATGACGCTGAGGGCCGACCATCCCTGCACGGGACGCCACCGCCCGTGCGACGGCGACCGGCCACGGGACAGCCGTGCCTGAGCCGATACCGGCGAGTTGAGCCGGCGTGCCGATCCTGCCGACGGCCGCGGGTAGGCCGCAAGCCGAAACGGAAGTGAAGAGATGCACAGCCCAGAGACACCCGAGCCGAGCGAGGGCGGCCTGTCCACCGAGGACTTGGCCGGCGCCCGACAGGACACCGGCGAACAGGCTCAGGACCGTTGGGCGGATTCGCCACCGGCGTTCCCCGGGGAAGCCACCACCACCGAGCGAGAGGGCAGCGGGCAGGAGGCCGTGGCGGAAGACCGGGAGAAAGGCGACGCACACACATCCGAGCCCGCCGAAGACCCGGAAGCGGCCGAGGAGAGCGAACCCCTGCTGGGGGCGGACCAGGAGGAGTTCCGCTCCCGGTGGCAGAAGGTTCAGAGCGAGTTCGTCGACGACCCGCGAAACGCCGTGCAGGCGGCCGACACCCTGGTCGCCGAAGCGATGCAGGCACTCGCCACCACCTTCGCCGCACACAAGCAGGAGCTTGAGGGCCAGTGGCACCGCGGCGACGAGGTACCGACCGAGGAACTGCGCATCGCACTGCGGCGCTACCGCTCGTTCTTCAACCGCCTGCTCAACACCTGAGCAGTGCAGCAAAGACACGCCGCACGGCCGCGCGCCACCTCGACCTCACCCAGATTCCGCACGAGCAGACCACAGACATCCGGCCGAAGCGCCAGGCCGCGGACCAGCGATCACCCCACCCTGCCCCAAGGCAGGGATCGCAGCCGGCTCCGCTGATCACAGACCGTAACCCCGCGACCGCTGGTGAAGGCAGGCGAGCGGGAGCAGGCTGGGAAGTGCACCAGTAATCTGCCCGGGCCGGCGACCACAGCAAGGGGACGACGGTGATCCAGATCGAAGACATTCGCGAATGGCGTACTCACGACGTCGTCGACGCCGAGGGACACAAGATCGGCACGCTGGAGGCGATCTACGTCGACACCAGTACCGACGAGCCGGCCATGGCCACCATCCAGGTCGGCCTGCCCACCCGCCACCGACTGGTCTTCGTCCCCCTCGAAGGCGCCTCGGTCGGGCCCGGGTACGTGAAAGTGGCCTACGCCAAGGCACTGGTGAAGGACTGCCCCGCGATCGGGACCGACGACATCCTGCCTGCGGGGGACGAGGAGGCCGTCTTCCAGCACTACGGCCTGCCCTACCAGAGCGGCGCCGCAGGCGAGCGCCAGCTCGCCCGCCGCTGAGCGCCGTCGATCGATGACGGAGGCATGTGATGGTTCTCTTCCTCGTGGTCGTCATCGTGGCGATCGTGCTGGGCGTCGTCGGCATCCTGGTGCACGGACTGTTCTACCTGATCGCCGTCGCCGTCCTCCTCCTCGTCGCCGACGTGGTGTTCCTGGCCGTGCGCTCGATCAGGAACCGGCGATCCCTGCGCTGACACGCGGACAACCGCGCGACTGACAGGCCGACGGGTCGGCCTGGCTCGCAGTCGGTCCGCGGGACGAGCGCGGGTGCCTGGCCTGGGGGGCGAGCCTGGCCGAAGTCCGTACACCGTCAACGGGCACTCCGATCCTCCTCGCAGTGCGGCTGGTGCCAGGTGGTCCGCACGCGTGTCCCGCCCATCGTCAGGTGCTCGGTGCAGGTGGTCGCACAGCAGCCGGCGGTCCCGGAACGCGGATCTGATGCGGTCAGCTGGGTCGGCCGCAGCTCGGCGGCAGCCATCGGGGCGTCGAGTTCCTCAAGCAGAACGCCCAGGGCACAGGCGCTGGAGCGGCGACGGTCGCGACGTCCGAGTGTCATCGACCAAGGATGCCGCGCGGGTAACCGCTCGCTCTACTGACACGCCGGGCAAACGGCGGCGTAGGCCACGCCCCCCGCCCTCCGTCATGACCTGATCACGTAGGACGAACCTACGGCGAAGATCCCTATCAGGAGGGGCATTTCCGAGAATCAAGCGCACAGACGTTCGTCTCCCTTGGTCGTGAGCGTGTACCCAACTGACAACCAAACTCTGCAGTCTGGACGACCTGCGGCCGAACAGAACTGACACCAGCGCAGGTCAGCGCATTTCATGAGTGACATGTAGCTCACGGAGTCGCACCGCCCCGACCAGCCCTCCCACCACCCGCTGATCCGGGCGGGCAGGTAGAGGTCGGTGGCGTCGTCCGCGACGCGTACTGGGTGGGCGAGGCCGCCGAGCAGGCCCGCGGGAGCAGGTCCGGTCGGCGGCCGGACCGGGGCCGTTCGACCCACCGCGATGACCGTCCCGGGCCCGGGATACCGTGCACCGACATCGGAGGTGGATACAGCGGGTCCGGGAGGTTGTCATGGGACGACCGGCGGCCGGGAGCCCGCCGGCTCGTCAGCGATCGATACGGGACCACGCGGGGATGACCGATGACCATACGGTGCCGGACCGCGCTGCAGTTGCTGCTCAATGGACCGCGCTTATCGAAGACCGACGGACCCGGGAAGACATTCACGCTTGGAAAGCGTGTTGGGGGCAACCCCTCACGAGTTCGAATCTCGTATCCTCCGCAGTGCCCGAGCAGGCAAGACGAAGGCCCGGACCGCTCACAGCGCTTCTTTCACGGCCTCTGCGGCGCCGGTCACTGTCAAGTGGCGGTGAGAACCAGCACGGCCTGGTCGTCGATGGTGGAATCAGCTGCGAAGGCGGCGACTGCGGCGGTGACGGTCTCAATGAGGGCGGTGGCGGTCGGGGACGTGGCCTCAAGCGTGACGAGGGCCTCAGCCAAGCGGTCCTCACCGAAGAACTCGCCGTCGGCTGAGCGCGCCTCGGTGATGCCGTCGGTGACCAGGATCAGAGCGTCGCCCGGATACAGGTCGATGCTGCAAGCAGACCCGTCGGGGTCGGGGCCGATACCCAGGAGCATGCCTGGTTGGGCGAGTTCTTCGACCGTGCCGTCGGCGCGGCGTACGAGTGGGGGTACGTGGCCGGCGCGAATCAGGTTCAGTGCGAGGTGGGATGCGGTCTGCCGCAGTTCGGCGTAGACGAGTGAAACGAAGCAGTCCTCGTCGGCGGTGTTATCTGCCAGAGCGTCGTTGATGGCGGCGACCACCGCCGCCGGGTCGTTCAGGAGACGGGCGGCGGCGCGTGCGGTGTGGCGGACCATGCCGGTGGTGGTGGCGGCCAGAGCACCGCGCCCGCACACGTCACCTATCATGAGCGCCCAGCAGTCGTCGGACAGCGGGAAGACATCGTAGAAGTCGCCACCAACGTCGAGTCCTTCGCCGGCGGGATGGTACGAGGCCGCCAGAGTGGTGCCGGGAATCCTGGGCAACTCGGGAGGCAGCAGGCCTGCCTGCAGGTCGCGGGCCAGTTGGACGCGGTCGGTGAACTGGTGGGCGTTGTCAGCACTGGATGCGGCCCGGCGGGCGAGCTCCTCGGCCAGGGCGACGATGTGGCTGTCCATCGGCCGGTCAGTAGCCAGCAGGGTCAGTACGCCGAAGGTGCCGCCGCGAGTGGCCAGCGGCGCGCACACGTAACCGGTGACGCCGAGCTGCGCAAAGAGACCGCCCGTACGGGCGCCGAAGTGGTCGGTCTCGGTGGTGCCGGAGGCCAGTACACGAGCAACCGCGTTGTCGACCTCGTCGCTCAGTTCAGGGGAGGCGAGGAGGCCTTCCTCGGCCCGGGTGGAGGCGGCCACGGCGATCCGCCGGGTCTGGCCACCCTCGACCACGTGGACGGCGCACAGTGGCGCCAAGGTCGGCACGGTCAGCCGGGCCAGGCACTGCAGGCAGTCGAAATAGTGCAGCTCGCGCGTGATGGCGGTGCTGGCGTCCAACACGAAAGCCAAGTCCTCACGGGCCGCTTTCTCACGCTGCTGGGCGGCATGGCCTGCCTCCACCGCGCGGTGGCGTTCGATGGCCAGGGCGGCAATGCGGGTGAACGCGGCGCTGAGCGCCACGTCCTTGTCCTCGGGGGCCTTGGGGGTGCGGTGGTATATCGCGAAGGTGCCCAGCAGCCGACCGTCCACTCCTTCGATCGGGGTGGACCAGCATGCCGCGACCTCAGCCCGCTTTGCCAAGTCGCGATAGCCCTCCCACCGGGGATCGGTGGCGATGTCGGTGACGATCACTGGCGCGCGCAGGAAGGCGGCCGTGCCGCACGAGCCGACGCCGTCGCCGATGGCGATCCCGTCGACCGCCTCGTTGTAGAAGGCGGGCAGGGTCGGGCCGGTGCCGTGCCGCAGGTGCCGGCCGTCGGCATCGACAAGCAGCACCGAGACGATCATTTCCGGGGACAGGTCCTCGATAGCCCTGGCCATGCCGCTCAGGATCTCGTCCAGCGGGGCGTCGCGCGCGATCTGCTCCAGCAGGATGCGCTGCTCGGCGGCCAGGAGCTGGGCATGGTGGTACGCGGTGGTCTCCACCGCGATCACCACTACTCCGTCGACCTGGCCGACCAGGTCTCGGCGGGGCTCGTAGGTGAAGTCGAAGAACCCCTCCCGCTCCGCCCCCGGCTCACCGAGCACGAGCCGCCTGCCTTGGGCCCGGTACGCGGTGCCGGTGCGGTACACCGCATCGAGCCGGTCGAGGACGCCCTGCGAAGCCAGTTCCGGAATCAGTTCTCCGATCGGCACGCCGGTGCGCCTGCGGTCGCCTCCACAGGCCTCGAAGAACGCCGAATTCGCTGCCTCCAGCAGATGCCTCGGGCCGCTCAGCGCAGCGAAGATCGCCGGAGCCTGCCCGAACAGGTCCGCGTACTCCCTGCTCCGCCAGTGCGGGGACCCGAGATGTGTCGTGGCAGAGCCAAGGCGATCAGGCTGTAGGGACATGACAGCTGCCCTCTCCTGCATTAGCCGACCGCGCCGTCGCGCCCTACCCCCACGATGACACACCGCTACGCGGATTCCAGGTCCCGGATTCGACCCGCCCTGAAGATGGGGATCCCTGCGGCTCCCGGCCCCTTGGCCGACGGACCCTCCTCGGCTCCGCGGGCGGCTCCTTCCGCGGGCCGCGGTTGCACGGCGAGGTGCTGCTCGGCGGCAGGGACTGGGCGCTGTTCCGCCCCGACGGGGCGATGGCGCCGGACGTAAGGCTGACCCTGCGCACCCACGACGACGCCCTGGTGCACATGACCTACGGCGGCCGCTGGGTCATGCCGCCCGAGCTACGGGCCGATCTGGCCGAGCCGACCAAGCGGTACGAGACAGGCCGCCCGAGCCACTGCTCGCGGGGTGTTGCGGGCGGCGCGGGTGGATCAGGGAGCGCCGGTCTCTTTCACGCTAGGAGCAGTTCGACGCCCGCTGTATACCGTCCGTGACTCCCGCCGGTGAAGGGGCTACGCACCGTCACCACCGGGCTTGCCGTAGCCGCCACCGCCGGGAGTGCGGATCTCCAGGGCGTCACCGGCCGCCACGTCGGCGTTGGCGCAGCCGGGCAGGCCGTCGACGGTGCCGTCGCCGCGCAGGATGTGGTTGGCGCCGAGCGCGCCGGGGGAGCCGCCGGCCATCCCGTAGGGCGGTACCCGGCGGTGGCCGGAGAGCAGGCTGATCGTCATGGGTTCGCGGAAGCGGAGCCGGCGCAGGGCGCCGTCGCCGCCGGGCCAGCGGCCGGCGCCGCCGCTGCCGGGGCGGACGGCGAACTCCTCGACGAGGACGGGCAGGCGCCACTCCAGGACCTCGGGGTCGGTGAGGCGGGAGTTGGTCATGTGGGTCTGCACGACGTCGGCGCCGGGGAAGCCGGGGCCGGCGCCGGAGCCGGAGGCGATGGTCTCGTAGTACTGGTGGTGTTCGTTGCCGAAGCTGAGGTTGTTCATCGTGCCGGAGCCCTCGGCCTGGACGCCGAGGGCGGCGTACAGCGCTCCGGTGATGGCCTGGGAGGTCTCGACGTTGCCGGCGGCGACCGCGGCGGGGTACACCGGGGCGAGCATCGAGCCGGGCGGGACGACGATCCGCAGCGGGCGCAGGCAGCCGTCGTTGAGCGGGATGTCGTCGGCGACGAGGGTGCGGAAGACGTACAGGACGGCGGCGGTGACGACGGCGGACGGCGCGTTGAGGTTGCTGTCGAGCTGGGGCGAGGTGCCGGTGAAGTCGATGGTGGCGGTGCGGTGTTCGTGGTCGACCCGGACCTGGACGGCGATGACGGCGCCGGAGTCGGTCTCGTAGCGGTAGCCGCCGTCGGACAGGCCGGCGACGGCACGGCGCACGGCCTCCTCGGCGTTGTCCTGGACGTGCCGCATGTAGGCCTGGACGACGTCGAGGCCGAACTGGCCGATCATCGCGCCGACCTCCTCGACGCCCTTGCGGTTGGCGGCGATCTGGGCGCGCAGGTCGGCGAGGTTGGTGGCCGGGTCGCGGGAGGGGTACGGCGCCTCGGTGAGCAGGCGCACGGTCTCGGCCTCGCGCAGTCGACCGTCCGTCACCAGCGGCCAGTTGTCGAAGAGCACGCCCTCCTCGTGGATCTCGCGGCTGGCAGCGGGCATCGAGCCGGGGGTGATGCCGCCGATCTCGGCGTGGTGGCCTCGGGAGGCGACGAAGAACAGCAGTTCGCGGCCGGGCGGGTCGAAGACCGGGGTCACCACGGTGATGTCGGGCAGGTGGGTGCCGCCGTGGTACGGGTCGTTGACGGCGTAGGCGTCGCCGGGGCGCATCTGCGGGCCGCGGCGACGGATCACCTCCTTCACGGTGGTGCCCATCGAGCCGAGGTGGACGGGGATGTGCGGCGCGTTGGCGACCAGGTTGCCGTCCGGGTCGAACAGGGCGCAGGAGAAGTCGAGCCGCTCCTTGATGTTGACGGACTGGGCGGTGGACTCCAGGCGGGCGCCCATCTGTTGGGCGATCGCCATGAAGAGGTTGTTGAAGATCTCCAGCATGACCGGGTCGGCCCGGGTGGAGACGGACGGTTCGACCCGGGCCGCAATCCGCTCGACCAGCAGGTGTCCGGTCGGCGTCATGGTGGCCCGCCAGCCGTCGTCCACCACGGTGGTGGCGTTGGCCTCGGCGATCACGGCCGGGCCGGTGACGGTGTCGTCAGGGTGCATCGACTCGCGTTCCAGCAGCGGGACTTGGCGCCAGGCGCCGCCCGTGTACAGCGGGACTGTGCCGGGTTCGGCCTTTGGCTTGGTGGGGGTGGGGGAGAGGGCGTCGAGTTCGGGCTGCTCGGTGAGCCCGGTGCCCTCGACGGCGAGGGCCTCGATCACGAGCGGGCGGTCCATCAGGAAGGAGTAGGTGGCGCGGTGTCGCTCCTCGAAGTCGGCGGCCATCGCGGCGGGTTCACCCATCGGGACGCCGAGGGTGGTGTCGGTGCCCTGGTAGCGCAGCCGGGCCCGGTACGTCAGCCGGATCCGTGCCGGCGGGGTGCCCTGGTCGAGCAGTTCGGCGGTGGCGGCCGCCGCCAGCTCGTCGGCCAGGGCGCGCACGGCGGCCATCTCCTCGTCCGCCAGCGGGCGTTCGACGGCGCGCTCGCGCAGGACGGTGGTGTCGGCCAGGCCGATGCCGAGGGCGGACAGCACGCCGGCCATCGGCGGGACCAGCACGGTGCGGATGCCCAGCGCCTCGGCCACCGCGCAGGCGTGCTGGCCGCCGGCGCCGCCGAAGGTCGTCAGCGCGTACCTGGTGACGTCGTGGCCCTGCTGGACGGAGATCCGTTTGATGGCGTTGGCGATGTTGCCGACGGCGATGCGCAAGAACCCCTCGGCGGCCTCCTCCGGTGAGCTGGTGCCGATATCGTCGGCCAGTTCGGAGATCTGACGTCGAGTCAGATCGAGGTCGAGCGGCTGGTCGCCGTCCGGCCCGAAGACACGCGGGAAGTGGTCGGCCTGGATGCGGCCGAGCAGCAGGTTGGCGTCGGTGACGGTCAGCGGCCCGCCGCCCCGGTAGCAGGCCGGGCCCGGGTCGGCGCCCGCCGAATCCGGCCCGACCCGCAGCCGTCCGCCGTCGAAGCGCAGCACCGAGCCGCCGCCCGCCGCGACGGTGTGGATCGCCAGCATCGGCGCCCGCAGCCGCACCCCGGCGACCTGCGTGGTCACCACCCGCTCGTACTCGCCCGCGAAGTGCGAGACGTCGGTGGACGTGCCGCCCATGTCGAAGCCGATCACCCGCTCGTGGCCCGCCAGTTGGGACATCCGCACCATGCCGACGATGCCGCCGGCCGGGCCGGAGAGGATCGCGTCCTTGCCGCGGAAGTGCCCGGCCTCGGCCAGGCCGCCGTTGGACTGCATGAACATCAGCCGGACGCCCGCCAGCTCGTCGGCCACCTGCCGGACGTAGCGGCGCAGCCCGGGGGAGAGGTAGGCGTCGACCACGGCGGTGTCGCCGCGCGGCACCAGCTTCATCAGCGGGCTCGTCTCGCTGGACAACGAGACCTGGGCGAAGCCGAGTTGCTCGGCGAGACGGCCGATCGCCCGCTCGTGCGCGGGGTGCAGGTAGCTGTGCAGGCAGACGACGGCGAGTGACCGGATGCCGTCGCGCAGGCAGCGGCGCAGGTCCTCGGCGAGCCGGTCGAGATCGGGCGGGCGCAGCACCGTGCCGTCGGCGGCGATCCGCTCGTCCACCTCGACCACGCGGGCGTACAGCGGCTCGGGCAGGACGATCGCGCGGGCGAAGATCTGCGGCCGGTTCTGGTAGCCGATCCGCAGCGCGTCCGCGAAGCCGCGTGTGATGACCAGGGCGGTCGGCTCGCCGGTGCGCTCCAGCAGGGCGTTGGTGGCCACCGTGGTGCCCATCCGGACGGCGTCGATCCGACCGGCGTCGACCTGGCCGCCGTCGACCTGGCCGCCGTCGACCTGGACAGCGTCGATCCGGTCGGTGTCGATCCGGTCGGCGTCGATCCGCGCGTCTCCGGGCGGCAGCAGGGCGCGGATCCCGGCCACGGCGGGGTCGCGGTAGCGGGCGGGATCGTGCGAGAGCAGCTTGTGGGTCAGCAGGCGGCCGTCCGGGGCGAGCGCGACGACGTCGGTGAAGGTCCCGCCGCGGTCCACCCAGAACTGCCAGCCCCTGGATGCCGCCATGACCGGCTCCCTCCGCCGTGCCGTACGGCGGGTCGGCCGCCGTCGGTGCCCTGCGCCAGAGTGGCCCCGGGCACGAGTATCCGACCGGGCGAACGGGCCGGGCAAACGGGACATACTGGGCGGTGGGCCACGTGCTGAGCACTGCAGGCCGACCCAGGAGGCGGTGATGACGACCACGACGGTGGGGGTGCTCCGGGAGACCGCGCCGGGCGAGCGCCGGGTGGCTCTCGTACCCGACCTGGTGCCGGCCGTCGGCCGCCTCGGTGCGACGGTCCTGGTCGAGCCCGGCGCCGGCGCCCTCGCCGGGCACCACGACGCCGACTACCGTGCGGCCGGTGCCGCCGTGGCCGGGCGAGCCGACCTGCTGCGCCGGGCGGACGTGCTGCTCGGCGTCCGCCCGCCGACCGTCGACCCGGAGCACGGCCTGCACCCCGGGCAGGTGCTGGCCGCGATGCTGTGCCCGCACCGGATCCCGTACCGGGTGCGGCAGTGGGCCAACCGGGGTGTCACGGCGGTCGGCCTCGACCTGGTGCCGCCCGCGCTGTCCGCCGGATACCCTCTCGACGCCGAGACCTCCCAGGCCAGGGTCGCCGGCTACCGGGCGGTCCTGCTCGCCGCCGCCCGGCTGGACCGCTGCCTGCCGCCCTGGGGCACGGCCGACGCGCTCTTCGACCCGGTCCGGGTCCTGGTGGTCGGCGCCGGTCACGCGGGTCTCCAGGCGGTCGACACGGCGCGGCGGCTCGGCGCGCAGGTCCGCGCGGTCGAGCTCCGCCGCCCTGAGCGGGCCGCGGTGGCCGCGCTGGGGGTCGGCCTGCTGGAACTACCCGGCCTCCACCCGGTGGCCGACGACCGGGAGCTGTGGGACGCCCTCGACCACGAGCGCTCCGCCTGGACGGCAGGGCTCGCCGAGGCCGTCACCCAGCACGACCTCGTGGTGACCGCCCTCGGACTCCCCGGCCGGATGCCCCCGGTCCTGCTCACCACGGCCGCGGTGGCGCGGATGCGGCCCGGATCGGTGCTGGTGGACCTGGCCGCCGGGCCGGAGGGCGGCAACATCGAGGGCGTCCTGCCGGACACCACCATGCTCGTCGGCGACGGGGTCACGGTGATCGGCGCCGGGGACCTCGCCGCCCAGGTGCCCGGCACGGCGTCCCGCGCGTACGCCCACAACGCGGTCGCGCTGCTCGCCCGCCTGCTGCGCGACGGAACGCCGGTCGTCGACCCGGCCGACCCGGTCCTGGGGCCGATGCTGGTGACCCACGGGGGGACGGTGCGGCACGAACCCACCAGGCGGCTGCTGCTGCTGGAGGCGACCGCGGTGGCGGGCCTGCCGTAACCTCAGGCTTCGACCGTAGCCTCAGGCTTCGACGTGCGAGAACAGCACGGCATGGCGGGCGATGGCCCCCGCGTGGGCGGCGCACTGCTGGTAGCAGCAGGACAGCAGCACGAGGTCGGCGGCGTCGACCGGGTCGGCGTCCACGTCCACGCCACGGATCAACAGTTCGTAGAGAAGCCGCTGGCGCTGCCCGACCTCGTGCACCTCGGCCAGAACGTCGGCGACGCCCTCGGGCGCACCGGATTCCAGGACGTCGGCCGCCCGAGCGACCAGGTCCAGGGCCGCGTCCGCGATCCCGCCCAGCGGGGCCCGCAGCCACTCGTCGAACGGTTCCCGCTGCTGGCGTACCCAGGCCGCCTCCAGCAACCGCTGGGCGAGCTGCCCGAGGGCCTCGGCCTCGGTCCCCACATGGACGCCCACGACCACCCCGGCCCGCCCGCCGAGCGTGCCCGCCGCGTCCTCCTCGATCCGGGCCCGCAGCTCCGCCAGGGCCTTCTCCGCGGCCTCCACCCCCTCGGCCGCACCCTCCGGATCCGCCAGCGGGGCGGTCGCCCCGCGCAGAGCGGTGTGCGCCAGCCGGACCAGGCCGGCCAGCTCCGCGACCAGCGCGCGGTACGAGCCGTCTCCGACACCAGGCATCCGTCGACTCCAATCCTTCGCGGACGGCCGCCCCTGCCCCAGGACCAGTGTCACCCCGCCGGCCCAGCGCCGCCTCGGCCTCGTCGATCACGTCCGCGGCGGGCGCAGCGGCGTCCCCGTCCTCGGCCAGGCGGGCAAGGCGTTCGCCGCTGCGTGGCTGCTGGTGAGCGTGGCTCCGGCGGGTCGGGCGGCGGAGGAGGGCGAGGAGGCTGGTGGTCAGGACGGCGGGAAGGCCTCACAGGGCGAAGGCCAGCGCGGTGAGCAGTCCGTAGACGGCGCGGGCGAGGATCCGGCAGGACCAGCGGGCCAGCCGGCACCACGCCCACGCCGTGCCGCCGATCACCCGGTACCAGGCGATGCCGAACGGCAGGGCGATGAAGAACCACGACGGGGGCGCCATCTCGCCGGGCCGCCGGGCCCCCTCGCGCGCCCAGCGGCGGCACCGCTCGACGCCGCGGCGAGTCCAGCCGCCGCACCGGCCGGCGCGCTCGGCCCAGCGGGCGGAGGCGCGCAGCAGCCCGGCGTTCCAGGCGTCGCCTCGTCGGGTGATCGCGGCTGCGGTCCGACCGTGGCGGGCCATCGCGTCAGTCCTCTCCTGCGCTGCCGGCTCAGCGCCGCGCCGGCTCCAAGCGTGCCGCCAGCTGCTCCGGGAGGGCATCCCGGTTCGCCCGGGTGAGGCGGAGGAGCTCGACGTCGGTGCGGTGCTTGAGGGCGTCGGTGAGCGGACCGGGCTGCGCCTGCACGGTGGCGACGACGTCGACGTCGGCGGCGAACAGGGCCCGGACGGCGTCCTCGAACGGGCGGTACGCCAGTTCCATCCGTCCGAGCTCGTCGATGAGCACGAGCTTCCGCGCGGCCGGCGCGTCGGTCGCGTCCGAAGCTGCGTCGGCCAGGGACGGCAGCGCCAGCCGCGCCATGACCCCCAGGTCGACGCCGTACCGCCCGACCCGCGGCGGCCCAGGGAAGCCGACATGGGCGAGCACGGCCCGCCGGCCCGCCAACGTCTCCAGGGCGAAGCCGACCCGGGTACCGTCCGCACGGATCTCCTCCGTGGTGAAGCCGACAGTCTCCCGGGCGCGCAACAGCGCCGCCAACCGGCGAATCGCGGTGGTCTTTCCGCTGCCGGGGCGTCCTTCCAGCAGAATCCTCGTCGGCATTGGGCGCTCCGCAGCGAGGACCGCGGGCGGGCGGTCGGGTTGGGTGGTCCTGCTACCAGCCTCCCACCGGGC
This sequence comes from Kitasatospora aureofaciens, assembly GCF_019192735.1. Taxonomy (GTDB): domain Bacteria; phylum Actinomycetota; class Actinomycetes; order Streptomycetales; family Streptomycetaceae; genus Kitasatospora; species Kitasatospora aureofaciens_A. The sequence goes on from NZ_JAHTKP010000004.1 coordinate 46,204, forward strand.
GGCCGCGCCCGGCGCCGTACGGACGACCGCCTCCCGCTGCGCGCCCGCGCGGGCCGGAGCCGCGGACGGCGACGGGGGAGGCCGGTGTTCCACCCCGGCCGAGGGTGCCGCTTCGTCTGCTGATGGCCCGTTCCTGTTCAGTCGCGGTGGGCGATGGGTTAGGTTCCGTGTCGTGACTGATGATCTCGGGCGAATACTGGCCGGACGGTACCGGCTGAGCGACGTTCTTGGCCGTGGCGGCATGGGAACCGTCTGGCGCGCTCACGACGAGCAGTTGGACCGGGACGTGGCCGTCAAGGAGCTCCGGCTGCCCGAGGGCCTGGAGGCCGTCGAGCGGGACTCCTGGATCGCACGGCTGGACCGCGAGGCCCGCGCCGCCGCGAGGTTGAAGCACCCCGGTGTCATCACCGTCCACGACCGGATCGCCGGTGGCGACGGGCGGCCCTGGATCGTGATGGAGCTGGTCCGCGGACGGTCCCTGGACGACCTGATCAAGGCGGACGGTCCGCTGCCGCCCGGTCGGGTCGCGTACATCGGCCTGCAGGTCCTGGCGGCGTTACGCGCCGCGCACGGGGCGGGCATCACCCACCGGGACATCAAGCCCTCCAACGTGCTGCTCGAAGGCGAACGGGTGGTGCTGACCGACTTCGGGATCGCTGCCGTCGAGGGCGATCTGGCCCTGACGCGTTCGGGCGAACTCATGGGGACCCCGGCCTACATGGCCCCCGAGCAGGTGCGCGGCCTGCCGGCGACCGCCGAGTCCGACCTGTGGTCCCTGGGCGCGACCCTGTACACCGCCCTGGAGGGCCGTCCGCCGTTCGGCGGCGCGAGTGCCGGGGCCGTGTTCGTGGCCATCGCGACGGAGGAGCCGGCGCCGGCCGTCCACGCCGGTCCGCTCGGCCCCGTGCTGACCGGGCTGCTCCGGAAGGACCCCGGGCAGCGCCTGACCGCCGCGGCCGCCCACGAACTCCTCACCGGACTCACTCGGGACACGAAGCCCCTGCCGCCGCAACCCGTCACACCCGTCCTACCCGCCCCGCCCGCCGCCTCGCATCCGACGCCGCGCACGGTGCGTCTGGCGCCGCCTGCGCGGCGGCGCGCGCAGGTGTTCCGTGCTCTGACGGCGGCCGCCGTGGCGGCAGTCGTGGCCGTCTCCGCGTGGCTGCTGTGGCCGAAGTCCTCCCCCGGCAAAGCCATCGGTGCGAGCGGCGCCGGTTCGGCGGCGCCGGTCCAGCCCGCACCCTCGCGGACGCCGTCCCCGCCCCCGGCCTCGTCGGCCGCACCGGCCTCCCCGCCCCCGCCGCACACACCGACCTACTCGCCCGGGCCGACCCGCCCCCCGCTCGACCGCGCGGCCGTCGACCGGGTCTTCCAGGTCTACATGAACGGGCTGGCCAACCATGACATGACGGCTCTGCGCAGCGGGACCTGTCCCCGGTTGCGCTCGACGCTTCTCGGATTCGCGCTCAACGGCTACTACGTCGCCCGCTGGCAGCTGCAGCCGTACGACATCCCCGCCTCGATGGACCAGCTCAGCGTGGAGGCCAGGATCACCCAGCAGGACCCCGACACCGGCAGGCTGGTGGGCGACGTCAACTACCAGTGGATCATCGAGCGCGACGCGGATCAGAACTACTGGGTCTGCGGGTGGCTCAACCAGCGGTGAGCGGTCGAAGTCCAAGCGTGTACGCGGGAGTTCGGGCCATCGGTGGTGTGGTCAGCCGCCGTTGCCGTTGCTGATGATCGCCACGGCCAGCAGGATGCCGAAGACGAGGTTGGCCACCTCCAGCCAGCCGAAGATCTTCGCGCGCTTTGCGTACTTCTCGCGGTCGTCGGCGTCGATCGCGGTCCTCGCCCGGTTCCGGTTGGTCACCCACAGTGCGATGAAGATGATGTCGAGCACGCTGCACTCCTGTCGGCTGGTGCGCATGGTTGTCGGACGGGCCCCGGTCGGGGCGGTGGCCCCGTCGGCCGACGTGAGCCAGGAATCCCCTCCGTCTACGGAGGGGAGGATTCAATGCCGGGCTCCTCTGGTGCGCGGGGAACGGGTGCTCCGGCCGGGCTTGCGACGGATGAGGGCTCCGGACCGTGCGGCGCGGACCGACCGCCGAGGTGGAATCGGGCGAGGCCGGTCGGCTCCGGCCTCGTTCGGTTCGTCCAGCATGAGGGCGCACCCGGGGCGTGTCAACTGAAATGAATGCAACCTCCTTGATATTCACGACAGTTGATGACGTGTCCGGACGTCCTCGCGAATCCTCCGGCGCACCTGCGCCACCACCGCCGAGCGCGCGAACGCCGTGGACACCATGACGGAAAGATGGGGGAGCGGGACCCGGGAACCGCCGGCCCGGCCGCCGCCGCATCCTCCCGTCCCCGGTGGCCGCAGAGAAGATGGGCCAACTCGTGGAGGACGATGTGCTGTTGGTGGAGCGCGGTGGTGTCGACGGGATAACCGACGTACTCCGCACGGGCGGTGGACACCAGCACCCCGCAGGGACCGCACGACCGGGCCGGCAACGGCAACAGCTCGATCGGCCGGCCGAGCCGGGCGCCCACCGCGGCGATCAACGCGTGCACGTCGAACGGGCCGGGCAGACGCAGCTCCTCCGCGATGCGCCGGCACCGCTGCCACAGCCGCCGGCGCCCCGACGCCTGCCCGTCACCGCGGCTCAGCCGCTGCGCCGGGCATCGGCCTCGCGCCGGGCGATCGCCTCGATCATGTCGCTGATCGTCCCCAGCCCCTCCGGCGAGAGCGTCACCGCCCGCAGCGCCACCTCCCGCACTCCCGCGTCGCGCAGGGCCTCCAGCAGCGCCAGCTCCTCGGCGATCCGTCCGCTCTGCTCGTCGTCGAAGAAGTACGCGGGCGGCACCTGGAAGAACCGGGCCAGGGCCTCAAGATGACGCTTCGTCGGATTGTCCCGCCGCCCGGTGCGCAGCTGCCACAGGTAGGTGGTCGAGAAGCTCCCCCCGGCGGCCTCGCGGCAGGCCCGCGCTACTGCAGCGGTGAAACCTGGGGCGGCTCGTCCGCGCACCGCGGCCCGCCGGGCAGAAATCCTCTGGACCGGGGCCCGGTAGCCAGCCAGGATGTCCCGCATGCCCGAACTGCCTCGCCTCACCGAAGAAGATGACCTGGTCCGGCGCCTTGCCGCATGGGCGGCAGAGACTGCTGATGACGAGCTCGCGCCAGTAGCCACGTCCGCGACGCTGGAGTGCGCCGAGGAGATGTTCGGCCTGCCTCTGTTGCCGCTGCTTCGCAGGCTCTACGAGGAGATCGCGGACGGCGGATTCGGGCCAGGATATGGCCTGACACCTCTCTTCCACGCTGGGTTCGGAGCTGTCGACGGCTACCCGGCCAGAATCAGGTCCCGGTCAGGAGGACAGCCGTGGTGGCCACGCGGCGTGCTGCCTGTTCTTCACTGGGGAGGCGGGCGGCACGCCGCGGTGGACTGCACCAGCCCACGGGGTTCGGTCCTGTACTACGCGCCCGGAGTGGGACAGACCGGGGCGGCCGACACCTGGATCGTGGAGTCCGAGAGCCTGGCCGAGTGGCTGGAGTCCTGGATGCACGGCACCCGATGGCAGCGGAAGCCGGGCTGCCACAGCCGCACCCCGGACGGTCCGATCCTGTGGGACGCCCTCTCCTCCAGGCTCGGCTCAGCCGACTGAGAAACTGTCACACCGTCGCTCTTCGCGCGGCGACGCGTCGCATATCTCGGTGGCGGCCCGGGTATCGGCGCTTCCAGAGTGCCTCCGTGCTGAGTGAATCCGATGAGCCGCACCTGCGCGTTCAGTTGGTGGCGGCGCCGAACCACTTGGGCAGCTGGGTGAGCAGATCCTGCTGGTCCTCACCGACCCACGCCACGTAGCCGTCCGGGCGTAGCAGCACCGCGGGCACGTCCAGTTCCTCGCTGACGTCGACGACGTGGTCCACCCGGTCCGCCCAGCCCGCTGCCGAGAGCCGGCCGGTCTGGTCGAGCAGTAGTCCGCGGCCGTCGTGCATCAGCTCGTAGAGGCGACCCTGCTTCAGCTTCACGTCCCGCAGCCGCCGGCCGAGCAGTTCGTGGCCCTCGCCGAAGTCGTAGCGGACCCCGACCGCGGTGACCATCTCGGTCATGTACCGGTTCACCTCCTCGAAGTCCATCAGCTTCGAGAGCAGTTCCCGCAGCGCGGTCGCACCCGGGTCGGTCCCCAGCAGCGTCATCTGCGCGCGGGTGTTGTCCAGCACGGCGGCGGCCACCGGGTGCCGTTCGGTGTGGTAGCTGTCCAGCAGCCCGTCCGGTGCCCAGCCGCACACCTCGGCGGCCAGCTTCCAGCCGAGGTTGAACGCGTCCTGCACGCCGAGGTTGAGCCCCTGCCCGCCGGTCGGCGGGTGGATGTGCGCCGCGTCGCCGGCCAGCAGCACCCGGCCGACCCGGTAGCGTTCGGCCAGCCGGGTGGCGTCGCCGAAGCGGGACAACCAGCGCGGCGAGTGCACGCCGAAGTCGGTGCCCGCGAAGGCCCGCAGCTGCTGCTTGAACTCGTCGAGGGCCGGCGCGGCCGTACGGTCCTCGGCCACCCCTTCGGCGGGCACGACGATGCGGTACACCCCGTCCCCGAGGGGGATGGCGCCGAACCGCAGTTGGGTCTTGCGGACTTCCGCGACGATGGCGTCGATCGTCGCCGGATCCTCGGTCGCCCCCATGTCGCCCAGCAGCGTCTCGACCTTGGCGGGCTCGCCGGGGAACCCGACGCCGATCTGCCTGCGCACGAGGCTTCGGCCACCGTCGCAGCCGACGAGGTAGCGCGAGCGCAGCTGCGTGCCGTCCGCCAGCTCGACGGTCACCCCGTCCTCGTCCTGGCTCAGCCCGACGGCTTCGCAGCCGCGCCGGAACTCGGTACCGAGTTCGAGGGCACGCTCGTTGAGGAGCCGCTCGGTGACCGGCTGCGGGACGGTGAGGCCGTACGGGTGAGCGGTGTCCAGCCGGTCCGGCCACGGCTTGTGGATGCCGCCGAAGAAACCGCCGATCTGGAACTTCTCACCGGCCGCGAGGAACCGGTCCAGCAGGCCGCGCTGGTCCATCATCTCGACGCTGCGCGTGTGCAGGCCGCGCCCGCGGGACTGCCCGGACGGCTCGGTCAACTTCTCCAGCACGACCACGTGCACGCCGTGCAGCCGCAACTCGCCGGCCAGCATCAAGCCGGTCGGTCCGCCGCCGACCACGATCACGTCAATCATCAAAGTCGCCCATTCAACGAGATTGGATTTCGGCCAGCCGCCCCGCGCCGTCCGGCGGCACGTGCACCCGCACCGCGAGTCCGACCGGCGGTTCGACGTTCCAGCGCCGTGCAGACATGGACAAAAGCAAATGCACTTCGTGAATCTGTCATTTCCGCAGGTTCTGGCCTTGGCCGCCCATTCTGCGGCAGGACCGGGGCCTTGCCGCAAGCCCCCCAGTGCGCTATATGTTGAAGAGGGCAAGGAGTGGGTAATCTCCTTGCCTTTGCTTTTGTCGTCCGCTCTGGACGGACCTGCCGCCTACCCCACTTGGCGGCCTCGGCGAGGCGGCCGGCTGGGTGCCCGCTGTGATCCGCCCTCACTTCCACGCCGTGCACGCCTTCTTGGTGCGGACCGACCGCATAGCCGACGAGGGAGCGCCGGCCGACCGCGAGAAGGGGATCGCCCGTTGGCGCCGCGACACCACTTGCCGTCCCCGGTGGCGCCGGACGCCGTCCCGGTGAACTGGGCGAGCAGGGGCGCGGCCAGGGCCGCGCTCAGAACCATTCGGCGCGTCGTGCTCATTGGTGTGCGCACCGCCCTTCCTTGCGCCGCAGGACACGGTCGCATAAAGATCGTCCGGCCTCCGGGAGATCCTGGCCGCGGAATGCGCTGGGAAATACCCGAAGGGGGACAGGCGGCGTTCAGCGCGCGGGGGTGAAATCCGGGAGGCGTTCCAGGCTTTCGGCGACCGCCGCGAAGCCGTGGTCGAGCATCCGGCGCTCGTACGCCTCGACGGCGGCCGGTAGTTCGGCCTCGCCCCGCTGGACGGCGGTGAGTGAGCGGCAGAGCAGGGCGGCGTCGCGGAACGCCGTGTTGGCGCCCTGGCCGGCGCTGGGCGGCATGGGGTGGATCGCGTCGCCGAGCAGGGTGACCCGGCGGGTGCCCCAGTGCGGGACGGGCTTGGCGTAACGGACCGTCAGCGGCGAGCTGTTGCCGACATCGGACTGCCGGACGAGTTCGACGAGGTCGGGGTGCCAGCCGTCGATCAGCGCGAGCAGCCGGTCGCGGACGGTCGCCCAGTCGTCGGCCAGGGCGACGAGTGCGGGGGCCAGGGGCTCGGGCAGCATCACCACCCAGCGCAAGTAGCTTCCGGTGTCGGGCAGTTCGACGTCCGGTGCCAGGTCGGCCGCCGCGCGCCTCGGCGGCCGGCGGAACTCCATCCGGCCGAGAAGCATGCTCACCCCGGGGCCGTGCACGACCGTGCCGAAGCCCGGCACCAGCGCGGCGAACCGTTCCGTCAGCGGGGTGCGGCCGAGCAGGGCGTTGCCGGGGAGGGTCACCACCTCGGCCTCGGGGAGCAGCTGCCGGCGCACCGCCGATCCCACGCCGTCCGCCCCGACCAGCAGATCGCCCACCGCGCTGCTGCCGTCGGAGAAGTGGGCCACGACCGTGCCGTCCTCCTGCTCGGTGTAGCCGACCACGGCCCTGCCGAACTCGACCCGGTCGCCCAGCCCGGCCAGGAGCAGTTGCCGCAGCACGTGTCGGTCGGTGGCCGTCCCGCCGTCGACCGCGCCGAGCAGGCGGAGCTCGTCGAGGTGCTGGTCGACCACCCGCCGCTCGCCCGACATCGGCCCCGTGACGGCGTCGAGCAGGCCGTGCAGCCGCGGTGGCAGGCACTCCCGCAGAGCGGCCAGCCCCTGCGCGTTCAGGCCGATCCTGAAGCCCTGGTAGCGGCTCTGCGCCCCCGCCTCCCGCTCGTAGACCCGCACGTCGACACCGGCCCGGAGCAGCCCCTGCGCCAGGCAGAGCCCGCCGATTCCGGCCCCGGCCACCATCACCTTCATGTCCCGCCCCTCTCGATCAGTCACGTCCGCCAGCATGCCGAAGGGCGGGTCGGGGCGGCAGAACAGTCCGTCATCGATAAGGGATGACAGGTGTCACACGGTCGTGCCCTGGCCGGCGGCGCGCCCGGCCCCAGCCCGGCGCCCGATTCGGTGAGGCCGAACCGGGCCCGGAGCGCGGGGATCGAGGGGCCGTAGAGCGCCTGTAATGCCCCGATCAGGACGAAGCCGACGCAGGACGCGGCGACCGCGGGCCGGCTGAAGAGCCTCCGGGTCGGGCCCACGGGGGCTCGCTCGCGATGCGGTCGAACGCCCGGCACACGTCGCACTTCGTGGGCGTTTCAGCACAGTCGGTGGGCGCCGGCGGCGGGGAGGGCGGGGAAGATGCGGGGCTCCGCGTAGCCGGCCCTGCCGAAGGCCGCGGCGATGGCGGCGGACACCGGCTCCACGTCCGGCTCGTCGACCAGCACGATGACCGAACCGCCGAAGCCGCCGCCGGTCATCCGGGCCCCGCGGGCGCCGGCCACGGCGGCGGTGTCGACGACGAGGTCGGTCTCGGGGCAGGAGACCCGGAAGTCGTCGCGCAGCGAGGCGTGGCCGGCGGTCAGGACGGCACCGAGGGCTTCGAGCCGGCCCGCCGGCAGCAGCTTCACGGCCAGCCGGACGCGCTCGTTCTCGCTCACCACGTGCCGTACCAGCGGCCGCAGTTCGTCCGGGAGCAGGTCGAGTGCGGCGGCGAGGCCGTCCGGCCGGAGGTCGCGGAGGGCGGGGAGCCCGAGCAGGGTGGCCGCTCGTTCGCAGCCCGCCCGCAGTTCGGCGTACGCGCCGTCGCCGAGGTCGTGCTTGACCCCAGTGTCGACGACCAGCAGCCGCAGGCCCTGCGCGGCTGGGTCGAAAGGGATTTGGTGCTGCGTCAGGTCGCGAGTGTCCAGATGGAGCGCGTGGCCCTCGGTGCAGCAGAGCGACGCGATCTGGTCCATGATCCCGCAGGGAACGCCGACGAACTCGTTCTCGGCCCGCTGGACGATCCGCGCCAACTCGGCTCGTGGGATGCTGAGTTCGTAAAGGTCGTGGCAGGCCAGGGCTGTTGCGGCGGTCAGGGCGGCGGAGGAGGACAGGCCGGCGCCGGTGGGCACGTCGCTGTCCACGTGGAGGTCGGCGCCGCCGACGTGATGGCCGGCGGCGCGCAGGGCCCACACCGCGGAGGCCGGGTACCGGGCCCAGCCCGCCACCTGCCCGGGTGCGAGTTCGGTGACGGACAGCTCGACCACCCCGCCGTCGCCCTGGGTGCTGAACAGCCGGAGCCGGCCGTCGGTTCGGCGGCGCGCCGTCACCCGGACCGTCTGCGGCAGGGCGATCGGCAACACGAACCCGTCGTTGTAGTCGGTGTGTTCACCGATCAGGTTGACCCGCCCGGGGGCGGCCCACGTGCCGGTGGGATCGGTGCCGAAGACGGCTGCGAAGGTGGATCCGAGGTCGAAGGAGAATGCGAGGCCGGTCACGCGCCGACCTCCCGCAGGCGCAGCGCGGCCGCCTCGGGCGACACGTCGTTGACGAAGGCGTCCATGCCGGACTCCACCCCGGCCAGGTACTTGAGCTTGCCCGCCGTCCGCCGGACGGTGAACAGCTCCAGGTGCAGGGCGAGTTCGTCCGCCTGCCCGACGGGCGCCTGGTGCCAGGCGGAGACGTACGGGGTGCGGCCGCCGCCGAAGAGGAGGTCGAAGCGCCGCAGCAACTCCAGGTACAGGCCCGGGAATTCGGCGCGCTGGGCCTCGTCCAGACCGGTGAGGTCCGGCACCCGGCGGTGCGGGTAGAGGTGGACCTCGTACGGCCAGCGGGCGGCGAACGGGACGAAGGCCGTCCAGTGTTCGCCGGCGAGCACCACCCTTTCGCCGTCCGCCCGTTCGGCCGCGACGAGGTCGTCGAAGAGGTTGCGGCCGGTGGCGGCGCGATGGGCCCAGGCGCGTGCGGCCATCCGCGCGGTGCGCGGGGTGGTGAACGGGAAGGCGTAGATCTGGCCGTGCGGGTGGGCGAGGGTGACGCCGATCTCGGTGCCGCGGTTCTCGAAGCAGTACACCTGCTGGACGCCGGGGAGGGCGGAGAGCGCGGCGGTGCGGTCGGTCCACGCGTCCAGGACCAGGCGGACCCGCTCGGGGGTGAGGTCCGCGAGGGAGGCGTCGTGGTCGGAGGTGAAGCACACCACCTCGCACCGGCCGGTGCCCGGGCCGCCGGTGCGCAGCGGGCCGGTCCCGGCGGGGACGTGCGCGGCTGCGTCCGAGGAGAAGTCGGAGGAGAAGCCGGAGGAGAAGTCGGAGGAGAAGGAGAGGGACGGGAAGCGGTTCTCGAAGACCGCGACCTCGTAGTCGGAGGCCGGGATCTCGCTCGGTCGGTCCGGCCGGGAGGGGCAGAGCGGGCACTCGTCGGCGGGCGGGAGGTGGGTGCGGGCCTGGCGGTGGGCGGCGATGGTGACCCAGTCGCCGGTGGCGGGGTCGCGGCGGATGGCGGAGCGGCCGACCGTGGGCTCCAGCGGCCGCAGGTCGGGGGCGTCGCGGACCGCGGACTCGTCGGTGTCGTAGTAGATCAGCTCACGGCCGTCGGCGAGCTTGGTGGTGGTCTTCTTCACGGTTCTGCCTTCCGGGACCTCCGGCACGTCACGGAGGTCGGTGTTTCCGAGGTGATCGGCCGCCGGGCATCGGCGGCGCCCATGGCGGAGGCCGCCTCCGGTGGGGGTGCGGAGGCGGCCTCCAAGGGGGGATGGCTTGGGTGGGGCGCCGGCTCAGGCCGGCAGGCCGACGGCCCGCTCGAGTCCGCGCCGCTGCTGGATCACCACGGCGGCGACCAGCAGGAGGCCCTGGGCGACGTTCTGCCAGAAGCTGTTGATGCCCTGGACGGTGAGGCCGTTCTGCAGCGCGCCGAGCAGGGCGACGGCCAGCAGGGTGCCGCCGATGCCGCCCTTGCCGCCCTTGAGGGCGCAGCCGCCGAGCGCGGCCGCGGTGATGGCCTGGAGCTCCAGGCCCTCGCTGCCGGAGGTGGGCTGTCCGGAGCCGGTGCGCGCGGTGAGGAGGATGCCGGCGACGGCCGCGACCATGCCGGTGAGCGCGTACACCGACAGCAGGTACTTGTTGAGGTCGACGCCGGCCAGCCGGGCGGCGGTGGGGTTGCCGCCGAGGGCGTAGATGTTGCGGCCGATGTCGGTGTACGTGAGCAGGACGTGCACGGCGGCGGCGACCAGGATGAGGATCCACACCATGGTCGGCAGGCCGGCGATCTTGCCGCGGCTGAGGAAGACGAACAGCGGGTCGCCGAGGACGTAGCCCTGGGCGCGTCCGTCGGAGATCAGCTGGGCGACGCCCTTGTACGCGGCCAGCCCGGCCAGGGTGGCGATGGTCGGGTTGACCCGGCCGTAGATGATCACGGCGCCGTTGAGCAGGCCGACGGCGGCGCCGACCAGCACGGCCGCGCCCAGGCCGAGTACCGCGCTGGAGCCGGTGGAGGTGAACACCATCGCGCTGACCACGGAGGCGAGGCCGGCCTGGGAACCCACCGAGATGTCCAGGCCACCGCAGATGATCACCACCGTCTGGACCACGGCGAGCAGCCCGGCGATGGTCACCGCCTCGGCGATCACCTGGATGTTGTTCCAGCTCAGGTAGTTGAGGTTGAGCGAGCCGAACAGGGCGAGCACGGCCGCGAGGGCGAGCAGCAGGATGAGGTTCTGGCCACCGACGGCGTCGAGCAGCGCCCGCGGACCGGTCGGCCGCGCGCGCCCGGCCGGGGCCTGCGGCCGCTGGTCGGCGGTGGCGGAGGGGGTGGTCATCGGGCAACTCCGGTGGTGGCGTCGGTGTCGGTGGTACGGGGGCCGGCGGCGTCGGTGGCACGGGACCCGTCGGCGGCGTCGGCGGATCGGGGCCCGGTCAGGTCCTCCGTCATGGCCAGGGCGAGGATCGCCTCCTCGGAGGCCTCGGCGCGGCCGAGTTCGCCGGTGACCCGGCCGTTCTGCATGACCAGGATCCGGTCGGCCAGGCCCAGGACCTCGGGCAGTTCGGAGGAGATCACCAGGACGGCGACGCCGTCGCGGGCCAGGTCGGCGATGATCTGGTAGATCTCGGCCTTGGCGCCGATGTCGACGCCTCGGGTCGGCTCGTCCAGGATCAGCAGCTCCGGGCGGCGGGCCAGCCAGCGGGCGAGCACCACCTTCTGCTGGTTGCCGCCGGAGAGCGTGCGGACCTCGGTCTCGATCGAGGGGGCGCGGACCCGCAGCCGGTCCGCGTACTCCTGGGCGAGCTGCTTCTCGGCGGTGCGCCGGACGAAGCGCCGGCGGCGCAGCCGGTCGAGGCTGACCAGGGACGTGTTGTCGCGGATGGTGCGGTGCAGGAACAGTGCCTGGGCCTTGCGCTCCTCGGGGGCGAGGCCGAGGCCTGCGCGGATTGCGTCCTTGGGCGAGCGCAGGCGCAGCGCCAGCCCGCCGAGGAGGACCTCGCCGGAGCGGATCGGCGCGTCCCCGGCGAGGGCGAGCGCCAGTTCGGACCGGCCGGCGCCGATCAGCCCGGCGAGGGCGACCACCTCGCCGGCCCGGACCTGGAGGCTGACGTCGTGCACGTCGTCGGTGGTGAGGCGGCGGACGTCCAGCACCACCCGGTCGGTGGCGACGTCCTGGCGGACGAACAGGCCGGCCAGGTCTCGGCCGACCATCAGCCGGACCAGCTCGCGCTCGTCGGTCTCGGCGGCGGGCAGGACGCCGGTGAGGGTGCCGTCGCGCAGGACGGCGATCCGGTCGGCGAGCCGGAAGATCTCCTTCATCCGGTGCGAGACGTAGATGACCGCGATGCCCTGGTCGCGCAGCCGTCCGATCAGGGCGAACAGCGCCTCCACCTCGTGCTCGGAGAGCGAGGAGGTGGGCTCGTCGAAGGCGATCGCCCGGGGCGGCACGGCGCCGGTGAGCGCTCGCATGATCTCGACCAACTGGCGCTGTGCGGCGGTGAGTTCGGAGCCGAGCAGGTCCGGGTCGAGGACCTGCTCGAAGCCGAGCGCGGCCAGGTCGGCGGTGATCCTGCGGCGCAGTTCGGCGCGGTCGAAGCGGCGGCCGGCCCGGCGCGGGAGGCTGCCGGCGTAGACGTTCTCGGCGACCGACACGTGCGGGATGATCTCCGGCTCCTGCGGGATGATCCGGATGCCCGCGCGGCGTGCGTCGGTCGGTGACGAGAGGTCGAGCGGCGCGCCGTCGAGCAGCACCCGGCCCTCGGTGGGGCAATGGTCGCCGCTCAGGATGCGCAGCAGGGTCGACTTCCCGGCGCCGTTCTCGCCCATCAGGGCGGTGACCTGGCCGGGCGGGAACTCGACGGTGACGCCGTGCAGCGCCCGGACGCTGCCGAAGGTCTTGCCGACGTTCTCGGCGACCAGGCCGAGGGCGGGCCGCGAGGACGGTCCGGCCGGCGGCGAGGACGGTCCGGAGGCGGGTCCGGAGTCGGGTGGGGACTCGGGTGCGGTCATTCTTGCCTCACTGGAGGTGCTGTGGAGGTGCTGTCGGGGGTGGTGGTTCGGCACCGTCAGTTGCAGGTCATGCCGGTCGTCTGCCAGGTGGAGGCGTCGACCATGGTGGTGGGGGCGAAGGCCTCGGCGGGGAAGTCCTTGTTGTTCTTGAGCTTGTCGTACATGGTCTGGACGGCCAGAGCGCCGACGTCCTTGCCGTTGATGAACAGCGCGGCCTTCATGCCGGAGGGCTTGCCGCTGGTCCAGTCCTTGCAGGCGAGGTAGGCGCCCAGGCCGACGCCGGCGATGTCGTCGGGGCTGACCCCCGCGTTCTGCAGGGCGGTGACGGAGCCCTGGACGTTCTCGTCGTTGCAGCCCCAGACGATCCAGTGCTTGACGCCGGGGTTGGCGGTCAGCGTGGCGGCGGTCTTGTCCTGGGCGCCGGTGGGGGTGTTGTCCGTGGCGACGTCAATGTTCTTCACCCCGTCGCCGGCCTCGGCGGCGAAGGCGGCCTTCGCGGCCTTGACCCGGTCCCCGCACACGGTCACGTCCTGCTTCCACGCGGAGATGATCCGGGTGTCGGCCGCGTTCCAGCCCGCCTTCTTGAACTCGGCGGCGGCCCGCTTGCCGACCTCCCCGCCCATCTGCTCACCGGAGAACCCGACCCGGGCCACCAGGTCGCCCTTGCCGCAGGCGGCCGGCGCCGGGCCGGTCGCGCAGATCTGGTCGTCCGAGGTGAGCAGGGCGACGCCGGCGTCCTTGGCGGTCTGCACGACCTGCGGGCCCACCGCCGGGTCCGGCACGACCACGATCAGCCCGTTGCTCTTGCGGGCGATGGCCGACTGCACCTCGCCGACCGTCTTGTTCGCGTCGTTGCCCAGGTTCACGACCTTCAGGTCCACCCCGAGCTCGGCCGCCTTGGCCTTCGCCCCGGCCGCCTCACCGACGAAGTACTCCTGGTCGCCCTGCTTCTGCAGGTACGTGAGCGACACCTTGCCCTCGACCTTCGCCACCCCACCGGACGACGACTCCTGGCCGGTCGAACACCCCACCGCACCCACGAGGGACACACAGCCCAGCACGGCGACGGAGAGAACCCGGCTACGACGACGAATGAACATACGAAAGCTCCCGGTCAGGAGAAGAGGTGGAGGAAGGGCCCGCGGGTCGATCCCGCGGGCCCTTCCCGCAGAACGAGCATCGCTTGAATCAAACACAATCGATCAGAACTGAACTTGATCAAACGTGCTCGCACAGGAAACTCCCCAGCCGGGCGTTCGTCAAGGGCCTTCGTCGTGCTCGCGTCGATTCGAGACGTTCCCGTTATCCGCCGGAGCCGAGCGGCTCCGCCCCGCCCGCTCCCACCGCCGGGAGTCGGCGGTCCAACTGGCTTTGAAGAACGGTCAGTTGACGGATTCGGCGACGATCACCTCGCCCACCCGCTCGGCCGCGGCGGTCCGGCGCTCGGCGGACAGCCCGTCGTCGGTGACGAGCACGTCGACCTGGTCCAGCGTCGCGAAGGTGGCCAGGCCGACGGCGTCCCACTTGGTGGTGTCCGCGACCACGACCACCCGGCGCGCGGAGCCGATGAACGCCCGGTTGGTCTCCGCCTCGGCGAGGTTGGGCGAGGTCAGCCCGGCCTCGGCGGAGATGCCGTGGCAGCCCAGGAAGAGCACGTTGACGTGCAGCGAGCGGATCGCCTGGTCGGCCAGCGGACCCACCAGGGCGTCGGAGGGCGTGCGGATCCCGCCGGTGCGCAGCACGGTGGTCCCCACCCCCGCGCCCGGCCCGGACTGCTCGAACACCTCGGCGATCCGCAGGGAGTTGGTCACGACGGTCAGCCCGTCCACCGACGCCAGTTCCCGGGCGACGGCGTGCGTGGTCGTGCCCGCGCCCAGGCCCACGGCCATCCCGGGCCGGACCAGGTCGGCGGCGGCCCGGGCGATCGCCTCCTTGGCCGACAGCTGCCAGGACGACTTCGCCTCGAAGCCCGGCTCCTGGCTGCTCGGGGCGCCGGCCGGGACGGCACCGCCGTGCACCTTGTCCAGCAGCCCCTGCCGGGCCAGGGCGTCCAGGTCCCGGCGGATCGTCATGTCCGAGACGCCCAGCTCGCGGGTGAGTTCGTTGACCCGCACCCCGCCCCGCTGCCGGAGCCATTCGAGGATCATCGCGCGCCGCTGCCGCGCCAGCAGCTGTGCGTTGTCAGTCACGTGGCACTCCTAAGGACGCACGCGGACACGGCCGGTCCGCGGGCGGCACGGCCCGACGGCCCGACCGTTCGGGTGCGTCTGGTGGTGGTGGATCCTGTGACTATACGTGTCCGGTTTCGTCGGGCCTTCCTCGCTGCTCACCGGGCGATCGTCGCGTGCCCGCCGGGTGGACAGGCCGGGTGTGCAGGCCTGGTCGCCGGGCGGGCGCGACCGAAGTCGTCCCACCCGGCGGTGTACAGGCGGTGGCGGTGTCAGGTCAGGACAGGGTCGTCCAAACCTGCCCCGCAGCAGCGGAGTTGGGCTGGTCGGTGACGACCGCGGAGGTGGCCGCCGGGTTGGCGGAGTCCAGCACCAGGCCGGTGGCGACGTTGGTGACGGTCAGTGCTCCGGTGGCGGTGTTCTGGACGACCCGCCACTTCTGGTAGGCGTTGTTCGGGTCGTAGCCGTTGGTCACGTACGCCGCCGCGTCGGCCGAGTTGGGTGCGGTGAGGGTGCCGTGGACCTGCGTGCCGGTGTAGCAGTTGTCGGTGATGCGCACCGTGCCGTCGGCGTTCGCGGCGAAGTTCCACTGCTCCGACGTGTGCGTGTTCCACCACGTGTTGACGTCGACTATCGCACCGTCCGCGGCGCTGCAGGTGCCCTGGACCTCCAGGGCCTCGCCGCCGGTGCCGCCCGCGCCGATCCCGTGGTACCGGCCGTCACCGATGACCGCCGCCGGGGCGAACGCGGCCTGCGGGGTGAGCCGGAACATCGCGACGCCGTGCGGGGCGACCCAGTTGCCGCCGACCGTGCCGCCGGAGGCGACCGTGCCGGTGGCGCCGGTCCACAGCTCCTTGTACGTGTAGCCGCTGCCGGTCAGGCCGAGCGAGGCGAGGCTGCTGCCGATCATCTGCCAGTTGTTCGGGTCCTGGTTCACCAGCAGGACGGCGGTGTCGCCGCCCGCGAGTTGGCGCTTGAGGATCACGGGGGCGGTGCTGCTGTTGGGGGCGGAACCGACCAGGGTGGCGGGCTTGGCGAGCGCGTCCTGGTCGATCCGGATGACGTCGGCGTTCTTCATGATGGCCAGGCTGGAGGCGGTGATGCCGGTCGACCAGGTGGCGCCGCCGTCGGTGTGCTGGGCGTCGGCCGCGGCGCGCAGGTCGGCGCCGGAGATGAGCGGCGAGGCCATCATCGACAGGACCGACAGCTCGGTGCGCGACTCGTCGTCGGTGAACGGCTTGTGGCAGGCGCAGGTGTCGGTGACGCCCCAGGAGCCGTAGACGTCCTGCCAGCCCGCGAACATCATGTCCATGTCGTTCCAGCTGCCCGGGCGGACGTTGCCCGGGTACTGCAACGCCGTCTGCAACTGCCCGTTCCAGAGCACGCCGTTGAGGTCGCTGCCGCGGTCGCCGCCGATCCGGCACAGGTTGGCGACCTGCCCGCACCAGACGCCGGTCGGCGCGTAGCCGGGGGACTGGTACGGCGGGGTGCCGGCGGCCTGGATCACCGGGTCGGTGCGGGCCGGGTCGTTGGCGTTCAGCAGGTAGGGGACGCCCTTGTGTACGGGCTGGGCCGAGACGCTGAGGGCGACCCGGGGCTTGCCCTGGGCGGCGGAGGCGGCGTCGAGGGCGCGCTGGAAGGTCTGCACCCGGGCGTACATGGACTGGGTGAGTTCCCTGCCCTCGCCCTGGGTGTGGTAGTTGTACCCGTCCGGGCCGACGATCTCGGGCCCGTAGGGGCAGTCGTCGTACTTGACGTAGTCGACGCCCCAGGAGACGAAGTCGCTTGCGTCGGTGGTCTCGTGGCCGAGGCTGCCGGGGTGCATCTGGCAGGTGAGGTACGTGTCGGTCCCGTACAGGCCGAACTTCATGCCCTTGCTGTGCGCGTACCAGGCCAGGTACTGGATGCCGTTGACGGTCTGCCCGTTGATGGTGTGGGCCGGGAAGGTGTCCGGGCGCGGGGTGAGGTGGCCGGAGGTGGGGTCGTTGCCGGTGCCGTCGGTGCCGGTGACCGGGTGCCCGGTCGCGTCGTAGAGCTGCATCGAGCCGTACGAGGTCCGCACGATGTCGGTGGTCTGGCCGTCGCGGTGCCAGAGCGACCAGCCGTCGTCGATGGTGACGGTGTTGTAGCCGGCCGCCACCAGGCCGTTAGCGGACATGAAGTCGATGGTCTGCTTGACCTGCTGCTCGGACACGTTGGTGCCGAGCGAGTTCCAGGAGTTCCAGCCCATCGGCGGGGTGAGGGCGGTGCCGTTGTCCAGGGCGGCGGCCGGGGTGGCCGTGCTCAGCGCGACGGCGCCGAGGCCCGAGGTCGCCAGGGCGAGCGACAGCAGCGCGCCGGCGATGGCGCGGGGGCGGCGTGCGGTGGACGGGTGTTGGGTGGACGGGCGCTGGTCGGACGCGTGTTGGCGGGACGGGCGTAGGCGCATGGGTAGGCGCACAGGTGCTCCAAGGTGGGGGCAGTTGGGGGATGCCAGAGCGATCTCGTGTTGAGAGATGTTGAGTAATGTCGGAATCGACACGGATGTGCTCAGGTCTCAACAGGAGTAGGCGCAGGCTAGTGGCTCGCCCCACGCCGACGTCAAGTGACAGGCCCTGCGCCATAACGAGCGGGTATCGGCGCGCACTTGATTGGTCGCCAGATCTTGACGGCCGGGTGAACGTGGCGTTTCCTGGCAGCGCTGCGTTCGATTGCGTTCGCTTCTGAGGGTTTGAACGTTCAAATCACTCATGCCCCCTCACGTCCGCATACCCTCATATCCCACGTCCTCACGTCCCCATCTCCTCCCCCTCTCCCTGGAGCGTTCCTGT
Source organism: Kitasatospora aureofaciens (assembly GCF_019192735.1). Taxonomy (GTDB): domain Bacteria; phylum Actinomycetota; class Actinomycetes; order Streptomycetales; family Streptomycetaceae; genus Kitasatospora; species Kitasatospora aureofaciens_A. Next base: position 63,710 of record NZ_JAHTKP010000004.1, read on the forward strand.
GGTCCTCCGTCGTCGCCGCCGGGTCGCCCCCACCGCCACGGCCGGCGCGGCCGCCCTCGCCCTGGCGCTGACCGGGTGCTCGGCCGAGGGGCCCGACACCACGGGCCACGGCCCGCTCGCCATCACGTTCCTGCAGAAGCAGGGCGACCAGGGGTACTTCGTCAACGAGGCGGCCGGAGCCAAGGCCAAGGCCGCCGAACTCGGCGTCGACCTGACCGTCGTCGACCTCGGCAACGACCGCGACCGCGCGCTCAAGGAGGCCAGGACGGCCATCGACAAGAAGGCGCGCGGCCTCATCGCCGTCGTGCCCGACCCGTCCGTGGGCCCCGAACTCGTCGCCCTCACCCGCCAGGCCGGCACCCCGCTGCTCTCCACCGACGACCAGATCTGCGCCGACTACCCCGACCCCGGCGCCTGCTTCGCCAACGGACTCGTCCCGCGCGTCGGCTTCAACAGCGCCACCATGGGCGCCGCGGTCGGCGAACGTGCGGCCACCGAGTACGCCAGGACCGGCTGGAAGACGGCCGACACCTCGATGCTCTCGATCTGGAACAACGACATCCCGGTCTGCCGGGACCGCGTGAACGCGGCGGTGGACGCGTTCTCCGTCCACGCCGGCACGGTCCTGAAGGGCGCGAAGGTCTGGACGGCCAACACCGTCGAGGACGCCCGCCGAAGAACCGCCTACGCCCTCGCCTCCAGTCCCGGGGTCAAGCACTGGGTGGTCTGGGGCTGCAACGACGAGGACGTGGAGGGCGGCATCAAGGCCCTGGGCGACGCGGGCTTCGGGCCGGACAACGTCATCGGCGTCGGCATCGGCGCGTACCTCGCCTGCAAGGACTGGCTGCCCGGCAAGCCCGCCGCGATGCGCGCCGCACTCCTCATCAAGGGGACCGACGTCGGCGCACTCGCCGTCCAGCAGATGGTCGACCGGCTGAAGGACCACAAGGACCTCCCGCGCGAGACCATCGTCCCCGCCACCATGGTCGACCCCTCCAACTGGCAGGCGTCCCGGGTCGCCTGCAAGTGACCGGCCGGTCGTGGCCGAGCGCCACCGGTCGTGGCCACCGGCCACCGGCACCCCGTGCGCCGACCCGCCCGGGGATGATCAGTAGGCTTCGGCAGCGTCCTACCCGGCTCGTTGTGCAGGAGGCCGGGCTGATCCTCGGTACCCAGGAGTCGAACGAGCATGTCCGTGCTGAACAAGCGCCGCAAGGTTCATCTGTCGCAACAGCGCATGGCCGACAGCCCCTTCGGGTCGGTACGGATCAACTACGACCGCTGGCCCACGGTCATCGCCCGTGTGCACGGGGAGGCGATACCGGCCGTCACGGTCATGCCCGACCGCGAAGTCGGCGCCCTGGCCATCAACGGACAGAACGTTCCCACGAAGCGGAACAGCAGAGGCTGGGATCCCCGTCGGAAGGCACGCGGCCGCACGGCCCTCGTGGGCGACCGCGGTTACGAGCTGCGGCCGACCGGGCTGTGCCGGGCCGAACTCCGGCGCAACGGAGCGCTCATCGCCCGGGCGCAGGGCACCCTGCGCTCGTACTCCCCGTTCCGCACGATTCCCGGGATCGACGCCAAGCTGAGCTGGTCGCAGGGCGTCGACCCCACCGACGTCGCGGTGGCTCAGGCGATGGTGGTGGCCTTCGGTGCCGGGGCCCCGGGTGCGCTGGGGAGGTGTTTCCTCTTCTGGCTCGACTTCTTCAACTGAGGACCCGTTCAGCCGACACTTTCCTCAGCCGACGGGGACGGCGTCGGGTCCGCGGTCCTGGATGGCGTGCATGATCTGGGCCGCCCAGTCCGCGGGTCGCTCACGGCCGAGGAGTGCGGAGAGCCGGTCCATGCGCGCGCGGCGTTCGGCGGCAGGGAGAGCGAGGGCCCGGGCCAGGACGGCGCTGAGGTCGTCGGGTGAGCGCGGGTCGGTGAGGAGGGCGGCGTCGCCGAGTTCGGTGGCGGCGCCGGCGTGGCGGGAGAGCACCAGCACTCCCGGTGCGCCGGCGTGGTGAGGGGCGGCGTGGTGAGGGGGGAGTGTGGCCTGGGCGGCGATGAACTCCTTGGCCGTCAGGTTCATCCCGTCCTGGAGCGAGGTCACCCAGAGCACGTCGGCGGCCAGGTACTCGTCGACGACCTCGGCGACGGACAGGCTGCGGGGCAGGTAGTCGACCGGTTGCCAACGTCCGTGCCGCCAACGGGCGTTGACCTCCATGATGCGCTGTTCGAGGTGCCGCCGGGTGGTGTCGTAGGCGGTGATGCCGGGCTCGGGCGGCGGACAGACGAGCCGGAAGGTCAGCCGCCCGCACAGTTCGGGCCGGTGGGTGAGCAGGTGGTCGAGGGCGTCGACCTTCTGGACCGGGGCCTTGGCGTAGTCGAGGCGTTCGATCGAGAGCACCACCTTGGCGGTGGCCCGTCGGGGCTGCGGCCTGCGGCGGCGGGCGAGCTTCTCGATGGCCGACCGGTCGATCCCGAGCGGATGGACCTCCGTACGCGGCAGGTCGGGCGCGTCGAGCGAGCGGCCGGGCAGGCCGCCGGCCAGGGTCCGGCGGAAGTGTTCGGCGAACACATCGGTGTGGAAGCCGGCCCAGTCCAGGCAGGCGAGGGAGGCGCGCAGCTCGGCGGCGACCGGCAGGGTGGCGAAGATCTCCGGGGACGGGAAAGGGGTGTGGTGGAACAGCCCCGTCCTGAGGTCCGGGCGGGCGGCGCGCAGCAGGCCGGGGACCAGCCACAGGTTGTAGTCGTGGAGCCAGACGGTGGCGCCGGGCGCGGCCTCGGCGCTGATGTGTTCGGCGAAGCGTGCGTTCACCGCGCGGAAGTCGGTCCAGGCACGCCGGTCGAAAACCGACCGGTCCGGTTCGGACATCAGCACCGGCCACAGCGTTTCCTTGCAGGCCCGGTGGAAATAGCCGGTCCACCGGGCGGTGCTGAGCGGCACGAGGGACAGCGGCAGTCCGGTGGGGTGCGGGCGGCTGGCCCGCCGGTCGCCGCCGGCCAGGGCGGTGACCCAGATGCCCGGCAGGCCGTCGGTGAAGGCGCTGGTCAGGGTGGGCAGGATGCCGTTGGGGCTGGCGGGCGGCCGCCAGCTCTCACCGTCCCAGTGCATCGGGGGGCGGTGGTAGGCGACGACGTGCGAGTGGCGGCGCCCGGGCCGGTCGTCCGTGTCAGGGATGTCCGTGCAGGGGGCGTCCGTGTCGTTGTCGTCGGGGGAGACCCAGCTCAGGGCCTGGAGCGCCGCGAGGATGCCGGCCGCGCCGCTCCGGCGGGGGCGGTGGACCAGCGGATCCCCGGCGACCGCGGCGAGAAGCGCGTCCTCGGCGCCGTCGACGACCACGGCGTGCGCGCCGAGCCGGAACAGTGACAGATCGTTGAGGGAGTCGCCGGCGACCAGGATCTCCTGCGGCGTCCAGCCCAGCTTCCCGGCCAGGGCCCGGAGGGCGTTCCCCTTGGAGGCCTGCGGCGGCAGGACGTCGAAGTAGCGGTCCGCGGAGTAGACCCAGCCGCAGCCGAGGGCCCGGACGGCTTCGGTGAGCTCGCCCGTGAGCCGGCCCGGGGCCACGTGGTAGGAGCAGCGGCCGTCCTGGACGACGCCGTACTGGTAGGTGAGCGCGGTGAAGCGGCGTAACGCGGCGCGTATGCGATCCGCTCCCGGCCAGCCGGCGCGCAGCTGTTCCTGCAGGGAGTCCACGGGAGTGAAGTCCGTCCCGTCGGCGACGGTGGCGCCGACGTCGGCGATGATCCAGCGCGGTCTCGGGACGAGCGGATCGCGCAACACGTCCCGGACGGACGCCAGTCCTCGCCCGGTGGCGAAGACCACGGTCACCTCGGGATGGTGGGCCAGCGCCTCCCGCAGCCGACGCCGCTCCTCCCGGGTGCCGCCGAGTAAGGTGCCGTCCAGATCGGTGACCAGAATCCTCGACATCCGTCGGACGCTAGCACGATCACTCAGCGCCGTGAAGTGTTCACCTCACCCGTGCCGCGCGCGTTGCCGACCTGCTCAGTACGGAGGTTGCTGCGCCCCGGACGGCCGGCCGAGGCGGTGTGCGAGGTCATCGGCGCGCAGGGCCGCGTCGGAGCCGGGGCCCGTTGTTGCCGCTGCTCCGCAGATCACGGCCGCGGTGAGGCAGTCCGGCAGGCTCCAGCCTTCGAGGAACCCGTGCACGAGGCCGGTGTTGAAGCAGTCGCCGGCTCCTGTGGTGTCGATGGCCTCCACCGGAACGGCCGGGACGTCGTGGCGCTTGTCGTCCCGGACGGCGGTGGCGCCGTCCGCGCCGCGCTTGACCACGAGGGTCGGCACCAGCCGGGCGAGTTCCGCGATCGCGTCGTCCAGGTCGGTGACGCCGGTCAGGCGCAGGGCCTCGGCGGCGTTCGGCGTGAAGACGTCGACCAGTGCGAGGACGCGGCGAACGGCCGGGTCGTCGAGGGTCACGGGAGTGTCATGGCAGTCCATGACCACGCGCGTGCCGAGCTGCCGCGCCGCACGGGCCACCGCCACCATCTCGTCGTCCCAGCGCAGTTGGGGAAGCATCAGCACCCGCGGGCGGTGCCGGCGCAGCAGCGGGACGAGCGACTCGGGATCGACCGGGTCCTGGTAGCTGACCATCGCCCGGTCGCCGGCGAACGACATTGCGACCGTCACGCTCCGGACGGGGAACGGGTGGTGGCGGAACGCGGCGTCGTCCAGCCCCTCCCGCCCGGCGCAGGACAGGACCTCACCGCTGAAGACGTCCGTGCCGAAGTCCGCGCTCCACAGCACTCTGTGCCCGAGCCGGTGCATCCCCATCGCCAGCGTGTACGCGCCGCCGGGCACCAATGCGAAGCCGTCGGCGAACACCTCACCGCCCGGCTGCACCGGCCGCGGCAGACCGTGGAACACCAGGTCCGCGAAGTACGCGCCGACAACGAGCACTTCGCAGGGCCGCACCGCTCCGTTCGTCTCCATCCGGTGAGCATAGGGGCAGCTGCGATAGGTTGCCCGGAGGTTGGACGGCTGCGGTGCTGCGCGGAAAGCACACGGAGAGGGAGCTGACGGCGTTGAGCAAGAGGACAGTTGCGATCTTCTCCCTGGGCGGAACCATCGCGATGACCACCGATCCGGCAACCGGCGGAGTCGTACCGGCCCTGTCCGCCCAGGAACTCCTCGATGCCGTCCCCGCCCTGCAGGATCTGGACGTCGACCTGCGCGTCCACGACTTCCGGCGCCTGCCCGGCGCGTCCCTCGGCTTCGACGACCTCCACGCGCTCTCGGACGCCATCGCCGAAGCCTTCCGGGCCGGCTGCGACGGAGCGGTGGTCACCCAAGGCACCGACACCATCGAGGAGACCGCCTACCTCCTCGACCTCCTGCACACGGGCGATCAGCCGATCGTCGTCACCGGAGCCATGCGCAATCCCACACAGCCCGGCGCCGACGGCCCGGCGAACATCTTCGCAGCTGTCATCACCGCCGCTGAGCCGGTAATGACCGGTGCCGGCGCCGTGGTCGTCCTCGGCGACGAGATCCACGCGGCCCGCAACGTCCGCAAGTCGCACAGCACCAGCCCGGCCGCGTTCGCCTCCCCGGCCACCGGACCCTTGGGCCGCCTCTACGAGGGCCGCGTCCACCTCCACGGCCCGCTGGCCCCGCGCGCCGCCTTCCCTGGACCGCTGACCGACCCGACGCCCCGCGTCGGCCTGTACACCGCGACGCTCGGCGACGACGGCGGCCTCCTCGCCACGATGGCCGAGGCCTGCGACGGACTCGTCATGGCCGCCTTCGGAGTCGGCCACGTCCCGCAGCGCTTCGTGGCCACCCTGGAGGGCGCCGCGTCCCGAATCCCCGTCGTCCTCACCAGCCGCATCGGCAACGGCCCTGTGCTGGAGGCCACTTACAGCTTCCCCGGCTCGGAGAAGGACCTGCTCGCACGCGGCCTGATCCGAGGCGGCCACCTTGACGCCTACAAGGCCCGGCTCCTCCTGCAACTCCTGCTCGCCCAGGGGCGGAACACGGACGCGATCGCCGCCGCCTTCCGCGCCGTGGCCTGCTGATCCCCAGGGTCACACGGCAGCCGTCACCAGCTGTCGGTCAGGGCGAGGTCGGGGTGAGGGCCCATTTCTTTCCGTCGTAGCAGTAGCCCGGTGCGCCCTGCAGGCCCGCGGTGCGGAAGGGGCGGCCGTGGTCGTTCACCGGCAGCGTTCCCTGCTTGTCGCCGCTGCTCCACACCAGGTCGAGGGTCCAGGTGACGTCCTGGGAGCGGGTGGTGGCGTCGATGTTGAGCACCTGGGGGTCGGTGTCCGAGACCCGGTAGGGGAAGTTCGTCGTGGTGGTCTTGACGTTGCCCTCCTGGGCCGGGACCGGCACGGCCCGGGGTGCCGACGCGTCGAGGTCCACGGCGAAGGCTGCCGGGGTGAGGTCCCCGCCGCAGCCGCCGCCGGGTGTGTAGGCGGTCCACTTGGGCGCCGGCTGGGTGCTGACGACGTGTACGTAGATGGCCGACAGGACGACGGCCGTGGTGGTGGCGCCCTGGGCGGTCAGCTGCAGGCGCAGGTGCCCGGCGGGGACGGCGTGTTGGGCGGCCGCCCAGCTCTCGGTGCCGGCGGAGGTGTCCGGCGGCGGGGCCACCTGGCCCGGGGCGCGGGCCGACAGGAACCACTGGCCGCAGGGGCTGCCCCAGTTGTCGGTCAGGACGTTGACGTGGAAGGGCGCCGGGTTGTCCTCGGCCGGCGGCGAGGAGGAGGGGGCCGAGGTGGTTGGGGCCGACGGGGTGGGGGTTGCGGTGGTGGGGGTGGGCGACGGGACGGGGGAGGTGGCGCTAGGGGAGGGGCTCGCCGGGGCCGTCGTGGTGACGGCGGCCGCCGACGGGTCGGCGATCGGCGTGGCACTGCCGTGCAGGACGAACGCCGGGACTGCGGCGGCCAGTCCGGCCACGGCCACCGCGCTCAGCAGCACCCGGGTACGCGGCCGCCCCGGCCGGCGGCGTCCGGCCTCGGTCGACGGGGCCACTGCCTGCACCGTCTCCGCCGCCTCCTCCGGGCCCGACTCGGGCTCCGGTGCCGGCACCGACGCAGGTTCAGGTTCAGGTTCAGGTTTAGGTTCCCGTGCCGGTTCCGGCGCCGTCGCCCCGCCCGGCTCCCTGCGCCGTGCCGCGTCCGCCAGGATCCAGCGGCGGTGCAGCTCGACGAGTTCGCCGTCACTGGCCCCGCACGCCCGGGCGAGCCGCTCCACCGGAGCGTACTCGCCGGGGACGGCGGCGCCGTTGCAGTAACGGTGCAGCGTGGAGGTGCTGACATGCAGCCGGGCCGCGAGAGTGCCGTAGCTGCGGCCCGAACGCTCCTTCAGCTCCCGCAACATCGCCGCGAACTCGTCGGTCTCCACGCCCATGTCCTGCGTCCCCCTCACCGTGGTCCGGCCCGGCTCCCCGCCGAACCCGCAGTTCACGGTACCTGCTGCCGCTCCAGGATCCCGAATGCGCGGGCGGAGGGAGAGCAGCCGCGGGCCCGGTCCGGACACGGCGACGGCCCGTTCCCCGAGGGGGAGACGGGCCGCACGGTGCTGCCGGTTCCGCGCCCGGAGAGACGCGGTGTGCTCAGGACTGCCGGTCGGCGGCGGACATGGCGGAGGCCGAGTCCCCGACGGTGCTCCGGTACAGGCCCAGCTTCGGCTTGAGCACCTTCGCGCCGGCGAGCGGGAAGTTGAGCGTGTCCGCGGTGGGCATGTGGTCGCCGTCGGCCAGCACGTTCAGCTGGTCGACGCCGGGCGCGGTTCCGGTGGCCGCGCCGCCGGGGTTGAGGTCGATCACCGCGTACGCCGTCTGTCCGGCCGCGACCGGGTAGGCGGGGGCGCCGCCCAGCCCGCCGGGGATCAGCGGCTTGACGTCCTTGCCGCGGTCCGCGGAGTGCGAGTCGCCCAGGCTGACCAACGGGTAGTAGCTGAGGCCGCAGGCGCTCGGGCCCTGGTTGTGCACCTCGATCACCCGCTGGGTGGGCGCCTCGGGCCGGGCGGTCACGCGCACCGACAGCTTCTTGCTCTCGCACGGGTGGGTGTAGGCGTAGGTGTCGCTGTCGGCGCCGCTGCCCTGGGGCGCGCCGCCGGCGGGAGAACTGGGGTGTGCCGGCGCCGGGGTGGTGGGGTGTGCCGGCGCGGCGGAACCGGGGCCGGCCGGGGCTGCCGCACGGGAGGCCGACGCGGGGCCGGCGGTCGGCGCGGCGGCAGGGGCGCCGGTGGCGGCCGGGTCGGCGGCCTGGGTGTGCTTGGCCGGCTGCGGGTCGCTCGTCACGTCGCCGGGCTGGCAGGCGGTGAGGGCGAGGGCGGCGCCGACGGCGAGGGTGATCGGGGCGAACAGCGAACGACGAATGGACATGGCGGATTCCCCGTAAGAGCGATGGACGGAAGGAAGGCTTTCGGCGCCACTGGCGGAGGCCACCAATGGGAGGCACGGGCGCCGGGCCCAGGCGGCGGGCAGCCCGTGGTGCCCGCCGACCATCACTCTGGGCCGCCGCCCGTCCCACCCGCCAGCCCCGCCCGCAGATCCGGGACGCTGGAACGGTTCCACCCCCTCTGACCTGAGGGTTTCCGCGCGCCTGGAACGGCCCGCCGGGATGCTCCGAGGGTCGGCGAGCACGTATCCGGCCGCCCTGTTCGCCCGTCCCGCGGCATGTGACCACTGTTCAGCATGATCCAGCGAGGAACCCTGGGCGTTCTCGCCCGGGAGGAATTGCTTCCTGAGTCCGGTGGCGCGGATCGCCGCCGCGCTGCGCCACCGGTCGGTCGTGCTGCGTACCCTCCGCCCGGACGAGTCGGGCCCCGAGCAGCGGCTCGCCAACCGGTTGCGGTCCGGCTTCCGCACGCTGATGGCGTCACGCGGTGCAGACCTCGCGTACGGGCGGACCCTGCCCAGGGTGCTGCGCGAGGCCGGTCTGGACGACGTGCAGGCCGACGCGTACTTCCCGATCACCTCACCGGCGTGCGCCGTGCTGGAGGACGCGACGGTGCGGCAGATCCGCCACCATCTGGTGGGGCAAGGTCTTGCCACGGACGAGGAGATCGACCGTCACCTGGCGAACGTCGCCGCCGGGCGACTCGACCTGGCCACCGCCCCGATGATCTCCGCCTGGGGACGCCGCCGGTAACCCGGGGACGGGCACGGTGGGCTCACCCGGCCGCGTCAGAACGACTGCCGCAGCCAGGAGTCGAGGGCCGCATAGTCGCCGTCGGTCAGACCGAGGCGGGGATCGACATGATGGAGCAGGGCGTGTCCGCGATGGTGGACGGCGACCCAGGCCCGATCGGTGTCGGTGACCTCGTCGTCGACCCAGACGAACGGGCGCCCCGCCGCCCAGGCGACGAGGGCACGGGTCTTCCAGTGCAGTCCGTCACGCTCGTCCCGGTCGTCGGTGTCGGACGGCTCCGGCCAGACCACCACGGCCAGCTGCGGCAGGCCGATCAGGGGAGCGATGCACTCGTTCGCGTCGTCCATCCATGTCGTGGCCCAGACCACCTCGCACGGGAGCGCGGTCAGTCGGGGCCCGTGCGCGGGATCGATCCTGGTCAGGAGCGGATTCGCGTCGGCGCCGAGCAGGTCAGGACCTGCCTCATAGGTCGGATACTGCTGCGGCGCGGCACCGAAGGGGATGAGTGGTCCGTCGACATCGAGAAACAGCAGTGGACGCTGTGCAGAGTCGGTCACGACAGAACGATAGTGCCGGCGCAACGGGAGGAGTGAGCTCGGTCGCCCACAGGCGCCCGGCCACGCAGTGGCGTGTCGTCGCCGGCGGCATGAGCGCCCCTGAGGCGCGTCAGCCGGCGGCGCGGAGGCGGGCGGCGGGGTCGAGCAGGACGAGGTCGGCGCGTTTGCCGGGGGTGAGCGAGCCGATTCGGTCGTCCAGGCCGATCGCGTCGGCGCCGCCGAGGGTGGCCATCCGCAGGACGTCGTGCATCTGCGGGTGGACCTCGGCGTTGCGGGCGAGGGCGCGATGGAGGCCGACGGCGGTCCTCATGTGTGGGGAAGAAGTCCGAGCTGTCGTTGGTGCCGCCGTCCTGGCCGAGCCCGGTTCTGACGCCGTGCCGGGCGAGTTCGGGCAGGCGCATCACGCCGGAGCCGAGCCGCATGTTGCTGAGCGGGCAGTGCGCGAGCCGGACGTCGCGGGCCGCCACGGTGGCGATCTCGTCGTCGGTCAGGTGGACGGCGTGGTTCATCAGCAGAGGGGGGCCGAGAGCGCCGATCTCGTCGAGAACGGCGATCGGCTCGTCGGAGCCCGGCGGCTCAGGCCGGCGCGTTCTCCATCCAGCGGTCGGGGCCCGGGTCGCCGCCCTCGGCGCGGACGACGAGGCGGTCGAGGTAGTGGGTCCAGCCCTCGCGGTGGGGGGCGCGGGCCTCGGGCGGGAGGCCGCGGTGGACGAGGCGGAGGAAGGTGCCCTCGCCGTCGGGTTCGAGGGTGATCTCGACGGTGCTGGAGCCGGGTGGGACGGTCGGTATGCCGACCTCCCAGCCCCAGGTGAAGACCACCCGCTTCGGCGGGTCGATCTCGACGAAACGGCCGGAGGCATGGTTGTCGCCGGTGACGTTGGTCCGGTAGGCGCCGCCCGGGGTGAAGGCGAAGTCGCCGTCCTTGCCCATCCAGGACAGCCAGCGGTCGCGGTCGGTGAAGAAGCTGAAGATCGTCTCGGGGCGGGCGGCGATCCGCCGTTCCAGCGTCACGAGCTCGGTGGTCATCGGGTCGGGCCCTTCTGCTCGGCGGCCCGCTCCGCCTCCTCGGCGAGCTCGGCCAGGGTGTCGAGGCGGGTGGACCACATGGCCTGCAGGTACTCGGCCAGTGGTCCCATGCCCTCGCGGTCGGCTCGGTAGTACCGTCTGCGGCCGTCCTGGCGCAGCGTAACGAGACCCGCGTCGCGCAGCACCTTGAGATGCTGCGACACGGCACCGAAGGTCACGTCGAAGCGCTCGGCGATGTCGCCCGCGCACAGCTCGGTGTCCCACACCAGCCGCAGAATCTCCCGCCGACGGGGCTCGGCGACCGCTTGAACCGGATCCATGCCGACATTTTAGGCGCTGCTTGAACTTGCGATCCTCCGAGGCAACGTTTTAGTCTCGACTTAAGTAATCACCCTCCAGCAGAGGAACCCGCCATGCAGACCGCACTGACCGAGCTCGCCGAGCTCTTCGCCACGACCACCGCCCGGATCACCCCCGAGCAGCTGGACCGTCCGACCCCCTGCACCGACTTCACCGTGCGGCAGCTGCTCGCCCACCTGGGCGGCGTGCTGCCCGACTCGGAGCGGGCCGCCCACAAGCTTCCGCGGCCCGCCGCCCCGGCTGCGGCGCTGACCGAGCCCGTCGCAGTCGGCGAATCGGCCCGGCGCGCGGCCGCCGCCTGGCAGGTCCCGTCCGCACTGGACGGCGACACCCTCTTCGGCCCGGGCGAGATGCCGGCCGGCTTCGCCGCCGCCGTGACCCTTCAGGAGCTGGCCCTGCACGGCTGGGACCTTGCCCGCGCCGCCGGCGTCGACTACGTGCCCGGCGAGGTCGCCGCCGAGACCGTCCTCGCCGTGGTGGAGCAACTGGCCGAGCGGGCCCGGGCCAACGGCAGCTACGGCCCCGCGCTCCCCGCACCGGCCGACAGCGCCGCGTTCGAGCGCGCGCTCGCAGCGAGCGGCCGCAACCCGGGCTGGGCAGCCTGAGCGGCGAAGGCGCAGCGCGAGGAGTCGGAATAGGCATCGGCGAAACGGCCGAGCGGCCGGCCGCCGGGCCGCCGATGGCCCGCAGCTCCCTCAGCAAGGACCTGCCCGACCTCGAACTCCGGCTCACCGGAGCCGACCGAACCACACGCACGGAGTACCACATGTCCGAGATCACTTTCCGCTTCGACATCGACGCCGACCGCGCCAAGGTCTTCGATGCCCTCAACACCCATGACGGGCTGACGGGTTGGTGGACCACCGGGGTCGACCGCACGAGCGAGAGCCTCTTCTTCGACTTCCCCGGGATCCCGCAGCCCTTCGAGCTCCGCCGCGACGCCGCGTCCGAGGACCTGGTCACCTGGACCTCCGTCGGCGCCTTCCCGCCCCACTGGAAGGACACCGTCATCACGTGGCGCATGACCGGCCTCGGGGATTCCGGCGGCACCCAGGTGCTCTTCCGGCACGCGGGTTTCCCGGACTCCGACCCGGACATGCCCGGATCCGCCTACACCTGGGGCCAGTTGATGGTCCGGCTCAAGGACTTCGCCGAGACGGGAAGGCCCCAGCCGTTCTTCACCCTCTGAGGAGGCTTCCGGGGCCGTCGTCCCGGGCCGTCGGCGTGATCGGGTCGAGGTGGTGGTGAGCGCTGCGATGGCGCTCGCCGCCCGGACCCGCGGGCGCGGTCTGCAAATGGGCGCTCGGACGTGTACGTAACACGGCGTGCGAACTGATCTGCGGTGAGAATGGGCAGCGGGGCCGGGAGAACGGAGTCGCTGGTGAAGGGGTTATTGGTCGGCCTTGCCGTGCTACTCGCCGTCCTCGCCCCGGTGGCGAGCCCCTCGCCGACGGACACAGCGTCGCCGTCGCCGTCGCCGCCGTCGTCGTCGCCGTCGCAGTCGTCTTCGGGGTCCACCCCGCAGGGACAGGCGGTCACCCTGAGCCCGGTCCACGGGCCGCCGCTCGGGACCGTTCAGGTGACGGTGTCCGGGTTCGACTGCCCGGTCATCTACGGCTCGACCGAGACCACGAGCACCGTCCAGGTGTTCTGGGACGACCAGGCCACGAACGCCACGCCCATTTCGGTCAGCGCCGGCAAGTCGTCCTCCGGCACGCTCAAGGTGCCTCCCGGTGCCGCTAACGGCCTGCACCACGTCACGGCCAGGTGTGCGGATTTCCAGACGATCATGAGCACCGCCGACTTCACCGTCGGGCCCGCCACCCTGATGGCGGATCCGCCGCAGGGGGCGCCGGGGTCCACCACGACCGTGTCGGGGACCAACTTCCTCTGTCCTGCGGGCGACACCGTCTCACTGACGTGGGACACGACCGCACTTCCCGTCTCGGGGAAGCCCGACAGCGACGGGAACTTCAGCACCCCCATCACCGTGCCCGCGAACGCCACTGGCGGCGACCACGACGTGCAGGCATCCTGCGCAATGGAATCGGGGATCAAGGCCGACGCGTACTACCAGGTCCCGACCCCCACCCCCACGCCCACGCCGACGCCTACGCCCACGCCTACGCCCACGCCCACGCCGACGCCTACGCCCACGCCTACGCCCACGCCTACGCCCACGCCTACGCCCACGCCCACGCCCACGCCCACGCCCACGCCCACACCTACGCCCACCCCCACACCCGGACCGACCACCCAAAGGCCGAAACCCGTCAACACGTCCACCGCGACGCCGGGCGGCGGTGTGTCCCTGTCCGGCCCGACGGACGCCTGCCCCAAGGGCAGCGGGCCGCCGAAGGTCGTGCTCTCCTGGGACAACGGGCCGAGGTCGCACCCGATCCAGTCCGACAAATCGGGAAGGTTCCAGGCGCACGCCACCATCCCGCCGGACGCGCCCATGGGCCCCCATACGATCACCGTGGAGTGTGCGGACACGCACACGGTGACCCAGACCGTCCCGGTCGTCGTCGCCCAGTCGCTCCCGCCGAACCCGCCGAAACCGAACAACCTGCCCTGGATCCTTCCCGGCGCCCTCGCCGCCGCTGCCGTTGCGGCGTTCGCGCTGCGCCGCTTCCGCCGGCGGCCCGGCCCACCGGCCCACGTGACAGCCGAGGTGAGTGGGCAGGGGATCGCCGAGGTGGGGCTGACCGAGCGGGACGGGGGCGCCGGGTCCGGGCGCAGCGTCCGGTTGGAGCCGCACCCGGACCCGGGGCGGCAGAGCATCGAGGAGTTGCACGATGACGATCGTCGCGACGGATGACCCGTACGCGCTGGGAACGTTCATGGGGGCCGTGGAGCCGCTCGCCGACTCCCTCCACCGGCAGGGGGTGGTCAAGGCCCTGTCAGGTCTGGCCAAGCCCCTGTCCCAGGCCGCCGAGCACGAGGTCGCGAGTGTCGTCCACGGCTTTCTGGGGCTGGACATGATCGACCTGCTGGCCGGCGGCTGGCGTACCCACGCGGCGCTCGTCGAGGCCGCGAAAAGCACCTGCGCGGCCCCGGGGAGCGAGGAGGTCGTCGCGTTGCTGGACCACCGGATCCGGTCGGTCCACCACCCCACCGTGAAGGTGCTGGTCGACGGGGTGTCGGTCGGCACCCTCGCGCTGGACATCGAGGTCGTCTTCGACCTCCAAGGGATCGTCGCCGTCGTGCGCGGGGGCAGGCTGGTGGCCGTGCGGGCGGGCCTCTGCACGGCCAAGGCCACCCTGGCCGTCGAACAGATCACGGTGGCCAGTCGTCAGGGACGGTTCGACCTCCCCGGCGGCGTACGGTTCCGCAGAGGCGTCGTGCTACGGCACTGCGAGAACCCGCCCACCTGACCGGCCGTGAACGGGGTGACCCGGTCGGCGGCTTCCCGAGCGGTTGTACCCATCCTTGACCATCCATTTGACCTGCGGTTACCCGGGCCCGCGTAGGATTCCCGCTCGTCGGCGGCCGCGGTACGTGTCCGGGCCGTAGGGGGGACGGGCAGCTCGGCTTGGGCCGGCGCCCGGGCCGACGCGGACCCGGGGCGCTCCACCGCCCTGAGGCGATCCGCTCCCCTGCCCCCAACCTCGTGCAAGGGACCGGTCCGTCTTGACCATCCGCAACGTCCTTCCCCGTTCCCGTGCGGCCGCGGCCGCGGCCGTCGCCGGCGCCGCGCTCGCGCTGGTCGCCGCCCTGCCGGCCACTCCCGCGTCCGCCATCGGCGGCAGCTTCGGCAACCCCACGTCCAGCACCCTGGTCAACGTCAACTCCGGCAAGTGCCTGGAGATCGCCGACTGGCGCACCGACAACGGTGCCCCGGCCCGTCAGTGGGACTGCACCGGCGGCGCGAACCAGCTCTGGGACTACGTGCCCGACAACGGCGGCTTCGAGCTGGTGAACCGTTTCTCCGGCAAGTGCCTGGAGATCGCCGACTGGAGTCACGAGTACGGCGCTCCGGCCCGCCAGTGGGACTGCACCTGGGGCGGGAACCAGCACTGGAACTACGCCGGCACGCTCGGCGACCGGGGCGAGCTCGGCATCGCCAACTTCAACTCGGCGATGATGCTGGAGATCGCCGACTGGCGCACCGACAACGGCGCCCCGGCCCGCCAGTGGCCGGGCTCCTATGCCGGCGTCGCCCAGGCCAACCAGGCCTGGATCACGGCCATCAAGCGCTACTGATCCCGCCTCGGGCGGCCGCCCCATGCGGCCGCCCGGGACCGCGATACGGCCGGAGCGCCGCTCCGGACAACCGCCCGCCACGGGGAGGTCGTCCGGCCGGGGCTCCGGCCGTCACGTTGTGTGCCGATTGATGCGAGCCCGGACTACCCGCGGGCCAGGCGGGCCAGGCGGGCCAGGGCCAGGGTGGCCCCCTACGCGTGGTGCGGGTCGCCGGTGGGGTGGGGGCCGGGTTGGCCGGGGACGAGGCCTTCGGGGGACAGGGTGGTGGAGGCGAGTTCGAGTGCGGCGGCGGTCCAGGCGGCGCCGAAGGCCCAGGTCGCGAGCCACTCGCAGAGGTAGACCGGCCGGATCTGCCAGTCCATGCCCACGCCGGTGACGCCGGCGGCGACGGCGACCGGGAGGAGGGCGAGGATGAGCACGCCGGCCGCCAGGTAGCCGCGGCTGAGCCAGGGCTGCTGCGCGTAGTGCGGGTCACGGAAGGAGTAGACGCAGAACATCGCCAGCACGAACATGAGCAGTCCGGCGAAGATGAGGTGCAGCACGCCGATCGTGGCCGCGAACGTCGTCGCGTTCGGGGGCGTGGTCGGGAACAGGGCGACTCCGAGCGCGAACGCGCCGGCGGCTGTGCTCCAGCGGTCGTCGCGGCGGTCGAAGCGGTAGCAGACGAGGAACACTCCGAGTGCGCACATGCTGCCGACGAAGATGTTCCGCGTGCTGGTGTAGTACGAGCCGCTCATCGAGGCGGGCCAGAACCCGGCCGTGCTCAGGCCTCTGAGTTCGGCGAACAGCCAGTTTCCCAGGGGGAGCGCCACCGGCAGCAGGATGCCGATCGCGCCGACGCCGAGGCGCAGGCGCATGACGGTCCGTTCGTCCTGGGCGAGCGAGTCGCGTTGTGGGGTTCTCTCCGAATCCGAACCCGAATCCGGAACCGAGTCGTCGGCCATGGACGCCTCCTTGCCTTTCCCGCGGGCGTCATGCCCTGCGGACCGTTCTGCCGCGTGAGAAGCGGCCGTCAACTGGTGTACCCACGGCGGCCCATGGCGTCACACCATCGGGCACCACCGGATCGGGCGGTTTCGGCGGGTGCGGCCCTGATGGCACGGAATGGCGTGGACAGGTTTCGGACAAGGTGCCGGGAGGCCTGGCTTCATGTAATCCCCACCGGACATCCACACCGCCACCCCCGTAGGGTGGGCTCCCGTTCCGCCGTCGGAGACCTCGACAAGCGGAAACGTTTCCCCGTGCACTCGCCGAACTGGACTGGAGTGGTATGACCATGAATGCCCGTCAACTGTGGAAGCGCATAACAGCAGGGATCGTCCGCAGGGGAGTCGGCGCCACCACGGCCGCCCTCGCGCTGATCGCGACCTTCGTCCTCGGCGGCACCGTCAGCGGCATGTCGGCCGCGGAGGCGAAGCCCGCGTGGGGCTGGGGCGGCGGGGGCAAGTGGGCGTGCTCCGGGGCGCCCGTCCAGGCCGGGTACGTGATCACCGGGTACGACCGCAGCGGCTGCAACGGCGCCGGCTCCTGGTACCAGCAGCCGGCGAAGGACGGGATGTGGACCTGCTCCGGGTCTCCGGTCGTCGCCGGGTACGTCATCACGTCGTACGACCGCAACGGCTGCAGCGGCATCGGCGGGTGGCGGCACAGCCTCGCCCGCGACGGCATCATGACCTGCTCGGGCTCCCCGGTGGCGCCCGGCTACGTCATCACCGACCACCTGCAGTCCGGCTGCAACGGCATCGGCTCGTGGCGCCACAACGTCGCGCGTGACGGGATCTGGACCTGCTCGGGCTCACCCGTGGTGCCGGGGTACGTGATCACCGACTACCTGCAGTCCGGTTGCGGCGGGATCGGCGCGTGGCGCCACAACACCGCCCGTGCCGGCCTGTGGACGTGCCCGGGTTCGCCCGTCCCGCGCGGCTTCCGCTCCACCTCCTACCAGGTGGGCGGCTGCCACGGCCTCGGCGCCTGGGTCCTCGCCCGCGCCTGATCACCCTCGTGTCCGGAGGCACCGCGTCGCTCGCGCGGTGCCTCCGTGCCGTTGCCCGACGTCACTCAACCCGTCTCTAGATGGCTTTGAAGTCGCTCGGCCACCATGCGTGGGGTGACGGCCGGACGGAGACCAACCGGACGGCCGGGAGGCGTCGTCGGAGGGAGCGAGCGGAATGTGTGGTATCGCCGGATGGGTCGACTTCGGGCAGGACGCCCTCACCGTGCAGACGGTGGTGCGGGCGATGACGGACAGCCTGGCCTGCCGGGGGCCGGACGGTGACGGGGTGTGGTTCGCGCCGCACGCGGGCTTCGGGCACACCCGGAACGCGGTCATCGACATCCCGGGCGGCGGGCAGCCGATGGCGGTCGAGGAGAACGGCCGCGCGGTCGTGGCGGTGACCTACAACGGCGAGATCTACAACTTCCGGGAGCTGCGCGCGGAGTTGGAGTCCCGGGGGCACCGGTTCCGGACCCGGTGCGACACCGAGGTGGTGATCCGCGGCTACCTGGAGTGGGGCGCGGACTGCGGCCGGCACTTCAACGGGATGTTCGCCTTCGGCATCTGGGACAGCGGCCGGGAGGAACTGCTGCTGATCCGCGACCAGATGGGCATCAAGCCGCTGCTGTACAAGCTGCTGCCGGACGGGATCGTCTTCGGCTCCGAGGCCAAGGCGCTGCTCGCCCACCCCGCGGTGGACGCCACGGTGGACGCCCAGGGCCTGGCCGAACTGCTGGCGCAGACCAAGTCCCCGGGCGTCTCGATCTACGCGGGGGTGCAGGAGGTCCTGCCCGGGAGCGTCCTGCGCTTCAGCCGCAAGGGTCTGGCCCAGAGCCGCTACTGGGCCCTGGAGGCCCGCCCGCACACCGAGGACCTGCCGACCACGGTCGCCCGGGTCCGGGAGCGGCTGGAGGAGGTGGTGGCCCGGCAGCTGGTCGCCGACGTGCCGCGCGGCATGCTGCTCTCGGGCGGCCTGGACTCCAGTGTGCTGACCGCGCTGGCCGCCAAGTGGGTCGCGGCGAACGGTGAACCGCCGCTGCAGAGCTTCTCCCTGCTGCTGACCAGCGCGGAGGGCTTCCGGGCCGACGAGATGCGCGGCACCTCGGACGCGCCGTTCGCACACGCGATGGCCGAGCACGCGGGGACCGTGCACCGGCAGATCACGCTGAGCACCAAGGAGCTCGCCGACCCGGACGTCCGGAGGGCGTGCATCGTGGCGCAGGACATGCCGTCGATGTTCGGCGACATGGACGCCTCGGCGTTCCTGCTCGCCAAGGCGGTGCGCGAGCGGGCCACGATGGTGCTGTCCGGTGAGACCGCGGACGAGGTGTTCGGCGGCTTCCCGTGGGTCCACAACGAGGACGTCGTGTACAGCGACACCTTCCCGTGGATGGGCATCATGCACGTCTACGACCCCGCGCACCCCGGCCTGGGGCTCGGCCTGCTCGACAAGGGCCTGCTGCGGAAGCTGGACCTGCGCGGCTACGTGGCCCAGCGCTACCGGGAGGCGTTGAGCGAGGTGCCGGTGCTGGAGGGCGAGACCAGGCACGAGCGGCGGATGCGGGAGGTGATCCACCTGCACCTGACCCGGTGGCTGGGGGTGCTGCTCGACCGCAGCGACCGGCTCGGCATGGGGCCCGCGCTGGAGATGCGCGTCCCGTACTGCGACCACGAGTTCGTCCAGTACGTCTTCAACACCCCGTGGTCGATGAAGAGCCACGACGGCCGGGAGAAGAGCCTCCTGCGGGCCGCCGCCAAGGACCTGGTGCCGCAGAAGGTCCTGGACCGGCAGAAGAGCCCGTACCCGGTCACCCAGGACGGCGCCTATCTCGGCGAGCTCTGCCGCCAGTTGCGCGACGTGCTGGCCGATCCGGCCGCGCCGGTACTGCCGCTGATCGACGTTCCGGCCGCGCTGGCGATTGCCGAGAACCCGGCGCGGGTGTCGGAGCAGCCGGGCGTGTGGGCCTGGATCTGCCGGCTGGACGTCGAGATGGTGCTCAGCCTCAACATGTGGCTGGACGAGTACAGCGTGACGCTCGACATCTGACGGACCGGACCCGGAGGTGCCCTGTGCCCACCCGTACTCCCCCTCGCACTCCCACCCGCACTCCCACCCGCATTCCAGAAGTACCGCGCACCGCCGACGAGTTCGTCCGGGCCGTCGAGCGGGACGGCATCGAGTTCGTGCTCGCGATGTTCGTCAACGTGGACGGCAGGCCGTGCTGCAAGCTCGTCCCGGCCGCCGCGGTGCCCCAACTGCTCGCCGACGGTGTCGGGTTCGCCGGCCACGCGGTCGGATCGATGGGCCAGTCACCGGCCGATCCGGACCTGGTCGCCGTCCCGGACGTCACCAGTTACAGCGTGCTGCCCTGGCGCAGCGGCCTGGCGGTCGTCCAGTGCGACCCGCACGTCAACGGTGCGCCCTGGCCGTACGCGCCCCGGGTGATCCTGCGCCGGGCGCTCGCGGCGCTCGCCGAGCGGGACCTGGTCCTCAAGGTCGGCGCCGAACCGGAGTACTTCCTGCTCCGGCGGACGACGGAGGGCGGCATCACGGTCGCCGACCCGGAGGACACCGGCGCCCGGCCGTGCTACGACGCCCGTGGCCTGGGCCGCTCGCTGGACCACGTGGCCGAGGTGAGCCGGGCGCTGGGCCGGCTCGGCTGGGGCAACTACTCCAATGACCACGAGGACGCCAACGGCCAGTTCGAGCACAACTTCGCCTATGCGGACGCGCTGGTCACCGCGGACCGGGTGGTGGTCTTCCGCTACCTGGTGCAGATGCTGGCCCAGGACGCAGGACTGATCGCCACCTTCATGCCCAAGCCCTTCGGCCACCTGACCGGCAGCGGCCTGCACCTGCACCTGAGCCTGTGGGACACCGCGGGCGGCGAACTGTTCCGGGACGAGCAGGACGCCCGTGGCCTGGGCATCTCGGCGCTCGGCTACGCGTTCATCGGCGGCATCCTGGAGCACGCGCCGGGGGTGGTCGGCCTCACCTGCCCGACCGTCAACTCGTACAAGCGGCTCGGGGCCCGGGACGCCACCGCGTCCGGCTCCAGCTGGGCGCCGACCTACGCCACCTACGGAGGGAACAACCGCACCCAGCTGCTGCGGGTGCCGGCGCCCGGCCGGGTCGAGGCGCGCTGCGTCGACTCCTCGGCCAACCCCTACCTGGCGATGGCCGCCCTGCTGGCGGCCGGGCTGGACGGGGTCGAGCGGTCGGTGGATCCCGGGCCGCCCAACGAGGCAGACCTGGAGGTGTCCGCGGCGCCGCAGAGCGGTGCGCCGCTCCCGGGCACGCTCGCCGAGGCGGCGGAGGCCGTCCGGCGTGACGCCGTGCTGCGAGCCGCCTTCGGCAAGGCGGACCAGGGTGAATTCGTCGACTTCTACGCCAAGTTGAAGCACGCCGAGTTCGCGGAGTACCACCGGGCCGTCAGCGCCTGGGAGATCGATCGCTATCTCACGACTGTCTGACAAAGAGTCAAGTAAGAGTCGCGCCCGGTCGCCGTGGGATGCCACGGGGGCCGGGCGCGCTCGGCTAGTCTCGGCACTGCTCGTCCCCATGTGCGGTACTCGGTAAGGGAGTTCACCACGATGAGTACGGATCTCCAGCTCGACGACCAAGGGCAGGTCACCGCTGCCACCTCCTTCCTGATGGTTCACCACGCTCTTCGACGGGACGCGGAGCGCTTCCCGCGGGCGCTGGCCGCGCTCGACCCGCAGGACGCCGAGCAGGCGGGCCTGTTGCGGGACCGCTGGCGGCTGTTCGAGTGGGTGCTGGCCGACCACAGCGAGAACGAGGACACCAGCCTCTTCCCGCTGGCTCTCTCGCAGGCCCCGGAGCTGGCCGAGCCGCTGCGCGGGATCGAGCACGAGCATGAGGAGCTCGACGCGCAGCTGAAGGAGATCACCCGGATGACGGCGGACCTGACCACTGCGGAGGCCGTCGTCGCCGCGCGGGCCGCCACCGACCGGCTGTCCGAGCTGCTGGGACGGCACCTGGACCGCGAGGAGAAGCACCTCGTGCCGGTCCTGGTGGACCGGATCCGTCCGGAGGAGCTGGCCGGCGGCCAGGGCAAGGGTGGCCCGGGCAAGGGCGGCCAAGGTAAGGGTGGCCCGGGCCGGCAGGGCGCCGACGAGCCGCCGAGGTGGCTGGTCTCGACCTGGACGGAGGAGGGCGCGGACCCGGCCGTGGTGGACGCGCTGATCGCGGCGCTCCCGCCGGCCTTCGCGGCACAGATGGCCGAAGCCCTGCCCGGCTGGCGCGCGCAGTACCGGGAGCTGACGGCCAGGGTGTGGGCGCAGATCTGACCGGAGCGCCCTCGCCGGAGCGCCCGCGCCGAAGCGCCGTCGGACCCGCAGTCCGGCGGCGCTTCGGCGAGCGTAGAAGCGAACGTGTACGTCAGTAGGACAGCGACTGCTCCACGCAGTCCATCACCCGCTCCAGGTCGGGCAGGTAGACGTCCTCCAGACGGGACGGCGGGTAGGGGGTGTCGTAGCCGGTCACCCGCAGGGCGGGCGCCTGGAGGGAGTAGAAGCACTCCTCGGTGATGCGGCTGCCGATCTCGGCGGCCATCCCCAGGTAGCCGGGCGCCTCGTGGACCGTGATCAGCCGTCCGGTCCGGGCGACCGAGTCCCGGACGGTCGCGGTGTCCAGCGGGGAGAGGGAGCGCAGGTCGATCACCTCCAGCCGGCGGCCCTCCTCCGCGGCGGCGTCGGCGGCGTCCAGGCAGACCCGGACGGTCGGCCCGTAGCCCACCAGGGTGAGGTCGGTACCGGGCCGGACCACCTCGGCCGCGTGCAGCGGCAGCGGGGCGCCGGCCCCGG
This sequence comes from Kitasatospora aureofaciens, assembly GCF_019192735.1. GTDB lineage: Bacteria > Actinomycetota > Actinomycetes > Streptomycetales > Streptomycetaceae > Kitasatospora > Kitasatospora aureofaciens_A. Next base: position 85,784 of record NZ_JAHTKP010000004.1, read on the forward strand.
GGTCGACCTCGCCCTTGTCCCAGTAGCGCCGCTTCGGCTCGAAGAAGATCACCGGGTCGTCGCAGGCCACCGCCTGCTGGATCATCCAGTACGCGTCGGAGGGGCGGGCGCAGCAGACCACCCGCAGGCCCGCGGTGTGGGCGAAGTACGCCTCGGGCGACTCGCTGTGGTGCTCCACCGCGCCGATCCCGCCGCCGAACGGGATCCGCACCACGACCGGCATCGCCACCCGGCCGGCGGTCCGGGCCCTGATCTTGGCGAGCTGGGCCACGATCTGGTCGTACGCCGGGTAGACGAAGCCGTCGAACTGGATCTCGCAGACCGGCCGGTAGCCGCGGAACGCCAGGCCGATCGCGGTGCCGACGATCCCCGACTCGGCGAGCGGGGTGTCGATCACGCGGTCGCCGCCGAAGTCCTTGTGCAGTCCGTCGGTGATCCGGAAGACGCCGCCGAGGCGTCCGACGTCCTCGCCGAGCAGGACCACCTTGCGGTCGGACTCCAGCGCCTTGCGCAGGCCGGAGTTGAGCGCCTTGGCGAGGGTCAGCTCCATGATCCGGGCCCTTCCGGTCGGTCCGTGAACCGGTCCGTGAACCGGTCCGTGAACCGGTCCGTGGACCGGTCCGTGAACTGGTCCAGGAAAGCGGTGAGTTGCGCGCGCTCGGTGTCGATCAGCGGGTGCGGTCCGGCGTAGACGTGGTCGAAGAGGGCCGTCGGGCGCGGGTCGGGCAACGAGCGGCACTCGGTGCGCAGTTGTACGGCCAGCCGCTCGGCCTCCGCCGCGACGTCGGCGAAGAACGCGTCGTCGGCGAGCGCCTCGCGTTCCAGGCAGGCCCTGAGCCGGGCGATCGGATCCCGCGCGGCCCACTCGGCGACCTCGTCGGGGGAGCGGTAGCGGGTGGCGTCGTCCGAGGTGGTGTGCGGGGCCATCCGGTAGGTGACGGCCTCGATCAGCACCGGGCCGGAGCCGGAACGGGCGTGCTCCAGCGCCGCGTCGGTCACCGCGAGCGTGGCCAGCACGTCGTTGCCGTCCACCCGGATGCCGGGGAAGCCGTAGCCGAAGGCGCGCCGGTAGAGCGGGACCCTGGTCTGCCGGGTGAGCGGCTCGGAGATCGCCCAGTGGTTGTTCTGGCAGTAGAAGACCACCGGGGCGTCGAAGACGGCCGCGTAGGTGAAGGCCTCGTGCACGTCGCCCTGGCTGGTGGCGCCGTCGCCGAAGCAGACCAGCACCGCGCCGTCGGCGCCGTCGAGCCGCAGGCCCATGCCGTACCCGACCCCGTGCAGGGCGTGGCCGCCCACCACCACCTGGTAGTTGGCCATGCCGGCCCGGTACGGGTCCCAACTGCCGTGCGCGGTACCGCGCCAGAAGCCGAGCAGGTCGATCGGCGGGACGCCGCGACACCAGGCGATGCCGTGCTCGCGGTAGCTGGAGAACACGAAGTCCTGCGGCCGGAGCGCCCGTCCGGCCCCGATCTGGGCTGCCTCCTGGCCCAACAGGGAGGCCCACAGGCCGAGTTCGCCCTGGCGCTGGAGCGTGGTGGCCTCCGCGTCGACCCGGCGGATCCGCACCAGGTCGCGGTAGAGCGCGCGGTACTCCTCGGGGCTGAGGTCGAGGGCGTAGTCGGGGTGGGTCACCCGGTGGCCGGACGGGTCGAGCAGCTGCACGGGGTCCGGATCGCGGGTGGGGAAGTGGGTGGTGAGCACAGTGGGCCCTTCTGACTCAGTCGCGCCCGGCGGCCGGGGCGGCGGCGCTCTCGGTGGCACGGTCGGCGGCGCTCAACACGACGGCGCGGTTGACGGCGCTCACCGCAGCGGCGAGCGAGGCGCGGACGATCCCGGCGTCGATGCCGACGCCCCACACCGTCCGTCCGCGAAGGGCGCACTCCACGTAGGCGACGGCCCGGGCGTCGCTGCCGGCCGCCAGTGCGTGCTCGCGGAAGTCGAGCACCTGGAGGTCGATGCCGATCCCGGCCAATGCGTCGCTGAAGGCGTCGATCGGCCCGTTGCCCACACCGCGCAGCCGGTGGATCGCCCCGTCGAGGCGGACCTTGGCGGTGAGTGTGTCCCGGCCGCCGTCCGTGGTGGTGGCGTTGTGCGAGAGCAGGACGAGCGGCGCCCGCCCGTCGCCCGGCTCGGACAGGTACTCGGCGCGGAAGAGCCGCCAGATCTCCTCCGGGGGGACCTCGCCGCCCTGCGCGTCGGTGCGGGCCTGGATGGTCCTGGCGAACTCGATCTGCAGCCGGCGCGGCAGGTCGAGCCCGTGCTCGGTCTTCAGCACGTAGGCGACTCCGCCCTTGCCGGACTGGGAGTTGACCCGGATCACCGCGTCGTAGCTGCGCCCCACATCCCTGGGGTCGATCGGCAGGTACGGCACGGCCCACGGGATCTCGTCCACCGGCCGGCCGAGCGCGTCGGCCTCGGCGGCCATCGCCTCGAAGCCCTTCTTGATCGCATCCTGGTGGGAGCCGGAGAAGGACGTGTACACCAGGTCGCCGGCGTACGGGTGGCGCGGGTGCACCTCCATCCGGGTGCAGTACTCGGCGGTGCGGCGGATCGCGTCGATGTCGGAGAAGTCGATCCCGGGGTCGATGCCCTGCGAGTACAGGTTCATGGCGAGGGTGACCAGGTCGACGTTGCCGGTGCGCTCGCCCTGGCCGAAGAGGCAGCCCTCGATGCGGTCGGCGCCGGCCATCAGCGCCAGCTCGGCGGCGGCCACGGCGGTGCCGCGGTCGTTGTGCGGATGGACGGAGAGGCAGATGTATTGGCGTCGCGTCAGGTACCGGGACATCCACTCGATCCGGTCCGCGTAGTCGCTCGGCGTCGAACGTTCCACCGTCGCCGGCAGGTTGAGGATCAGCTCGCGGCCCTCGCCCGGCTGCCAGACGTCCGCCACCGCCTCGCAGACCTCCAGCGCGAAGTCCGGCTCGGTGTCGGTGAAGATCTCCGGGCTGTACTCGTAACCGAGTTGGGTTCCGTTCGCGACCAGCTTCTCGGCGTGCGCGAGGACCCGGCGGGTGCCGTTCACCGCGATCGCCCGGCACTTGCGGCGGTCCACGCCGAAGACCACCCGCCGGAAGAGCGGTGCGGTGGCGTTGTAGAGGTGCACGGTGGCCCGTCGGGCGCCGGCCAGGGACTCGAAGGTCCGCTCGATCAGTTCGTCCCGGGCCTGGGTGAGCACCGAGATCACCACGTCGTCGGGGATTGCGTCCTGTTCGATGATCGACCGTACGAAGTCGTAGTCGGTCTGCCCCGAGGACGGGAAGCCGACCTCGATCTCCTGGTAGCCCATGCCGACCAGCAGGTCGAACATCTCGCGCTTGCGGGCCGGCGACATCGGGTCGATCAGCGCCTGGTTGCCGTCGCGCAGATCGGTCGAGAGCCAGCGCGGCGCCCGGGTGATCCGGCGCGAGGGCCAGCTCCGGTCGGGCAGGTCCACCGGGGCGGCCGGCCGGTAGCGGCCGAGGGCCAGCGAGCGCGCGTACCGTCCGTCGGGCGTGGCCTGGCCCGTCGCGGGGCGGAAGTCCATCGGCTCAGGCCCCCCAGGTGACCGCGACCGCGGTGGCCGCGAGTGCGGACAGGGCCAGCACGGTGCGGAGGTGGTGCCAGTCCCGCCAGAGCGGCCGGGGGTCCTGCCAGCCCTCCGGGACGGCCCCCGACTCGACCAGCTTGACCTGCCGGTTGATCGGCACGTTGCAGGCCCGGGAGACCACCGCGACGCCGGCCAGTGCCACACCGGACAGGACGAAGAGCACCCGGATCCAGGTGCGGTCGGCCGTCCCGCCGAGCACGAAGTCGGCCAGGCCTGCCGAGATGACGATGATCGGCATGGTGGGGTCGTAGTAGCGTCCCAGCAACTTGTGGATCTCCACATAGCGGTCGACGGACAGGGCCATGGCCGTGGGGATGACGCTGATCGCCACGGCGAAGAAGACCCCGGAGACGATGCCGCTGCCCAGCAGGGCCACCAGACTCAGCCCGTGGTTGACCGGCTCCTTCACGTTCCTGCCTCCTCGCGGCTCGTTCGTGGAACCTGGGGAGGGGCCGTTCTCACCCGCCCCGGCCCGCGCAGGCTCTTGCGCCCACACCATGGCAAGGCGCGCTCGGACGGTCCTGGAAGGCCTCTGAACGGCCGGGACCGCTTCAGACGTGCTCGATGCACCGTGGAGGGTCAGCGGTGAGCATCCCCGTACAGCTGCTGTTCCGAGGGGAGTTGAGTGGTGTGTTGAGGAGTGGCGGTCCGGCCCGACCACGGTTCGGCCGGATCATCGGGGTCGGCGACTACCGGCCGCGCCGGGAGGTCGACAATCGCGAGTTGTGCCGCACGATCGACTCGACCGAGGAGTGGATCGAGACGCGCTCCGGCATCCGGCGGCGCCGCTTCGCCGACGCGGAGGAGACGCTGCCGGTGATGGGCGCGGCGGCGGCCGCGAAGGCGATCGCCGCCGCCGGCGTGGATCCGCAGGACATCGGCCTGGTCATCGCGGCCAGTACGACCAACCTGGTCTCGCTGCCGCCGCTGGCGGTGGAGATCGCCACGCGGGCCGGTGCGGTCGGTGCGGCGGCCGTCGACCTCAACGCGGCGTGTGCCGGCTTCTGCTACGCGATCGAGACGGCGGCGACGATGATCAGGGTCGGCACGGCCGACCACGTCCTGGTGGTCGGTGCCGAGCGGTTGACCGATCTGGTCGATCCGACGGACCGTCAGATCGCTTTCCTGCTGGCCGACGGTGCCGGCGCGGTGGTGCTCGGCCCGTCCGCCCAGCCGGGCGTCGGCCCGGTGGTCTGGGGCGCCGACGGCCGTCAGCTGGACGCCGTGGTGATGACCGGTTCGTGGGGCGACCGCCGCCGCGACCGGGCCGCGCCGGTGCCGGTGATGCGCATGGACGGCCGGCGGGTCTTCCGCTGGGTGGTGGACGAGATGGTGGCCGTCGCCCGCGCGGCGGTGGCCGCGGCCGGGATCACCCTGGACGACCTGTCCGCCTTCATCCCGCACCAGGCCAACATGCGGATCACCGACGTGCTGGTCAGCGAGTTGGAGCTGCCCGACCACGTGGCGGTGGCCGACGACATCGCGACCGCCGGCAACACCAGTTCGGCCTCCATCCCGCTGGCCATGGAGCGACTGCTCACCACCGGCCGGGCCGAGTCCGGCGGCCTGGCCCTGCTGATCGGCTTCGGGGCCGGTCTCACCTTCGCCGCCCAGGTGGTGGAACTGCCGTGACGGAACCGGCCTTCACCGACTCCGGGCTGCCGGTCGAGCCGTGCTACGGCCCCGCCGACCTGCCCGCCGCGCACGACGCCGAACGACCGGGCCAAGCCCCGTTCACCCGCGGCATCCGGCCCGGGATGTACCGCGAACGGCCATGGGCGATCCGCCAGTTGGCCGGCTACAGCACAGCGGACCACACCAACCGGCGGCTGCGCATGCTGCTCGACTCCGGCGCCACGGCGATCAACACCGTCTTCGACTTCCCGACCAACCGCGGCTACGACAGCGACGAGGCGATCGCCCGAGCCGACGCCGGCCAGGGCGGGGTCGCGATCGACAGCGTCGAGGACATGCTCGCCCTGTACGACGGGATCCCGCTGGACCGGGTGAGCGTCTCGCTGGTGCTCTCGCACCCGGTGGCCGCCGGGGCGGTGTTCGCCCTCTACCTGGCCGCCGCCGAGCGGCGCGGCTACCGGTTCGGCGACCTGCGCGGCACGCTGCAGAACGACTTCATGATGGAGACCGTGGTGCTCACCGCGCCCAGCGTGCTGGAGCCCGGGTTCTCCTTCCAACTGTCCACCGACGTCGTGGAGTTCTGCCTCCAGCAGGTGCCGCGCTGGAACGCGATCAGCTACGCCGGCTACAACTACCGGGAGGCCGGCGCCGACGCGGTGCACGAGGTCGCCCTGGTCGTGGCGCACGCCGTGGCCACGGCAGAGGAGATGGTGCGCCGCGGCCACCCGGTGGACTCGTTCGCCGGCCGGCTCACCGCCTTCTTCAGCGCGGACAACGACTTCTTCGAGGAGATCGCCAAGTACCGCGCCGCCCGCCGGGTCTACGCCCGGATCTTCGGGGAACGCCTCAAGGCCGCCGAAGCCCGCAGCCTGATGCTCCGCTACCACGTGCAGACCGCCGGTTCGGCGCTGACCGCGCAGCAGCCGCTCAACAACATCGCCCGGGCCGCCTACCAGGGCCTGGCCGCGGTGCTGGGCGGCGCGCAGTCGCTGCACATCAGCGCCTACGACGAGGCGCTCTCCATCCCCTCGGAGCAGGCGGCGCTGACCGCGCTGCACACACAGCTGATCCTGCGCCACGAGACCGGCGTGGACCGGACCGCGGACCCGCTGGCCGGCAGCTACTACGTGGAGCACCTGACCGCCGAGATCGACCGCCGGGTGACCGGACTCCTGGAGCAGATCGACGCGATGGGAGGCCTGGTGGCGGCCGTCGACCAGGGCTGGGTGCACCAGCAGCTGCTCGGCCGGGCCTACGAGCGCCAGCTGGAGCTCGACGCCGGCAGCCGGACCCTGGTCGGCGTCAACCGATTCCAGGACGAGGACGAGCCGCTGCGGATCGAGCCGTTCCGGGTGCCGGCCACGATCGAGGCGCAGCGGCGCAGGCTGGCGCGGCTGCGGGCGGCCCGGGACCGCGACCGGGTGCGCTCGGCGCTGGAGGAGGTGCGCGCGGCGGCCGTCGCCGGCCGGAACACCATGCCCGGTCTGCTGGACGCGGCGCGGGCCGGGGCGACCCTCGGCGAGTGCTGCGAGGTCTTCCGCGACCTGTACGGCGGTTGGCGTCAGCCGCTGATCGGCTGACTCGAGAAGCTGACTCAAGAAGCTGACTCAAGAAGGAGGAAGCACAGGTGGATCGCATTCGTGTGGTGATGGCCAAGCCCGGCCTCGACTCGCACTACCGCGGCATCATGGTGGTCAGCCGCCATCTGGTCCGGCACGGGATGGAGGTGGTCTATCTCGGCAACCAGCTGCCGGAGCAGATCGTGCAGACCGTGCTCGCCGAGGACGCCGACGTCCTGGGCCTGTCCAGCCTCTCCGGGAACCATCTCGCGCTGGTCCCGCCGGTGTTGCAGGGGCTGCGCGCGGTGGGAGCGGACGACGTGCCGGTGCTCCTGGGCGGGATCGTCCCGGCCGAGGACGCCGATCTGCTGCGCGCCCAGGGGGTGAGTGAGGTCTTCGGGCCGGGGACGGACCTGACCTCGATCGTGCGGATGATCCGCGAGCTCGTCGCGCGTCGTGAGGGCGCTCTCGCCGTCGTGCCGCTGCCCTAGGGGCCAGGGGTACGGAGGGTGAAACCGGCCGGCCGGGGCTCCCCCGGAGGGCCCTGGCCGGTCACCGGTTGTCGTCGACTGGCTGTCAGCCAATCATCGGGTCAAAAGCCCGACTGCGGCGTGCTGCTGAGGATGTCCCGCGTTGAGGATGTCCTGCTGGGCCCGCTGCATCTCCAGGCCGGGTTCGAGGCCCAGCTCGTCGCGGAGCCGGCGGCGGTAGCACTGGTACACGTCGAGCGCCTCGCCCTGCCGGGACGACCAGTGGAGTGCCGTCATCAGCCGGCTGTGGAACCACTCGTGCAGGGGGTGGGCCACCACGAGGGTCTTGAGCTCGGAGACCAGTTCCCGGTGCTGGCCGAGCTGGAGGTCCGCGTCGATCCGCATCTCCAGGGCGTTCATCCGCTCCTCCTCGAGGAAGGTCGCGTGGCTCTGCAGCACTGGCCCGCACACGACGCCGCCGAACACCGGCCCCTGCCACAGGTCGAGCGCCTCGCGGAGCACCGAGGACGCCTGGTGTGGGCGGTTCGTCTCCAGGGCGCGCCGCCCCTCCCGCACGAGGATTTGGAAGCGCACCAGGTCGAGGTGGTCGGGGTCGGCCGACAGGACGTAGCCGGAGGGCTCGGTCCGGGTCCGGATGATGCTCTCCCGGCTGCGAGCGTCGCTCCCGAACGACTTCCGGAGCTGATAGATGTACGTCTGCAGCGTGGCGGTCGCGCTGCTCGGGGGATTGTCCTGCCAGAGTTCTTCGGCCAGTGTCTCGGCCAGGACCAGCTTGTTCGCTCTCAGGAGCAGGGTGGCCAGCACTCTTCGGAGTTTCGGGGCACTGGGGGTGCGGTCGATTTCGCCATCCCGGGCGGCGAGCGTGCCGAGTACCGAATAATCCATTACTTCCCCTGGGTGAAGTGGTGAGGGTTGGTTTTCTCGGTCGTTCTCGGTGCTTCTCAGTGTTTCTGAGTGTTTCTGAGTGTTCTCGGCGGTTCTCGCGGTGCCGAGGAATTCGGGGGGAATTCGAGGGAATTACCTCAGGACCGGGACCGGATCGCCGTCCAGTCCAACTGGTGGCCCTCGACCCAGATCCGGGCCGCGGCCCGGAGGGCGGTCTCGCGGTCGGCCCGGCCGTGGTCGGGCCGGGCGGGCAGCAGAGCGACGGCCGCGCTGTGGCCGGCGGTCACGGCGGGGTGGCGCCGGGCCAGCGCGGTGAGGGCCTGGGACGGGCCGGCCTCCACCAGCAGGAGGTGATGATCGCCGAGCAGCCGGTCCAGCGCCGGGCCGAAGAGCACCGGCTCCGACATCTGCCGGGCCCAGAAGCGGGGACGGGTCGCTTCGTCGGGTCCGACCGGGGCGGCGGAGGCGGACGAGTAGACGGGCAGCACCGGAGGCCGCAGGTCGACGGCGGCGAAGGCCGGTTCGAAGAGGTCGGCGGCGGGCACCGCGTGCGGGGTGTGGAACGGCTGGCGGATCCGGGTGCGCCGGGCGACGAAGCCGGCCAGCCGTAGCTCGCGCTCCAGCGCGTCCAGGGCGGGTGCGGGAGCGCCGAGGGCGGTCTGCCGCGGCCCGTTGACCACGGCCACGCTCACCTCGCCGACCGCGAAGGGGGCGAGCTCCTGGGCCGAGGCCGCGACCGCCAGCAGGCCGCCGGCGACCACCGGCGCGTAGGTGTGCGAGCGGGCGGCCATCAGCCGGGCGCCGTCCGGCGGGCCGAGGACCCCGGCGACGGTCGCCGCCACCAGCTCGCCCACGCTGTGCCCGAGGACGGCGGCGGGCCGCACACCCCAGCCGATCAGCATCCGGGCGAGCGCGTGCCCCACCGCGTACAGCAGCGGCTGGCCGAGCTCGCCCTCGTCGATCCGGCGTTCCGGGTCCTCGGCCAGCCAGGCCTCGCGCAGCATCGGGCCGGTGGGGCCGATCGCGGCGAAGAAGTCGTCCATGGCCTCGGTGAAGGCCGTGAAGGCCGTGAGTGCTGGGAAGGCCGGAAGTGTTGGGAAGGCCGGGAGTGCTGGGAAGGCTGTCTCGTGGCCGTAGAGACCGACGCCCATCCGGGGGTGCTGGGACCCGTGGCCGGGGAAGAGCAGGGCGATCGGCCGGGGGCGCTGCCGGCGGGTGTCCCGCCGCAGGATCCGTCCCGACCGCAGCAGGTCGGCGGCCGCTGGACCGGAGGACGTCACCAGCGCTCCGCGCACCGCCCGGCGGTCGTCCGGGCCGCCGACGAGGCGTAACGCGGTCTCGTCGGCGATCTCGTCCAGGTCTTTCGGGCCGGCGAGCTCCAGCCGGTCGGCCAGCTCGGTCCGTGCTGCCTCCTCCGCCCGCTCGTCGGTTCCGGCCCAGGCGAGGATTCGAGGCTCTGCGAGGTCGGGCATCCGTGCTCCTTCGACGGTCGCTTGGCTCGGCAGATGACAATTCCATCGCTTAGTCGTGCATGTCCAGAGCTGAACGGGATATATCACCGAACGTTCGGCGGGTATTTCCGTGGAGGCTTCCGGGCCCGGCGTCGCCGGAATTATTACCCGTGGGTTTTCCCGGGCTCGTCGGGTATCGGCGGTACGCGGTCAGTGAAGACGCTTCACCAGTTCTTCCCAGAGTTGCATTTCCGCCCGGGTGAGTCGGCCGTCCCGCCACCGCCCGGACGCGCCGGCGGCGGCGTTCGGGAAGACCTGGCCCGGGTCGAACGGGCCGTACATGCTGCCTGTGGTGCGCAGGGCCCGGGCGAGCGCCCTGGCCGCCGCCGACAGGGCGCGCCGGGCCCGGCCTCTGCGGGCCAGTGGTGCCATGGGGGACTTCCCTTCGTCGGCAGGCGTCCCGGGCGGACGGGCCACGGGAACGGCATCCGGCACCGCGGACGGGGTGGGTCCGCGGTGCCGGCGGGGCGGGCGCTCGGTGACGGGGGCTCAGTACGCGGCCTGAACCGTGTACATCTCCCACGGGCGCGGCCGGGCGGGATCCTGGTACGGGCGCAGCGGCGCGGTCTGGTCCTTGTGGGCGGGCCCCTCGTCCCAGTGGTGGAAGGCGTCGAAGCTCTCCCACTCGCTCATCACCGCGAACGCGCCGTCCTCGATCAGCGAGCGGAGCAGCTCGTTGCCGAGCAGGCCCGGCGTGCCGGCCAGGGACTTGCTGATCAGGTGGTAGGCCTCCTCGACCTCGGATTCCGAACCTCTGTCAGGAACCTTGCAGAACAGCATGATCCTGACCCGGCCGGTGGTCACCGCTTCTCCAGGGCGTGGGTGACCGTCGTGGTCCACATCGCGCCGCCGGAACGGAAGGGGTGCAGGCGCTTGCGGTGCTCCAGGTGCTGGTCGCTCTGCTCGAAGAGCCGGAACCGCGGCTCGTCCACCCAGTCGCTGATGATGAAGTAGAGGCCGTCCTCCTCCTCGCTCTTCATCAGCCACTGGCCCAGGTTGGCGGGGTGGTCGGTCACCACGGAGCCGATCGCCAGCCAGGTGCGCTCGAAGTCCTGCTCCAGGTCGGGCTTGATCTCGGCGCGGAGCAGGACACGGAAGACCTTGGACGGTGCGGTCATGGCTCAGATGCCCCCGTCCACGTGGATGGTCTCGCCGGTCACGTACGCGGACAGGTCGCTGGCCAGGAAGAGCACCGCGCCGGCGATCTCGTCGGGCCTGCCGAGCCGGCCGAGCCCGGTCAGGCCCTGGTAGCGGGACCTGACCCGGGCCACCTCCTCCGGCGGCGCGGTCTCGAACTCCTCGGTCTCGATGACGCCGGGGGCGACCAGGTTGACCCGGATGCCCTGCGGCCCGAGCTCCTTCATGAGGGAGCGGGTCAGGCCGATCAGGCCGGCCTTGGACGCCGTGTAGTGGGCGCGCATCGGGATGCCGACCACCGCGGCGCGCGAGCCGACCGTGATAACCGAGGAGCCCGCCGAGAGCAGCGGGAGCGCCTTCTGGATCACCAGGAACGGAGCGGTGAGGTTGGTGTCCACGACCCGCCGCCACTCGTCCAACGGGAGCTCGGCGAAGGGGATGTGGCTGATGACGCCGGCGTTGTTGACCACCGCGTCCAGCGTCCCGAAGCGGTCCTTGGCGGCGGCGACCAGGCGGTCGACGTCCTCCGGCACGCTCACGTCCGCCTGGACGACGTGGTGGTCGCCCCCGATCCCGGTCAGCTCCTTCTGCAGGCTCTCCACCGCGGGACTCTCTGCGCGGTAGCAGGTGACGACCCGGGCGCCGGCCCGAGCCAGCGCCAGCACGACCCCGCGGCCGATTCCGCGGCTGCCGCCGGTGACGAGGACCTTCTTGCCGGTCAGATCTACGCTCATGAGGGTCTGGTGCCTCTTCTCTTGGTGTTCGGGTGGTTGTTGTTCAGGCGGATGTTCAGGCGGTTGGTGTTCAGGCGGTGCGACGGGACCGGACCGGCCGGCCCTCGATGACCGCCCACCGGCCGACGGCGGGCTCGTTCGCCAGGGCGAAGCCGGCCGCGGCCAGCAGGTCCTGCCACTCCGGGAGGGTGCGCTCCCGGCCGCCGAACCGGAGCATCATGTCGACGTCCAGGAACTTGCCCTGGTCCCAGTCGTTGGGTCCGGCCACCACGTGGTCGAAGACCAGCAGCCGGCCGTCGGTGCGGTCGCCGAGCGCGGTCCGCACACCGCGCAGGATGCGCACCGCATGGTCGTCGTCCCAGTCGTGCAGCACCTGCTTGACCAGGTAGGCGTCGCAGCCCGAGGGCAGCGGACGGAAGAAGTCGCCCCGGACGATCTCGACCCGGTCCGCGACGCCCTCCTCGGCCAGGTGACGCGGTGCGGCCGCGACCACGTGCGGCTGGTCGAGCAGCAGCCCGCGGGCCTTCGGCGCGGTGTTCAGCACGGCGCTGAGGAAGAAGCCGTGGCCGCCGCCGATGTCCGCGATCCGGGAGAAGCGGGTGAAGTCGTACTGCGAGGTGAACAGATGGGTGGTGGACCGGCTCATCTGGGTCATCGCGCGGTCGAACAGCGCACCGCTGCCCGCCTCCCGATCGGAGGTGTCCCGGTCGTCGGCGCCGTGGGTGAAGAACGGGCGCCCGAAGACGTGCTCGAAGGCGGGTTGACCGGTCCGTACGGTGTGCAGGAGCTCGCCGTACGGGCGGCGCACCGAGTCGGAGCCGTTGTAGAGCACGAGGTCGCGGACGCTGAACGGGATGTCGCTGCGCAGGCCGACGGTGAGCTCGTTCTCCGCGAAGCGCCGTGCGGCCTCCTCGGTCAGCAGGCCGAAGGCGGCGGCACAGCGCAGCACGCGGTACAGCGACTCCTGGTGGCAGCCGGTCTGCTCGGCCAGCTCGGTGATCGTCCGCGGGCCGTCGGCGAGCAGGTCGGCGATCCGCAGTTCGGCCACCACGTGGAGGACCTCGCTGATCCGCCGGCCGTTGGTCAGCAGGATCAGCCGGACCGGTGCGGGCAGGGATCTCGCATCGGGCGGGCCGCCGGTCACCGTGTCAACGCTCATGGGAAGTCCTCTGGTCTAGTCGGCGACTATTGGTGATGCTTCGTCAGTTCAGTTCAGTTCAGGAGAAGGCCGGTGTTCACGACGAGCACTGCGAGTGCGGCGAGCACCAGCGCCGTGCGCACCCGGTTCCAGGCGCTCCAGCGGACCCGGGGGTCCAGCTCCGCCCAGTTCGCCGGCAGCGCCTGCGGGTCCACGGTGGCGATCCACCGGTTGATCGGGACGTTCTTGAGGAGCGAGACCGCCATCGCGCCCACCAGCAGCAGCGCGCCGAGCCCGAAGAGCACCGCGTTCGAGGCGGGGTGGACCACGACGGCGAGCGCGATGTCGCAGAGCAGCGCGGCGACCATGCAGGCCGGCATGAACGGATCGAACCGCGTCACCATGAACTGGTGGGTGGCGATGTACCGTTCGGTCGGGAGCGAGAGCAGCAGCGGGGCGCCGCCGAGCACGGCGATCATCAGTCCGCCCGCCGCGAGCCCGTTGCCCAGCAGGGCGATCGGCAGGAGGATGCGCAGCGCGTCCATCTCAGCCGCGCTGCCAGGAGTAGAACGGCTGCGCCATCGCGTCCTTGGGTTCGGCCCAGTCCGGGTCGTACGGCCGCATGAACGCGGCCAGCCGGTCGTGGACGTCCTGGTACAGCGGGTGGCTGCGGGCCCGGTAGAGGTCCGGGGTGATGTCCGCGTCCGACTCGACGAGGTGGAAGTACAGGTCGTGGAAGCGGAACAGGGTGCGCCGGGTGGCGCCGATCAGATGCGGCAGCTCGGTCGCGTCCGAGTCGGCGAAGATCCGGGCGACCTTCGGCGCGTCCGCGGGGTCCATCCGCGCGACGATCAGCGTGCGGTCCGACTGGGGCATGCCGTCTCTCCTTCCATGGGGCGGCGAAGTGGATCGACGCCCCATGGTGACTAGCACCGCTCCGGGCCAACTGGAGGACCGCTGAAGATCTCTGATGGAACGTCAGATCTGCTCAGCCATCCTCGATCCCGAGTGGACCCGGGGCGGACATCATGCGGAGCCGGACCATCCCACCGACCGGGAGGCACAGGCATGGCATTCATCGCGATCAGTTACAGGGTTCGGCCGGGGCACGAGGAGGAGATCGCCGAGATCTTCGCCGAGGGGAACTTCCGGCGGGCCGACTCCGCGGAGTACCGGGACGAGCAGGGGCGGCGGGCCGGCCGCAACGTCTCGACCGGGCTCTTCATCGAAGGCGAACTCATGACCCGCGTCGTCCAGTTCGAGGGGGATCTGCGCCAGATCGGCCGGCACATGGGCGGGCAGCAGGGGGTGAAGGAGGCGGAGCGGAAGCTCTCTCCGTTCCTTCAGGTGCCCCGCGACACCGAGACCGTGGAGGGCTTCCAGCAGTACTTCCAGAACGCGCTGATGACCTGCGTCTTCCAGGAGTTCCGCGAGGAGCGGTCGGCGCAGCTGGCGGCCTGGGCCCACCGGATCCAGCCGGGCGCCGAGGACGGGATCTGCGAGGTCTTCGAGCGGGTGCAGGGCGAGGTGCTGAGCAAGCCGGCCGAGGGCGGGGACCCGCTGATCGCCTCGGCAGCCTTCATCAAGGACGACTACCTCGTCTGGGCCGTCCAGTACGACGGCGAGTTCGACGGCCTGGCCCGCCGGCTGGTGGACAGCGGGCTGGCCCCGCGCACGGAGGACGGGCTGCGCCCGTTCCTCGCCGGGGGCCGGGACGCCGCCGGACCGGAACGCTTCGGCGCGGCGGCCATGCGGCGTCTGCAGATGCTCTCGGCGGGCGTCCCGGGGGAGCACTGAGCACGCCCTGTCTCCTTGCCCGGGTGCCGGCGGACCGGCCGACCCTCCGACCGGTCCGCCGGCACCCGGCTCGTCACCGCGTTCGTGACCTCGTTCGGGACCCGGTCCGGCCGGCTGCTCCCCGGCGTGGGCGGCCACCGACGAGGATCGCCACCAGCCCCACCACGATCAGCAGCCGGGCCGGGCCCGAGCCCAGCCAGCCGGCGCCGAACAGGATGCCGCCGCAGGCCCAGAGCCCGATCGAGTAGGCCAGCGCCCGGATGCCGTGCCGCCCCCCGACCCGGCGGGCGACGTCGGCCCGCCGCGCCGCCCACCGCGTGGGCTCGCCGGGCTCCGCCGTCGGCAGGTCCGCGGTGACCTGTAGCAGCGCCTCCCTGGTCTCCGCCGCGAAGGTGTCGTCCAGGCGTGTCTCCAACTCGGCCTTGGTCATCCGGTTCTGGCTGAACTGCTCGCACAACTGGGCGGCCACCGCTTCGCGTTCGGCCTCGGGGATCCAGTTGCGGCGGGATCCGGTCCTCATGGTCCCTCGCTCTCTCCGTCTGTTCGGGGCACGTCGGTTCACCCTGTTCGGGGCACGTCGGTTCACCGCACGCCGTCGGTTCACCGCACGCCGTCGGTTCAGCGCACGCTGTCGGGCTCGGCCGCGGCCCCGGCCCTCGCCTCGGCTCCGGCGCGGGAGCCGGGGATCCGGCCCGCGGTCGGCGAACTCGGCCACCACAGCCGCGGGCCGACGTCCAGCGAGAGCGCCGGCACCAGCAGGGTGCGCACCACGAGGGTGTCCAGCAGCACGCCCACGGCGACCAGCACGCCCAGCTGCAGCATGCTCACCGCCGGCAGGACACCGAGCACCGAGAACGTTGCGGCCAGGACGAGACCGGCGCTGGTGATGACCCCTCCGGTCACCCCGAGGGCGCGCACCACGCCGGCCGCGTGGCCGATGCGCCCGGCCTCCTCGCGGGCCCTGGTCATCATGAAGATCGTGTAGTCGACCCCCAGCGCGACCAGGAAGAGGAAGCCCATCAGCGGCAGCGACTCGTCCGAGCGCGGGTGGCCCAGGGCCCGGAAGAGCAGGACGGAGGCGCCGAGTGCCGCGCCGAAGGACAGCACCACGCTCGCCAGCAGCAGCACCGGCGCCACCAGGGCCCGCAGCAGCACCATCAGGACCAGCAGCACCACGGCCAGCACCAACGGCATCACCAGCCGCTCGTCGTGCGTGGTGGTGTCGGCGACGTCCAGGCTCTGGGCCGTGCTGCCCCCGATCAGTGCCCCGGCGTCCGCCCGGTCGTGCACGGCGGTGCGGATCCGTCCGACAGTCGCCTCGGCGGCCTTGCTCGTGGGTGTGTCGGTGAGCAGCACCTGGACGTGCATCCAGTCGCCGGAGGTCTGCACGGCCGAGAGCGAGGCCACCCCGGGCAGGCCCTGCACCGAGGCCGTCACCCGGTCGGCCTGCGCGGCGCCGGCATAGATGTCCAGCGGTGCCGCGGAGCCGGCCGGGTAGTGCGCGGCGAGGACGGCCTGGCCGGTCACCGACTCGGGCTTGTCGGTGAACACGTCGTTCTGGGAGAGCCCGGTGTGCAGGCCGAGCGCACCGATCGCGCAGGCGGCCAGGGCCAGCGCGCTGACCAGCCAGATCGGGCGGGGCCGGCGCGCAACTCCGCTGCCGATCCGGCCCCAGAGCCCGGACTCGGGCTCGGCCGCGCCGGTCCACACCGGGCGCGGCACGAACGGCCAGAAGAGCCAGCGGCCCAGGATCACCAGCAGCGCGGGAAGCAGCGTGGTGATCGAGACGAGCGCCACCACGATGCCGACCGCCGCCACCGGGCCGAGACCGCGGGTGGAGTTCATCTGCGCCGCCAGCAGGCAGAGCAGACCCAGCGTCACGGTGGTCGCGGAGGCGACGACGGCCGGCAGCGAACGCCGCAGCGCGATCCGCATCGCCTCGTGCCGGTCCGCCTGGCGGCGCAGCTCCTCGCGGTAGCGGGCGATCAGCAGCAGGGCGTAGTCGGTGCCCGCGCCGAAGACCAGCACGGTCAGGACGCTGGTGCTCTGGCCGTTGACCACCAGGCCCGCGTGCTGGACCAGCAGGTAGACCACGGCGTTGGCCAGCGAGGCGCTGATGCCCACGGAGATCAGCGGCAGCAGCCAGAGCAGCGGGCTCCGGTAGGTGAGGATCAGCAGGATCGCGACCACCGCCACCGTGGCGAGCAGCAGTGTGCCGTCCACTCCGCCGTACACCGCGGCCTGGTCGGCGGCCGCGCCGGCCGGACCGGTCACCTGGACGTCCAGTCCGGCCGGGGCGGCCGCGTGGGCGTCGTGGCGGATCGTCTTGACGTTGTCGACCAGTTTGGTGAACCCGTCGTCGCCCTGCAGGGTGAGCGGGACGGTCAGCAGTACCGCCCGGTGGTCGTCGGCCACGGCGAGCGGCGGCAGCGCTCCGCCGAACCGGGCGAAGGCGGCCCGGTCCTGCTCGGCCTTGGCGGTGTCCTGGTCGGTGATCCCCGCGGGGCGGGAGTAGACGACGGTGGCCGGCAGCGTGTCGCCGATCCCGAACCGGTCGCGGCCGATCTGGAGGGCCTTGGTCGACTCCGCGTTCTTGGGCAGCCAGGCCGTGATGTCGTTGCTCTGGGCGCCGATCAGCTTGGCGCCGAGCGGCCCGGCCGCGCCGGCCAGCAGCAGCCAGAGCACCAGGACCACCCACTTGGAGCGGTTGCCGGCCGGGAGCAGGGCCAGTTTCTTCAGGAGTGTCATGGCGGTTCTCCTCAGCTGCTCTGCGGGGCGGGGCGTGCGGTGGCGTTCGGGGTCTCCGGCGGCTCCTCGGCGCCCCAGCCGCGCTGTTCGAGCGTGATGTCCTTGAGGAAGACCGACGCGACCAGCCCGGCGACCAGGACGAAGCCGGCGATCAGGAAGACCGGGCTGAGCGCGTGCGCGTACGCCTGCGCCAGGCCGTGCCGGACATCGTCGGGCAGTTGCCGCAGCGCCTGGGGGGAGGTCCCGCCGCTGCCGATCAGGCCGCGGGCGGCTTCCCCGGGCACGTACTTCGGGATCTCCCGGGTCAGCCGATCGGTGAGCACGGTCGCGAAGATCGAGACGCCGAAGGAGGTGCCGAGCATGCGGCTGAAGGTGACGGTCGAGGTGGCCGCGCCCATGTCCGCGGGGGGCGCGGCGTTCTGCACCGCCACCACGACCACCTGCTGGGACAGCCCCGCCCCGACACCGAGCAGGAACATGTAGAGCCCGGAGAGGAATCGGCTGGTGTCGGCGGTCATGGTCGACATGAGGAAGGCCGCGATGCCGGAGACGAGCATGCTGGCCACCGGATACCACTTGTAGCGGCCGGACTTGGCGACCGCGCCGCCGACGCCGAACGAGGCGAGCATCAGCCCCAGCATCATCGGGAGCAGCAGCAGACCGGAGTTGGTGGCGCTGGCGCCGGCGGAGATCTGCAGGTAGAGCGGCAGGAAGAAGACCAGGCCGAAGCCGGTCAGCCCGCCGACGAAGGCCACCACGTTGCAGATGTCGAAGGTCGAGTCGCGGAACAGGCCGAGCGGGATCACCGGTTCGGCGGCGGAGCGCTCCACCACCAGCCAGCCCGCCAGCAGCACCACGCCGCCCACCGCCAGCCCGACAATCACGGCCGAGCCCCAGGCGTACTTGGCGCCGGCCCAGTTGCTGAGCAGGACGAAGGAGACGAGCGCGCCGGAGAGCAGCAGCATGCCGAGGTAGTCGATCGTGGGCCGCTCCGGGCGCCGGGCGCTGCGCAGGTAGAGGGCGACCAGGGTGAGGGCGATCGCACCGATCGGCAGGTTGACGTAGAAGACCCAGCGCCAGGTGACGTGGTCGGCGAAGAACCCGCCCGCGATCGGCCCGCCGACCGCGGAGAGCGCGAAGACGCCGGCCGAGTAGCCCTGGTACTTCGCCCGCTCGCGGGGACCGAACAGGTCCCCGGTGAGCGCGAACATGGCGGCCATCACGCCGCCGGCGCCGACGCCCTGCAGGACGCGAAAGGCGATCAGCTGGCCCATCGTCTGCGCGGCCCCGCAGGCGGCGGAGCCGGCGAGGAAGACGACGGTGGCGACGACGAAGACCTGCTTGCGGCCCAGCAGGTCGCCGAGCTTGCCGGCCAGCGGCATCACGGCGCTGGAGGCGAGGATGTAGGCCGCGCTCACCCAGCCGATGCTGCTCAGGCCGCCCAGGTCGCCGACGACGGTGGGCAGCGCGGTGGCCACGATCGAGGAGTCCAGGGTGGCCATCAGCATCGCGAAGAGCAGGCCGAAGTAGACGAGCATCACGTGGCGGTGGGGCATGGCGCCCTGGTCCTGCGGGGCGTCGGCGGCTCTGGTGGTCCGGGGCTCGGTTGGCGTGGGCTCGGTTGGCGTGGCCTTGGCTGGCGTGGGCTCGGTTGGCATGGGCAACCCCTATGCTCTTAGCATCTATGTGACTTATGAACATCGATGCCAGAAGAAAGTATGTGCGTTGAGCATAGATCTGCCTTGTGCACGTGTCAACGCGTATATTGGGCCCATGACCAGAGCCGCCGAGACGCCCGCCAGCCCCCGCCCCTCGGGATCCCGCGCGTCGGATTCCCCTGAGTCGGATCCCGCGCTGACCGCCATCGAGCGGGCGATGGTCCGGATCCGCCGCAACCAGACCAGGCGGTCCCTGGGCAAGTACGTCACGGAGCGGCTCGGCCGGGACGTCGACCTCTCGCACACCGTGGTGGTCGACGCCGTGGAGGAGGAGTCGGACCACCCCGGCCAGGAGGTCACCGTCGGCCTCGTCGCCGAGCGCCTCGCCGTCGACCCCTCCCGCGCCAGCCGCCTGGTCGCGGCGAGCGTGGAGGCGGGCTACGTCCGCCGGGTCGCCTCCCAGGCCGACAGCCGGCGCATCTGCCTGGAGCTGACCGACGACGGCCGCGAGCTCGCCGCCCTCTCGCACCGGGTGCGCCGGGAGTACTTCGGCACCATCACGGACGGCTGGAGCGAGCAGGAACGTTCCGACTTCGCACGGCTGTTGACCAAGTTCGCGGGCATCCCCGAGGCGGAGTAGGGCCCTTTGGGCAACGCACGCGAACGGGCCCGGACGCGTCGGGGGAAACGCGTCCGGACCCGGGTCGGAAGCGGACGGGTCAGTGCCTCGTCCGGACCGGGACCTCCTCGATGCGGGAGACGCCGGTGCTGCCGTCGAGGCGGTGCCATTCCTCGTGCAGGCGGATGCGGCCGTCGGGGAGGTGCTCCGGCTTGCTGGTGCACGCGCCCGCGACGACGCTGCCGTCGCTGAGGACCTGGCAGTAGGCGAGTTGCAGCGTCCCGTCGAGGGCGCAGGTGCCGACCAGGCGGCCGGTGAGGACCTTCCCGCCGTGGAACTCGGCCCAGACGAGGTCGCCGAGCTGGTGGTAGTGGCCGATCGGGGAATCGCCGGCGGCTGCGGTCTCCGGCGCGGACGAGGAGAAGAAGCGGTTGTTGTAGTCGATGCGGGGCTCGGCCACCGGTCTCACTCTCCTGCCGAGGGGTCGACTGCCGCCGGGTCGATTGCTGCCGGGTCGATTGCCGCCGGGTCGATGGAGTAGGTCGAGCGGAAGACGTTGTCCGGGTCCAACCGCCGCTTCAGCGCGGCGAGTCGGCGGTATCCCCGTTCCCCGTAGGTCCGCACGGCGCGCGCGGTCCCGGCGCGGTCCGTCCCCGCGTCCGAGACGTAGTTGACGTAGCCGTCGCCGAACACCCCCCACGGCTCGGCGGCCCGGGCGACCGACCTGGCCCAGGCGATCTGCTCCTCGTCGGCGGCGGCCGGCTCCCAGATCGCCATTCCCGTGACGTTGAACCGCGCCGTGCGCCAGCCCACCGCGGACGGTCGCTCGGCCTCCCGCCGCACCGCGCCCCCGAAGGCCTCCAGGTAGACGGTGTCGTTGAACTCGCCGCGCCGGCGGCCGGCCTGGAACCGCTCGACCAGCGCGGCGATCAGCTCGTCCGGAAGCTCGTCGGTGCAGCGGGCGCTCCAGTAGTGCCGCAGGCCGTACGGCAGCCGGCCGAGCAGCTGTTGCATCGACAGGTACGGGCGCTCCTCGACCTGCCAGTCCAGCACCTCCAGGCTGCGCAACTGCTTGTCGAGCAGGCCGGGACAGGTGGGGTCGGTGCCGCTGTAGCAGACGCTCAGGACCGCCGCCGGATCCTGCGCGCGCCCGTACCGCTCCAGCAGCAGGATGCAGACCAGCTCGTCGGGGCCCTCGCTGCCGAGCCGGCGGAACAGCTCGACCGCCCGGGTCATCTCGTGCGCGGGGTAGGCGACCGTGCCGCCGTACACGGTGGTCACCGGGTGCAGCCGGAAGACGAACTCGTCGACGATGCCGAAGTCGTGCCCGGCGCCGCGCAGGGCCCAGTCCAGCTCGGGTTCGGTCTCCGCGTCGACGGCCAGCCGGTCGCCGTCCGCGGTGACCAGCGAGTACGTCAGGACGTTGTCGCAGGAGAGCCCGTACCGGCCCATCAGGTGCCCGATCCCGCCGCCGAGGGTCAGGCCGCCGACGCCCGTGGTGTCGAAGGTGCCGCCGGTGACGGCGAGGCCGTGCCGGGATGCCGAGGCGTCGAACTGGGCCCAGTTCGCGCCGCCCTGCACCCGGGCGGTGCGGCGGTGCGGGTCGATCCGCACCCGGTCGAGCAGCCGCAGGTCGAGCACCACGCCGTCGTCGACGCCGGCGGTGCCGGCGATGTTGTGCCCGGCGCCGCGGACCGCGAGCGGCAGCCCGGACTCCCGGGCGAGCGGCACGACGCGGCGCAGCTCCTCGCGGTCGGACGGCAGCACGATCAGGCGGGGGCGGCGGTCGTGCATGCCGTTGAAGAGCAGCCGGGTGGCGTCGTAGCGGGGGTGCTCCCGGGCGATCACCCGGTCGGGGCAGACGGCCTCAAGGGCCCGGCGCAGCGCGGTGGTCAAGACAGCTCCATCAGGTCGTCGTGGTAGCCCGGCACCTGCAGGCCGCGGGCGGCCCGGCGGCTGGCGGCCAGGGCGCATTTCGCCGCGCCGCCGCTGCCGCCCGTGAAGGTGTGGACGGCCGGGTCGGTGGTGGCGCGCAGCTCCAGCAGGCCGGAGGCGCTGTACGTGTCGGCGGCCACCACCGTGCGCCGCGGCCGGCCCAGCCGCAGCCCGGGGAGCCGGAGCCGGGAGAGCACCTCGGCCTCGTGGAGCAACTCCGGTACGGGGCACAGTTGTTCGGCGTCCTCGTCCCAGTGGTCGGTGGGGACGCCGAGCAGCATCCCGCCCTCGCCGTGCGGGCGGCCGTACAGGCCGGTGGTCTCGTCGACGAAGCACGGCGGCCGGTGCCCGGTGGCCCGGTGGACGGTGTACTGGATGAGCTTGCCGCGCAGCCGGGCCGGCTCGCGGTGGTCGAGGCCGCTGCAGTAAAGGAGCGGTCCGGTCTGCCGGCCGGTGGCCAGCACGGCGTGGTCGCAGGAGAGCGTGTGGCCGGGCAGCTGAACGGCACCGGGGCCGACCGACAGGGCCGGGCCGGGGACGGTCCGGCCGCCGCGGCGCAGGAAGTCGCGGAGGAGGCCGTAGCGCAGGTCGTCCGGGCTGAGGTACCCGGCGTGCCGCTCGGCGAGGTAGTGCGCGTCCGGCGGGCCGTCGATCCCGTACCGCTCGGCGGCCGTGGCAGGGTCCACCAGCGCGGCCGAGCCGGGCAGTTGGTTCTCCAGCAGGTCCAGCAGGGCGGTCGGCGGGGGCTCGCCGGTGACGTACAGCGAGCCGGTCTCGCGGTAGCCGGCGAGGCGTGCGAGCGCCGGGTCGGCGCGCAGTTCGGCCAGGCTCTCGGCGGCCAGCCGGCAGGCGGCCGGGTCGGTCTCGAAGCCGCGGAGCAGGCCGCCGGAGGCCGCGGTCGCCTCGCCGGGCGGCGTCGGGGCGGTGACCAGGCACACGTCGGCACCCGGTGCGCCGCGCCGCAGCCGCCAGGCGAGCAGCGTGCCGGCCAGGCCCGCGCCGATGATGCAGATCCGCACGGCGCACCTAGCCTTCCGGGTCCGTGACGTGCCCGGTGAGCGCGCCGAGCAGTCGTCGGGCCCGGGCGTCCTGCCGTTCGACGGCGAGCGGCAGGAGGCAGCGGGCGGCCAGTGCGGGGTCGAACGTCTCCGGGTGCAACGCCTGTTCGGCCCGGGCCAGTTCGGCGTCCGCGAGCGGGTCGGGTCCGGTCCGGGCCGGCGGGTCGGCCGGCCTGTCGCGGAGCGGCCAGCGCTCGGTGAAGGCGGCGTAGCCCGCGGAGGTGAAGTTGCTCGGGTACGGCGCGGGACGGTCCCAGCTGAGGAAGAGCCGGACGGCTTCGGGGTTCTCCGTGGCCAGCAGTTCGTGCGCCCAGACGGCATGATCGCGGCTGGTGGAGAACTTCAGCCCGTCCAGCCGGTAGAACTCGTTGACGACCAGCCCGGACAGGACCGACTGCCACGGCGCGCCGGCGGCCACCGCCAGGGCGGGGAAGAGGGCCGCGTAGTAGAACGCGTTGTCGATCCCGAGGAACGGCCACAGGCCACCCGATCCGCGCCAGGCGGCGCCGAGTTCACCGAGCTGCCGGGCGTCCGGGTCGAGCCGGCGGCCGATCAGGTCGAGGTAGGCCAGTCCCATCTCGACCCAGACGTCCAGCCGGTTGCCGCCCACGAGTTCGATCCCCCAGTCGGTGGGGTAGCTCACCGGGACGTCCGGCAGCCCCTCGGCCAGCAGCCGGGTGAGCAGGGCGCGGACCCGGGCGGGGATCACGGCGGCGGACCAGATCCGGGTCAGCGCCTCGCGGTACTCCTCCAGCCGGAGGACCGGCCCGTAGTGGCGCACCGCCCGCGGTTCGCCGCCGCACAGGCAGCGCGGGTCGCGCAGCTGTGCGGCGGTGGCGAAGCCGCCGCAGGCCTCACAGGTGCCGCCGCCCATCGGCCCGGCGCAGGTGGGGCAGCCGCCGGTGACGTAGCCGTGGTGCAGGGTGCGCCCGCAGGCCCGGCAGGCCAGCATGGTCCACTCGGTCGGGTGCACCAGCCCGGCGGTGACCAGTTCGACGCACAGCCGCGCCACACGGGCGCGGTGGTTGCGGTCGGTGCGGGGGGTGGTGAAGACGTCGTGCCGGATGCCCGCGGCGGCCAGCGAGGCTCTGATCAGCGCGCCGTACTCGTCGACCAACTCGTCCGGCTTGCGCCCGAGTTGCTCGGCCTTGGCGACGACGTAGTTCTGGTGGTCGTCGGTGCCGCAGACGGTCAGTACCGACTCGCCGCGGGCGCGGGCGGCCCGGGCGGCGATGTCGGCGGCGAGGTAGGGGCCGGAGAGGTGGCCGAGGTGCAGCGGTCCGTTCGGGGTCGGCGGCGGGCTGAGCAGCACCACCGGGCCGGCGGCGCGGTCGCCGGTCATGACCGGCCTCCGTCCGCCGCGGTCCCGGTCGCCGCGGTCCCGGTCGCCGTGTCCCCGTCCGCCGCGTTCCCGTCGGCCGCGCCCTCGTCCGCCGTGTCCCCGTCGGGCAGCCAGTAGATGCTCAGGACGGTCAGCGGGTCGGTCTGCGAGCGGTTGTGGATCACGTGCCGCTCCTGCGGGTCGAGCAGGACGGCGGTCCCGGTCGGGGCCGCGGTGGTACCCGCTCCCTCGACCTCGAACTCGGCCCGGCCGGTGACCACCACCGCCAGCTCGACCTCCGGGTGGCAGTCCCGCACGCTGGACGAGCCGGGGCCCACCACGCACCACATCGCGTCGAACGGCAGCTTCGCCGCCTCGGGGTACTGCGTCCAGCGTCCGATCCGTATCCCGTACTCCGCGGTGAGCACCGCCGAGCCGCAGTCAAGGCTGCGCACAGTCGTCAACTCCTCAGTGTCATCGGGGGATTGGTGGCGGGATCCAGGGTGCTGGCGGTGCCTCGAAGCCGGCTGAGGAGCCGCTGACGGACGTCGAGGACGGCTCGATTCCGCCTGGAGAGCGCTCATCTAGCGTGTCGGCCATGGATGTTGGAGTTGTCCCGGTGCGTTGGGCACCGCGTCGGATGGTCGCGTTCGCCCCGGAAGAGGTACGCGGCTGGGTGGTCAAGCGGTACGGCATCTCGGCCACCCGCCCGAGCCCGCCGGACCGCGTGGTCGAGGCCGCGCGCGTGGCGGTCGGGGCGAGCCTGCCGGAGGCGTATCCGGACGCGCTGAGCTGCGCCTTCAGCGTGCTGCACGAGGATCCGGACGGCTGCTACGTGGTCGTCGGCTGGTGGAGCCCGAACCGGGTGATCCTGCACACCCGGACCTGGATCTCCGAGTGGGCCGATCCCGGCGTTTGGCAGCCGGCCCAGGGCGGGGCCACCGCCTGCATCTGGGAGATGGTGGCGCTGGCCGCCGAGCGGGACGCCTGGGTGCGCCACGTGGTGCGGCCGGACGTCCCGGACCTGGCCGGCTACCTGGCGGCCACCATCAGCGGCGAGTTCTGAGGAGGGGACATGGCCCTGGCCGTGCTACTGGCGCTGGGCGTGGTGCTGCGGAGGCTGCCGGTGGGCCGCCGGACGGTCGATCGGGCACTGGCCGCGATCGCCGCCCGGCGGCCCGGACCGGGCCACTGGTTCAGGAACGTCCTGCCGGGACGACGGAACGCCCTGCCGGGACGATCCTCGACACCGCCGGAATGACCTCCGCCCAGACGTCGAGCGCGCCCTCCCGCCACGGGTCGGGCGGCTCGACGATGGCGTGGTCGACTCCCAGCTCGGCGAGTTGGTGGAACCGCTCGATCGCGCCGGCGGGCGAGTAGGCCCCGTTCCCGCCGGCCCTGCTGAGCGCGCCCGTGCCCAGCGTGGTCTTCTCGATCTCGTCGTACGGGCGGCCGACTTCGGCGCAGCGCTGCCGCAGCACCTCGAACTGCTCGCGGATGACCTCGGTCGGCCTGAGGTGGGCGTTGCGTCGCATCGGGTGCTGCGGCGGCAGGGTGGCCAGCTTGTCCTTGATCAGCTCGGGGTCGGGCAGCTCGTAGACGTTGCAGGCGTCCGCGTACCGGGCGACCAGGCCGAAGGTCCTCCGCCGGCCCTGGCCGCCGATCAGGATCGGCGGATGCGGCCGCTGCGGCGAGTTGGGCTCGTTGCGCGGTTCCTCCAGCTGGTAGTGGACGCCGGTGAACGGCTCCGGGTCGCCCGCCCACATGTGCTTGGCGAGCCGGACGGTCTCCTCCAGCCGCTCGAACCGCTCGGCGCGCGGGACCACCGGGATGCCGAGGCCGCGCTGCTCCTGCTCGTACCAGGCGGCGCCGATCCCGAAGTACATCCGGCCGCCGGAGAGCGCGTCGAGCGTGCTCACCGTCTTCACCAGGACGCCGGGGTGGCGGTTCACCACGCCGGTGACCAGGGTGCCGAGGCGGATCCGCGAGGTCTGCCCGGCGACGAAGCCCAGGGTGGCGTACGCCTCCGGGCAGGGGCCCGCGGGGCCGCGGTTGAGCGGGGTCTGGAAGAAGTGGTCCATCACCCAGAGGCTGTCGAAGCCGACCTCCTCCGCGGTCCGCGCGATCCGGCCGAGCGTGCTGCCGATGTTCTCCGGTGAGCCGGGCCAGCCGAAGTCGGTGATGTTGATGCCGAGGCGCATGCGCCACCTCCATGTCGGGACGTCACGGATCAGACGGGCCAGTCGAGCCGGCGCAGCGCGGCGTCGACGAAGCCCCACTCGTAGCGGGCCGCGAGCGCGAAGTTCCCTTCCAGCCGTTCGAGTTCGCCGGCGGAACAGCTTTCGCCGAGGTCGTCGACGAGGGTCAGGAAGCCTTCCAGCACCTCCCGGTAGTCCTCGCCCGGGTGCAGCGCGGACACCCACTGCGCGTAGCGCGCGCCGGGATCGTGGCGCTCCCGCAGATCGTCGGCGATCTGCAGGTAGAACCAGGAGCAGGGCAGCAGCGCCCCGATGCCCTCGGCCAGCGAGCTCGCGCTCGCCGCGGCGAAGAACGAGGTGTAGGCGTGGGTGGACGGGTCGGCCGGACGGGTGCGCCAGGAGGCGTCCCCGGCCCGTTCCAGCTCGGCCGCCATCAGGTCGTACCCCAGGGCCATCGCCTGGCGGGCCTCCAGGGTGCCGACGGCCATCCTGGCCAGCACCAGGGCGTGGGTGTGGTCGTGGGTCAGCGCGGCGCAGCGGGCCAGGCCGCGCCCGTACGCCGGCAGCAGGAAGTCGGCGTCCTGCCGGGCGAAGTGCAGCAGCGCCTCGCCCGGCAGGGAGCCGTCCCGCAGGCCCGCGAAGAACGGATGGTCCTTGATCTTCTCCAGCAGCGGTGCGCCCGCCGCCCGGAGCCGTTCGCGCAGGGTCGCCGGCATCAGTCGAACCACTCGCCCTGCTTCATGCCGAAGAAGGCGTTCCCGCGCAGCTTCAACTTGCCGGTGACGAAGGCCTTCTGGCCGGAGAGCTTGCCGGTGGCCATCAGCAGCATGTCGATCAGCTTGACGCCGATGACGACGTTCGCGTCGTCCCGGGTGCCGTGGCCGACCGCGCAGGTGCCATCCGCCACCGCCAGGTAGTACTCCTTGACGCCGGCGGCGGTGGCCACCTCGTACTGGAAGACGCCGCTCTCGCCGTTGGCCTTGGCCGGGTTGAACGTCGAGGCCAGCCGCTCGTACACGGTGTCCAGCGCCGCCTCGACGCCGCCGGGCCGCTCGGCGAGCTGCTGCTCCACCTGGTCCTTGGCCGTGGCGTCGACCAGCGCGACCAGCTCCTTGAAGCGCGTTTCGAGGTCCGACATGTCAGAACTCCTCTCGGGAAACGGATACTTGTGTGGCTCAGGGATCTCAGGGATCTCAGGGTGCTCAGGGGTCTCAGGGCCGGGCGAGGACCCAGGAGAGCGCGGAGATCAGCCGGTTGCCCTCCGGGTCGGCGCCCTTGCGGCTGCGCCAGGCGACGAACCCGTCCGGGCGGACCAGCACCGCACCGTCGTCCTGGACGCCGTGGCGCTCGGCCCACTGCGCAGGCGGCACGTCGAGGTCGAAGCCCGCCAGGTGGAAGTCCAGGTCGAGGCCGAGTTCGTCGCAGGCGCGCACAACGGCGGCCGACCAGCTCGCACCGTCCCGGCCGGCCACCAGCGCGAAGTTCCGGCCGTACAGGTCGAGTGTGGAGGCCCCGGGTCCGGTGGTCAGGTGGGGGGCGCGGGTGCCGGGCTGGGCGGACAGCTTGCCGGTCTCCACGGCGGGCAGGCCGTCGTCCGGCTCGTCGCCGTCGGGGTCCGGGATCACGGCGGTCGAACGGTAGCGGTAGCCCAGGATCACCGACCACCAGTCCCAGACCCGCATCCCGTCGACCTCGCCGGACGCGGTGCCGGTGCGCCAGACCATCTGCGCCATCGCCTGCTCCATGGTGAACTCGGAGACCGCGCGGCGCTCGGCGTCGTAGGTCGCCAGCAGCCCGGGACCGGCCTCGCCCTTGACGACGGCGGCCAGCTTCCAGGCCAGGTTGTGCGCGTCCTGGATGCCCGTGCTGCCGCCGAACGCGCCGGTCGGCGGCACGATCCGGGCGGCGTCGCCGGCCAGCAGCACCCGCCCGTGGACGAACCGCTCGGCGCAGTAGGCCCCGATCGCGAACGGCAGCACCGTCGTTCCGTCCGGCAGTTGCGGGATCAGCCGGCCCGTGAGGCCCGGGACACCGACCGCTTCGCCGAACAGCTCCAGGCAGCGCTCCGCCGGGTAGTCGGCGACCGTCTCGCCCTCGTCCGGCTCGAACGGCAGGCCGAAGCACCAGCGGTCCTTCCCGTCGTGGGGGAAGATCACCGTGCCCTGCCGCGGGCTGCCCAGGTAGGCGAAGCCGAAGCGGCGACCGGCGACCACCCGGTCGAGGTCGGCCTCGATCACCATCGACAGGGTGTTGAGCAGCACCCCGGGACCCTGGACCGGCAGGTCCAACAGCCGTCGCACCGTGCTCTTCTGGCCGTCCGCGGCCACCACGTACCGGGCCTCCACGGTGGACTCCGCGCCGCTCGCCACCTCGCGCAACTGCGCGGTGACGCCCTGCGGGTGCTCGGTGAGGCCGGTGAGCGCGACGCCGTAGCGCACGTCGGCACCCAGCTCCCGCGCCCGGTCGCGCAGGATGACCTCCAGCCGGTCCTGGTCGATCGGGCACCACTCGGTCGGGCTGACGCCCTCGGCGGAGCCGGGCGCCAGATCGACGAAGTCCGCGTCCCGGTCCGCCAGCGTCCCGGCGATCAGCATGCGGGAGGAGTCCGGGTCGGAGGCCACGATGCCCTCGCCCCGGGCGGCGAAGAGGCGTTCCTCCAGGCCGACTTGGCGGAACACCTCCACCGAGCGGGCGTTGATCCCCCGGGCGCGGGGGTGGATCAGCTCCTGCGGGTGGCGTTCGACCAGGACCGGGCGCAGCCCGTGCCAGGCCAGGAACACGGCCGCGGTCAGGCCGGCCAACCCGGCGCCCACGATGAGCACTTCGGTCCGTTCGTCGGGCATCTCGTCTTCCTCCTGGGGCCGTTGGGCGGGGATCCGGGCCGGTCAGGCCCACAGGGTGTGCACCTGTTCGTCGCGGATGCTGAACACCGAGCGATCGAGCAGAGAGTTGATGATCACAGCGCTGCGCACCGACAGCAGGCTGAGGTTGGGGTCGACCACGCCGTGGCTGGACTGGGCGCGGTTCTGGACGAAGATCCGGTTGGTGTCGCCGTGCTTCCAGCGCAGCGAGTAGTCCGGCTCGATGGCCGGTTCCTCGCCCTCCGCCAGGTCCAGCAGCTCCGGCGCCAGCGGCAGCGGCGCGGGCCGCCGGCCGGTGGCCAGCACGACGTGCCGGGCGGAGTGCTGCTCCTGCCCGCCGCCGAGCCGGCGGCAGCGCAGCACCACCGACCCGTGCCGCTCGGCGGCCCCGACCACGTCGCGGCCGGGCAGCATCATCACCGGCGAGCGTCCGTCGGCTAGCCAGATCTCGTAGTTGACCTGGTAGAGCTCCTGGAGGGTGGTCATCGAGACGCCGTCGCTGGTGAGGATCTGGTTCGAGACGAACCGGTCGCGCAGGTGCGCGGGGAGACTCTGGAAGTGGCGCACGTAGGCGGGCCGGTAGAAGTCGTTGGCGGGTGGCGAGTCGTCCATCGGCGCGAACCACGGCCGCCGGCCGATCCAGCGGATCTCCCGCAGCCCCAGCCGCAGGAGCGACAGCACGGCTTCGGCGCCGGTCTGGCCGCCGCCGACCACGACGGCGGTCTCGTGCGGTTCGGGGCGACAGCCGGCGAAGTGCTCGGCCAACTGCTCGGCCAGCAGGACGCCGGGCAGCGGGACGCCGGGCAGGCCGGGGTCGGCGAAGCAGTCCGGTACGTACGGGCGGGTGCCCAGCCCGAGCACCAGGTGGTCGCTGGTGGCGACCGGCCGGTCGTCGGCGAGCAGGACGAAGACCTCGTCGAACCGGACCCCGGTGACGTCGACGCCGTACCGGATGGTCCCCAACTCGCCGCTGGCCCACGCGAGGTAGCGGTCGTACTCCAGCCTGGGGATGGCGTCGAACTGGGCGTTCAGGAAGGCGTAGATCCGTCCGGTGGTGACCAGGTAGTTGAGGAAGGAGAACCGGTTGCGCGGATCGACCAGGGTGACCAGGTCCTTGACCCAGGAGGTCTGCAGCCGGACGCCCGGGTGCATCAACTCGGGGTGCCAGGCGTGCGATTGCCGCCGGTCGAAGAGGGCCACCGGCCCGGGTACGGCTCCCTCGGCGAGGGCGGCGAAGCTCAGGTTGGCCGGGCCCGCACCGATGCCCGCGACCGCGTAGTGCGGGAGTCCGACAGGCCGGCTGGTGGAAGTCGACACGGTTGAAGCCTCTTTACGTGAGGGTGCCCGTTTTCAAGTCGTGAGGCTGCGCTGCGTGAGGCTGCGCTGCGTGAGGTTGCGCTGCGGTGCTGTCGGGCACAGCGTTCCGGCTGCCGATCGAGGAGATCTGGAAGCGCACTGAGCCCCGTCGGCCGCGCCGGGCGTTCAGGCGGGTTCGATCCACCCGAGAGAGCGGGTCCCCATGCTGCGTAGCGACATCGGCCGGGCCAGTTGCGAGTGAGGGGACCCGTATGACGTGCATCGCCGGGTGGGTCGGGCAGGGCCCCGACCCGGACCGGAGACTGTCGACCGTGGCCGCCATGACCGCCGCGATGACGCCCAACAGCCCAGTGGTCCACGGAAGTTGGCTCGGCGAGGGCGCCGCGCTGGGCTTCCCGGGCCCGCCGGGGGACCGGCCTGTGGCGCTGGTCGAGAACGGCGAAGTGGTCGCCGTGATCGCCTTCGCCGGCACCCTGTACGGCGCCGAGGACGTGCGCCGGGAGCTGAGCTCCCGCGGCCATCGGTGGGGCCCCGGCGGCGACCCGGAGACCGTGCTCCACGCCTACCAGGAGTGGGGCGCCGACTGCCCGGTCCATCTGGACGGCGCCTTCGCCTTCGCGGTCTGGGACGTCCGCCGCCGGCGACTCCTGCTGGCCAGGGACCGGCTGGGCGTGCGGCCGCTGCACTACGCCCGGCTCGGCGAGGGCCTGGCCTTCGCCTCGGAGCCCAAGGCCCTGCTGGTCGACTCCCTGGTCGCCCCTACAGCCGACGCGGACGGCCTGCGCGAGCTGTTCACCCAGATCAAGACCCCGGGCCGGAGCGTCTTCCGGGGCATCGACGAGGTCCGCCCGGGCTGCACGGTGGTGCTGGCCGACGGGCGGCTCACCAGGCACACCTACTGGCGGCTGGAGAGCCGTCCCCACCCCGACGACCTGGAGACCACCGTCGCGACCGTGCGCCGGCTGCTGGGCGACGCGGTGGACCGGGTGCTGCCGGACGAGCCCGCGCCCTCGGTGCTGCTCTCCGGCGGCCTGGACTCCGGCGCGGTGGCCGCGCTCGCGGCCCGCACCATGGCGGCCCGCGAGGCGAAACCGCTGCTGACCGCCACCGGCACCTTCCTCGGCTACGCGGAGAACTTCCGCCCCGACAACGTCCGTGCCACCGCCGACGCCCCGTACGCGGCGGAGCTGGCCCGCCATCTGGGCTCCGAGCACGTCGACGTGGTGCTGGGCACGGCCGATCTGGTCGACCCGCGGACCCGGCTGGCGGTGCTGCGCGCCCAGGACAGGCCGACCCCGTTCGCCGAGATGGACGTCGCCGGCTACCTGCTCTTCGCCGCGGTGCGCGAGCGCGCCGAGGTGGCGCTCTCCGGCGAGGCCGCCGACGAGCTGTTCGCCGGCTTCCCCTGGATGCACGACGACGCGCTGGTGCGGGCCGGCCACTTCCCGTGGGTGGCGTACGAGCAGGCGCACGAGAAGTCCCGGGACGGTCTCGGGCTCGGCCTGTTCGACCGCGGGCTGCTGCGCGACCTGGACCTGCGTGGCTTTGGCGCCGACAGCTACCGCCGGGCGATCGGGGAGGTGCCGCAGCTGGACGGCGAGAGCGGCCACGAGCAGCTGATGCGCCGGCACTGCCACCTCCACCTGACCTGGTGGCTGCCCCGGCTGCTGGACCGCGACGACCGGATCGGCAGGGCGACGGGACTGGACGCCCGGATGCCGTTCTGCGACCACCGCCTGGTCGAGTACGCGTTCAACGTGCCCTGGCGGATGAAGTCCTTCGACGGGCGCGAGAAGAGCCTGCTGCGGGCGGCCGTCGCCCCGCTGCTGCCGCGCTCCGTCGCCCAGCGCCGCAAGAGCCCGTTCCCGGTCAACCAGGACCCGGTCTACGCCCGGATGCTCCAGCGCGAGCTGGCCGCCGTGCTGGACGACCCGGCCGCCCCGGTGGCTCCGCTGCTGGACCCGGCCGCGGCGCGCGCGGCCGTCGGCGCCGACCGGCACGACGGACAGGACTGGCTCGGCCGTACCAACATCGAGTTCGCGCTCCAGCTCAACACCTGGCTGGCCGAGTACCGCGTACAGCTGGCTATCTGACGCTACATCAGTTCTTCATCGGTTCTTCATCGGTTTTCCAAGAAGGAGAGGTCATGACTTCAACCCCTGTCGGCGAACCCCGGAAGGTCGCGTTCGCGGACGTCCCGCCGAACCGGCGGCGGGGCGGCGACCTGCGCGTCCTGCTCAGCCCGAGGACCTGCGGGGCCACCGCGGGCTTCCTGGGCGCGGGGTCGCTCATGCCCGGCGAGTTCGTCTCCGAGCACTACCACCCGTACTCCGAGGAGTACTTCTACATCGTCAGCGGCCGGATGACGCTGCGCCTGGAGGGCGAGCCGATCGTGCTGTCGGCGGGTGACTCCTTCATGATCCCCAAGGGGCTCAGGCACCGGATGGACAACTCCGGCGAGGAGGAGATGTTCGCCGTGTTCTTCCTGGGCCCGCTCGCCCCCCGCCCGGAGCTCGGGCACGTGGACACCGAGGAACTCCCTGTTGCCGACGGCGAGTTGCCGCAGGTTGGAGCTGTGACGTCATGACCGAGCGCCGTGTCGCGGTGACCGGGATCGGGGTGATCGCACCCAGGGGCATCGGCACCGCCGCGTTCTGGGAGACCCTGATGGCCGGCCGCACCGCCACCCGCCGGATCACCCACTTCGATCCGGCGGACTTCCGCTGCCAGGTCGCCGCCGAGATCGACTTCGACCCGCTGGCCGTCGGCCTCTCACCGCAGGAGGCCCGCCGCATGGACCGGGCCGGCCAACTCGCGCTGGTCGCCGCCCGCGAGGCCCTGGCCGACAGCGGGCTGACGGGCAGCGGCCTGGCCGGCAGCGCGCTGGACCCGGCGCGCGTCGGCGTCTCCCTGGGCAACGCGATCGGCTGCACCGAGCTGATGGAACGCGAGTACGTGGTGCTCAGCGACGGCGGCCGCAAGTGGCTCGTGGACCCCGAGTACGCCGTCCCCCACCTGTACGACGTCATGGTCCCCAGCTCAATGGCGGCCGAGCTGGCCTGGTCCTGCGGCGCCGAGGGCCCCGTGGCGCTGGTCTCCACCGGCTGCACCTCGGGCATCGACGCGCTGGGCCACGCCTTCGAACTGGTCCGCGAGGGCAGCGCCGACGTGGTGCTCGCGGCCGGCACCGACGCACCGGTCTCCCCGGTGACGGTCGCCTGCTTCGACACCCTGCGCGCCCAGTCCACCGCCAACGACGACCCCGAGCACGCCTGCCGCCCGTACGACCGCAACCGCAAGGGCCTGATCCTGGGCGAGGGTTCGGCCGTCATGGTCTTCGAGGAGCTGGAGCACGCCCGCAGACGCGGCGCGCACGTCTACTGCGAAGTGGTCGGGTACGCGAGCCGGGCCAACGGCTACCACATGACCGGTCTCAAGCCGGACGGCCGGGAGATGGCCGAGGCGATCCGGGTCGCCCTTGACCAGGCCCGGCTGAACCCGGACGAGATCGACTACGTCAACGGGCACGGCTCCGGCACCAGGCAGAACGACCGGCACGAGACCGCCGCCTTCAAGAGCGCCCTGGGCGCGCACGCGTACGACGTCCCGGTCAGCTCGATCAAGTCGATGATCGGGCACTCGCTCGGCGCGATCGGCGCGATCGAGGTGGCCGCCTGCTGCCTGGCGATCGAGCACGACGCCGTGCCGCCGACGGCCA
Organism: Kitasatospora aureofaciens; assembly: GCF_019192735.1. GTDB lineage: Bacteria > Actinomycetota > Actinomycetes > Streptomycetales > Streptomycetaceae > Kitasatospora > Kitasatospora aureofaciens_A. The sequence continues at coordinate 119,690 of NZ_JAHTKP010000004.1, forward strand.
ACCTGGAGACCCCGGACCCCGAGTGCGACCTCGACTACGTGCCGAAGGTCGCCCGCGAGCAGCGGACCGACGTGGTCCTCAGCGTCGGGAGCGGCTTCGGCGGGTTCCAGAGCGCGATCGTGCTGGCCGGCGAAGGGAAGGCCCGCCGATGAACACGGGACCGAGTAAGCGCGCGGTCGTCACCGGCCTGGGGGTCGTCGCGCCCACCGGGATCGGAGTGAAGACCTACTGGGCCAACACCCTCGACGGCCGAAGCGCGCTCGCGCCGATGACGCGGATGGACCCGTCCGGCTACCCGATCAAGGTGATCGGCGAGGTGCCGGACTTCGACCCGTACGCGCTGCTGCCCAGCCGGGTCGTCGTGGAGACCGCGCTGATGACCCAGTTCGGCCTGGTCTGCGCCGAGGAGGCGCTGCTCGACGGCGAGCTGGACCCGGCCGAGCAGCCCGAGTACCAGATGAGCGTGGTCACCGCCAACGCCACGGGCGGCGCCGAGTTCGGCCAGCGCGAGATGCAGAACCTCTACGCGAAGGGACCGTCCCAGGTCGGCGCGTACATGGCGATCGCCTGGTTCTATGCCGCCAACTCGGGCCAGATCTCGATCCGGCACGGCATGCGCGGGCCGAGCGGGGTCTTCATCGCCGACCAGGTCGGCGGGCTGGAGTGCGTGGGCCAGGCCCGGCGGGTGATCCGCAACGGCACGACCTTCGTGCTGTCCGGCGGCACCGACTCCTCGTTCTCGCCCTCGGGCCTCGTCGGCCAGATCCCGCCCGGACTGGTCAGCCTGAGCGACGACCCGGCCCGGGCGTACCTGCCCTTCGACACCGCGGCCTCTGGCTACGTGCCGGGGGAGGGCGGCGCGATCCTGCTGGTCGAGGAGGCCGAGTCGGCCCGCGCCCGCGGCGTGCGCCCGTACGGCGAGATCGCCGGCTACGCCACCGCCTTCGACCCGCGCCCGGGCACCGGTCGCGGGCCCAACCTGCGCCGGGCGATCGAAGGGGCGCTGGCCGACGCCCGGTGCGCGCCGGCCGACGTGGACGTGGTCTTCGCCGACGGTTACGGCGTTCCGGAGCTGGACCGGCTGGAGTGCCGGGCGCTGGCGGAGGTGTTCGGGCCCGCCGCGGTGCCGGTCACCGTGCCCAAGACCACCACCGGCCGCCTCTACGCGGCCGGTCCGACGGTGGACCTGGTGGCGGCCCTGCTGGCCGTCCGCCACGGCGTGGTGCCGCCGACCGTGAACGTCACCGCCCCGTCCCCGGACTGCCCGGTCGACCTGATCCTCGGCGACCCGCGGGAGACGGCGGTGCGCACCGCGCTCGTGATCGCCCGCGGCCACAACGGCTTCAACGCCGCGGTCGTCGTCAAGGCCGTTTGAACCGTGTGAACACCAGCCAATCAGAGCCATCAGAGAGGGAGTTGAAGCGATGGACACCCTGAACCTGGACGGACTTCGCGAGATCATGCGCCAGTGCGTGGGTACCGGCGAGGCCGTCGACCTCGACGGCGACATCCTGCACGCCGACTTCGGCGAGCTGGGCTACGACTCGCTGGCCGTCCTGGAGGTGGTCACGCAGGTCCAGGGCCGGCTCGGCGTCGGCATCCCGGACGAGGTGATCGACGACCTGCGCACCCCCGCCGCCCTGCTGGATTACGTCAACCGGCAGCGCACGGAGGCGTGAGCGCGATGACCGAGCACGGGCACACCGAGCACGGGCACACCGAGTCGAGCACGGTCGTGGCGGCACCGTTCGACCTGGTCTGGGAGATGACGAACGACGTGGCCGGCTGGCCGCAGCTGTTCACCGAGTACGCCGACGCCGAGATCCTGGAGCAGCAGGGCGACACCGTGCGGTTCAGGCTCACCATGCATCCGGACGACCAGGGCGTGGTGCGCTCCTGGGTCTCCGAGCGCACCAGCGACCGGACCACCCGGAGCGTGCGGGCACGCCGGGTGGAGACCGGACCCTTCGAGTACATGAACATCTTCTGGGATTACCGGGAGATTCCGGAGGGTGTGCTGATGCGGTGGGTCCAGGACTTCCACGTCCGTGCGGAACTGCCCTTCGGGGACGAGGAGATGGCCGCGCACCTGAAGGCCAACACGGTCGTGCAGATGCAGGCCGTCAAGGAGCGCATCGAGGACGCCGCCCGCAACTGACCGGCCCTGTGGTGGCAGCAGCGCGCCAGCTGCCACCACACCGCCCTCCTCGGCATCGGCTGTCGCAAGGTTGTGACAGAGCGGAGCGGAAACCCGTTCGGTTCTCTCATGTCGTGCACATAGGGTCGGGTGCATGGGAGAGAAGCAGCGGGGGACAGGTGTGGAAAAGGTGTGGAGCGGCGCGCGGCTGCTGGGGGTCAGCACGCTGGCCGGGGTGGTCGTCGCGGGGATAGCCCTGCCCGCGGTGGCGGCGGCCGGGCTCGGGGCGCAGTCGGCGGCGGACGACTTCCAGAGCCTGCCGGACGACTTCAAGACGCCGCCGCTCTCGCAGGCCTCGACGGTGTACGACGCGCAGGTCGGGACGATCGCCACGCTCTACGACCGCGACCGCACGGTGGTCCCGGCGGACCAGATGTCCCCGCTGGTGAAGACCGCGCTGGTGGACATCGAGGACAACCGCTTCTACGAGCACGGCGCGATCGACCTCAAGGGTGTGCTGCGGGCGCTGAACAAGAACGCCACCTCGGGCACCGCGCAGGGGGCGTCCACGCTGACGCAGCAGTACGTGAAGAACGTCTTCGTGGACGAGGCGGGCGACGACCCGAAGAAGGTGCAGGAGGCGCAGCGGCAGACGGTCGGCCGCAAGATCCAGGAGCTGAAGTACGCGATCAAGGTCGAGGAGACCCTGAGCAAGGACCAGATCCTCACCAACTACCTGAACATCACGTTCTTCGGCGAGAAGGCCTACGGCATCGAGGCGGCCGCGCACCGTTACTTCGGCGTGCACGCCAAGGACCTCACCCTGCCGCAGGCCGCGCTGCTGGCCGGTCTGGAGCAGTCGCCGACCGGCTACGACCCGGTGGTCAACCCGACCGCGGCGAAGGACCGGCGGGACACGGTGCTGCGCAAGATGGCCGAGTACGGGCACATCACCAAGGAGCAGGAGCAGCAGGCGATCGCCGCCCCGCTGGGGCTGAACGTCCAGGCGCCGCACCAGGGTTGCATCCTGGCGCAGCAGGGCGAGGGCTTCTTCTGCGACTACGTGCGGACGACGGTGCTCACCGATCCGGCCTTCGGGAAGTCGGCGGCCGAGCGGCAGGCGGTGTGGAAGCGCGGCGGGCTGCAGATCCACACCACGCTCGACCCCAAGGCCCAGGCGGCCCTCAACTCCTCGGTCACCAGCCATGTGTTCCCGGGGGACCAGGCGGCGACGGCGATGAGCATCGTCCAGCCGGGCACCGGAAAGATTCTCGCGATGGGCCAGAGCCGCCCGTACGGTGTCGAGCAGAGCAAGAACCAGACCCAGATCAACTACAACGTCACCAAGGCGATGGGCGGGGGAGAGGGCTTCCCGACCGGGTCGACCTTCAAGCCGATCGTCGCGGCGGCGGCCCTGGAGAACGGCATCTCGCCGGGCCAGAGTTACACCACCGACTACAGCATGCCGTGGCCGGCGATGAAGGACTGTGCGGGCGGCAAGTTCAAGGCGGGCGGCCAGGTGCACAACGACAGCACGAGCCTCACCGGTGCCTTCACGATGAAGACCGCCATGGCCCAGTCGGTCAACACCTACTTCGCGAACCTGGAGGCCGACGCCGGGCTGTGCAACGTCGCCCAGATGACCAACAAGCTCGGCATCACCGAGCAGGCCGGCGGTGAGAAGCTGCAGGTGGTGCCGTCGATGACGCTCGGCACCAACAGCCTGACCCCGCTGCAGATGGCGAGCGTCTACGCGGCGTTCGCCGCCCACGGCACCTACTGCGCGCCGACCGCCGTCAGTTCGGTGACCGGCCCGGACGGCAAGCAGCTGGCGGTGCCGCAGACGAACTGCTCGTCGGTGATGTCCGCGAACACCGCGGACACCGTCACCGCGATGCTCAAGGGCGTCGTGGAGGATGGCACCGGCAAGACGGCCGGTCTCACCGACCGGGACAGCGCGGGCAAGACCGGCACCACCGACAAGGCCCGGCAGGTCTGGTTCGTCGGCTACACCCCCGAGATGGCGGGCGCGACCGTCGTCAGCGACTCGGACAACCCGAAGCCGCTGGACGGCCAGAGGATCGGGGGCAAGGTGGTGGACCAGGCCTTCGGCGGCACGCTGGCCGGCCCGATCTGGCAGGGCGCGATCACCGGCGCCCTCGACGGCGTCCCGGCCGGCACCTTCACGCCGGTGCAGCTGCCGTAACGGCCGCCGGCCGACGGCCCTGCCATCTCCTGACAGGGAGTAGCGGGGCCGTCGGGGAGGCGCGTGCGCGCTCCCGCATATATTGATGCGTGGGCGAACCGGGCATAGCCTGAGAACCAGGAGTCGGCGGTTGCTGCAGGCCCGGCACCGCTGACCGCCGCTCACCTGCTGGGGGCAACCCATGCAGAACCACTCGGCGCAGGCCCTGGCCGTCTGTTCCCCCGAGCGGGGGAGACTCGACCTCTTCCTCGGCGCCCACGACGGCACCGTACGGCACAAGGTGTTCGACGGTGCGTGGAGCGCATGGCGTGAGCTCGGCCGCCCCTGGCCCTCGCCCGGGGCTCCGGGCTTCGACTGGTTGAGCGCAACGGCGGCCGAGGGCGGCCCGGTTGAGCTCTTCGCCCTCAGTTCCGTCGGGGAGCTCTGGCGACTCCGCGTGGCCGGCGAGGAACAGGGCGAGGAGCTGGGCGAGGACCGACCGGAGTGGACGTCACTCGGCGTACTCAACGAGGCTTCCGCGGCGACCGGTTTCACGGCCGTGACGACTCAGCCCGGTGATCTGCACGTCTTCTGCAGTGCGGGCGCGCCGAGCGGCGAGATCGTGCATTGGCGCCCGGGCAGCGGGCCAATTTTGCTCCGTCCGGGCGACCGGACACCCGGGCAGCTGGGGGCGGTGGCCGTCGCGCCCGGCCGGGTCGATCTCCTCGTCGCCGACACCCGGGAGCGGCGCCTGATCCGCGGGCACTTCGCCGACGGGCCGCCGGTCTGGGACGAGCTCGGGAACCTGCCCGAGCGGGGCGGACGGTCCTTCACGTGCTTCGCGGCGACGGAGCGCGACGTCTTCCTGGGCGGCGACAACGGCCTGTGGCACTCCGCCCTCGACACATGGCTCGGCTGGGAGCACCTCGGCGGTGACCTCGCCGCACGCGGCGAGGCCCGACCCCGTCTGGCCGCGGTCTCGTCCGGGAGCGGCCGGACCGACGTGTTCGCCGTCTGGGCCGGTGTCGCGCTGATGCACCGGTGGTCCGACACCGCGTGGTCCGACTGGCATCTGGTCGACCTGCTGAGCGGGACTCCGGGCAGCTACGCCGTGCTGCGCCCGGAGGACCTCGTCACCCTGACCGTCCGCGGCGAGGGCCTTCAGGAGCGGACCCAGCCCGACGGCACCGTGCAGCTGGTGGCCGGTTCCGCCGGCGGGCGCCTGATCGTGGGCTTCCCTCCGCAACACCTGGCCGAGACCGTGCTGGGCTCCGGCTCGTCGAGCCAGGGTTTCCTCGCCGGACCGTCGAACCTCTGCTTCACCGTCGGCCAGGACCCGGTCACGCTCACCGTCGCCGGTCTGCTCGACGCGATGAACCGGCTCCCTCTGGCCACCACCGCGGCCTCCGCAGGAGGGGCGGTGACCAGTCTCGAACTCCCGTGGCGCCTGGTGCTCGCCCTGGAACAGCCCGCCCTGGAGAAAGGGGTCCGGTGCGCGCACCGCACTCTGCCCGCCCCGGGCACCGGCGGCGGTACCGAGCTGTGGCACAGCCGCATCGCGGGCCCCGACGGGCGCCTGGCGGTGCACCCCGTCCAAGCCCTGGCCGGCAGGACCGACCTGAACACACCGCTGGACGCCTGGGTGGACCGGATCGTCGCGGCCGCGGCCCGGCATCCGAACCGACCGGTGGCGGTCGACCGTCTGATCCTGAGCGCCTACGGAGCCCGGTTCTCAGCCTCGGCCCACTGGCCCGAGCTGGAATGGACCCATGACGCCGCGCTGGGCCGGGACTTCTACGTCCGGGTCTCCGTCACCGGCGCCCTGTTCCCGTTCGGGCACCGGGCGGCCTACGTCGAGCTGGACGAGCGGCGGTTCGATCCGACCGATCCCGCCGTGGCCGCGCTGCACCGGCGGAGCTTCCTGATCGTCACCGAGCCCGTTCGCGACGACTACGGCATCGGCGCGGGCGGCCGGCACGAGCGGACGTTCCCGTTCCAGCAAGTCGCGATCGACCCCGGACAGGCCACGGACCTGGACACCGCGACCTGGATCCAGCTGGACCCCGCGTCCTGCAACGCGAAGTGCTTCTGGCCGACGCGGGGCGGACAGCCCGTCCGGTTCACCCTTCAGGCCCGGGCAGGCCAGGAGTCCGTGGAACTGCACCTGCCGCTGCTGTTCGCCGAGGACGCGGCAACCGGCGCCGGCTGCGCCGCGGCGCTCGACGCGCTGTACGGAAGCGGCCCGAGCACGGGACGCCAGGCGGCCCTGGGACGGCCCGTTTCGGACGTCGGCAGCCGCATCCCGCTCGCCATGGTGTCGCCGACCCAGGTGGCGGAGGGCGCGGTGCAGGAAGTGCAGTCGATGACCTTCGGCGGACTCGGGGCGGGGCTCTCTCCCACCGGAGTCGGCTTCTACCCGAAGGTGACTCAGCTGGCGGTGGGGCTGCCGGCAGCCCGACAGCTGCTCGGCCCGATCCCGGCGGTGCCGGCGACGTTCTCGACCGCGCTCGTCAACACCCCGTGGGGCGCTCCGCCGGCCGACGCGCTGCTCGACCTCGTGGCACCGCGAACGATCGACTTCGGCGCCGCCGGGGCACGGGCGGGGACGCTGGCCGCCCCCAACATGACCATGACCCAGATCTCGCGCACACTCGGGCCGGCCGTCGGCGACGCGCTCCCGACGGATCCGCGGAAGCTCTTCGACCCGGACGCGACCCTGTTCGGCGTGGTCCCGCTGCGTGACCTCATCTCCGTCGTCACGGACCAGCCCAAGCTCCTCTGGACCGGGGAGGGTACGGACACCCCGTCGGCGAAGCTGACCTGGAAGCAGGGGCTGGGGCCGCCAGTCGCGCCGTTCTACCCCAGAGCCGCCTCGTCGGTGAGCCTCGAAGCGGTGTCCCGACTGGTGGGCGGGCGGCCCGAACTGCACACGACGGGCGTGATCGACAACTTCGATCTGGTGATCCCCGAGAAGGGCGACGCCGCACTCGTCACCCTCACCTTCGATTCCGTGCGCTTCACCGCCGATCCCGGCCAACGACTGAACCTCGACGTCAAACTGGCGAACGTCGAACTCAACGGCAATCTGAAATTCCTTCGCACACTGGCGCAGTTGATCCCGCAGGCCGGGCGTGGCGGGCCGCGGATCGACGTGTCGGCCACCGAGATCAAGGCGTCGTACACCCTCGCCGTTCCCGGCGCCGGCCTGATGGTGTTCAGTCTGCAGAACCTCACCGTGCAGATCGGCGTCACGCTGTCCATGACGAACCGGCCCATCGTCATCGACTTCGCCTTCGGCACCCGTGAGCGGCCTTTCCTGGTCACCGTGTCGGGGTTCGGCGGCGGCGGATATCTGGAGATCGAGCTGAGCGCCGGCGGTCCGGACAGCGGCCTGCAGCAGGTCACCGGTGGGATCGAGTTCGGCGCCGCCGTCGTCATGGACTTCACGATCGCGTCCGCGGAGGTCCACGTCTTCGGCGGAGTCGTCTTCACCAAGCGCGGGGGTTCCAGCGAGATCACCGGCTACCTCCGGATCGGCGGCAGCGTGTCCGTGCTGGGGCTGATCAGTGTCTCGATCGAGCTGACCCTCAGCCTGGAGTACGACGACACCACCAACGTGTTGAGCGGTTCGGCGAAGCTCGTCATCACGGTGGACCTCACCTTCTGGTCCACGTCCGTCACGCTGGAGTGCCACAAGAGCTTCACGGGGTCCTCGCTCGCCTCCGGTGCGGACCACCGCCGGTTCGCGCCGGCGGCCGGTACAGGGGCATCGTCGGTCGAGACCGCGCTCGGGCCCCAGGGGCAGTCGTTCCCGTGGCAGACCTACTGCCGGGCGTTCGCAGGGGAGTAGCTCATGTCGTCGACCGGCCTGGAGAGGCAGTTCGTCTGGACCGTGATTCCGGCCGGCCGGGTGGTGTCGATCCCCGGCCAGTCCGAGCCGATGGCGCTGCTCTCGGTGTTGCTGACGCCGCGCCTGCTCGGGCCGGACGGAACCCGGCTCACGGTGGCGGACTTCGGGATGCAGAGGTGGCCGGAGCGGCTCGCCGCAGTGAGCTTCGACGCCTTCCGCGGCCGGCAACCGCTCCCGTCGTCGCGGGTCCCGTTCGTCGCCCTCGACGGAAGCACCGTGCAGTTCTCGCTCGCCGAGCAACTCGCCGCCTGGGAGGCGCTGTTCGCCGCCGACATGCTGGTCCGGCCCTACCTGGCCACCTCCTACGACGGACGCGACACCCGCGCCTTCCCCGCCGGCCAAGCCGGTGCGGAGGTCCGCGGCATCTACACGGCCACGGCCCAGGCCCACTCCGAGCACCAGGGAGCCGCACCGGAGAGCGATGCCGGACTCCAGGCCGCCTTACGGGCGATCAGCGATCTGTGGCAGACCGGCCTGCTGCCGCTCGACGACGACGCCGCGCGTGCCCCCGCGGACCAACCGGCGCTCGCCCGGGCCTACGCCTTCTACCGGCGCGGCCCCGCCCAGTTCACCCCGCTGAGCCGCCGTACCACGGCCGCGCCCGAGCGCGAGTTCCACGACACCGTCGTGCACCTCGCCGACCACCCCGTCCTGCTGCGCGCGCTCGGCCTGTTGACGGATCTGGCCGTGCCCGCCTCCCGGCTCGCCCAGGCGAACCCGGCGGAACTGCGCACGGTGCCGCGGTGGCCGAGCCCGGACCCGAACCCGCCCTCCGGCTGGACCGCCGCCACGCAGACCGATCTCTCGCCGTCCACGGCCTACACGCTGACCGGGACGCGCTTCGTGCCGGCGTCCGTCGACGGGCCGACCTCCACCGGCTTCAGCGAGGGACTCCTCCCACTGGCCAACGCCGGTCCGGCGCCCTCCGGCAACGCCCGGTTCGAGGTGATGTCGTTCGACGTGGACGGCGCCGCCCTTCGGCTGGTCAGCGCCGCCCGGTCGGACGGGTCGTCGGCCCCGGCCGGTGGCACGAGCCCGGCCGGGGCACTGCCCGCGCTGCACTCGACGGGGTTCGCCCTCGTGGACCACGGCCGGGAGGAGGAGCACCGGAAGCAACTCCTGCGGGCACAGCAGCGCGCGACGGCCGGCGGCCTGCTCTCGTCCGCCCTGCTGGCGGATTCCCTCCTGGGCGGGTACCGGGTGGACGTGTTCGACACCACGACCAGGAAGTGGCACTCGCTGTGTCAGCGGCGGGTGCGCTACACGATCGGCGGTGTGCCGTTCGGACCGGCCTCCCCCACCGGCCTGCTCGACGAGGGGTACCTGAGGCCCGGCCCGGTGGCCACCGGCGCCGGCCCGGCCGACGTGCTCTACCTCCACCAGACGGTGGCGCGCTGGGACGGCTGGAGCCTGGTGGCCCAGCGGCCCGAGCGGATCGTCGACACCGGGGACCCGATGCCGCCGGAGCCGGTGGCACCGTCCCTCGACGCGGTGGTGGAGTGCGAGCCCGGCTCGCTGCCACGGCTGCGGTTCGGCCGCGACTACCGGCTGCGGGTCAGGATCGCCGACCTGGCCGGGGGCGGCCTGCGGGCCGACGAGGTCGGTCCCGCCGAGGAACAGACGAAGGAACTCACGTACCAGCGCTTCGAGCCGCTACCACCGCCGGAACTCGTGCCGACCCGGGAGTTCGCCGACGGCGAGGGCCAGGACCGCATGGTCATCCGCAGCGACCGCGGCGTGTCGGCGACCGACTACGCGGCCCTGCACGGCTACCGCTCCTACGATCTGCGGCACCTCCTGCCCCCGAAGTGCTCGCTCGCCCTGGCGATGCAGTACGACGGCGGATTCGACACCGCGCTGGGCCCCGCGGTCCCCGGCCCGGAGGTCAACCGGCTGTTCGAGGTCGCCAAGCGGGCGGACGGTGAGCTCCTGGACGTCCACGGCGCGCACGTCGTCGGGGCCGACCCCGGCTCCGGCGTGCCGTCGCCGTACGTCGTCGTGCCCGAAACCGACCCGGTGCTGCCGTGGCTGGCCGACCCGAGCGGCGCGTTCATCGCCATGAACGCGCGGCCCCGGCCGATCGGCCCGAACGGGCGGCCCGGGGAGATCGTCCCGCCCGACAAGCCCGTGATCGCCATCTGGCAGGGCGCGTGGCCGGACCGCCGGACGGCGGCCGTGCGGCTGACGGCGGCCGCGAGCGGCTGCACGGTGAGCAGGCTGGACGCCCGCCACCTCACGGTCGCCCTCGGCCCCGCCGAACAGGTGACCTTCGACATTCCGTCGTGCCTGCAGTACGCCCACGTCCAGCTGTTCGGCATCGCGATCTGGCTGGGCGTCGACCCGCAGAACCCGGCGACGTTCCAGGACCTCGTCCTCGGGAAGAACCGCCTGATCACACCGCCACGGACGGTCACCCTGGTCCACGCGGTGCAACGCCCGCTACTGGACCCGAGCGGGCAGCTGACCGCCCAACGGAAGCCCGGCGACAACGACACCGTCCTCGGGACGGACGGGCTCTCGATCGACGTGCCGAGCACGGGACGGATCGACATCCACGCCGAGTGGACCGACCGCGACGACAGCGCGCCGGCCGCGCCGACCGTTCGGAAGCGGATGGCGCACATCGGGTCCTACGAGGTCCAGCACCTGGCGCCGAGGGACGCACTCCCGGTGATCCGCCAGGAGTTCGGCGACACCCGCCACCACCGCGTGAGCTACACGGTGACGGGCGTGTCGCGGTTCGAGGACTGCTTCGGGCGCGTCCTCGCGGCCGACCCCGGCGCCTGCCTCGCCACCGGGGCGCTCACGGACACGGACGTGCCGAGTTCGGTACGGCCCCCCGCGCCGAAGTTCCAGTACGCCATGCCGACGTTCCGCTGGACCCGGACCGTCGACGGGCAGCAGTCGCTCACCCGGCTGCGCCAGGGCGGCGGCCTGCGGGTCTTCTTCGACCGGCCCTGGTTCGTCTCCGGGGACGGCGAGGCGCTGGCCGTGCTCACCTTTCCCACCGCACTGGCGCCCCCCGAGGCCCTCCGCTTCGTCGGCGTCGCCGGGCGCGACCCGATCCGGGACACCGGGGCACCGCCGGGCGTCCTCACGCGCGACCAGGTCAACGCGCCGGACCGGGCCCAGGTGAGCCTTCCCGAACTGCAGCGCTTGCTGGACGCGGCCCTGTACCAGGTCGAGTTCGACGAGCAGGGCGACCGCTGGTACGCCGACCTCGACCTGTCCCCGATCGTCTCCTCGTCCTACTTCCCGTTCGTCCGGCTCGCGCTGGCCCGGTACCAGCCGTACACCGCCACCGACGTCCCCGCCGTGTCGCAGACGGTCCTGACGGAACCCGTCCAACTCCCGCCGCACCGGAGGCTGGTGGTCACCCGGAGCGCCGGGCAGGCGACCGTGGTCCTGGACGGTCTCGGGCCCGGCGGTCCCGGGAACCTGGTCCGGACCGAACTCCAGGTCCGGGATGCCGTCGTGACCACGGCGGCCGACGTCGTCGGCTGGTCCACGATCTTCACGGCTTCCGCTGTCCTCGGCCAGACCAGCGTCATCAGCCTCCCCGACACCGGGCAACGGGCCCAGCGCCTCGTCGTCCGGGAATTCGAGACCCAACCCCTCCCCGTGACGGGCGACGGGACGGGGCGACCCGTCTACGTCGACGTCGTACCGCTCGGGACGTGGTGAGGCGCCGCAGCTCGACAGCCAGAGAAGGCGATCATGAAACCCGTATTTCAGATGTTCCCCGCTTCCGGCCAGCTCAGGCTCGCGACCCAGGCCGCCAGCGGGCTGGCCCCCTTCGACGTGGATTCCACGGCGTCGAGCTGGTTCCTGCGGGTGGTGGCCATCGGGCCAACTGTGCCCGGCGGACCGAAGTGCGAGCCCTTGGGCGGGAGAGCGCCGACCATCGAGCTCCGGGCAGGCACTGGGCTGATCACGGCCGTCCCGGGCTCTCCCGACAAGGCGGCCATCGCGGACGAGACCGGGCGGGAGGTCGCGACCGCGTCCTGGACGCGGGAGCCCACGGATGTCTTCACGGTGCAGCTGGACATCTCCAGCCCGGACATTCGCACGTGGCGTGTGCGGATCACGAACAACGACCCCGAGGAGCTCGGGTTCGTGTGGACCTCGGCAGGGACCGTCGCGGACGCCCAGCAGCCGCGGATCGTGATGAAGACCTCGGTTCAGGTGACCGTGCGGGCGGGCTTCGCGACCGAGGACATCCCGGTGCCCGTCGCCAACATCGGTACGGGAACGCTGACGTTCGCCGAGCAGGCCGAGGCGGACCTGGGCGCCGGCTTCGTCCTGAAGAATCTTCCGAACAGCGTCGCCCCCAACGCGTGCGACAAACTCATGATCGGGGTCACCCCCGCTTCAGGCCCGTTCGCCGCACCGGATCAGACGGCCAGTCACGTCCTGCTGTGCAACGACCCTGTGGATCAGGAGAAGACGCTCCAGCTCTCGCGCCGGCAGGAGAAGGCTGGGAAGGATCACAAGGAGAAGGATGGCAAGGAGGACAAGGACTCGCTCAAGGAGACCGGCCCGCCCGAGGCCATGCTCGCCACTCCTCCGGCGGGCGGACCGTCCGCTCACTTCATCAGCCCGGAGCTGCGGCCCGATCTGTCGGAGAGCGCCCTCAGCGGCGAGGACCCCGGGACGGGGCAGGGCGAGGGGTAGACGTCGCATGTGGCTGGTGCTCTGCGATCCCGGCGACCAGGCGGCGCTGTGGGCGTACGCGGGACTGCGGGAGCGCGGACTGGACCCTCTGGAGCTGCTCTCGCCGCACACCCTGATCAGCTCCACGAGGTCGGCGCATCGCATCGATCAGCTTGGCGCGCGCTTCGAGATAGGCCTGCCCGACGGGCGCGTTCTGGCCAGCCGTGACATCGACGGCGTGCTCAACCGGGTGGCCTTCGCACCTGTCGGGCCCCTCCCGTTCGCAACGCAGGCCGACGCTCTGTACGCGCGGGAGGAATTGAGCGCTCTCCTGCTCAGCCTGCTCACGTGCATCGCCCCGGTCTCGGTCAACCGTCCCTGTGCGAACGGACTGTGCGGAGCCTGGCGCTCGGCCGCGGAGTGGACCGTGCTCGCGGCCAGGGCGGGGCTGCCGGTGCCGCCGGCCCGGCTGTCCAGCCGCCCCGGCGTCGAGCCGGGGCGGGCGGCGGACGGCTCCGGCTGGGTTCTGGTCCTCGGCGAGCACGTCTTCGGCGAGCACGTGAGTCACGACGGGGAGTCCCGCGACCTTGCCAAGGCGTGCGGACAACTCGCCCGGCTCGCCGGCACCGACCTGCTGGGAATCGACCTGCTGGGAATCGACCTTCACCGGAACGGCGGGCACCGGGTGGCCTTCGGAGGAGCGAACCCCCTGCCCGACCTCCGGCTCGGCGGCGACGCGTTCCTCGACCGTCTGCTCGACCACCTCACCGGGCTGTCGGCAGGAACCCGATGATCATCGTCTGCGGCATCGCGAGCGAGTCGCCGATCGCCCGGGTGACGGCGGCACTCGACCAGCTCGGCTCGCCCTATACGGTTCTCCACCAACGACGCTTCCTGGAGCTGCCGTTCGAGCTGGAGGTCACCGGCACCGGAATCCGGGGACGGCTGATGGAGAACGGCCGCGCCGTCGACTGCGCCACGGTCACCGGCATCTACACCCGGCTGATGGACTGGCGCGGGCTGCCCGAGGTGCGAGCGGCGAGCGAGGACACCGTGCGGAGGTGCCAGTCCTGGCACGAGGCCCTCGGCACCTGGATCGAGCTCGCCCAGGGCTGCGTGATGAACCGGGTGGCCGCGACGGCGTCGAACCTGTCGAAGCCCCACCAGGCCCAGCTGATCCGCCGGACCGGATTCCGGGTGCCGGAGACCCTGGTCACCAACGACCCCGAGCTCGTCCACGACTTCAGGGCGCGCCACGGCGAGCTGGTCTACAAGTCGATCAGCGGCATCCGGTCCATCGTCCGGTTCCTCGACCAGGACGCCATCGACCGGCTGTCCCTCATCCGCTCCTGCCCCGTGCAGTTCCAGCGCTTCATCGCGGGCACCAACATCCGGGTGCACACCGTGGCCGGCGAGGTGTTCGCCACGCGGATCGAGACCGACCGGGTGGACTACCGCTACGCCCACCGCGACGGCGGCCGGGCCGAACTCTCCGCGTGGCAGCCGCCCGACGACCTGGCCGCGCGGTGTCTGCTGCTGGCCGAGCAGCTGGGACTGACCCTCGCCGGCATCGATCTGCTCCTGGCCGACGACGGCGAGGTCTACTGCTTCGAGGTCAATCCCAGCCCGGCCTTCTCCTACTTCGAATCCTGCACCGACCAGCCGATCGCCCGCGCCATCGCGCTCGCGCTCCGCTGAGGTCCGGTGCAGCCGAGACCGCGGCCGTCCAGCGAGGTCACGCCGTGACGAGCGCCATCCGGGCCAGTGCGGCGCGCAGGGCGGCGTTGAAGGCCGCGGGCCGCTCCTGGTGCGGCATGTGGGCGGCGTCCTCGATGACCTGGATCTCGCCGTGGGGAGCGAGGGCGGCGAGGGCCTCCGAGACCTCGACCGGGATCTCGGTGTCGAGGCGGCCGTGTACGAAGACCGCGGGGACGGCGAGCCGGGGGAGGGCGGGCCGCGGGTCGTAGGAGAGGGCCTCGGTGAACAGGGCGTCGATGAAGACGCCCGAGTCGAGGAGCTGCCGCACGGTCCGGTCGATCAGGGCCCGACTCGTCGCCGGGCCGTACCAGTTGGGCACCCAGTCGGCCACCGTCCCGGCCCGGTCGGCGGCCAGCCCGGCCATCAGGGCGTTCAGCTCCGGCGCCATGCCCTGGCTCGGCCAGTGGCCGGGGCCGTCCACCGAGACCACTCCGCCGACGCGCTCCGGCGCGGCGAGCGCGGCCTCCAGGGCGAAGCTGGCGCCGATCGAACTGCCCACCAGCACCGGGCGGTCGAGGGCCAGCAGGTCGACGAGGGCCAGCACGTCGGCGACGTTGCCGGCCACGTCGTTGCCGGTGACCGGGTGGTCGGAGCGGCCGCAGCCCCGCCAGTCGACGGTGACCGTGCGGTGGTCCCGGGCCAGGTCGGCGAGCTGGGCGTCCCAGGCCCGGCCGCTGGTGCCCCAGCCGTGCAGGAACACCAGCGGGCGGCCGGTCCCGTGGGCCTCCTGCCGGCCGTGGCCCTCCTGGCCGTGGTCCTCGTAGTGCAGCTCGATCCCGTTGACGTGCGCGAACGACATGGTTTCCCGTCCTCGATCCCGGGCCACCGCCGGTGCGGTGGCGCAGGACCATCACAGCAACGCGGGCGGCCGCGACCAAGGAGCGTTCCGCACCTACACTGATCGGCGAACGTGATGAATCCAGGGGTGGGGATCAGGTGGAACTTCGTCAGATCCGGTACTTCCTCGCGGTGGCCGAGGAACTGCACTTCGGTCGCGCCGCCGAGCGGATGCACATCGTCCAGTCCACGGTCAGCCAGCAGATTCGGCGACTGGAGCGGGAGTTGGGCCTCGAACTCTTCGACCGGAACACCCGCAGCGTGGTGCTGACCCCGGCCGGCAGTGTCTTCGTGGACCGGGCCCGGGCCGTCCTGGCCGCCGAACGGGCGGCGCTGGAGGCGATGGCGGCGGTACGGGCCGAACGCACCGCGCTGCTCCGGATCGGCACCAACGTCGGTCTCGGCGCCCGCCTCGAACGCCTGCTGGCCGCGGTGGCCCGCCGGGCGCCGGACCTCACCGTCGAACTGGTCAGCGCCGCACCGGCGGACCGGCTGCAGCGGGTGCGGGACGGGGAGCTCGACGCCGCTTTCGTCCGCGGCGTCACCCGCAGTCCGGGGCTGGACCTGGTGCCGGTCTGGCGGGAGCGGTTCGTGGTGGCGCTGCCCGCCGGGCACGCGCTCGCCGCGCACGAGCGCGTCGACCTCGCCGACCTGGCCGGGATGCCGCTGCGGATCGCACCCCGCGAGACCAACCCGCACCTGGTCGACCTGATCGCCGACGCCTGCCGGAGCGCCGGCTTCGAGCCCGTCCTGGGGCCGGCGTTCACCACCGACCAGGACACCCTCGCCGCGATCGGAGCCGGCGGCTCGCACTGGACGGTGTTCTACGCCGGTCAGGCCGAGGTCCTCCCGGCCACCCGGACGGTCTTCCGCCCGCTCGCGGACCCGGCGCCGACCATGCCGACCTTCCTGGCCGTCCGGGAGGGCGCCACCGCGCGCGGCCTCGCGGTTCTGCTGGACTCCTGCCGCGACGTCGCCGGGGACGGCTGAGCGGCGGTGTGCCCTCCTGAGCGGGAGGGCACACCGCCGACGGTTTCAGGTGTGCGTCACGCCACGTTGACGGCGGTGTCGTCGAGGACGAAGGAGGTCTGCTTGGTGTAGTCCTCGGCGCCGGTGAACTTGAGCGTCACCGTCTGCCCGGCGTAGGCGGCCAGGTTGAGGCTGTGCTGCTGGTAGCCGGCGGCCGCGTTGACGTTGGAGTACGTCGCCAGGGTGGTGCCGTTCGCGGTCACCGTCAGCTTGTCGTAGGCGGAGGTGGTGGGCTCGGCGGTGTCGATGTGGAGCCAGAAGCTGAAGGTGTAGCTGCTGCAGCCGGCCGGCAGGGTCACCGTCTGGGCGAGGGTGTCGGTGTTGGTGGTGCCGTAGCCGTCCAGCCAGGCGTCGTACGTGCCGGAGTGCGGCGGCTCGCTGGAACTGCTGTTGATGGTGCTGGTGCCGCTGGTGTTGGTCTCGGTCCAGCCGGCCGTCGTACCGGCCTCGAAGCCGGGGTTGGCGAGCAGCTGGGCCGCGGTGCAGGTGCTGCCGCCGCCGGTGGGCTGGACGGTCCAGGTGAAGGTGGCGGAGGAGGAGGGGCCGGTGGAGTCGGTGGCGGTGGCCGTCACGGAGGAGGTCCCGGCGGTGGTCGGGGTGCCGCTGATCAGGCCGGTCGCGGTGTTGATGCCCAGGCCGGCGGGCAGGCCGGTGGCGGCGTAGCTCAGGGTGCCCCCGGCCGTGTCGGTGGCGGAGAGCTGGAGGCTGGTGGCGGTTCCGGCGGTGGCCGTCCGGGCGCCCGGGTTGGTGAGGCCGACGCTGCCGGTGCTGGTGCCGCCACTGGCGGCGAGCCAGGCGGTGGCGTTCAGGCCGAGTGCGGCGTCGGTGCCGGCCGGGTCGTTCCAGCCGTCGTAGAGGGTCTTGCCGGCCTCGCCCGTGCCGTCGTCGATGGCCGAGCTGTCGCCCCAGAGGGCCACCCGGCCCTTGCCGAAGCTGCTGGTGGCGAAGAAGGCGCCGGTGTTCCCGGAGTAGCCGGTGCGGTAGACGATGCCCTTGACCGAGGGGTTGTCGGCGGGCTTGAGGGTGAAGGTGGTGCCGTTGCGGATGATGCTGCCGGTGACCGTGCCGAACGGGCCGTGCAGGACGGGGTCGGTGGCGTCGCTGATCGCCCTCGGGTTGTCGGTCTGGATGTTGAGCAGGTCGACCGAGAGCCCGAACGGGTCGTTGGAGTTGACCGAGTTGGTGGTCATCAGGTCGTTGATGATGGCGGGGGAGTCCCAGCCGTCGTTGTTGCGGTCGCTGCCGGTGTGGTCGGAGATCAGGAAGAGCCCGCCGCCGTTCTGGACGAACGTCATGACGGCGGTCTTCTCGGCGTCGCTCAGCCGGATGTTGGGCTCGGGCAGGACGAACTCGTCGAAGTTGGCGAGGTCCAGCGCGCCGCCGGTGCCGTAGGTGATGGCGGAGCCGCTCGGCAGGGTCTTGAGGCTGTACTGGCCGGTCTTCTGCAGGGCGACGCCCCAGCTGGAGATGGCGCCCGTCCAGTCGCTCTCGGACTGGGGGCTGGGGTTCTGCGCGAGCGGGTCCGGCTGGCTGGTGCTGATGATCCAGTCGGCGTTTCCGGCGGTCTCGGCCTTGCTGTTGTCGAACAGGACGCGGTGCGGCGTGGTCGTCGTCGCGGCGGTGGTCGGGGTCGCGGCCGCCGCGACCTGGCGGGGTACGGCGCTCGCGCCGGCGAGCACGGTCAGGGCGGCGGCGGTCAGGGCGAGGGGTCTGAGGGTGTACCTGATGCTGGGCATGCGTCAGTTTCCTTGTGTCGTGGGGGAAGCAGGGGGCGGTGCTACGCGCGTAGGCGCGTCGGACACCGTTCCATGGTGGGGTAAGCGGCATCTGAACGGAACACGACGAACACGCGTAGTCCTCGCAGCGGCCGAAGCGGCCGCCAGTGGACGCCCCTTGTCGGTGATCCCACCCGTAACCACAGTCGCTGACGCACTGTCAGGCACGCGGGGGATGGAACCGGTGGCGAGCGACCCAGCGAAGCCCGTCGCGCTGGGCGTGGAGCCCGGCCTGCCGTACGTCGGCGGCATGCCGGTCCCTGAGGGCGAGGACGAGTCGCACTTCCTGGGTGCCTACTTCGGCGAACCGCTGGAGATGGTGCGGGCCGAGACCGTCGACCTCCTCGTGCCGGCGACCGCGGAGATCATCATCGAGGGCCACGTGTCCCTGACCGACCTGGCCGACGAGCGCCCGGTGGCCTCGGACTTCGCCCACAACTGGTCCCCGGAGCTCCAGCGGCACGTCCTGGACAACTGGCAGGCGTACGGCTACCGCTGACCGTCCGCGCCGGCCATCCGCAGGGACGGCCGGCGCGGAGTCACAGCCGCAGGTGTGACGCCCCGTTGAGGTCGAGGACCGTGCCGGAGGCCCAGGTCGCCTCGGCCGAGGCCAGGTAGACCACGGCGGCGGCGACCTCCTCCGGGGTGCCGACCCGGCCGAACGGGCTCTGCCCGCGCAGGACTTCGCCCGACGGGCCGGTCAGCCGGTCGGCGACCCGCTCGGTGGCGGTGAAGCCGGGCGCGACCGAGGTCACCGCGATCCCGTGCGGGGCCAGCGCGACGGCCAGGGACTGGCCGAACGCGTGCAGCGCGGCCTTGCTCGCGCCGTACGCGGGGTGGTCCGGCTCGCCGCGGAAGGCCCCGCGCGAGCCGATGTGCACGATCCGGCCGGGCGCGCCGCGGGCGATGAGGTGGCGCGCGACGCAGTGGCTGAGGTTCGCCGCGCCGAGCAGGTTCACGTCGATCATCTGCCGCCAGATCCGCTGCCAGTCCTCGTAGGACACCTCGGCGACCGGGTGCGCGTTCGCCGCCGAGGTGGCCACGGCGGCGTTGTTGACCAGGACGTCCACCCCGCCCAGCGCCGCCTCCGCGACGTCCGCGACCCGCTTCGCCGCAGCGGGATCGCTCAGGTCGCCGCCCACCAGGACGTGTCCTTCGCCGGGCAGCGCGGCGAGCGTCGCCTCGGCCTCCGCGGCGCTCGAACCGTAGTGCACGGCAACCCGGTCGCCGCGGGCGGCGAAGGCGTGCGCGACGGCGCGGCCGATGCCCCGCGACGCCCCGGTGACCAGGACGCCCCTCATCGGGTGAAGAGCCGGGTCTCGTCGCGGAACGCCTTGAACTCCAGGGCGTTGCCGGCCGGGTCGAGCAGGAACATTGTCCACTGCTCGGCCGGCTTCCCGGCGTAGCGCAGGTACGGCTCGATGACGAAATCGGTACCGGCCTCCGTCAGTCGTCGGGCCAGCTCCTGGAAGTCCTCGACGCTCAGCACCAGCCCGAAGTGCGGGACCGGGACGCGGGTGCCGTCCACGGTGCCGTGCCCGGCGGCTTCCGGACGGGGACCCGGCACCACGTGCGTCACCACCTGGTGTCCGTGGAAGTCCCAGTCGACCCAGCCGTCGGTCGAGCGGCCCTCTTCGAGGCCGAGCAGATCGCCGTAGAAGGCCCGGACCGGGGCCAGATCGTCGACGGGGATGGCGAGATGGAAGGCAGGACGGGTCATGCCCCCACCTTGATCCCCGCGGTGTCCGAATGTCAACATTCGAACATGAAGGATGAACCCCTGCCGAAGGCGGCCCGACGCGGGCTGGCCGACGAGGTCGCGGACCGGGTCCGCGACGCGATCTTCGAAGGCCGCTTCCCGCCCGGCGCGCCGCTGCGGGAGGTCGAGCTGGCCGAGTCCCTGGGCGTCAGCCGCGGCGCCGTGCGCGAGGGGCTCGCCCAGCTGCAACGGGAGGGGCTGATCCGCACCGGCTGGCACCGTCCGACCACCGTGGTGGAGGCGACCGTCACCGACGTGGAGGAGGTCTACCGGGTCCGTGTCGCACTCGACCGGCTCGCCGCCGTCACTGCCATGCGCCTGGCCACCTCGCGGCAGCTCGACCAACTCGACCGGCTCGTCGACGAGATGGCCGCCGAACTGGCCGCCGACGCCGCGGTGCCGCGCCTGCTCGCCCTGGACATGGCGTTCCACGACCAGATCTACGCCGCAGCCGGAAACCGCCGGCTCACCGAGGCCTGGCAGGCCGTGCGGTCCCAGGTGTTCCTGTTCCAGTTGCAACGGGTCTCGCACGCCCGGGGGCAGTACCGCGCCCTCGTCGTCGACGAACACCGTGAACTGGCCCGACTGCTGCGGCAGGGCGGTGCGGCCGAGGAGCTCGACCGGCTCGCCGGCGAGCACGTCGACGTGGCCCGCCGCAGCCTCCTCGCGCTGCTCGGCGCGCCGGACGACGGGACGTCCGCCGATCCCAACTGACACCGCCCAGACCCGGACTCTGGACAGATACCTCTGACTGAGAGCTAAAATGGCGGTATGAGTGCGGCGGCCCCGGAAACGCTCAACGAAACGTTCGACGAAACGCTCGATGAAGGGCGCGACGAAACGCTCGACGCCGCGCTGGCCGACGAGTTCACCACGCTCCTCGTCGGGATCCAGCGCCTGGTCCGACGCCGGCTGCGGCAGGGCCTGGCGGAGCCGCGGCTGCGCGGCGCACAGGTCGAACTGCTGCGGCTGGTCATGGACGCCCCGGGGCTGCGGGTCTCGGACGCGGCCGAGGAACTGTGCCTGGCCGGGAACTCGGTCTCCACCCTGGTCAACCAGCTGGTCGCCCAGGGACTGCTGCGGCGCGAGGTGGATCCGGCCGACCGCCGGGCCGCGCTGCTCCACACGACCGACGAGGCCGTCGAACGGCTCGCCGCCTGGCAGGCCCGCCGGAGTGCACTGGTCGGCGAGGTGGTGGCGGAGCTGCCCGCCGAGGACCGGGCGGCGCTGGCCGCCGCGCTGCCCGCGCTGCGCGGTGTCGCGGCGGGCCTGCGCGGCCCGGCGGGGGAGGAGGAGCGATGACGCCTGCGGAGGACGACGCGGTGGTCTGCCGCGCCCTGGAGTACACGTTCCACCACGGCCGGGGGAAGGGCCGCAGCACCAGGGCCGTCGACGGGATCGACCTGACCGTGCACACCGGCGAGGTGTTCGGCCTGCTCGGCCCCAACGGCGCGGGCAAGACCACCACGATCCGCGCGATCACCACACTGCTGCCGGTGCCCGGCGGCATGGTCCGGGTCTTCGGCCACGACGCGGCCAGGCGGCGCATGGAGGTCCGCCGCCTGCTGGGCTACGTGCCGCAGCAGCTCTCCGCCGAGGCGGGGCTGACCGGACGGGAGAACGTGGCACTGTTCGCCCGGGTCTTCGACGTGCCGCGGTCCGAGCGCGCCGAGCGGGTCGCCCAGGCCCTGGCCGCCGTCGACCTCACCGAGGCCGCCGACCGGATGGCCGCCACCTACTCCGGCGGCATGGTGCGCCGCCTGGAACTCGCCCAGGCCCTGGTCAGCGCGCCCCGGCTGCTGGTCCTGGACGAGCCCACGATCGGCCTGGACCCGATCGCCCGCACCGGCGTCTGGGAGCGCGTCGACGCCGTCCGCCGGGCCACCGGCATGACCGTGCTGGTCACCACCCACTACATGGACGAGGCCGACCGCCACTGTGACCGGATCGCCCTCATGGACCGCGGCCGGATCCGCGCGCTCGGCACCCCGGCGGAGCTGAAGGCCCAGGTCCGGGAGCAGGATCCGCACCAGACCGACCCCAGTCTGGACGACGTGTTCCGCCACTTCGCGGGCCGTGACCTGGCCCGCGGCGAGGCCTCGGAAGGAGACTTCAGCGATGTCCGCCGGACCCGCCGCACGGCCAACCGCGTCGGCTGAACCTGCCGCCCCGACCACCCACGGCGCCGCCGCCCCGACCGACGACCGCCCCGACCTCGGCCTGCTGCTCGTGCCCCCGCGCGCCCGCACCGGCTGGCGGCTGGTGCCGGCCCGGGTGGTGGCGATGTGCGCGGTCGAGCTGCAGAAGCTGCGCCACGACCGTACCGAGCTGTACACCCGGGCCGTCCAGCCGGCGCTGTGGCTGCTGATCTTCGGCGAGACCTTCACCCGGCTTAAGGCCATCCCGACCGGCGGGATCCCGTACCTGGACTACCTGGCCCCCGGGATCATCGCCCAGTCCGCGATGTTCATCGCGATCTTCTACGGCATCATGATCATCTGGGAGCGGGACTCCGGCGTGCTCACCAAGCTGCTGGTCACCCCGACCCCGCGGGCCGCGCTGGTCACCGGGAAGGCCTTCGCCGCCGGGGTCAAGGCGGTCCTGCAGGCCGTCGTCGTGGTGCTGATCGCCGCGGTGCTCGGGGTCGCCATGACGTGGAACCCGCTGCGGCTGCTCGGGGTCGTGGCGGTGGTGCTGCTCGGCTCGGCCTTCTTCTCCTGCCTGTCGATGGCCATCGCCGGCATCGTGCTCACCCGGGACCGGCTGATGGGCATCGGCCAGGCGATCACCATGCCGCTGTTCTTCGGCTCCAACGCCCTCTACCCGGTGAACCTGATGCCCGGCTGGCTGCAGGCGGTCAGCAAGGCGAACCCGCTCAGCTACCAGGTCGACGCGCTGCGCGGCCTGCTGATCGGCACCCGCGCCCACCTCCCGCTGGACTTCGCGGTGCTGACCCTGGCGACCCTGCTCGGCATCACGGCGGCCTCCGCCCTGCTGGGCCGGCTGGCGCGGTAGCCCAACCAGGGGCGGGGTGGCCGTCCGTCGGCCGCCGCGCGGCAGCCGGCTGAAACGGCGCAGGGCGATCGCCAGGGCGGGCGGAATGCTTGTGTCCGCCGGATCGGTCGGCGGACACTGGTGCCTGTTGTCCCGGGACGGCCCGCCACGGGGGTTGGGGTCGCCCGGTGTCGCGAGGGGGAATCATGCTGTCCAGGGGGACAAGTCCGCGTCGCGCTGCCCAGGCGCTGATGTTGGCGCTGGCCG
Source organism: Kitasatospora aureofaciens (assembly GCF_019192735.1). Taxonomy (GTDB): domain Bacteria; phylum Actinomycetota; class Actinomycetes; order Streptomycetales; family Streptomycetaceae; genus Kitasatospora; species Kitasatospora aureofaciens_A. Next base: position 142,994 of record NZ_JAHTKP010000004.1, read on the forward strand.
TGAGCGGGGCGGGGGCTGCTCCGGCGGGTGCTGTTCCGGCGGCGGGCGCGGACGTCAACTACCGCGCGCTGTGCGCCTCGTACGGGATCTATCCGGACACGCCGGTGGAGACGGGCGGGGTGGCGGCGATCACCGGCAAGGCGGACCCGCCGAACAGCGGGCTCACCCAGGGCTGCCAAGTGGCCCCGGATCAGGCCCAGTTGAAGGTCATCACCTACCACCCGGACCCCACGACCCCAGGCCGCTGGCAGGTGGACCCGCCCAGTGCGGCGCAGTTCAGCTCGTACGGCGCGATCGACGCGCACATCCCGTTCGACACGGGCACCGCCGGGCTGTGCGTGCTGGGGCGCCCGAACAGCGTCGACGCGGCGCACGTGACCGGGTACGCGGTGTGCTGGACGGTGACCGCGAGCAAGACCCTCCCACCGCAGTTCTCCTTCGCGCCGATGACGGACCTGAGCGTGTTGTCGGTGGACGAGCCGCCGTACTGCGGCTTCGCCAGGCCGGGGCCGGACGGCGGCTCGGCGTGCAACCCGGGCGTGTGGTGACGTCCGCGCCGCCGGTGCCCTCGCTGACCCGCTGGGCGCTGTCGCCCGACGCGGACCTGGTGTACCGGCTGCTGGTGCACAACGGCCCGCTGGATCCTTCCTCGGCGGCGCGCGAGCTGGGCATGGCGCGGCGCCGGGTCGCGTTGGCGCTGGAGGAACTGGCCGCCGCCGGGGCGGTCACCCCCGGCACCGGCACGGCTGGTGCGCGGCGGTGGTGCGCGGTGGCGCCGCCGGTCCTGCTGGAGCGGTTGCGGCAGCGTGGGCGGCCAGTGGTGGATCCGCTCGCGGTCGCGCGTCGGCACCTGGAGGCGGTGACGGGCACCGAGCTGTCCTGGCCGGCCGGTCCGGCGCCGCGCGTGCGGACGTTGGGCAGTGCGGAGGCGATACGGCAACGGGTGGAGGTGCTGCGGGAGCGGCAGCGCGCCGAGTTGCTGACCAGCCATCCGCCGGACGGGCGGCCGTCCGCGGAGGCTGTGGTGGTGGGCGAGGAGACGCTGCGGCTGCTGGCGCGCGGCGTGGCCGTCCGTACGCTCGGAACCGCTTGCGGGGACACGGAGTTGGACCGCTGCCCGGAGCTGGTGCGGCTGGGCGGGGTGCGGCGGGTGGCGGACGCGGTGCCGACCAAGCTGATGATCTTCGACCGGCGGGTGGTGTTGCTGCCGGCCGACCCACTGCGGGCCGAGCGGGGTGTGCTGGAGGTCGCCGAGCCGACCCTGGTGGCGACGCTGGTGGGGGTGTTCGAGCGGGCCTGGGAGCGGGCGCGCGATCCGGGACCGTCGGTGCGGGTGGTGCTGACCGGCCGGGAGCGGCGGCTGGTGGAACTGCTGCTGGCCGGGCACTCGGACGCGACGGCGGCGGGGCGGCTGGGGGTGAGCGTGCGGACGGTGGGGTACACGCTGCGGCACCTGATGGACCGGTACGGGGTGGACAACCGGCTGCAGTTGGGGGTCGTGCTGGCCACGGGGCTGCCGTCGCTGGCCTCCGCCCTGCCGGCCCCTGCCCCGTCCCCTGACCCGTCGATGTCCCCTGCCCCTGCCCCGTCCCCGTCGCCGGAAGGGACACCGTAGCGCGGGCGGGAGCCGGTGTCCGGGCCGTTCCGGGGGCGTTTTCGGGGGCGTTGCAGAAATCGGCAACGGGTCGGCCGGCGGGGCTGTCCGGGCGGTCGGGGTCGCGGTGAGCATCGTGCCCAGCCCCGATCGGGGGACCTCCGGAACGCAACGACAAAGGGGAACCATGTTCAGCCTGTTCAAGCGCACTGCGGTGGCCACCGCCGCGGCCGCACTCCTGGCCACCGGCTCGGCCGCGCTGGCCTCGCCCGTCAACGCGGCGCCCGTCAACGCGGCGCCCGTCAACGCGGCGCCCGTCAACGCGGCGCCCGCGAAGGCGTCGGACTCCGACCGCCTCGCGGACACCGGGATCATCCCCGGGACCTACTACATCAAGAACGTCGGCACCGGCCGCTGCCTGGACGCCTTCTACAGCTGGGGCGGGGACAACGGCAACCCCGTCGGCCTGTGGGACTGCAACGGCGGTATCAGCGAGCAGTGGCAGATCAGCTACACCACCTCCGGCGGGTATTTCAACATGGTGATGGTGAATGCCCGCAGCGGCCGCTGCCTGGACTATCCGGGCGGGGCGAAGGGCTTGCAGTTCCGGCTGTGGGACTGCAACGGTTACCTCAGCCAGCACTTCTGGCCGTACTACCACAGCGACACCGACAACTACGAGGTCTCCGTCGAGAGCGGGGGCGGCGGCCTGGACATGGATGCCTACGCCTCCGACGGCGGCGGCAACGGCAACCGGGTCGGCCTGTGGGACATCACCGGCAGCCCGCTGCAGCGCTGGGTGTTCGTCCAGGTCTGACGGACCACCACACCGCCGGTGCCCGGCACACGCGACCCGCTCGCGTGTGCCGGGCACCGGCTCGTCCGTACCGTCCTCGCCGATCGTGTACGCGTTTCTCCCGGCGAATGCCGCCACGCCGACAGCCGGATGGCGCTAGCCTCGCCGCACGGGGCAGGAACGGGGAAGGGACGGCGGTGGCCGAGCAAGTGAACGGGCTCCCGGGGCGGGACAGCGATGTGGCCGGGTCCGGAGGGCCGGACCGGCCCGCGCTGCACGAGCGGGAGGCGGAGATCAGGTCGACCGCGGAGGCGGTACGCTCCGTCTGCCGGACGGCGGAGGTGCAGGGCGACGTCGCCGTCGGGGAACTGCTGCTCTACGTCGGCCCGGCCGGCCTCGGCAAGACCTCCCTGCTCTCCGAGGCGCGACGGCTGGCGAAGCGCGCCGGCTGTACCGTGCTCTTCGCCCGTGGCGGCGAGCAGCGCCGCAACGAGCCGTTCCACGTGGTGCGCCAGCTGCTCCAGCCCGCACTCGCCGGACTGCCCGCGAGCGAGCGGGAGGAGGTCTTCGGGCACTGGTTCGACATCGTCGGACCGGCGGTGGGCCTGCTGCCACCCGCCGGACGACTCGATCCCCAAGGGGTGCGCGACGGCCTGGACTTCGTCCTGATCCAGCTCCTGCGGCGGCGGGCGCCACTGGCCGTGATGGTCGACGACCTGCACTGGGCCGATCCGGAGTCCCTCGGCTGGCTGGCGGGATTCACCGTCCGCTCCCGGGAGCTCCCGGTCCTGCTCGTGTTCGCCTGCCGGGACGAATTCCCCGACGGCACTTCGGACTTCCGCCGGAACGTCTTCGGCCGGGCGGACCGCCTGCACGAACTCCGCCCGCTCCAGCCCGCCTCCGTCGCCGGCCTGGTCCGCGCCTCGCTGGGGGACGCCGCCGAGGACGCGTTCTGCCGCCACGTGTGGGCGGTCACCGGCGGAAACCCCTACGAGACCGCCGAGTTGCTGCGCGAGGTCCGTGACCAGCGGCTGGACCCGGTCGACACCAACGCGGGCCAGCTGCGCGAACTCGCCGCCGAGGCCATGGGAATGACCCTCGGCCACTGGCTCGACAGGCTCGGCCCGAGCACCCTCAGGTTCGCCTGGGCCGCGTCCCTGCTCGGCACCGGCATCCGCCAGGACCTCGCGGGCGCCATCTGCGTCCAGGGGCCGGATGCCGCCGCCGAGTCCGTCCGGGAACTGCGCCGGCACCGGGTTCTGACCTCCACGGCCGACGGGCGCCTGGAGTTCGTCCACCCGCTGATCGCCAGCTCGATCTACCAGTCGATGCCGCCCGCCACCCGCACCGGCATGCACGGCGTCGCCGCTACCGAGGTCGAGAACGCCGGCCTGGGCCTGCTGGTGGCCTCCCGCCACCTGCTGGAGACCCACCCGGACGGCGACGACGAGACCGTCCGCAAGCTGCGGCTGGCAGCCGCCGAACACCTGGCCATCGGCGCCCCCGAGGCGGCGCAGCGCTGCCTGCGCCGGGCGATGAGCGAGCCGCCCGACGACGAGGACCGGGCCGCCGTCCTGTACGAGCTGGGCTGTTCGGCACTGCTGACCGATCCCGCCGCCACGGTCAACCAGTTGCGGCTCGCCCTCGGCGAGGAGTACGGGCTCACCCCCGAACTCCGGGTGGACGCCACCTTCCGGCTCGCCCAGGCGCTGGCCCACAGCAACCGGCTCGGCGAGGCCGCGGCGGTCTGTGCCGAGGAGGCGGAGCGCACCGCCGCCGGCCCGGGCCGACGGCGCCTGGAGGTGGCGACCTTCATGTTCGCGGCCTTCCAGGCGGTGGAGCAGGACGGCCCGGACCGGTCGCGGCGGCTGGCGGAGTACAGCCGGCACCTGCCCGAGGACGACCTGCCCGGGGACGACGGCCTGACCGCGGCGGTGTCCGTCCTGCGCTGCTGGGAGCTGGTCCTGCGGGGTTGCGACGTCACCGAGGCGATGGCGCTCGCCGAGTCGGTGACCGACGAGGGGCGGCTCCCGCCGGGCCTCGGCTGGACCGACACGACCTGGGGCTTCGAGCTGCCCGGCATCCTGGGCATCAGCTACCTGTACGCGGACCGGGTGGACCGGGCCGAGGCACTGTTCGGTGAAGCGGTCCTGGCCTACCAGGTCGCCGGGTGGAGCGGCGCCCACCTGGGGTTCGCCCTCTGCCTCATGGGCCTGCTGAGGTTCAGGAGCGGCGCCCTCGACGAGGCCGAGACGTTCCTGCGGCGCGCGCTGCGGTTGGCGGAGCGCATCGGACCGGGCATCCCCCTGCAATGGTTCGCCGTCGGAGTCCTGGCGGACACGCTGCTCGCCCGCGGCAGGGCCGACGAGGCGTGGGAGCTCGCGCAGACGTACGCGTTCGGACCGCCGTACCCCACGGTCATGGTGCTGCCCGACGCCCCCACGCTCTACGGCAGGCTGCTGCTCGCCAAGGGCGACCACGCGGGCGCGGCCGAGGCGCTGGCGGCCGCCGGGGCGGCCCTGGACGCCCGTGGCTGGCGCAACCCGGTGTGGGCGTCGTGGATCGGCCACCTGGCGCTCGCGGTGGCACCGTCGGACCCGGACCGGGCCCGGGAACTCGGCGCCGAGGCGGTGCGACGCGCGCGGGAGTTCGGTCCCGTTACGGCGGTCGGCAGCGCGCTGCGCTTGTGTGCGGCGGTCCATGACGGACCGCCCGCCCTGGCGATGCTGGAGGAGGCCGTCCACCGGCTGGCCGGATCCCCCAGCGGTTACGAGAGGGCCGTCGCCCTGGCCGACCTCGGCTCGGCCCTCGCCGAGACCGGCCGGCGGGCCGACGCACGCCATCACCTCGATCGGGCGCTGCACCTGGCGGTCAGCTGCGGCGCTCACGGGCTGGCGGACCGCGCACGCTCCGCACTGGCCGGCCTGCCGACGTGACGCGGGCGGCTCCACCGCTGTGACCCGCCGGTCGGCGCCCGCCCCCTCACCGGACCGGGTGCGGCCCGCCGCCGGAGCCGGGGAGGACGGGTGTGGCGTGCCGTTGCAGGAGGACCGGCCGCCCGCTCCTCGGCCGACTCCTGCCGGCCGGTCCGGGGCGGGCGGACGTGTCCGCTCCGGCCGGTGTTCGGTGTCGCCAATGGGATCGCCTCCGCCTCCTGCTCATCCGTGCGTGTAGCCCGGCCCGGGAAGGGCAAACGCGGGTCATGGACGACCAGCAGGCGGTCCGCCTGGCCGCACGTGGGACAGCGCCATGGAACCCGGTCGTCCGGGCGGCCCGTGGTGTCGCGCGGGATGACGGTCGGGACGGCACGCCGCCGTCCCGACCGGATCGGGAGCCCGTCATGCCACGGCCGGCCGAGCACCCCGCGGAGGGGGAGAAGGAACGCGAACGCGGCGACCTGCGGGTCGCGGTGGACCGCGAAGGGCCGGTGCGGATCGTCACCGTGGCCGGCGAGCTGGACCACGACACGGCGGACGGCCTCCGGGCCGCGCTCACCGGATCCGCGGACGACGGCATCCAGCGGATCGTGGTCGACCTCGGGGAACTGCGCTTCTGCGACTCGACGGGTCTCAACATCCTCCTGCGCGCCCGCCTCGACGCCGAGACGGCCGGACTGCGGCTGGAACTCGCCGGTCCGCGCCCGGTCGTGGCGCGGCTGTTCGCGATCACCGGAGCGGACAGCGTGTTCAGGATCCATCCCGATCCGGGATCGGCCCTGAAGGCGCCGGGCCCGGCTCCGGACTCGGCACCGGGCGCCCAGGGCGACGCTTCCGCGCCCGGACCGATGCGCGGAGGCCCGGATGAGTGAGGAGGTCAGGATGGCCACTCCCGGGGCGAATCCGCCGCCGAGCCCTGAGCAGACCAGACGGCTCGCGCTCGGAGATGCTGCCGGCCCGGTGCAGCGCAGCCGCGAGTTCAGCCGGGCGGCCCTGCTGTCCTGGAGCTGGCTGCCCGCCGCGGACGACGAGCAGCAGGCCGTCACCGAGGACATCCTGCTCATGGTCTCGGAGCTGGTCACCAACGCCTGCCTGCACGCCCCCGGAGGTCCCCGCGAGCTGCGGCTCAGCTGGAACGGCACCCGGCTGCGGGTCGAGGTCGCGGACGAGAGCCCGGTGCCGCCGCGGCTGCGCCCGTACGCGGACCCGGGCCGGCCGGGCGGGCACGGTCTGCGCGTGGTGGACCGGCTGGCCCGGGCCTGGGGCTCGGTGCCGGAGGGGGACGGGAAGCTGGTCTGGCTGGAGGTGCCGTCCCCGCTCGACCGTCACGTCCGCCGGGGCTGAGCCCCGGCGGACGTCACTGCGTGCGAGCGCTGTCCGCCGCGGCGACCGGAGGACATGTCCTGTGCACTCGGAGAAAAGACAACAAACCAGCCGCAACATGAATCCGATGTCGTACGTCGGGTAGAACACGGATGCGGCGGCCGACGACGATCCGCCGGCCGCGTCGGCACCCGCTGGGTGCCACCGGGACCGTCGCCCGAGGAAGCGCAGGCACCAGGTCCTGGGGGAAGAGAAGCCTGCAGCAGGCGAGCGAGAGCTCGTCCGCGATGCCGGGCGTTCGCCCCGATGCCCAGGAGATGCAAGTGTCCACCCATCTGGAAACCGCGCATCGTGCGGACCGGGCGGCTGCCGGACCGTCCGGGTTGCCCCCCGACCTGCCGCCCCGGCCCACCGAGGCCGAGCTGCGGGCGATGGGCAGGACCGAGGCGCGCGAACTCAGCGACGCGCTCTTCGAGCGCCTGGCCGGGCTCGCCCGCGAGACGCACGCCTACAGCTATGTGCGCGGCACGATCATCGAGCTGAACATGCCGTTGGTCCGCTTCATCGCGGCCCGCTTCCGCCACCGTGCCGAGGACATGGACGACATCCTCCAGGTCGGCACGATCGGCCTGATCAAGGCCGTCGACGGCTACGACCCGCGGCGCGGCGTCGAGTTCGTCACCTACGCCATCCCCACCATCGCCGGGGAGATCAAGCGGTTCTTCCGCGACACCTCGTGGCCGGTCCGCGTGCCGCGCAGCATGCAGGAGCTGTACCTGACGGTGGCCCGCGGCTCCGACCGGCTGGAGCAGGAACTCGGCCGCCTCCCGCAGCCGGAGGAGATCGCGAAGGACCTGCACCTGACCGTCGAGCAGACCACCGAGGGGCTGGTCGCCGGCCGGGTCTACCGCCCCAACTCGCTGGACGCGCTGCGCGATCAGGACATCGACGAGACCGGCAGCGCGATGCTCGACCGCCTCGGCGGCTGCGATCCGGGGATCGAACTCGCCGACTTCCGCACCGCCGTGCGCCCGCTGCTCGCGCAACTGCCCCAGCGCGAGAAGACCGTGCTCAAACTCCGCTTCTGGGACGGCTGGACCCAGTCCGAGATCGCCGAACGGATCGGCGTCTCCCAGATGCACGTCTCCCGGCTGCTCAGCGCCACGCTGGCCCGGCTGCGCGAGCAGATGGAGGACCGCGACGCCCCGGGCTGGTCGGACGACCCGCCGGAGGAGCGGGACTGATCCGCCGGCGAGGATCGCGTCCGGGCGGAGGGCGCGTGGGCCTGGTCCCGGCGGTCCTCGCCGAGGCCGTCAGCGGGCCGCACACCGGCCTCGGGACCGGGGGAGCCGCGGGGCGGCGCCCGGAACGAAAGGAGCCCGAAGCCATGACACACCACTCGCCGAAGACCCGGAACGGCACCGCCGACCAGGCGTCGGGCTTCCGCGTGGAGGCCGAGCCCTGGGCCGAGGGCACCGTGCTCGCCGTGTACGGCGAACTCGACCTCGGCACGGTCGCCGACCTGCGCGCGGCGCTGGACCAGGCGCTGGCCGTGCCCGGCACCGTGGTCGTGATCGACTGCGCCGGGCTGGAGTTCTGCGACTCCACCGGACTGAACGCCCTGCTCCGCGCCCAGGCCGACGCGGTGGCCGACGACAGCCGGATCGAACTCGCCCGCCCCCGGACGCTGCTCCTGCGGATGCTCGAACTCACCGGCGCCACCGACGCCTTCCCCATCCGCGGCACCGTGCCCGGCTGACGGGAAGGAGAAGCCCGTGAAAGCCGCGGCGGCACTCTCCGACGTCGACGGCACCCTCCGCGACCCCGCCCAGCTGCCGGCCGAGCTCGACGGCGGCCTGCTCGCCCGGCTCCCGGGCTGACGTCAGGCCCCCTCTGTCCCCCTCCGGTGTCCGGTGGCACAGTGGGAGCAGGGCGGCGGCCCCGCCGCCTCGCGGGCCGGAACGCCGCGACGGCGGCGATCCGGCCGTGTGGCCGATCCGGACGGTGACACGGATGGACGAGCAGCCCGTGGCCGACCCGGCCGAGCAGGCGCTTCGGCGGCTCCTCGCCGGGCTGACGGCCGTGCGCGACGGGGACTTCCGCACCCGGCTCACCCCCGAGCAGCCCGGCGTGCTCGGGGAGATCGCCACGGTCTTCAACGGCATGGCCGACCAGCTCGCCCGGGTGACCTCCGAGGTGACCCGGGTGGCCCGGGAGGTGGGCGCCGACGGGCGGCTCGGCGGGCAGGCGCAGGTGCCGGACGCGACCGGGACGTGGCTGGACCTCACCGACTCGGTCAATGCGATGGCCGGCAACCTGACCTGGCAGGTGCGCAACATCGCCCAGGTGACCACGGCGGTGGCCCGCGGGGACCTCACCCAGAAGATCGAGGTCGACGCCCGGGGGGAGATCCTGGAGCTCAAGAACACCGTCAACACGATGGTCGACCAGTTGTCGGCGTTCGCGGACGAGGTGACCCGGGTGGCCCGGGAGGTCGGCACCGAGGGCCGCCTCGGCGGCCAGGCCCGGGTCGAGGGCGTCGCCGGGACGTGGCGCGACCTGACCGACTCGGTGAACTTCATGGCGGGCAACCTCACCGCCCAGGTGCGCGGCATCGCCCAGGTCGCCACCGCGGTGGCCCGCGGCGACCTCACCCGCAAGATCGACGTGGCCGCGCGCGGCGAGATCCTGGAGCTCAAGACGACCCTCAACACGATGGTCGACCAGTTGTCGGCGTTCGCGGACGAGGTGACCCGGGTGGCCCGGGAGGTCGGCACCGAGGGCCGGCTCGGCGGCCAGGCGGACGTGCGGGACGTCTCCGGGACGTGGCGCGACCTCACCGAGTCCGTCAACGTCATGGCGGACAACCTCACCGCGCAGGTCCGGTCGATCGCCGAAGTGACGACGGCGGTGGCCGAGGGCGACCTCACCCAGAAGATCCGGGTCGACGCGCGCGGCGAGATCCTGGAGCTCAAGGAGACCATCAACACGATGGTCGACCAGCTCTCCGCCTTCGCCGACGAGGTGACCCGGGTGGCCCGGGAGGTCGGCACGGCCGGCAACCTGGGCGGGCAGGCCACCGTCCGGGGTGTCTCCGGCACCTGGAAGGACCTCACCGACAACGTCAACGTCATGGCCTCCAACCTCACCGGCCAGGTCCGCTCGATGTCCGAGGTGGCGACGGCGGTCGCGCGCGGCGACCTGTCCCGGAGGATCACCGTGGAGGCCAAGGGCGAGGTGGCGGCGCTCGCGGATGCGATCAACACCATGGTGGACACCCTGTCGGTGTTCGCGGACGAGGTGACCCGGGTGGCCCGGGAGGTCGGCACCGAGGGCATCCTCGGCGGCCAGGCCCGCCTCCCCAACGTCGCCGGGACGTGGAAGGACCTCACCGACAACGTCAACTTCATGGCGCACAACCTCACCAGCCAGGTGCGCAACATCGCCCAGGTCACCACGGCCGTCGCCGAGGGCGACCTCACCCGCAGGATCGACGTCGACGCGCGCGGCGAGATCCTGGAGCTCAAGACGACCATCAACACGATGGTGGACCAGCTGAGCTCCTTCGCCGCCGAGGTCACCCGGGTGGCCCGCGAGGTCGGCAGCGAGGGCCGGCTCGGCGGCCAGGCCCGGGTCGAGGGCGTCTCCGGCACCTGGAAGCGGCTCACCGAGAACGTCAACGAACTGGCCGGCAACCTCACCCGGCAGGTCCGGGCGATCGCCGAGGTGACCAGTGCCGTCGCCGCGGGCGACCTGACCCGCTCGATCAGCGTGGACGCCTCCGGTGAGGTCGCCGACCTCAAGGACAACATCAACGCGATGGTCGAGTCGCTGCGCGACACCACCCTCGCCAACCAGGAGCAGGACTGGCTGAAGACCAACCTCGCCCATTTCTCCGCCGCCATCCAGGGCCGCCGGGACATCCGGGCCGTCGCCGAGATGATCACGGACGAGCTGACGCCGCTGGTCGGCGCCCAGTACGGGGCCTTCTTCCTCGCCGAGGAGCGCGAGGGCGCCACCGAACTGGCCCTGATCAGCGCCTACGGCCGTTCGGTCGACGAACTCGCGGAGCAGCGGCTGAAGTTGGGCGAATCCCTGGTCGGCCAGGCCGCCCGCAGCCGCCGGATCATCGCCGTCGACGACCTGCCGTCCGGCTACGCCCCCATCGCCTCCGGCGCGGGAGCCGGCGACGTCCGCTCGCTCGTCGTCCTGCCCATCGCGCTGGAGGAGTGGCTGCTCGGCGTCATGGAGTTCGCCTCCGTCCACCCGTTCACCCAGGCTCACCGCGACTTCCTGGAGCAGTTCACCGAGGCCTGCGGCGTCAACATCGGCACCCTGCTCGCCAACGCGCGCACCGACGAACTGCTCGGCGAGTCCCAGCGGCTCACCGCCGAACTCCAGACCAGGTCGGAGGAGTTGCAGGAAGGGCAGGAGGAACTACGCTGCTCCAACGCCGAGTTGGCGGAGAAGGCGGCCCTGCTCGCCGAGCGCAACCGCGACATCGAGGCCAAGAACCTGGAGATCGAGCAGGCCCGCCAGGAACTTGAGGACCACGCCCGGCAGTTGAGCCTCGCCTCGATGTACAAGTCCGAGTTCCTCGCCAACATGAGCCACGAACTGCGCACCCCGCTCAACAGTCTGCTCATCCTCGCCCAGCTGCTCGCCCAGAACGCCGGCGGCAACCTCACCCCCAAGCAGGTCGAGTACGCGGGCGTCATCCACTCCGCCGGCACCGACCTGCTCCAGCTCATCAACGACATCCTCGACCTCTCCAAGGTCGAGGCCGGGAAGATGGAGCTGACCCCCGAACCCTTCGCCGTGCGAGAGCTGCTGCAGTACGTCGAGTCCACCTTCAAGCCCCTCGCCGACCAGAAGGGCCTCGCCTTCGAGGCCACCGTCGACCGGGCGGTTCCCGAGGAACTCGTCACCGACCAGGCGCGGTTGCGCCAGGTGCTGCGCAACCTGCTGTCCAACGCCGTCAAGTTCACCGACACCGGCCGGGTCGAGCTGCGGGTCGAGCGCGCCGAGGGCCCCGACCTGCCCGCCGAACTCGGCCGGACGGCAAGGGCGGTGGCCTTCCACGTCGAGGACACCGGGATCGGCATCGATCCCGCGCACCTGGACACCATCTTCGGCGCCTTCCAGCAGGCCGACGGCACCATGAGCCGGCGCTACGGCGGCACCGGCCTCGGCCTGTCGATCAGCCACGAGCTCGCCCGGCTGCTGGGCGGCACCATCACCGTCCGCTCCACCGCCGGACGGGGCAGCCGCTTCACCCTCTACCTGCCGTTCGCGGAGCAGCAACGGCCGGACGGCGCACCGGAGTCCGAGCCGCGGGTCCTGGTGGTCGAGCCCGACCCGCCGGCCCTGCTCACCCTGCTCACCCGCGTCGCCGTGGCCGCCCTCGGCGAGCCGGCCACGCCCGTGCGGGTGAGCAGCGTCGGGGACGGAACGGCACTGCGCGAAGCCCTGGCCGACGGCCCGTACCGCTGCGCCGTGCTCGACCTCACCGGCACCGGCGACCTCGCGCCCACCCTGCTGGACGCCCTGGCGGACGGCACGCCCGTCCTCGGGTACCGGGGCGCCGGCGGCCCGTCGGACACCGTGCCCGGGGGTGTCGAGCTCGCCCGCGGGCTGGACGACCTGCGCGGGCGCGTCATCGACCTGCTGGGCGGCCGGCACCGCGCCGCCCCGGCCGTCGCGCAGGACGCCGGCCCGGTCGTCGCGGCCGCGGACGAGACACTCGCCGGGCGGACCGTCCTGATCGTCGACGACGACGTCCGCAACGTCTTCGCACTCACCGCCGCCCTGGAACAGCGCGGACTGACCGTCCTGCACGCCGCGGACGGCCACGCCGGCCTCGACCTGCTGCGCGCGCACCCCGAGACCGACCTGGTTCTGATGGACGTGATGATGCCCGGTCTCGACGGCTACGCCACGATCGCCGCCATCCGCGCCGACGACCGCTTCGCCCGCCTGCCGGTCGTCGCCGTCACCGCCAAGGCCATGCCCGGGGACCACGACAAGAGCCTGGCGGCCGGCGCCGACGACCACGTCACCAAACCGGTTGACGTCCCCGGCCTGCTCGACCTGATGCGGCACCGGCTGGACGCGTCATGACCGCCGGGCACGAGCCCTCGGACCCCACCGCCCGGGTCCTGGCCGGAACCGTCCGCCGCCTCCAGGACGCGGCCGAGCGGATGCACGACGAGGCCCGCACCCGCGCCGTCGTCGACCTCGCCACCGGCATGCTCGCCGAGCGCCTCGACGTCCCGCCCGCCGAGGCCGCCGCCGACCTCGCCCGGCTCGCCGGGGAGGCGGGTGTCCCCGTGGCGGCACTGGCCGCCGACATCGCCGGGCTGTCCGAGGTCGCGTCACCGGCCGTTCCGCCGGAGGCCGCCGCGCCCGTCACACCCGCGCTCGCCGCCGCGCCCGTCATTCCCGGGCTCGCCGCCGTCCCCGACCTCCAGCACGCCGCCGAGACCGTGCTGGAACAGGCGGGCGAGGCGCTCGGCGCCCATGCCGTTGCCGTCTGGCAGCGGCTTCCCGGCGGCGCGCTCGCCCTCGCCGCGCACGCCGGCCTGCCCGCCGCCGAGGCCGCCGCCTGGAGCCGGGTCCCGCCCGGCGTGGACACCCCGGCGCAGCGGGTCGTCGCGGGAGGAGGCGACCTGTGGCCCGGCGATCCGGGGACGGCGGGCCCGTCGGTCGGCGCCGGCTCGGCGCGGGCCGTTCTCGCGCTGCACGACGCCGGCCGCCGCCGGGGCGCACTCGAAGTCCTGTGGCCGGAGCCCGCCCCCGTGCTCGGCGGGTCCCAGCGCCGCCAGCTCGGCGCGATCGCCGATCTCTGCGCGACCCTCCTCGCCCACGGCCGGGCTCCCGAGCCGGCCGACGACACCACCGTGCTCCTGGAGGGGCTGCTCGGTTCGGCGCTGCTGCTGGAGTCCGTCCTTCGTGACGGCCGGCTGGTGGACTTCACGCTTCTCCGCGTCAACGCGCGGTTCCGCGACCCGCTCGGCCGCCCCCGGGCGGCTCTGGAGGGCACCTCGCTGCTGGAGACCTATCCGGTCGCCTGCGCCACCGGCCTGTTCGAGCGGCTGCTGCGGGTGCACGAGACGGGCTCCCCGCAGCTCGGCGAGCGCGTGGGGCTGGTCTTCCAGGAGGGCGAGTCCGCCGTTCCCGCCACTGTGCTGCTCGCGATCGCCCCACTCGGCGGGCGGCTGCTGGTCGAGTGGCAGCAGGGGCCCGCCGAGCAGGCGGGTGACGCCGAGCAGGCCGCCCTGCTGCTGCACCAGGCGCAGCGGCTCGCCGGGGTGGCCGGGTTCGAGGAACGGCCCCCGGGCGGCCGGATCCGCTGGAGCGAGGGCCTGCGCGAGCTCTACGGGCTGCCGCCCGACGCCGACCCCGTCCCGCTGGCCCGGCTCGCCCGGCACGCCCACCCCGACGACGTGCCCGCCGTCCGGCGGCTGCTGGACATCGTCCGGCATCGGCACCGGACGGCGTCCGCGGTCCTCCGGCTGGTCCAGCCGGACGGCACCCACCGGTACACCCGCGTGATCGCCGAACCGGAGCTCGACGACGAGGGTCGGCTCATCGCCGTCCGCGGCGCCTACCACGACGTGTCCGCCCAGCACCGGACGGAGGTCGCGCTCGGCGCCACCCGGGAGCGCCTCGCCGACAGCGAGCAGGAGGCCGCGGAGCGCGAGCGGCTGGCCCTGCGGCTCCAGCAGGCCATCCTGCCCGCCGCGCTGCCCCCGCTCGGCCTCACCGGCCTGCGGGCCGCCGTCCGCTACCGCCCCGCCGCCCAGCGCGACCGCGTCGGCGGGGACTGGTACGACGTCCTGCCGCTGCCCGACAAGCGCGTGCTGCTCGCGGTCGGGGACGTGGCCGGCCACGGTGTCGGCGCGGCCACCGACATGGTCGCCCTGCGGCACGCGCTGCGCGGCCTCGCCGCCACCGGAGCGGGCCCGGCCCGGCTGCTGGAGTGGACCAACACGGTGGCCCTGCGCGACCCCGGCCGGGTCACCGCCACGGCGGTCTGCGTCCTGCTCGACCCGGCCGGCGGCGAGCTGCGCTGGGCCAGGGCCGGCCACCTTCCGCCGATCCGGCTCGGCCCGGACGGCGCGGAGGTCCTGCCGCTGCCGCACGGCGTGCTGCTGGGTGCCCTGGAGGAGGGCCGGTACGAGGAGCACACCGCCCACCTCGCCCCGGGCGACGTCCTGCTGCTCTACACCGACGGCCTGGTCGAGTGTCGGGACCGCCCGGTCGAGGAGTCCGTCGAGCAGCTGATCCGCGTCGCCGGTGCCCCGGGCCCGGACCTGGAGCGCTACCTGGACCGCCTGCTGGAGCTCAGCCCGGCCGACACCGAAGACGACACCTGCCTGGTCGCCGTCCGGGTGGAGTAGGCGCCCCGCGCCGCGTGAGTCCGGGCCGTCCGGGTACCCGCCGGAGCGGTAACGGGCGGGGGAGGGAGTTCTCGGTCCACCTGTTGCGCGACCCGGAGGCCCGGTCCTCCGTCGCGGAGCGTTAGGGACGGAGCGGCCCGGGTAGGCGCGACGCGGTGGAGGGAGGGGGGCCGGGCCGCGGAGCAGGGCGGCCGGGCCGCCGGAATGCCGGCGGGGCCGCCGAGCGGCGGCCGGATCCGGCACCTGTTCGGCCACTGAGGGCCGCGCCGGCCGCAGGCGGGGCCGGGCCGCTCGACGATGACGGACGTGCGGAGGATGAGGGAGGCACGACCGGATGAACGGGGCACGGTTCCCCTTGACGCGTCCGCTCCCCACGGAGCCGTCGGCGCGGCGGCTGGCACTCTCGGCCGCCCCCGGGACGGTCGCCGAGGCGCGCGCCTTCACCGCCGACTTCCTGGCCGACGTCACCGATCCGGTCGTGGTCGGCGACGCCGTGCTGCTGGTCTCCGAGCTCGTCGGGAACGTCGTGCGGCACACCGGCGGGCCGGGGGCCCTGCTGCTGGTCCGCGTGGCCGGTCTGCTGCGGATCGAGGTCAGCGACTCCAGTCCGCGCCCACCGCTGCCGCGGCTGCCGCACGGCCCGCCGAGCGAGCCGGGGGGCCTCGGACTGTTCCTGCTGGGCCGGCTCGCCCTGCAGTGGGGCTGGCGGCCGCTGGGGCCGGGCAAGGCGGTCTGGTGCGACCTGCGGCTGCCCGTCAGCTGACCGGCGGCCGGGCAGGCGCGCCGCGCCCTCCAGCATCCGCAGGCGGCGACCGCCTGCCCGGCCAGGCACTGGTCACGGATCCGCCCGAGCGCGCCGAGGAGCTGATCGCGGGCACCGCTGTCCGGATGGCGGGAAACTCACCGGAATAATCCTGACAAAGGCGGGAGGCGGCACACCCGGGCGCCGTATCGCACGCCACCGACGGGCGCCATAGGAGCGGTCTCGTGATTCACATCACAGCCACCCGGGCCGTCGCAGGAAAATGCCGGAGGGAATAACTTCTCTCGTCAACACCGCCCTGTATCAGGAGATTCTCCCGGTGTTGGGTGTCTCCTGAGCAAATTCTGCGACCGCTCGGCCGTGCCGCTTTCGGCCTTCAGTTTTCCGAGTCGCATTCTGTGAATAACGGATTCATCAGACATCTAGCCGCGAACCTGGGAGTTTCCTGAGAATCGGGCGTCCATTCCCCCACTCGCTGGAGCGCCCATGTCATCACCGCACCGGAAACGGCGCAGACGGCGGCTCGTGATGGCCGCCGCCCTGCCCGCCCTGCTGGTCGCCGCGACCGTCACCGCCTACGGGCCGGATCTCGACCGGTTCTTCGACCACGACCGGGCCGCCGCCTGCGGCGCGCCGCACGACCCGGACGCCGACCGGGACGCCGACGCCAAGCCTGGCAACTGCGGCCCCTCCGGCGAGAGCGCGGACATCCTCGCCGCCTCCGCCCAGTTCAACGCCACCCGCACCGCGCCGGGCACGAACGTCAGCTCGCAGGCCGTCGTGGCCGCGGCCGCCGACACCGCCGCGATGCCGGTGGCCGGTGCCGGCACGGCCTGGGCACAGAAGAACGACCGGCCGTACCAGTCCCAGAACTCGGCCTACGCGCAGGGGCCTTGGTGGGCCGGCCACGACGTGGTCTCCGGCCGCGCCACCTCGCTCGCCGCCGACGGCACCACGGTGTACCTGGGCACGGCCGGCGGCGGCGTGTGGAAGACCGCCGACCAGGGGCAGACCTGGACCCCGCTGTTCGACAACCAGCCGTCGCTGGCCATCGGCGCGGTGGCCGTCAACCCGGCCGACCACTCGGTGTGGGTCGGCACGGGCGAGGGCAACTCCAACTCCGACGGGATCAGCGGCACCGGCGTGTACCGTTCGACCGACGGCGGCCAGACCTGGGCCCAGGCGGGCACCGGGCTGACCAACACCCTGGTCACGCACATCGAGTTCGCGGGCGGGAAGGTCTACGTCGCGACCAACCAGGGCCTGGTCCGCCACGACGCGACCACGGCGGACGGCGCGTGGGAGACCGTCCTCAAGCCCGACCCCAACCCGGGCAACTCCCCCTACCGCACCTCCTGGATCACCGACGTCCGCGTCCAGCCGGGCAGCAACGGCCAGAGCCTGGTGGCCGTCCTCGGCTGGCGCGGCGGCACCACAGCCGACGACCTGGCCTACAACGGCGTCTACTACTCCACCGCGAACGGCGACAGCGGCACCTGGAACAAGGCCGCCGTCAGCGGTGATCTGACGCAGTCCCAGATCGGCCGCACCAGCCTCGCCTTCGCCTCCGACGCGAGCAAGCTGTACGCCGTCGTCGAGGACCCGACCAGCGTGCAGCTGGCCGGCGTCTACGCCTCCAACAACGGCGACCCGAACGGCCCGTGGACCAGACTCGCCGACGCCACCGCGCTCAAGAACGCCGGAGCCACCGCGGGCACCGTCGGCGGCCAGGCCTGGTACGACGAGTACGTGGCGGTCGACCCGGCCGACGACACCCACCTGTACGTCGGCCTGGAGGACCTGTACGAGACCTCCGACTCCGGCGCGACCTGGACGGCCATCGGCCCGTACTGGTGGAACAACACCTACAGCTGCTTCAGTTACGACCCGAACCAGTACAGCTGCCCGAACACCACCCACCCCGACCACCACGCCGCGGTGGTCGCGAGCGACGGCACCGCCTACTTCGGCAGCGACGGCGGCGTCTACTCGCGCGCCGCCGCGACCCGCGGCCAGGTGGGCGGCTTCACCAGCCTCAACTCCGGCCTGCGCACCCTGCAGTACTACGGCGGCCAGACCGGCAAGGACACCACCGGCGCGGGCGACATCTTCTGGGGCGGGCTCCAGGACAACGGCTACTCGGTCTCCAACCCGAGCGACCCCGCGATGTACGAGCCCAAGGGCGGCGACGGGTTCGGCGTGATCGTCGCCCCGCAGGACGGGCGCTACGCCGTCGCCGAGTACACCAACCTGGCCCTCGCCAAGACCCTGGACGGAGGCCACAGCTGGTACAACATCAGCCCCAACTGCACCAACTTCAAGCCGACGTCGACCGGCACCCCGTGCGAGAAGGACGGCCGCTTCGTCGCCCCGTTCGGCGCGGACGTCGCCAACGTCCAGCACTGGGTGGCCGGCGGCCGCTACGTCTGGGACAACCAGGGCAAGGGCTGGTCCACCGCCTGCTCCGGCGCCACCTGCGACTGGCAGCCCGTCTTCGACCTCGGCGCGGGCAACGCCACCACCGCCGTCGCCGCCAACGGCCAGACGCTCTACGCCGGCTGGTGCGGCACCGGCAACGGCTGCAACCCGGGCGGCGGCTCGCCGTTCGTCTCCGGCATCGCCACCAACTACGGCGGCGGCTGGCACCAGGTGAAGGCCCCGAACCTGCCCAACCGCGTCGTCACCGCGCTCTCGGTGGACCCGGCCGACGCCTCGCACGTCATTGCCGGCTACGGCTCCTACAGTCGGCACTGGATCGACGGCGCGGGCGTGGGCCACGTCTTCGAGTCCCACGACGCTGGCGCCACCTGGACCGACATCAGCGGCAACCTGCCGGACGCCCCGGTCAACGCCGTCAAGATCGGCCTCGGCTCGCTGATCGTCGGCACCGACAACGGTGTCCTGGCCGCCTCGCCGAGCACCCCGAACAGCTGGTACCGCCTCGGCACCGGCCTGCCGAACGCCCCGGTCTCGGACCTCGCCATCGCCCCGGACAGCTCGTACCTGCTGGTCTCCACCCACGGACGCGGTGCCTGGACCTGGGCCCTTCCCCAACCCGCCGCCTGACCCGTGAGCGGGGTGGTGCGGCCGGTTCGCGAGGCCGCACCACTCCGCTTCTTCCTCCCTTCCCCGCCCTCCCGCTAGGAGCTCCCAGGCATGCGCAAGCGCCTGATCCTCACCGCCGCCGCCGTTCTCCTCGCCCTCGGCGGCGGCGCGACCACGTACGCCCTGCTCGGCGACGACGACCGGCCGACCCCGCACGGCCCCGCCTGGACCCGCCCGGCCGCCGCCGGCCAGGCCGCGCCCACCGCCCTCGCATCCAGCACGCCCACCACACCCGCGCCCACCACACCTGCGCCCGCACCGCCCCAGCCCGGTGCCGCCACGACCGGCGTTCCCGCCGCGCCTGCGACGGCACAGCCCTCGCCCCGCCCGACCGCGACGCCGACCTTCCCCCAGGGCGTGGGCGCCACCCGGGTCCCCGCCAGGCCCGCCGCGCCGTCCCCGGCCGCCTCGGCGAGCCACGACGCCGACAACCCCGTCGACGCCGAGCCCGACCGCTTCGCCCCCGGCCCCGGCCCGACCGACCAGCCCGGCCCGACCGGCCCCGCCATCCCCGCCTCCGTCCCCGGCCGCACCCTCCCGATCCCCGGCACGGGCGGACACTGACGCATCGCACGACACGCGTCCGCCCGGCCCACCAGGACCGGGCGGGCGCGGCTGCAGCACGACGGCCGACGACTTCTCCATCAGCGACAGCCCGGCCTCCGCGACCGTCGGCACCGGCGGCGGCTCGGCCACCACGACCATCGCCACGGCGGTGACCTCCGGAGCCGATCAGCCCCGCGTACCGCCTGCGCCGCTGCACGTCCTCGGTGGGAGGACGGCCTGCCCGGTTGAGTGATCCGCTGCCGTCATCCGTAACCGTGAGTGAGGGCATCCGCCCATGGGAGAGGGAGCCTCGGTGACCATCCGCACCACGGCCCGTGCGCCGACAGCGGGAGTGCGCACTCATGCCAAGGTC
The DNA here is from genome assembly GCF_019192735.1 of Kitasatospora aureofaciens. Taxonomy (GTDB): domain Bacteria; phylum Actinomycetota; class Actinomycetes; order Streptomycetales; family Streptomycetaceae; genus Kitasatospora; species Kitasatospora aureofaciens_A. Next base: position 162,832 of record NZ_JAHTKP010000004.1, read on the forward strand.
GTCGTGGTACTCGCGGCGGCCGGGGCGGCGATCGGGCTCGCCGCTCTCCAGGGCTGCGGAAGCGCCCACCCGGGGCCCGCGCCACCGTCCGCGCCTCCGCCTCCGCCCGTCCGGCTCTCGAACCCGCTCGACAACGTCGGAACGGCGGGCAACACCCTTGCCGTGAAGATCGACAACGTCGGTGCCCGTGTCCAGGCGATCCAGCACGGGCTCGCCCAGGCCGACATCGTGTACTGGATCGAGGTCGAGGGCGGCCAGTCCCGGTTCCTCGCCGTCTACGACGCCAACCACCTGCCCGCGCTGGTCGGCCCCGTGCGCTCCGCCCGGCAGACCGACATCCCGCTCCTCCAGCAGTACGGGCACCTCGACCTCGCCTACAGCGGTGCCATCAGCGGGCTCGTCCCGCTCCTCAACCGCGCCGACCTGCAGAACGTCACCCCGTTCACCGACCCCGGCGCGTTCACCAACCACGCCATCGACCCCACCTTCATCGATCCGCACCGGATCCTCGCCCGGTTCCCGTCCGTGCCCGCCCGCTCTCCCGGCTTCGAGTTCGGCGCCGCACCGGGCGGTGGCAGCGCGCTCGGCAGCATGACCTGGCACCTGCCCGCCGCAGCCATCGGCGTGCGCTTCGACGGCAGCACGTACGACGTCGCCGTGGACGGCCGTCCGGCGTGGTCCGGCACCGCCACCGTCGTCGTCCAGCACCTCAGCATCGTCCCCGGCGCGTTCACCGACTTCAACGCCGGGCACCCTGACAACGAGGTGTTCACGCAGACCACCGGATCCGGACAGGCTGACGTGCTGCGCGACGGCAAGGAGTGGACCGTGAACTGGAGCCGACCCGACCCGGCCGCCGGCACGTCGTTCACCCTGCCCGACGGCAGCGTCATGCCCTTCGCCACCGGGCCCGTGCTGGTGGTGATGGTGCCGTGAACACAGCGGCGCCCGCCGAAGGCGCCGACCGTGCAGTACCGGAGCCGACCATGACCCTTGACCCCCTCCACCACCGCATGGCCGCCGGCCCACGGCTGCTCACCCGTTGGCTGCTCAAGGCGGTGACGGCCGCGGCGCTCGCCGTCCTCCTGTCCGCCCGCCCACCGCGTCCGGGCAGACTCTGGCGCCGGTACTGGCGCTGAACGCCGGGAGCAGGAAGGGCTGTTCACGGTCGCCGCCGTGAACAGCCCGGCGCTCGGCCCCGAACCTTGCCGGTGTGGGCGCCCTCCACCACGAAGTTCTGGTCCGACCGCTTCAGGGCGTCAACTGGCGTCTTTGGAAAACCCGGTTACCGACCGCGGCGCGGGCCCTCGCACAGCGGGTCCGCGCCGCGACATGTCCGGCAGTTCGATCACGGCACTAAGGTATGGACCCGTGACAGCAACGAACGGGTCAGTCGTCGGGGGGCGTTACCGGCTCCTCGACCTCATCGGGCAGGGCGGCATGGGCCGCGTGTGGCGGGGGCGGGACGAGACCCTCGGGCGGGACGTCGCCGTGAAGGAGGTGCTCCTCCCCTCGGGCGTCACCGACGAGCACCGCGAGCAACTCCTCCAGCGCACGCTGCGTGAGGCGCTCGCCGCCGCGCGGCTCAACCACCCGGGCATCATCACCGTGCACGACGTGGTCGAGCACGAGGGCGCGCCGGTGATCGTCATGGAGTACGTCACCGGCGCCTCGCTCGCCGCGGCGCTCGACCGGGACGGGGCCCTGCCGGTCCGGCGGGTCGCCGAGATCGGCGTCGCGATGCTCAAGGCCCTGCAGCAGGCGCACGCCGCGGGGATCGTCCACCGGGATCTCAAGCCGGACAACGTCCTGTTGATGGACGAGCGAGTGGTCCTCACCGACTTCGGCATCGCGCACATGGCCGACGCGACCACGGCGCTCACCCGCACCGGCGCGGTCATCGGCACCCCCGCCTACATGGCCCCCGAGCAGCTGGAGGGCAAGCCGCCGACGGCCGCCAACGACCTGTGGTCGCTCGGCGCGACGCTGTACGCCGCGGTGGAGGGCGAGGCGCCGTTCCACGCGGAGACGTTCAGCGCGCTGTGCATCGCCGTCGTCACCCGGCCCCCGCGCCCGACGCAGCGGGCGGGCGCCCTCGCCCCGGTGCTCGCCGGGCTGCTCACCAAGGACCCGGCGCAGCGGCTGACGGCGGAACAGGCGCTCGCGGCGCTGGAGTCGGTGGTGCGGACCGGGGCGGCCCCGGTCGTCCCGCCGCCGACGCAGGTCGAGGCGCCGGCGCCTGCCGGGTTCGGGCCCGCTCCGGCGTACCCCGCACCGGTCGCCCCGACCGCGCCGCCGCCGGTGCCCGGCGCGGTCGCGTACCGGACGCCGCAGCCGTGGGCCGGGCAGCCGCAGGCCGGGGGTGCCTGGGTGCCCCAGCAGCAGCCCGCCGTCGCGCCCTACCCGCCGGCCGTGGCACCGACCGCCGCCGGGACGGGGAGCACGACTACCCAGGCCGGCCCGGCCGTGGCCCGGTTGGTGCGCTTCATCGGCTGCATGGGGCTGCTGTGGGTCGTCGGCACGATGCTGCCGTGGAACTACCTGGGCCGGATGCCGTCCTCCTTCATGCCGGCCGCGCTCGGCACCACGGCCGTGATCTCCCTCCTGCACGCACTGCCCCGGCCACGCCTCAACCCGGCGCTGGCGTGGTTCCTCCTCTTCGCCTTCGACGTGGTGCTGTTCTTCGTCACCACGCAGGTCGTCGCCGTGTGGTTGCTGGGCATCCCGACCCTGGGCTTCGGCGGGTCCCCGTACGAGATCGCCGTCAACATGCTGATCGTCTCCACCGGCGCCTGGCTCCTCTGGTGGAAGGTCCCCGGCAGCCGCCCCGCGTGAGGCGGCGGGCCGGGGCGGGTTTGCCCGTGGCGGCGCGCGGGACGAGCCTGGAGGAGTAGGGAGCAGAGCACACGCGGTGGACCGGGGACGATGGCACTCACAGTGGCACTGGCCGGCGACACCATGCTCGGGCGTGGTGTCGCCGAGGAGCTGCGCCGTTCCCCGAGGCCGGGGACGCTGTTCTCCCCGGAGGTACGGTCGGCGCTGGCGGCGGCCGACCTCGTGGTGCTCAATCTGGAGTGCTGCGTCTCCGGCCGGGGAGAGCACTGGCCCGACCCGCTCAAGCCGTTCTTCTTCCGCGCTCCGCCCGAGGCCGCTGTCGTCCTGGCCGAGCTGGGGGTGGACTGTGTGACACTGGCCAACAACCACGCCCTGGACTACGGCCTCGACGCCCTCGCCGACACCTGCGACCTGCTGGAGCAGGCGGGCGTCCGTGCGGTCGGCGCCGGGCGGGACGTGTCGGCGGCCCGCGAGTTCGCCGTGCTGGAGGCCGGCGGGACGCGGCTGGCGGTGGTGGGTGTCACCGACCACCCGAAGGACTACGCGGCCCGCGCGCAGATCCCCGGAGTGGCCTGGGCCGACCTCCGGACGGGCGTGCCCGGCTGGCTCACCGCGCTGGTGGCCCGGGCCGCCCGGAGTGCCGACGCCGTGCTGGTCACCCCGCACTGGGGCCCCAACATGACCTCCCGCCCGCCCCCGCACGTCCGCGCGGCGGCCCGGGAGTTCCTGGACGCCGGGGCGATCCTGGTCGCCGGACACTCCGCTCACGTCTTCCACGGCGTCGCCGACCGCGTCCTGTACGACCTGGGCGACTTCGTCGACGACTACGCCGTCGACCCGGTGCTCCGAAACGACCTCGGGCTGCTCTTCCTGGTGACCCTGGACGGTCCGGACCCCGCGCACCCGGTGCCGGTCCGGCTGGAGGCGGTGCCCCTGCGCCTCGACTTCTGCCACACCCGCCTCGCCCGGGGTGAGGAGCGGGAGTGGATCCGCGACCGATTCACCAGCGCCTGCGCCGAGTTCGGCACCGACGTGGGGGAGCGGGCCGGTCGGCTGACCGTCGACTGGGGGTGAGGCGGTCCGACGGGGTATCCAACTCCCTTCCGCAGCAGGGCGGACACGAAGCGGCCGAGCACTGTGGTTCCTCCGTCGCGCGGCGGCAGAACACTCCAACGGCGAAACGCGCGGGGCTGTCCGTCAGCGGGGTCGGTCAGTCGGTGGGGTCGGTCAGTCGGCGGCGAGGAGCCGGGCGAGGGCGGCATCGATGTTGAGGTGCTCGGACTCCGACCCCGCGGGCACCAGCGCGAAGGAGTCCGAGAGGAACGCGGTGACGGCGTCCTCCGGGGCGCTGAGCACGGCGGCCTTGCCGGTGGGCCCGCACAGGGTGATGAGGACCTCGCCCTCCGGCCCGGGGCGGACCTTCACGTCGCCGCTGCCGACGGGGACATGGCGGCCCTCGTTCAGCAGTTCGCGGCTGAAGTACCAGCAGATCCGGGCGTCGTCGCCCGTGCACGTGCACGGAGCCAGCGGGAACGCCAGGCACGCCGCGTACGGAAGGCTCGTGTCGAAACGGAGTTCCGCGTCGACCGGGACGTCGGGCAGGGAACTGTCGGGGAACGTGACGGGCATCGGGCGGACCGTGGACATCTGCATCGAATCGGCCTCCTGCGATCACGACAACGCCGCTCCCGGGGCGGGGCCGGCGTACCTGAGGGCGACTACCCGATGCGTCGGCGGCCAGCCTCCCGGGCCCGAAATCTCTACAACTCCCTTGCAGGCCGGGCGATCGGAAGGAAGCGGGAAGGTCGGCCGGTGAGGTCCTGGAGGCCGGCCCGGGCGACGTGCAGCAGGGCGGCGAAGTAGTCGCCGATCGGACGCTCGCCGCCGGGCTCGTGGGCCGGGCGCTCCCGCTGGAGAGCGGTCCCGACGAGTCCGGCGCCGGGCTGTCCCCGGGCCGGGGCCGGTCACGGCCGGGCCCGGCGGGGAATACGGTCGGTGGTCACCATCGGTACCACCGGCCGCGGTCTCCGGCGCCGCCCGCGGTGAAGACGAAGCCGACCCGCGCGCCGCGCGAGCCGGCCCGGTCGCCGTCACGTACTACCTCTTCGACCTGCTGCGCCTGGACGGCCGGGACACCACCCGCCTGCCGCTGCGCACCCGCAAGGCCCTGCTGCGCGACGCCCTCGACTTCCACACGCCCCTGCGCTTCACGCCGCACCGCAACCACTACGGCCACGACCTGCTGGAAGGGGCAGGCCCATCGGTTCCTCATCTCCTCCGCCGATCGCTCCGTCCGTCCGAAGTCCAGGGACTCACGGCGCGCCGACCGCCGCATCTCCTGACCGGTTCGCCTCCCGCCAGGCCGACGAGTGTCCGCCGGAGGTGCACGGATCCCTCCGGACTGGGCACACGCCCTGGTGTCCCCCCTTGGCCCGAGCCCTCAGGAGCGCCCGTCGTGATCATCACACCCGCTACCCACTCCGCCCCGACCCGCACACTCGCGCGGCCGTGCCCGGCTTGTGGCCACCCGCGCCGCTGGGTTCTCGTGGAGGGCGACGTCCGGGCCGGCCGCCGGACCCGTGTCAGGCAGGCCGAACGCTGGCCCGACCCGCACTGCCGCGGATCGGAGCCGCCCGGCGTCCCCCGCCGTCCCACGGACCGGCGGGAGCCGACCCGCCGGTCCGCCACCGGACCGGCCGACTGACCCGGGAGGGTGCCGCCATGGCCGCACGAATCGCCTACCGGCGGATCTACGAGGAGTCCTCGCCCCAGGACGGGCAGCGGGTGCTCGTCGACCGGGTCTGGCCGCGCGGGATGAAGAAGGAGGACGCGCACCTCGACGAGTGGCTGCGGGACGTCGCCCCGTCGACCGAGCTGCGCCGGTGGTACGGCCACGACCCGAGCCGGTTCGCCGAGTTCCGTCGCCGCTACCGCGCCGAACTGCGGGACGCCGGGCACCGTGAGGCGGCCGGGCACCTGCGCGACCTCGCGGACCAGGGCGGACTCACGCTCGTCACCGCCACCAAGGACGTCGACCACAGCCAGGCGGCCGTCCTCGCCGAGTGGCTGACCGGGAGCAAGCGGTGACCGCACCGGACCGGCTGCCCGGGCAACTACCCTTCGGCGCAGGACGGCACCCTCTACGCGGCCGGCTCCTCAGGCGGGTACCTCGCCAGGCTGCACATCGTCCCCGCCCCCTGAGTCCCCGCCCCCTGAGTCCCGGCCGCCCCCGGACGTCCAGGCGCTGACCCACGCCTCCGGCCACGGCGCGCTGGCGCGCAGGCCGGCCGGCACGTGGACGGCGACGTACCGCCCGGAGGCGGCGAGCTGCCCGTCGCCCCACACCTCGAACCGGAAGGTGACGGAGCTGGTCCCGATCCGCTCGACCGCGAGCACCGTCGTCACCTCCTGCCCGAACCACAGCGGCGCGCTGAAGTCGGCCTCGTACCGCACGCGCGGCGCGGCGCCGAAGTACCCGGTGACGCCGTACGCGCGCATCAGGGCGGCCTCCGCGGCCTCGACGTAGCGCACGACGGCGGTGTTGTGGTGGTGGCCGGCCGCGTCGGTGTCCATCCACTCGACGCGGCACCGGTGGACGGCCCGGGCGAGCCCGGTGCCGTCCACCGGGTCAGGCGACGGGGGCCGGCTCACGGGGCGGGGTCCAGCGCAGGTGGACGGTGCGGTCGGGGTCCTCGGCCCGGAGCAGGGTGAGGCGCGGGCGCACGGCGTCGGTCCGGGAGGTGGGCGGCTTGCGGCGCCCGGCGCGGAACGGCAGGGGCCAATCGGCCGCCGGGCCACGGTAGTTCTGCTCGGCGGCGGCGTGCAGGGTCCAGTGCGGGTCGTAGAGGTGGGTGCGGCCGATGGCGCAGAGGTCGGCGCGCCCGGCCATGAGGATGGAGTTGACGTCGTCGTAGGAGGCGATGGCGCCCACCGCGATGACGGCGGTGCCGGTGGCGGCGGCGACCTCGTGGCGGATCCGGTCGGCGTACGGGGTCTGGTAGGAGCGGCCGTAGGCGGGGCGCTCGTCCTTGGTGACCTGGCCGGTGGAGACGTCGATGGCGTCGGCGCCGTGGGCGATGAAGGCGCGGGCGATCTCGACGGCGTCGTGCTCGGTGTTGCCGTCCGGCGCCCAGTCGGTGGCGGAGATGCGCACGATCATGGGCCGTTCGGCGGGCCAGACGGCGCGGACGGCGTCGAAGACCTCCAGGGGGTAGCGGAGCCGGTTCGCGAGCGGGCCGCCGTACTCGTCGGTGCGGCGGTTGGCCAGCGGCGAGAGGAAGGAGGAGAGCAAGTAGCCGTGCGCGCAGTGGAGTTCGAGCAGGTCGAAGCCGGCCTCGGCGCCCCGGCGGGCGGCGGCGACGAACTCGGCGGTGATCCGGTCGAGGTCCGCGCGGGTGGCCTCGCGCGGCACCGCGGACCCAAAGCCGTAGGGCACCTCCGACGGCCCGACGACCTCCCAGTTGCCCTCCGCCAGCGGCTCGTCCATGCCGTCCCACATGAGCCGGGTCGAGCCCTTGCGGCCCGAATGGCCAATCTGGAGGCCGATGCGGGCGGTGGAGTTCCCATGGACATAGGAGACGATCCGGCCCCACGCGTCGCGCTGGGCGTCGCTCCACAGGCCCGTGCAGCCGGGGGTGATGCGGCCCTCGGGGGAGACGCAGACCATCTCGGTCATCACCAGCCCGGCGCCACCCATGGCCTTGGAGCCGAGGTGGACGAGGTGGAGGTCGCCGGGCACGCCGTCGGTGGCGGAGTACATGTCCATGGGGGAGACGATGACCCGGTTCTTCAGCTCCAACTGCCCGAGCCGGAACGGCTGGAACATCGCCGGGACGACCTCGGCGGCCCCCTGGGCGGCGGCGAAGGCGGCGTCGACGCGGTCGGCGAACTGCGGGTCCCGGGTGCGCAGGTTGTCGTAGGTGATGCGGCGGGAGCGGGTCAGCAGGTTGAAGCAGAACTGCGTGGGCTCCTGGTGGACGTACATCCCGATGTTCTCGAACCACTCCAGCGAGGCCTGGGCGGCCCGCTGGGTGGACTCGACGACCGGGCGCCGCTCGGTCTCGTAGGCCGTCAACGCCTCGTCCAGGCCCGGGTGTTCGTGCAGGCAGGCGGCGAGCGCGAGGGCGTCCTCCATGGCCAGCTTGGTGCCGGAGCCGATCGAGAAGTGCGCGGTGTGGGCGGCGTCGCCGAGCAGGACGAGGTCGCCGTCGTGCCAGCGCTCGTTGCGGACGGTGGAGAAGTTGAGCCACTTCGAGTTGTTGGCGGACAGTCGGTGCCCGTCGAGCTCCTCGGCGAACAGCGCGCGGATCCGCTCGACGGCCTGCTCGTCCGAGGCGCCGGGCGGGAGGTCGGCGCCCTCGGTGGCGTCGAAGCCGGCCCGGCGCCAGACGTCCTCGTGCATCTCCACGATGAAGGTGGAGCCGGTGGCGGAGTAGGGGTAGGCGTGGACCTGCATGGTCCCCCACTCGGTCTGCTTGATGAAGAACTGGAAGGCCTCGAAGACCCGGTCGGTGCCGAGCCACATGTACTTGTTGCGGCGGGTGTCCACGCTGGGCCGGAAGACGTCCGCACAGGCCTGCCGGATCTGGGAGTTGAGCCCGTCCGCGGCGACCGTCAGATCGTGGTCGGCGCGCAGCACGGCGGTGTCGGGGGCGGGCGTGCCGAAGCGCAGGTCGACGCCGAGGCCCCGGCAGCGCTCCTGGAGCAGGTGCAGCAGCTCCCGGCGGCTCATCGCGGCGAAGCCCTGCCCGCCGACGGTGTGGCTGCGGCCGCCGACGTGGATGTCGATGTCGGTCCAGCGGGCGAAGCGGTCGGCCATGGCGGCGGCGAACTCGGGGTCGGCGTTCTCGATGCCGCCGAGCGTCTCGTCGGAGAAGACCACGCCGAAGCCGAAGGTGACGTCGGGGGCGTTGCGCTCCCAGACGGTGACCTCGTGGGCGGGGTCGAGTTGTTTCATCAGCGCGGCGAGGTAGAGGCCGCCCGGCCCGCCGCCGACGATCGCGATCTTCACGGGGTTCCTCTTCTCAATGCTGGCCGTCATGCTGGTCGTCGACGATCCGGCGCAGGACGAAGCGCTGGAGCTTGCCGCTGGTGTTGCGCGGCAGGGCTTCGCAGAAGCGCACCTCACGCGGGTACTTGTAGGGGGCCAGCACCTGTTTGACGTGGTCCTGGATCTCCTTGGCCTTGGCGCTGTCGCCCGGCACGCCGTCGCGCAGGACGACGAAGGCGCAGACGATCGAGCCGCGTTCGGGGTCGGGTTTGGCGACCACGCCGGACTCGACCACGTCCGGGTGGGTGTCGATGGCGGCCTCGACCTCGGGACCGCCGATGTTGTAGCCGGAGGAGACGATCATGGCGTCGCTGCGGGCCTGGTAGAAGAAGTAGCCGTCGCCGTCCCGGTAGAAGAGGTCGCCGGTGACGTTCCAGCCGTCCACGACGTAGTCGAATTGGCGCGGGTCGTCGAGGTAGCGGCAGCCGACCGGGCCGATGACGGCGAGCCGGCCCGGCTCGCCGGGGCCGAGTTCGCGGCCGTCGAGGTCGAGGATGGTGGCGCGGTAGCCGGGCAGCGGGCGGCCGGTGGCGCCGGGACGGATGTCGTCGCCGGCGGCCGAGATGAAGATGTGCAGCAGCTCGGTGGCGCCGATGCCGTCGATGACGCGGAGCCCGAGCCGGTCGCGCAGCTGCTCCCAGGTGCTCTGCGGCAGGTGCTCGCCGGCGGAGACCGCGACCCGCAGCCCCGAGAGCCGGTGCTCCAGCCCTTCGCGCAGGATCGCCTTGTAGGCGGTGGGCGCGGTGGCCAGGACGGTGACGCCGTGGCGCTCGACGAGTTCCGCGAGCTGTGGCGGCGTCGCCGACTCGGTCAGCAGCGCGCAGGCGCCCGCCCGCAGCGGGAAGACGACGAGCATGCCGAGGCCGAAGGTGAAGGCGAGCGGCGCCGAGCAGGCGACGGTGTCGCCGGGCGCGAGGCCCAGCAGCGGGCGGCCGAAGGTGTGGTCGATGGAGAGCACGTCGCGGTGGAAGTGCATGGTGATCTTCGGGACGCCGGTGCTGCCGGACGTCGGACCGAGCAGCGCCACGTCGTCGGCGGCGGTCGGCACGTTGGTGAACTCGCCCGACTTCGCGCCGGCGCGGGCCAGGAGGTCGCTCACGCTGCGGCTGCCGTGGGCCACGACCGTCAGCGACGGGAGGGTGGTCTCCCGGACGTGCTCGACCTCCTCGGTGAAGCGGCAGTCGACCAGGGCTATCGACGGCCTGGTCCGCTCGACGATCGGTACCAGTTCCCGGGCGCGCAGCGCGGCCATGGTGGTCACGGCCACGCCGCCCGCCTTCAGGACGCCCAGCCAGGCCGCCACCGCCCAGGGGTTGTTCGGCGAGCGCAGCAGCACGCGCCCGCCGGGGACGAGGCCCAGATCCTCGGTCAGCACCTGGGCGACCTGGTTGGCCCGCCGTTGCAGGAGGCCGTAGGACCAGGTCTCCCCGTCCGGCGTGCGCAGCGCCGGCAGGTCGGGGCCGTGGGTCAGCACCGGGCGGTCGATCAGCTCGGTGGCGGCGTTGAGCCGGTCCGGGTACTGCAGCGCCGGCGTGGTGAACTCGATCGTCGGCCACAGCTCGGCCGGCGGGAGGTGGTCGCGGGTGAAGGTGTCCAGGTGGGCCGAGGGTGACAGGGACAACGGACGGGTCCTTCCGGGGGCTCGCCGGCGCGTGGGGCGCGGCGGGGTCAGGCGGTGCGGATCATGCCCTCCTGGGCCACGGTGGCGAGGTGCCGGCGGTCGCGGGTGAAGAAGCGGCCGGTGCCGAGACCGCGCCCGGTGTCGGCGGCGACCGCCTCCTGGACGTAGAGCAGCCAGTCGTCCACCGGCCCGGGCCGGTGGAACCACATGGCGTGGTCGAGGCTCGCCGTGACCAGCCCGGGCCTCGCCCACGGCAGGCCGAGCACCCGCAGGACCGGCTCCAGGATTGTGTAGTCGCAGACGTACGCCAGGGCGGCCTGGTCCCGCTGGGCGTCGCTCAGGCCGTCGACGGGCCGCAGGCGGTCGAAGGGCCTGAGCCAGACGGCCTGGTGGGGTGTCTGCTTGCCCTCGACCGTCAGGTAGACCGGGCCGGGCACGTGCCGCATGTCGAAGCTGCGGCCGCCCGACCAGTACGCCTTCGAGGCGTCGGTCATGGTGCCGCCGCTGCGCCCCGCCAGGTACTCGGCCGAGCTGGGCAGCTCCTCCGGGGCGGGGACATCGTCCTCGAAGCCGGCGTGGAAGCTCCCGCCGGGCTCGCCGGCGGCGAAGTTGGCCAGGCAGACGTAGACCGGCTTGCCGTTCCCGAAAGCGCGCACCTGGCGGGTGCTGTAGCCGCGGCCGTCCCGCAGGAGCTCCACCTCGTACCGCACGGTGGCGCCGATGTCCGCCGGGCGGAGGAAGTAACTGTGCATCGAGTGCAGGGACTTGCCGTCGGTCACCGAGCGCATGGCCGCGGCGGCGGCCTGGGCGACGAGGTCGCCGCCGTAGGCCTTGGGCCAGGGGCAGGGCTGGGTGGTGGCGGTGAAGGCGAGGTCGAAGTGCTCGGGTTCGGCCGGGGTCAGGGTGACGGCCGAGGTGAAGACCGCGGAGGTCACCAGGCCGTCGGTGGTGGTCAACGGTCCGTCCAGTCGCGCAGGTCGGCGTCGTCGACATCCGGCAGGTTGACGACGATGTTCTCGGGCGTCCGGGTGGTCATCCACACCAGCCGCTCGGTGCGGGAGAGGTTGCACTCGATGTGCGGCATGAACGGCGGTACGAAGACCCAGTCGCCCTCCTCCATGTCGACGTAGTCCTCGAACCGCTCGCCGAAGTAGATGCGGCCGCGGCCGGACAGGACGTACCCGCCGGTCTCGGCCTCGCCGTGGTGGTGGGTGACCGAGCGGTAGCCGGGTTCGTTGCTGACCTGGCCGAACCAGAGCCGGCGCGCCGGGGTGTGCTGGATGCTCACGCCCGAGATCCGGACGGCGCCGCCGGAGTCGGCGGTGCTCGGATCCTCCTGGCCGCGGCGCGTCACGACGGGGGCGACGAGGCCGCTCGGCAGGCGGTACATCGAATTGTCGCCCTCAAGGCGGTACTTGCTGAGATCGGGCTCCATGCGGACGGCTCCGTTTCCTGGGGCGGACTTTCCTTGGGGGGCGGACGTCGACGCGATCGGTATCTCGTTTCTTTCACGACCGTCATCTACAGTCAATACACCTCGCGCGTGCGCCCCGCCCCGATCGGGCGGAACCGGCCCGACGCGCCCCCCGACCGGAGGTGGCATGACGCCCGTCCCCGTGAACCCCGGCTCCCTTCCCGCCCCGAGCGGCTACTCGCACGGCACGCTGGCCGGCAACACCCTGCACCTCGGCGGCCAGACCGCCCTCGACGCCGACATGCGGATCGTCCCGGGCGGCATCGTCGAGCAGTTCCGCCAGGCGTTCGGCAATCTGCTCACCACGCTCCGCGAGGCGGGCGGCGAACCGCGGGATCTGGTCAGCATCACCATCTACCTCACCGACATCCCCGACTACCAGGCCCACGGCAAGGAGATCGGCAAGGTCTGGCGGGAACTGGCCGGTCCGGTCTACCCGGCCATGGCCGGCATCGGCTGCACCGCCCTCTGGCAGTCCGAGGCCCTGATCGAGATCCTCGGCGTCGCCGTGATCCCGGACGAGCGGCTGGTGCGTCCGGCCTGATCGATCTTCTCCGACGGTCGACACGAATATTCACAAAGGCGGAGGCATGAAACTCGCAGCTCTCACGATCGACGGCGCCCGGCGGGCCGGTGTCCTCGTCGAGGCCGGGACGGCGGTGGCGCTGCTGCCCGAGGCGCTCGGCACGGTCGACGACCTCGTCCGCGGCGGCCCGTCCGCCATGGCGGCGGCGCAGAGTGCCGTGGACGGCGCGCCCACGGTGCCGCTCGCAGCCGTCCGCCTGGAGGCGCCCCTGCAGCGCTTCAACCGCGACATCCTGTGCACCGGCTGGAACTACTGGGACCACTTCGAGGAGTCCCGGGGCAAGCGCGGGGGCCAGGACCCGGCCGACCGCCCCACCCGCCCGACCTTCTTCACCAAGGGCCCGGACACCGTCATCGGCCCGTCCGACGACATCGCCTACGACCCCGCGCTCTCCGACCGGTGGGACTACGAGGCCGAGATCGCCCTCGTCATCGGCCGCGACGGCCGGTCGATCCCGGAGGCCGAGGCGCTGGGGCACGTCTTCGGCTACCTCGTCGCCAACGACGTCTCCCAGCGCGACCTCCAGCGGGCGCACGGCGGGCAGTGGCTCAAGGGCAAGAGCATCGACGCCACCATGCCGCTCGGCCCCTGGCTCACCACCGCCGACGAGGTGCCCGACCCCGGCGGCCTCCGGGTGCAGTGCGAGGTCAACGGCGAGCTGCGGCAGGACGCGTCGAGCGCCCAGATGGCGTTCCCGATCGCCCGGCTCATCGCCGAGCTGAGCCACGGCATGACCCTGCGCGCGGGGGACGTCCTCCTCACCGGTACACCGAGCGGCATCGGCAGTGCGCGCGACCCGCAGGTCTTCCTGCGCGACGGCGACACCGTCGTCACCCGGGTCGGCGGCCTCGGCGAGCTGCGCAACCGGGTGGTGCGGACATCCCTGGTCTGACCTGCTCCGATCGAGTGATCGGGTGATCGGGAGAGACGATAGGCTGCCCGGCGACGGGTCCCGAGGCTGTGACCGGCCCGAGGCGAGGAGAGCACACGAGTGACGGCCGGGCTTGCGGAATCCCCCGGGGCCGGCCGCGACGCGCGGCACGGCCCGCTGATCATCACCACCTTCGGCCTGTACGCGCGGGGCGAGGAGAACTGGCTCTCCGTCGCGTCGGTGGTCCGCCTCATGGGCGACCTCGGCGTCGAGCCGCCGGCCGTCCGCTCGTCGGTCTCCCGCCTCAAACGGCGCGGCGTCCTGGAGAGCGAGCGCCAGGCGGGCGCGGCCGGCTACTCCCTCGCGCCGTCGGTCCTGGAGACGCTCGCCGAGGGCGACGTCCGGATCTTCGAGCGCGTCCGGGCCGTCGCCGAGGACGGCTGGATCGTGGTGATCTTCTCCGTCCCCGAGTCCGAGCGCCAGAAGCGCCACGAACTCCGGACCACCCTGACCCAGCTCGGCTTCGGCACCGCCGCCCCCGGCGTGTGGGTCGCCTCCGGGAACCTGGCGGCCGAGACCCGCCGGACGCTGGAGCGCCGCGGGCTCTCCGCCTACGTCGACCTGTTCACCGGCGAGCACTACGGCTTCGGCGACCTCCGCTCGAAGGTCCGCGGCTGGTGGGACCTCGACGAACTCACCGAGCTGTACGCGGACTTCCTCGGGCGCTACCGCCCTGTCCTGGACAGGGCGAAGGCCTCCGGGCTGTCGCCGCTGGAGGCCTTCCAGGTCTACGTCCCGATGCTCACCCAGTGGCGCCGCCTGCCCTACCGCGACCCGGGACTGCCGCTGTCGCTGCTCCCCCCGGGCTGGAACGGCGTGAGCGCCGGCGCCCTGTTCGACGAACTCAACGCCATGCTGAGCACCGGCGCCCGCGAACACGCCCTCGCGGTGATCCACTCGGACCGGTAGGCCTCCTCGGCCGGACCCGGTCAGCCCACCCCTCTGGCTGTCAAGGACGAGCCCAAGTCCTCGCACACGTCTGCGATCGCGCCTGCGAACCGGCAGGTGAGCAGAAGATCAGGGGAACAGCAGTTCTTGCGATGATCACCGGGAGGGTGATCATCCGTTACTCCAACCTGCTCCTCCCACTTAGGCAGGGTGCTCACCCCCTGGGACCGGCCGCACGTGGCGGCCGACCGCTCCACGCGGCAGTCCCGGGGCCCACCCTTCGTCCTGGGAGGACCGTGTTCCCCTCACCCCCCATGCCCGGACGCCGCGGCCGCATCATCGCCGCCGCGGCCGGCGCCGCCTGTGTACTCGCCATCTCGACCGGCGCACCCGCCGTCGGCGCCCAGACCCCGGCCGACGAACCGGCCTGCACCGGTAAGGCGAGCCCGGAGATGCAGGTCACCGGCGGCACCGTCACCTGGTGCCCGACCGCCGCGGGTGGCCGGCTGACCTTCACCAACACCGGCCGCGCGTACCGCGACCTCTCCCTGGTGATCTACGACTGCGACGGCGGCAAGGCGCCCAACGCCGACCTCAAGAAGTGCGCGCAGTCGATGAAGAGCATGGACGACGTCATGTGGCGGCAGATCAGGTCGAAGGAGAGCGTCCACGCCGACTTCGACATCAAGAAGGGCTCCAACGCCCAGGTCTGGTGGACGGCCGACCGGACGGACCAGGCCACCGACCTCAAGCTCCTGGGGACGCCATGGAACTCCTGACCCGTTCGCGCGCGGCGCTCGCCGCCGCACTGCTCGTCGGCTCCGTCCCGCTGCTCGCCGCGCCGCAGAGTGCCGTGGCCCAGCAGCCCACCGTCGAGTGCGACGGCAAGTGGCACTTCGACCCGGTCGGCGACCCCGTCTTCAAGCGCGAGATCGCCGACAAGTTCACCCTCGACAACCGCAACGGGCCGGAACCTCTGGACCAGACGGTGAAGACCAAGGAGTCCCTGACCAGGAAGTTCTCCCACAAGGTCGACCTGGGCTACGAGGTCGAGGCCGAGGCCAGCTCCAGCTTCGGCATCTTCTCGGCCAGTGTGAAGAGCAAGTTCTCCGCCTCCTACGGCTTCGCCTTCTCCGAGACCAACTCGGTGGAGAAGGAGACCGAGATCCGGCTGACCGCCGGCGCCGGGGTCGGCTACACGCGCTACGTCGGCATCGAGACCGTGCAGGTCACCGGCTACTACGAGCGGATCCTCGACTGCGACAAGAAGAGCCAGCGCTACCAGCGCATCGGCCCGGTCACCGAGGAGGCGCCCCTCAAGGGCAAGGCCGTGTGGACCGAGACCCTGCCCAACTCGAAGTGAGGAGCAGCCAGATGACCACAGCGACGATCGATCGCCCCCGCACCGGCCGAGGGGCGCGCCTGGCCAAGGCCGCCCTCGCGCTGGCCGGTGCGGCGGCACTCACCTGCGGCACGTCCGCCGCCGCCGACACGTCCCAGGGGAGCAACCCGCCCGGCGTGCACCTGCTGAACCCGGAGATGAAGAAGACCGACACGACGCCGTGCCCGGCGGGATGGCTGTGCCTCTACGGCGGCTTCGACTACTCGTACGGGGCGATCGCCGTCCTGCCCGGCAGCCAGGTCGAGAACATCGAGCGGATCAGGTTCACCAACGGCGGGTCCTTCACCGGGGGCGACGGGGTCTCCTCCTGGGTCAACAACTCCCCGGTGCGCTACTGCTGGTACGAGAGCACCGGGTTCCAGGGCAGCTCCCACGAGTTCGCGGCCTTCGGCAAGGAGGACCACATCAAGCCCAACGACGCGCTGAAGTCGTTCAAGCCGTGCTGACCCCGGCTCCCGCCCTCTCCAGCCCCCGGAAGGAATGCCCGTGAGTCTCCCCCTCAAGCGCAGCGCGGCGGCCGTGGCCACCGCCGTGCTCGGGGTCGTCCTGACCGCCACCGGCGGCCAGGCCCACTCCGCCCCCGCCGCATCGGCGCCCGCCGCACGGGCCGCCGCCGACGCCACCGCCCAGGTGGACCGGCTGTGGGCGGTCGACGGCGACGACCAGAAGGTGCCCAGCGGCAAGAAGGCGCCGGTCCGCCTCAAGGTCCAGGCCGTCGACAAGAACCGCAAGGCGGTCAAGGGCGCCACCATCAGGTTCTCCACCCCGGGCCCCGGCCTGAAGTTCCCGGACGGCACGGACGACGCCTCCGTCGTCACCGACCAGGACGGCTACGCGACCGCGCCCGACCTGACCGCCGCCGGTCACGCCGGGCCGGATCTTGTGACCGCCAGCGCCGGCGACAAGGCCCAGGTCGCCTTCGCGATCACCATCACCTGATGCCTACCCAGGAGTCCGCGAACCCCGTGAAGCCCGGAGATCCCGTGAACGAATCCCCCGTCCGCTCGCCCCGGCGCTACCTCGGCCGCGCCGTCCTCGGCGCCGCGGCCACCGTGCTGCTCGCGTGCGCCGGCACCGTGGCCGCCACGGCCGACACGACCCCGGCGTCGACACCCGCGGCCGCCAAGCCGCAGGCCGTCCCGCACTGGGAGTACCGCTGGGCCATCGCCCAGCCCGGCGGCAAGAACGTCGGTGACCTGGAGAAGCTCGGCAAGGAGGGCTGGGAGGTGGTGGCCCCGGTGAACCCCTACACCGGAGACCGCTGGAACTTCCTCCTGAAGCGCCAACTGCCCGACTGATCCGCTGATCCGCGCGACAACCCGATGACGGCCTCCTCCCGCAAGCCGGGAGGAGGCCGTTCGCCGTCGGCGCGGTGGTACCGATTCGGGCACTTTAGGGTGGAGATGTTCCGCTATGGCCGGTGCCGGGAGGTGGGCGAGGTGATCCGTGGGGTCCACCTGGAGGCGCAGTGGCGGCGGGAGGCGCTGCGGACGAACCTGTGGGTCGTGCCGATCCTGGAGGTCGTGCTCGCCGGGGTGCTGTTCGTGGCCACCCTGGCCCTGGACAAGGCCGCGTACCGGGGGGACCTGGGGCTGCCGTCCTGGGTGATCAGCGGGACGGCCGACGCCGCTCGGCAGATTCTCGCCGCGATCGCCGCGGCGCTGATCACGGTCGTGGGCGTGGTCTTCTCGATCATGATCGTGACGCTGACGCTGGCCTCCACCCAGTTCGGCCCGCGAATGCTGCGGACCTTCATCCGGGACCGCACCACCCAGCTCACACTGGGCACCTTCGTCGGGACGTTCGCCTATGCGATCCTCTCGCTCGTCGTCATCGGACCGGGCTCGCACGGCGACTTCGTGCCGCACCTGTCGATCACCGTGTGCATGGTCCTGGTGATGGCGGACCTGGCCATCCTGATCTACTTCATCCACCACATCGCCACCTCCATCCAGCTGCCCCGGGTGATCGCCAGCATCGCGGCGGAGCTGTCCGAGGCGATCGAGGCGGGCGCGGGCGAGCCGGAGCCGGTCGGCGCGCTCGCACGGGGGCCCAGCGTGGCGGAGCTGAACGTCCGGCTCGACACCTCGGGGGCGACCGTCCCGGCGCCGGCCAGCGGCTACCTGCAGTTCGTCCGACACCGCACGCTGGTGCGGATGGCGGCGGGGCTCGACGCCGTCATCCGGCTGGACCACCGGCCCGGGCACTTCCTGGTCCAGGGGCACCAGCTGGCCACCGTCTGGCCCGCCGAGGCGGCGCCCGAGGTGGCCCGCAGCTTCGCCCGCGCCCACATCACCGGCTCGTCCCGCACGCTCGCCCAGGACATCGCCTTCGCCGTCGACCAGCTCGTGGAGATCGCCATCCGGGCGCTCTCCAGCGCGGTGAACGACACCTTCACCGCGCTGACCTGCGTCGACTGGCTCGGCGAGGGCCTGTGCCGGATCGCCGCCCGCTGGAGCCCGAACCCCGTCCACCGCGACGAGGACGGATACATCCGGGTGATGACCGTCCCCGTCAGCTACGAGCGGCTGGTCCAGCGCGCCTTCGAGAAGATCCGCCAGGCCGCCCACGGCATGCCGGCCGTCCTGATCCGCCAGCTCGACGCGCTCGCCGAGATCATGGCGGAGACCACGACCGAGCGGCAGCGCCGGGTGCTCCTCGTCCAGGCCGAGATGATCGAACGCCTCAACCGGGAGTCGGTGGCCGAGGCCGCCGACCGCGAGGACGTCCGCCGCCGCTACCTGGCCGTCCTGGCCGCGTACGCGCAGGCGCAGGCGCAGGCGCAGGCGCAGGCACAGGCACAGGCACAGGCTCAGGCACAGGCGGGCAATGAGGCCTGACGTCATGTCATGCGAATGCCATCGCTCGTGCGGGTGAATTTCCGCTGCTGGGGGTGAGGATGCGGCCGCGGGGCATGATCGTAGCCGGGGTGCCTGTGACCGTGATCCGGGGACGGGACGGGAGGCGGGGTGTGGGCGAGTTCGCTCGGCTGAGGCTGCTCGACGGGTTCGCGCTCGACTGCGGCGCGAAGCCGGTGTATCTGACCAGGACGCTGCAACGGCTGCTCGCGTTCGTCGCGCTGCGGCGGGAGGCGCACCGGGCGGTGGTGGCGGGCACGCTGTGGCCGGAGTCGGACGAGGCCAAGGCCTTCGGCCGGCTGCGCACCGCGCTGTGGCGCCTGCAGCAGTCCGGGGCGCCGGTGCTCGCCGCCGACGGCGAGACGCTGCGGCTGCACGCGTCGGTGCGCGTCGACGTCGACGAGCTGCTGCGCAGCGTCCGCGATTGCGGAGCGGGCGACCACCGCGCGCTGTACAGCGGCGGGCCGCGCGAGCTGCTGCCGGGCTGGTACGACGACTGGGTGCTGCTGGAACGGGAGCGGCTGCGCCAGCTCTACCTGCACGCGATGGAGAAGCTGGCGCTGCGCGACCTGCGGGCCGGGGACTTCGCGGGCGCGATGGAGGCGGTGCTCGTCGCGCTGCGCGCCGAGCCGCTGCGGGAGAGCCCGCACCGGCTGCTGCTGGAGATCCACCTCGCCGAGGGCAACTACAGCGAGGCGATCCACACCTACCACGCGTACCGGATCCTGCTGAGCCGCGAGCTGGGGGTGAACCCGTCCCCGGGGATGCGGCGACTGCTGGACGCGGCCGTCGAGGCGGCCCCCGGCGCGGACGGCGAGGCCGCCCGCGCCCGGTTCGCCTAGCTTCCCAGGGGGTGGAAGGTCTTGCGCGGGGACGGGTCGACGGTCGAACCGTTGACGTAGGCGAGTGGCGCGTATTGGTAGCGCACGCCGTCGGGGTCGACGGCGGCCGGGCCGTCCGGGCCCTGTGGCCAGAGGACGTCGCCGGTGGCGGTGCGGGCCGGGACGAGCCAGTGGTCGCCGCGGCGGTAGGTGCCCTTCTTGGCGCCCTGGCCGGGCTGGAACCAGATCTGGATGCCGTCCTCCAGGTCCAGCCAGACGCCCTCGACCAGCGGGAGGGCGCCGTCGTCGGCGAGGGGGGCCGTCGGGCGCTGGTCCCAGCGGCGCAGGAAGGGGTGCGCGCCGAGCCCGCAGTCCTCGTCGCCGTCCTGCCGGTCGAGGGTGACCAGCAGGTCGACGGCGTCGATCGCGAGGACCTGCCGCAGCCGGGGTGCCGGGCGCGGCGGGTCGGTGAGCACCACGTCGTCGGCCACGTGCCCGGCGATCGTGTCGTCGACGAGCTCCACCCAGTCGCCGACCTCCAGGCCGAGCTTGCCGTCCCGGCCCAGGGCGGTGACGGTGGCCACCGCGCCGTGGAGCGACGCGATCGGGAACACCACGGACGCGTTCTCCCGGGACCACGTGAAGGTGGCGCCGGCGAGGGTGCCGCGGCGCCTGTTCGTGGTCCCGGCGGGCCAGGCGGGGCCGCCGGTGTGCACCTCGATCCGGTACAGCTGGTTCTCGGGGCCGCGGAACCGGCTGTCCGGCGGTAGCTGGCACCGGACCTCCGAGGGGGCGGGCGGGTGCTTGGCCCGGGCCCGCAGTTGGCCGGTCGGGCGGAAGGCGGCCAGCCGGGTGGAGAACTCCGTCAGCGCGTCCGCCGTGGTGGTGGCGGCCACCGGGAGCGCGGCCACCTGCCAGACGGTCTTCGCCCGGGCGGCGGTGTCGGGGCCGGGGTCGCCGAGCGCGACCTCGCGGATCGCCGGGTCCTGGAGGGCGGTGATCAGCCGCTCCCACACCCGCAGGTACACCACGAAGGGCTTGTCCTGCGGCAGTTGGGCGGTGGGATCGGTCGGGTCGAGGGGCAGGTCCGGCTGGGTCCAGTAGGTGGCGTCGGCCTCGTTCTCGAGCAGGATGCCGTCGACGTACAGGCGTCCCGCCGAGATCTTCAGGTCCTCCTGCGGCTTCCGGCCGCTGACGGCGTCGATCGCGAAGCCGCCCCCGACGGCCGGTGCCGCGGCGGGCCCGAGGAGGTCGGCGATCGTGGTGCGCAGCTGGTGCAGCAGGAGGGCGCCCTGCTCGTTGAGGTCGGCGTCGAGCTGGACCCGGCCCTGCTGGGCGAGCACCGCCGAGTAGTGCTTGCGCGGGTCGAAGGTCGTCCGCGAGAAGTCGCCTTGCATGGTTGTCTCCTGGGTAACGATCTAGGTCAAGATCTACGTCACGAGCTACGTCACGAGCACCAGGCCGGCGTCGCAGCCGGCCGGCACGTACTCGGCGAGCCGCAGCCGGAGGTTGTCCTCGCGCTGCGGCTGGAACAGGTCGTGGAAGGCGCCGGGTTCGGAGCCGTCGTCGGCGCCGCGCCGGATCTCCTCCGGGCAGTCCGGCGCGAGTTGGGCGTATCCGGGGGTGCCGTACCGGGTGCTGGTGAACCTCGGGACGACGGGCTGCGGGGCGCCGGGGGGTGGCGCGGCGGGCAGGCAGTGGAAGCGGCGGGGCGTGCGCGAGCCCGGTCCGAGCCAGCAGAACCGTACGCACCCCGACTGGCGGCGGTCCACGCGCAGGCAGCCGGTGACGATCGAGTTCTCCACCAGGCCGACGCCGTGGGTGAGGACGGCGCCGAACACGGTGGTCCGGCGGATGCTGACGACGGCGTGGGCGGGTCGGCGGTCCGGGGCGGATAGCGCGGCCGGGCCGGGGCCGGTGGCGTCGAGGATGCTGTCGGAGAGCCAGACCGTGTTGGGCTCGGCGTGCACCTCGTCGGCGTTGACCAGGATCGGGCCGAGGATGCTGTGCTCGACCTGGAGGCAGGCCGGGGTGTCGGCCAGTTCGACGCTCGCCTCCTCGGCGTGCTCGGGGTTGCACTCCTGGTCGAGCGACCAGCCGGGTACCAGGGTGCAGTGCCGCAGCACGACCGCGCCGACGCCGCCGGAGATCCGCAGGCCGCGCCCGGCGACGAGCAGACCGTCGAACGTGATCCGCGGCGGCTTCCCGGCCGCCTTTGCCGGCGGGCCCACGACGTGCAACGCGTCCGGGCGGTTGCTGTTCCAGTCCAGGACCCGCAGCACCGGGCGGGCGCCCTGCGCGGCGCGCAGGGTGAGGCGGTCGTCCGGTTCCAGGGTGATGGCGAGCCGCTCCAGGTAGTCCCCGGCGTCGGTGATCTCGATGACGGCCTCGCGCTTGCCGGGGTCGGCCGCCTTGTCGGCCTGCCACTGGCGCAGCGCAGCGCCGATCTCGGTGAACTCGCCGTTCCGGCCGACCCGGTAGAACGCCGCCGGGCGCCGGAGGTCGAGCGGCCGGACGTACTCGCCGCCGCCCAGGTCCGCGCTGAAGCCGTAGTGGTAGTCCACCCACACGCCCTCGGTCGGCGCGTGGCGCGCGGGGAAGGCGATCCGGCCGAGCACCGGGTCGATCGCGACCTGGTCGTTGGCCGGGTGGTGGCGCCAGCCGGTCAGGTCGGCCGGCACGATCCGGTGCAGTGGCACCGGCTCGCCGCCGACGTAGACGCACAGGCTCTTGCCCGGTCCGTAGAACTGCGCGGTCCGCTCGGCGAAGGCCAGGCGGCGGATGAATGCGGGCACGGTGCTCTCGTCCGCGAGGTGCGCCGGTGACGGGCCGCCGACCGGCTTGACGATCAGCGGTGCGCTGTTGCCGAGCACGCTGAACGTGAAGTGGGTGCGGGCCCGGTCGTCGCAGTGGGCGGGCGCGCGGGTCACCGGGTACGGGCGCAGCCGCCACAGGAACAGGCCCACTTCGGGGAGGTTGTAACGGCCTTGGGTGCGCGCCGAGTTGATGCGTCGGACGTCGACCGTACGGGCGAGCCGGTCGAACGGGCCGTCGATCCGGTCCAGCGCGTCGACCGCGTGCAGGTCCACCGTGCGGCCCCGGGCGAGGCTGCGGCGGTCGGCGCGCGGGTCGCGCCCGAGCAGCCGGACCGGCTGGGTGAGGCCGAGCAGGGTGCGGAACTCCACCGCCCGGGCGGGCCACCCGGCGACGTCCGCGGCCAGCTGCTCCAGCAGCGCGAGCGTGCCTTTGCGGCGCCGGTCGGCGACCGTGTGGGCGACGTCGCGCCGCCCGGCGATCGCGGCGAGCAGCCGCTGCGCCGCCTTGGTCGGGCTCGTCAGCGCCTCGGCGGAGCCGGGCAGGACGCGGTAGCCGACCAACTCGCCGAGGTAGGGCGCGACCCAGCCCTGGCAGGTCTCGATGAACCAGTCGTCGTAGAGCTGCTCGATGTCGGCCTCGATGACGTCGGCCTGCTCCTGCACCACGCCGAGCAGCGCGCGCAGCGGCCACCCCTGCTCGGCGTCGCGGCGGCGGACGACGGACGGGAGGAGGGCGTAAAGGCGGTCGCGGTCGGCGGTCACGGGATCCTCCGCAGGGTGAGCGCCTCCGGCACGTCGGCCGGGAGCACGGCGAGCTGGGCGGGGCGGACACCGCGGAAGACCGTGAGGAGTTGCCCGGGATGGAGGTCGGTACTCGTCAACGGCGGGTTCAGCGCGGCGAGTTCGTCGAGGTGCAGGCCGAACCGCTGGGTCACCGTGGTGAGGGTGTCGCCGGACGTGACGCGGTACTCGGTCTGCTCGAAGTGGGCAGGGAGAGCAGGGAGGCACGGACTGGCGTTTGTCAACTGCGCGGCCAGCTGGGCCAGTTGGATCGGAGTGACGTCGCCCGGGACGTCGGCGAAGACGTGCACGTCGGTGTAGTCCACGCCCTCGACGGCCTGGATCGCGGCGATCGCCTCGCTGAGGAACGCGGGCCGGCCGAGGGTGCGCGCGGCGAAGCCGAACCGGGCGGCCAGCGCGGCCCGGACGGCCGGTTCGACGAGCTCCCACGCGTAGTCGGGCAGCACCTTGACCCCGGCGTCGAGCACGATGAGCCGCAGCTCCCGCGCGGCCACCCGGACCGGCACCCCGGCGTCCCCGAAGTCCACCAGGGAGCGTTCGAGCATGGTGAACAGATCGGAGAGCGGGTCGACCGGCGCGTCGCCGACCGCCGCGACGGTGATGTGCACGACCTCGCGGGTGCCGTCGAAGAGCTTGACCGCGCTCGCCTTGCCGATGCCGGCCCGGGCCCGGGTGAAGTCCTCGTAGTCCTGGACGGACACCAGCCGGTCGAGCGCGCGCAGTCGCAGCGGGATGACCGTCCGCGCGTCCTCCGGACCGTCCCCGTCGGCGCCGCCGGTGGCGGGCAGCGGGTTGGTGACCGCGCTGACGCCGAGCGGGCGGGCGGCGAGCTGGTTGACCCGGTCGGCGGGGAGGTTGCCCGAGGCGCCCGCGCCGGTACGGTACCGCGCGGTGACGTTCTGGCTGCCGGAGGGCAGGCGGGCGCCGTGCACGCCGTCGCCGAACGCCACGGAGGCGCCGTGCAGTTCGTAGGTGTGGTCGTTCGGGCCGGAGAGCGCGAGTGCGGGGGTCTCGTGCCAGGCGACGCCGTTGACCCGGGTGGTGAGGGAGTTCTGTGCGCCGAGCGGGTTGTCGGCGGCGGTCCAGGTCAGCGGGGTCGCGTCGGCGACCAGGTGCAGCGGGAACACCTGGCCGGGCACGCCCGCGTCGCCGTTGCCGAGGATGTCGTCGCGGGTCTCGCCCTGGGTGGCGGCGACGACGTTGCCGTGGATCCTCACGGTGGCGCGCCGGTAGGTGTAGGCGAGGTCGCCCGCGAGCAGCAGCCGGGTCTGCGGGCCCTGGCCGCGTTGCAGCACGGGCCGGCCGTCGACGGTCCGGTCCAGGCGCTGGCTCACCCCGGCGACCATGGCGAGTTCGGCGGCCCGCACGCCGCTGGTGTGCGGCACGTCGGTCCGTTCGCCGGACACGATCACCCAGCGGCCGGGCTTGAGGCCGTCGTGGCACCGGTCGAGGTCGATCGCGGCCTGCCCGACGTCGTCGGGGATCGGCGCGCCGACCGGGGTGAGCGGCTCGCCCTGCGCCCACACCGGGGTGCCCTTGCCGAGCGGGCCCTTGGCGGGGTCGAGCGGGGTGTCGAACTCCAGCATGGTGACGGTGACTTCGCCGATCTTCCTGCCGCTCGGGTCGGTCACGTCGAGCTGGGCGGGCAGGACGCGGTCGGGGAACAGCACCACCGTGTCCGTGCCGTCGCCGGTGCCGACGAGGACCGGCCGGCCGGGCAGGACGGTGTCGTGGACCGCGTCGAGCAGGATCTGGTCCACCCGGGTGTCGGCCGCGGCCGGCTGCGGCTTCTTCCGGGCCAGCGCGATGGCCGCGCGGAGGCGCAGCACGGTCAGCCCGGCCAGCGGCGGCGGGTCGGTGATCCGCTCGCGTCGCCACGCGTCGTACACCGGGGCGAGGCGGGGGTCGGCGGCGGCGAGCAGCCGGGGGTGGACGTCCGAGTCCGGCCGGAACAGCTGCTGGACGGGCGTGTCGAGGGCGCGGGCGGAGCGCGGCGGGCGGGAGGGCGGGCGGCGCAGCGCCGGGAGGACGGGGGTGAGGGCGACCAGGCCGACGGCCTGGTACGGGTCCTTGCACGTGGGCCCGCCCTCGTCCTGCTGGGAGTCTCCGCTGCAGTTGTCCGGACAGACCAAGGAGCGGGCGAGCGCGCGCAGTTGGGCCATCTCGGGGTCGCTGCGGCGGGCGAGCTGGGCGGCGAGGGTGAGCAGGGTGCGGCCGTCGCGCTGGACGGTGTCGAGGTCGCCGCCGAGCCAGTCCGTGAGCGCGCAGGTGGCACCCCTTGCGGCGAGCGCGATCGCCTCCGGCAGCCGTTGCAGGTAGTCGGCGACCGTGCCCAGCGCGCCGGCCGGGGTGAGGGTGGGCGTGAGGAGGGCGGCGAGCGGGGTGAGGATGTCGGTGACGATCCGGGCCGCGGCCGGGTCCACGCCCGTCACCGGGTCCCCGGTCGCTACGCGCACGGCGTCGGCGAGCGCGGTGACGGCGGTGGTGAAGGCGTCGAGCGGGGTGGCGCGGGACACCAGGGTCACGTCGGTCCGGCTCGCGAGGAAGTCGACGGTGGAGTCGGCGACGGTGCGGGCGTGGAGGTCGGGCGCGAGGCCGCTGGGCGCGAAGGCGAAGAGCAGCCGGTCGCCCTTGCGGAGGTTCGCGGTGGTGCCGTCCACGGCGAAGGAGACGAGGGCGGAGTCGACGTTGCCGAGGGTGATGTCCGGCGGGTCGGTGAGCCGGACGGCGAGGGTGTTCCACTCCTCGCGGGCGACGAGGTCCTCGGCTGTCTCGAAGGTCTGCGGCAACTGGCCGTTCGCCGCCTGGCTCCTGACGCCGGACCCGGCCGGGATGAGGCTGCGCGCGCCCGGGTCGAGGGTGTACGCGAGGTAGGTGCCGGACGCCAGCGGCGGGCGGGGGAGGTGCCCGGCGAGCCGGCCGAGGTGGTCGAGGGACTCGGGCTCGGTGGCGGTGCCGAGGTAGCCCTCGTTGGCGATGCGCTCCTGGTAGAAGGTCAGCACCTCGCCGACCATCGCCCAGCAGTCGAGCAGGGCGATCGCCGGGTCGTCCGGCTCGCGGGTGGTGAGAGGGTCGAGCGCGCGGCGGCCGGCGAGCCGGGCGAGCATGGAGGCGCGGAACGTCGCGTAGGTGCCGGCCCGGTAGGTCAGCGCAGGCAGGCCGGGCGGGTTGAGGATCGGCGTCGGCGTGACGGCTTCGACACCGGCGCAGCAGCCGCAGTCGCAGGTCATTGTCCGCCCTCCAAGTCGATGGTGAGGCGGCCGTGTTCGGGCCGGGACGGGTCGTTGTCGAGCTGGGCGACCTCCAGCGGCCCGATCGGCAGCACGCCGGTCGTGAGGGCGTCGCCGGGGTCCGCGGGGCCGGCGAACAGGCGGTCCAGGCGGGTGACTTCGGCGTGCTGCACGCCGGGGACGGACACCGCCGCCGCGACCAGGCGGCTGACGCGGACGGGCGCGCCGAACGTCAGCGCGTCCGGGGCGAACAGGGCGGCGAAGGCGGCCGGCAGCCCGGCCCGGACGTGCCCGGCGACGTGGTCGGGCTCGACCTGCACCCGGAGGGCGACGTCGAGCGGGACGAGGGTGGCGCTGAACTCGGCGAGGTCGTGGCCGATCCGGCGGTAGCGGAACAGCGACGCGCGGACGGCGTCGAGCAGCCGGTCGGGCGCCGTCTCGGTGCCGAAGGCCTCGACGGCCACCTGCGCCTCGTACCAGCTGCCGGTCCAGCGCAGGTCGGCCGCCGCGCGCCGGACGCCGGGGACGGCGGCGGCGAGCGTGGCGTAGTCGTCCGCCGTGATCGCGCGCAGCAGGCGCGTGGTCGGTGCGATCGGGGCGAGGCGGCGGACGTCGTCGACGGGTTCGGGGTCGACGCCGCCGGTGGCGGGCCGCGGGTTGCGGACGAGGCGGATGCCGTGCTGGTGGGTCGAGCAGAGCACGACCCGACTGATCGCCTCGGGCCCGACGTTGCCCGCCGTCCCGTTGCCGACCCGGTAACGGACGGTACAGCGCACGCCGGGGGCGTCGGCCGGCGGGAATGCGGCGCCGTCCAGGCCGTCGCCGAAGCGCAGCCGCAGGACGCCGTCGTCGTCGGTCTCGCCGACGAAGTCGCGGTCGGCGGGCCCGCTGTCGAGCAGGTCGCGGCGGGGCCGCCAGTCGTGGCCGTCCTGGTCGGTGAGCCGGACGGCCGGCAACGCGGCCCGGGGGTCGGGGGCGGTGGCCGTGGCGGCCGGGCCCCGGAACGCCGGGTCGCTCTCGCGGAGGCGCTCGCGCTCGTGCTCGCCCCAGCTCTGGCCGATCTCCCAGCCCTCGGCGTCCCACCGGAGCACGTGGCCGGCCCGCGCCCGCCGGACGAGTTCGGCCCAGCGCGCGAGCTTCGCCGCGAGCAGCTCGTCGAAGCGCGCGAGCAGCGTGCGCAGGGCCTCGCGCGGACGGCCGTCGGCGTCGACCCGTTGCAGCACGGCCTCACCGAACAGGACGACCAGATAGGCGCGTTCGGCGGGGGTGAGCCGGCCGTCCTGCGGGGGCAGCCGGTGCCAGATCGCGGTGATCCGGCGCCGGGCCCGCTCGGGCAGGCCGAGCAGGCGGTCGGCCTGGGCGGCGGCGATGACGGCGTCGGTGGGGAACGGCGCGCTCTGCGTCACCGGCGACTGGCGCAGCGCGGGGGCGAAGCGGACCGGCAGCGGCGGGTACGCCGGGCGTCCGGCGGTGCCGTCCTCGGGGCAGCCGAAGCCCGTCCGGTCCGGGCAGCCGGGTTCGTTCGGCGGCAGGACGGGGACGTCGATCGTCTCGGGCGGCCGGTGGCACCAGTCGATGCGCGCGCCGTGCTCGACCAGCACGGTGTTGCCCCGGGCGACGCCCACCTCCAGATCCGTGCAGCCGGGGCCGCCCCGGGCGCTGACGCAGAACGGGAAGGCCAGCGCGTCCTCGCGCGCCCAGGCGACCCGCAGGACGGGCTGGTCGTAGAGCCGGTCGACGTCCTCGGTGACGGAGACCAGCCGGACGGCCTGGCGGTGGGTGCGGTCGGCGTCGGCGGCCGTGCCGGTCCTCGCGCCGAGGATCTCCTCGAAGACCAGGACGTCGCCGGGCCGGAGCCGAAGGGTGCGAGCGCCCGAGGTGCCGTCGACGAGCGTCGCCGAGGTCGTCCCCGTAGGGAGGCAGCACTCGGCGTCGCCCCAGGTCCAGACGTGGATCAGATTGTGGGCGGCGTGGAGCGGGACGTCCTCGTCGTGGACCGGCTCGAACACCTGGTACGGCGGCAGGTGGCGGCGTTCCAGGTCGGAGGTGAGCACGGCGGCGCCGAGGTCGGGCAGCACGGTGGGGGCCAGGGTGGCGAAGCGGAAGTCCCCGGCGGGCAGGGTGAGGTCCTCGTCGGTCTCCAGGCAGACCCACGCGCGGGCCGCGCAGCCGTCGTGCATCGCGTAGTCGACCAGCCGGGCGTGGCGGCGCACCGAGACCCGGAGCCGGGCGGTGTCGAGGTAGGCCTCGGTGGCGACCGCGTCCTGGCGGTAGCTGAGCCGGTCGGCCTCGTAGGCGAGCAGCTCGACCAGGGTGATGCCGAGGTCGGGCACGTGCCGCTCGATCCAGGCCGGCATGGTCAGGCTCAGCCGGTCGAGCAGGAGTTGGCGGAAGCTCTGGTAGTCCTTGGCCAGGTAGTCGATCTCCGGCGCGGGCGGGTACGAGGGCGCGCAGCCGTCGTCCGCGGCGCAGTCGAGCGTCGCGCACTCGGGCCGGAAGGTGAAGTCGGCGCTCGCGTACCGGGGGTCGAAGCCCGGGTACGGGTCGGTGCCGGGCCGGCCGTGCGGGTCGGTGCGCACGACGCTCAGCCGGTAGGTGGACAGGTCGCCGGGCCGGTCGGTGGTGAGCACCAGCCGGTCCGCCAGCTCGCGGTCCTCCGCGGCCTCGCGCCGCACCTCCCGGACGGTGATCCCGGTGATCCGCTCCCCGCCGTCGATGCGGAAGTTGGCCGGGGCCAGGCCCTCCGGCGCCTTGCCGAACAGGACGACCACCAGCTCGTCGCCCGGGCCCTCGTCGAGGACGTCCACGCTGTCGATGCCGTTGAAGCCGCTCGCCCGCAGCCGGGCCCGCCGCCGCTCGTCGGAGCACGTCATCGGCTCACCCATCGGGTCAGTCATCGGCTCACCCATCGGGTCAGTCATCGGCTCACCCATCGGGTCAGTCATCGGCTCACTCATCGGGTCACGCTCCCTTCGAGGACGTCGGTGCGCACCTCGCCGGTGGCGATGAGCAGGTAGCGCAGTTCGATCCGCAGGGTGCTCTCCTCGGCGGTGACCCGGAGCGAGTCGACCACGATGACGTCGCCCAGCCAGCGGTGCAGGGCGCCCTCGGCCGAGACCTGGAGCGCGGCGGCGAGTTCGACGCTGTCGGGTTCGAAGACCAGGTCGAGCAGACCGCAGCCGAAGTCGGGGCGGTTGACGCGCTCGCCGGGGGTGGTGAACAGCAGCTGCTCGATCATCCCGAGCACGTGGCCGGGGTAGTCGGCCTCGGCGGTGCGGCCGCGGGCGTCGATGCGGAACGGGAAGGCGAGGTCCATGGCGCGTCCTCCGCTCAGAGCCCGGTGACGAGGGTCTGCATCGCCAGGACCAGCGGCGGCCCGGGGGTGGGCGAGCCGAGGCACACGCCGCCGCCGGGGACCGGGGGAGGGGTCGGTGGCGGTGCCTGCGTGAGCAGCGGCGCGCCGTTGACCAGCACCGAGGACACGTTGGCCCACTGCACCGTCGCGCACGGCGGCGTCACGGCGCAGCCGGCGACCACGATCCGGTTGGCGCTGGTCGCCAGTGGCAGTCCGTCGACCAGGGCGCCGGGCGGGCCGGCGGGCAGGACGGTGGCGGTGCCGCCGTGCGGGCAGGTCATGGTCATTCCCGTGTGGAGGGCGAGGCCGGGCATGGGTCCCCCAGTTACTTCGGTGCGACTACTTCGGTACGACGAGGGTGCCGTTGTTGATGATCACGGAGGTGCCGGCGAGGCGGATGCTCGCCAGCCCGGGGCCGCAGGACAGTTCGATGCCGGCCTCGCTGAGCTTGATGTACGGCCCGGCGGCGCCGCGCAGTTGGAGCCGGATGCCGCCGGTCGGCTCGGTGGCGTCGGTGAGCAGCACGTAGTTGCCGGCCGGCGTGCTGAGCACGACCTGCGGCACCTCGGGCGGCACGAGCGCGGCGACCGGCGGCTGCTCGATCGTGCCGCCGCGCCAGAACCCGGTCCACACGGCCCGGTTGACGTCCCCGTCCTCGAACTTGATCCACACGCCGGACTGCACGGACGGGACGACGTGCATGCCGGCCGTCGCGTACTGCGGGACGGCCCAGATGCACGGGTCGTTGCCGAGCACGTCGTCGACCCGGACCATGATCCGGTTCTGTTGCAGGGGGTCGAAGTTGGAGACGACGACGCCCCGGTAGAGGTCGCGGAAGTCCGGCTGCTGGTTGGCGCTGCTCGCCGTCATGGTGCCACCCGGTCGGAGAAGGGGACGAAGCCGTCCCGGGCCAGACTGAAGCTCTGGGTGTACTCGCCGCGCTTGATGTCGTGGGTGACGCTGCTGACGTAGTACAGGCCGTCGTAGGCGAGGCCCGCGCCGCGGACGCCGACCAGGCCGCGGGCGGCGAGGACCCGGCCGTAGCGCAGCACGTCGAGCTTGCCCTGGCCGGTGACGGCGTCGGCCGCCTTGGAGGTGACGCTGACGGAGCGCAGCATCGCGTCGGTGATCGAGCGATCGGTGAGCTTGACGATCGGCTCCTCCCGGAGGGCGACGGCCGGGCGGGCGGCGAGCGGCGGCTTGAGGAGGCTGGGGCTGGGGATCGGGACGGAGATGCCGATCTTCGTGTTCGGCTCGGTGATCCGGACGGTGTACTGGGTGCGGGCCAGGCCGTCGAAGGTGAAGGACAGCTGCTCGACGTTGTCCGCCGCCCCGGAGTCGACGGTGAGCGCGGGCTGCGGGACGCCGACGCGGATCTCCGGCCCCCAGTAGGCGATGCTGGCGCCGGGGGCCGGGCCGGGCACGAGGTAGAAGGTGTACCCGACCTCCTCGCCGAGGCTGCGCAGGTACTCCAGGTCGGTGCTGGACTGGACGGGGATCTGGTCGAGCGGGTTGGGGACGGTCGGGATGACCGGCGGGATCGCGACCGGAACCACCCCGTACAGCGCGTACTTGAGCAGGACGAGGGTCGCCCGGACGTTGTGCGGCATGGCCGGGTAGCAGGCGTGCTCGGTGCGCAGGTCCATCAGGAGGGTGAGGTCCTCACCGGTGACGGTGAGGGTCGCGGTGCCGGGTGCGTCGCCGGGGCTGAGCTCGTGCCGGGTGATCACGCCGTCCATCAGCACCTCGGTGGAGCCGGCGACGATCGCCGCGATGACCACCCGGGCGGGCGGGTCGAGCAGTCCGGCGGGCAGCAGAACCTGGGTGATGACGGACTTCTTGCTGACGGCGAAGGCGAGTTGGAAGCCGCTGCGCGAGCCGGTGCTCGACGTCACCTGCACGGACTGCAGGGCGTCCATGAGGGGTTGGGGCGCGGGGGCGGTGATGATGTTGCCGATCCGCAGCAGGAGTTGGACACTTCTAGCCATTGAGCGCTCCCGGGACGAGCAGCGAGGCGGCGCCCGGTCCGGCCGTGGCGGGCAGGGTGATGCGCAACCGCCGTCCGGTGACGGCGAGTTCGTCCGGGTCGACGGCCCGGTTCGCGTCGGCGAGCTGCCAGGCGAGTTCGGCGTCGCCCAGTTCGGCGAAGGCGATCCGGTCCAGCCGCTCGCCCGCCGTGACGACGTGCTCGCGCAGCAGGGTCAGCTCCTCCGGGTGCGGCAGGAAGCGGCGCCGGACGTACGTCACCGTGCGCCCGTCCGGCAGGCGGTGGGTGGCGGTCGGCAGGGACCGGTAGCGGCTGGTGAGGGCGAACATGGGCTTCCTCTCGGCAAGTCACGGCGAGTCTCGGCGGGTTGGTCAGACGCGCGGGGTGCCGACGTCGGAGATCGGGTTGCGGACGGCCTGGGCGAAGCCCTCCTTGCGGCCCTGGTAGGTCAGGTAGAGCACCCCGCCGTGGTGCTGGTGCCCGAGGTCGTCCACGGTGAGCACCCGCACACTGACGCCGACCTTCGCCCGGACCGGGTTGAGGGCCTGGTCGAAGAACTCCTCGGTGACGGTGAACTCGGTGATCCGCACCGGCACCACCCGCCTGGGGCCGAGGACGAGGACCAGCAGCGGCGACTCCATCGGCGCCACCTCGATCTGCCCGTTGCGCGCCAGGGCGTCCTCGTGCCGCAGCTGCTGCACGGTCGGGTACATGCTCAACTCCAGGGCGGAGAGCACCGGGTGGAGCCCGTCGGGGTACTTCTCGGGTGCGTCGGTGGCATCGAACTCGGCGTCGAACCGGAACTGCTCCTGGGCCGGACCCTTGAGCCGCAGCACCTCCAGGCGGTCGCCGGGCTCGTTGCCGATGCCCTGCGGGGTGAGCGTGCGGGTGAGGGTGTCGGGGTTGTACTGGAACGGGATCGTGCGCAGTACGGTGCCCCGGTCGGGGTCGACGAGCACGAAGCCGCCGCGCACCGGGGTGAACGCCTCGGGGAACGCCGTCACTTGGTGACCTCCATCGGGTTCGTCTCCGTCGCTCGCATCAGAAGGACACCCCGGCTTCCAGGCCGATCCGGTACCAGCGCACCGGATCGGCCTCCAGGCGCGTCCCCGCGCCGACGTCCAGGCCGACGTCGATGGCGGTGCCGCCGCCGAACCGCGGGGTGTGGTAGCCCGCCCGCAGGCCGCCGCCGACGAACGGTGCCGCCGGGCGGTTGGTGCGCGCGCCGAACTCGGTGGCCGCCCCGAGTTCGCCGTACCCGCCGAGCTGGAACCCCTGATCCGCCGGACGGTAGCGGTAGCCGAGCCCGAAGCGGGCGCCGGCGAGGAAGGCGGAGGCGCTGCGGTAGTCCAGGGCGCTCAGCAGGGTCGCGTGGGCGCCGAGGAAGAACTGCCACTCGCGCGTGCGGTTGAGCTCCAGCCCGAGGTCGAGCCCGCCGGACACGGAGACGGCGCCGCCGCCGTAGGAGGCGTAGCCGGTGCCGAGGGAGATCCGGAACTCGGGGAGGACCGGGCGGCGGACCGGGCGCAGGACGGGATTGCACTGCGGCTGGCCGAGTTGGGTGAACACGGCGTGCAGGAAGACCGGGACGAAGGAGAAGTGCCGCTCGTGGAGGAGGAACCAGTTGCCGACGTCGAACTGGCTCGCCGAGAGCGACCAGTCGGTGCGGACGCGTTCGTCCCCCTTCTGCAGTGGGAAGTCCCGGCGCAGCTGCGCGTCGTCCTCGCGGTACTCGTCGGGGTGGCCCAGCACCATGTGGGTGGCCTCGTGCGCGAACGTCAGCCGGTCGGTGCTGCCCGAGAGCAGCAGCACCCGGCCGGCGCCGGGGGAGACGGAGGATCGGCCCCGGAGGTTGCTCACGACGATCGTGTAGTCCGGTGTCCCGCCGGTGACCCGGGTGACCTCGGCGACGATCGGGATCGGCGGACCGGCGCAGAGCCCCGTGCCGCCTTCGAGGACCACCTCGTACCAGCCGTTGAGCGCGCTGTTGCACGCGGTGATGTACTCGGTGGCGACCCGCTCCACCAGCGTCGGGTCGACGGTGGCCGGGGCGGTCTGGCCGGGGCTGACGAGCTTGCCCGCAGCCGTGATGTCGGCGGGCGTCGCGCCCCGGACGGCGACCTGGAGCGGCAGCGTCAGGCGGTGGTTCAGCGCGTCGTAGCGGACCCGGACGTGGCCGGTGTCCATGATCGGCACGTTGGCGGCCGGGTTGGCCCGGGCGCGGTCCGCGTCGGTCTGGTTGCGGTACTGGGTGCGGTCCACGCGGGCGTCGAAGACGAAGCCGTGGCTGGTGAGGCCGCCGGGTGCGATGGTGTCGACGATGACGGAGGTCCCGGTGGCCTGGCGGCGGATCACCCGGGCGGCGGGGGCCGCGGTGAAGGCGGCGGAATGGCCGGCCGTCACGCGGTCCGCGACCCGCTCGGCCTCGTGCTCGGCGGGGTCGTTGGCGGCGCCGACCGTGAGCGGCGAGGTGGCCACGGCCGGGCCGGCGGCGCTCTGCTGCACGACGTGCGTCAGTTCGTGGGCCAGCAGCCGCCGCCCCTCGGCGGTGCCCGGCGCGTACCGGCCGGCGGCGAACACGATGTCCTGCCCGACGGTGTAGGCCCGCGCGCCGACGGCTTGCGCCGAGGCGCCCGAAGCGGCGTCGGCATGCACGCGCACCTGGCTGAAGTCCCGGCCGAAGCGGGGCTCCAGCGCGGCGCGGGCACCGGAGTCGAGCGGGACGCCCGGGGTGCCGAGCACGTCGTGGACGGCCTGCGGCGCGTGCGCCGGGCCGGTGGAGGTGGCGAAGCGCCGCAGGTGGGTCTCGTCGGGCTCGCACGCGCAGCGGCGGAGGACGGGGCGCGGGGCGGGCGGTTCGGCCTGGGCGGTCATGGCTGCCTCCCCGGAGCGGGCAGGTGGCGGGTGAAGTACGCGTACAGGTGCGGGCGCAGGAGCCGCAGAGTGTCCGGGTCGGTGACGTGGAGGGAGAACGCCTCGGCGTAGAACTCGCGCCAGTCGTGGTCGGCGTACGCGGTGATCCGGGCGCCGCCGTCCTGCCCTGCGGCGGTGCGGAACTCGTTTGCCTCGCGGGCGGGCAGCGCGTCGGTGAGCGTGCCGCCCTGAAAGCGGGCGCCGGACTCGGCGCGGGCCGTGCGAAGGGCCACCCGGGCGTCCGCGGCGGTCTGCGCACCGCGCAGCACCGCCCAGTCGACCGCGTGCCCGAGCTCGTGCGCGATGAGCCGCTGGAACCCGTTCGCCGTCCGGTCCGGGCCCTGGAAGGCGCGGAGCGACGGCGGGCGGAAGGCGCTGTCGGCGACCGCGACGGTGTGGTCCGCGAGCTGGTACCGCGCTTCGTGGCCGGGGATCGTGGGCACCCGGGCGAAGGTGATTCCGTCGATCCGCGCGAGGAGCTCCTCGGGGACGACGGCCAGAGCACCGAGCAGCTGGGCGAACTGGCCGTCGTCCGTCCAGCTCGCGTCCCGGCGGAAGTGGTGCCGGGCGAACACGTCCGTGCCGCCGGGCCCCGGTGCGGCCGCGTCCCGTTCCGGGCCGAGGGTGGCCAGGTGTTCGACCAGCACCTCCCGCCCGGTGGGCCGCCCCCGCTCGTCCTGGTGCTGGACCTGGGTGAAGCGGTAGGTGCCCTTCCCGCCGACGTCGAGCCGCAGCGTAGTGCTGCGGTTGACGGCCAGCAGCGGCGGCCTGCCGGTGACCAGGAAGCGCGCCAGGTTGGCCAGGCCCGCCCGCTGTCCGGTCGGCACGCCGGGTGCGACGGTGACGGTCGTGTGCGCCGGCAGGTCGGGGATGACCGCGTTCGGGTCGAACACGTTCGCGAGCCCGTCGATGGTGAGGTCGCTGGTGTCCACCTGGACCCGGGCCCGCTCCGCCTGCGGAACGGCGTCCAGCAGCTCGTTGCGGCGCGGGTCCGGGCGCGCCGTGGGCCAGGCCCACGCATGGATCAGCTGTTGGTGCCGCAGGTACAACTCGTCGGCGGACGGCCCGGACGGCCCGGACGGCCCGGACGGCCCGGACGGCCCGGACGGCCCGGACGGCGTGGCGCCCGCAGCGGTGAGCAGGGCGCGGACGGCGTCCCGGTAGGCGGCGCGCAGGTCGGCGGTGAGCGCCTGGTCGCCGCCGAGCGCGGCGGTGATCGTGGTGGCCGCGTCGTCGCGGATCCGGAGGTAGGCCGTCAACCGCCCCGGGACAGCGCCGGGTTCGACCCGTACCAGCGGGCGCGGGCCGTGGGCGGCGTCCGGCAGGCCCGGTTGCCCGTGGAACTCGGCGGAGCCGCGCAGCCAGCCGATCGCCGACTCCACGTAGCTGCGCCGGTCGGTCTGCGGCGGGGTGACCACCTGCCCGGCCGGCTGGCGGGCGAGCCGGGGGCCGGTGGTGCGCTGTTCGACGACGTGGCCGAGCTCGTGGGCGAGCAGCCGCTCGCCGTGCTCGGTGTCCGGGGCGAAGCCGCCGGCGGCGAAGACGATGTCGTGGTCGACGGTGAAGGCCTGGGCGTCGATCGCGCGGGCCTCCCGGTCGGCTGCGGCGTCGGTGTGGACGCGGACCTCGCTGAAGTCCTGGCCGAAGGCCGCCCCCATCCGATCCGCGGCCTGCGCGGGAAGCGGGGCTCCGGCGGTCCCGGCCTTCTCCGGGGCGCGACCGGCGGGCCGGCGTTCGGGCAGGTGCTCAGTGCCCATCGCGCACCGCCCGGTAGACGGACGCGGCGAGGTCGCGGCCGGTCGTCGCCGCAGGGCCGACGCTGACCTCGGGGCCGCGCCGCAGGTGTGCCCGTCCCGGCCGCCAGTCCGCCGCCGGCGCCGATGCGAGCAGCCTGGCCAGCTCGGACCGCAGGGCGTCGGCGATCTCGCCGGGGTCCCCGTCGACACCGTCCAGGACCAGGTGGTCGATGTGCAGCTCGATGCTCGTCACGAGGAAGCCCCCTCCCAGCGGAAGTCCCGTTTGGTCATGGGGAGTTCGAGCTTCTCGAACTCGCTGCGGGCGGCCGCCAGCACGTGCGGCATGCCGATCGGTGTGCCCGCCGAGGCGGCGAGGAAGGCCGCGTTGACCGCGATGTTGCGGATCATGCCGCCGCTGGCCTGGAGCCGCGCGAGCCGGTCGAGATCGAGGTCGTCGCGCGGCGCGGCGGGCGGGAAGGCCTTCGCCCAGATCGTGCGGCGCAGCTCGGGGCCGGGGAACTCGAACTCGACGACGAACCGCAGCCGCCGCAGGAACGCCCCGTCCAGCGCCGAGCGCAGGTTGGTGGCCAGCACGGCCAGGCCCCGGTAGCCCTCCATGCGCTGGAGCAGGTAGTCGACCTCGATGTTGGCGTACCGGTCGTGCGCGTCGCGGACCTCGCTGCGCTTGCCGAACAGCGCGTCCGCCTCGTCGAAGAACAGCAGCGCGCCGCCGTCCTCGGCCGCGTCGAACAGGCGGCGCAGGTTCTTCTCCGTCTCGCCGATGTACTTGCTGACGACGGCGGACAGGTCGATCCGGTAGAGGTCGAGCCGCAGGTGGTGGGCGAGCACCTCGGCGGCCATCGTCTTGCCGGAGCCGCTCGGCCCGGCGAACAGGGCGCCCACGCCGAGCCCCCGGGTGATGCGCGCGCCGAAGCCCCAGGCCTCGTGGACGGTGGTGCGGTGCGCGACCTGGTCGGCGATCCGCTCCAGCGCCCGGCGGGCGTCCGCGGGCAGCACGATGTCGTCCCAGCTCACCTTCGGCTCCAGGCGCTGCGCGAGGGCGTCCAGCCGGGGCCGGGTGCGGATCCGGCAGGCCCGCCAGGCGCCGGCCGGGTCGCCGTCGGCGGTGGCGGCGGCCTCCCGGATGGCGGGCAGGGCCAGCCCGAACTGGGCGGCGAGCGCGTCCGCGTCCGGCCCCGGGCCGTAGAACTCCCGCCAGGCGCGGGCGCGTTCGGCCGGGGTGGGCGGCGCGACGTCGAGCAGCTGCGCGCCACCCTCCGGGTCGGGGCGGCCCTCCCGGACGGCGAGCAGCCGGGCGCCGCCGGTGCGGGCGAGGAACCGGCCGGGCAGGGGGTCGGCGGGGTCGGCGTCCTCGGCGTCGAGGTAGAGCGCGAGCGGCAGCAGCGCGGCCT
Source organism: Kitasatospora aureofaciens (assembly GCF_019192735.1). Taxonomy (GTDB): domain Bacteria; phylum Actinomycetota; class Actinomycetes; order Streptomycetales; family Streptomycetaceae; genus Kitasatospora; species Kitasatospora aureofaciens_A. The sequence continues at coordinate 200,547 of NZ_JAHTKP010000004.1, forward strand.
CGCGCCGCCACAGCCGGGCCAGGTGGTCGAGTTCGGCCGGTTCGGCGGGCAGCAGCGCGGCGGGCAGTCGGCAGGCGAGCAGTCCGCGCTCCGCCGCCGCCCGGGCGGCGACCAGCCGCTTGCCGGGCCCGTCGGGGCCGACGAGCTGGACGACGGGTGCGCCGGGCCGCCGCCAGGCGCGGGCGAGCTCGTCGGCGACGGCCTGCTGGGAGGGCGGCAGGTCCGCCGGGGAGCCGGGGGTGAGGCGTTCGACCAGCGGGGCGAGTCGGTCGTCGAGGTCGTTCAGGCCCTTGACGTGGTGGACGATCCGCTCGTCGGCGCGCAGGGCGCTGCCGACCAGGCTCTGGCCGGGGTGCCGGGCGAGCTCGACCAGCCGCCAGTACCGCAGGCCGCCCTGCGGGGAGACCACCTCCCAGGCGGGGTCGGGGAGGGCGGTGAGGGCCAGGCCGAAGGTGGGGTAGGTCATGCGCTCGTCGCCGTGGGCGAGGGCGTACAGGCGGGTGATGGACGGGTCCAACTCGACGGCCACGCAGAGGAGGAGGGTGTCGCGCTCGAAGCGGGAGAGGCCGAGGCGGTCGGCGAGTTCGGCGAGGGGCGGGGTCGCCTCGGCTTCGGCTGCGCGTACGGCCTCGGTGGCATCGGTGATGTGACGATCAGTCACTTTCGATTCTCTGTTGGTAACTTGCGGCGGTGCCTCGGTTCGACGGAAGCCTCGGGGACGGGTGGCCGCGGGCTGCGGGGGCGTCGGACTCTCCGCGATCGCCCGTCGCAGCACCAGGCGCAGCCAGGCCAGCGACGCGGCGAGGAACCGGCCGTTGGCGGCCTCCCTCTGCTCGGTCATGTCACCGTCACCGCCTGGGTCGGGTCGAACACCGGCCGGGGGCCCGAGCGGTCGACCAGCAGGCTGTCCACGCCCGCCACCCGCAGCCGCACCAGGTGCCGGCCGGTGGCCGCGTGCGGCACCGTGAACCGGGGGTGGTCCGGCGGCCGGGGCGCGCCGTGACCGGGCAGGTCGGGCGGGATCGCGCGGCCGTCGAAGATCAGCAGCACCGGCTGGCCGGGCAGCGCGGCGGGGGAGTACCGCAGCTCGATCACCGCGCTGCCGTCGGTGGTCCGGGGCACCTGCGCGGGCAGGTGAGTGATCCGGGGTGCGACCGCGAGCGGGACCTCGTTGGTGACCGTCACGACCTGCCGGGACACCCCGCCCTCGGTGACCTGCCGGGTCAGGGCGAGCCCGGCCGACCAGAGCCCGGCCGGGGTCCCGGCGGGGACGGTGAACCGTGCCTCGCCATCGGTGAGCGACCCCGGCGCCAGCGGCACCACGACCGGGGCCGGCAGCATCGGATGGTTCAGCCGGGCCTCGGCGGACCGGGCCGTCAGGCCGCCGCCGCGCAGCACGACCCGATCGCCGGGCCGGACCGCGGGCTGCCCGTCCGGCGGCACGGCCCCGGCCAGGGCCGGCAGCCCGAGCGGCAGCCCGGCCTGCGCGGTTGGACCGCGGTCGTCCGGCCCCCGGCTGAGCACCGGCACCGGCGCGGCGGGCGGGCGGTGGCCGTCGATCAGCACCGCGCTCACCTCGTAGGCCACCGACATCCGGTACGGCGTCTGGAACGCCGTCCAGAGCGAGTAGATGTCCTTCTCTCCGAACGGCTGCCACGTGATCCTGATGCGGTCCAGCTGCTTGGCGACGTCGCTCTCGGGTGCGAACGCGGCCAGTTCGCTGCGCTGCAGCACCGGGTTGTCGTGCAGGACGCGGACGGCCCGGGCGAGCAGCCGGTGCGCGTCGAGGCCGGGGTCGCGCTTGACGAACGGCGTGACGAGGTAGTGCAGCACGAGCGGGAACGGCGGGCCGCCGCTCTCGCCCGGCGCCAGGTCGAGCCGGTCGGCGTTGCGCAGGGAGCCGTCGACGTCGGCCTGGAAGAGGTAGACGTTGACGAGCTTGTCCCGGGTGCCGTCGGCGAGTTCGTCGAGCGGCCGGGTGTCCACGCCCGCCCCGGGGACGTCGGCGAGGGCGTGGAGGATGAGGCCGCTGAGGGTCTTGGTGACGGCGGCGATCGCCTCCTCGTCGCTCATGCGCCGGCCTCGCTTTGCACGCGCCGTTCGATGGGTCGCTCGCTGTGCTCGCTCATCGGCCCTCCCCTTGCGCGCGGGTGCGGAGGTAGTCCTCCAGGCTCATCGAGGGCCGCCGCTCGGGCAGTTTGCGCGGCGGCGGCACGGGGGCCTCGCGCTGCGCCCGGACCTCGACGCGGCCGATGGTGATGTGCACGCTCGGCGCGGCGGCGCGCTCGCGCCGGGGTGTGGGCGGCGGGGTGGCGGGGTGCGGTGGGGCCGAGTGCTGTGCCCGGATGGGGTGGGAGGCGGCTGGCGTCGGCGCGTCCGTACCGGCCGGCTCGACGGGCGTGGCGTGCTCCTCCGGCACCTCGGGCAGGCCGGCCGTTCCGCCCGTCAGCGGCGGCAAGTCGTCCTCGGCGTACGGCCCCCGCCGGGGCTTCGGCAGGGCGACGGTCTCCTGCTGCCGTTCGGGCACAGGCTCTCCCGGCGTTCCGGCTCCCTCCTTCGCTACGGACTCCCGTCCCCGTAGGGCCGTCCCGTCCTGCACCGGACGCTCCGCCGGCGAGGCCTCGGCGCGAATCGGTGGCGCATCAGACGCCGCCCGACGTTCGGCCGCCCCAGCCGGGCCCGCCAGCTGCGGCACTTCGACGGCCCAGGACAGGCCGTCCGCTCCACCCGTCAGCGATGTCAACTCGCCTTCGGCGTACCGCATTCGCCCCCGCCGGGGCTCGAAGATCGACCCGATCAGCGGCCGGATCGGCGGTGCGCCCGCGTCGGTGTGGCCGAGCAGGCGGCTCACGAAATCGGTCATCCCGTCACCAACTCCAGGTAGAGCTGCCGCCGTTCGGGTCCGACGGCCAGCACCTCGGCCTCGGACCAGCCGTAGGCGGTCGCGAGGACGTGGACGTCGTGGAGCAACCGGCGTGCGTGGGCGTCGAGTTCGGCCCACAGGTAGGCGGCGGCATCGAACGGGGACGTCCAAGTGTGGCCGCAGTCCGGGCAGTCCAGGTCCAGGCGGATGTCCGCCTGGGGGTCGTGAGCGGCGAGGGCGCCGGCCAGCGTGTCCAGGACGGCCGCCGGGAGGTCTCCGGCGGCCACCGGCGCGCCGTCCGCGGTGGCCGAGGTGAGGACCCGTCCGAGCAGCGCCCGCCGGGCGGCGTCGCGGGGCGAGGATCCGACGGCGAGCAGGTCCCGGCTGGTGATCGGGCGGAAATCGACCTCGTAGCAGCCCAGTTGGATCCGATGCGAGCCACTGGCCGGTCCGGCGGTCACGTCGGCGGCGGTGAGCTCCAGTTCGAGTTCCGTGCGGCAGGACGGACACGTGACCGCGCACGGCAGCCCCGGCCCGAAGCAGCGTTCCCGCAGGGCGAGGACGAGCTCCTCGCGCCGGCCGACGGCGAGGTCCGCGACGGCCGACGGGTCGCCGCCGCCGGCCGCGGCGAGCACGAGGGCGCGGCGGACGGCGTCCTGGCCGCGCCCGGCCTCCCAGACGGCGAGCAGTCCCGCCTCGGTGAGCAGCCCCGCCTCGGTGAGCGGTCCAGCGTCGGTGTGCAGTCCCGCCTCGGTGAGCGCGCTCATCCGTCAGGCCGGGTCTTCGAAGCCGGACTCGACGGGCTCGGGCAGGTCCTCGCGGACCCAGCCCTCGTTCTCCAGCTTGATGTGCTGGATGGCGACGGCGTTGGCGTTGGCGTCGAGGTCGGAGAGCGGCTGGTACTCCGACACCCAGCAGTTGAACACCTGGTAGGAGAGCACCTTCTGGCCGGCCTCGTTGAAGACGTCGACGATGATGTCGCGGCGGAAGTCCTTGAGCGAGGACTCCAGCCCGCTACCGGAGTTGTGCAGGCTCCACACCCGGTTCGCCCACTGCTCGAAGACCTTGTCGCTGGTGACCCCGCGCTCCAGCATGATCGGGTCGTACTCGGTGCGCCCGGGGAGCTTGGTGCTGGTGGCCGGGTCGCCGCCGCTGCGGTGCTTGATCACCTCGGTGCTGCGCTTGAACCCGGTCACCTTGCTGACACCGGCGATGTAGTCGGTGCCGCCGCCGAACTTCACCCGGAAGCGGAAGTTCTTGTACGGGTCGCGGCGCTTGGTCCTGCTGTCGGCCATGACGTGCCTTTCCTCAGACCTGGATTTGGCTCAGACCTGGATATGGCTCAGACCTGGATCTGGCCGGCGAGTTGCTGGATGTGGATGATCACGAACTCGGCGGGCTTGAGCGGGGCGAAGCCGACCTGGATGTTGACGATCCCGCGATCGATGTCGTTCTGCGGGTTGTTGGTCGCGTCGCACACCACCTGGTACGCGTCCCCGGGGGTGCGGCCCTGGAAGGCGCCCTGGCGGAACAGGGTGTTCATGAACGCGCCGACGTTGATCCGGATCGAGGACCACAGCGGCTCGTCGTTCGGTTCGAAGACCACCCACTGGGTGCCCCGGAAGAGGCTCTCCTCGATGAACAGCGCGAGCCGCCGCACCGGTACGTACTTCCACTGGTCGGCCAGGACGTCGGCGCCGCGCAACGTGCGCGCGCCCCAGACGACGTTGCCGAACACCGGGCGCCGGCGCAGGCAGTTGACGCCGAGCGGGTTGAGGATGCCGTTCTCCGGGTCGGTCATCGGCACCTGCGGCGCGATGACGCCGTTGAGGCCCGCGTCCGTCCCCGCCGGGGCCTTCCACACGCCGCGGGCGACGTCCGTACGGGCCCACACGCCGGCGACGACCCCGCAGGGCGGGAAGTCGCGGACGAGGTTCTGCTGTTCGGTGTCGGCGATCAGGACGCGCGGGAAGTAGACCGCCGCGTTGCGGGCGACGTCGCCGGTGAGCGGTAGCCCGCTGCCGCCGGGCGCGGCGGCCCTGGCGACGTCCGCGACGCTGTGCCAGGCGTCGGGCGGGTCCACCAGGAGCATCGCCCGCCGGTCCAGGCAGAGCTTGGCGGCCTGGGTGAGGATCCCGGCCGGATGGGCGGTGTCGCCGACCTGGCCGGGCGGTCCCGGCAGGCACAGGATGTTGAAGATGTCGGTCTTCAGCAGTTGGTAGATGCCCTGCTTGCCGTCCTTGACCGGGGAGCTGTCGCCCAGGTAGTCGGCGCTGACCGGGGTGGCGGTGCCGTCCAGGCCGCCCTTGGAGTCGACGTACCAGTCCCCGTGGCCGGCGCCCTTGCCGTCGGGGAACGGATCCTGGCCGGCCGGGACGTCCGCGTTGCTCGCGAGCAGCCTGCCGTCCGCCGAGGCCGGGACGGTGACGAGCGCGGAGGCGGCCAGCGCGACGCTCAGCCGGTCGACGCTGCCGAGCGCTGTGCCGATGTTGAGGTAGCTCTCGGTGACGCCGGTGACCGTGTCGCGCAGGGTCAGGTTGAAGCTCTTCTGGTCGGCCGGGTTCGCCGCCTTGTCCCGGGTCTGGTAGTTGACCCGGGCGCGCAGGTGGTTGCCCCAGTCACCGGGGCTGACGGCGGTGAGGGTGACCGCGTCGGCTGCGGCGCCGGAGGCTGCGGCGAGGACGATCGTGGCGTACGCCGGGTACGTGGGCGCGTCCGTCAAGGCGTCGGCCGAGGCGTTGGCCGGCTTCACGGCGACGATGCGGACGATCTCCGCCTCCGCGCCCCCGTTCTGGAAGAACTGGTAGACCGCGTAGCTCATGTCACTGGCGGGGTCGAGGCCGCCGAACTCGCGCTCGTAGTCCGCCCAGCTGGTGATGTGCACCGGGTCCGTCACCGATCCGCGCGGCGCCGTGCCGACGAAGGCGGCGATTGAGGTCGGCACCCCGACGATGGTGCGCACCGCGCTCGGCAGCTCGTCGATGTAGACGCCCGGATAGGTGGGGCTGATGGGCATCGTGGCTCCCTTCGCAAGGGCTTCGCAAGGCCTTCGCAACGCCCGCAGTCAGTACCGCAAGTACCGCAGTACCGCCTACCGTCCGCACCGGCCATCACGGCGGCGTCACCGTCCATGCACACCGCTGAACGGCCGCCGTGACGCACCAGTGACGGTCCCGGAACCTTCGCACGGGGTCGAGCGCCTGGCCTGGGACGGTGCCGAGGTGCTCGAACGGTGCGAGAGGTCCGACGGCGGCCACCTGCGCAGGGACGCCCAGTGATCCCGTCCGTGCGCGGCCACTGCCGACTGCGGGAGAAGAACGCGGGCCGCACCGACCGGTCGGCGCGCTGGCCCGTAGCGCACTGAAGGACCGGATCGTGATCTTTCGGTACCATCTGGGCGGAAGGTCAAAAGCACCGCAGATGAGCCAAGTGCCGGTGAAAATACGACAGTTGGACATTGACCCTTCCGTCACCCTCCCGTCCCGTACACCCCGCACGCCGAACCAGGAGGCTCCCCATCGCGCCCGCCACCCCCGGCTCCACCCTCCCCCCGCTGCACCGGCTCCCCTTCACCCCCGCGCAGCCGCCCCGGCCGACCACCTGCCGGTCACCTGGTGACCGGATGCCGGAATGCCCAGCAGGCGTAGCCCGATTGTCGTACCGTCCACGGTTATGGATCACGCCTTCGCCACCACCTTCGCCCAGGAGTGGGCCGCCGCCTGGAACGCCCACGACCTGGAGCGCATCCTCGCCCACTTCACCGACGACGTCGTCTTCGCCTCCCCCCGGATCCTCGAAATCCTCGGCGACCCGTCCGGTGAGGTCCGCGGCAAGGAGGCCCTGCGCGCCTACTGGGCCAAGGGCCTCCAGCACCTCCCCGACCTGCACTTCACGATCGAGGACGTCCGCGCCTCCGTCGACACGCTGGTCATCAACTACCGCAACGAGCAAGGCCGCCCCGTCGCCGAGGTTCTGACCTTCCGCGACGATCTGGTCTGCCGCGGCCTCGGCGCCTACGGCCCCGAGGCCTGAGAGTCTCAGGGCCTCCCAGGGCCGGGCGCGGAGTGAACGGAGTGTTAAGCGGTCATTGGGATTTCGTCCCAGTCCGGTACGACCGCTCGGACACGATCCGCCGGCCGGTAAGGTGAGCCTCAGCGCCGTACGCCCCGACCGGGCCGCCATCACCGTCGAGGGCAGCACCTGCGGGGGCCTGTCCTCCCTGGAGTCCGACGATGTCCAACCACCCCGTCCGTTCCGGTCGTTCGCGGCGCCGGGTGGCCGCCGCGCTGGCGGTCTCCGCGGCGGCCGCGCTCGTGCTCTCCTCGTGCAGCTCGTCCTCGGACGACGGCGACACCTCCGAGCCGGACACCACCGAGTCGTCCTCCGGCCCGGCGCTGCCGCCGCCGTCGAGCGTGACGTTGCCGCCGGCGCACGCCGGGTTCGACTACCAGATCGCCGGGCCCTACCAGCCGCCCGCCGGGGTGACGGTGGTGAGCCGCGACCACGCCGTGGCCCCGGCCCCCGGCATGTACAACATCTGCTACGTCAACGCCTTCCAGGCCCAGTCCGGCGCCGAGAAGGAGTGGGACCCGGATCTGCTGCTGCGCGAGGCGAACGGCAAGATCGTCTACGACACGAACTGGAACGAGGCCGTCCTGGACATCCGGACGGACGCCAAGCGCCAGCGGGTGGCCCAGAAGGTGGACGCCTGGATCGACGAGTGCGCCGCGAAGGGCTACAACGCCGTCGAGCCGGACAACTACGACAGCTACACGCGCTCGGCCGGCCTGCTGACGGCGGCCGACGTCGAGGCGCTGGAGACCGTGATCGCCGCGCACGCGCACGAGAAGAAGCTGGCCATCGGCCAGAAGAACACGGTGGAGCTGGCGGGGGACCGCCAGAAGGTCGGTCTGGACTTCGCCGTCGCGGAGGAGTGCGGCGAGCAGGACGAGTGCAACGGCTACGTCGACGCGTTCGGGAACCTGGTGTACGTCATCGAGTACACCGAGAAGGGCCTGTCGAAGGCCTGCAAGGGCTGGGGCGACAAGCTGAGCATCGTGCGGCGCGACAGGAACGTCCAGCCCCAGGGCAAGTCCGGCCACCTGCGCCAGACCTGCTGACCGCGCCCGCGCCGGACGCCCCTCCGGCACGGGCCGGAGGGGCGTCGGGGGATGGGTCAGACGGCGGCGGCCTGCCGCCGGGACAACGCCTCGGAGGCCTTGGCCGTGGCGTAGAGCGAGAGGACCAGGGCCAGCGTGAGGGCGGCGCCCCCGGCGAAGACGGTGCCGGAGGAGACGGCCTTCGGGCTGCCGGCCTCGGTACGGGCCGAGCCGGAGATGAACGGCAGGACGGCGAGCACGGCGACCCCGAGGACCACCTCGCCCCAGACCACCGCGGGGAAGTGCCGCAGCGTCAGGTGCAGCAGTGAGGCGCTGTCGTCGGCCCGGCGAGCCCGGGCGATGCGGGGCATCAGCCAGAACTGGTTGAAGGCGCCGGCGGTGACGAGGGCGAGGACGAGCACGATCTTGACGAGCAGGGCGATGCCGTAGCCGGTGGTCCACAGCTGGGAGATCCCGCCGACGTGATTCCAGCTCAGCCAGAGGCCGGAGAGGACGACGACGGCGACGCAGACCATGGCGACGAGCCCGAAGCGGCGCCACAGGTCGGCCCAGAGCAGGCCGGCGCCGTCGCCGAGACGCTTGCGCGTGCCGGCCAGGACGGCCAGCAGGGCGAGGCCGCCGAGCCAGACGGTGCCGGAGACGATGTGGGCCTGGTCGAAGAGGATGTTCAGCCACTGATCGGTGGTGGCAGGGGCGGTGGCCGGGACGGCGGCGATCAGGGTGACCGCCAGTGAGAGCGGCAGCGCGATGAGGGCGATCCGGTCCACGTGACGTCGGGCGGCGGGCGCGAACAGGGCGATCAGGGCGGCGGCCGTCGCGACGAGGACCGCGTTCTGGACGAGGTAGATCGTGCCCTGGGCGATCCAGGCGCCCTTGGCGGCGGGCGCCCGCAGGAAGTCCCATATCCGGCCCGGGCCGAGGGCATCGCCGAACGGCATGCCCTTGCCGGCGCGGGCGACGCGGGCCGCGAGCTGGAAGTAGCCCGCGACCAGCAGGACCACGCCGGCCCAGCCGAGGCAGGCCGCCGATCGTCCACGGAGAACCGCGGTGTCCTCTGCCGTGCTCTCCGGCGCGCGGAGTGCCGGGCGGACAGTGGTGGCGTAGGTGACGGTGGCGCCGATGGCCCCGCTGAGGCCGAGGAAGTAGCCGGTCTTGGTGAGGATCCGCCAGAGCTGGGGCATGGCGTATCCGGCCGTGTTCGCGGCCAACAGGGCAGTGCTCATGAGGTAAGGCTAACCTAAATAGTGACGCCCCACCGCATCGGTCCCCCGGCGACCGGTCACCCCGGCGTAGAGCCATGGTGATCACTCCATGCAGGCCGGCTCCGGGGGCCAGGTGTCCGCGGCCAGCACGCCGGTGGCGTACGCGCGGGCGACCAGCGCCGTGCGGTTGGGGACGTGCCATCGCCGGGTGAGGCGGGTGAGGTGGTAGTTGACGCCGTCCGGGGTGAGGCCGATCTCCTTGGCGATCTGGGCCGTGGTGGCGCCCCGCGCGGCGGCAGCGAGGATGCGGGCCTCGGTCGGGCTCACCTCGGCGCGCGGTACGGCCGGCGGCGCGGCGGGTGCGGCGGCGGGCTCGTCGAGGGTGCGCAGCGAGAGCAGCAAGGTCGGGGTCTCCTCGGGGGTGTCGCTGGTCAGGGCGACGGTCATCTCGCCGTGCCGCTCGGCGCCGTCGCCGGTCGTCCAGGAGACCCGGGCCGCGAACTGCGAGCGCCGGTGCAGGCGGACGGCCTCGGCGAGCCCCTGGAGCGTGGCCCTGTCGTGGAGCGTGAAGAACTCCAGGATCTTGCGGTGGTGCAACTGCCCGGTCAGCAACCCGAACTCGGCGGCCATCGCGCGGTTGACGATCAGGATCCGGCCGCCGAACTCGCACACCGCGATCGGCACCGGGATGTGGTCGAGCAGGCGCAGCGTCCGATTGCGCCAGACGACGGCGCGGTCGTACCAGGTGGTCGCGCCGGGACCGCAGTCGGTCAGCTGCATGCCGGTTCCCCTCCAGGGCAGATCTGACGGTCGGTGGGCAAGGCTCTCGACGGTGCCGGTACTACACAATCATGTAGTCGCCGGGGGTGGGCACCATCCATCGCAGGTGCAGAGTGGAAAGCGTCGACATATCTCCTGCCACGGAAGGCGATTCACCCATGACCGACACCCTGGAACCCGTGCGGGCCGCCACTGCCACCGCCCCCCTGGAGGACACCGTCCCCCTGGTCGACATCTCCTCGGCGCCGCCGATCGCCGCCCCCGTGCTGCGCACCATCGAGCTGGCGCGGAAGTACGGCTCCGCCTTCGTCCAGCGTTTGCACGGGCGTGACCTCCTGATGGTCAGCGGCCTGGACCTGGTCACCGAGCTGGCCGACGAGGAGCGGTTCACCAAGTCGATCGGACCGGGCCTGGTGAACGTCCGCGAGTTCACCGGGGACGGCCTCTTCACGGCGTACAACGACGAGCCCAGCTGGGCCCGGGCGCACGACATCCTGATGCCCGCCTTCGCGCTCGGCTCGATGCGCACGTACCACCCGGTGATGCTGAAGGTGGCCCGCCGCCTGATCGACGCGTGGGACCGCAGTTCGGCCGCCGGGCTGCCCGTGGACGTGCCCGGCGACATGACCCGGATGACCCTGGACACCATCGGCCTGGCCGGTTTCGGCTTCGACTTCGGCTCGTTCGAGCGGGACGAGCCGCATCCCTTCGTCGAGGCGATGGTCAACTGCCTGGAGTGGGCGATGACGAAGATCATCCGCTCGCCGGAGCTCGACCACAGCGAGCGCGACGCGGCGTTCCGGGCGGACGCCGACTACCTGGCCGCGGTGGTGGACGAGGTGATCGCCACCCGCGCCGGGAGCCCCGAGGAGGGTCCGGCCGAGGACCTGCTCGGCCTGATGCTCGGCGCCGTGCACCCCGGTGACGGCAGCAGACTGGACACCGAGAACATCCGCAACCAGGTGATCACCTTCCTGATCGCCGGCCACGAGACCACCTCGGGCGCGCTGTCCTTCGCGCTGTACTACCTGGCCAAGCACCCGGCCGTGCTCCGCGAGGTGCAGCGGGAGGTGGACGCGCTCTGGGGGGACCAGGCCGACCCGGAGCCGTCGTACGAGGACGTCGGACGGCTGCGCTACACCCGGCAGGTGCTCAACGAGGCGCTGCGGCTGTGGCCGACGGCCCCCGCGTTCGGCCGCGAGGCGCGCGAGGACACCCTGCTCGGCGGCCGGATCCCGCTCCGCGCCGGGCAGACCGTCATGGTGGCGACCACGATGCTGCACCGCGACCCGGCCTGGGGCGACAACCCCGAGCTGTTCGACCCGTCCCGCTTCGACCCGGAGGTCGAGGCGGTCCGCTCGCCGCACGCCTTCAAGCCCTTCGGCACCGGCGAACGCGCCTGCATCGGACGGCAGTTCGCGCTGCACGAGGCGACGATGCTGCTCGGCATGCTGGTCCACCGCTACCGGCTGATCGACCACGCCGACTACCAACTGACGATCAAGCAGACGCTCACGATCAAGCCGGACGAGTTCACCCTCGCCCTCGCCCCGCGCACGCCTGTACCCCCGGCCGCCACCGAGGCGCCGGGCCGTGCCGCCGCCCGTGCCGCCGAACTGCCCGGGCGGGTCCGCCAGGGCGCCGGGGTGCTGTTCCTGCACGGCTCCAACTACGGCGCCTCCCGCGACTTCACCCGGCAGCTGGCCGAGACGGCGGCCGAACTCGGCTGCGACACCGCCGTCGCCCCGCTGGACGCCTACGCGGGCGGGCTGCCCACCGACCGTCCCGTGGTGATCACCGCCGCCTCCTACAACGGGCAGCCGACGGACGACGCAGCGGCCTTCGTCCGGTGGCTCCAGGAGGCCGAGGAGGGGGCCGCCGGCGGCGTGGACTTCGCGGTGCTCGGCATCGGCGACCGGACGTACGCCGCCACCTACCAGCGCATCCCGACCCTGATCGACGAGCGGCTCGCCGCCCTCGGCGGCACCCGGCTGCTCGCCCCCGGCGAGGCCGACGCCTCGGGCGATCTGGCGGGCGGGGTCCGGGCGTTCACGACGGCGCTGCGCACTCTGCTGCTGGAGCGGTACGGCGACACGGACGCCCCCGCCGCCGCGTCCGGGCAGCCGGAGGCGGCGTACACGGTGACCGAGGTGGTCGGCGGGCCGCTGGACGCCCTGGCCGCGCGGCACGGCATGACCGCGCTGACGGTGACGGCGGTCGGCAGCCTCACCGACCCGGCGTACCCGCGGGTGAAGCGGCTGGTGCGGCTCGCCCTGCCCGACGGGGTCGACTACCGCACCGCCGACCACCTCACCGTGCTGCCGGCCAACGACCCGGCCCTCGTCGAGCGGGCCGCGAAGCTGTTCGGCGCGGACGCCGACACCGTGCTCTCCGTCGTGTCGCACCGGCGCAACGGCCTCGCCGTGGACCGGCCGCTGACGGTGCGCGAACTCCTCACCCACCACGTCGAGTTGCAGGACCGCCCGACTGCCGGGCAGCGGGCCGCGCTGGCCGCCCTCAACCCGTGCCCGCCCGAGCAGGCCGCGCTGCGGGCCCTGCCGGACGACGACCCGCGCACGCTGCTCGACCTGATCGAGGACCACCCGGCCCTGCGGGAGGCCCTGACCTGGCCGGTGCTGCTGGAGCTGCTGCCGCCGATCCGGCCGCGGCACTACTCGATCTCGTCCTCGCCCAGCGGAGACCCCGCGCACGTCGACCTGATGGTCTCCGTGCTCAGCGCCCCCGCCCGTTCGGGCCGGGGCACCTTCCGGGGCACCGGCTCGGGTTACCTCGCCCGGGTCGCGGAGGGGGACACCGTGCTGGCGCGGGTGCAGCCGTGCCGGGAGGCGTTCCGGATCGACCACCGCGCCACCCCGGTGATCATGATCGCGGCCGGGACGGGCCTGGCCCCGTTCCGCGGCGCGGTCGCCGACCGGTGCACGCTGCGTCGTGACGCGGTGGAACTCGCCCCGGCCCTGCTCTACTTCGGCTGCGACGCGCCCGACGCCGACTACCTCCACCACGACGAGCTGCACGCGGCCGAGCAGGCGGGCGCCGTCTCGATGCGGCCCGCCTTCAGCGAGGCGCCGGTCGAGGGCCGGCGCTTCGTCCAGGACCGCATCGCGGCCGAGGGCGCGGAGGTCTGGGAGCTGCTGGACGCCGGGGGAGAGGTGTACGTCTGCGGCGACGGTGCCCGCATGGCCCCGGGCGTCCGCGCCGCATTCCGCTCGCTCTACCTGCACCACACCCCCGGCGTCGACGAGCAGCAGGCCCAGGCCTGGCTGCAGAGCCTGATCGAGGCCGGCCGCTACGTCGAGGACGTCTACGCGGCTCGCTGAGTCCCGGTTCCTGGAGCAGGAAGTCGGCCAGGCCGACTTCCTGCTCCGGCCGTTCACGGCTGGAAGCCCGCCCACCCCGTCCTGGGGGACGCATGGCAGAGGTGACCCCCTAGACTCGCCCCCGGCCGCACGGGGGTGCGGCTTCACCCCAGCACGCCGAGTGAAGGAGCGTCCGGCCGCCATGGCTGACGAGATCACCGTCGAGGCCCGGCCGAACCCGGACGCGGTCCCCACGGCCCCCGCGGGCCGCGCCCGCCTCCGGGGCGGCTCGCTCGGCGCGCTGGTCGCCGGAATGCTGGCCGTGCTGGTCGGACGCCGCTTCCTGGACGGCTGGACGGGCCCGGCGTGGCTGGAGGCGTGGGGGGCGGTCTTCGTCGCCGTCTGCGTGCAGGCGCTGCCCTTCCTGTTGCTCGGTGTGGTGCTGTCGGCCGCGATCGCCGCGTTCGTCCCGGCCCGGCTGCTGGAGCGGGCGCTGCCGCGGAACCCGCTGCTCGCCGTGCCGATCGCCGGCGCGGCCGGGGTGGTGCTGCCCGGCTGCGAGTGCGCCTCCGTGCCGGTGGCCGGGCGGTTGATCGCGCGCGGGGTGGCTCCGGCGGCCGCGCTGGCCTTCCTGCTCTCCTCACCCGCCATCAACCCGGTGGTCCTGGTGGCCACCGCCGTCGCCTTCCGCGGGCAGCCCGAGCTGGTGGCCGCACGCTTTCTCGCCTCCCTCGCCACCGCCGTGGTGATGGGGCTGCTCTGGTCACGGTTCGGCCGGCCCGAGTGGCTGAGGCCCCGGGTACCGTCGGACGGCCCGACCGGCCGGGCGGCCTTCCGCGCCTCGCTGGAACACGACTTCCTGCACGCCGGCGGCTTCCTGGTGATCGGCGGGATGACGGCGGCCACCCTCAACGTCGCCGTGCCGCGCGGGCTGCTCAAGGACCTGGCCGGGCTGCCCGGCGTCTCGGTCCTGGTGCTGGCCGTGCTGGCGGTCCTGCTCGCGGTCTGCTCGGAGGCGGACGCCTTCGTCGCGGCCGGACTCAGCGGCTTCTCCACCACCGCCAAGCTGGCGTTCATGGTCGTCGGGCCGATGGTGGACGCCAAGCTGATCGCCCTTCAGGCCGGCACCTTCGGACGGGCCTTCGCCTGGCGCTTCTCCGCCGCCACGTTCGCCGTCGCCGTGACGGCGGCGGCCCTGACCGGCTGGTGGCTGCTGTGAGCCGCGAGGTCCGCGCGCTGCTGCACATCCTGGTCGGTGCGGCGGTGCTGCACATCTCGCTCTTCAGCGAGCTCTATCTGCGGTACGTGCGCAGGGGCCTGCGGCCGTACCTGATCGCGAGCGGCGCGCTGCTCGTCGTGGTCGGCCTGGTCGGCGCGGCCGTCGCGGCTCGTGAACTGCTGCGGCCCACCGACGACGGGCACAGCGGGCACGACGCCCACCACGGGCACAGCCACGGCACGCCCCGCACCGCCTGGCTCCTGCTCCTGCCCGTCCTCGCGATCTACCTGCTCCAGCCCCAGGCGCTCGGCGCCTACACCGCGCAGCACTCGGACAGCACCACCGTCAGGCCCGCAGCGGCGACGGGCGGCTTCGCACCGCTGCCCGCGACCGGCCCGGTCCCCATGCGGCTCGCCGACTTCGACGCCCGCGCCGTCTGGGACACCGGTGGTTCGCTCAAGGGCCGGCAGGTCGTCCTCACCGGCTTCGCCACCCCCGCCGCCGGCGCAGGGGGCTGGTACCTCACCCGGCTGACCATCACCTGCTGCGCCGCCGACGCGCTGACCAGCAAGGTCGAGATCCGCGGCGGCGACGCACCGCCCAAGGGCGCCTGGGTCGAGGTGACCGGGCACTGGCAGCCGGACGGGCGGACCGGCCAGGACAGCGCCGTCCCCGTCCTGACGGCGGACCGGGTCCGCGGGATCACCGAACCGGGCGATCCGTATGAGTGAGCCCCCTTTGATCGAGCACCCGTTGAGCGAGCACCCGTCAGCCCGGACCGGAGGACGCATGGGATCCCACCGCGGCACCGCCGCGCTGCTCGCGCTGGGCGTGGCCGTCGCGCTCGCCTTCATGCCCGCCACCCCGGACCGCCGGAGCACACCCGCCGCCCCCGACGCCTCGCCGACACCCCGCGCCGAGGCGGCCGGCTCCACGGTCACCGTGCTCGGCGACGGTTCGACCTCCGACACCGGCCCGCAGCCGGCGCAGCCACCCGTGGCCAGGCTCAAGCCCGGTGAGGTGCCACCGCAGTTCGTGGTCTTCTCCTTCGACGCCCCCACCGAGGACGACAACCACCTGTTCTCCCGCACGCGCCTGGCGGCCGGGGCGAGCGGCGCCCAGGTGACCTTCTTCCTGCGCGGCATCGACCTGCTTCCCGCCGCCGCGCGCTGGCAGTACCAGCCGCCGCAGCACGACGCCGGTACCGCCGCCGTCCCCTTCCCCGCCGACGCCCAGGTCCGCGCGACCCTGCAACAGCTCGGCCAGGCGTGGCTGGCGGGCGACGAGATCGCCGACGGCTTCATCGGCCAGTTCTGCGGGCCGAAGGGCGGCCGCGACTGGTCGACCGCCGACTGGCAGAGCGAGATCGGCCAGGGCTACTCGATGGTGAACTTCTGGAAGACCGGGACCGGCTTCACCGACCTCCCCCCGCTGCCCTTCGACTACCAGACCGAGCTGGTCGGCGGCCGCGCCCCGTGCCTGGAGGGGCGGCAGAACCTGCTCCCGGCGGAGAAGGAGGCCGGCTGGCGGTACGACGCCGGCTCGCCGGGCGACGTTCAGCACTGGCCGGCGCAGACCGACGGGATCTGGGACTTCCCGCTCCAGCGGATCCCCGACGCCTCTGGGGCTCGCGAGGTGCTCTCGGCCGACCAGACCGAGCAGACCTACCTCAACGCTTTCGAACGGAGCTATCACGGCAGCCGCGCGCCGCTCGTGATCGACACCCGGCTCGACCCCGGCAACAGTTCCCAACTCCAGGTCGCCGAAGCCACGATGAAGGACCTCTGCCACCGCGACGGGGTGCGCTGCGTCTCCTTCCGCCAGCTCGCCGACTGGCTCGACGCCCAGGATCCGGCCGTCCTGAACCACCTTCGCGCCCAAGGGCGTGTCTGACAATTCCCGGCGCCCAACTGGACCGCCGTCGTCGGACCGTAGCGTCCCGACACCCCAGTCCCGAGACCCGTGAACGCGGAGGAGCCGCGGGGCGAACCCCGCGGCTCCCTGTGGTTGGGGCGTCAGGAGGTGGTGAGGGCCGTGTCGTCGATGACGAAGCTGGTCTGGAGGGAGCTGTCCTCGGTGCCGGTGAACTTGACGGTGACGGTCTGGCCGGCGAGGGAGGAGACGTCGTAGCTGCGCAGGGTGTACCCGGCGCCCGCGTTGAGGTTGCTGAAGGTGGCCAGGGTGGTGGAGCCCGCCTGGACGGTCAGCTTGTCGTACGCGTTGGTGGTGCTGGTCTCGGCGGTGTCGATGTGCAGGTAGAAGCTCAGGGTGGCCTTGCAGCCGGCCGGGATGGTCACCGACTGGGACAGCGTGTCGGTGTGGGTGGTTCCGTAGCCGTCGAGCCAGGCCTTCCAGCTGCCGCTGTGGGCGGGCTCGCTGCTGGAGTTGTCGATGACGCCGGCGGTGGCCGTCCAGGGCGTGGCGGTGCCGGTCTCGAAGCCGGGGTTGCCGAGCAGCTGGGCGGCGGTGCAGCCGCCACCGCTGCCGGTGACGGTCCAGCTGAACGTCGTGGAGCCGGCGGCGCCGGTTCCGTCGGTCGCGGTCACCGTCACGGTGGAGGTGCCGGCGGTGCTCGCGGTGCCGGTGATCAGGCCGGTGGAGGAGTTGACGGACAGCCCGGCGGGCAGGCCGGTCGCCCTGTAGGTGAGGGTCTGGCCGGAGCCCGAGTCACTGGCCTTGATCTGCAGGCTGACCGCGGAGCCCTGGGCCGTGGTCTGGGAGCCCGGGTTGGTGACGGTGACGGTGTTGCCGCCGGTGCTGCCGCCGGAGGTGAAGGCGGCGGTGCCGTTGGGGGTGCCGAGGCCGGTCGGGCCGTCGTAGCCGGCGCCGGCCGTGCACAGGTAGGACGGGGAGCAGCTGCCGTTGGCGCCGCTGGTCACGTCGTTCAGCGAGCCCGGGTGCGCGTACGGGTAGGAGGCCGGGTTGGTGCCGGCGGCCGGGGTGCCGGCGAGCGCGTAGACGGCCGCGATGATCGGGGAGGAGGCGCTGGTGCCGCCGTACACGTTCCAGCCGCTGCCGCCGTAGGTCTGGTAGACGGCGACGCCGGTGGCCGGGTCGGCGACGGCGGAGACGTCGGCGACGGTGCGGTTGGCGCAGCCGGTGTCCTTCTGCCAGCTCGGCTTGGGGTCGTAGGCGGAGCAGCCGGAGCCGGCGCCGTTGCCGCCCGCGCTGCTGCCCCACACAGTCTCGCTCCAACCACGGGCGTTGGAGGCGCGGTTGAGGCTGGTGCCGCCGACCGCGGTGACGTACTGGGACGCGGCCGGGTACTGGGCGCCGTAGCCGGAGTCGCCGGAGGAGACGGTGATGGCGACGCCGGGGTGGTTGAAGTAGCTGGAGTCCGAGGTCGTGTCGGTGGCGTCCTCGGGGCCGCCGTAGCTGTTGGACACGTACTTGGCGCCCATGCTGACGGCGGTGTTGACGGCGGTGCCCAGGTTGTCCATGGTCGCGCTGTCGGCCTCGACCAGGAGGATGTGGCAGTTCGGGCAGACCGCGCTGACCATGTCGACGTCGAGCGAGATCTCACCCGCCCAGCCGCTGTCGGCGGTCGGGTAGGTCGTCCCGCCGCGCTGGTCGACCTTCTTGAAGCAGCCGTTGGAGGTGGTGCAGGCCGGCAGGCCGTACTGGGAGCGGTAGGCGGCGAGGTCGGACTCGGCGTTGGGGTCGTCGTTGGCGTCCACGATGGCGACGGTGGCGCCGGTACCGGCCGAGGTGGGCAGGTTGTAGGCGGAGGCCAGGTCGCTCGGGCCGTACCCGGACGGGGTGAGGTTCGGCGCCAGGTCGTGCTGGGCGAGGTCGGTGCGGGCGAGCGCGAGGCAGGCCATCTCGCCGGGGTGGCTCGGGGCCGCGCACAGCCGCTTGGTGGTCGCGGCGGAGTGCGGCGCGGCGTCGGTCGCGGTGGCCGTGGGGGCGGTGACCGCGAGCAGGCCGGTGGCCACCAGGGCCAGGGCCGGCAGGGCGGCGGACAGTCTGCGGGCTCTGGGCAGCCGCGGGCTGCGGGGGAGGTGGGAGCGCAAGAGTCGACCCTCCGGTGGGGGTGAGGGCGCAGCCGGTGCCGGCAGGGGGTTCTCGCCGGTACGGGCTCGGGCCCGTGCTGACGGATCTCGGCAGGTGCTGGCCGGCCTCGGCCGATGGGGACGGCCGCGGGCCGGCGGTGTGCTCGCGCTGTACGGGAGCTGGGCGTTCACGAGAACGGAATGCCAGGTTCATGACATGTGATCGCATGTCAGGGACCGCACCACATCGGGTTGTTGCCGAGTGCTGCGGCCTTGAGGTTAGGGCTGGCAGTCGGGGGCTACAAGGCCACGTTCGCTGCTTTTACCAGGGGTTGCCCATCAATTTCCGAGCAGCAGAGGCGGCGTGGGCGGCTGGAGGGGCGGCACCCGCCCGGAGCAGGACGTCGGCGTGGCCGACCTCCTCTGAGGAAAAAGGGCTTGGGCGCGCTGACACTCCGCTGGTAGTGTCCCGTTCTGAAGATCGTGACGTCGTGCAAGGAGGTGAGACCCGTGAACGCTGTAGGCATATGGGTGCTCCCTCTTCCCTCACGGTCGGGCGGCTGACGTAGCGTCGCCCGGGAGCGCCGTTGACAACAAGGCACTCCCGAAGGGCAACAACCCATGCATTCTGTACAGTTCACTGCTGAGACATCGTCGAACGGTGTCATCGAACGCGACTTCACCGTGGGTGAGATCACCGGCGCGCTCTGGTCGCCGGCATCCGGCGCCGATCGCGCGCCCCTGGTGCTGATGGGGCACGGCGGCGGCAACCACAGGAAGTCACCGGCCATGACGGGGCGGGCACACCGCCTCGTGACCAAGTGCGGTTTCAACGTCGCCACCATCGACGCGCCCGGTCACGGCGGCCGGCCGCTCACGGCGCACGACGAGCAAGAGATCGCCGTGATGCAGCGGACGATGGCGGCGGGCGAGCCGGTCGGCCCGATCGTCGTCCGCTACAACGCTCACCTGGCGGAGCGTGCGGTGCCGGAGTGGCAGGCGACCCTGGACGCCCTCCAGGCACTTCCGGAGATCGGCGCCGACGGCCCGGTCGGCTACTTCGGCCTCAACATGGGCACCGCGATCGGGGTGCCGTTCGTGGCGATCGAACCCAGGATCACCGCCGCGGTCTTCGGCCAGCACTGGCCCGATGTCCTGGTCGAGAAGGCGAAGCAGATCACCATCCCGATCGAGTTCGACCTGCAGTGGGACGACGAGCACATCCCGCGCGAGGCCGGGCTCGCGCTGTTCGACGCCTTCGCCTCGAAGGAGAAGACGCTGCACGCCAACGCGGGCCGGCACAAGGAACTGCCCAGGTTCGAGGCCGACAGCGCTGTGCACTTCTTCGCCCGCCACCTCACCCGGGCCGCCACGCCATCGGCCTGACGTGACGGGGTATCGGCGCCCGGCCACCAGCCGGGCGCCGGTGCCTGCTGCGCCCCCGGACCGTACGGGGGTGGGCCCTGCGCCGTACAAGGGCCGGTTGTCGGGCGGGGGTTGGGTCCTGTCCGGCGTACCGGCCCGGCGTCCTGGAGGGCTTCGTAACTCAGTAGCGATCTTGGGCCGTTACGGGCGAGCATGCAACGCATGAGTGACCAACCCGCGCGATGGAGCCAGGCAACCGTCTACCGCGACATGTGGGCCGATCCGGATGACGACCCCCGCAACAGCGAAAACAGTCCGGACGGCGAGCTTGCGACGCTGCAGGACTTCCTGACGAACTACCGCATGACCCTGCGGATGAAGTGCGAGGGCCTTGATGCGGAGCAACTGGTCCGTCGGTCGGTCCCGCCGTCGACGATGTCGCTGCTCGGCCTGGTGCGGCACCTCGCCGAGGTGGAACGGGACTGGCGCAACTGGATCACCGACGGCGACCCGCTGCCGAAGCTGTACGGCAAGCGCGACGCGGACTTCGACGGGGCTGTCGCCGAGCAGGCCGTGGTTGACGCTGCGTTCGGCGATCTGGAGCGCGAGCAGGCCGCGACCGACGCTGCGCTCGCCGAGCACCCGGACCTGAGCGCGCGTGTGGGGAAGAGCAGGATCGCAGTTCGGGAGCTGATGGTGCACAGGATCGACGAGTACGCCCGCCACTGCGGGCACGCCGACCTGTTGCGCGAGTGCATCGACGGAAGGGTGGGCCAGTGACCTGAGCCGTACAAGGGCCGGTTGTCGGGCGGAGGTTAGAGGGTGCGGGCGAGGTCGACGAAGGCCTGCCAGGCGGTGGGGGAGAAGGTGAGGTGCGGGCTGGCCTTGTCCTTGGAGTCGCGGACGAGGACGGCGGTGGTGGTCTCGGCGACCTCGACGCACTCTGCGCCTTCGTTGGTGCTGTAGCTGCTCTTTCGCCAGGCGATTTCGATGCAGTTGGCACCCTCGTTGCCGCTGTGGCTGCTCTTGAACCAGGTCAGCTCGTCGGTCATGGTTCTGACGGTACGCCGCTGGCCCGACGCTCGGAAGCGGCGGGCCAGCGGGAGGCCGGTTTCAGACCTCGGCGGTCGCGGCGAAGTCTACGAACGCCTTCCACGCCGCCGGCTCGAACGCCAGCTGCGGGCCGCTCTTGTCCTTCGAGTCGCGAACGTGAACGACGCCGGGCGTCTCGGCGACTTCGATGCAGGCTGCGTCTTCGTTGGTGCTGTGACTGCTCTTGAACCATGCCAACTCGGCCATGCTCACCGCTCTCCCAGAATCTGCTCGATCAGGGCCAGGGACTCGCTCAGGCTCAGGGCCTGGGCTCGGATACTGCTGTACCGTGCGGCCATATTACGTACCTCCACCGGGTCGGTGATCAGCCGGTTGACGTGCTGTGCTGCCACATACCCAATAGGGGGGCTGCCGTTGGGCGTGAGCAGGATGAACGATCCCCCCATGCCAGCGTGTGACATGCGGGCCAGCGGCATGATCTGAAGCTCAGGTCCTCGCATCTGCCCCACCTTGAGCAGGTGTTCGAGCTGTTCCTTCTGCACGTCCCAGCCTCCCAGCGGGCGCCTCAGGACGCTCTCGTCGATCACCCAACTGATGACTGGCAGCGGCCACTTCGCGAGGATCTCCTGCCGTGCCAGTCGCGCTTCCACCCACTCGTCGATCTGCTCGCCAGAGAGCAGCGGTCGGCGCATCTCGTACAGCGCGCGGATGTAGGCCTCCGTCTGGAGCAGGCCTGGAATCACCATCGTGCTGTAGTCGTGGATCTCGATGGCCCTGGCCTCTTCGTACGTGAAGGCCTTGGAGAAGGCGGGGTGACGCGTGCTCACCCGGATCTTCGCCCTCATCACGTCATCCGCGACCGCCTTCAAGATCCCTCCGGCGCCGAGCAGTTCGTCCACCGCCGTCAGAAACTCCACCCTCGGAGTCCGGGTGCCGCGCTCGATCGCCCCGACCATGTCCTCGCTGTACCCGATCCTCTCCGCCAGCTGGCGCTGCGTCAGGCCGGCCCGCTCGCGGAAGATCTTGATCTGCTTCCCGATCGCGCTGTAGAACTCCGCGACCCCGTCGGAGTTCTCCGCCGTCTCGCCGTCGTCGAAGACCGTCTTCTCGACGCTGCCCATGGCAATCACCCGCCCCTTGCTGCGCTTTCGACCGATTGATCCGGGCCGCCCGACAAGCCAACCCTCGGCACTCGCACAAGCACTCTCCGTGCTCGCCGAGTTCATGGTCAGCGTACGTCGCAGAGTCCACGCTTTGGTCCATGAAGTCCGAAACGTCTCTCGACAACCCCCGTCGCCACACCTCCGTCCTCGCCGCCTCTCCCAAGGGCGCGGCGATCGGCCGGCGGATCGCCAGGCGTCAACTCACCGCCTGGGGGCTCAACTTCAGCCACACCGAGCCGTACTACGCCGCCCTCCTGATCGTCGCCGAGCTCGCCGCCAACGCGATCACGCACGGACGCGTTCCGGGGCGCGGCTTCGAGCTGCACCTCTCCGTCACCACCTCCGCGCGCCGGGGCACCACCACCCTGCGTATCGAGGTCTCCGACTGCCGGGGCGACCGCCTCCCCGTCCTGCCCGCTAGACTCAACCCCAACTCCCAGTCCGGCCGCGGCCTCACCCTCGTGAACGCTCTCGCGGACCGCTGGGGCACCATCCCGCGCCACCCCAACGGCAAGACCATCTGGACCGAACTCGACCTCCCCGCCGCCGATGCGTCCTGACGTCACCCCCGCCAGCGCCGCCACCTACACCGTCCTCCCCTTCACTCTCCTCCTCGCCCTCATCGCCTGGGCCTACCCCATCGCCCATCGCCATCACCGATCACCACCGCCACCCGCCCCGACCAGCCCTCCCGCCAATCGCTGAAGAAAAGTGTTATCCGCGAGACCGGCCAGGGTCTCCAAGGCGTGGGAACGAGCGCGGCCCTCGTCGCGGCTGGAGGGTCTGCAGCGAGGGTCTGGGGCTTGCAAGATGGGGCTGCCCCGAGCGCGTTCGTATCCCACCGTGCCGGCGGTTCTCCCCTTCCGGCCGGTACGCCCCGGCGGTCCGCTCGCTACCCCCCCACAGCAGCGGGCCGCCGGGTCAATCCCGTTTCTCCGCCTTTGCACGGCAATTGACACTGCATCAGACCAGCTCGATGCTGCTCGGATGGACAATCCACTGCTTCTCGTGATGGCTTGCATCCTGCTCTGCACGGTCGTCCGCCTGGCGCTCAGGCGTCGGCGTTCGCGCCTTGCCCTCCCTCCCGCGCCGCCCGCCGACGAGCTCCCGCCCGCCGTGGTGCAACTGCTGCTCGGCGAGGGGAAGCTCCCCACGGGCGCCATCGTTGCCGTCGCCCTCGACCTGGCCGCAGCCGGCCGCCTCCGCACCGCCCGTTCGGAGAGCGGCGGCCTCGTCGTCGCGGCGGTCGAAGGGGCGTGCGACGGCCCGTTGCGGGAGTGCGAGCGGTTGCTGCTCCGGCAGGTCGAGCAGCGCCAGGGCGGCTCCGAGTGGATGCCGGCCTCCGCACTCGGCCCGGACAAGGAGGACTTCGGGAGCTGGTGGCAGGAGTTCGAGGCGGACGTCCGGAGCGAAGCTGTCGCACTGGGCGTGCTCTGGCCGAAGCCGGACCGCGTCGAGAAGGCGGCCGAGTCGTCGGCACTGGGGCTGACCGGACTCGCGCTCGTCTACCTCTACTACCGGATCGGCATGCCCCTCGTCCTCGACGTTCTTCTCGCCGTCCTCAGCCTCATCTTCCTCTACATCCCGATCGACCACGGCACGGCCTCGCCCGCTCTCCCCGAGCCGGGCCGCAAGGCCGCCGAGTGGTGGCGCACCGCCGGAACCGAAAGCAGGGCCTCCGAGCCCACGGCGGACGTGCCCACGGCGGACGTACCCGCGCCCGCAGTGGAGACGCTGCCGGAGAACCAGGCCTGGTCCTCGTTCGGGGGCCGGTGGCGCGTGGTCGAGGTGGGCGCGCCGCCGGTGCCGCCGTTCTGGGGTGAACCGGGCGCCCTCGTGATGCTCGCCATCCCGGCCGTGGTGCCCGCGATCATCCTGGGGGCCGCGATCGGCCCGGTCGCCGCCGCGATCCCCGTCGCGCTCTTCGCCGTCCTCTTCGGCTTCTGGGTGCCCGCCTACCGCCGGATCTGCGCCCTGCCCGAGTGCGAGGCCTTCGACGCGGTGGTGGTGCGGCGCTGGACCGGCATCCACCGTGCGGCGCAGTCGCAGACCACGACGGTGTACTACTGCGCGTTCGACGACGGCGAGCGGGCGCAGGCGTGGTCCTTCAAGGTCGACCGGCAGCAGTGGGCGCAGGTGGCGGTCGGCGACCGCGTCCGGGTGGTGTACAGCCCGCGCTGGAGGAACCTGAGGGGGTTGATCACGCCGGGCTCCTCTCAGATCTGACGGATCGCCGGTCCTGTCCTCGTTATTGACGCGCTGTCTAACCCGTCGGTAACTTCAAGGACATGCCAGCGAAACCCCGCCACGAGCGGGGGAGTTGAGCCGGCGCCGCACTTCGTGCCGCCCCCACCCGGCATCCCCCAACAGCTCCGGACGGGCGGCTTCCCCCACCTGCGCCTGACACATCCGAAGGAGCGCCCGATGCCGTTCCGCGCTGCCGCAACCCGTCTGTCCGCCGTCGCCGTTGCCACTGGTACCGCCGCCGCCCTCGCCCTCACCGGGGCGACCCCGGCCTCCGCGGCGAACCTGTCCTACGTTGCCCTGGGCGACAGCTACAGCGCCGCCTCCGGGAACTTCCCTCTCGACCCGTCCGCCCCGCTGCTCTGCGCCCGGTCGACGAAGAACTACGCGCACGTCATCGCCGGCCGCATCGGCGCGCGGCTCACCGACGTCAGCTGCGGTGGCGCGCAGACCAAGGACTTCGCCGGGTCGCAGTACCTCGGCGTGGCGCCGCAGCTCGATGCCGTAGGGCCTGGCACCGACGTCGTGACGATGACCATAGGCGGCAACGACAACAACACCTTCATCAGCTCGATCCTCGCCTGCGGCAGCCTCGGCGTCCTCACCGCCGGCTACGGCAGCCCGTGCAAGGACGTGTACGGGAGCACCTTCGACGACGCGATCGAGTCGAAGACCCGCCCCGCCGTCGAGGCCGCCCTGCGGGCCGTCAAGAACAAGGCACCCCGGGCCAAGGTCGCGATCCTCGGCTACCCGTGGATCGTGCCCGCCACCGCCGACCCGTCCTGCTACCCGAAGATGCCGGTGGCCTCGGGCGACGTCCCCTACCTGCGCGCCCTGCAGGGCCACCTCAACCGGGTCGTCCAGCAGGAGGCAGCCGCCACAGGGGCTGTCTTCGTCGACATGGCCACCGCCTCCGAGGGCCACGACGCCTGCGCGCCGATCGGCACCCGCTGGATCGAACCGCTGCTGTTCAGCACCAGCCTGGCCCTCGTCCACCCCAACCCACTGGGCGAGTCGAAGATGGCCGACCGGACGATGGCAGCCCTGCACCTGCGCTGACGGGAGGAGTGGGAAGTCGGCCCCGCCGACTTCAGGCCCAAAAAGCCGAGCAGCTGGTTCCAGCGGTGCGGCAGGATGGCAGGTATGGACGATCAGGCTTTCGAATGGGTGACCCTCTTCTGCTACGAGAACGTTGCCGGCTGCCCGCGGCCGGGCCGGCTGATCGCGGTTTGACTGCGTGACCGAGGCATCGACTGGCACCCGTTCGCCGAGGGTGATGTCAGGATCGACCTGATGTGCGGTGTGCGCTCGGACGGGCACTGGCACGGCACGTATGCCGTCCGCCTCCGGGCGGATGCTCTTCGGCGGCTCGGGCTGCATCCGGACCAGCCGACATCTGCGCCGGCGGACCCGCTGCCGCCGAAGTGGTGGGGCCCGTGGGCTCGTTGAGCCGCACGCACTCCCCAGTGGGGATGCGAGCGAATCTACGGTCTCACCCGGCCGGCGCGGGACTCCAGGTAGCGTTGCTCGGCGAGGCTGGCGGTGGCCTTCGCGGCGCGGCGGTAGTGGTCGTATGCGCCGGCCTTGTCGCCGGTCCTCTCCAGCAGGTGCGCCCGGACGGACAGCAGCCGGTGATGGCGGGCCATCCGTTCGTCGCTGTCCAGGGTGGACAGCAGGGCCAGCCCGGCCGCCGGGCCCTCGGTCTCGGCGAGGGCGATCGCCCGGTTCAGGGTGACCATCGGGTTGGGGGCGATCCGTTCCAGGACCAGGTAGAGGGCGTGCACCTGTGGCCAGTCGGTCTCCTCGGCCGTGGCCGCGTCGGCGTGCGTGGCGGCGATGGCGGCCTGCAGCTGGTAGGGCCCCAGCGTCGGGCCGGCCAGCGACGCCTTGACCAGCGCTATCCCCTCGTCGATCAGTCCGCGGTCCCACTTCGTACGGTCCTGCTCGTCCAGCGGCACCAGGTCACCGGCCGCCGTCGTACGGGCCTCCCGGCGCGCGTGGGTCAGCAGCATCAGCGCGAGCAGCCCGGCCACCTCGCCGTCTTCCGGCAACTGCGCGTGCACGATCCTGGTCAGCCGGATCGCCTCGCGCGCGAGGTCGGCGCGGTGCAACTCGCTGCCGGAGGAAGCGGTGTAGCCCTCGTTGAAGACCAGGTAGAGCACGTGCAGGACGACCCGGAGCCGCTCCTCGCGCTCCGCGCCCTCCGGCAGGGCGAACGAGCTGCCGGCGGCCTTGATGCGCTGCTTGGCCCGGCTGATCCTGGCCGCCATCGTGGCCTCCGGCACCAGGAACGCGCGGGCGATCTCGGCCGTGGTCAGGCCGCCGACCGCCCGCAGCGTCAGGGCGGTCTGGGAGGTCGCGGTCAGCGTCGGATGGCAGCACAGGAAGAGCAGGACGAGCGTGTCGTCGGTGTCCGGTACGTCCTCGGGCACCACCTCGTAGGCCGTCGCCGACTCCCGCTCGCGGCGCGCGTGGTCGCTGCGCATCTGGTCGATGAGCCGCCGGGACGCGACGGTCACCAGCCAGCCGCGCGGGTTGTTCGGCACGCCCTCGTCCGGCCACTGCAGGGTGGCGGCGAGGACGGCCTCCTGGACGGCGTCCTCGCACCCTTCGAACTGGCCGTACCGCCGTACCAACGTGCCGAGGACCTGCGGCGTGAGTTCACGCAGCAGGCCCTCGAAGTCTGGTGCTGTCATGCCTCCAATTGTCCGTCAGCGAACATGACCTGCCGCACCTCGACCCCCAGACCCGCGATCGCGGCGTCCGGGATCTGCGCCGCCAGCTCGATCGCCCGTTCCTTGTTCTCGCAGTCGATCAGGTAGAAGCCGCCCAGGTACTCCTTGGCCTCCAGGAAGGGGCCGTCGGTCACCACCGGCTGGCCGTTGCGCACGGTCACCACGGCGGCCTGGGACGGGTCGACCAGCGCCTGCGTGGTGATCAGCTCGCCGGACGACTTCAAGGCCTCGATGAACGCGCCGTGGCCGGCGCCGATCGCCGCCTTCTCCTCGTCGGTCAGCGCGTCCAGCACGGCCGGGTTGATGTGCAGGCTGATCAGGAACTTCATCGCGTACTCCTCGTGGTTCGCGAGCCCCGGCAGGGCCCTTCGACCGGTTGGTCTACGGGTTGGTCGGAGCCGCCGCCGTCGTCTTGACATCCCGCGCGAGAAAGTTCGCATGATTCTCCCGCCACTGCATCGTCGACCTGTCAAGAAGCTCCCGCCGGCTCCGACCAACCGGCGAAACGTCGAGAGAACAGGGAGTTTCCGAGATGCGAGTCAACCGGGCATGGCTGGGACTGGTCGTCCTCATGCTGCCGACACTGCTCGTCGCGATGGACATGACGGCGTTGCTCCTCGCGCTCCCACGGCTGAGCGCCGATCTGGGAGCCACCAACGTCCAGCAGCTGTGGATCAGCGACAGCTACGGGCTCATGGTGGCCGGCCTGGTCATCACGATGGGCACGCTCGGTGACCGGATCGGCCGCCGGCGGCTGCTGATGATCGGCGGAGCGGCGTTCGCGGTGCTGTCGGTCGTGGCCGCCTTCGCGACCGGCCCGCTGATGCTGATCGTCGCGCGTGCGCTCCTGGGCGTCGCCGGCGCGACCCTGGCACCGGCCACCCTGGCCTTGATCACCAACATGTTCCGCGACGAACGGCAGTGCGGCCGGGCCATCGCGATCTGGGCGACCTGCCAGTTCACCGGCGGCGCGCTGGGACCGGTGCTCGCCGGGTTCCTGCTCCAGCACTTCTGGTGGGGATCGGTGTTCCTGACCGCCGTGCCCGCGATGGCGTTGTTGCTGCTCGCCGGGCCGGTCCTGCTGCCGGAGTTCCGCAGCGACCGGGCCGGGCGGCTGGACCTGGCCAGTGTCGGGCTGTCGCTCGCGGCGGTGCTTCTGATGATCTACGGCCTCAAGCAGCTGACCGTCGAGAGCGCGCCGGTCGTGCCGACGGTGGCCCTCGTCGTCGGCGCCGCCATCGGATACGCATTCGTGCGCCGGCAGCTGCGGCTGGAGACGCCGCTGCTGGACCTGCGGCTCCTGCGCAACCGCCCGTTCACGGCCGTCCTCGTCGGGCTGGTCTTCGCCGGCATCGCCATGGCCGGGACGGGCCTGCTGGTGACCCAGTACCTGCAGAGCGTGCTGGGCCACTCGCCGGTCGCGTCAGCGGTGCTGTTCGCGCCCATGGGCCTGGGCGTGGCGGTCGGCACGATGGCCGCGCCGGCGCTGGCCCGGCGGGTGAAGCAGACGACCGCGATCGCCGGCGGGCTGGTGGGGTCGGCGCTGGGCAGCCTGCTGCTGGTCGCCGTCGACGGTCCGGGCACGCTGCCACTGGTGATGATCGGCATCGCCGTCCTGGCGCTGGGCACCGGCCCGCTGTTCGCGCTGGGCACCGGGCTGGTCGTCGGGTCCGTACCGCCGGAGCGCGCCGGCTCGGCGGCGTCGATGTCGGAGACCGGCAACTACTTCGGCGGTTCGCTCGGCTTCGCGCTGCTCGGCGTGGTGGCCGCGGTGGTCTACCACAGCCGGATGGACGGCACGTCCGACTCGCTGGCCGCTGCGGTCGCCGCCAGCCGGCACCTTCCTGCTGGCCAGGGCGCTGACCTACTGCACACCGCGCGGGAGGCGTTCACCGCCAGCTTGCACGTCACCGGCGTCGTCGCCGCGGTCATCTTCGCCGGGCTGGCCGTCCTGATCCTGGCCATGCGCCCGGCAACCCGGACCGCCCCGGCCGCGCTCCCCGAGTACGAGGTGACTCGGTCGTAGCACCCTGCCGAGGCCGACGGCCGGAGCGGCCGGAGATGACGAAACGCTGACGGCTCGCCTCCGCCCCTGGCCAGGGCGGGGGTGGGGCTGGTCGAATCGGGGGCGTGGACAGAACAGCGCAACACACCAAGGGCACCCCGGTGGGCCGCCGGGTCGTGCTCGGCCTGCTCGGGCTCGGGGCGGCCGGGGTCGCGGCCGGGCCGTACCTGCAGCGGGCACAGGACACCGTGGCCGGGAAGGACCCGACCGGGCTGACCGGCCTCCTCCCCGGGGGCGGCGGCTTCCGCTACTACTCCGTCGTGGCCTCGGTGCCCGATCGCACCCCTGCGACGTACGCGCTGACCGTCGACGGCCTGGTCGACCGCCCGGCCACCTACCGCCTCCCCGATCTCCAGGCGATGCCACAGCGCCGGATCGTCCGCGACGTGCAGTGCGTGACCGGCTGGCGCGTCCCGAACACGCCCTTCGAGGGCGTCCCGCTCGCCCACCTCCTCGACACCGCGGGCGTCCGGCCGGGGGCGCGGGCGGTGCGGTTCAGCTGCTTCGACGGCGAGTACACCGAGAGCCTCACCCTGGAGCAGGCCCGGCGCGACGACGTGCTGGTCGCGCTCCGCATGCAGGACGCCGTGATCTCGCACTCCCACGGCGGCCCGGTGCGGCTGTACGTGGCGCCGATGTACTTCTACAAGTCGGCCAAGTGGCTCTCCGGGATCACGGTCACCGACGCGGTGCAGCCCGGTTACTGGGAGCAGAACGGCTACGACGTCGACGCCTGGGTCGGCCGCTCGAACGGACGTGACGATGCGCCGACCGCCTGAGTTCCTCCTCCGCTTCACCCGCGCCGAGCGGTGGGTCCACCGCACCACCGCCGCCCTCATGCTGACCTGCCTGGCCACCGCCGCCTGCCTCTACGTGGCACCGCTGGCCGAGCTGGTCGGCCGCCGGCGACTCGTGGTGACCGTCCACATCTGGTGCGGCCTGGCGCTGCCCGCCCCGCTGCTCGTCGGGCTCACCTCCCGGGCCCTGCGGGCGGACGTTTCCCGGCTGAGCCGGTTCACGGACGTCGACTGGGCGTGGCTGCGGGCCGTCCGGACCCGGGCCGCCGAGCGGCCGGCGGGCAAGTTCAACGCCGGGCAGAAGCTGTACGCGCAGTGGACGCTCGGGGCGATCCTCGTCATCCTCGGCACCGGGCTGCTGATGTGGCTCACCCACCTGGCGCCGCCCGCCTGGCGGACCGGCGCGACCTTCGTCCACGACTGGCTGGCCGCCGCCATTGCCGTCGTCACCGTCGGTCACATCCGGATGGCGCTGCGGGACGGGGAGGCCCGGCGCGGGATGCGCACCGGGCTGGTGGACCGCCGGTGGGCGGAGCGTGAGCACCCGGAGTGGCGCGAGCACCCGCAGCGGGAGGCCGCGGAGCGGGGGTAGCCGGTCAGACGCCCGGGCCGACGGTGCTCGGTCAGACGGCGTCTGGCCCGACGGTGCCGGGCCCGACGGAGAGGACCGCCGCCGTCGTGGTGCCGTCGGGCGCGTCGTACGTCACCGTGTCGCCGGCGCGGTGGCCGAGCAGGGCGCGGCCGAGCGGGCTGTCGGCCGTCATCAGGGACTCGTCCAGTTCCTCGGCGAGCTCGCCCATGTGGACGGTCGCCTCCGCGCCGTCCGCGAACCGCACGGTGACGGTACTGCCCACCCCCACCACGACGGTGGACGGCGGAGCGGCGAAGGACGCCTGGCGGATCCGCTCCTCGATCTCGGCGATCCGCCGGTCCAGGCGGGTGACGTCGGAGGCGCGCTGCAACTCGTCCGCCGCGTCCGCCCGGTCGCCGACCGGATCCTCGCCCCGCAGGGTCGCGGCCACCGCGTCCCGGTCGGCGCGCAGCTCGGTCAGCTCCTGCCGGAGCGCTCGCAGGGCGTCGGCGCTGATTGGCTCGGGGCCGTCGGTCATGTCCTGCTCCCGTGGTGCGGAAGGGTTGGATTGGTGACACACGCGGTGTCTCCATTACCGCATCACGGGATGGGCCCGGCAAATCCGGCAGGGCGGCGACGACGGCCCGGTGGACCTCGGGCGGGCCGCCGACAACTGATCCCCCGCTGTGAGTGCCGCCGGGCGACCCTTGCGTCGCCCGGCGGCTTCGGCATGTCCGGGGACGGGCGCGCCCGTTAGCTCGGGGGTGGGGGTTTCCAAACACGGTAGACGCGAACGTTCACCTAATCGGGTGTAGAAGATCGTCGGTAGCGTTTCCGAGCGTGTCCGCCCGCCTACGGTTGGGGGCGAGCGAGACGGGCGGCCTTCGGAATTCCCGTTCGGTGATCCCGTGATCCCGTTCTCGCCGGGCGAGATGACGGCCCGTCATGTCCTTTTCGCAACCCTTCTCAGCGGGAGGCCCCTCCATGCCCCTGGGCACAAGCACGGAGAAGCCGCGCACCGCGCGGCACCCGTCCGTCGACGTCGCGGCGGTGCGGTCATGAACGCCACGACCGTTGACACTACGGTCGTGAACACCTCGGTCCTGGACCGGATCCTGCGCGGTCCCACGGGCCTGGGGACGGCGGGCCTGCAACTGGCGCCGCCGGCACCGCGCGTGGAGCCACCGCACGTGGAGGCACCGCGCGTGGAGGCGCCGAGCCTGCAGACCGCAGGCACGGAGGCCCCGAGCGCGGAGGTGCCGAGCGGGAGCGGCAAGCCGAAGCCGGGCGATCCCATTCCGGGCCTGTACTACCACCCCATCGCCGAGCCCGATCCGGTCCGGGTGGAGGAGCTCGGCGCCAAGATCAAGACGTGGGCGATCGACGAGGTCGAGCTCTACCCGCCGGAGTGGGAGGGCCAGTTCGACGGGTTCTCGACCGGCCGCTACATGGTGGCCTGCCACCCCGACGCGCCCAGCACCGACCACCTGATGCTCGCCGCCCGGCTGATGGTCGCCGAGAACGCCGTCGACGACTGCTACTGCGAGGACCACGGCGGCTCGCCGGTCGGCCTCGGCGGTCGCCTGCTGATGGCGCACACCGCGATCGACCCGTTGCACACCACGCCGGAGTACCACCCGGCCTGGGAGGCGTCGTTCCAGGAGGACGCCCCCCGGCGGGCGTACCGCTCGGCCATGGAGTACTTCACCCGCGCCGCCACGCCCTCCCAGTCGGATCGGTTCCGGCACGACATGGCGCGGCTGCACCTGGGGTACCTCGCCGAGGCGTCGTGGGCCGAGACGGATCACGTCCCGGAGGTGTGGGAGTACCTGGCGATGCGTCAGTTCAACAACTTCCGCCCCTGCCCGACGATCACGGACGCGGTCGGCGCCTACGAGCTGCCGTCCGACCTGCACGCCCTCCCGGCGATGCAGCGCGTGATCTCCCTGGCCTCCAACGCCACCACCATCGTCAACGACCTGTACTCCTACACCAAGGAGCTCGCCAGCCCCGGCCGGCACCTGAACCTGCCCGTGGTGATCTCCGAGCGCGAGAAGCTCTCCGAGCGCGACGGCTACCTGAAGGCGGTAGAGGTCCACAACGACCTCATGCACGCCTTCGAGGCCGAGGCGGCCGCCCTGGCCGCCGCCTGCCCCGTCCCCACTCTGGTGCGCTTCCTCCGCGGAGTGTCCGTATGGCTCGACGGCAACCACCACTGGCACCAGACCAACACCTTCCGCTACACCCTGCCCGATTTCTGGTAATCACCTCTTGCGCAAGGAGTTTGAGCAATGTCCCTGACCGACGACATCACCACCCCGGTCGGCGCCGCCGGCATCCCCGGCCCCGCGACCCCGTACCAGGGCGACATCGCCCGCTACTGGGATCATGAGGCCCGGCCCGTGAACCTTCGTCTGGGCGACGTCGACGGCCTCTACCACCACCACTACGGCATCGGCGAGGTCGACCAGGACGCGATCGGCGACCCGGCCGACAGCGAGCGCGAGAAGAAGGTGATCACCGAGCTGCACCGCCTGGAGTCCGCCCAGGCCGACGTCCTCCTCGACCACCTCGGCCCGATCACCGCCGACCACACGCTCGTCGACGCCGGCTGCGGGCGCGGCGGGTCCATGGTGATGGCCCACCAGCGCTTCGGCTGCAAGGTCGAGGGCCTCACGCTCTCCGCCAAGCAGGCCGAGTTCGGCAACAACCGCGCCCGCGAGCTCGGCATCGGCGACTTCGTCCACTCCCGGGTCTGCAACATGCTCGACATGCCCTTCGAGACCGGCGCGGCGGCGGGCTCGTGGAACAACGAGTCCAGCATGTACGTCGACCTGCACGACCTGTTCGCCGAGCACTCCCGCATCCTCGCGGTCGGCGGCCGGTACGTCACCGTCACCGGCTGCTGGAACCCGAAGTACGGCCAGCCGTCCAAGTGGGTCTCGCAGATCAACGCGCACTTCGAGTGCAACATCCACTCCCGCCGGGAGTACCTGCGGGCCATGGCCGACAACCGCCTCGTGCCGCAGGCCGTCATCGACCTGACCCCGGACACCCTGCCGTACTGGGAGCTGCGCGCCACCTCCTCGCTCGTCACGGGTATCGAGGAGGCGTTCATCAACTCGTACAGGGACGGCTCGTTCCAGTACGTACTGATCGCCGCCGACCGGGTCTGATCCCGCGGCTTCCAAACGTTCGGTGGCCGTCCCGCGCTGTGCGCGGGGCGGCCACCGCCGTTTCGGGAAAGTGGGGGGACGCGGTGCCGCACTGAATGCGGCTGAATGCGGAACAGTTTTCTGGTCTGCATTCAGTGAATGGGCTACGCGCGTCAACTTTCCCGCCGGTCAGGGCCTTCACCTGCGCGAAAGCCACTCTTAATAGTTCCTTACCCTTCGCCGTTGACCAGCGTTCATCAGCTCTGCTTTCCTTCATGCCAGCAGGCGGCAGAACCGACGGACCGTCAATTCCGGGATGTGCGGAACCAACCGGACGACATTCGTGACAATTTGCTGTCAGCCCCTTCCCCACAAGGGATCGTCAGCGGCCCCAACCCGGTGGCGATCGGTACAAGAGAGGCACCCTCACCCCATGGGTCACTCCCCAAGAATTCGGCGTGCGAAGTACGCGGCGCTCACCGGAATAGCGTCCCTGGCACTCGCCGCCGCCGGCCTCGCCGGTGCGGCCGGGCCGGCCGCCGCGCAGGACATCTCCGGCGCGCCGGCCAGTACCGCCAATGAGTTCAACCCCTGGAGCCCGCAGAACGGGCACCCGTACCGCCACGGTGCGGTGCCGGGCAAGCAGCAGCACGAGAACTACAAGAAGTGGCTCGCGGCCCAGGGCCAGGCGGCGGCCACCGGCCAGCAGACGCTGTCCTACGGCGGCGGCGTCGACGGCATCGGCGTGCAGAGCGGGCACTCCAAGGTCTACCTGGTGTTCTACGGCAACCAGTGGGGCACCCAGGGCTCCGACGCCAACGGCAACGCGACCTTCACCGGCGACGCGAACGGCGCCGCGGCCGCCACCCAGCAGATGTTCAAGGGCATCGGCACCAACGGCGAGACCTGGTCCGCCGACCTGACCCAGTGGTGCGACGGCCCCAACGTTGCCACGGGCGCCACCAGCTGCCCCTCCAACGCCAACTTCATCCCGTACCAGAGCGGCGGCGTCCTGTCCGGCGTCTGGTACGACAACGCGGCCGCCTCGCCCGCGAAGGCCAGCGGCAACCAGCTGGCCCAGGAAGCCATCAACGCGGCCGGGCACTTCGGCAACACCACCGCCGCGTCCAACCGCGACGCGTACTACATCGTCCTGTCGCCGCACGGCACCAACCCGGACGACTACCAGAACCCCACCACCGGGTACTGCGCCTGGCACGACTGGAACGGCGACACCACTCTCACCGGCGGCGCGGCCACCTCGCCCTACGGCGACATCGCCTTCTCCAACCAGCCGTACAACATCGACGCGGGCGCCAACTGCGGCGTGGGCTTCGTCAACTCGCCCGGTACCCTGGACGGTTACACGATGACCCTCGGCCACGAGTGGCACGAGATGATGTCCGACCAGAACCCGGCCGGCGGCTGGACCAACCACGTCACCGGCAGCAGCTACAACGGCCAGGAGAACTCCGACGAGTGCGCCTGGATCAAGCCCGGCAGCACCGGCGGCGCCGCCAACATCTCCTTCGGCTCCTTCGGCGCCTACGCCGAGCAGGCCAGCTGGTCCAACGACACCAACTCCTGCGCGATCTCGCACGCCATCCTGACCCACGGCAACACGGTCACCGTCACCAACCCGGGCGGCCAGACCGGCACCGTCGGCACCGCGGCGAGCCTGCAGATCAGCGCCAGCGACTCGGCGTCCGGCCAGACCCTGACCTACGCGGCCACCGGCCTGCCCGCCGGCCTGTCGATCAACTCCTCGACCGGCCTGATCTCCGGCACCCCGTCCGCCGCCGGCACCTCCAGCGTGACGGTCACCGCGACCGACACCACGGGCGCCTCCGGCAGCACCTCGTTCAGCTGGACCGAGTCCTCCACCACCGGCGGCAGCGCGATCACCAACGGCGGCTTCGAGACCGGCAACATGACCGGCTGGACCACCACCGGCTCCGCGGCGGCCGTCACCGCCGCCGCGCACTCCGGCAGCTACGGCGCCATGGTCGGCTCCAGCAACCCGAGCACCGACTCCAGCGCCAGCCAGACCTTCACCGCGCCGGCCGGCTCCAGCAAGCTCTCCTTCTGGTACAGCAACACCTGCCCCGACACCGTCACGTACGACTGGGCCACCGCCACCCTGAAGGACAACACGACGGGCGCGACCACCACGGTCCTCGCCAAGACCTGCGCCGCCTCCGCGGCCTGGGTCAACAAGACGGCGTCCGTCACCCCCGGCCACAGCTACACCCTCACCCTGAGCAACCACGACGACAACTACGCGGGTGACCCGACCTTCACCTACTACGACGACGTGACCGTCTCCTGACCGTCACCGACGCGAACGCACCGGGGTGGGCGCCTGCAGCGCCCGCCCCGGTGCGGCTTTTTGTCCTCCGGGGGGATCCGATCCGCCCCCGACTGCGTCGAATCGGCACCACCACCAACACCAGCACAAGGAAAGCCCCCGTGACCCTGAAGAGAACCGCGCCCCTCGCGTTGGCCATGGCCCTGCTCGCCCTGGCCGGTTGTGCCTCGACCGGGACGACCCTGTTGGCGACTTCGTCGGCGACCGTGACCGCACCGGCCGGCGTCGTCCTGGACGAACACGCCAACCAGACCACCCTGAAGGTCGTTGCCGGCTCGACCATCGAGGTCGACCTGCACAGCACCTACTGGCCCGCCCCCACCAGCTCCGCCCCCGACACCGTCGCCCCGAACGGCGCGCCGACCACCGCCCCGTCCCCCTCCTGCCGCCCCGGCGGCGGCTGCGGCACCGTCACCACCCACTTCACCGCCCGCACCCCCGGCACCGCCCACCTCACCGCCACCCGCACAACCTGCGGCGAGGCCCTCAACTGCCCGCCCGACCAACGCACCTACGACGTGACCGTCGAGGTCACCGGCTGACGCCCGGCCTCAGTGCCCACCGCGGGGCACGTCGCAGCCGCTGTGGTCCGGGTAGCCGCCAAAGGCGTCCGCCTTGGTGGACGCCTTGTCCATCGACCCCTCCAGACACATGCGGGAGGCATCGATGAGGAAGTTCACCCCGGTGGGGTTCTGGAACACCTGCACCTTCTCGGGGG
This sequence comes from Kitasatospora aureofaciens, assembly GCF_019192735.1. Classification (GTDB taxonomy): domain Bacteria; phylum Actinomycetota; class Actinomycetes; order Streptomycetales; family Streptomycetaceae; genus Kitasatospora; species Kitasatospora aureofaciens_A. Next base: position 237,274 of record NZ_JAHTKP010000004.1, read on the forward strand.
CGTACCCGAGCGCGGCGAGCGCACTCTTGGCGCTCTCCGCCTGGTAGTTCCCCTTCTTGCGCAGCGCCTCCAGCGCGCCCTCGACCCGCTTGGCGGCCTCAAGCCCGTCACAGCGCGGCTGGCCGTGCAGCGGGATCGGCATCTTGAACCCGTTGTTCTCCGCGTACTTGTCGACCGGCGCCGGGTCCGTGCCCGAGGCACTCCGGGTCGGCGCCGCCGTCGGACTCTCCCCGGGACAGGGGAAGTCCAACGGCCCACTCGGCGTCGGCGCCACCGTCACACTGCGCGAGGGCGTCCCTGGTCCGACACCACCGGCCGCCACGTGCTCCGTCCCACACCCGGCCACCAGCAGGGCCGCCACCGCTACGCCGGCCCGGACACACGCTGCCTTGATCATTGTCATACCCAGATACTCACCCGCAACAGGGCGGGTGTCATGAGTACTTCTACTCAGACTGGCCGGGCCCCACCTGCCGCCGAGTTGAGCGAGCCATCGAGGGGCGCTTACCTGGAAGCACGGGGGTAGCTGCCCGGGTGTTGCGGTCTCTTGCGGAGGAGGCAGCAGATGTCGCCCTGCGGTGAGATCCGGTACGCGATCACCCGTACCCGGGACAAGTGGTGCGCGCAGCTCGTCCAGGCCGGCTCCCAGTGGGCGAAGGGGAATTCGTCCGCCGACCACCCGCACCCCGCCGTTTACTGGGTGGTGAAGCTGGTCTGCCGCCTGGCCGCCCTGGTCCTCCGCGCGGTGCTCACGGTGACGGCCTACCTCGTGTACTGGTTCCTCTGGATCCCCTGCCGCGTCTTCGGCTCGACCGTGCCGGAGGGACGGATCAAGCACATCTTCGTCCTCGTCCTGGAGAACCGCTCGTTCGACCACATGCTCGGTGTCTCCACCGGCACGGTCGACGCCGGACCCGGTTTCCGGCCGGGGGTCGGGGTGGACGCGGTGAGCGGCCGGCCGACCACCGTCAACGGGCCCTCGGCGAGCCAGACGAACACGCACGACGGCCAGGTCTTCGCGGTGCGCGCCGGCGCGCCGTTCGTCATGCCGGTCGACCCGCCGCACGAGTTCTGCGACGTCCAGCTCCAGTTGGCCTCGGTGCCGATCACGGGCACACCGAGAAACGACAGGTGCGGCTACGGCGGCAGCTACCCCGCGATCACCCTGCAGGGGTGCGTGGACAACTACGCCAACCAGGCCGCGGACGAGGGCAACGCGGCCGGGTTGGCGGATCTCGGGGCGGTGATGGCGTGCCTCACCCCGGACCAGGTGCCGGTGATCAGCATGCTGGCCCGCGAGTTCGCGGTGTGCGACAACTGGTTCTCCGCCCTGCCGGGGCCGACCTGGCCGAACCGGTTCTTCCTGCACGCGGCGACCTCGGGCGGGCTGGACCACAGTCCGGACCCGGTGGAGCTGGTCGCCTCGCAGGTCGACGGCTACGAGTTCGAGAACGGCACGATCTACGACGCGCTCGACAGCAAGGAGTACGACTGGCAGGTGTACCACGGCGACGCGCTGCCGCAGGTCGGCGCGCTGGCAGGCATGAAGCTGTCCGTCATGCTGGACCACTTCCACGGCCTGGACGAACTCGCCGGGGACCTGCAGAACCAGGACTTCGCCGCCTCGTACGTCTTCATCGAACCCAGCTACGGCCACGTCCTCAGCCACGGCGGCAACTTCCAGTGCGGCAACAGCCAGCACCCGAACGACGACGTGACCCGGGGCGAGGCCCTGATCAAGTACGTCTACGAGTCGATCCGGCAGTCGCCGCACTGGGAGTCGAGCCTGCTGGTGATCACCTACGACGAGCACGGCGGCTTCTACGACCACGTCGCGCCACCGGCCGCCGTCCCGCCCGGTGACGTGACCGACCCGGCCCACAACCGCCACGGCTTCCGGTTCGACCAACTCGGCGTCCGCGTCCCCGCCGTCATCGTCTCGCCGTGGGTCCCCGCCGTCCGGCCGAGCGGACTTGAGGGCCAGAACTGCAACCTGATCGACCACACCGTCTATCACCACGGATCGCTGCTGGCGTCGGTCGAACGCCTCTACCACCTGCCGAGCCTCACCCGGCGTGATGCCGGAGCCAACGACTTCAACCACCTGCTGTCCGCGGCCGAGCCGCGCGCCGACGCCCCGCTGACCCTCCCCGCCCCGGCCGACTCCGGATTCACCTGCGGCGACGAGGGACCGGTCGACCGGCAGGCCTCCGCCGACCGGCCGATCAGCCCCACCCTGCAGGGCTTCGTCCAGGTCGCGGCGCTCCACGACGCCCGGCTCCACCTCGCCGAACGCGACCGCATCGTCGAGCAGCTCCGCTCGGTCCACACGGTCAGGGACGCCCACACCTACCTGTCCCAGGTCACCCCGCAGCTTGCCACCCTCGGCCTCCGCACGGACATCGCCGCCCCGTCGCCCCGCCCGGACGGTCGGTAGTACCCCAGTACGGGTGTGCGACGGCCACGGCCCGCAGGTCCGCGAGGCCCTTCGTCTGCGGCGATCTACGGGGTGACGGCGATGGCGGTGGCGAGTACGCCGTCGTGGACGGCCCAGCGGCCGTCGAAGCCGTCGATCCGGCGGGTGCCGACGAGGGGGCCGGGGACGAGGAGGCGGGCGGTGAAGGTGCCGTCGGGGGAGACGGTGAGGTTGGCCTGGCTGAACTCCAGGAACTGGTGGGTCAGCGGGAACCACGCCTTGTAGACGGACTCCTTGGCGCTGAACAGGATCCGGTCCCACGGGATGTCGGGACGCGCGGCGAGGAGCCCGGCGATCCGCTGGCGCTCGTCGGGGAGGGCGATGACGTCGATGACGTCGTCCGGGAGCGGCAGCGCGGGCTCAGCGTCGATGCCGACGGAGGCGAGGTCGGAGGAACGGGCGACGGCGGCGGCGCGGAGCCCGTCGCAGTGGGTCAGGCTGCCGACGACGCCGTCCGGCCAGCTCGGCGCCCCGAGGTGGCCCGGGACGATGGGGCGGTAGGGCACGCCGAGGCGGGCGAGGGCGAGGCGGGCGCAGTGCCGGGCGGTCGTGTACTCACGGCGGCGCTTGTCGACCACGGGCGCGCCGACCCGGGAGATGGCCGCCGCCTCGGCGGGTTCGAGCCGGGCCTCCGGCGGATCGTCGTACGCCACCTCTACCGCCACGACGTCCGGCAGCAGATCCCCGATCACGTGTTCCCTCCTCGGTCGGCCGGCTCTCGCCGCACCCGACGAGCCTAACCCGGATCAGCCGCGCAGGTGCGCCAGCAGGTCGTCGCTGACAGGGTACGGGGTCTCGTCAGGGAGAAGTTGTTGAGCCGACGTCAGATCGCGGGCGCGGACGAGGGTATGGATCTCGTGGGCGAGCGGTGTGACGTCGGTGACGGCGACGATCCACTCATCGGCGTACCGGTGCGCGGCCTCGCCGGTGAGGCCGAGTTGGAGGGAGCGGTGGGGGAGCGGCTGGAGGTGGAGATCGCGCTCCGGGTCCCACTGGACGCGGGCGGGCGCGCGCTTCAACGCGCGCTGCCAGGAGGCACGGTCGGGGTGCAGGCCGGGCGCATGGTGGGAGAGGCAGGCATGGCGCAGGGCCCACTCGAAGCCCTCGCGGGAGATCTCGACGGCGAGGACGGTCTCCTGCCCCTCCTTGGCGGCCCAGCCGCAGCGGTACATCATCCACAGGAACGACGGCTTGATCCACGTCATGCGGTCCCGCTTCCACGCCTCCGGGAAGCGGCCGTCGCGGGCGGCGGGCAGGCCGATCTGCGGCGGGTAGGCCTGGTAGACGGTGATCGTGTCCGGCGTGTGGCGCGCGCGGATCCGGTGCAGCGGTGTTTCCATCACGGCCCGAAGCATGGCGTTGTCGCGCGCCCTCTGCCACCGGTTTTGTGGTTCTAGCGATCAGCGGTGAAGTCGAAGACGGCGCCCGTTTCCGACCTCATCACGCAGTCGTTGGCGAAGGTCTTCGCGTACTCGACGCGCTGTCCGTTCCACACGCCGTACGCCTTCGCCGTGACGGCGCTGTAGACCATCGGGCAGACCCCGTTCTGGTGGGTGATCCGCGCGACGTCGCCGTCCGCCGCCGTGAGGTCTGCGCAGGCCTGTTCGGCGTGCGGGTGGCCGGGCCGGGTGCCGTCGTCGGGGCAGTGCAGGGTGGCGCTGTCGCGACCGACGAGGGCAGTCTGGCCGGTGAAGATGGCGACGTTCAGCCAGTTGCCCGTCGAGGCCGGCCGGGGGTGGGCGGCAGCGGACGGTGCGGCGAGGGCGAGCAGGCCGAGGGCCGTGGCGACGGCGGTGAGGCGGGGTCCGGTCATGGTCGGTTGTGCTCCCTGGAGGTGGTGCGCCGACGGTCGGCCGGGTGTCCAACGACGCACGCACCCTCAGGGACACGCAGAGTCGGCGGCGGTCCGGTTGGTGCGCGTGAGAAGCAACCGCACGTCCGTTCCCTTCGTCCCCACACATGTGAAGCTGACAGGCACCCCCTTCTTCCTCCTCTCGATCATCCTTGTCCCCCTCTCCATCGCCCTGCTGATGTACTTCTGGAACCGGGTGAGCGGCCCGCAGCCGCTCCGGTTCGGGAGCCGGCTGCTGATGGTGCTGTTCGCCCAGGTGACGGCCGTGACGCTGGTGTTCGTCGTGGTGAACAACGACAACCAGCTCTACGGCAGTTGGGACGACCTGCTGGGCACCGGCAGCCACGTGCGGGCGGTGCCCGTCCCGCCCGCGGAGGGCGACGGCCCGGCCGGGGGCGGACCGGAACAGCCCAAGGTGATCCAGCAGTTCGGCCCGGTGGACGACAAGGCCGTACCGAAGGACGTGAGGACGACCGACCTGAAGGGCCAGGTGTCCGGGGTGGACGGCGAGGTCCTCGTCTGGACGCCGCCGCAGTACGACGACCCCGCGTACAAGGACAAGAGGTTCCCGGTGGTCGAGCTGCTGGCTGGCTTCCCCGGGTCGTCGAGTGCCTGGTTCGGCAGCATGAACGTGTCCAAGCAGCTGGCGCCGCTGATGAAGTCGGGCCAGATCGCCCCGTTCATCCTGGTCTCGCCGCGCGTCGTGCTGCTGGAGGGGCACACCGACACCGGCTGCGCGGACGTGGCCGGCAAGGTCAACGCGGAGTCCTGGCTGGCGCGCGACGTGCCGCGGATGGTGCTGGACAACTTCCGGGCCGAGCCCGGTCCCGAGCGGTGGGCGGTGGCCGGCTACTCGGCGGGCGCGCACTGCGCCGCCCGGCTCGCGATCGGGCACCCGAACCGCTTCCACGCGGCCGTCAGCATGTCCGGCTACAACGACCCGATCGGCGAGAGCGACTCGCTGACCGCCAGGGACGCGCACCTGCGCGACGTCTCCAACCCGCTGTACATGCTGGCGCACGCGCAGACGCCGCCGAACGTCAGCCTGTACGTGACGGGCAAGAAGGGCGACGGCTTCGAGGACGCGCTGGCGCTCCAGAAGGCGGCGAAAGCGCCGACCTCCGTCACCCCGGTCGAGGTCAACGGCCCGCACCTGACGTCCACCTGGGAGCCGATGGTGCCGTCCGTGTTCACCTGGCTCACCCAGGCCGTCGGTGGCAAGACGGGCTGACGGTGTGTTGAAGCAGCAGGCCGCTGCCGCAGGGGGCCCGCCGCGTCAGGGCTTGACGGCGACAGCTGCGTACGCCGAGGTCTGGGCGTCCGTGACGGGCGGGTCGGCGTCGTCGCCGTCGGGGCGCCAGCGGTGGGTGGCGACGAGGCCGGGGTCGAGCAGCCGCCAGCCGTCGAAGAAGCGGGCGACCTCCTCGCGGGTGCGCATCCGGACGATGGTGCCGGCGGCGGCGTACACCTGGGCGACGCGCTCGGTCTCGGCGGGGGCGAAGTCGGGGGTGCCGTGGCTGAGCACGAGGGCGCTGCCGGAGGGGAGTTCGCGCTTGAGCCGGTCGACGATGGCGTGCGCCTCGTCCGTGCCGGGCACGAAGTGCAGCAGGGCGACCAGGCTGAGCGCGACCGGCCGGGCCAGGTCGAGGGTCTCGCGCAGCTCGGGGGAGCCGAGGATCGCCTCGGGCTCGCGGACGTCGGCCTGGACGTAGGCGGTGCGGCCCTGCTCGGTGGAGTGCAGGAGGGCCTGGGCGTGGGCGTACACGATGGGGTCGTTGTCGGTGTAGACCACCCGGGCCCGTGGGTTCACCCGCTGGGCGACCTCGTGCAGGTTGGGGCTGGTGGGGATGCCGGCGCCGATGTCGAGGAACTGCGTGATGCCGCGGTCGGCCAGCAGGCGGGTGGAGCGTTGCATGAAGGCGCGGTTGGCCCGGGCGGCGGTGCGGGCCCACGGGAAGACGGCCATCGCCTGGCCGGCCGCCTCGCGGTCGGGGGCGAAGTTGGTGGTGCCGCCCAGGTAGTAGTCGTACATCCGGGCGGAGTGCGCCCGGTGCAGCTGGAGATCGACCTCCGCACCGTCGCTGCCCGTCGTCATCGCTCCCCCTTCGCGGTCCTGGCGTGGCTCAGAGCCCAAGGATAGGTGAGGCTAAGTCAGTTCGTGGTGCGGTCCTGACAATGGCCTTACGTATGGTCCTACTTATGGTCCTGCTTATGGGTCTACTCATGGGCCTCCTTGTGCCTGCGACCCGAGAGCGCGCGGCGCCTTTGCACAACCGGCCCGTGGATGCGCTTGCATGTGTCACGGGGGGCTCGCACGTTCCCCTCGGCCACACGGGGAGGACCGCATGACGATCGACCGGGACGCGCCCGACCACGCGGGCGGGCGCGCGGGAGGGCTGACCATGAACGACGGCGGCGAAACCGCGCCGGACGGCGCCCGCCTGAGACTCACCTTCGAGGCCTTCTGCAGCACCCACGAGCGGGCCTGGACCGCCTTCGCCCGCACCCAGGTCGGCGCCCACGGCGACGCCGCCGCCCAGGTGGTCCGCCGAACCAGGGACCACCTGCGCCGCAACTGGCCGCTCGCGCTGCGCCAGGAGGTCCCGGCCGCCTACGCCTGGCGGCTGCTCAAGGAGCACCTCGCCACCTGGCTGGCCGCGCAGAGCGAGCCCGCCGTGCTGCAGACCGCCGCGATGGACGCCGTGATCGGCCGGTTCTGCCACCGGGCGGGGCTGCGCCCGCAGACGCTGTCCGAGCAGCTCGGCCTGCTCGGCGCGATCCTCGACCTGCCCGAGCGCCAGCGCGACACCGTCGTGCTCGCCTACTGCCTCGGCCTGGACGACGACGAGGCCGCCGAGTACCTCGGCATCCAGGCCGCGACGCTGCGCTCGCACCGCCGCCAGGCCCGCCGGCGGATCGCCCGGGCGGTCGGACGGCCGGACTTCGCGGTACCCGGTCCCACGCCGCCCGACTTCGCTGCGCCCGGACGTGAGGCACCGGGACGTGAGGCACCGGGACGTGAGGCACCCGGACCCGAGGAGGCGCTTTGAACGAGCAGCCCGGACTACGCGGCTGGCTGGACGGGGAGGCCCTCGCCCCGCGCCCCGGCAGCGGCAGCAGCAGCGGTGAGGACGAACGGGCCCGGCAGGTGTGGGTGTTCCCGTGCGCGCCCGCCGCGCAGCCGTGCCGGCCCGACCGGGTCACCGCCGCGCCCGCGCCGTTCCCGTCCGAGCACGAACAGGCCGCCCACGAGCTGGACCTGGCCACCGCCCTGGTGCTCGGCGCGCCGCAGGCCGGGCGGTCGCTGGACCTGCTGGTGAACAGCCGCCGGATCCACCCCGAGGGCGCGCTGGTCTTCGGCTGCCTGCTCGCCGTCACCGGACGGGACGATCCCGCCCAGTTCTGGTGGCAGTTCGCGGCCGGCTCAGGCAGCCCCACCGCCGCGTACCTGCTCCACCTGCACCACCTGCGGCTGGGGGAACCCAGGGACGCCGCGTACTGGCGCGACCAGGCGGAGCGGCTCGCGGCCAACCCCCGCAGCGGCGAGCGGAGTTGCCGGGCCACGGCGCCGCTGCTGCCGGAGGACGTGCGGCACGACATCCTCGCGCGCTGCCACGAGGGGCTCCACCCGCGGCTGCCGGCCGCGCTGGAGGCCGTCGTGAACCGGCTGACCGTCACGGCGGACGACGAGGACTACGGGGAGATCCCGCAGCCGCGGTCGGCCCTCGCCGACGAACTCGCCTCGCCGAGGCGGGCCCCGTGAGCGGCTTTGTTGCCGCACCACAGTCACAAGAGATACAGGGGCACCGCCGATCGCGACGGTGCCCCTTCGGCCTCAGTCCGTCGGGCAGCGCGTCCCGGCCGCCGGGACGGTGCCGTCCACCAGGAAGGCGTCCACCGAACCGCGGATGCAGCTGCTCGCGCCGTACGCCGTGTGCCCCTCGCCCTCGCGGGTCAGCAGTACGGCGTTGCCGAGCTCGGACGTCAGCTTCTCGGCCCACGCGTACGGCGTGGCCGGGTCGCCGGTGGTGCCGACGACAACGATCGGGGCGGTGGCCAGGGACTTGATCGCGTGCGGCTGCTCGGCGGAGTGGAACGGCCAGATCCGGCAGTCCGGGTCGAACAGGGCGGCCGTCGGGTCGTGCTTGCTGACCAGCGGGGCCTTGGCGGCGAGGTCGGTGAGCTCGGCCTGGAGCTGCTCGCCCGCCGGGGCGTTGGTGGCGCCGTCCGCGCAGTGGATGGCGGTGTAGGCGTCCGCGGAGACGCCGTAGTGCCCGTCCTTGTCGCGGCCGTTGTAGCCGTCGGCGAGCTGGTAGAGGTAGTCGCCCTTGCCGTGCTGCATCGCCGCGCCGAGCACGGTGCGCAGGTCCTTCCAGGCCCGTTCGCCGCCGTAGAGGCGGCTGAGCACGCCGGTCCAGGCCGCGTTGGCGGTGAGGGTGCGGCCGTCGGAGGTGGTGAGCGGCTTGTCCTTGAGGCCGTCGAGGAAGTCGGCGAGCTTCTGCGGGGCCTGCTCCGGGTCCTTGCCGAGCGGGCACGCGTCCTTGCCGGCGCAGTCGGCGGCGAAGGCCTTGAGGGCGCGTTCGAAGCCGGCCTGCTGCTCGACGTTGTGCTGCACCAGCGAGGTGGACGGGGAAGTGGCGCCGTCCAGGACGAGGTGGCCGACCCGGTCCGGGAACTCCTCGGCGTACAGCGAGCCGAGGTAGGTTCCGTAGGACATGCCCAGGTAGTTGAGCTTCTGGTCGCCGACGGCGGCGCGCAGCACGTCCATGTCGCGGGCGGTGTTGCGGGTGCCGACGAACGGCAGCACCTTGGCGAACTTGGCCTGGCAGGCGTCGGCGAGCATCCTGCCGTGGTCGGCGCCGGGCTGGTCGGTGGTGACCCAGGTGTCGCGGGCCTTGTCGTCCAGGCAGTTCAGCGGGTTGGTGCCGCCGACGCCGCGCGGGTCGAAGCCGATCATGTCGAAGCGGTCGTGCAGCGCGCCCTCGGAGCGCTTGGCGCCGCCCTTGACCATCGCCACGCCGGAGCCGCCCGGGCCGCCGGGGTTGAGGATCAGCGAGCCGACCCGCTGGTCCTGCTTGCGGGCCGGGTTGCGGACGACGGCGACGTCGAGCGTGCCGGTGGCGGGGCTGGTGTAGTCCAGCGGCACCTTGAGGGTGGCGCACTGGACGGGCGCGTCGTCGGCCTTCCCGGTCTCCGGGTCCGCCGGGCACGGCCCCCAGGCGAGCTGCTGGCCGTAGAATGGCTTGAGCGCCGGGTCGTTGGCGCCGGTGGGCCTGGGCGTCGGCGTGGGTGTGGCGGTGGGCGCCGGGGTCGTGCTCGTGGTGGTGCTGGCGGACAGGACGGGCAGCGGCGTGCCGGAGGCGGCGGCGGTGCCTCCGCCGGCGCTTGTGCAGCCGGCCAGCAGGGCGGCGACGGCGGCGGCGCAGGCCGCGGTCGGCAGGGCACGTCGGGAGGGCCAGAGGATCTTCACGGCACACACTTATCATCCGGCACCGACATCGGTCGCATGAGGATGGCCCTTTCGCTGCACGGGATCAGCCCCCAAGGTGGACCAAGCCCGACGAAGCACCGGGCCGGCCGTCGCGGCGAACCGCATTCCAACACGTCGGCCGCGGTGCCATGCTGAGGCCATGACAGATCAGACCGCAGCCCTGCCGCTGCGCGACGCCGTGCCGGCCGCCGGCGGGCGGCGGCGAGAACTGGCCGCCGCCACCGTCGGGTCGGTGGTCGAGTCCTTCGACTGGAACGTCTACGCCGTCCTCGCGCCGTACTTCGCGGCGGACCTGTTCGGGCACGGCAAGGGCGGCGTCAGCGGACTGCTCGCGGCGTACGTAGGGTTCGCGGTCGGGTTCGTGGCGCGGCCGGTCGGGTCGTTCCTGATCGGGCGGCTCAGCGACAGCCGGGGGCGGCGGTTCGGGCTGACGCTCAGCATGTCGGTGATCGCCGCCGCCAGCCTCGGGATCGCGCTGCTGCCCGGTCAGCAGACGGTCGGCGTCTGGGCGGCCGTGCTCGCCGTCGCCGCGCGCGTCGTGCAGGGGCTCGCCTTCGGCGGCGAAACCCCGACCGTCGCCGCGTACGTGACCGAGACCGCCCCGCCCCGGCACCGGTTCGCCTACAGCTCGGTCTCCTACGGCGGCATCATCATCGGCTCGCTGATCTCCTACGGCGTGCTCGCCCTGCTGCTCCACACCGTCGGCAAGGAGGGGCTCAAGCACGGCGGCTGGCGCTGGGGCTTCGTCGTCGCCGCCGCGCTCGGGCTGGCCGCCGTGTGGGTGCGCCGGGCCGCCCCGGAGAGCGAGGAGTTCCGCCGCACCCGGGCCGAACCCGCAAGCGAGCGCCCGCCGTTCCTCGGCACGCTGCGCTCCCACCGCTGGGCCGTGCTCACCGTCTTCCTGCACACCCTCGGCGGCACGATCGGCTACTACTTCGCCCTGGTCTACCTGCCGCAGTACGCCGCCGCGTACGGCGTGATCGGCAAGGAGGAGGCGGCCTCCTTCATGACGCTCGTGCTGGCGGTGGTGCTCGCCACCATGCTGCTCAGCGGCGTCCTCGCCGACCGGCTCGGGCTGCTTCCGGTGATGCGGACGGCCTTCACCCTGACCGTCCTGCTGGTCCTGCCGCTGCTCGCCGCGCTGCGGCACGGCCTGCTGCCGTTCCAACTCGTCGCCGTCGTCCTCGGGATGCTCGTCGCGACCGTCCTCGGCACCCTCAACGTCTTCACCGGCCTGCTGTTCCCCACCACCGTCCGCGCGGTCGGCCTCGGCGTGGTCAACGCGGCCACCATCGCGGCCTTCGGCGGCACTTTCCCGCTGCTCGCCGAGTGGCTGAACGGCAACCACCACCTCGGCGTGATCCCGTACTACGTCACGCTCTGCTCGCTCGGCCCGCTGCTCGCCACCTTCACCGCCCTGCGCGTGCCCGCGTTCACGGCCGCAATCCGGAACTCCGTCCCCCGGACAACGAGCGCTCGTGTACAGTCCGGAAACGGCTGACGACCGGTCATCTTCCGGGGTCGAACGGGCCGAAACCGCCACACGGGGAGGAATCATGGTGGAGCGCGACGAAGCAGGCGACTGGCTGAGCCGGACGAGGGAGGAGCCGATGCCCTCGGTGGACCTGCGAACCGACCGCGCCCACCCCGCCCGCGTCTACGACTACCTGCTCGGCGGCAAGACCAACTTCCCGGTGGACCGCCAGGTCGGCGACCGGATCCTCGCCGAATGGCCCGGCTCGCGCACCGCCACCCACGCGGCGCGCGCCGTCATGCACCGGATGGTCCGCCGCCTCGCCGAGACCCACGGCGTCCGGCAGTTCCTCGACGTCGGCACCGGCATCCCCACCGCGCCCAACCTGCACGAGGTCGCCCAGGCCGTCGACCCGGCCTGCCGGGTCGTCTACGTCGACAACGACCCGATCGTTCTGGCCCACTCGCGCGCCCTGCTCACCAGCAGCCCCGAGGGCCGCACGGCGTACGTCCAGGGCGACTTCCGCGAGCCCGAGCGCTTCCTCGCCGACCCGGCGGTGGCGGGCACCCTGGACTTCACCCAGCCGATCGCCCTCATGCTCGTCAACCTCGTGCACTTCCTCTCCGACGAGGCCGCGCACCCGCCCGTCCGCAAGCTCCTCGCCGCCCTCCCGCCCGGCAGCTACCTCGCCCTGACCGCCGGCACCGCCGACTCGATACCGCAGCTGGTGTCCATCGGCTCCCGGCGCTACTCGGAGGCCGGGATCGAGAACCACCTGCGCACCCGCGCCGCGGTCGAGAGCTTCTTCGACGGGCTGGAGCTGGACGAACCCGGCGTCGCGCTGGTCAATCGCTGGCACCCGGAGCCGGCCGACGGCCCGGCGCTGGCCGACCACGAGGTGGCGTCCTACGCGGGGCTGGCCCGCAAGCCGTAGACCGGGCGCCCGGCGCGCCCATTCCGGAAGCCCGGGTCGCATGTCCGTCAGCCGACGGTGACGGCCCGCAGGGTGCCGCCGGTGGTCAGGTAGAGCGTGGTGTCGTCACGGCTGATCGCGGCGCCCGAGACCGGGCCCACGCCGGGGATCGGGGTGAGGACCCTGCCGCGGATGTTGTCGAGCGTGTCCACCGTGGACCCCTTGGCGGAGTCCTCGGCGGGCATGTAGAGCATCAAGTTGTCGTGGCTGAGCACCGGGTGGTCCAGGCGGTAGGTGGTGCCGGTGCCCATGGTGACGGCCGCCAGGGGCGTGTCGTCGGCGGTGCGGATCACCTGCATCCGGGCGCTGTTGCCGAAGGTGGCGTAGATGTAGCTGCCGTCCGTGTTCATCGTCGCACCGGTGATCACCCAGTCGCCGCTGGAGCCGATGACGGTCTTCACCACGGTGGGCTGGGCGTCCTCGACGTCCAGGTGCACGAGTCCGAAGCCGCTGGCGCTGCTGACGTAGACGTCCTTGCCGTCCGGGTGGACGAGGATGTCGCCGATGTCCCCCACAGTGGTCTCCACGCTGCCGGACAGGACGCCGGTCTCCGCGTCGAGCACCAGGACGCGGGCGTTGCCGCGCTCGTGGAAGGTCCCCGCCCCGTCCTGGCCGATGTAGAGGGACGAGCCGTCCGGGCTGACCGCCACCGATTTCAGCGCGCCCTGGCCCCAGGCCTGTTGGGGGTCCCAGCCGTTCGGGAGCGGCTGGTCGGGGAGGGGAAAGGTGCTGAGGACACTGTCGTCCGCGGTGTCGATGACCGTGACGGCCTTCCCGGCCAGCGCGTAGACCACGGTCCCGTCCGGGCTGACGGCCACCTGGCTCGCGCTGCCGGGCAGCGGGACGGTGGCCGCGACGGCGCCGCTGCCGGTGTCGACGACCTTGACGGCCGCAGTGGAGTGGGCCCAGTCGTTGGTCACCACGAAGGCCTGCCTCCCGTCCGGGCTCAGTACCACCGCGCCGGCGGTCCCGCCGACGGCCACCGGGCCGATGACCGACCGGCCCGCGGACGGTGCGGCGGCCGCGGTTCCCGCCCCGAACACCGACAGCACCGCGGCCACACAGACCGCGCGGCGCAGACTCGGCAGTGACGTCCTCGTCATTTCGACCCCTCCCAGCGACAAGGCTCGAACCCTACGGAAGGCGGGAGGGTCTGAACAGAGGGCCTTCGAAGTGCGCCGTCCTTCTCCGCCGCCCCCGGCACGGGAGCCGTGCCGGGGGCGGGGCCGTCAGCGGCGGAAGCGGGCGGTGAGCCTGCTCCACCAGCCGCCGCGCTGGCGCGGGATCACGGCGGCGGGCGGGTCGGCGGGTGCCGGGTCGATGGTCGGCGGGGCGGCGGCGTGCTCGTCGTCCTCGGCCAGCTCCTCCGCCAGCTCCTCGGCGAGGTTCTTGGGCGTGAACTCGACCGGGAGCTGGACGAGGTGGCGGGAGAGCCACGCCGAGGTCCAGGTCAGCTCCTCCTCGTCGACGGCCAGCCGCAGGTCGGGCAGGCGGGTGAGCAGGTGGTCGATGCTGGTCTCGGCGATGGCGCGGCCGATGTCCTGGCCGGGGCACTCGTGCGGGCCGCTGCCGAAGGACAGGTGGGAGCGGTTGCCGTAGAGCGGCGTGGTCGGGTCGGGCCGGACGACCGGGTCGAAGTTGCCGGCCGCGAGGCCGAGCAGCAGCATGTCGCCCTCGCTGATCTGCTGCCCGCCGAGCTCGGTGTCGCCGGTGGCCCAGCGGCCGGCCACCAGGATCATCGGCGGGGAGTCCCAGAGCACCTGGTCGAGCGCGTCGGGCAGGGTCATGTGCCCGCCGGACAGGTGGGCGCGGAAGCGGGGGTCGGTGAGCACCATCTTCAGCGTGTCGGCGATGAGGTTGACGGTGGTCTCGTTGGCGGCGAGCAGGACCACCCGCAGGTGCTCCAGCACCTCGTCGTCGGTGAGCCCGGCCGGGTGCTGCATCAGCGCGGTGACCAGGTCCTCGCCGGGGGCGACGCGCTTGCGCTCGATGGTCCGGCGCAGCGTCGCCACCACGTAGTCGTTGCTGGCGATCGCCGTCTCGGTGCCCTTCATGAGGTCGCGGGCGGCGTCGACCAGGCGCGGACCGTACTCGTCGGGCATGCCGAGGAGTTGGGTCATGACCAGCATCGGCAGGTGCTCGGCGAACTGGGTGACCAGCTCGGCCCGGCCGGTCCGGCCGAAGTCCTGCACCATCTCGTCGACGAACCGGGTGACGTGGCGGCGGATGCCACGCCGGTCGAAGCGGTTCAGGCCGTCGTTGACCGCGCCGCGCAGGCGCCGGTGCTCCTCGCCGTCCGCGAACACGCACAGCGGCTGCCAGGCGATCACCGGCATGAGCGGCGAGTCCGCGCCCACCCGGCCGTCCTGGAACGCCGACCACCGGCGGGAGTCCCGGGAGAAGCGGGACGGCGTGCGCATCGCGGCGAGGTTGGCGGAGTGGCCGAGCACCAGCCAGGCGGGCACGTCGCCGTGCAGGAGGACGGGGGCCACCTCGCCGTGCTCGGCGCGGAGCTTCTCGTACAGGGCCCACGGGTCGGCCTCGGCCTCGGGCCCGTAGAGGCGGCGGAGGCCGTCCGGGCCGAAGGGACTGAGGTCGAGGCCGTGGGCGGGGCACCCGGGGGGCGGGGTCGGTGAAGCGGCATCGGAACGGGAGGTCACGGGTTCTCCGGGGTCGGGAACGAAGCGTCGGGAACGGAAAGGTCGGGAACGGAAGCGTCGGGAACGGAAGCGTCGGGAACGGAAGCGGGGGTCACGCGCGCGGCGCGGCGAGGTTGTACAGGTAGCGCATCAGGGCCATCAGGACGTCCCGGCAGGACTCGCGCCGCCGGGCGTCGCAGGCCACGATCGGCACCTCGGGCGGCAGGTCGAGAGCGGAGCGCAACTCCTCGACCGGGTGGTCCGGGGAGTCCGGGAAGCCGTTGATCGCGACGACGAAGGGCACGCCGCGGTCCTCCAGCCGCCCGATCACCTCGAAGCTGACCTCCAGCCGGCGGGTGTCGACCAGCACGACCGCGCCGAGCGCGCCCTCGAACAGGCCGTTCCAGAGGAACCAGAACCGCTCCTGCCCGGGGGTGCCGAACACGTAGAGCACCAGTTCGTCGCTGATGCTGATCCGGCCGAAGTCCATCGCGACGGTCGTCTCGGTCTTGCGCTCCACGCCGGCGAGGTCGTCGACGCCCACGCCGGCCTGGGTCATCGTCTCCTCGGTGGTCAGCGGGCGGATCTCGCTCACCGAGCCGACCAGGGTCGTCTTGCCGACCCCGAAACCGCCGACGATCACCACCTTGACGGCTTTCGCGGCGGTGGCCGGGAGCCGGTCCGCGCCCGACGGGCCGACCAGCGTGTCAGAGTCTCTGAAGTCCATGGATCACCGCCTCCAGCAGGGCACGGTCGGGGAAGTCCGCCGGGGGGACGGCGGCGCGGGCCTCGATCAGGCCGTCGGCGAGCAGGTCCGCCAGCAGGACCGTGACCACGCTCGTCGGCAGCCGCAGGTACGCGGAGATCTCGGCGACGGACAGCGGCGAGGCGCACATCCGCAGGATCGCCGCGTGCTCGGGTTGCATGGTCGCCTTCGGCTCCGCCCGCGAGACGATCAGGGTGACGAGGTCGAACGGGGTCTCCCCGCCGGGGCCGCTGCGCCCGCGGGTGATCACGTACAGCCGCTCGGGCTCGTCCTCGTCCGCCGGGCCGTCCAGGCCGGGTCGGCCACTCATGAGTCGACCTTCCGCTCACTCATGCGACCTGCTCGCCGCTGCGCGGGGGCGTGGTGAGGTGCTCGCCGATCCGGGCGACGAGGTCCCGCATCTGCAGGCTCACCAGCCCGGCGTCCACGCCCTCGTCGGCCAGCACCGCGAGGTAGGCGCGGGAGCCGGCCGCCATCATGTAGAAGAAGCCGCCGCTCACCTCGATCACGACCATCCGCATCCGCCCGTCGCCGTGCGGGAACTCGTGCGCGACCGCGGTGGCCAGGCTCTGCAGGCCGGCGCAGGCGGCGGCGAGCCGGTCGGCGGTGTCCGGGTCCGTGCCGTGCTGCGCCATCCGCAGGCCGTCGGCGGACAGGACGATGACGTGGCGGGTGCACGGGACGCTCTCCGCCAGGTCCTTGAGCATCCAGTCCATGTTGGTGCGGTGCTGAATCACTGCTCGCCTTTCCCTGCCGTCTCTTCATTGGTCTGGCCGGCCGAACCGGTGGACGGCGGCTGGCCGTTGACGCCCTCCAGGAACGCCTCCAGCCAGATGCCGGGCTGCACCGGCTCCTTGGCCTCCTTGGCCTGCGCCGCCGGGTGCCGGTCCGGGTGCCGATCCGGTTGTTGGGCCGGCGGGGGAGCCGGCTGGGGGGCCCGGCCGGGCCCGGGGACACCGGCCCGGCCCAGCGGGGGGCGGTGGCGCCGGCGCTGGGGCAGGCCGTTGGCGGTGCGCTCGGTCACCACCGGTACGTCGTCGTTCATCGGTCCCGGCCTGGTCGCGTTGGGCCGTATCGGGCCCGACCGGGCCGGCCCGGTCCCGGCCCACGGCGAGGTGCCGAACGACGGGCCGGCCACCGAGGCGTGCGCCGAGGTCGCCCCCCACGGCCGCGAACCGGCCTTCGGGCGGGGCGGGTTGGCGGGCAGCGGCCGGGGGCCGGAGAAGCTGCCGATGCCGTGCGCCCGGCCGGTGGCGGGCGCGGTGGTGATGAGTTCCTGCGGCACGATCAGCACGGCGCGCACGCCGCCGTAGGCGGAGGGGCGCAGCGAGATCTGGAAGCCGTACGCCCGGCAGAGCCGGCCGACCACGGCCAGGCCGAGCCGGGGGGTCTCGCCGAGGTCGTTGAGGTCGAACTCGCCCTGCGCCAGCTTCAGGGTGCGCTCGGCGCGCAGCCGGCCCTCCTCGCTCAGGCCGAGGCCGCCGTCCTCGATCTCGATCGCCATGCCGGTCTGCACCTCGGAGGCGCTCAGGTGCACGTGGGTGTGCGGCGGCGAGTAGCGGGTGGCGTTGTCCAGCAGTTCGGCGACCGCGTGGATGAGCGGCTCGACGGCCGGGCCGATCACGGCGACCTCGGACACCGGGTGCAGATCGACCCGCTGGTACTCCAGGATGCGCGACATGCCGCCGCGCAGCACGCTGTACAGCGCCACCGGCCGGCTCCACTGGCGGCCGGGGCGGGCGCCGCCGAGGACGGCGATGCTGTCGGCGAGGCGGCCGGTCAGCGCGTTGCCGTGGTCCAGGCGCAGCAGGTCGTCGAAGACGGCCGGGTCGTTGCCGTGCCGGTCCTCCATCTCGCGGAGGTCCTGGGCCTGGCGGTGGATGATCGCCTGGACGCGGCGGGCGATGTTGACGAAGGCGCGCTGGGAGGCCTCGCGCATGGCCTCCTCGTTGTCGATGGTCCGCAGGACCTGGTACAGCACGTCGT
Source organism: Kitasatospora aureofaciens (assembly GCF_019192735.1). Lineage (GTDB taxonomy): Bacteria > Actinomycetota > Actinomycetes > Streptomycetales > Streptomycetaceae > Kitasatospora > Kitasatospora aureofaciens_A. The sequence continues at coordinate 254,931 of NZ_JAHTKP010000004.1, forward strand.
CGCGGGCGGCCCGGTACTCGGGGCTGAGCATCGGATCCCGGGACTCGTGGGCGCGCAGCGCGTTGTCGACCGAGCCGGTGTGCCGGAGCCGGGCGACCGCGGCCGGCAGGTCCTTCTTCGCCAGGGCGGTCGTCGAGGCGTCCTGCCGGACCAGCCGGCGGTGCAACTCCTCCTCCCGCTGCGCGTGTTGCTCGCGCTGGACGGTCAGCGCGCGCCCCCGGCGGCCCGCCTCGACGGCCACCGCGGCCACCGCCACCGTGCCGGCCAGCCCGCACCAGAGCACGTCGGCGCGGGCGCCGGCGGCCACCACCGTCGCGGTGGCGACCATGGCGGAGACCAGCACGGCCGAGGGCAACAGCCACCCGAGCACGGGAGCGGAGGGCCTTCTGCCGGGTGACGATCCAGCTCGAAGCATCAGCATCCTCAAACGATCGGAAGGGGGACGGGGACGGTGGTCCGAGGCAGCATAGCCGGGTTGCGACATTCTGACTGAAACTCAAAAACACTGCTGCAGAGCCGACTTAGTGCGAACTTGCCGGACATGTCAGATATCTCGCACACCCGCGCGAGACATGTCGGCACGTCCGCCGCCGAATCGTCCGGGTTCGGCGTCCGCACCAGGTTTCTCGCCACCGGCCGGTCGCACTGGCATCCTGCGGGGGGATTCGCTCATGTGGAGGGTTTCTGCGCGAAGTCGCCGCCGGGGGAGTCGAGTTCGTGCTACCGGAGGGCTTCGCGGTCAATTCGCGGTCAAGGTACGGAGGTTCGACTACCCGGAAGGGGTGACGCCGGGCGTCGGTACCATGACCGACGTGAACGGGAGCGAACGGGAACTGGTCGTCGCGGTGGCGCAGCCCCGCTGCGTGGCGTACGACGTGGCGGAGAACGCGGTCGCGCACGCGGAGGTGGTGCGCGCGGCCCGGGCGCCGGTGGTGGTGTTCCCCGAACTGTCGCTGACGGGATACGAGTTGGACGCCGCCCTGGTGCGACCGGAGGACGAGCGGCTGGCGCCGATCGTGGCGGCCTGCGCGGAGACCGGGGCCGTGGCCCTGGTCGGTGCGGCGGCGGGGCTACTGACGTCGCGACCGAAGGTGAGCAACATGTGTTGCGTGACAAGCAATACCTGTTGACGCATTGTCCGGCCCCTGCGTACAGTGCGGCCCATGCCAAACGATGATCTTGCTCACCGCATCGCCGACGACGTCGCGGGCGACGGCGGCCTCGCCGGCCTGCGCCGCCTGTCCGGAGTGATCGGCACCCTGGAGGACCGCCGCACCGCCCTGATCGAGGAGCTGCGCCGCGGGCACCACGCGACCTGGGAGGAGATCGGCCGGGCCTGCGGGATGACCCGCCAGGGCGCCACCCGGCGCTGGTCCGGCAAGCTCCGGGCCCGGTCGTTCGGCGCCGAGGCGACCGCATACCAGCATGGGCGGCCCGGCTACCCGCAGGCGCTGATCGGCTCCGCAGTCCCGCGCGAGGCCCGGCGGGTGCTGGACCTGGGCGCGGGCACCGGCAAGCTCACCCGGCTGCTGGTGGACGCGGGCCTGGACGTGGTCGCGGTCGAGCCCGACGAGGCGATGCGTGACCAGCTGGCGGCGGCCGTCCCGAAGGCGGCCGTGCGGGCCGGCTCGGCCGAGCGGATCCCGCTGGCGGACGGCAGCGTCGACGCGGTCGTGGTGGCGCAGGCCTGGCACTGGTTCGACCAGAACACCGCGGTGCCGGAGATCGCGCGCGTGCTCGCCCCCGGCGGGACGCTCTCGCTGGTGTGGAACGTCCGCGACGAGTCCGAGCCGTGGGCCGCCGAACTGGGCGCCCTGATGCACCGCTCGACGCGCCAGGAGATCGACACCCAGCCGGTGGTGCCCGCCCCCTTCGGCGCCCCCGAGCGGCTGGACATCCGCTGGCAGCACGTCACGACCCGCGCCGGGATCGTCGACATGGTCGCCTCGCGCAGCTACGTCATCGCCCTGCCGGAGGCGGAGCGCGCCCGCCTGCTCGCGGACGTCGAGGAACTGCTCGACACCCACCCCGACCTGGCGGGCCGGGACGAGATCGCCATGCCCTACCTCACCCGGTGCACCAGTGTCCGGCGATAGCGAGGCGGCGATCCGCCGGCTGGGCGTGGCGGACGCCGAGCGCTACCGGGCCTTCCGGCTGACCGCCCTCCGGGACTCGCCCAGTGCCTTCACATCTAGTCACGAGGAGGAGCGGGACAAGCCGATCGCGGCGACCGTGAGGCGGCTGGCCGAGGCCGAGCACGGGCCGGGCGCGCTGCTCGGGGCGTTCGACGAGGACGGCGAGCTGGTCGGGACGGCAGGCCTGCGGGTGCCCGGCCGCCGCCAGGAGCGGCACAAGGCGACCCTGTTCGGCATGGCTGTCGCCCCGGCGGCGGGCGGCCGGGGAATCGGGCGGGCGCTGGTCGCGCGGACCCTTGAAGTGGCTTGCGAGGACGGCGAGTTGCGGCAGGTGCTGCTTACGGTGTCGGAGGGCAACGAGGCAGCGATCCGGCTCTACACCTCCTGCGGGTTCGAGGTGTGGGGCCGGGAGCCGCAGGCCGTCGTGGTCGACGGGCAGGCCGTCACCAAGCTGCACATGGTGCGCATGCTGGGCACTCACCAGTCCCGTACGGCGATCAGCGCCTCGATGTCCGCGTCGGAGAAGCCGTAGGCGTCGGCGATGGCGGCGAAGTCGTCGGCTATCAGCTCGCGGGCGACCGTCTCGATCTCGCTGCCGGCCGCCTCGAACGCCTCCTGGAGCACGTTGAACTCCTCGGTGGCGACGGCGGTCAGGGCGTAGAGCGCGGCGAGGTCGGACGGCCGCTCGGCCTCGATCCGCTCGCACAGGCGCAGCAGGATGTCGCGGCCCCGGTCGACGACGGCGTCGGGGTAGTAGCCGTCGCGGTACATGCCGTGCAGGAAGGCGTGTTGGGCGAGTCGTTCGTTGGTGATCGGCACGGTGAGTCTCCTGTCGCGTTCGGACGTCCCGATCATGCACCCGGGGACTGACAGTGCCCCGGCAGCCCGGTGCGGTCGAGCAGGTCGTGCAGCTGCCGGGCGGTCAGGGCGGGGTTGGCCGCGGCACCCTCGGCGAGCTCCGGGTCATTGAGCAGGGAGTCGCGGACGTCGGCCGGGAGGCAGGGGTTGGCGGCGGCGGCCCGGCGGACGCGCTCGTCGGGGTCGGTGAGCAGCGCGACGGGCGGCCGGTCGAGCGTCGGGTCGGCGGCGGCCAGCGCGCGCACCTCGGGGTCCTCGTGGTCGAGGAGGTGCCGGAGTCCGGTGCGGGGGAGCGTGGGCAGCGTCGACAGGTATGCCCGCTCACGGGGGCAGGCGACGAAGGCCGCGAGGACGGTCTCGGGCGGCGCCAGCGGGTGGTTGAGGGCCAGCAGGCGCGGCACCTCGGAATCGGGATCGGCGGCGAGCCGCGCGACCAGGTCTTCGGGGAGGTCGGGCCAGGTGGCGGCAATGCGGCGGAGCTTCGGGTGGTCGGAGACGGCGCATGCCCGATACCACTCGGGATCCACGTGCTGCTCTATCGGGGGGCCGATCAGATCGGCGGTCCAGGTGGGGACTTCGTCGAGCACGCCGAAGTGCTGCCACCGGCGGCGCAGTGCGTGGACCAGCGCTGAAGAGCGGACCTCGGCGTCGGTGTCCTCGGCCAGTTCCGCCAGGAGCGCGGCGTCGAGGTCCGCCCGGGAGGCCACCCGCTCCCGGACCTCGGGGTCGGGATGACGGGCCAGCCGGGCGACGGCGTGCGCGGGGGTGTGCCGGTTGCCCGCCAGCGACCACAGGTTGCGGCCGGTGGCCAGGCAGGCTTCGGCGACGGCGTCGGAGATCGCGAAGTTGCAGAGCAGGACGCTGCGCCAGTGGCAGTCGCGCTCGGGAAGTTCGGCTTCCATGGCGGCGGGGTCGAGGTACCGGCTTGCGCTGCGCGCCGCCTGGCGCACGGTCGGATCCGGGTCGGCGAGGAGACCGTCCAGCTGCTCGGAGGTGAGCTGCCAGCACGAGTTGGCCGCGTACGCCCGGATGCGCGGGTCCGGGTGCTTCAGCGCCCTGAGGCGGAAGGACTGCGGGATCTGCCCCGAGACGACGAGATCCTCCCGGATCTCGTCCGCCGTGAGGAGTCCGCCCCGCCCGGGGACGTCCTCGGCGGTCAGCAGAGTCACCAGCGCCTCGTCGGGCAGCGGCGTGACCGGGTGGAGCCGCGGACGGGGCCCGGAGGCGAGTCCGGCGCGGACGCGCTCGGAGGGGTCGTCGGCCAGCCGGCCGCGCTGCTCGGGGGCGACGTGCCGGTTACGGGCGACTATGCGACGTACCGACGAGTCCGGGTGGGTGACCACGGTCTCGACAACGTCAGCAGGGAGGGGCCTTCCGTGGAGGGCATGCCACGCCGGCCTCCCCTCCGGCGCGAGCAACCGCAGCAGGACATCCGACGGCGCGGCCGGGTTCGCGGCGACGCCGCGCAGCAGGGAGTCGGCGAGCGGGGACGTCGTGAGCGGTGAGGAGGGCATCGCGCCATCGTCGCAGCGATCTTGGCGGCGTGTCCATCAGCCTTCCTGGACATCAGCCTTCCTGGACATCAGCCCTCCTGGACATCAGCCCTCCTGGAGGTCCTCCGCATCCACGTCGCTCAGCCCCAGCCGCAGGTGCTCGATGTGGTAGACGGCCTGGTCGAGGAGTGCGGCGACATGGTTGTCGTACAGCGCGTACACCACCGAGCGCCCCTGCCGGGTGCCGACGACGAGGCCGAGGTTGCGCAGCAGGCGCAGCTGGTGGGAGCAGGCGGACTGCTCCATGCCCACCTCGGCGGCGAGTTCGGTGGCGGCGCAGGGGCCCTCGCGCAGCCGGGAGAGGATCAGCAGCCGGGACGGGGTGGCGAGTGCCTGAAGGGTGCCGGCCACCCGGGCGGCGCTGTCGGCGTCCAGGCGCGTGTGCGGGCGCGGGACGGCGTTGGCGGGAGCGGCTCCATGACCCATGCGGACCATCGTACAGCTCACGAATGAAAGAGCGTTCATATGTTCATGTATCGTGAGGGAGTCGAGAGCCCACCCTGCCCCGAAGGGTCCTGCCTGCCATGTCCTCCACCCTGATCGAGCGCCCCGCGCCCACGGCGGTGCCGCGTCCGGACGTCGCCCCCCGGCGCCGCACCCGGGTGTTCGCCCTGCCCGAGGCCCGCTGGGCCGCCGCGGCCACGGTGCTGTTCCTGATCGCGCTGCCGCTCCAGCTCACCGGCGCCCCGGCCTGGACCTGGGGCCCGCTGTACGCCCTCGCGTACGCCACCGGCGGGTGGGAGCCGGCCTGGGCGGGCCTGCGGGCGCTGCGCGAGAGGACCCTCGACGTCGACCTGCTGATGATCGTCGCCGCGCTCGGCGCCGCCGCCGTCGGCCAGGTGATGGACGGCGCCCTGCTGATCGTCATCTTTGCCACCTCCGGCGCGCTGGAGGCCCTGGCCACCGCCCGCACCGCCGACTCCGTGCGCGGACTGCTCGACCTCGCCCCGGCCACCGCCACCCGGCTGCTCGCCGACGGCACCGAGGAGACCGTGCCCACCGAGGCCCTGTCCGTCGGCGACACCGTCCTGATCCGGCCCGGGGAGCGGATCGGCGCCGACGGCCGGGTCCTGGACGGCGCGAGCGAGGTGGACCAGGCCACCATCACCGGCGAGCCGCTGCCCGCCGCCAAGGAGCCCGGTGACGAGGTCTTCGCCGGCACCCTCAACGGCACCGGCGCCCTGCGGATCGCCGTCGAGCGCGACGCCTCCGACTCGGTGATCGCCCGGATCGTCCGGATGGTCGAGGAGGCCTCCGAGACCAAGGCGCCCACGCAGCTGTTCATCGAGAAGGTCGAGCAGCGCTACTCGATCGGCATGGTCCTCGCCACCCTCGCCGTGTTCGCCGTCCCGCTCGCCGTCGGCGCGGCCTTCACCGACTCGCTGCTGCGCGCGATGACCTTCATGATCGTCGCCTCGCCGTGCGCGGTCGTGCTGGCCACCATGCCGCCGCTGCTCTCCGCCATCGCCAACGCCGGACGCCACGGCGTCCTGGTGAAGTCCGCCGTCGTCATGGAACGCCTCGGCCAGGTGGACGCCGTCGCGCTCGACAAGACCGGCACCCTCACCGAGGGCACCCCGCGCGTCACCGACCTCTGCCCGCTGGCCGGCCCGGACCTCACCGAGGACGGACTGCTCGCCCTCGCCGCGGCCGCCGAGCACCCCAGCGAGCACCCGCTGGCCCGCGCCGTCGTCGACGCCGCCCGCGCCCGCGGCCTCGCCCTGGCCGTCGCCGAGGACTTCACCTCCGCCCCCGGCATCGGCGTCAGCGCCACCGTCGACGGCCGGGTGATCGCCGTCGCCGCCCCCGCCCGGCTGCTCGACGGCCGCGAGGACGCCGCCGCCGTCCGCGCCGCCGCCGTGGCCGCCGAACTGGAGGAGGCCGGCCGCACCGCCGTCGTCGTCGAGGCGGACGGCGTCCCGGTCGGGGTGCTCGGCATCGCCGACCGGCTGCGCCCGGACGCCGCCGGGACCGTCGCCGCCCTGACGGCCCTCACCGGCACCGCGCCCATGCTGCTCACCGGCGACAACCCGCGCGCCGCCGCCCACCTGGGCGCCGAGGTCGGCATCGCGGACGTGCGCGCCGGGCTGCTGCCGCAGGACAAGGTGGCCGCCGTGAAGGAACGGGAGCGGGCCGGCCGCAAGGTGCTGGTGATCGGCGACGGCGTCAACGACGCCCCGGCGCTGGCCGCCGCCCACACCGGCGTCGCGATGGGCCGGGCCGGCTCCGACCTGGCCCTGGAGACCGCCGACGCGGTCGTCGTCCGCGACGAACTCGCCACCGTCCCGGCGGTGGTGGCGCTCTCCCGCCGGGCGCGGAGCTTCGTCGTCCAGAACCTGGTGATCGCCGGGGTGTTCATCTCGGTCCTGGTCGTCTGGGACCTGGTCGCGACGCTCCCGCTGCCGCTGGGCGTCCTCGGCCACGAGGGCTCGACCGTCATCGTCGGCCTCAACGGCCTGCGGCTGCTCCGGGAGAGCGCCTGGACCCGCGCCCGCGCCGAGGGCAGCTGACCGCGCGGTCGGCAGCCGGCCGCCGCGACCTGCCCGTTCGTGTGCCGTCCGAACGGGTCGGGTCGGCGGCCGCCATTCCCGGCCTGAGCTGTGGGTTTCGGGGATTGGGGTGACGGAGTGCGACGGCGCGCGGGCGCGCGCCGCCGAAGACTGAGCTCAGTTTTGCTCAGTCCCGACGCCCCGCCCCACCTTGAGGAGAAACCGCTTTGTCCGGTGAGCAGAGACACAGACGTATCCGCGCACGCGCCCGGACCGCCGGCCTGGGGCTGGCGGTCCTGGCCGGGCTGACGGTCCCCCTGGCCGTCGCGCCGACGGCGCAGGCCGCACCGCCGCCCGGGGAGTTCGCCTATGTGAGCAACCAGACCGACAACAACGTGTCGGTGGTCGACGCGTCGACCAACACCGTCACCACCGGCCCCGGCGTCGGCAGTCAGCCCGACGGGGTGGTGTTCAGTCCGGACGCGGCGTTCGTCTTCGTCGCCAACAGTGGTGACGGGACGATCTCCAAGATCGACCGGTCCGCCAACACCGTGACGACCCTGATGTCCGGTCACCCCGCCCCGTCCCAGCTGGCCATCACCCCGAACGGCCAGTTCCTGTTCGTCACCGACCAGACCAACGGCGGTCTGACCAGGGTCGACACCACCACGGGGACCGTCATCTCGATCGCGACCGCCACGACCGGCCCGACCGCCGGAGTGGCGGTCTCACCGGACGGCAGCAGCGTCTACCTGGCCAACGAGGGCGCGGGCACGGTCCAGAAGTTCCCCGTCGGCGGCGGTTCGGGCACCACGCTCGCCTCGCTCGGCGGTGCTCCGCAGGGGCTCGCCGTCACCCCGGACGGCACCCAGGTGGTGGTCGCGAACAACGGGAACGACACTCTCGCGTTCGTCCCGGCGGCGGGTGGCACGACGACGACCACCACGGTCGGCTCCCAGCCGTTCGGGGTCGCCGTCACCCCGGACGGCGCGCACGCGTACGTCACCGACAACAACGGCTCGTCGGTGTCCGTGGTCGACACCGCCTCGCACATGCTCACCACCACGATCGGCGTGGGCGGCGGCCCCAAGGGCGTGGCGATCACCCCCGACGGTGCGCAGGTCTACGTCGCCAACAGCGCCACGAACAACCTGTCCGTCATCTCCACCGCGAGCAACGCCGTGACCGCGACCAAGGCCACCGGCACCAAACCGCGCGGCGTCGCGACCGGCGGAACGGCGGTGAAGGCCGCCACCTCGACGGTCCTCAGCTCCTCCCCGAACCCCTCCACGGAGGGGCAGACGGTCACCTTCACCGCGACCGTGTCCGCCACCTCCGGCGGCACACCCACCGGGACGGTCACCTTCAAGGACGGCGGCACCACCCTCGGCACCGGCATGCTGGACGGCACCGGTACGGCGACCTTCCCCACCTCGACGCTGACCATCGGCACCCACCCGATCACCGCCGTCTACGGCGGCGACGCGACCCACGTGGGCAGCACCAGCAACACCGTGGACCAGGTGGTCACCGCGGCGGCGACCGACGTCCAGGTCGCCCTCGCCGCCAGCCCCCACCTCGGCATCGAGGTGCCCTACCTCCTCTTCACCGTCACCGTGATCAACAACGGCCCCGCCCCGCTCGCCTCGGCCACGGTCACCACGACGGTGCCCGCGGGCCTCCCGGCCGTCCCCGACACCGGCTGCACCGGAACCGACCTGGTGACCTGCCAGTTCGGCCCGGTTGGAATCAACGACGCGGCGTCGCGGACCTTCACCGTCCCGCTGGCCGCGGACATCGTGCGCATCCAGGAGACGATCACCTCCCGCCTGGCCGCGAGCGTCCCGGCCGAAGCCGGCCCGGCCCACACCACCGCCACCCGCACCTGCGACATCATCGGCGACCTCGCCGCCCAGTGCGCCTGACCCTGCACCCGCTGCAGGCGCCGAGCATCCTGACAGGCCGCATCGGACGCCCTACCCGCACAGACCGATCGCCCCGGGCCACCAACGGCCCGGGGCGATCGCGTCCGCTTCCCCCCGTTGTTACTTCCCGTAGCGGCGCTCGCGGGCCGCGAAGCTGCGCAGGGCGCGGAGGAAGTCGATCTCGCGGAAGGCCGGCCAGTACGCGTCGCAGAAGTACAGCTCGGCGTAGGCACGGCCGACACCGTCCTCCACGCCGCCGAAACGGAATCCGACCTCCCCGGCGCCGTCGCAGCCCTCCACGCCCTGGGCACCGCCCGCCTGACCCCGGACCGGCGCCACCGCCTCACCGCACTGGCCGAACGCGACCGCCGCATCGTCAGCGCCGGCTCCGAGGACACCATCATCCGCAACGACGAACACCACCGCACCCGCCTGCGGGCACTCCTGATCGAGGGCACCCATGGCTGACACCGGCGACACGGGCCTGAGTGTCGGCAGACGATCGTTTGCCGACACTTGAGCGCGCCGAAGGTGAGGTGCCGGGCAAGCGCTCAGCCTGGGATGAGTGCATCCCACTGATCTCGGGTCGGGCCGTCGTGCTCTGGCGAGAAGTCCGGGTGGGCAGCCAGCCAGGCGGTGACGTGTCGGTCCACTTCGTCGGTGCCGTAGGCGTCGTGGGCCGGTCGCAGGAGATGGCGTACCTGGGCTCGGGCTCTCATGACGACGGGATCGTCGAAGGCGCAGGCGGCCAGGGCAGCAGCCCGCCGATCCGAGGATGGTGAGCTCTCGGCGAGGCGTTGCTCGTTGGCGCGGTCGGCCGTCACCTGCGCGTCGAACCACGGGCGGAGGGTCTGTGCTGTCCAGGTGTGGTAGCCGATGGGGTCCGCGGCGATCTGGTCGACACAGGTGGCGAGGTGCTGGGCGGCGCGCAGGCCGAGGGCCACGCCATGGCCCAAGGTGGGGTTGGTGTGGATGAGGCTGTCCCCGGCGTTGACCAGGCCGGTGACGACAGGTCCGTCATCGTCGGCGAGGGAGGTCCAGCGGTTGTCCAGGCCGGCCATCGCCAGGACGGCTGACTGCGGTTCGGGGGCCAGGTCGAGCCAGGCGGCGGTGGCGGGGAAGCGGCGGGCGACGGCCTCGAACACGGCAGGGTCGGTGAGCGCGCCGCGGGTCGGATCACCCGTGGAGAGCATCAGGTTCACCGCGAACGTGTCGTTGTCGGAAGGGAAGACGCCGGCGAGCGCGAACGGTGCGGCCGAGCCGCTCTTCACCCGCCCGGGGTCACGCGGGCCGTCAGCACGCAGGCGGTACCAGCGGGACAGATAAGCGATCCCGGTGCGGTGGCTGTCGACCACGGGCGGGCGGCAGCCGGCCGCGATCAGCCAGGCGGGAACCGGCGAGCGACGACCGGACGCATCGACGACGAGGTCCGCCTGGTGCGTTTCCGCGCCCACCTGCACGCCGGTGACCCGGACGGGGCGGCCCTCCCCGAAGGTGAGGGCGCGCACCCGACAGCCTCGCCGCACATCAACGGTGGGTTCCCGCCGCACGGCCGCGGTCAAGGCGGCCTCCAGCACGATGCGGCGGGTGCGCAGGGTCACCAAGTCCTCATCGCCGGCCCGATGCGGCGGATGCTCACCGAACCAGTCGAAGTCGTGGTACTCCCGGGCTCCGCGTGCCAGCAGGTCCGCGTAGACGTCAGGGGTCTCGGTGCGCAACACAGTGCGCACGGGCGCGAGGAACGAGTGGGGCTGGACGGCCTGCGGGACTCGGGGCCTGTTCCAGTGGAAGAAGTCCCGGTTCAGGTCCTCTCCGGCCTGCCGCGCGTCCTGCTCGAACAACGTGACCATGTGGCCCCGCCGGCCAAGCATGAGCGCCGTCCCCAGCCCGCTGATACCCCCACCGATCACCGCAACCCGCGCCACTGAACTCCCCTTCGCGTCGTGTTGCGAAATGATCTTAATACTTTGCGATCTCCGGTCGAGAACCGGGTTCGTCGTCGAGGTGCCCGGCGAGGAGGAGGCCGTCTACGTCTCGGGCGACACCGTCCACATCCCCGAACCCGAACTCGACGAGATCGGACGGCGGTTCAGGATCGGCACCGCCCTGCTCCACCTCGGGGCCGCCCGCATCGAGGCCTTCGGCGGCGGCGAACTGATCACCATGGACGTGATACGGGCCGCGACGCTCACCCGCTCGCTCGGCGCCCGCCGGGTGATCCCGCTCCACTACACGTCCTGGGAGCACTTCACCGAGGGCCGCGAGGAGACGAGCGACCACTTCGCGGAGGCCGGCCTGGCCGAGCGCCTCCACTGGCTCACCCCGGGCGTCACCGAATCCCTCGAGTAGCGGGCACGAGGGGGAACGAGCGGGCACGAGCGGGCACTGGCGTGCACTTGCGCGCACAAAAGGGCGGTACCCGTCCACAAGTGAACGGGTACCGCCCTTCCGCCCTGTCGGCGCCTACAGCCCGTCAGGCGTTCGCCGCCGCGCGCCGGCCCGCCATCCAGACGAAGACCAGGATCCCCGCGAAGAGGAACAGCACCCCCTGGTACACCGCCGCGTACCCGGCACCGGCCACCAGCCAGAGCGAGAAGCCGAAGGCGCCGACGCCCAGCACCGCGTCCCTGACGAGCCGGCCCGGGGCCACCTCGCGGCCCCCGCGCACCAGCCAGTACAGCTGCGCCGCTGTGGACAGCAGGTACGGGACGGTCGCGGTGAAGGTGGTGACCAGCACCAGGATGTCGAACGCGCCCTTCGCCCCGGAGGCGAAGTTGAGCACGGTGAGCACCGAGGCCAGCGCGACGCTCACCACGACGCCGAACACCGGCACCCCGCGCCGCTCCCGCCCGAAGGCGGCCGGGAACAGCCCGTCCTTCGCGGCGGCGTACGGCGCCTGCGCGGCCAGCAGCGTCCAGCCGTTGAGCGCGCCGGTCATCGACACCAGCGCGGCGACGGCGATGACCGTACCGCCCCACGAGCCGCCGAACATGGCGTTCACGGCGTCCGAGAACGGCGCGGTGGAGTGGACGAGCTGGTCGTGCGCCACCGTGCCGAAGACCGCCAGCGTGCCGAGCAGGTAGACCAGCGCCGCCCCGGCCGTGCCGAGCACGCTCGCCCGGCCGACGTTGCGCTCCGGGTCGCGGACCTTGCCCGCGCTCATCGCGGCCGACTCCACGCCCAGGTAGCTGAAGAGCAGGATCGCGGCCGCGGCCGTCATCCCGCCGAGCCAGCCCTGGCCGGAGGCCTCGAACGGCCCGAGGTTCTTCGCGTCGAAGAAGCCGAGGCCGCCCACCGCGACCAGCGCCAGCGGGATGAACTTCAGGACGGTGGAGACGAGTTGGACCGCTCCGACGTACCGGGTGCCGGCCAGGTTCGCCAGCGCGGGCAGCCACTGGACGGTCAGCGCGGCGGCGATGGTGAGCACGGTGGAGTGGCCGATCGGCACCAGCACGTCGAGGTAGCCGACGGCGGCCACCGCGAGCGCGGCGTTGCTGACCCAGGTGGTGATCCAGTACGACCAGGCCGAGATGAACCCGGCGAAGTCGCCGAAGGCCTCGCGGGCGTAGACGTACGGCCCGCCGGTCTGCGGATTGCGGCGCGCGAGCTGCCCGAAGACCAGCGCCAGCGCGATCGCGCCCACGGTCAGCACGGCGAACGAGACCAGGCTGACCGTCCCGAAGGGGGCCACGGCGGCCGGGATCATGAAGATGCCGCCGCCGATGATGTTCCCCATCACCAGCGCGGTGGCGGTCGGCAGACCGAAGCGGCGGCCGGGGCCGGAGGGGGAGGGGGAGGGGGAGGGGGAGGGGGTGACCGGTTCCGGGGTCTCCGGCGGGCTCGGTCGGGTTGCCTGCCGGGGTTCGGCCGGGCTGGTCTGCATGAGGGTGGTGCGCCTTTCCTGGTCCTGCTCGCGCTCGGTGGAGCGACCGCCCATGCTCACCCAGAGGTGGCACCGCGTACCAAATCGGTGGCATTCGTCCGGTGCGCCCACCCCCGCCGCCGCAAGACTTACGGCGCGACGGCGGCGGGACGGGCGCTCGTCCTGCGGGCCCGAAGCGGTGGATCAGAGGCGGTGGATCGGAGGCGGCGGCTACGGCTACGGCAGGCGCAGCACCAGCTTGCCGGTGTTCTCGCCGCGGAACAGCATCCGGAACGTGGCCGGGAAGTCGTCGAGGGTGCCGTCCACCACGTGCTCCTTGACCTTGATCCGGCCGTCGGCGATCCACCCGGCGATCTCGCGGGACGCCTCGGCGTAGCGGCGGGCGTAGTCGAACACCACGAAGCCCTCCATCCGGGCCCGACGCACCAGCAGCGACAGGTAGTTGGACGGGCCCTGGACGGCGGTTTCGTTGTTGTACTGGCTGATCGCCCCGCAGACCACCACCCGGGCGCGCATGGCGAGCCGGGTCAGTGCGGCGTCCAGGATCTCGCCGCCGACGTTGTCGAAGTAGACGTCGATGCCGTCCGGCACGTGCGTGCGCAGGGCCTTGCGGACGTCCTCGGTGCGGTAGTCGATGGCCGCGTCGAAGCCCAGCTCGTCGGTCAGCAGCGCGCACTTCTCGGGGCCGCCCGCGATCCCGACCACCCGGCAGCCCTTCACCTTGGCGATCTGGCCGACCATCGTGCCGACGGCCCCGGCGGCGCCGGAGACGACGACGGTCTCGCCCTCCTTGAGCGCCCCGACCTCCAGCAGCCCGAAGTACGCCGTCATCCCGGGCATCCCGAGCGCGCCCAGGTACGTCGACAGCGGCGCGAGCGACGGATCGACCCGCAGCGCGCCCTTCCCGTCCGAGACGACGTACTCCTGCACCCCGAACGTGCCGACCACGTGGTCGCCGACCTTGAACTCGGGGTGCGCCGACTCGACGACCTCGACAACGGACCCGGCCCGCATGACCTCCCCGATGCCCACCGGCGGCAGATACGACGGCCGATCGTCCAGCCACCCCCGCATCGCAGGATCCAGGGAGACGACCCGCGTCCGCCCCACGAACTGCCCCGCCCCGGCCACCCCACGCGGCTCCGCACCGTGCTCCCAGTCCTCGTCCCGCACCTCCCCGACCGGCCGACGGGCAAGACGGATCTGACGGTTCACTCCGGACATGGTCGTCTCCTGGGGGTGGAACGGGGGCAATGACTGCCCGCCGATTCTAAGCAAGCGCTTAGTCATCTGACCAGGGGGCGCCGGACCGGCTGGAGAATGACGCAGAGTCGGGCCTCGTGCACCGGTAGTCTTGCCCCGAGGTGGCCCCATCGAGTGTGCCGCCGCCGGACAGGAGAGCAGCGGAGTGAGCACAGCGCACGCCGGCCCGGGTGACTACAGCCGTGTACCCAACCCGGAGCAGGCCCTCAAGTACGCGATTCAGCACATCGCGGGTCCCCGCGTTGAGATCATCGAGGGAGTTATCACCCCCGTGTCGCCGTCCTGGGCGCATGAGAGCGCCATCGACCTCATCCGCGAGCAGATCGGCCCGCGCATGCGCGAACTCGGCCTGCGCGCGGGCTCCGGGAATCTCGACCTGCCGGGCACGGCGAACTTTTACCAGCCCGACCTGGCGGTCGTGCCGGCCGAACTGGCCAAGACCGAAGGCGCGTTGCTGCCCGACCAGACGCTCCTGGTGGTCGAGGTCACATCACCCTCGAACGGCGACACCGACCGCACCACGAAGCGGCGCCGATACTCCCAATTCGGAGCCCCGGTCTACCTTTTGGTGGACCGTCAAGAACGCACCTGCACCCTCTTCTCGCAGCCCGGCGAGCTGGGCTACACGCTGGTCGAGGGCCCGCACCCCTTCGGCGTCCCGGTCCGCCTGCCCGCGCCGTTCGATCTCGACCTCGCCACCGGGGAGTTCTGAGCCGATCGGAGCACCGGATGCCCGGCGCCGAGCTCGCCGAGGCCCGACGCCACGCGATTCCCGGGCATGAAGCGGGCCCCCGCTCGCGGAGCGGGGGCCCGCACGCCGGGGACGTCAGCAGCTGCGCAGCTCCGGGCTCTGGTTGCGGATCTGGTTCCGCAGCGACGTGAACTCGCGGTAGGCGTCGCCCTGTTCGGCGCCGGGTCGGAACGCGCCGACCCGGTGGCAGTTGACGAACGCGAGCGTCACGCCGAAGTGCCGCTCCAGGCTGCCGCGGATCGCGTTGCTGGCGAGGGCGCGCAGCAGCTGGGCGCGCTCCTCGTCGGTGGGGGTGGTGTTGTCGTTGACGAACTCGCCCTCGGTGGCCGCGAGTTCGGTGCTGAGACCGGCGACCACCTGGTAGGCGTAGGGGAGCGAGGTGCGGACGGTGTCGATGAAGTCGGCCTCGTTGACCTCGCCGTGCTCGGCCTGGGCGAGGAGGGCGGGGGAGACGTCGAGCGACATGGAGGTCCCCTTTCGCGGGGTTCGCGGGTTGCTTGGGACGGACAGGGTGCTGCGGCTGCTGAGGTTGCTGTGACTGCTGCGATTATCGAAGATGAAAACCATTACAACATGGACTGTCCTCGACGCCCCGACGTCCTGTCAAGTGCCCTCCCCCGAAGGGCTGACGGGCAGCTCAATCCGGCGCACCTTGATGACGAAGACCGCGATCACGACGGCCAGCGCCGCGAACACCAGTCCCAGGGCGAACGCGCTGGCGATGCCGTGCACCAGCACCTCGGACGAGTAAGGCGCCGGGAGCTTGCCGCTCGCCCTGAACTGGGCGGCCTGCTGTGGCGTCGCCTGCTGGAGGAACTTCCCGACCTGCTGCCGGGCCTCGTTGCGGCTGGCCGTTCCGTACACCGTCACCAGGATCGAGAGGCCCAGCGAACCGCCCACCTGCTGCATGGTGTTGAGCATGCCGGTGGCCGCGCCGGTCTCGTGCGGGGCGACCCGGGAGACGGCGGTCAGCGTCACCGGTACGAAGATCGAGCCCATCCCGAAGCCGAACAGCAGGGTCGGCCCGAGGATGCCGCTGAGGTAGGTGGTGTGGAGGTCGATCCGGGTCGCCCAGAACACCCCGCCGGTCACGAGCAGCGAGCCCGTGACCAGGAACGGCTTCGGCCCGAACCGCACCTGGTTGCGGGCGGCGATCTGGGCGGCGGTGACGATCGCCACGCTGATCGGCAGGAACGCGAAGCCGGCCCGCAGCGGGCTGAACCCGAGGATGTTCTGCACGAACAGGGTGATGAAGAAGAAGATGCTGAACATCGCGGCGGCCACGCAGAGCATCAGCCCGTAGGCGCCGGAGCGGTTGCGGTTGCGGAGCAGGTGCAGCGGCGTGATCGGCTGCTGGACGCGCCGCTCGTTCAGCAGGAAGGCCGCCAGCAGGACCACCGCCGCGCTGAACGCCGTCAGGGTCACCGAGTTCGTCCAGCCGTGCTCGGAGGCCCGGATGAACCCGAACACCAGCGAGACCATGCCCGCCGTCGCGGTGAACGCGCCGGTGAGGTCGAAGCGCCCCGGGTGCTTCTCGGACTCGTTGATGTACAGCGGCGCCAGCAGGGCGATCGCAATGCCGATCGGCACATTGACGAAGAGCACCCACCGCCAGGACAGCCAGGAGGTGAGCATGCCGCCGAGCAGCACTCCCACCGCGCCGCCCGCACCGGCGACGGCCGAGTAGACACCGAACGCGCGGTTGCGCTCCGGGCCCTCCTTGAAGTTGGTGGCGATCAGCGCGAGGGCGGTCGGGGAGGCGATGGCGCCGCCCAGGCCCTGGAGGGACCGGGCCGCCAGGAGCCAGGCGGAGGACTGCGCGACTCCGCCGAGGAGGGAGGCGAGGCTGAAGATCAGGACGCCGACGATGAAGACGCGCCGCCGGCCGAGGATGTCGCCCGTCCGTCCGCCGAGCAGCAGCAGTCCGCCGAAGGTGAGGGTGTAGGCGTTGATGACCCAGGACAGGTCGGTGGTGGAGAACTTCAGCGCCTGCTGGATGTGCGGCAGGGCGATGTTCACGATCGTGATGTCGAGAACCACCATGAGCTGGGTGGCCGCGATGACGGTGAGGGCAATCCCTGGGTGCTGGCCGCGTCGCGCGGGCGCGGGAGGAGCCGGGGCCAGGGCGCGCGAGGTGGCCATGGCAGGTCCCCCAATGACTTGGGAGCGAGCGACTGTGAGTGAACGATCTCGTTCACTCACACCGACGGTAGCCCCGGAGTATAGGGAACACAACCGTTCACTACCGACAACCGGCTGTTCCCGGACGGTGACGGACCGGAAGCTGGTCCTTCGTCCGCGGCGTTCACCGGTCATCCCCGTCTCCGACTGGATCACTGCCTGACCACACCCTGACGGACCGTTTCACACCTCCAGCTCGGCCTCGATCCGGCGGGCCTGGTGGCGGGCCATCGCCAGATTGGCTCGCGCGCGGTCCAGGACGAGGTAGAGGAACAGGCCGCTGCCCCCGGGGCGGGTCAGCGGCCTGATCAGGTGGTACTGGTGGGTGAGCGTGGTCAGGGTGTCCTCGATCCGATCGCCGTGCAGGCCGAGCGCGTCGAGGGTGCGGCTCGCGGCGCGGAACATGTCGGTGGTGCCGGCTGCGGCGAGCTCCAGGTCCTGGGCGGAGCCGAGCGACCCCAGGGCCATTCCGCTGCCGGCGTCGACGACGGCAGCACCGAGCGCGCCGTCGATGGTCATCGCGTCCTTGAGGGCACTGTCGACGTTCGCCATCTGCTTCTCCTCGCCAGGTCGTTGGCTTCGAAGGTTACGGATGAGGGCGGCTTCGGTCGGCGCGATGACCACCATTGATCGCTACCGCCCCGAACCGATCGGTTGGCAACCTGCAATGATCGCAACTTGAAGAATTCTTCAAGTTAATAGATGATGCTGCCTTGTATCCGGCAGGAGTGTGGCCGCGGGTGGCAGCGCCCGTGGGGAGGAGGGGCGGATGAGCGACGTGTTCGACCAGGAGCTTCGCGAGCAGCTCGCCGAGGCCCGCCGGCAGCGGGCAGAGGCGCGAGTCGCCGGTGACGAGGACGGCGCGCAGGCGTACGCCGGACGCATCACGCAGCTCCTGCGGATCGCCGCCCACCACGGCATCGCGGTCGAGCGCACCGCGGAGGAAGAGGAAGAAGGCTGAGCATGGCCGTTCCGCTGTACCAGGCCAAGGCGGAGTTCTTCCGCACGCTCGGCCACCCGGCCCGCATCCGCGTGCTGGAACTGCTCCAGGACGGGCCGCGCCCGGTGCGCGAGCTGCTCGCCGCGATCGAGATCGAGCCGTCCAGCCTCTCCCAGCAGCTCGCCGTGCTGCGCCGCAGCAATCTCGTGACGGCCACCCGTGAGGGCAACACCGTGGTGTACGCGCTGAGCACGCCGGATGTCGCCGACCTGCTGCGCGCCGCGCGCCGCATCCTCACGGAGATGATCACGGACCAGGAGACGTTGCTCGCCGAGTTGCGCGACGTGCAGGACGTTCAGGAGAAGACCGCGTGAGCACCACGCAGACCACCCTCATAGGCCGGGCCTCCGCACGCGCCCGGGCCGTGCTGCCGAACCGCGCGATCCTCACCTCCATGGGGCGTTCGCCGCGCAAGGATCTGCCGGCGGGCCTGACAGTGGCGATCGTCGCGCTGCCGCTCGCGCTGGGCTTCGGCGTCGCCTCCGGAGCGGGCGCGGAGGCGGGGCTGGCCACCGCCGTGGTCGCCGGCGCGCTGGCCGCGCTATTCGGCGGCTCGAACCTGCAGGTCAGCGGCCCGACCGGAGCCATGACGGTGGTACTGGTGCCGATCGTGCACCAGTACGGTACCTCCGGCGTACTCACCGTCGGCCTGATCGCCGGCGGGCTGCTGATCGCGCTCGCCCTCGGCGGGGCCGGGCGCTTCATGGCGTACGTGCCCGCCCCGGTGGTGGAGGGGTTCACCCTCGGCATCGCCGGGGTGATCGGGCTCCAGCAGGTACCCGCTGCGCTCGGGGTGAAGCCCGGCGGGGCGGAGAACGTCGTGGTGGCGGCCGGGCAGGCGGGCGCCGGCTTCGCCCGCCACCCGCACCCGGCCGCGCTCGCGCTGGCGCTCGGCGTCGCCGCGGTGATGCCGGCCGGCGCCCGCCGGCGCCCGGGCATTCCGTTCTCGCTGCTCGCCGTCGCCGCCGCGACTCTGGTGGCCGGGCTCGCGGACCTGGACGTGGCGACCATCGGCCATCTCCCGGCCGGACTTCCCCTGCCGTCCCTGGGCTTTCTCGACCTCGGCGCCGTGCCGCACCTGCTCACCGCCGCCCTCGCTGTCGCGGCCCTGGCGGCCCTGGAGTCGCTGATGTCGGCGACCGCCGCCGACGCGATGAGCGTCTCCGAACGCCACGACAGCGACCGGGAGTTGTTCGGCCAGGGGGTGGCCAACCTGGTCGCCCCGCTGTTCGGCGGTGTCGCCGCCACCGGCGCGATCGCCCGCACCGCCGTCAACGTCCGCTCCGGCGCCGCCTCCCGCCTCGCCGCCCTCGTCCACGCCGCCGTGCTCGCGGTGACCCGGAAGGACGCCCTTGCGCTTCGAGATCACCCCCTACGACGACCACGGCACACCCACGCCCCCCGACGTCGTCGACCTGCCCACCTTGCGCGAACGCCTCGCTGAGGCCGCCGTCACGGGCCGGCGCCTGCACATCCGCCCCAGGCCCCGCCATGACCGCCCCACCACCCGACACCAGGAGCACCGGCCATGAGCAACGCCACCGCCGAGGAGAAGAGCAGGCGCAAGGCCATGCTCATCCGGGCCGGCATCTACATCCTCGGCACCCACCTGTTCGCCGGCTTCGTCATCCTGCTCTTCGCCCTCGGCAACCGCCGCTGAACCCCGCCGCCGGGCGACGGGCCGCGTCCGACGCCCGTCGTCTGGATCGGGGTTTGCGGTCGCGGTCGATGTGGGCTGGTTCAGTTCGGGATGGCGGCGTCGATCAGAGCGGCGGCTGCGGTGCGGGCTGCTGTTTCGGCGCTGGGGTCGCGGTCCAGCCAGGCGCTGACTCCGGCGCCGTCGTAGAGGATCACCAGTTGGTGGGCGAGTGACTTCGCGTCCTTGGCGCCTGCCTGTTGGGCGAGGTCGAAGAAGAGCTCGTGCAGCCAGGTGCGGTAGTCCTGCGCGGCCTGTTCGACGACACCGCCGGGTGGGGCGTCGGCGCTCGCGCTGATGAACGCGCAGCCACGGAACCCCGGCTCGGTGAACGACAGGCCCTGTACCTCGAATGTGCCGACCAGGCGCTCTTTCGGGGTGTCGTATCGGGTTTCGAGTTCACGCGTCATGCGTTCGGCGGTGGCGGCGTGGCGTGCCTGGAGGTAGGCGCGGACCAGGCCGTCCTTGCTGCCGAATGCGCTGTACAGCGTTGCTTTCGCGACTCCGGCGTGCTCGATGACTCGGTCGATCCCGACCGATTGGACACCTTCGGCGTAGAAGAGTTCGTTGGCGGCGGCCAGCAGCCGTGCCCGCGCTGCCGCGCTGCGTTCCCGGGGCGAGAGCACCTTCTTCGACATGCCCGAACACTAGCAGACAGGTCTGTCTGTCTTCAATTGGTCGCCGGTGACCGTTGACACATCCAGACAGGTCTGTCTAGGTTGGAGATGTTACCAGACAGACCGGTCTGGATAATAATTCCGGAAGGTGCATCCCATGTCGATGGAGCGCGAAGACAACCTCGACCTGCATCCCATTACTGCCCTGGTCACGGGTGCCACGTCCGGCATCGGCCGGGCGGTCGCCAAGCGGCTGGCCGCCGACGGAATGTCCGTCGTCGTGACCGGACGCAACGCCCGGCGCGGCGCCGGGACCGTCAGCGAGATCACCGCGGCCGGTGGCCGGGCCCGATTCGTCGAAGCGGATCTTGAGGACCCGGCCGGCATCAACCGGCTCGCCTCGGAGGTCGGCGAGATCGACGTTCTGGTCAACAACGCCGGGCATGCCGTCTGGGCGCCGACCGAGGAGATGAAGGTCTCCGAATACGACGCGATGTTCGCCGGCAACGTCCGCGCGGCGTTCTTCCTCGTGGCGGCGTTCGCCCCGGCGATGGCGGCGAAGGGGTCGGGCAGCGTGATCAACATTGGCAGCATGGCCGGCAGCCTCGGCCTGGCCACCGGCGCCGCGTACGGCGCGACCAAGGCCGCGCTGGCCTCCCTGACGCAAGCCTGGACGGCCGAGTACAGCGGCCACGGCGTCCGCTTCAACACCGTCGCCCCCGGCCCGGTCTACACCCGGCCTGAGGCCCGCGACCTGTTCGACGCGCTCGCCGAGACCACCGCGATGAAGCGCGCGGCCGAGCCCGCCGAGATCGCCGAGGTCGTCGCCTTCCTCGCGTCGCCGAAGGCCGGCTACGTCACCGGCGCGACCGTCGCCGTCGACGGCGGCCGCACCGCCATCTGAACCTGCCTACCCTTAGGAGGACGACGCTCATGAGCAACACCGTGTACGGCCTGAGCGTCGACGCCGCCGACGCCGGGAAGCTCGCTCACTTCTGGGCCGAGGCACTCGGGCGGGACGTCGCCCCGGGCGCGAGCCCCGAATTCGCAACACTCGACCCGGACAGGGCCACCTGGCGGCTGAACTTCCACCAGGTCCCCGAGCCGAAGTCGGTGAAGAACCGGCTGCACCTCGACCTCATCAGCCCCACCTTCGAGGCCGAGTCCCAGCGGCTGGTCGCGCTCGGCGCGTCCAGGATCCGCGACGTCACCCAGGGCTCCGCCCGCTGGACGACGTTCGCCGACCCCGAAGGCAACGAGTTCGACCTTATCGCCGGATGAGAACGGAACCGGGCAGTGCCCGAAGCGGGCGAAACGCCCTCGGGGATCGACCACCAGAATTCACACGACTCACGCATGAAAGGTCACAGCCATGAACAGGCTGGACGGCAAGGTCGCCCTCGTGACTGGCGGCAGCAGCGGTATCGGATTCGCGATCGCGCAGAGGTTCGTGGGGGAAGGCGCTTACGTGTTCATCACCGGGCGGCGCCGGCCCGAACTGGACAAGGCACAAGACGAGATCGGCAGGAACGTCACGGCCGTCCAGGGTGACGTCACCGTCTCCGCCGATCTCGACCGTCTCTTCCAGACCATCGCGAAGGAGAAGGGGAAGATCGACGTCGTCGTCGCCAACTCGGGTCTGGTCGATCCACAGGAGTTCGGCCGGATCACCGAAGAGGGCTTCGACCGCACCTTCAATCTCAACGCCCGTGGCACCCTCTTCACGGCCCAGAAAGCGCTGCCTTTGATGAACGACGGCGGATCGATCATCCTCGTCGGATCGATCGCCGCCTACACCGGCCTCGACGGGTACACGACCTACAGCGCCACCAAAGCCGCCGTGCGCTCCTACGCCCGAACCTGGACCAAAGAGCTGGGGGACCGCGGCATCCGGGTCAACACCCTCAGCCCCGGCCCGATCGACACCCCGATCATGGACAGCCAAGCAGACTCCAAGGAAGGCGCGGACGCCATCAGGGCAGCCTTCGCCTCGGTCATCCCCCTCGGACGCATGGGACGCCCCGAGGAAATCGCCGCCGCCGCCCTCTTCCTCGCATCCGACGAGAGCAGCTTCTGTGCGGGCATGGACCTGAGCGTCGACGGCGGCATGGCTCAAGTCTGAGGCGGGAGTCTGTCGAACCGGGGAACTCGCCGAATGAGCGATCTCTTGAACACAGACCCCTGGCGGCTCGACGGCCGCTGACACCAGCAACCGAGGCAGTAGCGAGCCCACCAGGACTGGGCGGCCTCACCGCGTCGGTCGGCGGTTCACGGCCCTGGCCGGGGGTGGTCAGCGCAGTACTGGAGTGCACCGCGACTTCCTCCGGTTGCACCTCGTGGCCCTGCTCGCAGGCCAGCCGCAGGGCGACCGGTGCATCGCATCCGGCGTGGCGGAGGACCAGCGGTGGCCCGTCCGGACGAGACAGGTGCCGGTCACCCCACTGTATGAGCGCCAGGAGGGCCGACTGGAGGTCGGCCGTCACGCTCCCGTCGCCGGAGTTGATCAGGCATACGTGATCGCCGCCATCCTCGAGAAGCCGGAGCCGCACGATCGCCAGACCTATCCTCTGCACGGCCCGGTCGAGATGGACCACTACGGGATCGCCAAGGCGGTTTCGCGAGCACTCGGGATCCCCGTCACGTATGAACCCATCAGGGTCGAGGAGTTCGCGGACGGGTTGGCTTCCCTGGGGACGTCATCCCACCTGCTCCAGCACCTGAGCAATGTCGCCGGCGACTACCACAACGGCGTCTTCCAGGGCACGAACCGCATCGAGGTCATCGGCAACCGCTTTCCCATGACCGTAGAGGAGTTCGTCATCGACCGGAGGCACGTCTTCGATCGATGACGGTTCGAACTTCGTGCCCGCGAAATCGGCATCGGACAGTTCATGACGACGTATCACAACAGCTGATCCACTACTGAAGATCACTTTGACGGTACCTCCTAGGCGGCACCGGTGCGGCTGTGCAGGTCGGTGCGCGCGCTGTCGAGGATTTCGTCGGCAAG
This sequence comes from Kitasatospora aureofaciens, assembly GCF_019192735.1. Taxonomy (GTDB): domain Bacteria; phylum Actinomycetota; class Actinomycetes; order Streptomycetales; family Streptomycetaceae; genus Kitasatospora; species Kitasatospora aureofaciens_A. The sequence continues at coordinate 278,292 of NZ_JAHTKP010000004.1, forward strand.
GGCGGGGTCGGCGTCGGCGACGGCGCGTGACAGAAGCAGGGCGCCGGCCATCTCGCTGAACAGTGCGATGGCCCGCGCTCTCCGCTCGCCTTCATCGAGTCCGGGTGCTTGGATGATCTGTGCGAAGCGGTCGAGGTTCGCCGCCAGGCCCTTCGCGTAGCGAGCGCGGGCGGCCGGGTCCAGTCGGCGGGCGTCGCCGGCGAAGCCTGTGTTCGGGCAGCCGTGCTCGATGTCGGCGCGGTGTTCGGGCGACAGATACCAGTCGATTTGTTCTGTGAGCGGGTCGCTGCCGCGAGCCCGGGATGCCGTGATGGCTTCGTCGAGGTTGCCGAAGCCGTCCGCCATGGCCTTGGCGACGACCGCGGCGACGAGCGCGTCCTTCGAGGCGAAGTGGTTGTAGAAGCCGCCGCGCGTCAATCCGGCCGCGGCCATCAGCTCAACGAGGCCGACGGCGTCGACGCCGCGCTCACGGAACAGGCCGTCCGCGGCGGCGACTATCGTTTCTCGGTTCTCCGCTGCCTTCTGCTTCGAGACACCCACTGTCTTCCCCCAAACCCAGCTCTTGGAAGGACTGTAGCGAGCCGGGCCCAAAATCTCAATGTTGGTCGTCATTGACATCTCGCCATCATGGGCGTAGAACAATGTTGAGCGACATTGTGATGTGGGGCGACGGGGACGCATCGGTTACCCAGTGGAGGCCGACATGACTACGCCCGAACAGAAGCAAGACACTGGCGCTGAAGGCATTCGACACGCTGTTCAACAAGCGCACCCACGCCGCCGCCGGAGACTTCTGGTCCGAGTGCTACATCCAGCACAGCGCGCACATCACACCAGGGCGCGCGGGCCTGCTCGACCTGATCCGCCCCCTGCCCGACACGCTGCGCTACGAGCACCAGCTCGTACTCGCCGAAGGCGACCGCGTCATGCTCTACGGCCGTTTCGCCGGCAATCCGGCCGTTTCCTTGGGAACTCCTGGCCGCCAAATAGCCGCCGACAGGCTGGAGTTTACGGGTTCCAGGACTTGGCGTGGAATCTCGGATTGGTGATCTAATTCACCATTGGGCGTGGGTGCATCGGCTCCAGCTGAACTCTCCGAAACTGAGATGTGCGGCATCCGGGATGAACCTGAGCCCTCCGATCAACTGTATGTACCACTATCGGGAGTAGTGACTATGGGCAAGTTGCAGGGAAAAGTAGCGGTCATCACCGGCGGCACCGCGGGGATCGGGCTGGCCACAGCAAAGCTCTTCGTCGAAGAGGGCGCCCACGTCTTCATCACGGGCCGCCGCCAGAAACAACTCGATGATGCAGTGAAGGAAATCGGAGGCACCGTATCCGGCGTTCAGGGTGACGTCGCCGAACTGGCCGACCTGGATCGCCTCTACGAGATCGTCAAGGCGAAGGGGCGAATCGATATCGTCTTTGCCAATGCCGGTCTAGGTGAGTTCGCTTCACTGGAAGATGCCACGGAAGCGCATTTCGACAAGATTTTCAACATCAACGTGAAGGGGGCGTTCTTCACGGTACAAAAGGCGCTACCGCTATTGAACGACGGAGCGTCCATCATTCTCGCGGGCTCCGTTGCGAGCGTCAAGGGGACCCCAGCGTTCTCGGTCTACGGCGCGAGCAAGGCCGCCATCCGAAATTTCGTTCGAGGATGGACCGTGGAACTGAAGGATCGCCGTATCCGCTCCAACGTCCTCAGCCCTGGCCCGATCGAAACGCCACTTATTGCGATGCAACCTCAAGACGCCATCGCGAAGATTACGTCCACTATTCCGATGGGCCGCATGGGGCAGCCTGACGAAGTTGCCAAGGCGGCGCTTTTTCTGGCGTCAGATGACTCCACCTTCGTCACGGGAATCGAACTGTTCGTTGATGGCGGCAGAGCGCAAATCTGATACCGCAACGGCGGCGTCGTGCCGACTGCTCCCTTCTCCTCTCAGAGAGGTGAATCCCATGACTTTTCTCGTTACCGCTGCGACCGGCAGGACTAGTTCGGGCGTCGTGCGGCACCTCCGGGCCGCTGGCGAAGACGTCCGCGTTCTCGTCCGTAACCGCGAGAAGGCCCAGTCGGCCTTCTCAGACCTCGACGGCATCGAGATCGTCGACGGTGCCTTCGACGACGGTGCCGTTCTCGCCAAGGCTTTCAACGGAGTTGACCTCACCTTCCTCACCATCGGCGGCAACCCTGACCAGGTGCGTCTGGAGAAGGCAATCATCGACGCCGCGGCCAAGGCGGACCGTCCGCACGTGGTCAAGCTGTCGAGCATCGCCACCAGCCACGACTCGGCCTTGCTCCCGGGACGGCAGCACGCCGAGATCGAGGACCACCTCGCCGCTTCGGGACTCTCCCACACGCTGCTGCGCCCGGTCAGCTTCACCAACAACCTTCTCTACGCGGCCGAATCGGTGGCGGCCAACAACAGCTGGGCCGGCGCGGCGCCCACCGGCCGGGTGGCCTACATCGACGTCCGCGACGTCTCCGAGGCGGCCGCCCTGGTGATCCGCGACCCCACGCTGCACGGCAGGACGCACGACTGGTCGGGCCCCGACGCGTACACCTTCCCCGAGGCGGCGGCGCTACTGAGCAAGATCCTCGGCCGCGAGATCCGCTACGTCCCGGTGTCGGCGGACGCGCGTCGCTCGGCACTACGCGGCGCCGGGCTCGCGGAGTGGTACACGGAGCTGTTCGTCAGCCTGGACACCGCCGCTGAAGCCGGCGCGCTCCAAGCGGTCACCACCAACTTGAAGGAACTGCTCGGCCGCGAGCCGCGGACCGTCGAGGAGTTCCTCACCGAGAACGCCTCCCAATTCACAATGTAGCGTCGTGAGGTCCAGTGCCCGATATTCAACCGAACATGGCCGCTGACGAGGGGCGCGTAGGAGAAGGAGGCCGCACACCCGAGCCGACCGCGGCGATCATCGACGCCCAGTCGCTGCGGGGCGCGGAGACCGTCGGCGCCGAGCAGCGCGGATACAACGGCGGCAAGAAGGTGAACGAGACCAAGCGGCACATCGCCGTGGGCGTGCTCGGCCTGCTGCTGGCCGTCAGGGTCACCGCGGCCCGCGTCGACACGCGGCTGAACGGGGCTCGCCGCACTTGCGATAGGAGTCCACAACCGCCGCGTCCTGCATGCAACTGCCGGACCGCGCCCACGCCACGCACCAGATACCGAAAGACCGGACGTCCAAGGAGGCTGTCATGCCCTTTATCAACATGACCGTGCGAGAAGGCGCACTCACCACCGAGCAGCGCCACGAGACCATGGCCCGCCTGACAGACGCACTCATGTTCTGGGAAAAGGTGCCCGAGACGCCTGCGGCTCGCAAGATCATGAAGGGCTGGGTCTACGAGGTCGCTGCCGACGCCGACTACAGCGGCGGCAGCCCGGATCACGAGAAGCCGTTCTACTTCATCGAGGTGCGCATCCTGAGCGGACGCCTCGACGTTCTGGGCAAGCAGGGCATCATCCGCGACTTCACCGAGATCATTATGCGAATCGAGAACAGCGAGCGCACTCCCGAGAACCTTCGTCGAGTCTGGGTGACGATCAACGAACTCGACCGCGACGACTGGGGCATCGGCGGCCACACCGACTGGCTACGCGACTACACCAGCGCTCTGGAAGGGATCGGCTGAACCGGAGCATTGGGACGGAACAGTTCTGGTTCCCGTGCTGCGGCAGCGGGGAAGCTCCGCACACCGGATAGAAGGGCAAACGCTGACCCGCTCCCAGCACGAGCTGCCGAGCGCGGCTGGGCCGTCCTGCTGGAGGAAGCCGGGGCAGGCACCGCCTCGGTGGGCCGCCCCGGTCCGCGACCGCGCCGGGAAGGTCGTCGGAGCCGTGGGCGTCAGGCCGGTGGGGGTCGGGCGCCCTTGGCGATCGCTTGAACTGCGCAATTGCTAAAATCGAACCAGGTAGAGGTCCGCTTTCGAGCGCTGATGGAGACGGTGACGACGTGAGCGCCGAAGTCCCCAACCCGCCTCCGGTGGTCAGCGCGCCGCTGTACCAGCTGAAGGCCGAGTTCTTCAAGACGCTCGGCCACCCGGTGCGGATCCGGGTCCTGGAGCTGCTGAGCCAGCGCGAGCACGCCGTCGCCGAGATGCTCCCCGAGGTCGGCGTGGAGGCCGCCCACCTGTCCCAGCAGCTCGCCGTGCTGCGCCGCGCCCGGCTCGTCTCCTCCCGCCGCGAGGGCTCCACGGTCTACTACCGCCTCACCACCCCCGAGGTCGCCGAGCTGCTCACGGTCGCCCGGGTCATTCTCAGCGACGTCATCACCGGCCAGGCCGAACTGCTGGACGATCTGCGGACGGCTACCTGAGGCCACCCGGGCCCGGTGCGGGCGGTGCCGATAGCCTGCCGGGCGTGATCATCGAGATTCGCACCTACCGTCTGCACCCCGGCACCCGGGAGGAGTTCGTCCGCGTCATGCGCGAGGAGTCCGTGCCGCTGCTGCGCGCACACGGCATCGACGTCGTGGACTGCGGCCCCTCCCTGGTCGACGAGGACGGCCATGAAGAGGCCTACCTGATCCGGGCGTTCGCCTCCCTCGCGCACCACCGCGAGCGGGAGGACGCGTTCTACGGCAGCGATGCCTGGCGCCTGGGGCCGCGCGAGGCCATCGTCTCGCGCATCGCGAGCTGCCACAGCATCGTCGTCCCTGCCTCCGAAGCGGCGATCAGGGCGCTGCGGCGCTGAGCCCGGGCCGCCCTCCCGTTCCCCCCGAAGGGCTGAACAGGCCACCCCGCGCGTCCCGGCGCCGGCAGGCTCCGCTGTGGAACTGCGGCGGACAGATCAGGTTTTGGGCCCCCGAGGAACGGTGAACTCGGTCAGTACGCCGGCGCCTTCGCTCGCCCGGGCCCACGGCACGCCGAGGGTGAGCACAGCCATCGCGGAGGTCGGGAACTTTGCGGCGGCTCGCTCGCGGGCGTCGCCGACCGTCTCCCCGGCGAGGACCAAGGTGAGCTCCTGCACACCCGGAAGGTGGCCGACCATCAGCAGCGTCCGCACCCGTTCCGGCACTTCGCGCAGCACGCGCAGCAGGTCTGCTCCGCTCGCGTCGTACAGCTGCTCGTCGTACCCGGTTTCAGGTGCAGCGCCCAGCTCCTGGGCGACCAGTTCCCAGGTCTGCCTGGTCCGGCGGGCCGGAGAGCAGAGGACGGCGTCCGGCAACAGCCCTGCCTCGCGCAGCCGGCGGCCGGCCGCCGGGGCGTCGCGCAGTCCCCGCGCGGCGAGTGGCCGGTCGCGGTCCGGCACGCCGTCCGGCCAGGTGGACTTGGCATGGCGCAGCACGATCAGCCGCCGGGATTCGTCCATGGTCACGCTCCCCAGTGTGACGGTGCGCGGCGCGACGGTCACCTGGCCGTTACTCCGGTCTAACCCGCGGTGTCGGCGGTTGGATCGGGGCGATGATCAAGCAGGTCCTGGCCGGGCGGCACTCACCAGCCGCGGACGCCGTCGGTCAACTCGCGTAGCAGGTCGGCGCGCCGCGGGCCTGGTCACCACCCACAGCACCGGCCGCAATGTCCACCACACCACCACGGATCTCGGCCGCCGCCTGCTGACGGCTGCTCCGGTCGACTCGTGATGCCTGTCGTCACCGCCGCCCCCGGGCACAACTCCAGGGGCGGCGGCGAGCGGGCATGCACCCTTCGCGACCAGCGGGGTCGGCAAGGAGAGGGGAGCGTCCGCAGCACCCGCACGGGCCACGTCCGCCCGGCACGGGGCGGCACACTCCCCGCACCGGGTACGGAACCGGTGGCGCCGCCGTACGGCACTCCGGTGAGATACGCACTCTTCCTCCTGGCCTTGCATGCAATTGACAATGTTAGCAACTGCTAAGGTCGTCACGCGATGGCCGCCCGGAAACGTGCTGTCGCAGGCATCCCCCGAACGGCTGACATGGGCCGTCACAGCTGTCCTCCCGGGCTTGGAAGTTGCAAATCTCTGCAAGTTGTCAAACGGCTCTGTCTGCGCGATTCGGACGCGCGGGGCCGCCTGCGAACGCTTCCGTACAGAGATGGGCGGGTCGGCGATGCGGTCGTTGCGAACGGCGAAGGCGCCTGCACGGGGTGGCCGGGCCATGGGGCCGCACAGGGGTGCGGACTGCTGGGGGCCGGTAGGCCCCGGGTAACCGGACCACCCTGGTACCACGTCAAGGCCGATGTCCTGGCGCCCGGCGAACAGACCCCGGCCCCCGGGCGCGCCGAGGCGTCGGCGCAGAGCTCGCAGGCAACACGCACGTTACCGAACTCCCGTCCCTGGCCCGGGCCGTCCTCGGCGAGTGACCGGCGCACCGGAGCCAGGTGCTGGACAACCGGCGAACCCCGGTGAGCACCCTGGCGTGGCGCGCCTTGTCGCGTTCCGGCCGGGGCCGCCGTCGCAAATGATGCACTCAGCTGACATGGAGGGTTCCGTCATGAGCCTGTCCCGCAGGATCCGTGAGATCGGCCGGATCGCCGAGCCCGCCCCGCCCCGCCCCGCCCGGAGGGCGAAACCCCGCCCACCGCCCGCGCGTTACGCGGATCGGCCCAGGTGCGCCACGTCGACGCCGGGTCGTGCAACGGCTGCGAGGTCGAGATCGGCGGCGCCTTCGGCCCGGTGTACGACGCCGAGCGGTACGGGGCCCGGCTGGTCGCCTCCCCGCGCCACGCCGATGTGCTGCTGGTGACCGGCCCGGTGACCCGGAACATGGCCGAACCGCTGCGCCGTACCTACGAGGCGGCACCAGAACCACGCGTCGTCGTGGCGGTCGGCGACTGCGCGATCAACTGCGGCCTGTTTGCCGGGGCTTACGGAGTCGCGGGGGCGGTGGCCGACGTCGTTCCGGTGGACCTGGAGGTGCCGGGCTGTCCGCCGGAGCCGACGGCGATCGTCGAGGCCCTGCGCCGGGTGACCGGGCGGTGAGCGCGATCGCGCCTGCGCTGGCGGCGGCGAGCGCCCTGGCCGCCGCCGGCACCGCCGCCGGGCTGGTGCTGCCCGAGCGCGCCCGTCCGGCGGCCGTCGGGGCGTGCACTGCGGGCGTGGGTGCCGCCGGTCTGGCGGCCGGGGTCGCCGCGCTGGGCGGGCAGCGCTGGTCGGCGTCCTTACCGGACCTGCTCCCGCTCGCGGGCGTGCATCTGGCGGTCGACGCGCTGTCCGGGCTGTTCATCGCGGTGTCCGGCGGCGTGATCGTGGCGGCCGCCGTCTACGGCATCGGCTACACCCGGCACGGACTGGCAGGCAGGGGCGTACAGGCCATCCTGCCGCTGTTCGCCTGGACGTTGGTGCTGGTCCCGGCCGGGGCGAGCGTTTCGACGTTCCTGCTGCTGTGGGAGCTGAGGGCCGCGTCCTCGCTGCTCCTGGTCGTGGCCGAGCACCGGCGGCGGGCCTCGGTACGCGAGGCGGGCGTCTGGTACGCGGTGATGACGCACCTGGGACTGGTCGCGCTGCTGGCCGCCCTGGCGCTGTTCGCCGCTCGCGCCGGCGGGGAGACCTTCGCCGCGTTGCGCGCGGGAGCCGGCGGGCTGTCACCGGCCGTGCGGGGAACGGTGTTCGTGCTGGCCCTGCTCGCGTTCGGGTCGAAGGCGGGCGCGGTGCCGCTGCACGCCTGGCTGCCCAGGGCCCACCCGGAGGCGCCGAGCAACGTCTCGGCGCTGATGAGTACGGCGATGGTGAACCTCGGCGCGTACGGCGTGATCCGCACCGGCTTCGACCTGCTGGGCGGCGGCCCGCGCTGGTGGGGGCTGCTGACAGTGGCCCTCGGCGCGGTCACGGCGGTGTACGGGATCGTCCAGGCGGCCGTGGCCACCGACCTCAAGCGCCTGCTGGCGTACTCGACCAGCGAGAACCTCGGCCTGGTCCTGGTCGGCGTGGGCGCCGCGCTGCTGTTCGACGCGGGCGGCAACGAGGAACTGGCGGCCCTCGCCCTGGCCGCGGCCCTGCTGCACGTGGTCAACCACGCCGCCTTCAAGGCCCTGCTGTTCTGCGCGGCGGGCTCCGTGCTGCACGCCACCGGCACGCGCGACGTGGACGGCCTCGGCGGGCTGCGCCCCCGGATGCCGGTCACCACGGCGCTGTTCGCGGTCGGCGCCCTCGGCGCGATCGCCCTGCCGCCGGGCAACGGCTTCGTCAGCGAGTGGCTGCTGCTTCAGGCCCTGATCCACGGGCTCGCCGTCCCCGGGGTGACGACCGCCGTGATGCTGCCGGTGGCCATCGCCGCCATCGCACTCTCTGCGGGGCTGGCCGCCGCCGCGTTCGTCAAGGCCCTCGGCGTCGGCTTCTTCGCCCGCCCGCGCAGCGCGGCGGCCATGCGGGCGGGGGAGAGCCCGCGCACGATGCTCGCGGGCATGGGCCTGTGCGCCGCGGCGTGCGCCGGGCTCGCCCTGCTGCCCGGCGCGCTCGCCGACGGGCTCGGCCGGGCCGTGGGGGCGACCGGGACCGACAGCCGGCGGATCATCATCGGAGGTGAGTTGAACCTTCAACTGTCCGGTCTGACCGGCCGGTTGGCCCCCCTCTGGATCGCCGTCGCGCTCGCGGCGGCCGGGCCGCCGTGCTGCTGGTGCTGCGCTCGTTCGCCCGCGCGCCGCGCCGCGGCGAGGCCCCGCTCTGGGACTGCGGTGCCGGAGCGCCCACCGCGCGCATGGAGTACACCGCCACCTCCTTCGCCGAACCCCTGCAGCGCGTCTTCGACGACGTCCTCGCCCCCGAACAGGACGTCGACGTCACGCCCGTGCGTGAATCCGCCTACCTGGTCGAGCGGGTCCGCTACCAGCGCAAAGTGCCCGACCGGATCGAGCACCGCCTCTACACCCCGGTCCTGCGATCGCTCGCCCGCGCCGGACGGGCGGCCAGGCGCCTCGCCGACGGCAGCGTGCACCGCTATCTCGGGTACGGCTTCACCGCCCTGGTCGTGCTGCTCCTCGCCCTGGCGGTGACCCGGTGAACCTGACCGGCACAGCGGCCGTCGCCGCCCAGGTCGGCCTGGTCACCGCAGGGGCACCGTGGCTGGCCGGGCTGATGCGCCAGGTCCGCGCCCGGCTCGAAGGACGGGCCGGCCCGGGCATCGGCCAGCCCTGGCGGGACCTGCGCAAGCAACTGCGCAAGCAGCCCGTCACGGCCACCGGCACGGGCCCGGCCTTCCGGACCGCCCCACTGGTCCTGGTCGCCACCGCCCTCGTGGTCACCGCGCTGGTGCCGCTGGCCTCCACCCGAACGCCGGTCAGCGGCCACGCGGACCTGATCGTGGTGGTCGCCTTGCTCGCCCTCGGCACCGTCGCCCTCGCGCTCGCCGGGCTCGACACCGGCACCGCTTTCGGCGGCATGGGCGCCTCCCGGGAGATGACCGTGGCGGCGCTGGTCGAGCCGACCCTGCTGATGTCGGTCTTCGCGCTGTCCATCCCGGCCGGCTCGACCAACCTCGCCGACATCGTCTCCGGCGCCGTCCACGACCCCGGCCGGCTCGCCACTCCCACCGGACTGCTCGCCGCCGTCGCCCTGCTCGCCGTCACCGTCGCCGAGACCGGACGGCTGCCGGTCGACAACCCCTCCACCCACCTGGAACTGACGATGATCCACGAGGCGATGGTGCTGGAGTACTCCGGCCCCGACCTCGCCCTGATCGAACTCGGTGCGCAGCTGCGGCTCACCGTCCTGCTCGGCCTGCTCGCCGCGCTGTTCACCCCGTGGGGAATCACCACCGGCACCGGCTGGGCGGCCCTCGCGCTCGCCCTGGTGCTGCTCGCCGCCAAGGTGGCGCTGCTGGGATCGGTGCTGGCGGCGGCCGAGGTGTTCCTCGCCAAGATCCGCCTCTTCCGGGTGCCCGAGCTCCTCGCCGGCGCCTCCGAACTCGCCATCGCCCGCGCCGGGTTCGCCGCCGGCCTCGGCTGGGCCGTCACCGTCGCCCTCGTCCTGGTACTCGTCGCCTTCGCCGCCCTGACCGGCCGCAGCGCCCGGATGCTGCTCGGCCCACCGCCCGAGCCCGCGACGCCCGTACGGTTCGGCGCCAGTGTCTGGCTGCCGCTGCTCGCCGGGCTCCTCGCCTGCGCCGCACTCGGCATCACCACCGCGCCGCTTGCCGACCTGCTCGCCGCTGCCGCCTCGATCGGAGGACACTGACCGTGCCCAGCACCAGGGTTGACCTCGATCCCGGCGAACTCCCCGACCACGCCGCGCGGTTGCTCGACGACGGCCACCGCCTCGCGCTCGTCGCCGCCCACCACGACGACCCCGGCACCATCCGGGTGGTCTACCTCTTCGTCCAGGGCCCGCCCGACACCCGCACCGAACTGCACGTCCGCCTCGACGCCCGCACCCCCGCCGTCCCGACCCTCGCCCGCCTCTCCTTCCCCGCCGGCCGGTTCGAACGCGAGATGCGCGACCTGCACGGCATCGTCCCGCTCGACCACCCGCTGCCCCACCGCCTCGTCCGCCACCCGCACTGGCCGCGCGGCTGGTACCCGATGCGCCCCGACGCCGGCCCGCCCCCCGAATTCGGCACCCCCGAAGGGCCGTTCCCGTTCCTCACCGTCGAAGGCCCCGGCGTGTACGAGATCCCGGTCGGGCCCGTCCACGCCGGCCTGATCGAACCCGGCCACTTCCGCTTCTCCGTGGTCGGCGAGACCATCCTCAAGCTCAAGGCCCGCCTCTGGTACGTCCACAAAGGCATCGAGAAGCTCTTCGAGGGCCGCGAGCCCGCCCAGGCCCTCGCCCTCACCGAACGCATCAGCGGCGACACGGCCGTCGGCCACGCCCTCGCCTACTGCCTCGCCGTCGAGGACGCCACCGGCGTCCAGGTGCCTTTGCGTGCCCGACGCGCCCGCGCTCTCCTCCTCGAACTCGAACGCGTCCACAACCACGTCACCGACCTCGGCGCCCTCTGCAACGACGTCGGGCACGGCATCCTCAACGCCCACGCCTGGCGCATCCGCGAACGCCTGCTGCGCCTCAACCACACCGTCACCGGCCACCGCCTGCTGCGCGGCGGCGTCGTCCTGGGCGGTGCCAATCTCCGCGCCCTGCCCGAACACGCCGAACTGGCCGCCGTACGCGCCGACATCCGCGACCTCGTCGACCTCGCGCTCGGCCACCCCACCGTTCGCGACCGCTTCACCGGCACCGCCATCCTGTCCGCGCAGGCCGCCCACGACCTCGGCTGCCTCGGCTACGTCGCCCGCGCCAGCGGCCTGCCCACCGACGCCCGCCACGCCCACCCCTTCCACGACCTCGGCGACCTGCTGACCACCCGGGTCCTCGACACCGGAGACGTCCTCGCCCGCTTCCGCATCCGCGCCCTCGAAGCCGACGACTCCCTTACCCTCATCGACCACCTCACCACCGAACTGCCCACCGGGCCCAGAGTCGCCGACCCCGCCCCACCGCCGCACCCCACGCGCCGCTCCGGCGTCGGCATCACCGAAGGCTGGCGCGGCACCATCACCACCCGCATCGAACTCGCCCCCGACGGCCTGCTCAGCCGGGTCAAGATCGCCGACCCGTCCTTCTTCAACTGGCCCGCCCTCCCCATCGCCCTCGCCGACACCATCGTCCCCGACTTCCCACTCACCAATAAGAGCTTCAACCTCTCCTACGCCGGAAACGATCTCTGACCCGGCCGGACGCTCCCGGCCGCGCCGGAGACACGCCCTGGCGCCGAGCCGCCGCCACAGGCACCCGCCCACACCTCAGGTCCCCGACCCCCTGTAACGGCGAGGCTCCGCATCAGCTCTGGGCCGGTGTCACGCCTGCCGGGCCTGCAGGCAGCCCCGACGGTCGGGGCGGTATCCCGCTGGACGCACGCCCGTCTCGGCTCAGCCTTGCGATGCGGCGTGCTTGACGAGTTCGAGGAGGGATTCGAGGTCGTGGGCGGCCTCGGCTGCGCACAGACCGGTGGCCAGCAGGAGGCCGGCACTGGCGGTGAACGGGAGGGCGCGGTGACGCGGGGGCGGGGCGAGCAGGGCCGCGACCCGGCGCGGTACGGGGCCGGAGCTGCTGGGCGTGAGGCGGCCGAGGATACCGAGGGCGGCGGCCGGGATGCGGGTGCGGGTGCGCTTGGCGGCGAGGGCGGCCTTGCCCACGGTGCGCGCGACCTGGGGGCGGTCGGCGACGGCGGTGGCGCTCTCGTCGGCCCACCGCTCGATGGTGTACGAGACGGTCGCGGCGAGCGGGCGCAGCAGAGGGTTGGCGGCGGCGGCGAGCTGGGCGAGAGCCACGAACAGGTGGTGGTGGTGTCTCAGGTGGGCGCGCTCGTGGGCGAGCAGGATCTGGCGCTCGGCGGGGTCGAGCGCGGCGAGCATGCCGGTGGAGACCACGATGCGGCCCGGCAGCCCGGGCACCGCGTATGCCTCGGCGGCCGGGTCGTCGACGACGACCAGTTGGTCCCCACAAGGGCCGGATGGCCCTGCCCACGCTCGCCGTACTCCTCGGCGTGGCCTTCGTCTCCGGCACCCTCGTCTTCTCGGACACCATCAACGCCGCCTTCACCTCGATCGCCGGCTCCACGGGACCCTCGCCGACCGCATCGGCGCCCGCCCCGTCCTGCTCGGCGGGCTCGTCGCCTTCGCAGCAGCCTCCGCCGCGTTCGTCCTCGCCGACAACACTGGGCTGCTCTGGCTCGGGCAGGGTGCGGCGGCGTCCGCCTTCTCGCCCGCCGCCTCGACCCTCGTGGCGCGGGTCAACCCGGCGGCCAAGCACGGCCGCGCGTTCGGCTCGTACGGCTTCTGCAAGAGCCTCGGCTACACCGCCGGCCCCCTCCTCGGCGGAGTCGTCGTCTGGGCCGGCGGCCTGCCGCTGCTGTTCGGCGTCATGACCGCCCTCGCCGCCGCCGTCGCAGCCTGGGTCGCGCTGGCGGTGCCCGCCGTGCCGCCGCTGCCCCGCGCCCGCCAGACCGTCCTCGACCTCGCCCGACGCCTGAGCCAGGGCAGCTTCCTGCGACCGACCACCGCACTGGCCTCCGCCACGGCCGCGCACCACCAGCTCGTCTCGGCCGGCCGGTGGTGGTTTGATGTCGAGTCAGGCCGGGCGGCAGGACAGCCATCACCCGTGACAGCAGAAGCAGCCGCCAAGGGCCAGGGCTGGGGCACGTGCTTCGCCTTTGCGCATCTCGTGCTCGGCGGCGGCCCGGGGCGGGTCACTGCCGTACCAGGCGGGTAGAGTCGCCACCGCGGTTGGATCCGACGGTGTGCGGTGGCGGGGATCGGGAGGGCGGCGTGGGCGGGCGGCGACGCGAGCACGGTGCGCTGGAGGCCGAGGTCATGGCGGTGCTGTGGGCCGAAGCTCGCCCCATGACGGCCACTGAGGTCCACGAGGCGCTGGGCGATCCGGGGCTGGTCTACAAGACGGTGCTCACCGTGCTGGGCCGCCTGCATGCCAAGGGCCTGCTCGACCGTGAGCGGTCCGGCCGGGCCCATGCCTACGTGCCGCGGCGAGGCCCGGCCGACGAGGTCGCCTCGCAGATGAACCAGGCGCTGGCTCGTGGCGCCGACCGCATGGCGGTCCTGCAGCACTTCGTCGCCGGGCTCGACCCGGAGGACGAACGGGCACTGCGAGACCTGCTCGACGCCGGCGAGTAGGACTTCGATGCGGGGAGCCGCCCGTGTACTTCACCGTCTACCTGCTGCTGCTCGCTCCCGCCGCGTTGGCCGTGGCGGGGCCGGCCGTCTCGCGTCACCTCGCACCGGCCGCTGCGGTCCGCGTGCTGACCTGCCTCGTCGTGACGGCCGGGACGGCCACCGTGTGGGGACTGTCCGCCCTGGCAGTCGCAGGCCTGGTCAACGTCCCGCAGGTGCGGATGCGTCTCCGCAGCGATCCGAAGGTGCTGGCGGCGGCGGATCCGGTGCCGTGGGGCTTTGGTGTGCTGGCCGCGGCCGTGCTCGGTGTCGTCGTCGTGCGGTTGCTGTCCCTCTGGTGGCGGCGCGTCGGGGATCGGCGGGTCCTGGGACCGGTGCGCGCGATCCCGGCTGCGGGCGATCTGATCGTGGTGGCCGACGAGCACGCCGACGCCTATGCCCTGCCCGGCAGGCCGGGGCGGATCGTGGTGACCGCAGGGATGCTGCGCACGCTGTCCGCCGAGGAACGCGCTGTCCTGCTCGCGCATGAGCGAGCTCATCTGACATGTCGTCATCACCGTTACGCAGCTGTCGCGCAGTTCGCGGTGTTGGTCAATCCGCTGCTCGGTCGGCTGCGGGACGAGGTCGCGTTCGGCATCGAGCGATGGGCCGACGAGGTCGCGGTCGAGGCGGTCTCCTCACGTCGGATCGCCACGCGTGCGCTGGCTCGGGCCGCACTCGCCACCGCCTGCCTCCCGGCGTCGCCCACGGCCCTCGCCTACCTGCGCCACCGGATCACCGCCCGTGTGGCCGCGCTCCAGGGGGAGCGTCCGGTGAGCCGCTGGCACCGGGTCTGGCCGGCTGTCGGGGCGGTGTTCGCGATCTCCGTTGCCCTGGCGGACGTCGGCGTGGCGCTCGTTCGCTGCCTCAACGCCCTTGCGCTGTAGGGCCGTAACGGCGGCGTTGCCGACACGTGAGATTTGGTCGCACATCTTGTGCGATGTCATGTCCGAGGCCAGACTTCCGAGTTGCGAACACGCGCGCTCCTTTGCGTGAACGTCCTTCACCCCCTCAACTGTCGGGCGATCCCCAGCTGTCGAAAGGATGTTCAGTGTCACGCTCCCCCCTGCGAAGAGGACGGATCGCCGCGCTCGCGGCCCTCCTCACCGCCCTGCCCGGGCTCTGGCTCGGAACCTCCCCCGCGCACGCGGCCCCGGCTGCCCCTCCCGTCCGGCAGTCCGCCGACTCCGGCGCCGCCGTCCACCACGACACCTCCGCCCCGTTGCGGGACCTCGCCCGGGCGGCGACCGCCGCGCCCGGCCCGAAGCACAAGGGCGGGGACCATGAGGTGCGCCTGCCGCACCCGCCGGCCGCGCACATCCCCGACCCGGTGGTGCAGCGCACGCCCGGCGGGCCGTCCGTCCCGTCCACCGGCGCGAGCTTCGACGGCATAGGCTCGGCGAACTACTCGGTCACCGGCGTGCCGCCGGACCCGAACGCCGCCGTCGGCTCCACCCAGATCGTCGAGACGGTCAACACCGCCTACGCCGTCTACTCCAAGACCGGCGCCACCGTGCTCGCCCCGACCAACACGAGCACCCTGTGGTCCGGCTTCGGCGGCTTCTGCGAGTCCACCAACGACGGTGACGCGGTGGTGCGTTGGGACACCCTGGCGAGCCGCTGGGTGGTCACCCAGTTCGCCGACGTCCGCTCCGCCTCCGGCCCGTACTACGAGTGCATGGCCGTCTCCACGACGGCGGACGCCACTGGCACGTACAACCGGTACGCGTTCCAGTTCGCGGACTTCCCGGACTACCCGAAGCTTTCGGTGTGGCCGGACGGCTACTACATCACGTACAACATGTTCACCCCGGCGGGTGCGTTCCTGAACGCCCAGGTCTGCGCGATGGATCGTTCCGGCATGCTGACCGGTGCCGCGGCCACTCAGCAGTGCTACACCACCTCGTCCTCGTACGGCGGCCTGCTCGCCTCCGACCTGGACGGCGCCACCGCCCCGCCGGCCGGTGAGCCGGCCACCCTGGTGGGCCTCGGCCTTACCAACACCTCGCTGGCGTACTGGAAGTTCCACGTCGACTGGACCACCCCGGCCAACTCGACGTTCACCGGGCCGACTTCGCTCACCGTCGCCTCCTACACCACGGCCTGCGGCACCTCCGGCACCTGCATCCCGCAGGGCGGCACCACCCAGCAGCTGGACTCGCTCTCCGACCGGCTGATGTTCCGCCTGGCCTACCGCAACTACGGCGACCACGAATCGCTTGTGGTCAACCACTCGGTCACCGCCGGGAGTTCGGTGGGCGCGCGCTGGTACGAGTTCCGGCTCTCCGGTGGCAACCCGACGGTGTACCAGCAGGGCACCTACGCCCCGGACTCCACCTACCGCTGGATGGGTTCGATCGCCCAGGACAAGGCGGGCAACATCGGCCTTGGCTACTCGCAGTCCTCGTCCAGCACGCACCCGTCCATCCGCTACACCGGCCGCCTCGCCGGTGACGCCCTCGGGACGATGACGCAGGGCGAGGTCACCGCCCTCACCGGCGCGGGCTCGCAGACCTCGTACAGCCGCTGGGGCGACTACACCTCCATGGCGATCGACCCGGTCGACGACTGCACCTTCTGGTACACCGACGAGTACGAGCCCGCCACCGGCAACTTCAACTGGGCGACCCGCATCTCCTCCTTCACCCTGCCCGGCTGCACCACCCCGGCGAGCGACTTCTCGCTGTCGCTCAACCCGGCGTCCGGCAGCGTCACCGCCGGCTCCTCCGCCACCAGCACGGTTTCGACGGCGACCACCGCCGGCTCGGCCCAGACGGTCAACCTGACGGCCTCCGGCCTGCCGAGCGGCGCCACCGCCTCCTTCAGCCCGGCCTCCGTCACCTCCGGCGGCAGCTCGACGCTGACCGTGTCCACCTCCACCAGCACCCCCAACGGCACCTACGCCATCACGGTGACCGGCACCGGAGCCTCCGTGACCCACACCGCCACCTACAACCTGACCGTCACCGGCGGACCCACCGGCGGCGTCGTCAACGGCGGCTTCGAGACCGGCAGCCTGTCCGGCTGGACGGCCACCGGCCCGGCCACCGGCGTCACCACCAGCGGCCCGCACAGCAGCAGTTACGCGGCTCTGCTCGGCTCGACCTCGCCCACCAACGGCGACTCCTCGATCGCGCAGACCTTCACCGCGCCGGCCGGCACCAGCACGCTGTCCTTCTGGTACAACGTCACCTGCCCGGACACGATCACCTACGACTGGGCCACGGCCACCCTCAAGGACAACACCACCGGTACGACCACCACGGTCCTCGCCAAGACCTGTGTCTCCTCCTCCGGCTGGACCCAGAAGACCGCCGCCGTCACGGCCGGCCACTCCTACACGCTCACCCTGACCAACCACGACGACAACTGGTCGACCGACCCGACGTACACCAAGTACGACGACGTCACCCTCGCCTGACGTGTGCCCTGACCGGGGCGGACCGCAGTACCCCCGGACTGCGGTCCGCCCCGCGTCGTCCGTACCTCCCCACCCCACGCAAGGAGTCCGGATGAAACACCCGCGCACAACGACCTGGCGGCGCGTCCTGGCCGGCGCCGCCTCCGCCGCGCTCGTCCTGGCCGGCGCGGCCTGGACGGCGAGCCCCGCCCAGGCCGCCACGTCGATCACCAACGGCGGCTTCGAGACCGGAGACCTGTCCGGCTGGACGACGACGGGCACTGCCACCGTCACCACCAGCTCCCCGCACGGCGGGACGTACGCTGCCCAGGTTGGCGGCACCTCGCCGACCAACGGCACCTCGTCAATCGCGCAGTCCTTCACGGCACCGTCCGGAAGCCCCCAACTCGGCTTCTGGTACGACGTGTTCTGCTCCGACACGGTCACCTATGACTGGGCCATCGCCACCCTCAAGGACACCACCGCCAACACCACCGCCACGGTCCTGCCCAAGACCTGCACCAACGGCGCGGGCTGGAAGCAGGTCACCACCCCGCTCACCGCCGGGCACGGCTACACGCTCACCTTGAGCAGCAAGGACGACAACTACCCGGGCGATCCGACCTACACGCTCTACGACGACGTCGCCATCACCGGCGGCACCGCGGCCAACGACTTCTCGATCAACGACAGTCCCGCGTCGGCCACCGTCAACGCCGGCGGTTCGGCGAGCAGCACGATCTCCACGGCGGTGACCGCCGGCTCCGCCCAGAGCGTGGCGCTCTCCGCCTCCGGTCTGCCGTCCGGCGCCACGGCGTCGTTCAACCCGGCGTCGGTCACGGCCGGCGGCTCGTCCACGCTCACCGTCACCACCGCGTCCTCGACCCCGTCCGGCACCTACCCGATCACGGTGACCGGCACCGGGACCTCGGCCACCCACACCACCGGCTTCTCGCTGACCGTCAACGGCACCGGCTCGGGCCTGGTCCAGGTCAGCGCCGACCCGTTCACCAACTCGACCAGCCAGCACGCCACCGAAGTCGAGCCGGACACCTTCGCCTACGGCAACACCATCGTCACCTCCTCCCAGGTCGGCCGGTTCACCGACGGCGGCTCCTCCGACATCAGCTGGAACACCTCCACCGACGGCGGCGCCACCTGGCAGCACGGCATGCTCCCCGGCATCACCACCTACCAGGGCGGGGGCAGCTGGGCCCGCGTCTCCGACCCGTCGGTGGCCTACGACGCCCGGCACGGCACGTGGATGATCACCGGCCTGGTCATCGACGCCGCCGCGAACGGCGCCGGTGTGTCGGTCAGCCGCTCCGCGGACGGGGTGAACTGGCAGAACCCGGTGCTGGCGGTCGGCAACGACGGCAGGGGCTACGACAAGGAGTGGATCGTCTGCGACAACACGGCCTCCAGCCCGCACTTCGGCAACTGCTACATCGAGGTCGACGTCACCTCCTCCGGCAACGCGGTCATCATGTCGACCTCCACCGACGGCGGCGCGACCTGGTCCACTCCGTCCAGCCCCGCCAGCGCGGACGCCGGCCTCGGCGGCCAGCCGCTCGTCCAGCCCAACGGCAGCGTCATCGTGCCGTTCTCCACCAACGGCACCTCCGTCCGCTCCTTCACCTCCACTGACGGCGGCGCGTCGTGGGGCTCCTCGGTGCTGGTCGCCAATGTCTCCTCGGCCACGGTCTCCGGCTCGCTGCGCAGCGGTGACGGCCTGCCCTCGGCCGAGATCGACGCGGCGGGCAAGGTGTACGTTGCCTGGCAGGACTGCCGCTTCCGGACGCGCTGCTCCTCCAACGACATCGTCTACTCGACGTCAACCGACGGTACGTCCTGGTCCGCCGTGACGCGGATCCCGATCGACCCGACGAGCAGCGGGGCCGACCACTTCATCCCGGGCTTCGGCGTCGACCACGCCACCTCGGGCGCCACGGCCAGGCTCGGCGTGTACTACTACTTCTACCCGAACGCCAACTGCACCGCTTCCACTTGCCAGTTGGAGGTCGGCTTCATCTCCTCCACGGACGGCGGCGGCACCTGGTCGACCGCGCAGACCGTCGCCGGGCCCATGGCGCTGTCGCAGATAGCCTCGACCACCCAGGGAGCGATGGTCGGCGACTACCTCTCCACCTCGGTGGTGAACGGCAAGGCCGTGGCGATCTTCGCGGTCGGCAAGGCCCCGGCCGGCGGCCAGGCTTTCGACGAGGGCATGTACACCGTGACCGGCGGACTCGCCCTCCGGGCCGGAATCACTCCCTCCATCACAGACCCCGTGGCCTTCACCACGCCCAACTCGGAACGAAGCACTCCCGCGGCAATCCGCCGCTGATCGTTCGCATCCCGTCCTGCCCGATTCCACCGGGCAGGACGGGCCTTCTGCTCTTATGAACAGTTTTAACTGATTTGGTTTTAGGCATTCGTTATGCGCGATCTCTTCACGCCGCCGCTACGACCCGCGAGGCTTCGGTCTGATTCCGCCGGGGCCGCGTGACCGCGTGACCCCGCCGCATGGGGAGGACCCGCAATCGTGCCCAACAGGCAACGCCGACGGCTGCTGCTGCCCGCCGTCACACTCACCGCGCTCGGACTGACCACCACCCAGGCCCTCGCCGCGCCGGAGCCGCCCAAGCCGCGCCCGCACCAGGCCCAGCACCAGGGCGAGATCGGCCAGAAGCACGCCAAGAAGGTCCAGGGCAAGGGTGCCGCCACGCCGATGTTCAGCGCCAAGGCGGATGTCGGCGGGGACGGCGGCAGTGACGAGGCCATGAACGCAGCCGAGGGCACCGCGCAGTACACCGAGGCCCGTACCGCGCCCGGTGTGGTCGCGCCCGGCGCCTACGGTGCGGCCTGGGCACAGCTCCAGGACATGTCGCACACCGACGGCACGTGGAAGCACGTCACCAACAAGCCGTACAACTCGGACGACCCGCGCTACCGCGACGTCAACTCCAACTCCAGCGGTGGCTCCGGCAAGGTGACCGGCCGGATCACCGGCATCGCCGCGGACAACGACGGCTACGTCTACGCCGGTGGTGCCAACGGCGGCGTGTTCCGCTCCAGCACGGGCGGTGGGGACTGGGAGCCGATCGCGGACAGCCTGCCGTCGCTGTCCACGGGCACGCTGAACCTGGACGGCTCCGGGCGGCTCTGGTACGCCACCGGCGAATCCAACACCGGTGCCACCTCGTACGTCGGCACGGGTGTGTACCTCCTCGCGGACCCGAAGCACGGCGAGTTCCAGCCGGGCAACCGGGTGGGCGGCGCCGAGCTGGAGTCGACCATCATCCACGCGCTGCGGTTCGGCGGGGACAGGGTGTGGGCTGCCACCAGCCGGGGCGTGTTCAGCCACTCCACCACCGACCTTTCCGGCCCGTGGACGCTGGAGTTCGCGCCCAACCCCGACTACCTGCCCGGCGGTTCGAAGGCCAAGGACCCGAGCGCGCCGTACAAGAACATCGCCAACGACATCGCCATCGACCCCAAGGACCCGTCCAAGGTGATCCTGGCGGTCGGCTGGCGCGGCGGCGACACCTACAACGGCTTCTACAGCAAGGCGGCGGACGGGAGTTGGCAGCGCGTCGCCGCCCTCGGCGACCTGCCCACGGACGCCGCGAACGTCGGCAACGTGACCTTCGCCCGCTCGGCGGACGGCTCGCGCTACTACGCCATCGACCAGTCCCCGGACGTCATGGCGCACAACCCGGACACCGGTCTCAAGGGCATCTACGTCTCCAAGTCCGGTTCTCCTTTTGGTCCGTGGACGCTGATCGCGGACAAGGACAAGATCAAGGGCTCCGGCTCGGCCCTGCAGGGCGCGGGCTACCAGCCGGGCATCCAGTCCTGGTACAACCAGTTCCTCCAGGTCGACCCGGCCAACCCCGACCACCTCTACGCCGGTCTGGAGGAGGTGCTGGAGACGAAGAACGGTGGAAGCACCTGGACGGTCCCCGGCCCCTACTGGAACTTCCCGTTCCCGTGCTGGAGCATCGACCCCACCAAGCAGACCGGAGACTGCTCGCCGACGACGCACTCCGACCAGCACGCGGTGGCCATCGGCACATATCAGGGCAAGACCAGCGTGTTCGTGGGCAACGACGGCGGCATCTACAGCCGCCCGGTCAACGGCGCGGTCGACTCGGGTGGTCACGCCAAGGACTGGACGTCGCTGGCCGACGGCACGATCGACACCCTGCAGTACTACTCGGTCGGCGTCGGCAAGGACCCGGCGGACCGCTCCGGCAAGGGCGTCATCGTCTCCGGAGGCCTGCAGGACAACGGCGAGTCCATCCTGCGCGCCCACGACAAGGTCATGGGCTCCAACTTCGGCGGCGACGGCGCCGACACCATCGTCGACCCCGCCAACGGCTGCAACATCACCGAGGAGTACGTCTACCTCGACATGTGGGTCACCCAGAACTGCGCCGTCAACGACGGCTCCGGGAACACCGACCCGAGCAAGGCCACCTCCTGGGAGATCGCCCCGCCCGACAAGGACCTCGGCGGCGCGGGCGCCCGATTCATCGCCCCGATCACCAGCGACCCGAAGAACACCAACTCCTGGGTCGCCGGCGGCCGGCACGTCTGGGTCCAGAACAAGGGCTTCGCGATCCGCAGCGGCAGCGAGTGGACCTCCGCGTACGACCTGGGCGCCGGCCACGTCGCCACCGCCGTCGCCACCGTCAACGGCACCGTGTACGCGGGCTGGTGCGGCCCCTGCAACAACCAGGGCTTCAGCCGCGGCATCGCCGTCGGCAAGACCGACGGCACCGGCTGGCACCAGCTCAACCTTCCCGTCGACGGCGCCCTGCCCAACCGCTACATCTCGTCCTTCGCGGTCGACGAGAACGACGCCCAGCACGTCTTCGTCGCCTTCAACGGTTTCTCCCGCACGTGGACCGAGGGCCCGGGCGCCGGCATCGGTCACCTCTTCGAGACCCGTGACGGCGGCGCCACCTGGACCGACGTCTCCGCCAACCTGCCCGACGTCCCGGCCACCTCGGTCAAGATCCTGCCGAACGGCGGCCTGGCACTCGGCACCGACCTGGCCGCGTTCTACCGCGCACCGGGCGAGACCGACTTCTCGGTCCTCGGCGAGGAACTGCCCACCACCTCGGTGCAGCAGCTGAAGACCGGCCCCGACGGCAAGCTCTACGCCGCCACCTTCGGCCGCGGCATCTGGTCCCTCAACCTGCGCCGCCTCGACGGCGACAACAACGCCCAGGACTGATCACACCCGTAGCACGCACTGGTGCCCGGCCCGCTCACCCCGAGCAGGCCGGGCACCGGCGTGCCCGGGACCGCCGCGCCCGCCGGCCGGATCCGGAACCGAGCCACCGCCACCGCCGTCCAAGCGTGGACACCACGAGAGCGGAGACACCCACCTGTGAAGAGACTCCCCGCCATCCCGGCAGCCACCGTGCTCCTCGTCCTCATGGCCGGCGCCTGCACGTCCGGCGGCGGCGCCTCTCCGGCGCCGGCCACCTCGCCGGCCCGGAGCACGGCCCCGACCAGCACCCCCGGCCTCACACCCACGACCGAACCCACCGCGCCAACGCCGGGTCCGGGCTCGCCCTTGACCGGCACAGGAGCGGCCGCCCCCTCGCCGACTGCCGGCCACACCTCCGACCCGGGCAGGACTCCTTCCCAGGCACCGGCCACCACGCCAGGCAGGACACCTTCCCAGGCGCCGGGCAGCGCGCCGGGCCAGGCCCCCGGACAGCCGATGAATCCTGTTGCCACGCCGCCCCCGGCCGACGGGGAGAATCCGGTCGACCTCCAGCACCGGCCCGGCCCCGCGGCCTCCCGCCCGGCAGGCTGAATCGGAAGCAGCCGTCGAGCTCCCGGGCCACCCGGGGCCCGGGCCCCCGACACAGCCCTCGATTCCGCTGAACCGGGCTTGTCAGTCGGCTCGTTGGGCAGCACGCCCGGGGGCTTTCGCTACCGGATGTGAAGCTCCAGTGTCCAGAGCTGGGGTGGGCGGGCCGAAGCGGTCAGGAGTGTAGGTGTCGGAGGACGTGATCTGTGCGGTGCCGACGGCCAGCGCGTGGACGACGGCGTGCCCTGTGCCGTCGGCGTCGGTGCGGGTGTCGGTGACGGCGGCGACGGCCGGGTCGGAGCTGAGGACGCCGGCCCAGCTGTAGCCGCGGGCCGGGAGCAGGGTGACGGCGACCGTCGCGCGCTGGTGGCCCGGCCGGTCGCCCGCCGGTAGGAGGCGGTGGTGGCCGGTTCGCCGGCCGCGGTCCGCCTGGAGTCCGAGCGGCGCGCCGCCCGGGCGGGGTAGCGGCGGTGCACCCGCCGACAAGGCGGGGCGGCGCCCCGGTTAGCGGGACCGCCCGGACAGCGCCTTTATCCGGCGGACGACCCGAGGGTGCGGCACGGCGCCGCGTACGGTATCGGCCCTGCCGAGCCAGGCCGCGAACAGGACGACGAACAGCGCTTCCACGACCAGCGAGAGCGGGCCGTACGGCAACTCCCAGCCGTCCTCGTGGTAGCCCGGAAGTCCGACCGTGCGGGACAGCAGGAACCCGACGATCATGCCGACGCTGGTCGCCGACCCGACCAGCCAGGCACCGACCGGCCGCCGGAGAACGACGAGACCGACGGCCACACCCAACATCACCACGCTCCCGACCACGAACAGGGCGCCGATGTAGAGCTTCTCCTCCAGATGCGAGGGGACGAGGATCAGGTGGACCACGGCGTTCGCCACGGCACACACCACCGCAGTCCCCAGCAGTGCGATTCGGATTGACGGGGAAGTCATCAGGATTCCAGGGTAAGGCGACGGCCCCCGGCCACCGCTGCCTCTGTGCCGCTCGCGAGGACGTGCCTCCCTTGGATACGGATCCGGCGGGCCGAGCGTTCACCACCCCGTGGGCCCCGCTCTCGTGACTTCGAGTACCGGCGGCACTGCCCGCAGTCAGGACCAGCGGTGCGGGTCTCACCGGGGCGCCCGGCGGCCGGCCGCGACCCGAGGACCGACTGAAGGGCAACCGGCTGCTCCCCTACTCGTGACGGACCGCGCTCGCCCCGGCGGTTTGGGTCAGCACCTACCTGGTGACGACCGAGCTACTGCCGTCCGACCGGCCGCCCAAAGTACCGCGGGCTGAGGCCGGGCCGGTTCGGTTGCCCGATCCGGCCCGGCCGGCGGCCCTCAACGGGCCACTTCCGATCAGAAGTTGACGATCTGCAGGTAGGCGCCCGCGTCCTTCCGGCGAGAGGCCGACCACGGCGGCGTGACCGTCCGGCTTGCTCAGCGCGTACAGGCGGCTGCCGTCGGGAGTGAGCGCCAGGTCGCCGACGAAACCGGTGCTGCGGTCAGCCAGGGTTCGTCCGCGACTCACGGGCGAAGGCCCGTTCCGGGGCTCAGCTGCTTTGTCTGGGATTGCTTGGCTGGTCGGACGCGACCAGTTCGGCAGCGTGCGCGGGGTCGCCGCCCGCCCGCTGGAGCAGCGCCTCGACGTCGTAGCCCGGTGAACCGAAGCCGGCGCCAAGCGCGAGCGACATGCCGGCATCGAAGCGCCCCATGTACACAGAGGGCTCCAGGTCGGGGCGGAGCCGGTCGAGCGCGCACAGCAGGTCCCAGGCGGATGCGTCCAACCGGGCCCGCTCCACCGGGTCGCAGGCGTTGACGGCGGCGGTGACCCCGGCGCCGTCGGGCTCGTCGAAGAAGAGCTCCAGGGGCCGTACCGACTCCGCCGAGGGCGGTGCGCTGGTGCGAGGTGTCACGCCGGGATTCTCGCACCCGGCGTGACACCTCAGCTCTCCCGGCTCACCTCACCTGGCGAGTGCGATCTGTGAATTGACGAAGATCGGTGCGCCGGCGTTGTCGTCACCGCCGGTGTTCTGCGGCACGGTGAAGTGGTCGATCGCGCCGGGCTGGAAGACCAGGCACATGCTTGAGCCGCCGTAGCTGAAGTAGCCCAGCTCTTGGCCCTTCTCGACCGGTTGGCCGTCTTTCACCGAGATCGTGATCGACGAGATCTCGGTGATCCCGATGGGAATGACGCAGACCATGCCCATCTTCGGGTCTTTGCTCTCGATGAAGACCAGCCCGCGGGTGTTGACAGATGCCTGGTAGCACTGCGACTTCGTGCCGGCGGTGGTGTCCCAGCCGGCGGTCTCCGCGTTGCTGAACATCAGGCCCTCGACGACCCGCGGCATCCGGACGATGCCGTCGATCGGCGCGCGCCAGCGGTGGTAGTCGGCGCCCGAGAGGAATGACTGGAACACGTCGCCACCGATGAACCGGTCGGTGTAGTCATCCGAGTCCAGCATGTTGACCAGCGAATACGGCTGGCCCTTGATCCAGAAGTTGTCACTTCTCTTGACGCCTCGCACATACCGGACGAGGGTTCCGTCGTTGGCCGAAACGACGACCTTGGGGTCGCCGAGCCCCGCGACCGGGCGGAATTCGTCCTTGATCTGCCGGTGGAAGTAGTCGTTGTAGCTCCGGAATCCCCAGTACGGCTCGTCAGGATCGGTCACGAACTCGTAGAGCTTGTTCTGCTCCCGGGCGGCCTGCGACAGCCAGCCGTTCTCGTCCTCGGTCAGGACGGTACGGCTCTCCGGCCTGTCCAGGAAGTCGCACCAGTCCTTCAGGATGTCCCTGATCGCGTCGTTGAAGTCCTCGTTGCGGAACGCCGCCTCGCCGGCCGGCGTCATCATCATGTAGACGAACAGGGACGACATGGGGAAGAAGTTCCGGTCACGGGGGTTCCGGCGGTACTCCGGCGCGGTCTTCGTGATCACGTTCAGGGCCTGGAGCAGGTCGGGGATGGTGTGGATCCCCTTCTTGTGCTCCGGCCGGACCTGGTCGATCATCTCGGTGACGTACATCCGGACGATTCCGTCGCTGTCGATCAGATCCTGCAGGTTCTTCACGGACGGACGGAGTTCCGTACCCTTCTCCCGCTCGTCCGCGACCTGCTGCATGAGGCCGAGCTGCCACTCGTCCAGCGCCGCCCGGTTCTCCGGCAGATAGCCGGCGACGACGCCGAACGAATTCCGGTAGCGCTCCTCGATGTCCTTCTCAAGATCGGGGTTCACGTCGTTCTCACCTCGTTGTCTCGAATGGCTCGTTGTCTCGAATGCCGTGCCGTCAGACCAGGACGGCTGCGCCGACGGGCGTCAGCTCCGGAAGGAGGCCGATCTGGCGCTGCACGCCGTCCTCACCGCCGAGTTGGGGGAAGTACGTCATGGCCTGCCGGCACAGGTCGACGAGTTCGGCGTGCATCGCGGTACCGCCGTAAATGCCGACGCCGTACTGGTAGTACTCGAAGGCCGGCCCGGCGTACTCGGGCTCCTCCTTGCCGTTGATCATCCGGGTCCGGCCCGTGGGGGTCCTGGTGAGCAGGTCCGCGATGGGGTAGAGCACACCCTGCATGGACGCGATGAAGGTGCGCTCCAGGTGGTAGCGGCGGCTGGTGAAGTCGGTTCGCAGGTCGTCGACCTTCCGGCTGTAGAGCTCGTCGAGCAGCGCCAGGGTGTAGGTGAAGGCCGCGTTGAACAGCGTCATCAGCGCGCGCAGGCGCACGCTGTCCTGGACGTACTTGTCACCCACGTGCGGATCCCTGGCGAGGACGGCCACGGCGAGGGTGCTGTCGATGTTGACGATGGGCACCTCGGGCCCGCCCTTGACCTTCTGCTCCCGGGTGCCGTCGACGACGCCGATGCCCTCGATGTACGCGGCGATCCGCTTGAACTTCTCGAAGTGCGTGTACTCCTCCAGGCCCGGCTGCGGATTGGCCGGGTTGCGCGGCACGGTGCCCTTCTCGGGGTCGGCGCCCTCGCCCTGGTCGATGATGGTGTCCAGAGCTTTGAGGGCGCTGTCGAGGTCGGTCACCAGCAGGGTCGTGCCGCCGCCGTTCTGGTTCCAGTAGGCGCGGTGGTACTGGAACTCCTTGCGGCACTTGCTCCAGTCGATCTCCTTCTTCTTGTCCAGGAGTTTGAACCCCTCCTTGATCCTTCGGTAGAACTCGCCGAGCGTGCCGTAGTCCTCGACGTGCTCCTCCTCCTCGCCGCTCACCATCAGCCTGGGCTCCGGCAACTCCAGCGGCATGAAGGTCTTCTCCACCAGGTCCTTGGAGAGCCGCTCCAGGTGCAGCTCCAGGCGTCCCTGGTGGTGGGGCAGCACACCCGGGTACTCGGGGATGAAGTCCGCGGCGCAGAAGGTGATGTCGCCGCCGACGGCGATGAGCAGGTTGCGCGCCAGGCAGAGGTGGAGCATCTCCTCGATGGCGATACCCAGGATGGTGCGGAACGCCCCGATGCCCGGGGACCACTGGGAGTAGCCCTTCGTCTTGATCGAGTACGCGGAGTACAGATACAGCGGGATGGTGCACATCTCCACCCTCGCCGCGACCTTCAGGTGCGCGCGGAGGTTCGCGAGGGTCTTGATCTCCCCCTTCTTGAAGTCGGACGGATTGGTGAAGAGCGGCGAGATACTGCTCGTCGAGGTCATCGGACGATCCCTTCCTCAGCGCATGGCCGGACGTTGACGGTGATGTAGCCCGCGGCGGCCCACTCCCGGAGCCACGCCCGGCCGCGGAGCGGATCGGCGGTGCCCACGGCTCGGCTCGCCGGGGCACCGGTACTGAGCGCATGCAGGGCGGTGTAGGCGTCGGACGCCAGTTCCCGGATGACGACGACGTAGTCGCGCCGGCTGATCGCCAGCCAGGTGGGGTGCGGCTGCGGGAGGTCGGCGTCCTCGCCGCGCAGTGCCGCGATCAGGTAGTGGTGGACGGGGGCGCTGGTGCGCAGCAGCCGCAGACAGGGCGCGACCGTGACCTCGGCAGCGTCCCGGCCGTGAGCGGTGTGCCCGGGCTCCTCGGTGCCGGGGCCGTCCAGCACCTCGGTGTACAGGCGCTCCAGCCGGGCCAGGTCGATGAGGACGTCGACCCACGGTTCGTGCTCTCCCTGCGCGTCCGGCCGGTTGCGCTGGAGGTGCTCGGCGAAGTGCTCGTCCAGCCGGCTGAGCAGGTACGAACGCGAGGGGCAGGCGTCGAGATACTCCTGGGCGAACCGGTCGAACAGGTCCTGGCCGAGCAGGCGGACGAGAGCCGGGTGCAGGCTGCGCATGCTTTCCAGCAGACGCATGCGACAGCCGTGCTGGTAGAGGGCGAGGCGACGGTCGGCGCCCAGCTGCGCGGAGGCGGTGAGCACCCGGGAGGCCGTGCCGTCGGGGGCCGCCGCGCCGGGGTCGAGCAGCGCGGTCTGCATCCAGTGTTGGAGAGCGGCGAGCCCTGGCGCGTCAGCCACGCACGCCGCCCGTGGGCGGGGCGTCGGATGATGCGTGCGCGACGGCCGACGCGTGCGCGCGGGCCCGGTCCGCCTCCGCCAGGAGTTCCGGGAAGGACGGCAGGTGGTCGTCCCACTCCACCAGTGTCGAGACGCCGCCGGTGAGCCGGACGGCCGTCCGGTACAGGTCCCAGACCTGGGGGGAGACAGCGGCGTCATGGGTGTCGACGATGTGCGTGCCGTAGTCGGTGTGGCCGGCCAGGTGCGTCTGGACGACGCGTTGGTGGGGCAGGGCGCGCAGGTAGGTGTGCGGGTCGAACCCGTGGTTGACGGAGGACACGTAGACGTTGTTGACGTCCAGCAGCAGCGCGCAGTCGGAGTCGTCGGCGAGCCGGGACAGGAACTCCCACTCGGTCATCGTCGAGGCGGTGAAACCCGCGTAGGTGCTCGGGTTCTCCAGGACGAGTGGACGTTCGAGGATGTCCTGGACCATCCGGACACGGCCCACCACGTGCGCGAGCGACTCCTCCGTGAAGGGCAGCGGCAGCAGCTCGTGGGTGTTGACGCCGGCGACCCCGGTCCAGCACACGTGGTCCGACACCCAGACGGCCTGCACCTCGTCGGCGAGCCGCCGCAGCCGGGCCAGGTAGTCACGGTCGAGCGGGTCGGTGCTGCCGATCGAGAGGCAGACGCCGTGCAGCAGGATCGGGTAGCGCTCGGCGATCTCGTCGAGGGCGCGGCGGCGTCCGCCGCGGCAGTGCAGGTAGTTCTCGGTGAGCACTTCGAAGAAGTCGACGTCCGGCCAGTGGGCGCGGATGAACGGGACGTGCGGGCCGCGCAGTCCGACGCCGAAGCCCAGTCGGCGGGTGTCGGGGCGGAGCCCGCCGTCGGGCGCGCTAACGGTCATACTCGGGGACCATGTTGTCCGGGTAGCCCTGACCGGGGGACGGCCCGAAAGCGACGCCGGCCTCGTACATCCGGGCTTCGAACAGCTTGCGGGCCGTCATCCAGACGCTCTTGCCCTTGTACGGGCCGGCGGCGAAGACCCGGCTCTCGTTGATCGGGCTGGCGCAGCTCCCGTTCCAGCGGCAGGCCTGCTCACCGGGGTGGGCGTGCTCGAAGTCCGAACCGTGGTAGCCGCAGCCGCCACGCCCCCGGCAGGCGCCTTCGCCGTGGCAGACGTGGAGCACGGTGGCGCACGCGCCCATGCCTGCCATCGGAGCACTCTTGGTGATGTCCTGGTTGCTGCACGAGTTCAGCCCCATGCAGACGTGCAGGTCGCGGGGCTGGAGGTCCTCCGGCGGTTTCTTGGGCTGGACCCGCTCGCCGGACTCGTGGGCGAGCGCCTTGCGCTCGACGACGAAGTCGACGACCGATTCCAGGGCTTCCTGGGCTCGGCCGCCTTTGTGGCCATTGGGTTCGGGTTTCGCTTTCCCGGTCATGGGTTCATCTCCCTACTCGGTGGTTCGCTCCTCGGTGCACCGGCGTCGGCCTGACACATCGTCGGGGAGCACCGGACGGAAACGCGCCGAACACGCCGTGTACGGACGAGGGTGTCAGCTGAAAGTGCCAGCGATGGTCGGCGCAGTCTCAGTCGGCGGACGCATTCCGGGATTCCCCTGTCGGGGCCGCCGGGTTCCCTCTAGGCTGGCCGGGCAGCTGGTTCGCCCTGTCCGCCAGGCAGGCGCGTCGTAAGAGGGAACCCGGTGGGAATCCGGGACTGCCCCGCAGCGGTGAGTGGGAACGACCGCCGTCATACGCACTGGGCCCGGGTGGGCCTGGGAAGCGACGGCCAGTAGGTGTCCGCCCTTGTCCGGGCGGCCGTGCCCGCGAGTCCGAAGACCTGCCCGTTGCCCGCGCGCGACCGATCGCGCGCGGACATCCCGGTGACCTCGTGGGCGGGTCGGCGTACATACCAGGTGGATCCGGCACGCGACGTCCTTGCGGCCACCGCCCGGTCCGTCACCCCTTCGCGCCTTCGTCCCGTCCCCGGGGACCACAGGAGACAGACTCGCGAAGGAGAGTCCCTTGACAGCGAAGTCCGCAGCCGCCGCCACCCGGGCCACCGTGTACGGCTACCCCCGGCAGGGCCGCAACCGGCAGCTGAAGAAGGCGATCGAGGGGTACTGGAAGGGCACCGTCACCGCCGACGCCCTGCACACCACCGCGGCGGTGCTACGCCGGGAGAACTGGCAGCAGCTCGTCGACGCCGGCGTGAACGAAGTGCCCACGGGCGACTTCTCGCTCTACGACCACGTGCTGGACGCCACCGTCGCGGTCGGCGCGATCCCGCCCCGGCACCGGGCCGCCTACGAGGCCGACCCGCTGGACGGGTACTTCGCGATGGCGCGCGGCACGCAGGAGGTGGCGCCGCTGGAGATGACCAAGTGGTTCGACACCAACTACCACTACCTGGTGCCCGAACTCGGCCCCGACACCGCCTTTGCGGCCGACTCCGCAAAGCAGGTCGGCGATTTGAGGGAGGCGCTGGCGCTCGGTCACGACGCCCGCCCGGTACTGCTCGGACCGGTCACCTATCTGCTGCTGGCCAAGCCCGCCCCCGGGGTCGCACCCGACTTCCAGCCGCTCACCCTGCTGGACCGGCTGCTGCCCGTCTACGCCGAACTCCTCGCCGACCTGCGCGCCGCAGGGGCCGAGTGGGTGCAGCTGGACGAGCCGGCGCTCGCCCAGGACTGCACACCCGCCGACTTGAACGCCGCCGCCCGCGCCTACCGTGAGCTGGGCGCTCTCACCGACCGTCCGAAGCTGCTGGTCGCCGGCTACTTCGACCGCCTCGGCGGCGCCCTGCCGGTGCTGGCCAAGGCCCCGATCGAGGGCCTGGCGCTGGACTTCACAGGACGGGCCGCCGCCAACCTGGACGACCTCGCCGCCGCCGGCGGGCTGCCCGGCAAGCGCCTGGTCGCCGGGGTGGTCGACGGCCGCAACATCTGGATCAACAACCTCGGCGCCTCGCTCGCCACCCTGGCCACCCTGCTGGGCCTCGCCGACAGCGTGGACGTCGCGCCGTCCTGCTCGCTGCTGCACGTCCCGCTCGACGCCACCGCCGAACGCGAGGTGGACCCGCAGATCGCCCGCTGGCTCGCCTTCGCCCGGCAGAAGGCGACGGAGACCGCACTGCTCGCCCGCGGCCTGCGCGAGGGCGCGGGTGCGATCGTCGCCGAACTCGCCGCCAACCGGGCCGATCTCGCCTCGCGGGCCGCCTCGCCGATCACCCGAGACCCCGCCGTCCGGGCCCGCACCGCCGCCGTCACCGAGGCCGACGCCCGTCGGGCCCAGCCCTACGCCGACCGCGTCGAGGCCCAACGCGCCAGGCTGGGGCTTCCGTTGCTGCCCACCACCACGATCGGCTCGTTCCCGCAGACCGCCGACCTGCGTGCCGCCCGGGCCGACCTGACCGCCGGACGGATCGACCAGGACGCCTACCAGGAGCGGATGGCGGCCGAGATCCGGGAGGTGATCGCCTTCCAGGAGAAGGCCGGCCTGGACGTCCTGGTGCACGGCGAGCCCGAACGCAACGACATGGTCCAGTACTTCGCCGAGCAGCTCACCGGCTACCTGGCCACCCGGCACGGGTGGGTGCAGTCCTACGGCACCCGGTACGTGCGGCCGCCCGTGCTCGCCGGGGACATCTCCCGCCCGCACCCGATGACCGTCGAATGGTTCCGCTACGCCCAGGGGCTGACCGACCGCCCGGTCAAGGGCATGCTCACCGGCCCGGTCACGATGCTCGCCTGGTCGTTCGTCCGCGACGACCAGCCGCTCGCCGAGACCGCCCGCCAGGTCGCCCTCGCCCTGCGCGACGAGGTCGTCGACCTGGAGGCGGCCGGCGGCGCCGTCATCCAGGTCGACGAACCGGCCCTGCGTGAGACCCTGCCGCTGCGGGCGGCCGACCGGCCTGCGTACCTGGACTGGGCGACGGAGGCGTTCCGGCTCACCACCTCGGGGGTCCGTGCGGACACCCAGATCCACACCCACATGTGCTACGCCGAGTTCGGGGACATCCTGAGCGCCATCGAGGAGTTGGACGCCGATGTGATCTCGCTGGAGGCCGCCCGCTCCCGCATGCAGGTGGCCGGCGAGCTGGCCGGGGTGGGGTACCCGCGCGAGGTCGGCCCGGGGGTGTGGGACATCCACTCGCCCCGCGTCCCGAGCACCGAGGAGGCCGTCCGCCTGCTCCGGGCCGGGCTGGAGGCGATCCCGGCCGAGCGGTTCTGGGTCAACCCCGACTGCGGCCTGAAGACCCGCGGCTGGCCCGAGACGCAGGCGTCGTTGGAGCACCTGGTCGCCGCGGCCCGGCAGGTCCGCGCCGGCTTGGCCGACTGACGCGGATCCGGTCGGGGCGGTCGGGATCCGGCTCCCGTCCGCCCCACGGGCCGACCGGGGCGGTCAGCCCGTCCGGTGGACGTGGAAGCCGTGGCCGGTCTTGCGGCCCAGCAAGCCGGCCTCCACCATGCGGGAGAGCAGGGGCGGGGGTGAGTACAGCGGCTCCTTGTACTCGTCGTACAGCGCACGCGCGATCGCCTCGACGGTGTCCAGGCCGATGAGGTCGGCGAGGTGGAGCGAGCCCATCGGGTGGGCGCAGCCGTGGACCATGCCCGCGTCGATGTCCTCGGGGGTGGCGTGGCCGGCCTCGGCCATCCGGATCGCGGACAGCAGATAGGGCACGAGCAGGGCGTTGACGACGAAGCCGGCCCGGTCGCGGGTGCGCACCACGCTGGCCGACCGGCTCGCCGACCGCCACGGCGTCACGGTGGCCACCGGCCCGGGCACCGGCGACGACCGGCTGCACCACTACGACCCGGCCACCCGCACCCTCCGCCTCTCACCCCGGCTGCGCCCCGGCCAGCAGGCCTTCCGCCTGGCCACCCAGCTCGCCTACCTGGAACACGACGCGCTGCTCACCGAACTCGCGGCTCAGGACAGCCCCGAGGGCTCGGCGGCCCACGCGCTCACCCGGATCGGCCTGGCCAACTACTTCGCCGCCGCGCTCGTCCTGCCCTACCCCGCCTTCCACGCCGAGGCCGAGTCGGCGCGTTACGACATCGAGCACCTCACCGACCGCTTCGGCGTCGGCTACGAGACCGTCTGCCACCGGCTCAGCACCCTCCAGCGACCCCGGCTGCGCGGGGTGCCGTTCTCCTTCGTCCGGGTCGACCGGGCCGGCAACGTCTCCAAACGCCAGTCCGCCACCGGCTTCCACTTCTCCCGCACCGGCGGCACCTGCCCGCTGTGGAACGTCTACGAGGCCTTCGCCTCGCCCGGGCGGGTCCACGTCCAGGTCGCCGCCATGCCGGACGGGCAGCGCTACCTGTGGACCGCCCGCGCCGTCACCCGATCACCCGGCGGCTGGGGGCGGCCGGGCAAGACCTTCGCCCTCGGCCTCGGCTGCGAACTCCGGCACGCCCACCGGACGGTGTACTCGGCCGGCCTCGACCTCACCGACGAGGCCGCCGCGGCCCCGATCGGCCTGGGGTGCAAGGTCTGCGACCGCCCGGCCTGCCCCCAGCGCTCCGCCCCGCCGATCGGCCGCCCGCTGGTGGTCGACGAACACGCCGGCACCTTCGTGCCGTACCCCGTGTCCCCTGAGAAGCCTGCGCCCTGAGCGAGGGCGCACGCACCTGGCGCTCCGATCCCGACGGCAGCCTCCGAGGCACCTGGCCGTCGTCCGGGTGCCGATCGGCGGCGGGTCGGCTCGGCGGCCTCGGGTGTCCGGTTTCGAGGTCCGGGGTGGCCGGGGGCGGCGGGACTGGCATGATGGGGCCGCCATGTTCCAGCCAGCCCGTCCCAAGGTGTCCCGTGCCGCTGCGCCCGATGTCCGGCTGGTGCGGGCAGTCGGGCTGGCCACGGTGAGTGTGGCGCTGGCCGCGGCCGCGCATGCCGCCGCCGGAGGCGGCGTCGGCTCGGGGGAGCTGGTGATCGGCTGGCTGCTGATGGCGGTCGTCGGTGCCGTCGGCGCGGGGCGGCAGCGGTCGATGCCCGCGATCATGGGCGCGTTCTCCTTCGGCCAGCTGGGTCTGCACCTGCTGTTCGAGAGCGGTTCCGGCGTGCAGATGCAGGGCTCGGTGAAGCGGCTCGGTGCGGCGGGTGACGGGCACCAGCACATGCACCACCACATGGGGCCCGCGGCCGGTGCCGCGCACACGGCCGCCCACGCCGGGCTGCTCGGGCACTCGCCGACCATGCTGGCCGCGCACCTGGTCGCGGTGGTCGCCACGGGCTGGCTGCTGCACCGGGTCGAGGTGGTGCTGTGGCGGTTGCTGGGCCTGGCGCGCACGCTGCGGACGCTGGCCCGGCGCTGGCGCCGGCGGTTCGCCGACGCCTTCGCCCGTCTGCGCGGGGAGGACGGACCGACGGTCTGCCCCCACCGTGCGGGCGGGGTGGTCCCGGTGGCCGCCGACCGGGTCCGTCCATCCGTTTTCCTGCGTCACAGTGTGATCCGCCGAGGGCCTCCGTGGGTGGTGGGCGCGTAGCGACGGCCGGGCCGTGCCCGGCGGGTCGCCCGCCGATCCCGTCCTAGGGCGCGTATTCGGTCGTGATCAGTGGGTCCGGGTGAGGTCCTTGATCCAGATCATCGCGCCACGGAGGTGGAGGCCGGCGAGGTAGCTTTCCGGGGTCTTGTCATACCGGGTGGCGATGCCTCG
>NZ_JAHTKP010000050.1 GCF_019192735.1 Kitasatospora aureofaciens
CCTTGCCGATCGACACGCCGTCGATCGCCCGCAGCTTCTCGACGATCTCCTCGCCGTGCGCCACCGAGGAGGCGGCCACGGTCACGTCGATCCGCAGGGCCTCCAGGCCGGAGGCGGTGACGTCGAGGCCGGTGACCGATCCGCCGGAGGACTCGACCGCCGTGGTGATCGCGCTGACCGCGTTGCCCCGGGCCGGGACTTCGAGCCGAACCGTGATCGAGTTGGAGACACTGGGCACCGTCGCCATCGACGCTTCCTTCTTCCATCCATCGGCAGGTTCAACATTTTGTTGAAGGCATCACCTGCGCATGCTAGACCTCGATCGTCGCACCTACCAGCGCGTAGCCAGAAATAACGTTCATTGAGTGTGTGGACCCCACAAGCGGGTCGACAACGAGGCTGTCAACTCCTTGCCTCTCCGGGCCGATGCGTTACATTGGACGGGACACCGGCTCGATCCAAGCCCCCGGGCCCAACCTTCGTCCCTTCGAGGGACCACTTGCCGCGAGGCGAGCATGGCGGGTCGGTGTCACTAGCGTCTGAAGGCCCCTCACCAGTGGTGAGGGGCCTTCTTCGTGCGGCGGACCGACCGTCAGTCGTGCAGCAGCGCGGGCACGCCGGCCGCGTCCGGCAGGTCGTCCGGGCCGGACAGCACGGTCAGCCGCTGGGTCGCCCGGGTCAGCGCCACGTACAGCACCCGCAGGCCGGCCTCCGACTCGCCGGCGATGCCGGTCGGATCGGCCACCACGGTCGCGTCGTACTCCAGGCCCTTGGCCTCCAGGCTGCCGAGGGCCACCACGCGCTCGCCCAGGCCCTCGGCCCAGCCGGCCGCCTCGGCCCGGCGGTCCATCGGCACCACGATCGCCACGGTGCCGTCCACCTCGCTCAGCAGCCGCTCCAGCTCGGCCCGGGCCGCCGCGCCGAAGGCCTCCGGCGACGGGTCGGTGACGGCCGCGAAGCGCGGCTCCGCCCCGACGTGGCGCACCGCGCTCGGCGACGGCGTGCCCGGCGCGGCCAGCGCCAGCACCTTGGCCGCCACCTCGGCGATCTCGGCCGGGTTGCGGTAGTTGACGGTCAGCGTGAAGCGGCGGCGCTGCTTGCCGGACAGCACCTCGTCCAGCGCGGACTGCGCCTCCTGCGGGAACGGCCAGGAGGACTGCGCCGGGTCCCCGACGATCGTCCAGGTGGCCATCCGGGCCCGGCGGCCGATCATCCGCCACTGCATCGGGGTGAGGTCCTGCGCCTCGTCCACGATCACGTGCGCGTACTCGGTCCGCTCGACGGGGACGCGCTCGCGCTGGCGGGAGCTGCGGTCGGCGAAGGTGGTGACCTCCTCCAGACCGCTCAACAGGTCCACCGCGTCCACCTCGCGCACCTTCGGCCGGGCCGGCTCGCCGAGCAGCACCTGGAGCTCGTCCACCAGCGCCACGTCGTGCGCGGACAGCGCGCCCTCACCGTTCGGGGACAGGTGGCGCCAGGAGGCGGCCAGCAGCTTCGCCTCGTCCGGGGTCACGGCGCGGCGGGCGATCCGGTTGGTGTGCCGGGACTGCTTGAGCGTGCCGAGCACCCGGCGCGGGGTCAGCGCCGGCCACCAGGCGTCCAGGAAGTCCAGGAAGGGCGCCTCGTCCGAGACGTACTCGTCGAAGGACTCCTTCTCCTCCTGGCGCTGCTCGCGGGCGTAGTGGTCGGTCGGCTTCGGCAGGTGCCGGATGGCCTCCTGCCACAGCGCGTCCAGCAGCAGCCGGCGGGCGCGCGGGCGCAGCAGGTTCAGCGGGGTGCCGCCGGAGCCCACGACGTTGCCGCGGACGGCCCTGAGCCGGCCCGCGTCCAGCTTGAGCACCTCGCCGCGGGCGACCACCTTGAGCTCCTGCGGCGCGCCCAGCTCCAGCGCCGCCCGGGCGGCCCGTCTCAGCAGCTGCACCATCCGGGCCGAGCCCTTGACCCGGGCCGCCTCCGGGGAGTCGTAGGTGCCCGCCTCGATGCCGTCCACGAGCGAGCCGACGGCCCGGATGGCCACCTGGCCCTCCTCGCCGAGCGAGGGCAGCACGCCCTCGGTGTAGGAAACCAGCAGCGGGGTCGGCGAGACCACCAGGATGCCCCCGGCGTACCGGCGGCGGTCCTGGTACAGCAGGTACGCGGCGCGGTGCAGGGCGACGGCGGTCTTGCCGGTGCCCGGGCCGCCGGTGACGAGGGTGGCACCGCCCGCGGCGGCGCGGATCACCTCGTCCTGCTCCTTCTGGATGGACGAGACGATGTCGCGCATCGAGTGGCTGCGGGCCCGGCCGAGCGAGGCCATCAGGGCGCCGTCGCCGACCACCGCCAGCTCCCGGCCGTCCAGGGTGGGGGTGAGGTCGGGGCGCAGCAGGTCGTCCTCGACGCCGATCACCTTGCGGCCCTTGGAGCGGATCACCCGGCGACGGACCACCCGGCCCGGCTCGACCGGGGTGGCGCGGTAGAACGGCGCGGCGGCGGGCGCCCGCCAGTCGATCACCAGCGGGCCGTACTCGGCGTCCAGCACGCCGAGGCGGCCGATGTGCAGGGTCTCGGCCACCGCCGGGTCGGCCGGGTCGAGCGGGGTGTTGGAGGGGATGCCGTGCTCCTCCGGGGCGTCCGCCCGCTGGAGGTCGATCCGGCCGAACAGGAAGTCCTCGAACTCGTTGTTGAGTCGCTGGAGGTGCGCGCCGGCCCGGTAGACCTGGGCGTCGCGCTCGGCGAGCGCGCCGGGAGTGCCGACCTGGACCCGCTTGGCGGCGTCCTCCAGGATGTACTCGGCCTCGGCGAGCTTCTCCTCCAGACGGTGGTAGACGGTGTCGAGGTGGTGCTGCTCACCGGCGATCTCGCGCGCGCGGACGGTCTCGTGGTCGGTGGCGGTGGTATCCGTGTTGCTCTGCATGGCCTCGGTGGTTGCGGCGGAATCCGGCTCCGGAAAACGAGCGGACGGATGATCCTACGCCCAGGGGCGCGGGAGCGCCGCCCCGGGCGCGGAAAAACCGAAGGCCGCCCTCCGCGGGAGCGGTGGGCGGCCTTCGGTGTCAACATGGGGTGGTGGAGATGCCGGGAATCGAACCCGGGTCCAGTGGAGTTAATTCAGGGCTTCTCCGAGCGCAGTCCGCTGTGATTTTCTCGGCCCTGGCAGTCACACGGACAAGCCGCCAACAGGCCCAGCTGCTGTTTGATTTCCCATCCACCCCCGCAGCCCGGGCGGACGGTTGAGTTCCCTAGATTATGCCAGGGTCCGGGTCGGGAACTCCCCGGTCTGACACCCAAGCGCTATCGGTGCTTATTAGGCAGCGAGAGCGAACTGCTGGGAATCGCGCTTAGAGTTGGCGATTATTTTTTTGCGACACGTGGTTAACGAGATCATTGCCGCGTTCCTCGGCTCGCTTCCCCTGTTTCAACATCCCCTGTCGAAACCGATCATCCCCATGTTTTGTTGAGAAACAGCAGGACGGTGACCGTCCGTGGTGCTGGCGCCATAGTACGCGAGGCGACGGGCGAGGGTCCAGCGGATTAACCCTGGCGCCGCCGGGCCGCGGCCACGGCGCGCGCCGTCTCGCGGGTGTCCTGCTTCTCGCGCAACGTCTGCCGCTTGTCGTACAGCTTCTTGCCGACGGCGAGCGCGAGTTCGATCTTCACCCGGCCGTCCTTGAAGTACAGCGAGAGCGGGACCAGGGTGTGGCCCGCGTCGCGGACCTTGGTCTCGATCTTGCGGATCTCCATCTTGTGCAGCAGCAGCTTGCGCTTGCGCCGTGCCGCGTGGTTGGTCCACGTCCCCTGGCTGTACTCGGGGATGAAGACGTTGTCGATCCAGGCCTCGTGGTTCTGGATGTAGGCGTAGCCGTCGACCAGGTTGGCCCGCCCCTCGCGCAGCGACTTCACCTCGGTGCCGGTGAGCACGAGGCCGCACTCGTAGGTGTCGAGGATCATGTACTCGTGTCGCGCCTTCTTGTTCTGCGCGATCAGCTTCTGTCCGGTTTCCTTTGCCATAGCGCCGTCATTCTCGCACTTCGGCCCCGGTCGGGGCAGCTCCTTTAGGTGCGGGTTAGGCGCGGGTCCCGAGGCCCGCGAGGACCCGGAGGGCGAGGGCGCCGGCGTCCTCGGTGCCGGTCGCGGGGACGTCGGGGGTGAGGCCGGTGCCGTCGAGGGAGCGGCCGGCCGGGGTGTAGTAGCGGCCGACGGTCATCTCCAGGACGGCGCCGTCGGCGAGCCGGCTGGGCTGCTGGACGGTGCCCTTGCCGAAGGTGCGCGAGCCCACCACGACGGCGCGGCTGCGGTCCTGGAGCGCGCCGGTGAGCAGTTCGGCGGCGCTCATCGTGCCGCCGTCCACCAGCACCACCAGCGGGGTGCGCTGGTCGCCGCCGGGCGGGGCGGTCAACTCCCGGGTCTCGCCGCGCTCCTGGTACGAGCCCACCGCACCGCCGTCCAGGAAGATCCCGGCGGTGCCGACGGCCTCCTCGACCAACCCGCCGGAGTTGCCGCGCAGATCGAGCACCACGCCGGTGTGCGGGGCGCGCAGCGCGGCGCGCACCTGCTCGGCCACGCCGCTGGTGAAGGCCCGCACGGTGATCCGCAGCACGCCCCGGTCCAGGTGCTCCGCGGTGACCTGCTGGCTGTCCAGCAGGGCGCGGCGCAGCCGGAGTTCGCGCACGGCGCCGTCCCCGCGCCGGACGGCTAAGGTGACCTCGGAGCCGACCCGGCGCTCGCCGTCCCGGCCGCGCAGCCGGGCGACCACCTCGGTGACCGGCAGGTGGTCGGCCTGGTCCTGGTCGATCCGCAGCAGCCGATCGCCGGGGGCGATCCCGGCCGAGGCAGCCGGCCCGGCCGCCACCACCTGGGAGACCGCGGTGACGCCGTCCTCGCCCCGGCCGACCGACAGGCCCACGCCGAGGTAGCGGCCGTCCAAACCCTGGCTGAACTCGGCGTACTCCTGGGCGCTGTAGTACGCGCCCCAGCGGTCGCCGGTGGCGCCGAGCAGGTGCTCGGCCTGCTGCTCGGAGAGCGCGGTGCCGGCCGGGTCCGCGCCGACCCCGGCGACGACGGACGCGGGCCGCGCCGTGTCGGCGGACGGGCGGTGCGGCGGTTCGCTCGGGTCGCCCCAGGCGCCGGTGGCGGCCCCGGCCAGCAGCACGGCGCCGAACACCAGGCTGAGGGTGGCCGCCTGACGTGCCCTGCGCGGAGTTTCTGGCATGGCATCGGAGTGTAGACACCGCACGCGGCGCGGCGGGTCGGAACGGCGGAGCGGCAAACGGCGGCGGCCCCGGACGGCGCAGTGCCGTCCGGGGCCGTCCGGGGCCGTCCAAGGGCCGGTGGGCCCTGGCCGGGTCAGACCTTGAGGTACTTGCGCAGCGTGAAGAACGCCGCGATACCGGCCATGCCCATACCGACCACGACCAGCAGCGGTATCACCGCGAGCACCGAGCTGAGCCCGATGAAGTGGATGAACTGCACCCGGTCGGCCAGCCAGTTCTGGACGAAGAAGTGCCCGCCGAGCAGCAGGCCCGAGGCCATGACGGCGCCGAGCAGAGCGGAGAACGCGGCCTCGGCGATGAACGGCATCTGCACGTAGAAGTTCGAGGCACCGACCAGGCGCATGATCCCGGTCTCGCGCCGCCTGCTGTACGCCGACACCCGGACGGTGTTGACGATGAGCAGCAGGGCGACGAACAGCATCAGCACCATGATGACGAAGGCCGCGGTCTGCAGACCGTTCAGCAGGCCGAACAGGTTCTCCAGGATCTTCCGCTGGTCCTCGACCGATTTGACGCCCGGCTTGCCGGCGAAGGCGCTCTGGATGACGTCGTACTTGGTCGGGTCGTTGAGCTTCACCCGCCAGGACTGCGGCATGGCGTCCGGGCCCAGGACGGAGATGAGCGGGTTGTCCGGGTTCATCTCCTTCCAGTGCTTGTACGCCTCGGCGGAGCTCTCGAAGGTCGCCGACTGGACCACCGAATCCATCTTGTCCAGCTGGGCCTTGATGTCCTGGACCTGCTGGTCGGTGGCCGCGCCCTTGTCGCACTGCGGCGAGTTCCGGGCGTCGGACTTGGTACAGAAGTAGATGCTCACCTCGACCTTGTCGTACCAGTACCCCTTCATGGAGTTCACCTGGTCGCGGACCAGGAGCGAGGAACCGGCGAGGGCGAGGGAGAGCGCGACACTGACGACGACCGCGATGGTCATCGTCAGGTTGCGGCGGAGACCCACACCGATCTCCGACAGGACGAACTGGGCGCGCATGCGTGTAACAACTCCAGGGTCGGTACTGCTGGTCGGACGGCTCGGGCCGGCGGGCCCTACGGCTCAGCGCTGGTGGGTCAGTGCTGGTATCCGTAGACGCCGCGGGCCTGGTCGCGGACCAGCAGCCCCTTGTCGAGCTCGATGACGCGCTTGCGCATCTGGTCGACGATGGCCTGGTCGTGGGTGGCCATCAGCACCGTGGTGCCGGTGCGGTTGATGCGGTCGAGCAGCTTCATGATGCCGACCGAGTTCTGCGGGTCCAGGTTGCCGGTGGGCTCGTCCGCGATCAGCAGCATCGGGCGGTTCACGAACGCGCGGGCGATCGCCACGCGCTGCTGCTCACCACCGGAGAGCTCGCCCGGCATGCGGTCCTCCTTGCCGCCGAGGCCGACCAGCTCCAGCACCTCGGGCACCACCTTGTTGATGGCGCTCTTGGGCTTGCCGATCACCTCAAGGGCGAAGGCGACGTTCTGCGCGACGGTCTTGTTGGGCAGCAGGCGGAAGTCCTGGAAGACGGTGCCCAGCTGGCGGCGCATGTGCGGCACCTTCCAGTTGGACAGCTTGCCCAGGTCCTTGCCCAGCACGTGCACCTCGCCCGTCGAGGGGCGCTCCTCGCGCAGGCACAACCTAAGGAAGGTGGACTTGCCCGAGCCGGACGAGCCGACCAGGAAGACGAACTCACCCTTCTCGATCTCCAGCGAGACGTTGTCCAGGGCGGGACGGTTCTGCTTGGGATAGGTCTTGGAGACGTTGTCGAATCTGATCACGGCTGCATCACGGAGGCCATCCTAGGCGGCGCCAGTCCTCGGTCGATCCACCCCGGGCGGCCCGGTCCGGGGGCGGGCGAAAGGAGCGGAAAGGGCCGCTCCCGGCTTGGGACCATACGCGAATCCGCTGTCGGCCCGCAGGGTCCGCCCGGGACAGCGGCCGGAAGTTGGGAGAGAATATCCTGTTATGCCCCGAATATTGCGAGGCATCTCACAGCCCGGGAGCCGGAACGGTCAGAACCTGGCAGAGTGGAGGGAGCGACCGTGTCCGGCCGCTCCCCCGCACAGGGCAAGAACAGGAACCAAAGCCCCGTCCGGTGCGTTGGCTGTAGCAGCGAGGAGGAGATCGCATGACCTGCGACCATCTGGTGTGCGCCAACTGCAACGGCCGCGTGAGCGATGGCCGTTGCCCGGTGTGCCGCGCCAACCGGGCCCGGCTGCAGGAGCAGCAGGGTCCGTTCGCCGCGCTCTCCCCCGCAATGCTGCTGGTCCTGCTGGCCGGACTGCTCGCGGTGGCGCTGATCGCCCGGCAGGCGCTGGCCTGAGGCCCGAGACGTACCGAAAGGGCCCCTGACCGATCCGGTCAGGGGCCCTTTCGCATGCTCACTGCTTACTGCGCGTTCACTGCTTACTGCGCGGTGGTCTCGCGCTGCTTGCGCCGGCGGATGCCGGCCTCGATGCTGTGCTTGATTTTCATCGAGGCCGTCATCCTCACGCTTGGTTCGCGGTTTCCCGCTGCTTCCTCCATCGGATGCCGGCCTCGATGAAGCCATCGATGTCGCCGTCCAGCACGGCCTGCGGGTTGCCGGCCTCGAACGCGGTGCGGACGTCCTTGACCATCTGGTACGGGTGCAGCACGTAGGAGCGCATCTGGTTGCCCCAGGAGCTGCCGCTGTCCTTGAGCGCGTCCATCGCCGCCTTCTCCTCCTGGCGGCGCCGCTCCAGCAGCTTGGCCTGGAGGACGTTCATCGCGGACGCCTTGTTCTGGATCTGCGAGCGCTCGTTCTGGCAGGAGACCACGATGCCGGTCGGGAGGTGCGTGATGCGCACCGCCGAGTCGGTGGTGTTGACGCCCTGGCCGCCGGGGCCGGAGGCGCGGTACACGTCCACGCGCAGCTCGCCCTCGTCGATGTCGACGTGGTCGGACTGCTCGACGACCGGGAGCACCTCGACACCGGCGAAGGAGGTCTGCCGGCGGCCCTGGTTGTCGAACGGCGAGATGCGGACCAGGCGGTGGGTGCCCTGCTCGACCGAGAGCGTGCCGTAGGCGTACGGCGCCTTGATGGTGAAGGTCGCGGACTTGATGCCGGCCTCTTCGGCGTACGAGGTGTCGTACACCTCGGTGGGGTACCCGTGCCGCTCGGCCCAGCGCAGGTACATGCGCATCAGCTGCTCGGCGAAGTCGGCGGCGTCGACGCCACCGGCCTCGGCGCGGATGTTGATCAGCGCCTCGCGGGCGTCGTACTCGCCGGACAGGAGGGTGCGGACCTCCAGCTCCTCGACGGCCTTCTGGAGCGCGACGAGCTCGACCTCGGCCTCGGTGCGGGTGTCCGCGTCGTCCTCGGCCTCGGCCAGCTCGAACAGCACGCCCAGGTCGTCGATACGGCTGCGCAGGCCCTCGACCCGGCGCAGTTCGCCCTGG
Organism: Kitasatospora aureofaciens; assembly: GCF_019192735.1. GTDB lineage: Bacteria > Actinomycetota > Actinomycetes > Streptomycetales > Streptomycetaceae > Kitasatospora > Kitasatospora aureofaciens_A. Next base: position 8,644 of record NZ_JAHTKP010000050.1, read on the forward strand.
AGGAAGGAGAGCCGGCTGGTCACCTTCTGCGCGTTCGCGACGTCGTCCCACAGGTTGGGGGCGGCTGCCTCCTCCTCCAGGACCGCGATGTCGGCCCGGATCTTGTCCAGGTCGAGGACGGCCTCGATCGACCCCATGGTCGTTTCGAGGTTCTTGAGCTCTTCGGAAGGATCGACGGCTGCCACGCCCCCCAGGGTAATGGCTCCGGGGGTGGTCATGACGACACCGGGGTCCTCCGGCCCTTCACCCCGGCCCGCTCCGGCCGCTACGGCGCCCGCGGGACGGTGCTGTGGACGGCCGGGCGCTGCGGGTGGCCGGCGTCCGGGGCGGTGGCCGCGAAGGCCGTCCAGGCCGCGGCGGCGCCCGCCAGCAGCAGGACGGTGGCCAGCACGACGGCGAGCAGCCGGCGGCGGCGCAGCAGCGCCTGCCGGTCGCGGCGCTGGCCGGCGCCCGGGGCGGCTCGCTGGGCGCGGGACTCGGCGGCGTACGCGGCCAGTTCCTCCGCGGAGGGCCGGCGCAGGCTGGTGTGGGTGTCCCGGGTGGAGTCCGGGGCGACGCCGGGCACCAGCGGGACGGCCGGGCCGCGGCGGCGCTTGTGGGTGCCGGGGCCGGGGTCCACCTCGGCGTAGACGGCCTCGCCGGGGGTGAGCGCCTCCTCGGCCGGGGCGCGGCCCTGGGAGGGGACGACGAGCACCGGCAGACCGGCCAGCGCGGGCAGCTGCTCGCGCAGCCGGGCGGCCAGTTCGGCGGCGCGCAGCCGGGAGGCGGGGGCCTTGGCCAGGCACTCGGAGATGATCCGCCACAGGCCGTCCGGCAGGCCGGGGATCGGCGGCACCTGTTCCGTGACGTGGCGGCGCAGCACGGCGCCGGTGTGGCCGCCGCCGAAGGGGGTGAAGCCGGCCAGCAGCTCGTAGAGCACGGTGGCGAGGGCGTAGATGTCGACGGCGGCACGCGGCTCCAGGCCCTCGATGATCTCGGGGGCGAGGTAGTCGGGGGTGCCGATGATCCGGGTGGCCCGGGTGCGGCGCGGGGCGTCGACCAGGCGGGCCACGCCGAAGTCGGTGAGCTTGGCGCGCGGGGCGCCGCCCGGGCCCGGGGCGGCGGCGAGGTCGAGCAGGACGTTCTCCGGCTTGACGTCGCGGTGGACGATGCCGGCCGCGTGCGCGGCGGCCAGGCCGTCGGCGACGTCGGCGATGATCGAGGCGGCTGTCTGCGGGGGCAGCGCGCCGTCGCGTTCGAGCCGGGAGCGCAGGTCGGTGCCCTGGACGAGTTCCATGACGAGGGCGAGGTCGCTGCCGTCGACGACCATGTCGCGGACGCCGACCACCCGGGGGTGGTCGAGGCTGGTCAGCGCGGCGCGCTCCTGGACGAAGCGGCCGACCAGCACCTGGTCGGCGGCCAGGTCCTCACGCAGCAGCTTGACCGCCACCGGACCGTCCGGCCCCTCACCGAGCCAGACCGTCCCGGCCGAACCCCGGCCGATCACCTGGTGGACGGTGTACCGGCTGCCGATCTTGCGTGCCAATGCTGCTCCGTGGGCGGCGCGGGAGCGCGCCCGGGGGTCCCGGGGCGCTCGGTGGGGCGGGACAACAGCGACCAACCTACGCGCCCCGACCCCCCTCGCGGGCCGCCTGAGGGCCCTGGAGCGGCACTCTCGGGCGAGAAATCTTCGGAATTGTCGACAAAGCGTCAATCCTGCGGTTCGGGTGTGGGCCGGTGGTCGGCCCACACCCGTCGCGGCGTCAGTTCTTCGCGCTGCCGACCAGGTTGGTCACCCAGTCGTACGCGGTGTGGTACCAGCCCTGCACGTTGTCCCAGTAGTGCGGCAGCGGCGTGAAGTTCCACAGCGCCACGGCGGCGACGGCCAGCACCAGCAGCACCATCAGGCAGCCCTTGAGGCAGCCGAGCCCCGGGATGTACATCCGGTTGCGGCTGCGCGGGCGCCGCTCGCGCGGCGGGGCGGGCTCGCGTCGGGCCGGTGCGGGCGGCTCCTCCCGGCGCTGCGGGGGCTCCCGGTGCTGCGGCGCGGGCGGCTCGGCCCGGCGCACCGGGGCGGGCGGGGGCGGCGGCGGGTACGCGCCCTGCGACTGCCCGTAGCCCGACGGGGCCTGTCGGTAGCCGCCGGGCGGCTGCGGACGGCTGCCGCCGCCCTGGGCCTGGTAGGGCGGCGGGGCCACCGGCGGGCGCTGGGCGTACCCGGGCCCCTGGCGGCGCTGGTCGGGGCGGCCCTGGTCCGGGCGGTAGGCGCCCGGCGGCGGCTGGTAGCCCGCCGGGGGCGCCCCCTGTCCCGCCTGGAAGGGCTGCGGAGCGACCTGCGGGTCCTCGAAGTCCTCCGGGCCGAAGTGGCCGACCTGGGTCTGCTGGTTGCGGTCCCGCGCGGCGCGCAGCTGGGTCTGCCAGGGGTGCGGCGCCTCCTCCTGCGGCGGGCCCGGCGGGGGCGGCGGCACCGCGGTGGGCGGCATCACCTGGGTGCGGTCCGCGGCGCCGTACGGGGCGGCGGGCGGCGGCTGGGTGCCCATCACCCGGGTCGCCGCGGCCGGGTCGAACTGCGGGGCGCCCTGGCCGGCCGGCAGCACCTGGGTGCGGTCCTCGGTCGCCGGAGGGACGACCGGGGCGGTGCCCGGCACCGAGGCCGGCTGCGGGTCCGGCAGCAGCAGCGCGCCGACCGCGAGCGCCGCGTCCACGGCCGCCGGGGAGGCGTGCACGCCGACGCCGGCCGCGACCACCCGTAGCGCCTGCGCCAGCGAGGTGGCGCTCGGCCGCTGCGCCGGGTCCTTGCGCAGGCAGCGCTCGATGACCGTCCAGAGCGGCTCGGGCATGGTGCTGGGCCGCTGCGGCTCCTGCGCCAGGTGCGCCTGGAGGATCGCGAGCGCGCCGTCGCCCTGGAACGGCTGGCGGCCGGTGACCAGCTCGTACAGCATGATCCCGGCGCCGTAGACGTCCACCGCGGAGGTCTGCGGGCGGCCCTCGGCGGACTCCGGGGCGACGTAGGCGGGGGTGCCGACGAACTCGTGGGTGCGGGTGATGCCCGGGGAGTCGGCGAGCCGGGCGATGCCGAAGTCGGTCAGCAGCGGGTGCATCTGCTCGGTGCCGTCCACCAGGGTGGAGGCGAGCAGCACGTTGGCCGGCTTGAGGTCGCGGTGGACGATCCCGTCCGCGTGGCTGGCCGCGAGCGCGTCCGCGACCTGGGCCATCAGCAGGGCGCCCGCGATCGGGCTGAAGGGGCCGTTGGAGCGCAGGTAGCGTGCCAGGTCGGGGCCCTCGACGAGGTCCATCACCAGGGCCAGCAGCTCGCCCTCGACGACCAGGTCGCGGATCCGGACGATGTTGGGGTGGGTGAGCCGCAGCAGCAGGGAGCGCTCGCGCAGGAAGCGCATCACGACGTCCGGGTCGGCCGCCAGCTCCTCGCGCAGCACCTTGATCGCCACGAGCTGCCCGGGCTCGCTGCCGGGCACCTCGACGTCGGGGCGCACGCAGCCGCGCCAGACGGTGCCGGTGGCTCCCCGTCCGAGGGTCTCCTCAAGCAGATACTTGCTGCCGACTGGCCGCACCTGTCGCACTCCTCGCCGTGCCGCCCGCGCGGGGCGCTCCTCCGCCGGTGCGGTGAGCCTGCCGGGCCCGTGTTTGCGGCCACTCTAACGGGGTCCGTTCGGGTTTCAGAGGCGACCGGCAGGCCGTCCGCGCGGTCTCGGGGACGGCTTCGGGGACATCCCCTGGGGAAGGGTCACGGGGGCCTTGCGGGTGCCGGTTGACCTGACTCTCCGTCGCCTCCACCATGGCGATGATCGCAAGATCGTCAAATCCGGTACGGTGCGCGGACTGTCCGTGACGGATGGCAGGATGGACACTCGCCACTCCGGTGGCCCACACGTGTCCGCAGCGGCACAGCGGTACCAGGCTTCACATCAGCAGAAGGGACCCGCGGGCGAGATGCAGATCCGGCTGACCGTCCTCCGACCGCGCAGCGGCCCGACCGCCGCCGGCACCGCCATCCCCTACGTGGACGTACTGGTCACCGCGCCCGTCGGCACCGCGCTCGGCGCCCTCGCGGGCGCGCTCGCGGGCGCCGTGGGCGTGCGCGGGCCCCGGGCCGCCACCCATGTGCACCTCTACGCCGGGGCCCACCGGGTGGACGAACACACCCTGCTCGGCCACCCCCCGCTGCTCGACGGCGCCGTACTCAGCCTCAACGAGCCCGACCCGACCGCCGACGACCCCGACGACATCCCCGCCGCCGCCGAGCTGCGCGTGGTCGGCGGCCCCGACGCCGGCGGCGTGCACCGGCTGCACGGCCGGGAGATCCGGATCGGCCGCTCCGGCGAGGCCGACGTCCCGCTCGACGACCCGGACGTCTCCCGGCTGCACCTGTCCCTGCACCTCGCCGAGGACGGCCGGGTCACCGTCCGCGACCTCGGCTCCACCAACGGCACCACCCTGGACGGCCGGCTCGTCCCGCCCGGCCCGCCGGAGGAGGCCGTCCCGCTCGACCCCGGCACGCTGCTGCGGATCGGCGAGTCCACCCTGCAGCTCGCCGCCCCCGAGCCCGCCGCCGAGCCCGCCCGCGCCGCCCTGCCCGACGGCCACGGTTTCCTTCAGCTCGCCGCCCCCGGCCCGGTCCGGCCCGCCCCGCCCGTCGTCGAACCGCCCGCCGCCCCCGAGCCCGCCGCCGGGCGCAGCCGCGGCCTGCTCTCGCTGCGACTCGGCCGCACCGCCGAACCGCCCGGCCAGGAGAGCGCCGAGCGCCACCACACCGCCGTCCGGATCCGCCAGGCCGCCGCCCAGCGCGAGCGCTGGCCCGACCTCGCCACCCTGCTGCTCAACGCCCTCGGCCCCGGCCCCCGGCTCTGGGAGCGCGGCCCCGGCCACCCCGACGCGCTCACCCTCCGGCTCGGCACGGCCGACCGCCCCGGCGGCCCCGGCACAACCCCCGGCACGATGCTGCCCGCCGTCCCGGTCACCCTCGACCTGCAGACCGCCGGCAGCCTCGGCCTCAGCGGCCCGCGCGAGCGCCTGGACGCGCTCACCCGCGCCGTCGTCGCCCAGCTCGCCGCCCTGCACCCGCCGAGCGGCCTCAGCCTGGTCGTCATCGACGCCGACCCGGCGCGCAGCATCCAGGACCGCGCCGACACCTGGGCCTGGGCGCTCTGGCTGCCCCACCTGCGCCCCGCCGACGGCCAGGACTGCCGCCTGCTGCTCGGCCTCGACGACGACCAGGCCACCGCCCGGCTCACCGAGCTCACCGCCCGGCTCAGCGGTCCGATCGGCCTCGGCGGGCACCCCGCCACCGTCGTCGTGGTCGACGGCCGCCCGGCCACCGAGGCCGCCCGGCAGGCGCTCGACCTGCTGCTGCGCCAGGGCCCGGCGGTCGGCATCTTCCCGCTCTGCCTCGCCGAGCAGCCCGAGCTGCTCCCCCGCGGCGTCGGCGCCACCGCCCTGATCACCGGCGAGGTCGGCACCCAGCTCTCGCTCGACCGCCCGGTCGCCCGGGGCCGCGAAACCCTGCACGAGATCTCGCTGGACGCCGTCTCCGACGCCTGGGCCGAGCGGCTGGCCCGCGTCCTCGCCCCGCTGCGCGAGGCCGCCCCGGCCGCCCGCGGCCCGCTGCCCGACGCGCTGCGGCTGCTCGACCTGCTCCAGCTCGACACCGTCACCCCGGCCAAGCTGTCCGCCCGCTGGGACGCCCACGCCGGCGGCATCGGCGCCGCCACCGCGCTGCTCGGCACCACCAGGGACGAGCTCTGCACGCTCGACCTGGCCGACCCCGAACTTGCCCTTCCCTCCCCCGACCCGGGCGGCCCGCACCTGCTGATCGGCGGCGCGCGCGGCTCGGGCAAGACGGAGCTGCTGCGCACCCTGGTCGCCTCGCTCGCCGTCTCCGAGCGGCCCGAGCGGCTGGCCGTCACGATCATCGAGGGCCGGGCCACCGAGGACGGCCTGGACGGCTGCACCGAGCTGCCGCATGTCACCGGGCGGGTCAACGCCGCCACGGAGCCGCGGGCCGCGCTGCTCGCGGCGGAGGCCCTGGAGGACGAACTCGCCCTGCGCGAGCGGCTGTTCGACGGCCTGGACTTCTCCTCCTGGCACGCCGCGCGGATCCTGGACGCCGACCGTCCCGCGGTCCCGGTGCCCGCGACGGTCGGCGCGGCCTCCGCCGCCACCCCGAAGGTCATCCACCCGCGCAGCGCCGAGGGCCCCCGGCCGGCTTCCCCCACTTCTTCCGTCCCCGCGCGTCTGATCGTCGTCGTCGACGACTACGACGCCCTGCTCTCCCCCATCTCCCCCGCCGGCCGCCCGCTCGCCCGCGCACTCGCCGCCGTCGCCCGCCGCGGCGGCCCGCTCGGCGTCCACCTCGCGGTCACCACCGGCCGGCCGGAGGAGAGCGCCGGCACCGAGGTCGACGAGGCCGCCCTGCTCCGGATCGCCCTGCGCACCGAGGACCCGGCCGACTCCGACCTGCTGATCCACCTCGGCGACGCCGCCGCCCTCCCCGAGGAGACCCCCGGCCGCGGCTACCTGCGCCTGCCGGACGGCGGCGTGTCCGCCTTCCAGGCCGCCCGGATCAGCGGCCGGATCCCGCGCACCGCGACGCTGCGCCCCACCGTGGTCGCGATAGACCCGCTCCAGCTCGGCGCCCCGCCCGCCCGCCGCCCGGTCCGCGAACTCGGCAACGGCCCCACCGACCTCGCCCTCCTCGCCAGCGCCCTCCAGCGCGCGGCGTCCCGTTAGCACCTCCGGCAAAGAACACGGGCGGCCCGGCCGAGAACGGCCGGGCCGCCCAAAGACTGCCCAGCAGGAGCGGTAACGACCTAGTGAATGATCAACACAACTAGGTGGGCCCGCGTGCAAGCACACGGGCCCACCCAAAGACGCCTTCAGCGTGGTGTCGACAGACCCACCCCAACTCAGGGCCCCACCCGCCCCTCCCCTCTGCCCCTGTCACCCCGTCGCCGCTTCGGCACAGCCGAAGCGGCGACGGCGTTGTCCGGCACCCCTTCTGCGCAGGAAGTCGGCCAGACCGACTTCCTGCGCAGAAGGGAGGAGGGCTGCGGGTTAATTGCAGTTCCTATTTCGCTGCCCCGCCGGACGGGTCCGGCGGGGCAGCGAAATAGGAACCGGCCTGTGCGGATGCAAGCTCGGAACAAGATGCCGGTCTTCAAGGTGACCTCGAAGACCGGCACATGACATGACGAAACGATTCCACAGACGAGGCGCTAGGAGCGTCGATTCAGGCGAGCGGTCTTTGATCACACCCTGCGGCCTGGTGTAGCGGGCCGGTCCTCTCCTGTCAGGGGTGACAGATCAAGATGCCGCCAAGGCATGTGATCTTGAACGACCCCTCGGTCGCGATCGTGGCGGCAGCGATCTCGGCCGCCCGGCTGACGGTCTCGTGGAACGGGACACCGCATTGGTCGACCCACGCCTCGTAGGAGGCCAGGTGGGCAACGATCGGCGCAGGGTCGGTGATCTCTATGGTGCCGGGCAGTTCCCACACCCGGATGTCCTTGAACGCTGTCCCGAGGTAGCCGGGGGCCTTCTCCAGGGAGAAGCGGGAGCTGAGGGAGACCCGTGCCGGCCCCTCGGGAATCCCGAGGACGTCTCCTGCGGCCCTGGCCCAGAGCCGATCCAGCTCCTGTTTGTCGGTGTCGCTGTTGGTCGAGGCGATGAGCACACCGCCGGGCCGGAGGACGCGGGCCAGTTCCTTGATCGTGGTCTCGATGTCGCTGACGTGGTACAGCATGTGCAGGGCCAAGACGGCGTCGGCGCTGTCGTCGGCGAAGGGCAGTGCCTGGGCGTCGGCCACCAGGACTGGCTTTTCGATGTCGGCGAGGATGCCCGCCGAGATGTCCGTCCCGACGATCTGAAGGTCCGGGCGGTCGTGGTGCAGGCGACCGACAAACTTGCCGTTGCCGCAGCCGATGTCGAGCACGGTACCGCTGGTGGCGGCCAGCTCATCAACGACGATCCCGGGCAGGTCGTACTGCGGCCGCTGCCACTGGTAGATCGACTGGCGGGCGGCCAGGTGGCGTCCGTCGGCGTAGGCGGCGTTCGCGAGGATCATCCTGTCGGCGACTGCGGCGTCCTGGTGCGCGGTGTTGCTCGTCACTGGGGCAGCTCCGGAGGGTTCGTGAGTGCGGGTCGAGAGCAGGCTTCTCTGACATTCTCACGGAGACTCAGGACGAGCGGGGAGCCTGCATAGGCGGGCTCGGCGAGACGAGTGCTCAGTGCCCGAAGGCGGGTGGAGATGCTCGCTGTTCGCCGGTCCGGTGCGGCGTCCAGCACAACCGAGAGCTTCTCCTGCACGCCGTCGAGGTCGCCGTGGGCGAGATGGGCGTTGGCGAGGTCAAGGCGGGCGGCCAGCAGGTCGCCGGAGGACTGCTCCTGCTGCGGTGCGGCCTCGTACATGGCAATGGCCCTGGAAGATGCCTCGATGGCGCGGTTCACGTGAGGCTGGCTGCCCAGGGCAAGGAGGGCGGTGCCGGCATAGGTCCACTGCTTGGCCTCGGGGAACGTGAAAACGCCGGGAAGATCCACGGCGACTACTGTGCTCCGTGCTGCCTCGGCTGCCTCCGCGGCTCGGAGCGCGCTCGCGCTGTCGCCGAGCCCGGCGGTGGCCCGTGCTTCGAGGCTGAGCAGGCGGGCTGCGATCGTCCCGCTGTCCGCGTACGGCAGTCCGGCTCTGGCCAGCTCGGCGGCCTGGCGGTGGTCCTGCTGCCAGTAGGCGATCAGGGACTGGACGGATCGGATCCAGGCCCGAAGGCCGTTGTGGCCGGCTGACTCTGCACAGCGCCAGGCTGTTCGCGAGTGGGTAGCCGCAGCGGTGTACTGGCCAAGGTCGAGGGCGACATGGGTGGCCAGGCCGCAGAGGCGTCCGGCCTGCAGGTAGAGATGGCTCGTCTGGTAGGGGTGTTGGCGACCTCGGAGTAAGCCGAACACTCCTCGCCGGAGTGTTCCGATGTCGTGGAAGAGCTCGGACACCGGCTTGCTCACGTAGTCCCCTGCCAGCCTCGCGATGTCCGCGTCGATCTGTTCCAGCAGCGTGACGTCCACGTTGGACGCACTCGCGAAGCGAAGGAAGAGCGCGGACTCCGCCGAGTCAGCTGCCACGGCCACTACGAGATCGTTGTCGTGGTCCGGGCGCCGGGCAGGCACAGGAGGTGAGGCATCGCCGACGCGGCTGGGCGGTGGAACTGCTTCGACGCCTGCGGGGGATGCTGCCAGCAGGTCGGCCAACTGGTCGACCGAGAGTTCCAGGGCGCGGGCGAGCTTCGGCCGCATCCAGGGCTGCGGGGTACCCCTACCGCTCTCCCACCGCCCCACAGTCGTACGGTCCACATCGAGGGCATCAGCCAGTGACTCCTGGGTGTGGCCAACAGCCTCCCTGCGCTGGATCAGCCGGGACCTCCTGGATGCCATCCCGCGTCCTCCAGAGGTACGTCAGTTCGTCTGTAGCCAGAACAGGCCAGGTCATGCCCAGGTTTGCAGCACGGATGCCTCATCGCCGCATCAATTCTGCTCTGGTTCACCGGCGTTGGAGGCGGTTCTCTAGGTACCTGCCGGGTGAATCCCGGCGCGAATCGGCCCGCTGCCGACCTCGTCCCGGTGACCACCTGAGGTTCCTTGCCGCGGCTTGCCCTGGCAACGGATCCATCGCTGCACCCACCACGGGGCTGGGCAATCGGCCCGCCCCTTGATTCCGAAGGAGTATTCATGCCCGAGAACCTGACGAGCAGCACCGAGCTGGAGGGCGACGGTCTGCTGGTCGCCCGTGCGAAGGTCACCGCGGCCCGCTCGCGCGGCGAGCAGGGGTCGGACGGCGGCTCCACCGGCCGTACCGACACCAACGACTGACGGCTGCATCACGATGACCGCCGAGTACCTCTCGGTGGTTGAGCGTCTGGGCGGGGATGACTTCCTCGCCCAGACGCTCGGCCGCAGCTTCAAGGTCGCACGCGGCGAAGCCGCGTCACTCGCCGGACTGATGAGCTGGGATGACCTCAACGCCATCCTGACCAACCACCGGTTCGAACCCCCTCGCTTCCGACTCGCCACCAACGGGGAGCAGCTGCCCGCGCACACGTACTCCCGGCCGATCACCACCCGGCGCAGCACCGTCTGGCACCGGCTCCAGCCCTCCGAGTTGCACAGGCGTCTCGCCGAGGGTGCCACGCTGGTCCTGGACGCCGTCGACGAACTCCACCCCAGCATCGGTGCTCTGGTCGGCCAGCTGGAGCGCCGGCTGCGAACCGGCATGCAGGCCAACCTGTATGCCTCCTGGACCGGCATCGAGGGCTTCGGCGTCCACTGGGACGATCACGACGTGGTCGTCGTCCAGCTCGACGGCGCGAAGCGCTGGCGCATCTACGGCCCCACCCGCACAGTGCCGATGCACCGCGACGTCGACACGCCCGAGCCGCCGCCCGAAGAGCCCGTCGCCGATCTGGTCCTCACCGCCGGCGATGTGCTCTGTCTGCCTCAGGGCTGGTGGCACGCCGTCGCCGCCTCCGAGGGCGAACACTCGCTGCACGTCACGTGCGGGCTGCAGAGCACGACGGGCGCCGATCTGATCACCTGGCTGTCGGAGATGCTGCGCGCCCACGAGGCCGTCCGGGCGGACATCCCGCGCTTCGCGGCCGCCGAGGAGCAGCGCGCCTTCCTCGACACGATCGGCAAGCTCCTCGCGGCCGAGCTGGAGAGCAACGACCTGATCGCCCGCTTCTCCTCCGCTCGCGACGCCACCGAGCGAGCCCGGCTAGCGCCGTCGCTGCCCTATATCACGGCGGCCCCACCGGATGCCGACCTGCAGGTGCGCCTGGTCACCACGCGGCCCGCGCTCGCGGCCGCGCCCGACGGCACCGTCCGGCTGACCGCCGGCGGCGAGGAGTGGACGTTTGCCGCCAAGGCCGAGCCGATGCTCGCGCTCCTCGCCGACGGGGAACCTCACCGGCTGGCCGATCTCGCGCAGGCCGCAGGCATCACCCTCGCGCAGGCTGCCGGTGTCGTGACGGAGCTGGTCGACGGCCAGGCCGCCGCGATCGGCGGTGCACGATGACGGCCCGGCTGGGCCTCGGCACTTACCGCTGCCTCGATGTCGCCCAGGCGGCGCTGATGGCCGCCTCCCGAGGTCTCGACTGGGTGGACACCGCGCCCAACTACGAACGGGGCCAGGCGGAGACCTCGCTCGCCCCGGTTCTGGCCGCCTACCCGGATCTGCGCGTTTCCACGAAGGTGGGCTTCGTCCCGGCCAGCGCCAGGCACATCGGCATGAGGACCGGCGCCCTGGCCACAGCGGACGCCGAACGCGGGCACTGCCTCGCCCCGGACTGCATCGCCTGGCAGCTCGCTCGTAGCAGGCGCGTGCTCGGCCGGGTGCCCGATCTGGTGTTTGTGCACAACCCCGAACACGGCTACCCGGAACGCGAGATCACCGACCGGCTCCACACCGCCTTCCTGGCACTGGAGGAGGCGTGCAGTCAACAGATCATCAGCGCCTACGGGGTGGCGACCTGGCGTGGCTTCAGCAGCGGCCTCTTTGACGTCCCGGCGCTGGTCGAACTCGCGGCCAAGGCCGGCGGCCAGAACCATCACCTGCGGGCCATCCAGCTCCCGGTCTCCCTCGTCCACCTTGCGCCTGTTGCCCAGGCTCTCGACGGACATGGCCCGCTGGCTGATGCCCTGGATGCGGGACTGGAGGTGTTCGCCTCCGCCCCGCTCCACGGGGGCGAGATCCCCGGCATGGTGACCCCGGAACTGTCCGAGCTGATCGACCCTGACAAGAGGCCTGCCGAGGCCGCCCTCGCCGTCGTTGCTTCAGCCCCAGGGGTGAAGCGCGTGCTCCTGTCGACGGGGAACCCGGAACACTGGGGGCAGGCCGCCGAAGCCGTCGGCCAGCCGCCGTTGTCTCCGAACGTACTGCGAAGGGTCGTTGATGTACTCGGAACCTGAGCCGGACACCGCCAGGCGGATGCGCGAGATGCACGCCGCAGCAGCGTTGGCGCTCTGCGCGACGCCGATCGGCTCCCGCGAAGCGTGGGGCTGGCGCGGACGTACTCTCAGCCGCCCGGTCGCCACAGCGTCTGGCGAGGGCTGGCTCCGCCTGGTGTCCGCCCCGGCCGACAAGGCCGGCGGAAAGCTCTGGGAGGGACCGCAGGAGGCAGAACGGCTCATGCCTCCTGCGGTGCCCAGGCCGCGCCTGCGGGAGCGGCGCACCTGAACCGAGGGCGAGCACGGCTACCTGGCAGAGATGTACGACAAGATCACCGTCCCCACCATCACCACCCACGAGCCGATCCTCCGGGAAGCGCCCGACCTGGACGATGCCTGGTGGGACGGACTCAGCACCGCCCTCGATGCCATTGCCGCCGTCCCCAGCCACCGGGTGGCGGTCCGGCAGGAATACCTGGACCGTGGCATGCCGCAGTACCTGGGCATCCCGATCGAGACCAAGGTGCCTGCCTGGACGACGGCTCACGGTGACTTGCACTGGGCCAATCTCACCGGCCCGACCCTCACGGTGCTCGACTGGGAAGGCTGGGGCGTCGCGCCTGCCGGCTACGACGCGGCGCTCCTCCACGCCTACAGCCTCCTTGTGCCCGACACCGCCACTGAGGTCCGACGGTGGCTCGGCCACATCCTTGACACCTCCTCCGGGAGATTCGCGGAGCTCGTGGTCATCACCGAGCTGCTGCAGACAGTAGCCCGAGGCGACAACCTCGAACTGGAGGGACCGCTACGTGCGCGGCTCGCCTGCTTGACGGAGAGCTGAGGTGGCGGTCTGCCTACATGGCTCCGGGAGAGCAATCGGCACCGTTCTCCGACCGCCCATCCTCCAGCAGTCGGACTGCCTGGCCGGGTGCGGGCGCGGGCTGCTCCTCGTAAGCGCCCTCCCCACCAGGTGGGGCCACGAGCCGCGCCCCGGCGGCATCGGCAAGATCGTCTGGTGCGAGTGCACCCCGTGACCCCGATATCGAGGGCGGGGCCGTAGTGCACCAGGGCCCCGCCCTCAACCGGCCCTTCCGGATGCGGATTTCGCGAACGCTTCGCACTCCGCGTAGCGGATGTGCTACTTTCCGCATTGTCAACAGAACATAGAAGACCCCGGCGGTGGTGGAACACCCCGGGGTCGGGCACCAGGAGCTAGCTCTCCCAATGCAGATTCATCGTAGCGCCCACGCGCGCTCTTTTACCGTCCTTCCGAACGGCCTGTTGCAGGACCGTCGCCTCAGTTACACCGCCCGAGGCCTCCTCGTCGACCTTCTCTCCCGCCCTGACGGCTGGCGCGAGGACGGCCGGCAGATGGCCGACACCAGTCCGCAGGGGCGCGGCGCCCTCCGCCGCGCGCTCAAGGAGCTGAAGGACGCCGGGTACTACCGCGTCGACAAGGTCCGGCTGCCCAACGGCACGGTCCGCTCCGAGGCCCACATCTTCGACACGCCTCAGCTTGCACCGGCTGTCCCCCGTCCGGCCGCCGGTGAACGAGGCACCGGCCGCGCTGTCACCCCTCCCGTAAAGAACCCGGAAGAAGAACCCACCCTCCCGGACGAACAGACTCGGGCAGCGGTAGCGGCGCTCTTCCGGGCGATCCGCCCCGAACCGCGTCTGCGCCTCGGCGCGGCCGAGGCGCAGACGCTCGCGCCCCTCGTCGCCCAATGGCTGGAACGCGGAAGCACCGCAGCCGAGTTGGCCCACGCCCTGCTTCCTGGCCTGCCCTCGCCCATGCACTCCCCTGCGGCGATCCTCCGCGATCGTCTGCAACGCAAAATGCCGCCCGAACGATCGGCGCCCCCACCAGCCTCCTATGCCGAGTGCGGCCGATGCCACGACCCAGTGCCCGAACCCGGGATCTGCCGCCCCTGCGCGGGCCTCGGCACCAGAACCGTCGCGGTCGGCACCGGCGCCGCCGCCACCCCCGACGGCGCCGCCCGCGCCCGCGCGGCCCTGCGCGGGCGCGGTCCCCTCGTCGGCGCCCTCGGCACCTGAGCGACGCAAAGCGGCGGGCCCGCGTCCGAAGAGGACGCGGGCCCGCCTCGTCCACCGGTCTGCCGACTACGGCAGCAGCGTGAAGGCCGCCGTGTGCACAGGGGTGATGGCACGGAAATGACGCTGATCGAGCGTCGCGATGCATTCGACCCGATGTCGCTCTGCCAGCGCCACGACCGACGCGTCGGCCACTCCCAGCGAAATCCGCGGTATCGGCGCATGAGCTCGGCTGTCCTCAAGAGATCGGCCTCGTCCGCCTGGGTCTGAACGAACTCCCCGGCGGCCACCGCCTCCACGAGGTTGCTCTCGGCGTCGGGGCTCACTCGTGTTGCCAGGAGATAGCAGGCCTCGGTTAGGACGTACGGGGTGAGCAGCAGCTCCCCAACGTGGGATTCCAGCAGCTTCGCGCACCGACCGTGATCGGGATCGCGGCGGTTGAGCAGGGCCACGATCGGGCCGGTGTCAACGATCAGCGTCGGAACGGCCAAACTCCTCCCGGAGGATGTCCTTCGCCCGCGCCCCCAGGTCAGTCTCCGGCCCGTCGAACGTGCGGAGGACCCGGAAGCGACTGGGTGGGGTGTCCTTCACCAGGCGCAGAGCATGCCGACGGAGTTCCTCGACCTGGTCGGGCTCCAGATGCTCGATGATCTCGAAGAGGTCGCTGTAGTCAGGTGCGGTGGCCATCCGAACTCCTCCACTGGTCACTCACGCCAACGATAGCGCCGCCGGCATCCACCCGGACACGCAAAGCGGCGGGCCCGCGTCCGAGGAGGACGCGGGCCCGCCGGTGCCGGCTCAGCCGACCGTCAGCGCATCGACCCCGTGCGCAGGAGCGTGCGGATGACGCGCATCGCGACCGAGAGGCTGGACAGCTCGTAGTTGTCCGAACCCCTTATGTCGTCGAGGGTGCTCTTGGCGCGGTTCAGCAGCGTGGCGTTGAGCTCCGCCCAGGCGGTGTAGCGCTCCTCCGGGGTGGCGCCCTCGGGGCCGCAGACGAGGACGTCGGCGGTCAGCGCCGCGTGGGCCGCGAAGAGGTCCTCGCGGATCGCGGCCCGGGCCATCGACGACCAGCGGTCGGTCCGGGGCAGCTCGATGATGCGGTCGAGCAGGTGGGAGATCTGGAGCCGGTCGCCCAGGTCGTAGTAGAGCTCGGCGACGTCCGCGACGTCCTTGCCGGAGCGGTCCGCGACCTCGGTGATGTCCAGGGTCGGGAAGACCGAGGACAGGCCCGCGATCCGGGTGGCCAGCTCCTCCGGCACGCCGGCCGCGGCGAGCTCGTTGTACACCGACTCGAACCAAACCTGGTCCTCGCCGCGCAGCGGCTTGGGCAGCGAGCCCCAGACCTGGTTGACCCGGTCGTGGAAGAACTCGATGGTGCCGGCGATGTCGAGCGGCTGGCGGCGGTTGTTGAGCATCCACCGGGTGGCGCGCTCGACCAGACGCCGCGAGTGCAGCCGCATCTTGGTCTGGCCCCGGGCCGGGACCTGGTTGTCCAGGCCCTCGATCTCGGCCCAGATCTCCTCCAGGCCGAACACGGCCCGCGCGGCGGTGTGCGTCCGGGCGATCTCCTCGTAGGTCGCGCCGGTCTCCTCCTTCAGGCGGAAGGCGAAGGTGCAGCCACCGCGGTTGATCGTGTCGTTGACGATCAGCGTGGTGATGATCTCGCGGCGCAGCGCGTGGCTGTCGATCGCGTCGGCGAACCGGGTCCGCAGCGCGCTCGGGAAGTACTCGTGCAGCGCGGTGCGGAAGTACGGGTCGTCGGGCAGGTCGGTGGCGAGCAGCTCGTCGGCCAGCGTGATCTTGGTGTACGCGAGCAGGACGGACATCTCGGGCTGCGAGAGGCCGCGGGCGTTCTGCTGGCGCTCGCGGATCTGGCGCTCGGCGGGCAGGAACTCCAGGCCCCGGTCGAGCTGGCCGGCCGCCTCGAAGCGGTTGATCATCCGCGCGTGGACGTTGACCATGCTGTGCGCCTGGGCGACGGCGTTGGCCAGGACCACGTTCTGCGCGTAGTTGTTGCGCAGCACCAGGTGGCCGACCTCGTCGGTCATCTCGGCCAGCAGGGCGTTGCGCTGCTTGACCGTCATGTCGCCCTCGGCGACCACCCGGTTGAGCAGGATCTTGATGTTGACCTCGTGGTCCGAGGTGTCCACACCGGCGGAGTTGTCGATCGCGTCGGTGTTGATCCAGCCGCCGGTGGCCTCCGGGCCGCCGACCGCCGCGTACTCGATCCGGCCGAGCTGGGTGCAGCCGAGGTTGCCGCCCTCGCCGATGACCCGGGCCCGGACCTGCTCGCCGTTGACGCGGATGGCGTCGTTGGCCTTGTCGCCGACCTCGGCATTGGTCTCGGCCGAGGCCTTGACGTAGGTGCCGATGCCGCCGTTCCAGAACAGGTCGACCGGCGCCTGCAGGATCGCCTTCATCAGCTCGGCCGGGGTGAGCCGGGAGTCCTGGATGCCGAGGGCGGTCCGGACGTGCGCGCTGAGCTGGATCGACTTGGCGCTGCGCGGGAAGACCCCGCCGCCGGCCGAGATCAGCGACTTGTCGTAGTCGTCCCAGGAGCTGCGCGGCAGCGCGAAGAGGCGGCGGCGCTCGGCGTACGAGACGGCCGCGTCCGGGTTCGGGTCGAGGAAGATGTGGCGGTGGTCGAAGGCGGCGACCAGCCGGATGTGCTCGCTGAGCAGCATGCCGTTGCCGAAGACGTCGCCGGACATGTCGCCGATGCCGATGACGGTGAAGTCCTCGGTCTGGGTGTCGACGCCGAGCTCGCGGAAGTTGCGCTTGACCGACTCCCAGGCGCCGCGGGCGGTGATGCCCATGCCCTTGTGGTCGTAGCCGGCCGAGCCGCCCGAGGCGAACGCGTCGCCCAGCCAGAAGCCGTACGACTCGGCGACGCCGTTGGCGATGTCGGAGAAGGTCGCGGTGCCCTTGTCGGCGGCGACGACCAGGTAGGTGTCGTCCTCGTCGTGGCGGACCACGTCGGCCGGGTGGACGACCTCGCCGCCGACCAGGTTGTCGGTGATGTCCAGCAGCGCCGAGATGAAGGTCTTGTACGAGGAGACGCCCTCGGCCAGCCAGGCGTCGCGGTCCACCGACGGGTCCGGCAGCTGCTTGGCGACGAAGCCGCCCTTGGCGCCGACCGGCACGATGACGGTGTTCTTCACCATCTGCGCCTTGACCAGGCCGAGGATCTCGGTGCGGAAGTCCTCACGCCGGTCGGACCAGCGCAGACCGCCGCGGGCGACCTTGCCGAAGCGCAGGTGCACGCCCTCGACCTGCGGCGAGTAGACCCAGATCTCGAACGCCGGGCGCGGGGCCGGCAGGTCCGGGATGGCCTTCGGGTCGAACTTCATCGACACGTAGGAGTGCCACACGCCGACGCCGTCGTGCTGGAAGAAGTTGGTCCGCAGGGTGGCCTTGATGAGGTGCAGGAAGGAGCGCAGGATGCGGTCCTCGTCCAGCGAGACGACCTCGTCGAGCGCGCCGGACAGCTCCTCCAGGATGCCCTCGGTCAGCTCCAGGGCGCCCGAACGGTGGCTCGGGCTGAGCCGGGCCTCGAACAGGTTGACCAGCAGGCGGGTGGTGTGGGTGTTGTTGCGGAGCGCGTCCTCCATGTAGTCCTGGGAGAACGTGGAGCCCGCCTGGCGCAGGTACTTGGCGTACGCGCGCAGCATCATCGCCTGCCGCCAGCCCAGCCCGGCAGTGAGCACCAGCTCGTTGAAGCCGTCGTTCTCGGCCTTGCCGGTCCAGGTGGCGGCGAAGGTCTCCTGGAAGCGCTCGCGCGCCTCGTCGGTGAGCCCGGTGGCCTCGCGCAGCCGCAGGCCGAAGTCGTACACCCACGCGGTGGTGCCGTCGGAGCGGCGCAGCGCGTACGGGTGCTCGTCCAGCACCTCGACGCCCAGGCGCTGGAGCACCGGCAGGACCTCGGTGAGCGAGATCGGGCCGCCGACCCGGTAGATCTTGAAGCGGCGCTCGTCGTCGCCGGCGCCGACCGGCTGGTACAGGTTGAGGCGGAAGTCGCCCTCGCCGTGCAGCGACTCGATCTGCTTGAGGTCGGAGACGGCGGTGCGCGGCGGGAAGTCGGCGCGGTAGCCGTCGGGGAAGGCGTTGGCGTACTTGTGGCCGAGCTCGGCGGCCTTCTCCTCGCCCAGCTCGGTGTGCAGCTGGTCGTGGAAGCCGTCCATCCAGAACCGGGCGGCCTCGGCCAGGCGGTTCTCGATCCGCTCGATGTCGGTGTCGGTGAGCTGCGGCAGCTCGGTGCCGGGGGCGACCCGGACCACGAAGTGCAGGCGGGTCAGCACCGACTCGGTGGCGTACACCGTGTAGTCGATGGCGTCGCCGTTCAGCTCTTCCTTGAGGATGTCGGTGAGCAGCAGCCGGATCCGGGTGGTGTACCGGTCGCGCGGCAGGTAGATGAACGCCGAGTAGTAGCGCCCGTACTCGTCCTGGCGCAGGAACAGGCGGAGCTTACGGCGCTCCTGCAGGTACAGCACGCTGGTGGCGATGGAGAGGAGCTCGGAGGCCGAGGTCTGGAAGATCTCGTCCCGGGGGAAGGTCTCCATGATCTGCAGCAGGTCGCGGCCGTCGTGGCTCTCGCTGGAGAAGCCGGAGCTTTCCAGGACGGCCTGGACCTTGCGGCGCACGACCGGGATCCGGGTGACCGACTCGGTGTACGCGGCGGAGGAGAACAGGCCGAGGAAGCGGCGCTCGCCGATGGGCTCGCCGGCGGCGTTGAACTTCTTCACGCCGACGTAGTCCAGGTAGGCCGGGCGGTGCACGGTGGCGCGGCTGTTGGCCTTGGTGAGGACGAGCAGCTTCTTCTCGTGGGCCTTGGCGCGGACCGGCGCGGAGAGCCGGCCGAAGGCCTCGCTGACCGAGTGGTGGCGGTCGTCGTGGCTGCGCGGGTCGGCGCGCAGGATGCCGAGGCCGGTCCCGGCGACGGCCTTCAGGACCTCCTCGCCCTCGTGCTCGACCAGGTCGTACTCGCGGTAGCCGAGGAAGGTGAAGTGGTCGTCGGCGAGCCAGCGCATCAGCTCCCAGGCCTCGCCGACCTCCTGCTCGGCCAGGCCGGCCGGGGGCTCCTCGGCCAGCTCGTCGGCCAGGCGCAGCGCGCTGTCGCGCATCTTGCCCCAGTCCTCGACGACCTCGCGGACGTCGCCGAGCACCCGGCGCAGGTTGGTCTCGATGCCGCGCAGGTCCTCGCGGTCGGTCTCGCGGTCGATCTCGATGTGCATCCACGACTCGACGGTCGCGTCGGCGGGCCACTCGGTGCCGGCGGCCTGGCTGCGGGCGCAGGCGTCGACGTCCAGGATCTCCAGCAGCTTGCCGGTGATGTCGCGGCGGACCACCAGCTGGGGGTGGATCACGATGTGGATCGCACGGTCCTGGCGGGACAGCTCGTTGGTGACGGAGTCGACCAGGAAGGGCATGTCGTCGGTGACGACCTCGACCACGGTGTGGCCGCAGGACCAGCCGTTCTCCTCGACCGAGGGGGTGTACACCCGCACCTCGGCGGTGCCCTGCGGGCGCTTGAGGCCCAGCCGGTAGTGGGAGGCTGCCGCGCCGTAGACGTCGACCGTGTCGCGGGCGACCACGTCCTCGGGAGCGGTGTGGAGGTAGTAGTGGTGCAGGTACGCGGTCAGAGCGCCGTTGCTCAGACCCTCCCCCGGCGCCGCTCCCCCCACCTGGCTGTTCTCAGCGGCAGCGGCTGCCTTCTTGAGCAGGTCGGCCTTGGCTGCGTCCAGCTTGGTCTGCATGACTTCTTGGCTCCTGTCGCGCGCCGTTGCGTGACTCGGTTGGTGTGTGGATGTACACCGACGGGTCACCTGCAATCCTGCCGCACCATCCGACTGAAAGAGCCTCATGGCACGCATGAAACCCTTCGCAGCGGGTAGGACGAGTCATTCGGCCTGCGAAGCCACCCGACGACGCCGCCCAGCCTAACCGGATCATTCGAAGGTGGACAGGGACAGGTAGGCACAAACCTGCAGGAAGAAAGGTCCGTCCTGGACACCATGTCCAATCCGGAGCCTGGTGTTCGCCATCAGCCCATATGCGGGTAACCGTGCTGCGTCGGCGGGACGAAGGTCTCCTTGATCGAACGGGCCGAGGTCCAGCGGAGCAGGTTCTGCGCGGCGCCCGCCTTGTCGTTGGTGCCGGACGCCCGGCCGCCGCCGAAGGGCTGCTGGCCGACCACCGCGCCGGTCGGTTTGTCGTTGATGTAGAAGTTTCCGGCCGTGAAACGCAGTTCCTCCACGGCCTGGGCGATCGCGTAACGATCCTGTGCGACGACCGAGCCCGTGAGGCCGTACGGGGCGCCGGAGTCGACCCGGCCGAGCACGTCCTCCCAGCGGGCGTCCTCGTAGACGTGGATCGCGAGGATCGGGCCGAAGTACTCGGTCCGGAAGATCTCGCCCCGGTGGTCGGAGGACACCAGCACGGTCGGCCGGACGAACCAGCCGATCGCGTCGTCGTACTGGCCGCCGGCCGCCAGCTCGATCGTCGGGTCGTTCTTGGCCCGCTCGATGGCGTCCCGGTTCTTCTCGAAGGCCCGGCGGTCGATGAGCGCGCCCATGAAGTTCGAGAGGTCGGTGACGTCGCCGACCGCCAGGGCGTCCACCTCGGCCAGGAAGTCGTCCTTGATCTTCTGCCAGAGGCTGCGCGGCAGGTAGGCGCGGGAGAGCGCCGAGCACTTCTGGCCCTGGTACTCGAAGGCGCCGCGGATCAGCGCGGTCCTGAGGATCTCCGGGTCGGCCGAGCGGTGGGCGAGCAGGAAGTCCTTGCCGCCGGTCTCGCCGACGATCCGCGGGTACGTCCGGTAGCCGCCGATGTTGGCGCCGACGGTCTGCCAGAGCGACTGGAAGGTGGCGGTGGAGCCGGTGAAGTGCAGCCCGGCCAGCGCCGGGTCGGTGAGCGCGACCGGGGACACCTGGAGGCCGTCGCCGGTGACCAGGTTGATCACCCCGGGCGGCAGGCCCGCCGCCTCCAGCAGCCGCATCAGGTGGTGGGCGGCCAGGGTCTGGGTCGGTGCGGGCTTCCAGACCACGGTGTTGCCCATCAGCGCGGGGGCGGTGGGCAGGTTCCCGGCGATCGCGGTGAAGTTGAACGGGGTGATCGCGTAGACGAAACCTTCCAGTGGGCGGTGGTCGGTGCGGTTCCACACGCCCGGCGAGGAGATCGGCTGGTCGGCCAGGACCTGCCGGGCGAAGTGGACGTTGAACCGCCAGAAGTCGATCAGCTCGCAGGCCGCGTCGATCTCGGCCTGCTGCACGGTCTTGGACTGGCCCAGCATGGTCGCCGCGTTGAGGGTCTCCCGCCAGGGCCCGGCCAGCAGGTCGGCGGCGCGCAGGAAGACCGCCGCCCGGTCGTCGAAGGAGAGCGAGCGCCACTGCCGCCCGGCGGCCAGCGCAGCGTCCACCGCCGCCCGGGCGTCCTCCCGGGTGGCGTTGCCGAGCACGCCCAGCTTGGCCGCGTGGTGGTGCGGTTGGACGACGTCGATCCGCTCGCCGCCGCCGAAGCGCTGCTCGCCGCCGATGGTCATCGGCAGCGCGACCTGCTCGGCCGCCAGCTCGTCCAGCCGCCGCACCAGGCGCTCGCGCTCCGGACTGCCCGGCGCGTACGACCGCACGGGCTCGTTGACCGGGGTCGGCACCTGGGTGAGTGCGTCGATGGGCATGGCGGCTCCGTCCTGCTGGCTGCTGCGGGCTGTGTCTGCTGGTGTCAGTCCAGCCTGACCAGCGCCCGGCGGATCCGCCCGTTCAGACACGCGAGCGGCGGACGTGGCGCCCGCCACGTCCACCCACGGCATCCGTGCAGCTCAGCCTGTGCGGCTCACCCGTGCAGCTCAGCCCGTGCAGCTCAGCCCGCGATCCGCCCGGCCAGCTCGACCGCCTCGGCAAGGGTGTCCACGACCGGCACGCCGACCGGCTCCAGCTTCTCCCGGGTGTGCGAGCCGCCCGTGTACAGCACAGCGTGCGCGCCCGCACTCAGCGCCGCCATGGCGTCGTCCGCGGCGTCCCCGATCAGCACCGTCCGGGCCGGGTCCACCCGCTCGCCGAGGGCGGCCAGGTGCCGGGCCAGCTGCTCCGCCTTCTGGCCGCCGGACGGGCCGCTGCGCCCGTCCACCCGCAGGAACCGGCCGGTCAGGTCGAAGGCGTCGACCAGCGGCACCAGCTTCGCGTGCTCGTACATCGACAGCAGGGACTGGCTGTGCCCGGCCTCCCGCCAGCCGTCCAGCAGCTCGCGCACGCCCTCGGTCAGGCCGCAGGCCGGGCTCAGCTCGCGGTAGCGGTCGTGGAAGGCGTCGTCCAGCAGCACCCACTCGTCCTGGGACGGCATCCGGCCGAGCAGCCGCTCGTAGAAGCGGGGGATCGGGATCTCGTACTGCGCGCGGTACTCCTCCAGGGTCATCGGGCCGATGCCGACGGCCGCGAACGCGGCGTTGCTCGCGCCGAGCACCGCCTCCATGTCGTGGAAGAGCGTGCCGTTCCAGTCCCACACGATGTGATTACGCACGTCGGGAACGGTAACCCCGGTTGTCGAGCGGCACCAAAGAGTGCAGTAGCGCATGATTCAGTGCAGTCACTTCTGCAGTACCGCAGCGAACAGTGCAGTAACCCGGTTAATCACCACGGTGAGTGACCAAGAGGTATCAGCGTTCGGCCGGTGCGGAGGCGGCTGGAGCGACCAGTCTGTTGCCCACAGCCTGTGGATAAGGATCGACACCGAAACCGAAGCCGCAGCGACGAAGCTTGCCCGGTTTGTGATGGAGATCGCCCACAACTACGGCGTCAGCCAGGTAGGTGCTCTGCTGCCCGTGGAGGCACTCAAGGACAAAACGGCCCGCGGGGACACCCCGCGGGCCGCTCCGATTCCCCGCTGGCGGGACCCCGAGCGGTCGTCACTCCTGGAAGGGACTCGGCTCCCAGGCATTCCCGCCGTTCGGGAACCTGTACAGCGGCCGGCCCTTGACCGCGCTGGTGCGGAACGGCATGCCGTCGCCGAGACCGATGGGCAGCGTGCCCTTCCGGTTGCCACTGGACCACTCCAGTTCCAGGTACCAGCTGACGTCGTGAGAGGTGGTCTCGGCGGTGACCTCGATGACCTCCGGGTCCCGCTCGCTCACCTTGACCGGCAGGCCGGTTCTGCCCTCGGTCACGACCGGACGGGGGCGGGCCGCGTCCAGGTCGAGGTCGAACGAGTGGACGCCGACTCCGCCGCCGCAGCCCTCTCCCACGGAGTAGGCGTTCCAGGCCAGCGGGGCCGCGATCCGGGCGATGCGGACGTTGAGCGCGGTCAGCACCACGGTGTCGCTGCCAGTGCCCTGCACCGTGAGCTCGATGGACTGGTAGTGGCCGGGGACCGCCCCGACCTTGGAGACCCAGGCGGGGATGTCCACCACCGCAGGCGGCCGGGGGACTTGCGACGGCGGGCGGTCGACGACGTACCGGTCGCACTCGGGGTCCCGGCCGAACGGGCGGACCACGACGGTAATCGGGGCACTCGCACCCCGGTCGGCGGCGCCGGCCGGCCCCGACTGGCTCGCGCCGGCGGCGACCGGCGTGGCGCCGGGGGCCGGGGAGCCGGCCGACGGCCCGGCGTCCGCCGCCGGGGCGGGAACGGACTCGGGGTCACCGCCCGGATGGGTCTTGACACCTGTGGCCACAGCCCCGATGGCGGCGAGCACCGCGGCAGCCGCGACAGCGGCGAGTACACCCCGGCGCACGCGCCGCCGCGTCGGCACGGCGGAGGTACGCGCGGGGGTGGCCGTCCCGTCCTCCGCGACGCCTCCCGCGGCCGGCCGCGCTTCCGGTTCGGCTACCGCTTCAACTTCCGGTTCCGGTGCCGTGAGGGGCTCCGGTGCCGCGGGGGCGGGGGCGGACGCCTGCCGGTTCCCCCGCGCCGCGTGGGCGGTGACCCACAACCGGTAGAGCTCGGTGCGTTCCTCCGGTGTCGCCCGGCACAGCCGCGCGAGGCGCTCCAGTGGGGCGAACTCCACCGGCATCACATCGCCGTTGCAGTAGCGGTGCAGGGCCGACGTGCTCACGTGCAGCCGCTTCGCCAGCGCACCGTAACTGAGCCCCGACCGGCTCTTCAGCTCCTGGAGCAGCCGCGCAACCTCGTCCTCCCCCCTCGACTCCCCGATCCCCTCTGGCACTGATCCTCCCCCTGCTCGTGCCCCCGTCATCGCACCCCCGGCTTCCGGCCGTCACCGACAGCCGGATCACCGGGACGCGGGCCGACGTGACCTCCGGCAGACAAGCACGCGGCAGACCGCCCCACGGTTCCCCTCAAGGGGACCGGCGGCACCGGCCGCGCCCTCCCAGCGCCCCGCTGGCGCGTCCCAGGAAGGTTACGTCTTCCCAGCTCAAACAGGGTAAAGGTGTCCCAGCATCCCTGATCGCCGGCCCACCGTTGCGGCCGGGACGAACCGGCACACAAGCTGACGGCGAACACCGATAGGGAGCAACTGTGAGCACTGTTCGGACGGCCCCGGCCGCGATACGCACCAACGACCGTTTCCACCGCGGTGCGGTGGCACTGGCGATGGGCGGGGTCCTGCTGATGTCCGCGGCTTGCGGCGACGGCCAGGACAAGGTCGCTGATGCCACCGCCACCGGCGCGCCCGGCGGGGCGGCTGCCGCAGCGACGCCGAGGACGTCGACCGCGGTGCTGGACGTGCAGCCGAAGGACGGGGCCCAGGCAGTCGCACCGACCGCGCTCCAGGTGTCCGTCTCCCACGGCAAACTCACCGCCGTCGACGTGACCGACAAGGACGGCAAGCCCGTCCAGGGCTCGATCACCCCGGACGGCACCGGCTGGAAGCCCGCCACCGCGCTCGCCCCCGGCACGGCGTACACGGTGAACGCCCAGGCGAAGGACGCCGACGGTCTGGTCTCCGCGGTCACCAGCGCCTTCACCACCGTCTCGCCCGGCAAGCAGGTGTCCACCAACGACAACATCGCCGACGGCCAGACCTACGGCGTGGGCATGATCGTCAAGGTGGACTTCAGCAGCAAGATCGTGAACAAGGACGCCGTCGCCAAGGCCATCACCTTCGAGACGGACAACGGCACCGAGGTGAAGGGCCACTGGTTCGGCGACAACCGGATCGACTTCCGCCCGGCGGAGTACTGGAAGCCGAACACCAAGGTCACCATCCACTACCGGCTGAAGGACGTCGAAGTCGCCCCCGGCGTCTGGGGCGACGTCGACAAGGACGACCCGTTCACCATCGGCCGCTCCCAGGTCACCACCGCGGACGCCGCCACGCACCAGATCACGATCGTGCGGGACGGCAAGTCCACCACCGTGCCGGCCACCCTCGGCGACGACCAGCACCCCTCCTGGGGCGGAACCATGGTCATCATGTCCAAGGAGAACGTCACCCACATGAACTCCCAGACCGTCGGCCTGGGCAATGAGTACAACATCCCTGACGTCCCTCACGCGATGCGGCTGACGAGGAGCGGCACCTACCTCCACGGGAACTACTGGTACAAGGGAGACCCGTTCGGCAAGGCCAACACCAGCCACGGCTGCGTCGCGCTCAAGGACGTGGAGGGCGGCCGCGACACCTCCCCCGCAGGGTCGTTCTTCAACAGCTCGCTGATCGGCGACGTCGTCACGGTCGTGAACACCAAGGAGAAGAC
This sequence comes from Kitasatospora aureofaciens, assembly GCF_019192735.1. Lineage (GTDB taxonomy): Bacteria > Actinomycetota > Actinomycetes > Streptomycetales > Streptomycetaceae > Kitasatospora > Kitasatospora aureofaciens_A. The sequence continues at coordinate 34,269 of NZ_JAHTKP010000050.1, forward strand.
CGTCGCCCCCGACAACGGCCTCAGCGGCTGGAACCTCCCCTGGGCCAAGTGGTAGCACCCGCCATTGCCGAGGAGCTGTCCTGCGCCGCCGGCGCGGGTGGAGGTCGGTCGGTCGCACTGCCGCTGGACGGCGGCACGGGCTCTGTTGACTTCCGGCGCGCGGAGTCGGCCGGGTCAGTAGCCCTCGCGCACCTCGAACACGCCGCTGTCCCAGTACACGGACGGCTCGTCGGCCTCGCTCGGCCAGTCGCTCTGCAGATAGCGGCGACCCCGACCGAGGGCCCTGACCCGGTGCGGGCTCAACCGTCCCGCCACCAGGTCGCCCGCCTCGGCGTCCGTGATCGGCAGCCCGGTCCGGTACTGCGCGTCCCGCGAGGCGACCCAGTCGACGTACTCGGTGAAGACGCTCACGTCGGTGTCCCGTCCGGAGAGCGTGGCGTTCGTCAACGCGAGCGAGCTGGAGGCGGTTGCGAAGGTGCGAGGCCCCGGCTTCGAACTCCTGGAAGAAGATCCCTGAACCGGCCCGAGTCACGTGCCCGACCCAGAACACGCTCCGTAACCGCTACTGAGCACAGGCCAGAGCGAAGACCGCCGCACTGCAGTCTTCCGTGCGCCAGCAGCGCCAAGAATCACCGCACGGAAGATTGCAGTCCCCAGGTCACAGTCGCGCCGACTGCATTCTTGTGTGCCGCTCGGCACCGGTCACCGGCGGGCCGGTAGGACCGGGCTCACGCGCCCGCTTCGCTCCGCTCGGCAGGGGCATTCGCCCATGCGCCCCTCTTGATGGCTCGCTCGCTTCGCTCGCTCACGCCGGTAATGGGCTCACGCGTCCCTCTCGATGGCTCGCTCGCTTCGCTCGCTCACGCCAGCAGGGACGGGATCTCCTGGGTCGCGAACCAGAGCAGGTCGTGGTCCTCGGCGCCGTCCACGGTGAACTGGGCGTCCTGGTCGCCCGCGTCGGCGGCGGCCACCGCGGCCACGGCCGCCGTCACGTCGCCGACCACCTCGTCGTCGGCGACGTCCGCGTGCACCGCCGCCGCCTTCGCCAGCTTCACCGGACCGGCCAGCACTACCCGGCCGAGCGAGGCCTGGTCCTGGTACTCGTCGCCGGGGAACGGCCGGACGGCCGAGTCGGCCACGTCCAGCGCCACCACGACCCGGCGGCGCGGCGCCTCCGGGTCGGCGGCGAGCAGCCGCAGGGAGGACTGCGCGGCCCGGTTCAGCGCCGCGTACTCCAGCTCCTCGATGTCGTCGCTGACGTACCACTCGCGCAGCGCGGGCGTCACCGCGTACGCCGCGGACTGCTCCAGGGCGCCGCCCGGGTGCGCCGCCGCCAGGCCGGTCAGGGTGGTGGGCACGTACACGCGCATCGGTGGCACTCTCCGGTTCGTCCAGCGGCACAGCTTCCAGCGCCCCAAGAATAAGCGCCGGACGCCCGTCCGTGATCACGTCCGCCCGGATCAGCGGGCCGCCGCCAGCATCTCGCGGCTGGTGCGCAGGGCGCTCTCCAGCACGGCGCCCCGACGGGCCGGGTCCATCATGTTCGGGCCCATCGCGGCCAGGTCCGCCGGCGTCGGCGCGAGCAGCCGCACGCGGACGCCCTCGGCCCGCAGCAGGGCAGCCTCGCGCAGCAGCTGCCGGGTCACCGCGCGGCGGTAACGGCTGACCAGCTGGGCCAGCACCCCGCGCGGACGGTCCCGGGCGCGCCACTCGCGCACTGCGGCGAGGTTGCCGTGCGCGGGGCGGTCCGTCCGGGGGTGCAGCCGCAGGGCCATCGGGGCGAGGACGTACACCTCGTCCAGGCCCCGGCCGAGCAGCAGGTCGGCGTTGGTGGCCGACCAGCAGCCGCCGTCCACGTACGCCGAACCGTTCAGGCGGACGGGCGCGAACCAGCCCGGGATCGCGCAGGAGGCCATCACGGCGTCGGCGATCGCGACGGCCGGGGCGTCCGGGTCGCCGAAGACCGTCCGGCGGCCGCTGCGGTAGTCCACCGCCGCCACCCGCAGCGCGCAGCCCGCCGGCCAGCTGCCCGGGCCGAGCAGGCCGCGGACCAGCTCGCCGACCGGGGCCAGCGAGCCGCGGCCGTGCGGCGCCACCGCCGACACCATGGTCAGCAGCGGGTACTCGCGCGGGTGCCGGACGGCGTCCCGCAACAGGTCGGGCGAGCCGATCCCGGCCCGCGGGCGCGGTGGGAGGGCGCCGCCCACGGCCGAGTCGTAGTCGAAGGCCACCCCGGCCAGCGGGCCGTCGGTGATCGGCAGGCCGCGCTGGTGGTCGCGCAGCTGCTCGGCGCGCACCCCGGCGGCCATCAGCGCGCCGAGGATCGAGCCCGCCGAGGTGCCGAGGAGCACGTCGGCGTCGCCCGGCGGCCGGCCGGTCGCCTCCTCGACGGCGCACAGCGCGCCGACCGTCCAGGCCGCGCCGAGCATCCCGCCGCCGCCCAGCACCAGGCCTCGCCGGGGCGTACCCCGGGCGGCGCCCGCCGCGGCCGGGGCGTCCGCCGCTGCTGCCCGTGTCGTCATGCCGGCCGCCTGTCGTCGTGGAGCGTCGTGGCCGCTCCTGCGGTTACCGGTCAGGTTCCGATCGTGCGCGCCGACGGCCGACCGGCGCAACGCGGCCCTGGCCGGGTACCACCCGGTCCGCCGAACCGGACCGTCCCCTTTCGTGCCGTCCGGCCCGTCCCCGCACGTCAACCGCGCGCCTACGGAACCGGCCGGGCTTCCTGTGCCACAACGGCCCATTCACCCGGATAGGTGAACTTCGGGACCCACTCGCCGCCACCCCGGAAAGCCCTTGCCGCCCCCACCCGCGCCCCGCTACCAAGGGACCCGTCGTACCCGCACCACCACCCGGGGAGCCACTCATGACCACCTCCCGGACGGCCCCGCACCACCGACCCGAGGACCAACCCGTGACCACACCGCTCGCCGCCCGCCCGCACCGACACCTGCGCGGCGCCACCCCGCACCCCGCCGGACGTCAGCCCCGGCACCCGCGCGCCACCTGCCCCGGCACGCCGCCCGGACACGACGCCCGCGCCCTGGCCGCCCGCTTCGCGCACCGGCTGGTCGAGGTGCTCACCGGCGCCCGGCCGTCCGGCCAGCTGATGCGGCACACCAGCCTGGACGGCTACGGCCAGCTCGCCTCCCTGGTCCGCGCCGGCGCGCTGCGGCGGGGCGGCGCCGCCGTCCGCCCGCGACTCGGCCCGGTGCACGACCGATCGCCCTCGCCCGACGCCGTCGAGGCCTGCGTCCGGGTCGACCTCGGGCGGCGGCACCACATGGTGGCCTTCCGGCTGGAGCAGCGCGGCCCGGCCGGGCAGTGGCAGTGCACCGCCGTGGAGGCCCGATGACGGCGCAGGGCGCCGCCCCCGTCGGGGAGCGGCGCCCTGTGCGGCAGCGTCGTGGAACCTCAGCCCTTGCGGCGGCGGCCCTTGGCCGACTTGGCGGCCTTGCGGCGCTCGGCACGGGTCATGCCGTCGCCCTCGTCCTCCGGCGCGAGGTCCTCGAAGTCGCCCTCGACCACACCGCCGCCGACCTCCTCCGAGGGGGCCGTGTAGTGCAGCCGCTTCGGCTTCGGGGCCTCCAGGCCCTTGGCCTTGATCTCCGGGCGGGCGGCGTCCTTCTCCAGCTTGTCGAGCAGCACCTCGGCGTCCTCGACCGGGACCTCCTCGACCTGCTGCTCGACCTGGACCTCCAGGTTGAACAGGTAGCCGACGGACTCCTCCTTGATGCCCTCCATCATCGCGGTGAACATGTCGAAGCCCTCGCGCTGGTACTCGATCAGCGGGTCGCGCTGCGCCATGGCCCGCAGGCCGATGCCCTCCTGGAGGTAGTCCATCTCGTAGAGGTGCTCGCGCCAGCGGCGGTCCAGCACCGACAGGACGACCCGGCGCTCCAGCTCGCGCATGATCTCCTCGCCGAGCTGGTCCTCGCGGGCGCCGTACTGGGCCTGGATGTCCTCCTGGACGACCTTGATCAGGAACTCGGAAGTCATCCCGGCGGAGCCGCCGACCTCCTCCTCCAGCTCCTCCAGGTCCAGGGTGACCGGGTAGAGCTGCTTGAGCGCGGACCAGAGCTTCTCCAGGTCCCAGTCGTCCTCGAAGCCCTCGCCGGTGGCCGCGCGGACGTAGGCCTCGACGGTGTCGTCCATGAAGTGGCCGACCTGCTCCTGCAGGTCCTCGCCCTCCAGCACGCGGCGGCGCTCGCCGTAGATGACCTCGCGCTGGCGGTTCAGCACCTCGTCGTACTTCAGGACGTTCTTGCGGATCTCGAAGTTCTGCTGCTCGACCTGGGTCTGCGCGGAGGCGATGGCGCGGGTGACCATCTTGGACTCGATCGGCACGTCCTCGGGCACGTTGGCCATCGAGAGCACGCGCTCGACCATGCCGGCCTTGAACAGGCGCATCAGGTCGTCGCCCAGCGACAGGTAGAAGCGGGACTCGCCCGGGTCGCCCTGACGGCCGGAGCGGCCGCGCAGCTGGTTGTCGATGCGGCGGGACTCGTGCCGCTCGGTGCCGAGGACGTAGAGGCCGCCGGCCTCCTTGACCTCGTTCTGCTCGGCCTTGACCGAGGCCTTGGCCTTCTCCATCGCGGCCGGGAAGGCGGACTCGTACTCGTCCGGGGTGTCCGTCGGGGTCAGCCCGCGCTGCGCCAGCTCGGCGGCGGCGAGGTGGTCGGGGTTGCCACCGAGCATGATGTCGGTGCCGCGGCCGGCCATGTTGGTGGCGACGGTGACGGCGCCCTTGCGGCCGGCCTGCGCGACGATCTGCGCCTCGCGCTCGTGGTGCTTGGCGTTCAGCACCTCGTGCGGGATGCCGCGCTTGCGCAGCTCCTGGGACAGGTACTCGGACTTCTCGACCGACACGGTGCCGACCAGCACCGGCTGGCCCTTCTCGTGCTTCTCGGCGATGTCCTCGACCACGGCGGCGAACTTGGCCGGCTCCGACTTGTAGATCAGGTCGGGCTGGTCGATGCGCAGCGGGGTCTTGTTGGTCGGGATCGGGACGACGCCGAGCTTGTAGATCTGGTGGAACTCGGCGGCCTCGGTGGTGCCGGTACCGGTCATGCCGGCCAGCTTGTCGTAGAGGCGGAAGAAGTTCTGCAGGGTGATGGTGGCCAGGGTCTGGTTCTCGTTCTGGACCTCCACCCCTTCCTTGGCCTCGATCGCCTGGTGCATGCCCTCGTTGTAGCGGCGGCCGGCCAGGATACGGCCGGTGTGCTCGTCGACGATCATGACTTCGCCGTTCATGACGACGTAGTCCTTGTCCGCCTTGTACAGCTCCTTCGCCTTGATGGCGTTGTTCAGGAAGCCGACGAGCGGGGTGTTCACCGACTCGTAGAGGTTGTCGATGCCGAGGTAGTCCTCGACCCGGGTGACGCCCTCCTCCAGGATGCCGACGGTGCGCTTCTTCTCGTCGACCTCGTAGTCGCGGTCGATCTTCAGGCGCAGCACCAGCTTGGCGAAGTCGGCGTACCACTTGGTCGCCTGGTCGGCCGGGCCGGAGATGATCAGCGGGGTGCGGGCCTCGTCGATGAGGATCGAGTCGACCTCGTCGACCACCGCGAAGTTGTGGCCGCGCTGGACGAGTTCGTCCTGCGACCAGGCCATGTTGTCGCGCAGGTAGTCGAAGCCGAACTCGTTGTTGGTGCCGTACGTGATGTCCATCCCGTACTGGCGCTTGCGCTCGGCGGGCGTCATGTTGGCCAGGATCACGCCGACTTCGAGGCCGAGGAAGCGGTGCACCCGGCCCATCCACTCCGAGTCGCGCTCGGCGAGGTAGTCGTTGACGGTGATCAGGTGAACGCCCTTGCCGGTGAGCGCGTTCAGGTACGCGGGCAGGGTGCCGACGAGGGTCTTGCCCTCACCGGTGCGCATCTCGGCGACGTAGCCGTAGTGCAGCGCCGCGCCGCCCATGAGCTGGACGTCGTAGTGCCGCTGGCCGAGGACGCGCTTGGCGGCCTCGCGGACGGTGGCGAACGCCTCGGGGAGGATGTCGTCCAGGGACTCGCCGTCGGCGAGCCGCTGCTTGTACTCGTCGGTCAACGCGCGCAGCTCGGCGTCGGTGAGGTTGACGAAGTCCTCTTCGATGGAGTTGACCTGGGCAGCAATCCGCTGCAGCTTGCGAAGGATCTTGCCTTCGCCGGCGCGCAGGATCTTGTCGAAGACGGACACTTGAGCGGGCTCCTTGCCTGTATTGGCACTGGACGACTGCACGGCGGGTCCACCCCACCGCACGGGCCATCGTATGCGAGGAGTCCAATGCCCCGGGAGGTGCGTCAGCACGCTATTCCCGTGTCACTCGTGCGAGCACATGGCCCGATAGCACCGCCCACCGGGGCAAAACGGTCGCCGGCCCGTCGAGTTGGTGAATTATTCGGATGTCCGCCCTCCTCTTTGCACGGAATAATCCGGGCATGGAAGAGCTGCGCACCGCGCCCGTCACCCTCACGACCGACCGCCTCGTCCTGCGGGCGCCGCAGGAATCGGACATCGACGCGATCTTCGCCGCCTGCCAGGACGAGGAGATCCAGCGCTGGACGGTGGTACCGGTCCCGTACCGGCGCGAGGACGCGGAGTTCTTCGTCCGCACGCTGGCCCCGGCGGGGCTGCGCGAGGGCAGCGAGTTCATCTGGTGCGTCATCGATCGCGCGACGGGGCAGCTGGTCGGCACCCAGGCGGTCAGCCGCTTCGCGGCGGAGCCGACCGCCGCGTCCGTCGGCTGGTGGACGGTGAAGGAGCAGCGCGGCCGCGGCTACACCGTCGAGGCGGCCCGCGAGGTCGCCCGCTGGGCCCTCACCGACCTGGGGATCCGCCGACTCCAGTGGCTGGCCTACGTCGGCAACGACGGCTCGCGCGCGGTCGCCGAGCGGGTCGGCTACCGCTTCGAGGGCACCCTGCGCTCGTACGCCGAGCAGCGGGGCGTCTTCCACGACTCCTGGGTCGCCGCCATGCTCCCGTCCGATCTGGGCTGAGCCCGCCGTCGGTCCCCCCGCTGTCGGCGCCCCGCAGTCAATGCCCGGCTGTCAGCGCCCCGGACTACGCTCGCCGGCATGACCGCCGTGCCTGCCGACAGCTCCCCCGTCACCGCCCTGAGCGCCGACGACGCCCGCCGGATCGCCCTGCGCGCCCAGGGCCTGCTCGGCGCGCCGAACCGGCGGGCCGGGGTGCGCGGGGTGCTGCGGCACCTGGGCGCCGTCCAGCTGGACACCATCTCGGTGCTGGCCCGCTCGCACGAGCTGGTCCCGTACGCCCGGCTCGGCGCGGTCGGACGCCCGGCCGTCGAGACGGCGTACTGGGGCCACGCCACGAGCTTCGAGTACTGGTCGCACGCGGCGTGCATCCTGCCGGTCGAGGAGTGGCCGCTGTTCGCGTTCCGGCGCCGCCGGTACCGCGACCGGGGCCACGTCTGGGGGCAGCAGATCACGCCGGAGACGTACCGGCACGTGCTCGACAAGCTGCGCGCCGAGGGGCCGTTGACCTCCACCGAGCTGGGCGGTGCCAAGAAGACCGCCGAGTGGTGGGACTGGTCCGACACCAAGATCGCGGTCGAGCGGGCGCTGGCCTTCGGCGACGTGGTCTGCACCGAGCGCCGGAGCTGGAAGCGGGTCTACACACTCGCCGAACAGGCCATCCCGGACGCCCTGTTCGGGCAGGACCTCGCCGACGAGGAGTGCGTGCGCACCCTGGTCGCGCAGGCCGGCGCCGCCCTCGGCGTGGCCACCCGGGCCGACCTGCTGGACTACCACCGGCTGCGCGCCGAGGAGTTGGACCCGGTGCTCGCCGACTCCGGCCTGGTCCCGGTCCAGGTGGCCGGCTGGGGCCCGGACGGCACCGCGGCACCGGCCTGGGCCGATCCGGCCGCCCTGGCCGCCACCCCGCGCGGACGCCACCGCACCACGCTGCTCTCGCCGTTCGACTCGCTGGTCTGGGACCGCCCGCGCACCGAGCGGATCTTCGGCATGACGCACCGGCTGGAGGCCTACACGCCCAAGCACAAGCGGGTGCACGGCTACTTCGCGATGCCGCTGCTCAGCGGCGGCCGGCTGGTCGGCCGGGTCGACCCGGCCCGGGAGGGGCGCACCCTGGTCGCCCGTCAGGTCTCGCTGACCGCCGCCCGGCACGTCGAGGCGCTGGCGACGGCCCTGCGCGAGGCGGCCGCCTGGGTGGGCTGCGACGGTGTCCGGGTCGAGGCGCTGCACGACGAGCGCCTGCGCCCGGCCCTGGAGAAGCTGCTCGCGGCGTGAACCGCCCCGGTCACCCTATTTCGAGGATCTTCTCGCGCATCGCGTAGACCACGGCCTCCATCCGGGAGTGCAGTTGGAGCTTCTCCAGGATGTTGCGCACGTGGTTCTTCACGGTGTTCTCGCTGATGAACAGCTCCTTGGCGATCTCCCGGTTGTTCATCCCGGTCGCCACCAGCTTCAGGACCTCCAGCTCCCGGTCGGTGAGCCGGGGCGCGGGCACCAGGTCCCGGTCGTCGGAGCGGCGCTGGATCATCGACTTGAACTCGGTGAGCAGCTTGGAGGCCATCGACGGGCTGATCTGCGACTGCCCGTCGGCGACCGCGCGGATCGCGGTGGCGACCTCGTCGGTGGAGATCTCCTTCAGCAGGTAGCCGGTGGCGCCCGCCTTGATCGCCTCGTAGAGGTCGGCCTCCTCGTCGCTTATCGTCAGCATGATGATCTTGGTGCTGGGCGCCACGTCCTTGATCGCGGTGCACGCCTCGATCCCGCTGCGGCGGGGCATCCGGACATCCATCAGGATGATGTCGGGCAGCAGGTCGGCGGCCTTCAGCACGGCCTCGGCGCCGTCCCCCGCCTCGCCGACGACCTTGATGTCCGGCTCCTCCGCGAGCACGATCTCCAGCCCGCGGCGGAACAGCGCGTGGTCGTCCACCACCAGCACGCGGATCGGCTCACCCCGGCGCGGCGCGTACACGGGCTCCTCCCCCGGTCCCGGTGACAGTCCGGTGACCGGCCCCGTAGCGGGCCCCAGCCCGAAGTGATCCCCCATCCGCTCCTCCCCCTTCGCAGGACGTCGTGCGCCAATCATTCCACGCCCCGGCGCCGCCGCGGTCACCCTCCGATGCCGAATCCCCCGCATTGGGTGACCAATCGGCCACCGCCCGCCACCACGGTCGCCCTGTGTTCGGAACGCCGGTGACCCCGGCGGCACCGGCCGCCGGGGTCACCGATCACTGCTCGGACGGTCAGTTCTCGTCGTCGGACCCGCCGATCGCTCCGCCCGCACCGCCGCCCGAACCGGCGGCAGCGTCGGGCTGCAGGTGGATGACACCGTAGTGGTAGCCGTGCCGGCGGTAGACGACGCTCGGCAGGCCGCTGTCCTTCTCTACGAAGAGGTAGAAGTCGTGGCCGACCAGCTCCATCTCGTAGAGCGCCTGGTCCAGCGCCATGGGGGCGGCCGGGTGGGTCTTCTCCCGGACCACCAGCGGGCCTTCGCCCTCCACTTCCAGGGATCCCATCATGGTCTTGCGGACGGACCCGTTGGTCTCACCCTCCGGCGCCGTCGTCTCCGGCAGCCCGGCCAGGGCCGCGGTCGCCTCGGCGACGCTGATGGGGGTGCGGCCGTTGCCGCCCTTGTGCACCCGGCGCCGGTCTGCGGACTTGCGCAGCTGCGCGTCGAGCTTCGCCGAGGCCAGGTCGAGCGCCGCGTACGGGTCCCCGGCGGCGGCTTCGGCCCGGATCACCGGCCCACGGGTACGGAGAGTGATCTCCACCCGCTCCGACCGGTCGGCCTGCCGCGGGTTGTGCTCCTTGGACACCTCGACGTCGAGGCTGATCACCTTGCCGTCGAACTTCTGGACCTTCTCCAGCTTCTCGGCCACGTGCTCGCGGAACCTCTTGGGCACCTCGGTCTTGCGGCCCTTGACGACGATGTCCACGCAGAACTCCGATCCCTCGTGCTGACGCCGATCCGGGTGCTACCGGATCGGGCTGAGACCCAGCTGGACCAGCCCATCCACTGCCGGCCCCCCGCCCCGCCGCGAACGGCGGAAACGACTGGCCCTCACCTCACTTCCTCCCCACCAGGGACGGTTGAAACCCCCTGGAGCCTTATCGAACACCTCACCCGGGGTTTTCGCCTCCCCAGGCAGGGACGTGAGGACGACCCGATGCGGTGGGCGGACGGTCAAGCTGATGCACCCTGTCTACCCTCCCTGCGAGTGAAGCATGGGTAAATACCTGGACAACACCCCCCGTACGGCGCATTCTTTGCTCACTCTCCGTGCCTCCGCCGCCAGGAACAGCCGTGCCACCCACCATCGACCCCGTCCGCCCGCCCTCCGCCAAAGGGCCGTTCGGCCACGCACTGGCCGATCTGCTGGACGTCCTGCTGCCCGCCCGCTGCGCCGGCTGCGGCGCCGACCGCACCCAGTTCTGCCCGGCGTGTCGGCACATCCTGGCCACCGCCCGGCCCGGCCCCACCGTGCTGCCCTGGGCGCACGCGACCGCCCTGTACACCGATCCGGTCCGGCAGTTGCTGCTCGCCCACAAGGAGCGCGGCGCCCTCCGACTGGCCGGACCGCTCGGTGAGGCGCTCGGCCGGGCGGTGCGCTCCGCCCTGGGCCCGCACGCCGGGCGGGCGCCGCTGCTGCTGGTGCCGATGCCGTCGGCCCGGGCCGCCGTCCGCGCCCGCGGCCACGATCCGACGCTCCGTTTGGCCTCGGCCGCCGCCCGCTCGCTGCGCCGGGCCGGTCTGGACGTCCGGGCCGCGCCGCTGCTGCGGCACGCCCGTCCGGTCGCCGACCAGGCCGGGCTGACCGCGGCCGAGCGCCGGCGCAACCTGCACGGTGCGCTCACCGTCCTGCCGCGCGCGCGGCGCGGCCTGGCGGGCCGTCAGCCGGTGCTGGTGGACGACCTGGTGACGACCGGTGCCAGCCTCGTCGAGGCCGCCCGGGCGCTGGCCGCAGCCGGCCTGCCGGCCCGGGCGGCGGCCACCGTCGCGGCGGCCGGACCGCTCCGGAGCGCCTGAAGCCGGTTCAGCCCGGGCTCTGTCGGGACATCAGCCGGGACCGGGATATCAGCCGGGATAGAAGAACGCGCTCGCTCGGTCCGGCAGCGTGACCTCTCGCCACTGACTGCTGATCAGCCGGTAGATCTTGCTGTCCGCGTTCTGGAGCGCGAGCACCGGCGGCGCCTGGATCAGCACGTCCCCACGGTTCTCGGAGGCCGCGACGCTGACCATGCCCTCGCCGCTCTGCAGCGGGGCGTCGGTGTTCTGCGAGCCGTCGGTGCTGATGTAGTGCAGCTGCGGGAGCCGGTCGGCCTCCTTGCCGAGCACGAGCAGCTGGTCGGACTCCGCCCAGGACAGCGAGGAGACGTCGGTGAGCGCGGGCGCGGCCGGGCGCAGCCCGGTGATCCGCGCGGTCGGCGCCTCCGGGGTGCCGCCGTGCTCGACCAGCCCGAACATCAGCGACCGGCCGACGCCGCCCTGGTTCTTCACCACGAGGGCGGCCCGGGCCCCGTCCGAGGAGACCTTGAGCATCTGCACGCTCACGCTCTGACCGTCCGGGCCCTCGACCGGCACGGTGTAGCTCTTGTTGCCGCGGACCATCACCACGCGCGGGGCGTCCGGGTTGCGGTCCACGACCCAGAGGTCGCCGCGGCCGTCCCAGCTGGGCGAGGTGAGCCCGTCCTCGCCGGAGCGCACCGCCGAGGTGAGCACCGGCTCGGGCATGGCGACCGCGCTGTCGGACAGCGGCACCGACCAGAGCTGGTGGCCGTCGCGGCTGATCGCGGCGGCCTGCGAGCCGTCCCGGCGGACCGCGATGGTGCCCAGCGGCTGCTTGCCGGCCGGCTGCGGCTTGCCGAGGACGCCGTGGACGGTGTTGTTCGACGAGTCGTTGATCTGCAGCAGGATGCCGTTGTCGGCACGCTGGAAGTACTGCTGCCCGCCGGCCGCGCCGACCAGGGCGCCGGGGCCGGTGAACGGCGCGTCGCTACGGCTGGCGTTGCAGCTGCCGCGCTGCCCCTTCAGCTCCAGCTTCTCGACCTGGCCCTTGCCCTGGTCGGCGAGGGTGTAGAAGAGCTGGGTCGCCATCCGCCGGCAGGACATCGCCTCGGTGAGGTCGGTGCCGACGAGCTGCACGTGGGCCACCCGGCCGTCGTCGACGCTGACCTTGTCGACGCCGACGCCGTTCGGGAAGGCGGTCTGGACGACCGGCGCGAGCCAGGTCGAGGGCCCGCCGACCAGGGCCTTGGCAGCCGAGGTCAGCGGGTCTATTCGGCGCCGCAGGTAGATCGGGTCGGCGATCAACACCTGCTGGGCGGCGGCCCCGCCGACGGCCGACGGGTCGGCCGACGTGTAGAAGAACCGGTCCACCTGGCGGTAGCTGTTGCGGAAGTTGGTCTCGTTCATGATCAGACCGGAGGGCAGCTTGTCGATCCGCCACTCCCCGTCCTTCTGCCGGACGAAGGTGAAGTCGGACGAGACCGTGCGCTGGCCCCCCACCAGACGGTACGAGTGCTTCTCGTCGACCTTCGCGACCACCTGTCCGGTGAGGGAAGCGGACACCGTGGTGTCCGTCTCCGAGACGTCCTGGCCGGCCTGCATGGCGGGGGTGGCGGAGAGCACCTCGATGCCCGCGTCCGGGTTCCAGTTCGCGGCGGCGTCCGGGGTGAGGTACTTGCGCGCGGTGTCGTAGCTCTCGTCGGCGGTCACCGCGTCCAGGAACCCGGCCAGCAGGTCGCGCGGCTTGGCGCCCTTGGCGGGTGCCACCGGGAAGACCCGCACCTGCAGGTTCTTGTCGGACGACCCCTGCGACAGCTCGACCCTGGTGATGCCGCCGGAGTCCGGCATGGCCGCGCAGCCGCCGGCCAGCAGGGCGCCCAGCACCCCGCCGGCCACCGCCGTGAGCCGCGGATCAATCCTGCTGCTCGTCCTTCGCACGCTGCGACCCCTCCGTGTCCGTGCCGCCCGTCAGGTCCGGCTCCGCCGTGCGCTGTGCCACCGACGGCCGTCCGGGCGTCGGGTCCACCATGACCTGGGCGCCGGTGGCACCGTACCCGGCCCCCGCGGTGCGCACGTCCGACGGGTCGGAGCGCGGGCCCTCGGGCAGCCGCTGCTTGGCCAGACCGGGGCCGATGGTCAGCACCCCGCCGAGGCCGCTGCCGAAGCCGTTGCCGGTGCTTTCGGGCGTCTCGGCCTGCTCCTCGGCGGCGCTCAGGGCGGTCGCGCCGGCCGGGCTGATCGCCCGCCGGTACGGCGTGCCGTAGGTGCCGAGGCCCCGGTTGTTGCGCGAGTCCTCCGGCTCCAGCCGGAACGGTGCCCGGCTGATCTCGCCGCCGCGGGTACGCGGCAGGGTGAGCCGGAAGTGCGAGCCGCCGCCGGGCTCGCCCCAGGCCTGGAGCCAGCCGCCGTGCAGGTGCGCGTCCTCGACGGCGATGGACAGGCCGAGGCCGGTGCCGCCGGTGGTCCGCACCCGGGACGGGTCGGCCCGCCAGAAGCGGTGGAACACCCGGGACGCCTCGCCCGGCTTGAGGCCGATGCCGTAGTCGCGCACGCCGACCGCGACCGCGCCGTCGGCCGAACCCAGCCGGACCACGACGTCCCGGCCCTCGCCGTGCTCCAGCGCGTTGACCACCAGGTTGCGCAGGATGCGCTCGATCCGGCGGGAGTCCACCTCGGCCACCACCGGCTCGCCGTCGCCGCGGATCACCACGGCGCTGCCCTTGGCCTGGGCGAGCGGGTCGGCGGCCTCCACCACGCGGGCGACGATCTCGCGCAGGTCCACCGGCTCGGCGTCCAGGATCGCGGCGCCGGCGTCGAAGCGGCTGATCTCCAGCAGGTCGGCGAGCAGCGACTCGAAGCGGTCCAGCTGGCCCTGGAGCAGCTCCGCCGAGCGGGCCGCCATCGGGTCCAGGTCCTCGCGGCTGTCGTAGATCAGGTCGGCGGCCATCCGGACCGTGGTCAGCGGGGTGCGCAGCTCGTGCGAGACGTCCGAGACGAAGCGCCGCTGCACCCGGGACAGCTCCTCCAGCTGGCGGATCTGTGCCTGCAGCGCGTTGGCCATCCGGTTGAACGACTCGCCGAGGCGGGCGATGTCGTCGGTGCCGGTGACCTTCATCCGCTCTTCCAGGTGCCCGTCGGCGAGCCGCTCGGAGATGCCGGCGGCCATCCGGACCGGGGTGACCACCTGGCGCACCACGACCCAGGCGATGCCGCCCATCAGGATCACCACGAACACGCCGGCGGTCGCCAGGGTGCCGGTGATCAGGTTGAGGGTGTCCGTCTCCTGGCCGAAGGAGAACACGTAGAACAGCTGGTAGCTGGTGCCGGCCGGGCCGACGAACTGCATGCCGAGGGCCAGCCCGGGCTCGGTGTGCCCGCCGCTCTCGGCGGAGCGGTGGATCCGGGTCGGCTGGTCGAACATCTGGCCGGGCTCGGCGTACAGCTTGGCCCGCAGGGTGTCGGGGACGCTGCTGGGCAGGATGTCGCCCGAGTAGCGCGGGCCGAACCCGACCGCGTCCGGCATCACGGTCTGGCCGGTGCCGGGCATCATCGCGATCACCGAGTAGACCGTCTGCCCGCTCGCCGCCAGGTCGTTGACCTGCCGGAGCAGCCAGGTGCCGATCTCGTCGGTGCTCGGGTCCGACGCACCGCCGACCCGCAGCCGCTGGTCCTTGGCCTCGTCGATCTTCTTCAGCTCGGCCTGGAACCCGATCCTGGCCTGCTCGCGGGCGGAGGCCAGCTTGGTGTCCAGCAGGCCGGTACGCACCTGCGCCACCACGACCACGCCGAGCACCAGCACGACCGCGATGGACGCCAGCAGGGAGACCGCGACCACGCGCAGCTGGATCGAGCGGCGGTACAGCGCCGTCACGCGGTGCGTGGGACGGCGCAGCTGACGGGTCGCCAGCGCGAGCATCGCCGCCGGGCCGCGCCGGCGGCGGGTGGTCGAACTCAGCACGTCCCCGCGCACGGCGTCGGCCCCGTCGGTCGCGGAACCCGACGGGGCTGCGTCAGCCTCGTGCGTCACGTCAGCTGGGTCCGGCCTTGTAGCCGACGCCGCGGACGGTCACCACGATCTCGGGGCGCTCCGGATCCTTCTCGATCTTGGACCGCAGGCGCTGCACGTGGACGTTGACGAGCCGGGTGTCCGCCGCGTGGCGGTAGCCCCAGACCTGCTCCAGCAGCACCTCGCGGGTGAACACCTGCCAGGGCTTGCGGGCCAGCGCGACCAGCAGGTCGAACTCCAGCGGGGTCAGCGGGATGCCCCGGCCGTCCCGCTTCACCGAGTGGCCGGCCACGTCGATCACCAGATCGCCTATGGTCAGCTGCTCGGGGGTCGGCTCCTCGGCGCGGCGCAGCCGGGCGCGCACCCGGGCCACCAGCTCCTTGGGCTTGAACGGCTTGGTGACGTAGTCGTCGGCACCCGACTCCAGGCCCACCACGACGTCGACCGTGTCGGTCTTCGCGGTCAGCATGACGATCGGGATGCCGGACTCCGCCCGGATCTGCCGGCAGACGTCGATACCGTCCCTGCCGGGCAGCATCAGGTCCAGCAGGACCAGGTCGGGCTTGGTCTCCCGGAACGCGGCTAGCGCCCTGTCCCCATCCGCGACGAAAAACGGCTCAAAACCCTCACCACGCAGCACGATGCCGAGCATCTCGGCCAGTGCGGAGTCGTCATCAACGACGAGGACGCGTCCCTTCATGCGTCCATCCTCTCATTACCGGATTGTGACCTGCCGCACAGCAGTGCCAATGCTCCATAACGGCCAACTCCCTTCTTCGGTGAATTCCGGCCATACCAGGCGAATAAGCCCCGACCGAACGCCTCCGAACCGTCCCGGAGTCACGCCCCGACCCCCGTGACACCCCCGTTTCCGATCAGCAACCGGATACCCCTGGGGACTGTCGGCGCCCCATGGCACGATGGGCGCTGCGCGCGGGTGAAAGATCCACCCGGACCCGTGCACCAGGACGCCCTCCGAGGAGCAGTGATGACCGACACTCCGGGCTGGGCCTCGCCCAGCTCGTCCGAGCCGCCCCGCGACGACGCCCGGCCCCCGGCCGACGCGCCCGCCGCCGTGCCCGGGCAGTCGGCACCACCCCAGGGCGCCCCCGTCCCGCCCCCCGCCTGGGGCGGACCGCAGGTCCCGCCCGCCCGGCCCGGCTGGGGCGGCCCGCCGCCCGGCCCGCAGGGCCCGTACGGACCGTACGGCCAGGCGCCCTACGGCTGGGGGCCGCCGCCGAGCCCCAAGCCCGGCATCATCCCGCTGCGTCCGCTCGGCCTCGGCGAACTCCTCGACGGCTCCGTCGCCACCATCCGCAAGCACTGGCGCACCGCGCTCGGCCTCTCGCTGGGCATCGCCGTGCTCCAGCAGGCCGGCGGCATCGGCGCCGAGCTGCTGATCGGCGGCAAGACCGGCGACTTCACCACGGTCGTGGTCGCCCTGGCCCGGATGCCCCTCGACCTGCTGCTCGGCGTCATCGCGAGCGCGCTGCTGACCGTGGTCGTCAGCCGCGCCATCCTCGGACAGTCCGTGACGCTCCGGGAGGCCTGGCGCGACTCCGGCCCCCGGCTGCTCCAGCTGCTCGGGCTGAGCCTGCTGACCGGCCTGATCACCGGCGGTGTCGTCCTGCTCGGCTTCGCCCCGCTGATCGGCTACGAGATGGCCGGCGCGAAGTCGCCCGCGATCGTCGGCCTGCTGGTGATCGTCGGACTGCTCAGCCTCCCGGTCGGCGCCTGGCTCTGGATCCAGCTCAGCCTCGCCGCGCCCGCCCTGATGCTGGAGAAGCAGGGCGTCATCACGGCGCTGTCCCGCTCCCGCCGGCTGGTCCGCGGCGCGTGGTGGCGGATCTTCGGCATCAACCTGCTCAGCAAGCTGATCTCCTTCATCGTCTCGTTCGTCATCGCGATCCCGTTCACCGTGATCGGCCTGGTGGTCGGCTTCGGCGACCTCCAGCGGCAGGCCGCGAGCGGCGGCGAGACCACGGTCCCCATGACGATGCTGATCGCCGCGGCCATCGCCGGGGTCATCGCCGCCACCATCACCGTCCCCTTTTCCGCGGGCATCGGCGTGCTGCTCTACGTCGACCAGCGGATCCGCCGCGAGGCCCTGGACATCGAGCTCGCCCGCGCCGCCGGCCTGCCCGAGTACGGCGGCACCGGGTGGAGCGGCCGGCCCGGCCCCGACCCGACGAGGCTCTGACCCGGATGCCCACCTGGGGGGACAGGCTCCTCGCCGCGGGTGGCGCCCCGGTCACCGTCCCACGTGACCCGGCGCGCGACGCCGCCCGCGACGAGCTGCTCAACGCCGACTACCACCGGCACGACCCGAGCCTCGTGCAGCGGGTCATGGACTGGCTGAACGAGCGCTTCACCGATGCGCTCGACACCGTCGCCGGTGGCGGCACCAACGGCACCACCGGACTGATCTTCTTCCTGGTCGTGGCCGTCCTGATCGCCGCCGCGGTCTGGTGGCGGCTCGGCGCGCCCAAGCGGGCCGCCCGCACCGTCCTCGGCGTCTACGGCACCGACGGGCCGCGCAGCGCCGACCAGCACCGCGCGGACGCCGAACGGCACGCCGACGCCGGGCGCTGGGCCGACGCCGTCCGCGAGCAGATGCGCGCCCTGGTCCGGGCCCTGGAGGAGCGCACCCTGCTCGACGTCCGCCCCGGCCGCACCGCCGACGAGGCCGCCGCCAAGGCCGGCCGGGCCCTGCCCGAGCACGCCGCCGCGCTGGCCGCCGCCGCCCGCGCCTTCGACGACATCGCCTTCGGCGAGCGCACCGCCGACCGGGCCGCGTACGAGTCGCTGCGCGACCTCGACAAGGCCCTGGAGCGCACCCGCCCGGCCCTCGCCCCGGCCTCGGAAGGGGCGGCATGACCAGCACCGCACCCGCCACGCCTGGCACCCAGGAGCCCATGGCCGCCGGCCCCGGCACCCCGGCCCCCAGCAGCCTGGCCCCCACCGGCCGCGGCCTCTGGCGCCGCGCCCGCTGGTACCTGGCCGCCGTCGCGTTCGTCCTGCTCGGCGCCGTCGTCGTGGCAGGCCTCAGCCAGGACCGCCGCTACCCGCCCCTCGACCCGCGCTCGTACGACCAGGACGGCGCCCACGCCGTCGTCGCCCTGCTCGAACAGCGCGGCGTCAACGCCACCCTCACCACCGACGCCACCGCCCGCCCCACCGGCGCCGACACCCTCGTGCTCCCCGAGCCCGACCTGCTCAGCGCCGACGAGCTGCGCGCCGTCGCCGCCGCCCGGCACACCCGGCTGGTCCTCATCGCCCCCGGCCCGGCCGCGCTCAGCGCGCTCGTCCCCGGCGTCCGCCCCGCCGAGGAGCGCAGCACCCCGGCGTACGCCACCGTCCGCTCCACCGAACCGCAGTGCTCGCTCCCCGAGGCCACCCGGGCCGGCAGCGCCCACCTCGGCGGACTGCTCTACACCAGCGGCAGCCGCGGCGAGGGCTGCTACCCGCGCAGCCACGCCTACCCGCTGGTCAGCGCCCCCACCGGGAGCGGCGACGTGATCGTGCTCGGCAGCGGCGAGCTCCTCCAGAACCAGGAGCTTGCCAACGACGGCGACGCCTCCCTCGCTCTCGGCCTGCTCGGCTCCCAGCCGCACCTCACCTGGCACCTGCCGGACTACGGCTCGCCGGTCGCCGAGACCACCCGCACCCGGACGCTCTCCGACCTCATCCCGGCCGGCTGGCACTGGGCCACCGTGCAACTCGCCGTCGCCGCCGCCCTGGCCGCCCTCTGGCGCGCCCGCCGGCTCGGCCCGGTGATCAGCGAGAACCTGCCCGTGGTGGTCCGCGCCGCCGAGACCACCGAGGGCCGTGCCCGGCTCTACCGCCGCGCCAAGGCCCGCGGCCGCGCCGCCCAGGCCCTGCGCCGCGCCGCCGCCCACCGCCTCGCCCCCGCCCTGGGCGTCCCGCTCAACGCCGGCGCACCCGCCCCCGACGCACTATGCGCAGCCGTCGCCGACCGCCTCGCCGCGCGCACCGCCGGCGACGTACGGGCCCTCCTCTACGGCCCCGACCCGACCGACGACGCCGCGCTGCTGCGGCTCGCCGACGACCTCGACGCCCTCGAAAGGCAGGTACGGAAGCCGTGACCGAACAGGCCACCGCCCAGCTCCGCATCACCCCCGGCACGGCACCCGCCACCCCCGGCACCACCACCGACCCGCGCCAGGCGCTCACCGCCCTGCGCGCGGAGATCGGCAAGGCCGTGGTCGGCCAGGACGCCGCCGTCACCGGCCTCGTCGTGGCGCTGCTCTGCGGCGGCCACGTGCTGCTGGAGGGCGTCCCCGGCGTCGCCAAGACCCTGCTGGTCCGCACCCTCTCCACCGCGCTCAGCCTGGAGACCAAGCGCATCCAGTTCACCCCCGACCTGATGCCCGGCGACGTCACCGGCTCCCTCGTCTACGACGCCCGCACCGCCGAGTTCTCGTTCCAGCCCGGCCCGGTCTTCACCAACCTGCTGCTCGCCGACGAGATCAACCGCACCCCACCGAAGACCCAGGCCGCCCTGCTGGAGGCCATGGAGGAGCACCAGGTCACCGTGGACGGCGAGCCGCGCGCGCTGCCCGTCCCGTTCCTGGTCGCCGCGACGCAGAACCCGGTCGAGTACGAGGGCACCTACCCGCTGCCCGAGGCCCAGCTCGACCGCTTCCTGCTCAAGCTGATCCTGCCGCTGCCCGACCGCGACCAGGAGTTCCAGGTCCTCTCCCGGCACGCCGCCGGCTTCGACCCGCGCGACCTCGCCGCCGCCGGCGTCCGCCCGGTCGCCGGGCCCGAGCACCTCACCGCCGCCCGCGAGCAGATCGCCCAGCTGACCGTCTCGCCCGAGGTCCTCGCCTACATCGTCGACCTCTGCCGGGCCACCCGGCAGTCCCCGTCGCTCTCCATCGGCGTCTCCCCGCGCGGCGCCACCGCCCTGCTCGCCGCCTCCCGCGCGTGGGCCTGGCTGGCCGGCCGCGACTACGTCACCCCGGACGACGTCAAGGCACTCGCCCTGCCCACCCTGCGGCACCGCGTCGCGCTGCGCGCCGAGGCCGAGATGGAGGGCGTCACCGCCGACTCCGTCATCCAGGCCGTCCTCGCCCAGACGCCCGCCCCCCGCTGACCCACCGCACCCCTTCCGGGGACCCGAAGGAGCGCACCGCATGGCCCTCACCGGGCGAACCGCCCTGATCGCCGCGCTCGGCGCGCTCGTCGTGGGCCTGTTGCTGCCGTCCTGGGCCGGGATCGGCGCCGTCACCGGCGCCGTCCTGCTCGCCGTCGTCGTCGACCTGGTGCTCGCCGCCCCCGTCCGCAGCCTCTGGCTCGGCCGGGGCGGCACCACCACGGTCCGGCTCGGCGAGCCCGCGCCGGTCGAACTGACCGTCACCAACCCGTCCGGACGCCTCCTCCGCGCCCAACTCCGCGACGCCTGGGCCCCGTCCGCCTGGCGGCCCGGCACCGCCGGCACCGCCTCCCGGCACACCCTGCACATCCCCGGCGGCGAACGGCGCCGCGCCACCACCGTGCTCACCCCGACGCGCCGCGGCGACCACCACGCGCACAAGGTGACGATCCGTTCGCTCGGCCCGCTCGGCCTGGCCGGCCGTCAGGGCTCGCACCTCGCCCCCTGGACGGTCCGCGCGCTGCCGCCGTTCGCCAGCCGGAAACACCTGCCCTCCCGACTCGCCCGACTGCGTGAACTCGACGGCCGCACCTCGGTGCTGACCCGCGGCCAGGGCACCGAGTTCGACTCCCTGCGCGAATACCTGCCCGGCGACGACGTCCGCTCCATCGACTGGCGCGCCAGCGCCCGCCGGCACACCGTCGCCGTCCGCACCTGGCGCCCCGAACGCGACCGGCACATCCTCGTCGTCCTCGACACCGGCCGCACCTCCGCCGGCCGGGTCGGCGACGCTCCCCGCCTCGACGCCTCCCTCGACGCCGCCCTGCTGCTCACCGCCCTCGCCACCCGCGCCGGCGACCGCGTCGACCTGCTCGCCCACGACCTCCGCCAGCGCGCCTCGGTGGCCGGCCGCTCCCCCAGCGAGATCCTGCCCGCGTTCACCAACGCGATGGCCCTCCTGGAGCCCGCGCTCTACGAGACCGACATGCGCGCGCTGGTCGCCACCGCACTGAAAATGGCGCCGCACCGATCCCTCATCGTCCTGCTCACCGGCCTCGACGCCGGCCCCGTCGAAGACGGCCTGCTCCCGCTGCTCCCCCAGCTCGTCAAGCGCCACGAGGTCGTCCTGGCCTCGGTCGCCGACCCGTACCTCGACGAACTCGCCGCCGGCCGCGGCACCGTCGAGGCTGTCTACGGCGCCGCCGCCGCCGAACAGACCCGCGCCGACCGCCGCCACACCGCCGACCGCCTCACCCGCCACGGCGTCACCGTCCTCGACGCTTCACCCGCCAAGCTCGCCCCCGCCCTCGCCGACACCTACCTGGCCCTGAAGGCAGCCGGCCGCCTCTGAGAACCCCCTCTCAGAACTCCCCGAAAAGACGAAAGGGCACCTCGATTGAGGTGCCCTTTGTCGTATCTGACGGGCTTCGGGGGCGACGGCTGCAGCCCCCCCTCCGCGGCCGTCTCAGGATGTCCGAGAGGGCCCTTGCAGCCCCTTCTCGGGGCCCTGTCAATTTCCCGTTCCTGCGTTCCTGCGAACGCCGTTGAACGCCGTGGCATAGCGAAGTGCCGGCGTACCGGAAACGCAAAGAACCCCCATCCGGAATCGGATGGGGGTTCTTCGGAATGATTGTTCGGCGGCGTCCTACTCTCCCACAGGGTCCCCCCTGCAGTACCATCGGCGCTGTGAGGCTTAGCTTCCGGGTTCGGAA
>NZ_JAHTKP010000051.1 GCF_019192735.1 Kitasatospora aureofaciens
TCTGGGTGCACCCGATCGTGCTCGGCATCGGCAAGAAGGTGTTCGACGGCGGCGCGGTGCCCACGAACCTCACACTCCTCGAACCGCCGGTAGCCGGCCCCACGGGCACCGTGTACCTGCGCTACGGGCTCGCCGACGGCACGCCCGGGACGGGGGACATGAGCGCACCCGACCGCGGTGCCGGGCGCGACGGCTGAAGCCGCCCCGCGCCAGGTGGGTTCGTGTCGTCTGTGGTGAGTCCGCCGGGTCGGCATTTCGTCACGGCGTCGGCAGTTCGAGGTGCCGGCACCGCGACGAGCGGCACCGGCCGCGGGCGTTCATCGAGCGGCACCGCCCCGGTGGCAGCTGTGCGTCAGGAAGGTCAGAGCACCTGCCACAGCGCGGCCGCGAACACCGCCGTCACCCATGTCCAGAGCAGGGAGAGCGCGATGTGCGCGGCGGTGCGGAAGGTGTCGCCGCGCCACAGCTTCGGCGAGAAGACTGCGAACTCGAACAGCCGGCGCAGGCCCCAGAACAGGGTCTGCCCAGCCAGCAGGGCGGTGCCCAGCCGGGTGCCGGACAGCAGGTCGCGGGCCAGGCAGAGCGGCAGCAGGCCGAGCAGGGCGCAGGCCAGGCCGATGAAGAAGAGGTGGGCGTAGGAGACCTGACGGGTCAGCAGGGTGGTGCCGGCCAGGTCGGCGGGCCGGTCGACGAAGCGCGGCAGTACCGCGTGGAACAGGCCCATCCCGACCAGTACCGCCCCGACCAGCCGCAACTTCCCTGCCAGGGTGAACAGTTCGCTCATCCTGCGCACCGTACGGGATTGCGGAAGGCGAAGGCGGTGACCAGCCCGGCGATCCGGCGCTCGGCGGCCGGCTGCAGCCCGGCCTCGGCGGCGTGCGCCAGCCAGGTCCCGCGGGTGAGGAAGTGCCAGGCGCCGGGGCCGTACACCGCGGTGTTGGCGGCGTCCCGCAGGTGCTCGTCGAAAAGCATTTCCGGCGGCGTTGAACCGTTCCCGCCGCGGATCCGTGTGGAGGGTGCACGGGCCATCACCGCCCGAATCGTCAACCGCCAGTTCCCCAGGGGGAGTTCGCCATGCCCACGTTCGCCGTTCCCGCCTTCGCCGCGCGCCGCCTGCTCGCCGTCTCCGGCCTCGCCGTGCTCGCGCTCGCCGCCACCGCCTGCGGGCCCGATAGCTCCGGCGGGTACGGCGGGAACACCCCGGCCACCGCCGCCGCCACGGCCGCCACGGCGTCCGCCCCGGCGGCCGGCGACTCCGCCGGGGTCCGGATCGTCGCCGTGAAGTCGGCCACGCTCGGACCGATCGTCACCGACTCCGCCGGCCGGACCCTGTACCGCTTCGACAAGGACACCGCCAAGCCGTCCGCGAGCACCTGCACCGACGCCTGCGCCGCGAAGTGGCCGCCGCTCACCGCCCAGGACGCGGTGCATGTCACTGGGGTCGACTCCGCCCTGGTCGGCAGCGTGACCCGGCCGGACGGGACGAAGCAGGTCACCCTCAACGGCTGGCCGCTCTACCGCTTCGCCGGGGACACCGCGGCGGGGCAGACCAACGGGCAGGGCGTCGGCGGCACCTGGTTCGCGAGCACGCCCGAGGGGAAGAAGGCGCCGGGCACGCCCGGACAGGCACCCGCCCAGACGCCCTCTCAGGCCCCGTCGCCGGCCCCCTCGCAGGGCAGCGGCTACTCCGGGGGCTACTGACACCCTGCCCCGCGCGGCGGCGGGGCGGCCGGGGCTGCCTTGCCCGCGCGGCGGCCCGTCGCCCAGACTGTCGCGGTGCACCAGGACCGCGATCACCACCGGATGGGGGGCGCCGCGCTCCCGGTCGGCGTCCTGCTCTGCCTCGCCCTGGGGCTGTCGCTGCTGGTGGTCCGGTTCCGGCCGGGCGGGCCAGCACCGGCGGCCGGATTCGTCGACATCACCACGGTGGCCGTCGCCGCACCCGCCCCGCCGGCCGCCGGCCCGGACGCCTCCACCGGCTCGTACGCGCAGGACTGCGGGCGCAACCAGGAGGGGCACCGCAACGCGGACAACGTGGTGGTCACACCCGGGACGGCGGGCGGCGCCCACCACGTGCACGACTACGTCGGCAACCTCTCCACGGACGCGGACTCCACCGACGACAGCCTCGCCGCCGCCGCGACCACCTGCACCGACGGCGACCGCTCGACGTACTACTGGCCGGTGCTTCGCCGCACCGACCACGACGGCGCGGCGCCGCACACCGCCGCCGGGGCGTCCGAGGACCCGCACGGCAACACCGGCGAGGTCCTCGTCCCCGAGACGGTCACCATCGAGTACCTCGGCAACCCGTGGAGCAAGGTCGTGCCGATGCCGCGCTTCCTGCGGCTCCTGGAGGGCGACCCGACCGCCTCCACCGACGGCGGCGCGGACGCCGGCGCCCGCTGGGGCTGCACGGGCTTCGCCGACCGCACGACCACCGACCGCTACCCGCTCTGCCCCGCCGGGCGCCTCCTCACCCGCACCCTGGACTTCCCCAGCTGCTGGGACGGGCGCGGCACGGACAGTCCCGGCCACCGCTCCCACGTGCGGTTCCCGTCCGCCACCGGCGTCTGCCCGCACGACACCTTCCCCATCCCGCACCTGCGGGTGACCGTCGGCTACCGCCCGCCGCCGCCCCGGGCCTTCGCCCTGGACGCCTTCCCCGAGCAGCACCACAGCCCGCTCACCGACCACGCGGTGTTCATCGGCCTGATGACCGACCGGCAGATGGCCGACGTGGTGGCCTGTCTGAACGAGAACCGCAGCTGCCGGGAATCCGGTTGAACCGGACGGCCCCCGCCTACGTGCTGGACGTGGCACCCGACGACGGAGGAATGGCGGATGGCGAGGACACGACCAGGCGCGCGGCAGGACGCCGCCGACGAGGCACTGATCCGGACGCTCTACGAGCAGCACGGCGGCGCGCTGCTCGCCTACGCCGTCCGGCTCACCGGCGACCGCGCGGCGGCCGAGGACGCCGTCCAGGAGACCCTGATCCGGGCCTGGCGCAACCCGCAGGCGCTGACCGAGGCCCGCGGGTCGGTGCGCGGCTGGCTGCTGACCGTGGAGCGCAACCTGATCACCGACCGGTTCCGGGCCCGGGCCGCCCGCCCGGCCGAGGTGGCGGAGGTCTCCGAGGAGACGGCCACCGTGCCGGTCGAGCACGACCACGCCGAGGGCGTGGTGGAAACGCTGGTGATGTCGCAGGCGCTGGAGCGGCTCTCGCCCGAGCACCGCGAGGTGCTGCGCTCGATCTACTTCCAGCGGCTGTCGGTCACCGAGGCCGCGGAGCAGCTGGGAGTGCCGGCCGGAACGGTCAAGTCCCGCGCGCACTACGCGCTCCGGGCGCTCAAACGCTCGTACACCGGCAGGACGGGGACGTGGCAGGAGGTGTCGGTGTGACCACGGACGACGCGAACACGGACGACGCGAACACGGACGGCATGGACACGAACGGCACGAGCGCGAACGGTACGTCCCCGGAGCGCGCCACCAGGGAGACCACGGACGGCGGGAGCACAGCGCCGCACGACCGGAGCGCGGAGCTCGTCGGCGCCTACGTACTGGGCGCGCTCGATCCGGCCGAGGCGGCGTCGGTCGAGCGGCACCTGGCCGACTGCCCGACCTGCCGTCAGGAGGTGACCGAGTTGCGGGAGCTGGAGACCGCCCTGGGCGAGGTGCCGCCCGAACTGCTCCTGGACGGTCCGCCCGGGGGCGGCGACCTGCTACTGCAGCGCACCTTGCGGCAGGCCCGGACGGAACGCGGCTCGGCGCTGCGCCGGCGCCGGGGCCGGATCGGCGCGGCCGCGGCCGTCGCGGCGGCCGCGGCGCTGGTCCTCGGGATCGCGCTGGGCCGCGGCACCGACGCCGCACCGCCGGTGGCCGCCGGCCCGGCCCCGAACACCGCCGCCGCCACCCCGCCCCCCGCCGGGACCAGGACCGCCTCCGTGACGGATCCGGGCACCGGCGCCCGGATGACGCTGACGGTGACCCCGGCGATGGGCTGGGTGCGGGTGAACGCGGCGGTCACCGGCATCCCGGCCGGCCAGCGCTGCCACCTGGTGGTCAACGGCAGGGGCGGGGCCACGGTGGACGCGGGCAGCTGGCTGGTCTCCGCCATCGGCGCCAAGTCCGGTACCACGCTGGATGGTTCGGCCATCGTCGCGCCGGAGGACGTGGCCTCCGTGTCGGTTGTGAACGAGTCCGGGCAGACCTTCGTGACGGTCCCGGTGTAGGGCTCCGCCGCCGGACGCGGGTCGTCCCGGTGCGTCCGCCCCCCCGAGGGCCGGCGGACGCACCGGGGCCGGAGGGACGAGGCCGGCCCTCGGCGGGCGAGGCGGCCGAGGAGAGCGGAGGCGGCGGTGATGCCCGGCAGTTGGCCCCGGCCAGGACGGCGAAGTCCGGCAGGAAGTGAGCGGGGGTGCCGAGCTGCTGGGGACCCAACGTCTCCTCAGCGCAGGACTTCCGGGCCGGCCTCGGCCTTGGAGTCGTCGGCGATCCGCGGGGTGGCGGTGAAGTACAGCCGGCGCTTCGCCGGGATCTTCGTGTCGTCGTGGACGGCCGCCCGCGCCTTGCCCTCGGCTCCGGCGGTGCGGTGCGCCTCGTCGGCGATCACCAGGTCCCAGGCGGGCAGGCTGTGGAGCCGGTGGGCCCGGACGATGCGCTCCATGCTCGCGTAGGTCGCGTACACGGTGACCGGCTCGCCCGGCTTCACGGTGGTGACCGGGTCGGCGATGCGCGCGGCCTGCGTGGTCACCCGGGCGTCGATCCGGCCGCCGGCCGCCGCGCTCTCCAGCGCCTCCTCCCGCGAGCACGCCGCCACCGCCCTTCCGCGACGGCCGCCCCGCAGCGACCAGGACTCCGCGGTCTGCTCCAGCAGCTCGATGGTGGGCACGAAGACCAGCACCGAGCTCTTCGCGGCGAGACGGCGAGCGGAGGCGGCGGCCATCAGGGTCTTGCCGGAACCGGTCGCGGCCACGGAGGTGGAGTTCACCGTCGACCTCCGCCCCGCCGACGAGCCCGGTTCCATGACGGATGAGGAACTCGAAGCCCTGCCCTCCGCCGACCGGGACCGCTACATCGAGCTGATTGACGGCGACAAGATCGGCGGAACGCCGCTGTTCTTCCAGGGCGACGAGTGGCCGGACGGCGGCCCTTGGCGGCTGCTGCTACAGCTGGACCCGAACTGGGTGCCGTTCCACCTCAACCTCGGCTCGTCGCCGAGGGTGCTCGCCTTCGTGTCCGAGGACGGCGCCCAGGGCAGGCTGCTCGTCCAGGACTCCTGAGCCGATCGGGGCTCTTGGGAATCGGTACCTGCCTGCCGCCTTCGAAGCCGGTTCCAACAGGCACGTATGGGACACCGCCGCCGCGGCCAGGCGGCCGAGGTGCGGGCCGTAGCCCGCGGCGGCCAAGGGGTGCCAGCCGTCCTGCTACCCGAACGGAGCACACCTCGCCCGGCGACTCCACCGCCCTGCCACCGGCAGCGGCCGAGCGAGGAGCACGGGACCGCGATGGCGGACGGGCGACGGGGCCGCCACGCCGCGTGGACTCCGAGCGACCGGTGACGCGGACGCGGATCGGCAGCGACACGCTGGACCCGCTCGTCCTGGCCCGCGGCTCGTGACGGGTCCCGTTCCCCCGTGCCCCGCTTCCGTCCTTCCGTCCGGGTGCGGGAACCTCGAACCTCGGCAGAATCGATGTGTGGGGGACGGCCCCGGCTGCGCCGCGGGTGCCTACGTGAGAGGACCGTGCCATGCCCGAGTTCCACCCGAAGCACGATCACCTGATCGTCAAGCCGATCGGGGGCTCGACCCCGCAGGACCCGGAGAGGTGGAAGGGCGAGGTGGTGGCGGTAGGGCCCGGCCGACAGCTGGAGAGCGGCAAGCCGCACCCGGTGGACGTCAAGGTCGGCGAGAAGATCCTCTTCAACAGGCTCTCCGGATCGGAGATCGAGGTGGAGGGGCAGGAGTACGTCGAGCTTCCCGAGGACGAGGTCCTCGCGCTCTCCGCGGAGTAGGGACAGGGCGACGGGCGTACCCGGCATCCGACGTCTTCGATCCCGCCAGCCCCAGGCCCCTGAGACCTTTGGAGATTCCTGCCATGACCGAGCAGTCACCTGCCCGGATCGGCGTCACCGGACTGGCCGTGATGGGCCGCAACCTGGCCAGGAACTTCGCCCGCCACGGATACCGCGTGGCTGTGCACAACCGCACGCAGGCGCGGACCACGGCGCTGCTGGAGGAGTTCGGGCATGAGGGCGAGTTCGTGGCCGCTGGGACCACGGAGGAGTTCGTCGCGGCCCTGGAACGCCCCCGTCTGATCGTGATCATGGTCAAGGCCGGGGCGCCGACCGACGCGGTCATCGACGAGCTGGTGCCGCTGCTCGACGAGGGCGACGTGGTGGTGGACGGCGGGAACGCGCACTTCCTCGACACCAGGAGGCGGGAGGCGGCCCTGCGGGAACGCGGGCTGCACTTCGTGGGCAGCGGGATCTCCGGTGGTGAGCAGGGCGCGCTGGAGGGGCCGAGCATCATGCCCGGCGGTACACCGGAGGCCTACCGGGTCCTGGGGCCGTTGCTGGAGGACATCGCGGCCAAGGTCGACGGCAAGCCCTGCTGCACCCATGTCGGACCGGACGGCGCCGGTCACTTCGTCAAGATGGTCCACAACGGGATCGAGTACGCCGACATGCAGCTCATCGCCGAGGCGTACGACCTGCTGCGGCACGGAGCGGGACTGCAGCCCGACGCAATCGCCGAAGTCTTCCGGACCTGGAACGCCGGGCGCCTGGAGTCCTACCTGATCGAGATCACCGCCGAGATCCTCGCCCACATCGATGCGGCGACCGGGAAGCCCTTCGTCGACGTCGTGCTGGACCAGGCCGAGCAGAAGGGCACCGGCCGCTGGACGGTCCAGAGCGCGCTGGAGCTCGGCGTGCCCGTGAGCGGGATCGCCGAGGCGGTCTTCGCCCGGGCGCTGTCCGGCAGTGTGCCGCTCCGGCAGGCCGGACGGGGGCTGCCCGGCCCCACCGAGACCTGGCTCGACAGCGCGGCGGCGGACCGGTTCGCGGACGACGTCGAGCAGGCGCTGTACGCCTCCAAGATGGTGGCCTACGCCCAGGGCTTCAACCAGATCCAGGCCGGCAGCGCGGAGTACTCCTGGCAGATCGACCCCGGCGAGATGGCCGCGATCTGGCGCGGCGGCTGCATCATCAGGGCCCGGTTCCTGGACCGGATCCGGGCCGCGTACGAGGCGGACCGGGAGCGTCCCACGCTGCTGACCGACGCGCACTTCCGGGAGGCGCTCGGCTCCGCGCAGTCGGCTTGGCGACGGGTCGTCTCGACGGCGGCCCAACTGGGGGTGCCCGCCCCCGGCTTCGCAACCGCGCTCGCCTACTACGACGGCCTGCGGGCGGAGCGTCTTCCGGCCGCACTGGTGCAGGGACAGCGGGACTTCTTCGGCGCGCACACCTACCGCCGGGTCGACCGGGACGGGACCTTCCACACCCGCTGGGAGGTCGAGGGCCGCCCGGAGGAACAGCGCTGATATACCCTCAACCACCTTACAAGCAAAGGTATTTCACCGATCTCACGCAGGCCCGGAGAGCGGCCTCCACCGGCCGGTCGCCCCTGCTTCGAGTCGCTTCACACCGCGGGGCGCAGGTCCAGGGCTCGGCGTGCGGCGTGTTCACCGGGGGTGAGCGAGGCGCTGGTGGTGCTGTGGGCGGAGTGGCCCCCGGCCAGTTGGACCGGGGAGGCCGGGTCCAGGCCCGCGGTGAAGGCGGCGCACTCGGTTCGGTGTGGGCGAAGACGCCGTTGTTGAAGGCCAAGGCGTCGAACTGCTGCTGCTCGCAGGGGACGCCGTGGGGTGGGCGGGTGATGTGCCGATGGAGGATCCTTCGTGCCGGGGTCGACGTGCATGGCGCCGCTGTCAGTCTCCGGGGATGGTGAGATCGGCACGCGCCGGCATGTCCGTGGCGGTCAGGTAGTGCTCCTCGACAGCGCGCCAGCGTGTGAGCCATGCCTCGCGCTGCGGCCCCCGGGCGCGGCCATCGCGGGCATACACCCGGCGCAGACACAGCTCGCTCGGGGTGTCGACGAAGACGATCAGGTCGTAGAAGCCGGCCAGCTCCGGCCGGGCGGTCAGCACCCCTTCGACGATCACCACGCCCGCCGGCAGCACGCTGCGCGGCTCGCCGGCCCGAAGAGCGTTCGTGTCCCGGTCGAACTGCTCGTAGCGAGCCGGCCGGCCGCCGGAAAGCGGTACGAGGACCTGGTCGCGCAGCCGCTGCCACTCGAAGAGCCGGTGGTAGCCCTCTTCCGGTTCCATGGACAGGCGTTCCTGGTAGGGCATCGGATGGAGGAAGTCGTCACCGTGCACCACGACCGCGTGCCCCGGCCCGCCCAGGTACGCGGCCACCGCGGCTGCGAGCGTCGACTTCCCCGCCCCGGCCCGGCCGTCGAGGGTCACCAGCACGCGGCCGACTCCCGCGCGTTCGGCGACGGCCGCCGCGATCCGCTCGACCGGTGGTTGAGCCGGCGGCGGGTTGAACGGGCGGCCGCCCGCCCGGGGCACGGGGAGGTGCGGTGCCACGGCCTGCGGTGCACCGATGCCGGATGCCGGGATGGTGCTCATGGTTCTCCGCCTTTCGGAAGCCCGTTGCCCGGTGGGGGCAGGCCCGGGACTGCGGCCGGACGCGCGCGGGGCGCGGCCGGGCGCCGGAGCAGGTCTCGCCTGTTCCTTCGTCGAGTCCTTCGTTGGGCTGGTTGGTCGGTCTGTTGCGGTGCTGCTCCGGCGGCCGCGCAGCGCGGAGGCGCAGGCGGCCACCAGGGCCATCACCGCGGCCACGCTGAAGACGATGACGAGTCCGTGGTGGAAGGGGCCGGAGATGAGTTCGGGGAAGAACCGCGTCCCGGTCAGGGTCTGGGCGTTGTGGGCGGGAAGCGTGCTCAGGACACCGCTGGGCCCCAGCAGGTGGCCGATCGGGTTGTTG
The DNA here is from genome assembly GCF_019192735.1 of Kitasatospora aureofaciens. GTDB lineage: Bacteria > Actinomycetota > Actinomycetes > Streptomycetales > Streptomycetaceae > Kitasatospora > Kitasatospora aureofaciens_A. The sequence continues at coordinate 8,996 of NZ_JAHTKP010000051.1, forward strand.
CCGAGGAAGGTGGCGAACAGCGTGCTCGTCGGCGGCAGCCCGGCCAGGTGGCCGGCTGCCTCGGCCGGCACTCCCTGTGCCCGCAGGCCGCTGTCGAGTGTGCGCGGAAGCGTCGTGGCCAGGCCGGTGATCATCAGTGAGAAGAACAGGCCGATCGACAGGGCGATGCCCGAGTTCTGGAACGTCGAGCGCATGCCGGAGGCCACGCCGCGCTGCTCGGGCGGCACGCTGCCCATGATCGCCGAGGTGTTCGGCGCCGAGAACATGCCCTGGCCGAGCCCGCTGAGCAGGAGCAGGCCCGCGAACGCCGGGTACGGGAATTCCACCGGCAGGGCCAGCAGGCCGACGAAGGCAGTGGCCACCAGGACCAGCCCGGTGGTGGCGAACAGCCTGGGGCCGTAGCGGTCGGAGAGGAAGCCGGAGGCCGGGCCGCCGAGTAGGAACCCGATGGTCAGCGGCAGCATGAAGATGCCGGCCCACAGCGGGGTGCGGTCGAAGGCGTAGCCGTGCAGCGGCAGCCAGATGCCCTGCAGCCAGATGATGAGCATGAACTGCATGCCACCGCGGGCGATCGCGATGAGCAGTGCCGCGAGGTTTCCGGCGGCGAACGCGCGGATCCTGAACAGGCCGAGCCGGAACATCGGGTCGGCGACCTTCGTCTCCGCGACGCAGAACGCGACGAGCAGCGCGGCGCCCGTTGCCAGGCCGCCGAGCACGTAGGGGCTGGTCCAGCCGGTCGAGTGGCCGCCGTAGGGCTGGATCCCGTAGGTGATCGAGGCGAGGAGGGCACCGGCCCCCGCGGTGAAGGTGAGGTTGCCGAGCCAGTCGATGCGCCCTGGTTGGCGGCAGCCGATCTCGCGCAGACTGCGGTACGACCAGAGGGTGCCGGCCACACCGATCGGGACGCTCACCCAGAAGACCGCACGCCAGTCGATGGTGGCCAGCAGACCACCGGCGAGCAGCCCCAGGAACTGGCCGGCGAGCGCGGTGATCTGGTTGACCCCCAGGGCCATCCCTCGTTGACGGGCGGGGAAGGCATCGGTGAGGATCGCCGCCGAGTTCGCCATCAGCATGGACCCGCCGACCGCCTGCACGATGCGGAAGCCGATGAGCCACAGGGCGCCGGGGCCGCCGCGCAGCGGGTCGAGTGAGAGGGCGAGCGAGGCGCACGCGAAGACCGCGAAGCCACTGTTGTACATCCGAACCCGGCCGAACATGTCGCCGAGCCGGCCGAAGGCGACCACGAGCACCGCGGTGACCAGGAGATAGCCCAGGATCATCCACAGCAGGTAGCCGATGTTGCCCGGGGCGAGCGGGTCCAGACCGATGCCGCGGAAGATCGCGGGCAGCGAGATGATCACGATCGAGGCGTCGACGGACGCGATCAGCACACCCATCGTCGTGTTCGACAGCGCGACCCACTTGTACCGTTCACCGATGACGCGTGCGGTGGCGTTGCCGGCCCGTGCGGCGCTCATGACCGCTCCTAACGTCGGTCGGGTCAGGCCGCGATGGCGACGTCGGCCCAGTGGACGGCGCGTCCGGGCTCCGCGTGGTCGCCGTGCGCGGCGGTGAGCTGGTCGATGATCTGCAGCCCGCGGCCGTGCTCGCCGCGGGTACAGCTGGCTGCCCAGTCGCCCTCCGTGGCGGCAGGGCCTCCGTCGCAGACTTCGATGTGCACCCGCCGGGTGCCCGGGTTGCGGCTCAGTTCGAGGTGCAGTGGGGGCTGAGCGTGCTCGACGGCGTTGGTGACGAGTTCGGAGACGGTCAGCAGCACCGAGTCGGCCACCTCGTCGGCGACCCGCCACTGTGCGAGGACCGCTTGGGTGATCTTGCGGGCTGCTTTGGCGGCTTCCGGGCGGTGTGCCAGGGGCCAGGCGTGGCCCGATGCCCGCGTGCGCCGGACGGCGGCCTGCCGCGGGGAGATGTTCGGGGCATAGGTGGAGATCACGGTCATCACCTTCTTCCGGCACCGTGGTGGCGCCTTGGCTGTGACCAGAGCCCTTAACGATCCACTTCCCATCTATATCACCCAGCTATATAGACAGTCAATATAGATGAGTGATATAGATGGAGGTATGGATGAGACACCCGAAGAGGGTCTCCAGGACGTGGCGGCGGAGCTGAACGAGCTGGCCACCGGGCTGGTCAGGCATCTTCTGTCGGACCGGCAGGGCATGAGTCTGACCACCGTCGCGGCGCTCGGCCGGCTGGAACAGGAAGGTCCGATCCGGCTGACCGCGCTGGCCGCGGCGGAAGGCATCGCCCAGCCGTCGATGACCGCACTGGTCCAGCGACTGGAACGCCAGGGCCTGGCGTCGCGGTCGACGGATCCCGCCGATGGGCGGGTCTGCCTTGTCGCCATCACGGATGCCGGGCGTGAGCTGCTGGCCGAGCGCCACCGCGCGCAGCGAGCCCGGGTGGCCGGTTTGCTGGCCGCGCTGCCCGAGCAGGACGTGCAAGCGCTGAGCGAGGCCATGCACACGGCCCTGCCCATCGTCCGGCGCATGCTCCGCGGCGAATCGGCTTCCTGACCCCGGGGACACGCTCCTCGGCGTCTCCTCCCGCAGACGGCAGGACCTGCTCCGCTGCCCCGTCGCGCCCCGCGCGCGCCGGGCCCCGATCCTGGCACCTGCCCTCCTATCGGACTTCCGAAAGGGCGGAGAACCATGAGCACCATCTCGGCACCCGGCACCGACGTCCCGCCGGCGGAGGTACCGGACTACCCCATGACCCGGGCAGCCGGCTGCCCGTTCGACCCGCCACCGGCCCTGCACACCCTGCAGGCCGAAGCCCCGATCAGCCGGGTGCGACTGTGGGACGGCACCACCCCGTGGCTGGTCACCCGCTACGAGGACGTGCGGGCCCTGCTGGCCGATCCGCGGATCGGCTCGGACGGCACCCACCCGCACTACCCCCACGAGAGCCCGGCCGCGAAGGAGCGCCGGAGGCAGTCGCGGACCTTCATCACCGTGGACGATCCGGAACACGCCCGGCTGCGCCGGATGGTCACCGCAGCCTTCTCCATCAAGCACGTCGAGGCGCTGCGGCCGGCCATCCAGAAGATCGTCGACGATCTGATCGACGCCGTGCTCGCCGGCCCCGGGCCGGTGGACCTCGTCCAGGCGTTCGCGCTGCCCGTGCCGTCACTGGTGATCTGCGCGCTGCTCGGCGTCCCGTACGCCGACCACGACTTCTTTCAGACCAACAGCAGGATCCTGGTCAGGAGCACCACCACCCCGGAGCAGGCGCGGGCAGCCACTCAACTGCTGCTCGACTACCTGGACCGGCTGATCGGTGAGAAGCTCACCCACCCGACCGACGACCTGCTCTCCACGGTGGCCGAGCGGGTCCGCGCCGGTGAGCTCTCCCGGCGCGAGGCGGCCGGCATGGGAATGCTGCTGCTGATCGCCGGGCACGAGACGACGGCGAACATGATCGCGCTGGGCACCCTGGCCCTGCTGCAGCACCCGGACCAGCTGGCCCGGGTGAGCGCGAGCGACGATCCGAAGCTGATCGCCTCGGCGGTCGAGGAACTCCTGCGCTACCTGACCATCGTGCACAGCGGACGGCGCCGAGTGGCCCGGGAGGACATCGAGATCGGCGGGGTCACCATTCGCGCCGGCGAGGGCGTCGTCCTCGCCAACGACATCGGCAACCGCGACCCCGCCGCCTTCCCCGACCCCGGCCGGCTCGACGTCGACCGCAACCCCCGCCACCACGTGGCCTTCGGCTTCGGCGTCCACCAGTGCCTGGGCCAGCCGCTGGCCCGGGTCGAACTGCAGGTCGTCTACAGCACCCTCTACCGCCGCATCCCCACCCTGCGGCTGGCGGTGGGCCTCGACCGGATCCCGTTCAAGCACGACGGGACCGTCTACGGCGTCTACGAGCTGCCCGTCACCTGGTGACCGCGGCCACATGCCAAGCAGAGGCCAAGTGCCGCGTAGAAAAGGAGAGTTCCGATGAAGGTCATCGTCGACCAGCACAAGTGCGTCGCCTCCGGCCAGTGCGTACTGACCGCACCCGAGGTGTTCGACCAGCGTGAGGAGGACGGCATCGTCGTCCTGCTCACCGAGACCCCGCCCGAGCACCTGATGGACGACGTCCGGCAGGCCGCCACCCTCTGCCCCGCCCAGGCGATCTGGCTGGCAGAACAGGAGAAGCAGGAGGACAAGGAATGAAGCGGATCGCCATCGTCGGAGCCTCAGCCGCGGGCCTGACCGCCGCCGAGACCCTCCGCGGCCGCGGCTGGGACGGCCACCTCACCCTGATCGGCGACGAGCCCCGTCCGCCCTACGACCGGCCACCGCTGTCCAAGCAGATCCTGACGGGTGACCGGCCCGCCGAGCGAGCCTTCCTGCGCTCCCCGCACGATCTCGCGCGCCTGGAGGCCGACCTGCGCCTCGGACAACCCGCCACCGCCCTCGACGTCGCGCACCGCCGGGTGCACCTGGGCGCCGGCGAGACCATCCGCTTCGACGCCCTGATCATCGCCACCGGCGTGACCCCCCGCCGCCTGCCCGACAGCGACCTGGCAGGAGTCCACGTCCTACGCACCCTCGACGACGCCCTCGCCCTGCGAGCCGCACTGCTCGCCGGGCCCCGGGTGGTCGTGGTCGGTGCCGGCTTCCTCGGCACCGAAGTCGCCGCGGCAGCCCGGACCATGGGCCTGCAGGTGACCCTGGTCGAACCGGAACCGGTCCCGGTGCGCCGCCCCTTCGGCGACCGCATCGGCGCACTCGTCGCCGACCTGCACCGCGCCCATGGCACCCGCCTGCGCTGCGGGACCCCGGTGCGCCGGCTGCGCAGCACAGGCGGCCAGGTGACTGGAGTGGAACTCGGCGACGGCACCACGCTACCGGCCGATGTCGTCGTCATGGCCGTCGGCTCCGTACCCGCGACCGGCTGGCTGACCGGCTCGGGCCTGAGCCTCGCGGACGGGGTGGTGTGCGACGCGTGGTGCCGGGCCGCACCCGGCATCTACGCCGCCGGCGACGTCGCCTCCTGGCACAACCCCCACTTCGGCACCCGCATGCGGCTCGAGCACCGGACGAACGCCACCGAACAGGCCATCGCCGCAGCCGGCAACCTGCTCGGCGACGCCACCCCGTTCGCCCCCGTGCCCTACTTCTGGACCGACCAGTACGACACCAGGATCCAGGCGTACGGCATCTTCCCACCCGACGCGGACCTACGCGTCATCTCCGGCGACCCGTCCAACGGCCGCTTCACCGCCGCCTACGGCCACCAGGGAGTGGTGGCCGGCGTGCTCGGCTGGAACAACCCCCGCGAACTGCGCACGCTGCGCCGACTGGTCGTCGAGCGCGCGCTCTGGACCACTGTCACGGACGCCGGGCCGTGTCCTCCACTCGCTGGTGATCGTTGCTGGGAGAGCATCCGACCTCGAACACTTGGGGTGTACTCATGACATCCGCTTCCCCTCGTCAGCAACCGATTCGCGTCGGTGTCGTAGGTCTGAGCGCGCGCGGCGGGTGGGCGGCCACCGCCCATGTGCCGGCACTGAACGGGCTCGACGGATACGAGCTGCGGGCCCTCAGCGCCAGCAGCGCCGAATCGGCGCGCGCGGCCGGCGAGAAGCACGCGGTACCGCTGACCTTCGGCAGCGCGGAAGAGCTGGCCCGCAGCGAGGAAGTCGACCTCGTGGTCGTGACGGTGAAAGTTCCGCACCACCTCGAGCTCATCCGACCCGCGCTCGAGGCGGGAAAGACGGTGTTCAGCGAGTGGCCGCTCGGTGCCGACCTCGCGCAGGCCGAGGAACTGGCCGACCTCGCGCACCGCAAGGGGCTGCTGACGGCCGTCGGCCTGCAGGCCCGGTCGGCTCCGCCGCTTCGGTATCTGCGCGACCTGGTCGCCGAGGGCTACGCGGGGCGGGTGCTGTCGACCAGCATGCTCGGCTGGGGCGGGCCCTGGGGCGCCACCTACGACGACGACCACGCGTACGTGCTGGACGTCACGAGCGGCGCCACCCTGCTGTCGATCCCCTTCGGGCACTCGGTCGACGCACTGACCATGGTGCTCGGCGAGTTCCGCGAGGTATCGGCGCACATCGAGAACCTGCGTCCCGAGGTCACCCACGTGACCAGCGGGGCGGTCGCGGCCAAGAGCACCGAGGACCAGATCGCCGTGACCGGTCTGCTCGAATCGGGGGCCGTGGCCGCGATGCACTTCCGCGGCGGTACATCCCGCGCCACCGGCTTCCACTGGGAGATCAACGGCACCCAGGGCGACCTCGTCGTGAAGGCCGACCACGACCTGTGGTGGATGGGGCGGCTGCGGCTGTACGGCGCCCGAGGCGACGACGGCGGCTTGACCGAACTTCCGGTCCCCGCCCGCTACCAGCGGTCGCTGACACACTGGACCGAGCGAGCCGCCGAACCCGCCTACAACGTCGCCCACGAGTACGCGCTGCTGCGCGACCAGATCACCGGGAGTCTCGCGCCGGACACCGACGGCGTTCCCGACTTCCGGCACGCCGTCCGGCGCCACCGCATGCTGGAACAGATCCGAGCGGCGGCACAGACCGGCCGGAGGACCACGCTCGCGCCCTGGGGCCCGTAAGCCCCCTTGCCGTGGGTACCTCCGGCACCCTGCCCGGGTCCACTGCCTTCTCGGCCCGGCCTCACCCGGTGCGTGGCCCGGCCCAGGTATCGCACATCCGGGCCATGGTTTGCCCGGAAATCACGGAACAGCACCCGCCCAGGGCCCTGGGCCCTGACGGAGCGACCGCGCGTCTGACCGCGCGGTCGCTCGGAGCCTTCACCGGACCGGTGACGTGCGCTCAGGAAGCCGTGCGGGGCGTCTCGCCCGGGAGAGGAGGCGGCCGGCGGCCGGCAGGGTGGGATGCGGTGGTATCCGGTGACGGGGTCGAGCTCGGCCCGCCAGACTTGATCGCTGCAAGCTCCGGAACGGTCAGCCGCTCCACCGTGGTCCGCATCAAGAGCGGCTCCACCACGATCGGACTGCCGTACCGCTTGGTCAGCGCGCGCGCCCGCGCCTGCGGCCGGGACAGCGGCCAGGAGACGGGCAGCGGCGGCAGCACGACGCCGGGCCGCGGGACGAACACCAGCACCTGCCGCGGGGACCTCGGCGCGCGCGTCACCAGCCGGACCTCTCAGGTCCGGCCACGGCACCGACGAATGCCGGCAGTCGCCCCTCTGATCACGGCGCCTGACCGTTACTCAGGACACCTGACATCGTTGGACATCTTGTATGACCGACACACAACAAAGGAGCGTTCCATGCGGAAGAGCATTGTCGTAGCCGCCGTTCTGATCTGCCTGGCCGTACCGGGCACGGCCAGCGCCTCACCAGCAGCGCCCACGGACAGCCAAGCCAACGTGTGGATGGACACCGTCCTCAATGACATGCGCCTCGCTGTGTCCCAGCATGGGCTCGATCCGATGGTCATGGCACCGTTCAACTTCAAGGTCAAAAAGACTGGCATCACCAACAGGGACCTGAAGGCAAACTTCACACGCGGCAGCCTGTACGGCCTGGCAGGAATCCATCGCCAGGGCGACTGCACCTACGAGACGTCTGGCGCGGATATGCGCCTTGACTGCTACGTCAGCCTGCAGGCGCTGCGCGTCCTCATGAACGCGGACGTCAAGGGAGACTCCATCACGGGCAACCACCATGACATCACCACATCGAGCATCGTCCCGCGCAACACCCTCGCCCTCCTCGAATTCCAGGGGAAGCGCGGCCACGCCCCGAACCTGATGGGCATCACCGTCCACTCCGTCACGCTGACGAGTTCAGTCACCAGCGGCAAGCTCGACCTCAACAAAGCCCGCCAGGACAGCTTCTTTGCGGCGATGAACCAGAATATTTCGACCCAAATCGTCGCCGCAGCCCAGGGGCACTATGCCCAGGCGCTGCGCTCGGCCATCACCCGTCAGCATCTGCCGTAACACCCCGCCCGTACCCTGCGAGCTTCACTCCCGTTCACCGGCCGGCCGGCTCATGCGACACAGGCGCTGGCCCGCCCAAGCCAGGCACAGGTCTCCCACCAGCAGAGCAGCGCTCGCGATCAGCACGGCCGGCAGGATCCGCCTCAGCTCCAGTGAGCGGGCCTGCCGGCTTCCGGCGTGCATGAAACAGTCCAGGAAGCCGGTGCAACGGCCCAGTTCCACCAGCGGGGAGTCCCACGCCGCGGGCGTGAACACGTACGACACCGGGTCGGCCTGGCGACGCGAGGACGGCACACGGACATCCCCCGACCGCCACCCATCACCCAGCCCCAATCGCGAACCGGACATCAGCTCGCGTATCGCTCTCTCAGCCGCCAGCCACTGCGGGCAAGTAGTTCAACCTCGACACCGTGCAGGTCACACCTGGCAGCGCTGCCGGTCCTACGCCTTGCGGTCGGGGTAGTCGCGGGCGTGCTGCTGCCGGACCTCCCACCACGGGTCGGAGGGCACCGACACCAGCGCGGCCACCAGCTCGCGCTTGGTCGGCTTCGGCAAGACCAGCGGCCCGAGATCCTTCCGCCCGCGCTTGTCCTCGCAGGCCGGGCACTCCAGCCGATCCGGGTCGGCGTGCTGGTGGCAGTGGGTCAGGGTGATCGCCCGGGTGCCGTCCAGGCGAGGGAGTTGGGGTTCGGCGCCCTCGGTTCGTGGATGAGTTCGCGGCGCAGGGCGGGTGCCGGTTCGCTGCTGGCCATGGAGGGATCACGGCAAGGGGAGACCTACCCCGGTGGGAGGTGACGTGATGTCATCTGGCAGCCTCTGGGGGCATGAGCGATCTTGAGCGCACTCCGAGCCCGTACGTCGCCGGTCTGCCCTACGGCGAGCAGCTGCCGCTGCCGGCGATCGCCGGGTGGGACACCTTCCCGTTCGGCGGGGACCTGCACATCCGCCCGCTGGAGCGGCCCGTGCTGCCTGAGCCGCCCCGCCACGGCGAGGAGGGGGCGGAGAGCTGCGATGAGTGTGCCCGCCCGGACGAGAGCTACCTGTGGACCGACGAGCATTGGCGACTGACGGCACTGCGGGAACCGAGCGGCCTGCCTGCCGTGGTGATGTTGATGCCCCGGGTGCACCACGATCTGACGGATCTGCCGCCCGAACTGACCGCCGCGTTGGGCCCAATGTACCAACGGGTGGAGCGCGCGCTGTTCGCGCTTGGCGGGATAGCCCGGGTGCACATCGACAAGGTGGGTGACGGGGCAGCGCATCTGCACTTCTGGTTCCTCGCCCGGCCGGAGGGCGTACTCCAGCTGCGGGGCGGCTTCCTGCCGATCTGGGACGACATCCTGCCGCCGCTCCCGGTTGCCGACTGGCAGGCCAACAACCGGGTGATCGCCGCCGCCATGGCCGCCGACGGCGGCACGGCGCACGTGTGACGCGCCGGTGCCCTGGGGCGGGTCACCTCAGGGCACCGGGGGGCGGCCTCCAAAGGCGCCACGTTCTTCGAAGCAACCTTCCATGGCGCCTGGAAGAAGCACGCGACGCCGGCGGAGTGCATCTACCGGCCCTGAAGCCAGAAGCATCAGCCGACGACCGCTCGCCTGCGGGGGCGGCGCGCTGGGCCGGGCTCCTCACAGGAGCCCGGCCACCGGTCCGGTGCGCGGCTATGCCGGGGAGCCCGCCGTCCGCTCCGACTGGGCGCTGCTCAGCCCTTCAGCTCTGGGACAGGGCGAAAGCCAACATTGCGGTAGAGGTGAAGTCGATGGAGGGTTCCACGGTCTGCCAGGCACCCACGTCGTCGAGGAAGCGTGCCTTGCCCCCGTCGAAGTCGGTCCAGGCCGTGCCGGGATTCGAGGAGCAGCGCTTCATGGTCGGGAAGGTGTTGAGTTCGGCGAGCTTTTCTGCGGCGTTCGGCCCGTTGACCACGGCGCCTCGCAGGATCTCACCCTTGCCGTCGAGGCTGCCGCCAAGGTTGGCCAGTTGGTGTTCCGGGCAGTGGGGGTAGACCTCGCCTGCGCCGATCATGAAGGTGCTGCCCCAGGAGTTGGCGCCCAGGGCCCAGCCGCGCTGTTGTGCGCCGAAGGCGTCGTAGCGGTGGTCGCCGGTGGCCTTCGAGTAGATCTGCGCGGTGGCGACCAGGCCGAAGGTGTGCGGCACCGAGTCGAAGTCGGTGTACACCGCGCCTGCCCTGAACGGGTCCTTGGCGGCCCGGCTCACACCGTCGTCCAACTGGCGGCGCAGGTCGCCCTGCAGGTCGGCAGGGGTCACCTCGGTGCCGCTCTCGCTCTCCGCCTTCAGGGCGGTGAGCAGATCGGCGTGGGCGAGGGCGCTGACGTCGCCGACGCCGAGGGTGCCCTTGGTGTCGGAGTCGATGTACTGCTTCGCCCAGTGCCCCGCCTGCTGCTGCCAGCGGGTGGCCCGGTCGTCGCCCAGTGTCTTGGCTGCCAGGCTCATTTCGGTGGCGCCGAACTCCATGTCGTCCTGCCAGGAGTCTTCGGGGTAGAAGTTGTGCGGGAACGCGGTGACCAGTACGTCGCCGGGCTTGGTGTTTGCCTGGGTGTAGACGGCGGCCGCCTTGTCCAGCCAGGATTTGGCGGTGGCTGGATCGCTCTGGGCGCTGTTCTGTGCGGCGAGCGCGAAGACCGCAGCCACGCGGCCGGCGAGGTTGGGACTGATCGGTGCGCCGGGCTCGTTGGCCCGGAAGACCGGCCGGTTTTTGATCAGGTAGTCGGGGTCGCCCGGTTCCACGTTCAGTTTGTCGTCGGCCTCGGGCAGTCGCCAGACGTCGTGGTCGGTACGGACGTTGTCGTTGCCCGCACCGATGCCGACCTGGGCGTAGAGGGTGCCGGTCTTGCCGTCCCACATCTTGTCCAGCCAGGCCAGGCCTTGCTTGGCCTCGTCGGCGAGGCCTGCGGCGTGCGGTGCGGTGCGCAGGGCCAGCAGCAGGTCGGCGGTGCTGTAGGCGGTGGTGTGCGTGAACTTGAGGAAGTCACCTGCGTCGGTCCAGCCGCCCGAGACATCGATGGGGCCGCGCACCGGGGTCAGCTTCTCGTCGAGCAGCTGGGTGCCGTCCTCGTTGTAGTGAGGGGTGGCGTAGACCGTTGCCTTGCGGTCTGTCAGGTGTGAGGGCTGGCGGTGCATGACATCGGGCAGGACGCCGGCGCCGTCGCGCTGGGCCTGGAAGAAGCGGACGTTGTCCTCGATGAGTGGGGTGAGGAGGTCCTTGGCGGGCGCGATGCGGAACGTCGGGGAGCTGCCGCCGGCCGTGCCGGTGAGTTCGAGGCGGTAGCTGCCCGGGGTGTTGACGGCCGACAGGTCCACGGTGTGGACGTCCGGGTACTTGCTGTTCCAGGTTCCGGTGCGGCTGCCGACCTGGCCGGTGGCCACGGTGGCGCCGTGTTCGTCCACCAGCCGGTAGCCGGCCCGGCTCAGTTCTTCCGACCCCATCACGAACGCCTGCTTGGACTCCCCGATGGCGTAGCCGACCTGGTCGACCCGGATCGCGGCCGGGCCGGCCTGGGCCGGGTCCCGGTCGAGAGTGGTTCCGTCCGCGGGCAGGGCGTAATAGACCGCTCCGACGCCGAGCGCGGTGGTTGCAAGGAGTGCGGTGGAGCGCAGGCTCCACTTGGGGCCAGATCGGAAGGTGAACATGGCTCCACCCTGCCCGGTGCTGCATGAGATGAGGATGAGATTGCCTGGCGAGGGCGGCTTGGCCTCGCCGGCCGCGTCAGCCGCCCTTGCGCTCGGGCAGCAGCAGCTCTGCCAGTGTCCCGCCGCCGGGGGCCTGGGAGAGCTGGGCGGTGCCGCCGTGAAGCTCGGCCACCCAGCGGACGATGGCGAGGCCGGTGCCGGTGCCGGTGCTGGCGGCCCCGGTGACGCGTCGCTCGAAGACCCGGGTACGGTCCTCGGGCGGCACGCCGGGGCCGTGGTCCCGTACAGCGACCCGGCCGGCGGCGACCGACACTTCGACCGGGGTGCCGCCGCCGTGTCGTAGGGCGTTCTCCACGAGGTTGCGGACCGCTTGGGCCAGCAGCTCGGGATCCCCCTCGACGATGACGGCCTCAGTGGTGACGGTGACGCCGGCGGGGTCCGGCAGTTCCTCGATGGTCTGTTCGACCAGCTGGTCGAGGCGTAGCGGGGTGAGTTCGAGTTCCTGGGTGCCGGCTTCCACGCGGGCTCGGGCCAGCAGCCCGGTGACGAGTCGGCCCAGCCGGTCGATCAGCCGGACTGCCTCGTCCAGGGCTGCGGGGGCCCGGTGGGGTGAGGCGCTGCCGTTCTCCACCACCAGGCGCAGGGTGGCCAGTGGCGTGCGCAGTTCGTGGGCGGCTTCGGCGAGGAACTGCTCTTGCTGCTCAAGTCCTTGTAGGGCTGGGCGCATGGAGCGCCCGGTCAGCAGGTGGCCCACTGCGGCGGCCGCCAGCACGAGTGTCGCGCAGCCCAGGGCCAGCCACTGGATCAGCCGTGTGTGATCCGCCTGGCTGTGTGCCGGATCGGCTCCGACCAGCACGGTGGCGCCGATCCTGTCGTTGTCCCAGACCGGGGCCGCGGCCCAGTGGTACTCGCGCCCGTTGGCAGCGGTGGTGGTGACCAGGGTGGTCTCCTGGTCGTGTTGGACTTCCTGCCAGATCGTTTCGAGTTCTGCCTGGTCCGGCAGGGCGGCCTGGGAGGCGTAGGCGTAGCGGACCTGCGGTCCGGCGTTCGGGAGTGCCTGGAGAACGCCGAGTACCTCGGCGCTGCGGGCGAGTTCGTCCTCCTGCAGCGAGTCGAGGCGCAGGGTGCCGCCCGCGTCGTAGTAGAGGGTGCGGGCGAGACCGTCGGCGCGGTGGCTGGCGGCGTTGTCGAGATCGTTCGTGCGGGAGTGGCTGTCGGTGCGGACGGCGATGGTGGCGAGCACCAGCAGGCAGACGGCGGTCGTCGCGGCGAAGAGCAGGGTCATCACCCACCGGGCGCGGTGCAGGCGCGCGGCGGCGGGAGTACGCGACGTCACAGGCCCGAGGCCGGATCGGCGAGGCGGTACCCGGCGCCGCGTACCGTCAGGATGAGTTCGGGCGGTCCCAGCCGGCGGCGCAACTGGCCTATGAGGACGTCGACGACGTTGGAGAGCGGTTCGGCCTGCTCGTCCCAGCAACGTTCGATGAGTTCACTACGGGTGACGACCTCGCCGGCACGCAGCATCAGGACCTCCAGGACCGCGAACTCCTTCGCGGTCAGCGTGAGCAGCACGCCGCCTCGCCGCACCCGGCGGCGTGGAAGGTCGAGTTCCAGATCGCCGACTCGCAGCTCGGGCAGCCGTGCGGGCTGGCCGCGGCGGCACAGGGTGCGCACCCGGGCGTTGAGTTCGGCGAACGCGAACGGCTTGACGAGGTAGTCGTCGGCGCCGTGCTCGAAGCCGGCCACGCGGTCGGTGACCGCGTCAAGCGCGGTGAGCAGAATGATCGGGAGGGTGGAGCCCGCCTTGCGCTGGGCGGCGAGGAGGGTGAGCGCGTCCCCGTCGGGCAGAGTCCGGTCGGCGATCAGGCAGTCGTAGTCGTTGACGGCGAGTTTGAAGTCGGCCTCGGCGAGATCGCCGGCGAAGTCGACGGCGAAGCCGGCTTCGCGCAGCCCTCTGGTGATCGCCGGGCCAAGCTCTGGGTCGTCCTCAAGGACCAGTACGCGCATGACCGGGGAGCCTACTTGGTCGGAAAGATCGCGAAGGCCTGGGTCATGGTGGTGAGAGTAGATTATGCGGCTTTGCCGGACCTGGGTATCCCCGAAGTGGACCGGTGGTTGCCGGCGCGTTCGGCGGGCCGTTGAGGCCCCGGGAGCGGCGTCGATCACCGGAGCTGGGTGAGGTGCGGGGACGCGAGCCGAATGACGCACCGGCCCCGGGGCGGCCTCGCTCGGCCGGCATTGAAGCACCAGAATGCCGTCGAAAGCGGCTTCACGAGCGGGGCTTCCGCGACGGGGTGGCGGCAGACCGAGTACACGGCGCAGATGGACAGGTCGCGGGTGGCGAACATGCCGTTGGCGTAGCCGTCGTCATGGCCGGTCTTGCCCCACAGCACGGCGCCGCCCGGCAGCGGAGCGGACATCAGGCCGGCGCCGAAGCAGGCCGGCTTGTTGCACGAGGTGCCGCCGACGAACGGGACGAGCTTGCCCTGTCCTTGGGCAGGGACTTGCCGAGTCGTGGGGCGGAGTCGGGACAGTGCTGCGTCCTCGGGCAGCGGGCTACTATCCGGAACACGCGGTGAACGAGCGGTGGGTATCGAAAGGTGACACCGTGTCGGCTGTTCGATGCGCCGTGGAGGGGCCTCGACAGGCTGCCGGTCAAGTACAGGACTTCTGGGTCGGCGAGGTGGGGTTGTGGGAATGATCGAGCGGCTGTGGACGGCCGGGGAGATGCCGCTCAGTGACGGGCTGTACCGGCCGGACGACACGGGCCTGGAGGTGCATGTGGAGGGCCCCGGGGCCTTCCATCCGGATGCCGGGCAGCCGATCCCCTTCCGTCTCGGCGGACCGTTCGACGTGGCCCAGGCCATCGAGGAGGACGGCATCGAGGAGGTGAACACCTACTTCGAGAGCCCGCTGCCGGACGGATCGGGATGGATGTCCGGCGGCGGCGGTGGGATGGGCAACATCGGCTACCTCGCCCGTCTCGACGCCCACCGCTCCCTGCGCTGGGTCGCCGTCATGTACCACTCCAACCCGTTCGTGGAGGTGCACTACGAAGGGGTGACCGCCGTCTTCACCAACGACTGGAGAAACCGGCTGACCCTCGACCTCACCGGCCAGCAGTTCTGGGCGTACCGGCCCCCGAACAGCACACACACCTGCCATCCCGTCCCGTACGCAAAGCCATAGGGATTCTCCAGATACCTCCGGGATTCTCAACACCTCCGGCCTGCGGAACTGTGGCAGGCCACCCAGCGAAGCGTCTGGTCTCGCCCTTCTCATTCCAACCCCGGTACCGCAGGTCATCGCCATCCCGCTCCCCCGGAGAACACCCGAGAACTCACAGCGGTCATAGCGATCAGCACCTCGACCTCGGCGCGGCTGTACTGGCTGGTCCTTGCCCACCACGGGGGCTCACTGCTGCCTGGGCTGCACACATTCGATCGGCCGAGCAGCCTCAGCGCGATAGACGTACGGTCGAGATGGACACGATCCCACGGAGGTCGCGGTGGCGAGATACAGGTGGAGAGTGCGGGTGCTCTCGGCAGAAGGCAACGAAACAGTCACACAGCCAGCCCTGCCGTACACAGACCATTTCGACGGGTCCGCTCAGGAGTACGCCGAATTCCTGACCAAGAGGGCTGTGGAGCAGGCCGAGCACAACGAGGGGACGAAGCGCGCCGTGCGTGTTGTCGCCGATGTCTGGGAGCCAGACGGCCAGGGGAGCCCCGAAGGGCACGCCGGGTGGCCACAGTAGCCCGAGAACGTGAGCAGGTATCACGGGCCGGCCAACGTCATCACCGGCGGCCTGGCGATCCCCGTCGAAACACCCGCCACCACCCCGCCACACTCTCCACTCCCAGGCCGTTGACCAGTGGGAATGGAGAGGTCCGGCTGGAGTATTAGAGGATCAGCACCACGCTGGCGCCGAGGCCGCCGAGGGCCAGCGCGACTGCGGCCGCTCCCCAGCCTCCGCGTCCCCAGCGGAACGGTCTGTCCAGGGCGAGGCGGCCGGGTCCGATGGCGGCGATGCCGACCGCGACGGCCATGATGCAGAGGTTGTACTCCATCCCGCCGTGGGTCTCCCACAGGCCGTGGGCGGAGGTGACGGTCACGATGGCGTTGAGCATCACGCCGACCAGGGCGGCGGCCGCCAGCGGCGTGAGCAGGCCGAGGGCCAGGCCCAGACCGCCGAGGAACTCGGAGCCGCCACCGATGATGGCGTAGAGCCAGCCGGGGTGGTAGCCGAGGGCGGCGAATCCCTTCCCGGTGACGACCAGACCATGGCCGCCGAACAGACCGAAGAGCTTCTGGGCACCGTGGCCTGCCATCACCAGGCCGACAGCGAGTCTGATCAGCAGCAGACCGACGTCCGCGGCTGACACCGATGGCTGCGCGCGGGTGGTTGCGGGTTCCGGAGGGCCGCGCAGCTGCTCGAGGACGGATTTCATTGGGAGCGCTCGCTTTCTGCGCGGGCTCCGCCGACAAGGGCACCGTCGCGTGGGGCAGCCCGCACGATCGCGTAGGACGGGTCGGTGTGCCCTCGCTAGGCGAGGGTACGCCGTCGGGTGGTCTCGCGATTCGGGCCGCGTTTTGCCCCTCGGGGGTGCCCGGGGCGCTCGCAGGGGGATCTCACCCGTGGATTCGCGAGCCGACGGATCCCGGCTGAGGCATGGCGGAACCGTGCGGGCCCGTTCGCGCCGGGCCGGGCACCGGCAGTCGCTACCTGTCAGCCTCCGACCGGCTGCTGGTCGGCATCCTCAAGGCGCGCTGGAAGATCCACAACCCGCCGCTCGCGGCACTGCTCGGCACCTCGCAGGCGCTGATCACCGACGCAGTCCGCGAAGCGAGCCGGATCCTCGACGCCCTCGCGCACTCCATCCCCCGCGGCGCGATCACCGTGACCACAGCCGACCAGCTTGCCGCCATCGCAGGCCACACCCCGGCCCCCGACGAGCCTGCCAGGAGCAGCAAGTAATTCTTCGTCAGCTCCCTGCCCGGCCGGTCCATCGGCGAACGGCCAGGGGGACGGGCGGGTAACCCTCCCTGGTGTGCCCCGGGTACGCCCGGCGCCACCAGTGCACGGTCCACTCGCCACAGTCGATGAACCACGTCACCACGGCCGTCGACAAGCTCGCCCTGCGGATGGACGGGCGGCGCCGCCGGATCGACGGAGCGTCGGCGACCGTCGCCGAACTCGGTGCCGGGGAAGCCCTGTTGGAGGTTCCGGCCCGGCCGTTCCCCGCCGAGCCGGAGGTCGAGCGGACGGTCAGTCCGCAGGGCCTGGCGGAGCGGGGAGTGGCTGGGCCGGACGGACCTCAGCCTGCGGGCAACTCCGAGGAATGGTGGTTGATGATGAGCCAGGTGCCTCCGCGCAGCTCGTAAACGAAGGTGTAGCGAGCGTTGACCTTGGTTTTGCTGCCGTCCTGGTTGGTCAACGTGAACTGGTAGAGGCCCGTGTCGACGGCATTGGTGCGGTCCAGGATGTCGATGAACCGCTCCTGGATCCTGCCGACGGGCTTGCTTTCCAGGAAGTGCTTGAAGTAGTCGACTATCCCGGCCCGGTCGGTACGGATTTCGGCGGAGACGGTTGGCAGCAGCACGGCATCGGGGGCGTAGAGGTCCGCGACACGGTTCGCGTCGCCGGTGGCCAGGGCCGCGTTCCACTGGTCGAACAAGGCTGCGATCTGCTCCTTGGTGGGCGGCTGAAGGGTACCCGTTACCGCACTGTGCTGGGCGGGGGTTCCGGTCGCGTATGTCGCTCCGGTTCCGGTGAACACAACGGCGGCGGCGAGAGCGACCCCAGCGAAGTATGTGCGCCTCATCGAGCACCTCCTGCGTTGTCGGTATTCAAGGCGGAGGTACGACCAGCTTCGCCCAGCGCAGGCGACTTGGCATGCCCAAGCAGCCGAAACGCCCCCCCGGCAGCCGTCCTCCCGGCCCCTGGACACGGGCCTGAACTGCACTAACGCGGGAGAATCCATAAGGATTCCCGCGATACATCCGGCATTGTCGGCAGCGGCTGAACCGGCTGGGCCTGGCCCGCGCACTGAACGCGCAATGCTCGGAACAGGCCTTGCGCGTGCGGACGTTGTACCCGCCGCCGTGCGAGTGCGCGGCCTCGCCGAGCGCCTCCCGCGCTGCGGCCGACTCGGCGTGACGGCCGAGCACGTTGAGCGCGTACGCGTGGAAGTCTCCGGCCATGTGGTGCTCACTGCTGTTCCGCTGCGGGCTGACGAGCTCCAGGGCCGCTGCCGCCTCCGCCGGCGCCTCATCGCCCCGCCCCGTCCGCAGGCAGACCCGGGCGACCGTCAGCCGGGCGCGGCACACCAAGGCGGCCGGAAGCCCCTCCGAATGCCCCTGGTCGAGGAGCCGGACGCCCTCCAGGTGCAGGTCCTTCACCTTGGACGATCGCCACCACCGGATGAACGCCGTGTCTTCCTCCCCCGCCGTCTCTCCCAGTCGGCCGGCGTGAGGGCCACCGAGCGGCGGCCGCGGTCGAACAGTCGCACCAGCCAAAAGGCCTCCCACAGATGCGGTGCCCCGGCACTGAACGCGACCATGGTCCCGGGGCGACGACCAACCTGCTCACCAAGCCCGACCACGCCAGGGCGGAGAGGTCACCACCGGCGCTCTCGCACCCCACGACGACCTCTTCGGCGAGTTCCCCGCCCCGGCCCGCCCCGCGCACAGCCAACCGAGGCCGGTTCCGGGGCGCCGGCTCCCCGACTCGGGGCACCAGCGGCGCGGAGCCCGGAGCACGGTCCTGCGCCCGGCTTCCTCCCTCCCGGAAGGCGGAGACTCCCACCGCAGTAGCGGGCGGGTGCTCGAGCCGGCCCGCCTGCACCCCCTGGAAGATTGCCGACCGGTCGTCCGGTCCCACTGAGCATCCCGCTACGGGAGCCGGCCCGCACAACCACTGGAGAAGGTCACCATGAGCACTCCCGGTCCGAAGGTCGCCGTCATCACGGGTGCGTCGCAGGGCATCGGCGCCGGCCTGGTCGACGCCTACCGCAAGCTCGGCCACGCCGTGGTCGCGACCTCGCGCAGCATCGCCCCGTCCCAGGACTCGAACGTCCTCACCATCCAGGGCGACATCGCCGACCCCGCCACCGCCGAACGCGTGGCCGGCGCCGCCATTGAGCGCTTCGGCCGCATCGACACCCTGGTCAACAACGCCGGCGTTTTCATCGCCAAGCCGTTTACCGACTACACCCAGGCCGACTACGACGCGGTGACCGGTGTCAACCTGACCGGCTTCTTCCGCATCACCCAGCTCGCCGTCGAGCAGATGCTCCGCCAGGGCAGCGGCCACGTCGTCCAGCTCACCACCAGCCTGGTCGACCACGCCATGTCCGCCGTGACCTCGGTCCTGGCCTCCCTCACCAAGGGCGGCCTGCAGTCGGCCACCAAGGCCCTGGCCATCGAGTACGCCTCCCGCGGAATCCGCAGCAACGCCGTCTCGCTCGGCATCATCAAGACACCGCTGAACCCGGAGGAGTACCACAAGACGCTCGCCGCCCTGCATCCGATCGGCCGGATGGGCGAGGTCCGCGACATCGTCGACGCGGTGATCTACCTCGAGAACGCTCCGTTCGTCACCGGTGAGATCCTTCACGTCGACGGCGGCCAGAGCGCCGGCCACTGACCCCGGACCGTCACCCGCGCGCCTGAGCACGGCGCAGGGCACGCAGACGTCCTCATACGCGTGCCCCCGAAGACATCCCTCATCACCCGCCGACGCGGATGAACCATGGGGCCGCTGTTCCGCAAGACCAGCTGTCCAGTCGCGACGCGCCGTCATCGTCCAGGGCCTCAACGAGCCACCGCGCCGGCCAGTAGCCTTCCGAGTCACCAATCTCGACCTGAGTCAGCCGTGCAGGCGCTGGACGAGCGCGGGCGGTGTCGGCGAGTGGCAGCACGTCGGTGATGGAGCGTGAGAAGTCCAGCCGGCCGCCTTCGGCCAGGGCGACCAGCTGTGGGACGGCGTCCTCGGCAGAGCCGTAGTGGCCGAGGATCTGGTGCTGGAGATAGCTGAATCGGGTGCCGTCGGTGACGGTCAGCGGTTTGTCGGTCAGTCCGACCAGGACCAGGCGTCCCTTGGGAGCGAGGATGTGCAGCCGCGCGACACGCATGAGGTCCATGGCGGGTTCATCCGTTCCGGTCGGCGGCCTGCCGCCTATCGCAAGTCATCTTGCGTTCCAACGCATGTCCGCCGGTTTCATATCGCAAGAACACTTGCGTTAGGCTCGGTGTCGTGACGGGTGACAGAGAAGCGCCGCCGCTCAGGCGCCGCGGTGAACGAATGCGGCAGGCCGTCCTGGCCGCCACCGCCGACCTGCTCACCTCCGAGGGCTTGGCCGCGACCACCGTGGCCGCCGTCGCCCGCGCGGCCGGCGTCCACGAAACGTCCGTCTACCGGCGCTGGAAGACCCGCGAGAACCTCATCTTCGACGCGCTGGCCACCCACTCGGACACGGCGCTCCCGGCGCCCGACACGGGCGACGTGCACGCGGACCTGACCGCGCTGTTCACGGCACTGGCCCGATACCTCGCGACACCGACGGGTGCCGCGCTGCTGCACCTCGGCACGGTGCGCGGCGAGGACGACCTGGAAGAGGGCCGGCGCTCCTACTGGAGCGCCCGTCTCGAGCGCGCGGAAGCCCTGGTCCGGCGGGGCATCGACCGAGGGGAACTGGCCGCCGACACCGACCCGCACCTGCTGGTGGAGGCCATCACGGGCCCCCTGCTGGCACGGGTCCTGCTCACCGGCGAGCCGCTGGAAGAGACCTTGGTGCCGCGCCTGGTCGACCTGGTCCTGAACGGCGCGCGTGGCCGCCATCAGGGCCGGCGCTAGACCCCGACTTCGCATATCGCCCGATAATGGGCGTGAATGGTGCGCGGTGGCTCCAACACCAGCGAGGAGCGAGATGAACGCCTCCAGCGGTCTTGTCGGTGGCGGATCGTTGCCGTTCAGCGACGTGGCGGCCGCCGTGGTCGACGGAGACGGGGTCGTGCTGCAGTGGTCGCGTACGGCCGCGCAGTTGCTCGACCGTACGGCGGCAGAGGTGTGCGGTCAGCCGCTCGCCCAGCTGATCGAAACAGAGCACCGGGACCCTGACACCTCCGGCGGGGGCCGGACTCCGACGGCCGGTCGGGCAGTGTTGCGACACCGCTCCGGCCGGCCGGTCGAGGTCGCCTACCACGCGCTACGGCTCGACGGCTCCTACGACGTCCTGCTCCTGGCGACACCCGTCCAGTACGCCGGCGACTGGGCACAGGGCACGGCAGGTGCCGCTGCGCTCTTCACCGACGCCGCCGAGCGCGGGCGCCGCCGGGACCTGCGCCACGAGGCATCGGCACGGATCGGCGACTCCCTCGACGTCCTGCGCACAGCCCAGGACCTGGTGGACGTTCTCGTCCCGGCCTTCGGAGACCTGGCCTGGGCGAGCCTCGCCGACCCCGTGCTCGACGGTGACGAACCCCCGAAGCTGGCCGGCGCGGGGGCATGGCACATGCGCAGGGTTGCCGCAGCCTCGGTGGGCCCCTGGCCCGCCGGATTCGGGCCGCCGGGCGTCGCGGATCCGCCGATGCCGGACCTACCCGTCCTGCGCAGGGTCCAGCGCGGTGAGACCGTCCTCGTGCCCGACCGGGCGAGCGCGCTCGCCATGGCCGAGGGCCACCCGGAACTCATCCCGCTCCTCATCCCCGAGCACGGGCACTCGGCCGTCTCCGCGCCCCTGTTCGCCCGCGGCCTCGTGCTCGGTGCGGTCGCGGTCTGGCGCACCGAGCACGCAGAGGCATTCGACCAGGCGGACGCGGACCTCCTCACGGAGATCGTCTCCCGCGCCGCGCTGAGCGTGGACAACGCCCGCCGCTACACCCGCGAGCACCGCGCGGTCGTGGCCCTGCAGCAACGCCTGCTCCCGCGCGCCACGACGGACGATCCGGCCGCCGAGACCGCGGGCCTGTACCGGCCGGCCGGCGGCGGGGCGGACATCGGCGGAGACTGGTTCGACGTCATCCCGCTGCCTTCGCTGCGGGTCGCCTTCGTCATCGGCGACGTGGTCGGCCACGGGCTGCACGCCGCCGCCACCATGGGCCGGCTCCGTACCGCCATCCAGACCCTCGCCGATCTGGAGATGGAGCCCGACGAACTCCTCACCCACCTCGACGACCTCGTGCAGCAACTGGCCGGCGAGGCGCCCCACGGGCACCAGGAGGTGATCGGCGCCACCTGCCTTTACGCCGTCTACGACCCGGTCACCCGTCACTGCGCCCTCGCGAGCGCCGGGCACCTGCCGCCTGTCGTGGTCCGGCCCGACGCGGCCGCCCACGTCCTCGAGGTCTCCCCCGGCCCTCCCCTCGGGGTCGGGGGCATGCCGTTCGAGGTCACGGAGACCGTTCTGCCCCCGGGCAGCGTTCTCGCTCTGTACACCGATGGGTTGGTCGAACGCGACCATGCCGACCTCGGCGCCGGCATCCGGCGGCTGACGGAGAACCTCGGCGTGCTGTGCCGCCGCGACCGGCCCCTGGACGACATCGGCCGCGCTCTGCTCGCCGACACCGGCAACGCCCCGCCCCGCCCCGCGACGACATCGCCCTGCTCCTCGCCCGCACCCGCGTAGTCCCGGCGGACAACACCGCGAGCTGGGAGTTCCCCGCCGACCCCGCCATCGTGGCCGACGCCCGCGAAGCGGTCACCCGCCAGCTCGCCACATGGGGGCTGGAGGAGGTCGCGTTCACCACGGAACTCGTGGTCAGCGAACTGGTCACCAACGCCATCCGGTACGGCGGCGGCCCGGTCGAACTACGGCTGATCCGCGACAAGGCACTGGTCTGCGAGGTCTCGGATCCAAGCAACACCCAGCCCCGCCTGCGCCGGGCCCGTACCACCGACGAGGGCGGCCGCGGGCTGTTCCTCGTGGCCCAGCTCGCCGCGCGCTGGGGCTGCCGCTACGGCCGCTCCGGAAAGACCATCTGGGCCGAACAGCCCCTCACCACGGTGGACGTCCTGGCGGCGAAGCCCGCCACCGCCTAGCCAGGGCGCTCGGGCAGGGCGTGCGGTGGTATCCGGAATAGTCCGACGAACGGTGGGCCTGCCTGGTCGAGGCAAGCGCTTGGCGTGGCGGCCGCGTTCCAGGCGCTTCAGGGTGCGGGCGCCGGCGGGGGTGTAGTGCATTGCGTACTCGGGTTCGATCTGCCGGCTGACTCCCGGCAGATGCTTGATGAACGGCCAGTCCCACGACGAGGCTGCTGAACGGGAACAGCTGCCCGAGCCAACGCTCGGCGTATACGGTTCCACCAGCCTGCTGTCCACGCACTCGTCCTGGAGCACTCGTCCTGGAGCAGACGTTGCCAGGCCACCTCGGCCACATGCGTCTGTTCGGCCATCCATGCTGCGGCTGAACAGGTGAACCTCAACGCCCCGACACCGCTCGCACCAACTCACCAGTCACCACAGCGCCATCACTCCTCACGCAGCAGTGGTGAGCTCACCACGGGCCTGCCAACGTGAAACCGCCCGGGCGGGAAATTCGATCGCATCCGATCAATCGCCACGCCGGGCATCCCGATCGCCATACCCGCCGACGGCGACCCCCGCCTGTAGACGAGGCAACCCTCCCCACGCAAGGAGTACGGACACGTGGCCAGTAATCCGAACAACAACTCGCAGCAGAATCACCGCGTGACGGTCACTGCTGGCGCCCGGCTCGTCCCGCCGCCCTCCGCCGCCGTGCAGGTACAGCGCGGCAGCACACCTCACTTCGTCGTGTCCTACGACGACAGTCTGGGCGCCAATGGCGCCGCGCTTGCCGACGCCGTGCTGGCGACGTGCGAGGCCGACTACGCCAGGCTGCAGCACTGGTTCGGCGGCCTCACCCCGAACGGCCTGCCGTTCGACGTGTCGATCATCCCGGGCAGCGGCGGCGCGAGTCACGCCACGTGCCTCGCCACCGCCATGAACTGCGACGCCTTCGATGGCACCGACGCCGAGCTCCTTCGCATGCTGGTCGTGGCCGAGGCCGACGAGGTCTTCATGGCCACCGCGGGCAACTGGGACTGCGGGTCAAGCTCCGGCGAAGGACTGTCCCGGGTGCTCGCCGCCGAGTGTCACCCCCTGCTCAGCAGCACGGCTCGGGGCTTCCTGAGCGCGGGGTACTGGCTGGACAACGGCCGGCCCGACTTCGTCACCCAGACCGACCCCACCGACAGGAACTACCTGTCCATCGGGTGCGCGACACTGTTCCTCAACTGGCTGCGCTACGAACTCCACTACGGCTGGGCCGAGATCATCGCCGCCGGAGACACCACGCTCGCCGACACCTACACCAAGCTGACCGGCCGGAACGATGCCCTGCAACGCTTCATGAACACTGTGACAGCGCGCTTCCCCATCGGGGTCCCGGCTGGGCTGACCAGCGACAATGCCTTCCCACTCGAACTCCAGCTGGTTGCGGAGACCATCGACGGCGGGATGTTTCACACGATCCGGCACCCTGACGGGAGCTGGCAGCCGTTCGGCGACGTCAAGGGCCAGGCCGGCGACCCCGGGTCCCTCATCTCCGCCGCCGCAGCTGCGGTGGACGGCGAGCTGCACGTCATCGCGGAGACCATCAACGGGGCCATGGTGCATACCATTCGGCACCCTGACGGGAGCTGGCAGCCGTTCGGCGACGTCAAAAGCCAGGCCGGCGACCCCGGGTACTTCACGGCAGCCGCTTCGGCCTGCGTGAACGGCGAGCTGCAGGTCGTCGGCGGAACCGCCGACGGCGGTCTGATGCACACGATCCGTCACCCGAACGGGAGCTGGGAGCCGTTCGGCGACGTCAAAAGCCAGGCCGGCGACCCCGGACACGTCAAAGCGGTTTCAACCGCAGGAGTCGATGGCGAACTGCAGCTGGCGACCACAATCAATACGGGTGGATTGATGCACACGATCCGGCACCCTGACGGGAGCTGGCAGCCGTTCGGCGACGTCAAAAGCCAGGCCGGCGACCCCGGACACGTCTCCGACGTGAGCTGCACCGAGGTCAACGGCGAGCTCCAGCTCGTGGCCGCGATTGTCACGGGCGGATTGATGCACACGATCCGGCATGCGGACGGGAGCTGGCAGCCGTTCGGCGACGTCAAGGGCCAGGCCGGCGACCCCGGACACGTCTCCGACGTGAGCTGCACCGAGGTCAACGGCGAGCTTCAAGTAGTCGTAGAGCTCGACACGGGCGGCATGGTCCACACGATCCGTCACCCGGACGGGAGCTGGCAGCCGTTCGGCGACGTCAAGGGCCAGGCCGGCGACCCCGGATATGTGACGATGGGCGCCGAAGCGGGGGTGTGACCCAAGACCGACATGGCGGCTTGAGGCGGCCGATGCTGCCGCGACACCTCACGTCTGACTGAGCTTGACGTTCAATCCCGGACGCCTTCATGGCGTCCGGGATTCGTCTTCCGGCGACACGGGAGCGCGAGCGCCCCTCGGTCGAGTGCTTCATGCTCCGTCGGCTCTGCCGTCGGCGGCGTCGAGCATGGCGGCGGCCTCGCGTCGTGCGGCGGCCAGTCCGCGGCGTCCCAGTCGCCGTAGGCGCTGGTCCTGACCATGGCGGCGCCTTCCATGTCGGCGTCCCGCGCCTGGACCTGCGGGCACTCGTCGGCGTCCGAGGCCCAGTGGGCGACGTGGTGGCGGGCGCGCAGGCTCAGCGACGCTTGGGAGGCGGGGTCGGTCCACAGCTTGACGTCGCACTGCTCGCGGCCGTTCTCGGTGGTGACGGCGACGGCCACCATGCCGATCGGGCCGGGGGGCAGGTCCGAGACCGCCGCGAACTGCCAGCGCACCGGCGCAGCCAACCCTCCAGCGGGCGGACCTCGGCGCCCAGCTCGACCGCGTAGGCGACCTTCACCGTGGAGTACCAGGCAGGTCCCGTCGGCCGGGAACCGTCCGTGGTGAACGGGCTCGGGAGCAGCGGGTCCGTCTCGACGTGGGAGAGGTCGACGAGCCACGAGCCCGGGATGCGCTTGTCGAACACCGGGTTCACCTCGTGGACGGGCTCCGACAGCGGCAGCGTCAATCTGCCGGCCGCCGCGAGGAACGCGACGTTCACGTCCAGGCCGACCCCGTACAGCGCCGCCTTCCTCTCCTTGTCGGTGAGCTCACGGAACCAGTCCCACGCCTCGGTGACCAGCACGTCGTGCGGGGCACGGCCTTCGGCCAGCGGGTGCTGGTCCGGGATCTCACGGCGGTGCCGGCGCTGTTGTCCGAACCGGTTCGGCGCTTCACGTGGCGAGCGAGCCAGCGCCACCGACCGGCGCGCTGTCCGAGCTGGACGAGAGCGGTACCGACCTGCCGGACATCTTCGAGCTGCAGCACCGGCTGCGGCAGGTCGCGGCCGCTGGTTAGCCGGTCGGGCCTAGACGCTCGGGGTCAGGACCGGAGCCCGCATCCTCATCGACGTCGGCGACGCCAGCAGCTTCCCCACCGCCGGCCACCTGGCCGCCTGTGCCGGCCTGGCACCGCTGACCAGTAGCTCCGGATCCTCCATACGCGGCGAGTACCCCTCACGCCGCGGCAACAAGCAACTCAACCTGCAGTCCCCAAGCCATTGGCACCTCTTCACCCCGCAGGTGGGTTCCGGCGTGATGGGCGGGTACTTCATTCCAGAAGGCCCGGAGGCCGCCAACGACCTCGTGAATCGTCTGCCACCCGCGCCCTGCCCGAGCCCCAGGCCGAGGCGGACGCCGTCCGCCACATCGAGGAACTCGACGACGCCCGGAGCCTGGTGGCACTAATGGTCCGACGGCGGGGCCAAGAGGTCCTCGGGCAGGGGCTGCTCGGCCCAGATGGTCTTGCCACGGGGATGGTAGCGGGTGCCCCAGAGCTGAACGAACTGCGCGACCATGTACAGGCCGCGCCCTCCTTCGTCGGTCTCGATCGCGCGTCGGATGTGCGGGGAGGTGCTGCTGGCGTCGGTGACTTCGCAGATCAGGCTGCGGTCGCGGATCAGCCGCAAGTGGATCGGCGGCTTGCCGTAGCGGATGGCGTTGGTGACCAGCTCGCTGACCACCAGTTCGGTGATGAACTCCAGATCCTCCAGGCCCCATTCGGCCAGCTTCCCGGTTGCGAGCGCACGTGCCTGGCCCACGACCTCGGGCTCGGACGCCAGCTCCCAGGTGACGTGGCGGTCGGAATCCAGCCCGCGCACCCGCGCCACCAGCAGTGCCACGTCGTCCTGCGTGCGGTCCGAGAGCAGCCGGCGGGTGACCACGTCGCAGACGTCGTCGAGCCCTGAGGGCGACGTGAGTTGAGGGTCCGACAGGACCTCGCGGAGCCGTTCGAGGCCCGTCTCAGTGCTCTGGCCCCGTGACTCCACCAGACCGTCGGTGTACAGCACGAGCAGGTCCCCGTCGGTCAGCGTCACCTCGCCGCTCTCGAACGGAGCTCCACCGAGCCCCAGGGGAGGCCCGCCGGGGAGATCGAGGAACTCGACTCTCCCGTCCGCCGACACCAGCGCGGGCGGCGGATGACCGGCCCGCGCGAGGACGCATCGCCGGGAGATCGGATCGAAGGCCGCGTACGCACACGTTGTTCCGGCCGCGCCGCCTGAGGCCCCTTCGCTCTGCCCGTCGTGAAGCCTGTCGACCTGGCCGTCCAGATGAGTGAGCAACTCGTCGGGTGACAGATCGAGGTCCGCGAGTGTCCGTACTGCAGTGCTACGCAGACGCCCCATGGTCACCGCTGAGTGCAGGCCTTGCCCCGCCACGTCGCCCACCACCAACGCGACTCGCGCCCCCGAGAGCGGGATGACGTCGAACCACTGGCCACCCAGCACCGCGTGACCAGTCGCCGGCAGGTAGCGCGACGCCGCCTCCACGGCCCCGAGCACCGGCAGGTGTTGCGGCAGCAGACTGCGTTGCAATGCCAACGCCGTCGTGCGCTCCCGGGTGTACCGCCTGGCGTTGTCGATGGACACGGCGGCACGCGCCACGAAGTCCTGGGCCAACAACACGTCGTCTGCCTCGAACGGTTGCCTACCCCTGAAGCGCACGAAGACCGCCGCACCCAGCGCGGCGCCTCGCGCGGACATCGGCACCAGCAGCCACGAGTGGACTCCGTATTCGCGGACCAACGCGGCCCGGCGGGGATCGGCCGCGGTGAGCTCGGCGAGCACCTCTTCACCCGTCAGAAGCACGGGCTCGCGGCTCGCCAGCGCCCGGGTGAACAGGGAGCCCACCCCGGAGGTGAAGAGGTCGACATCTCCTGTGGAGACCACCGCGTTCCCCGGGCCCCCGGGCACGGACGAACTCGCCGCACGGCGCAGAGGCATGGACTCGGCGACGGGACCGGCCACCGGCTCCTCGCCGCCGAAGACGGGGTCCAGCAGATTGACGTAGGCGTGGTCGGCAAAGACCGGGACGGCCACATCGGTCAGTTCCTGCGCGGTGCGCAGGACATCAAGTGTGCTGCCGATCTTCGAGCTCGCGTCATTGACCAGAGCCAACCGCTCCCGGGCCCGGACCCGCTCGGTCACCTCGAACACCGCGTGGGCGAGTCCGATCACCTCCCCGGAGCCGCTTCGCAGCGGCACGATGGTCTCCGACCAGGCCCGGTCGCGATCCGGGTCGTCGGGATCGCGGGAGTGCACCTCCGTGGCCACCAGCGCCTCACCAGTGGCCAGGACCTGCCGCTGCCGGGCCTCGAAAGCCGTCATGTCCAACGCGCCGGCAGGAGCCACCTCCCGCATGGTGCGCCCGAAGGCCTGGTTCGCAAAGCCCCTCAAGCTCCGCGCGTTCTGCGCGACAAAGCGCAGCTGGGTGTCGAAGACGTCGATATGGAAAGGTGATTCGATGAACAGGCCCCTCAGGAGCGCGCGGCCGAGGTCCCGCCGACGCACAGCATCGGCGCCCTCAGCCTGGATCAGCCAGTGCAGCTCACCGGCCGTGGGGACCAGGGGATGGGCCCACAAGCCGACCTCGACCCGGCTGCCGTCCCGGTGGCGCATGACCGCCGACCCGAGGGAGGTTGCTTCCTCCGCCTGGCAGCGCCCCACGAGCCGGGCGGCGTCGGCGTGGGTGTACAGCAGGTCGGTCCCGCGCCGCCCTCGGACTTCGTCCGCGGTGTAGCCGAGCAGGCGCTGGGCACCAGGACTCCAGCTCGTCAGCACACCGCGCGCGTCGACAGTGGCGTACGCGGCGGTCCCGGGCTCGACGGGATCACTGAGGGCGTCGTGGAACGTGGAGTCGTGCATGCGTTACACCCACTCCGCGACTCGCGACACCCGGCTGCCCACACCCCCGGGGATTCCGCGGCCGCATAGGGAGAAAGCGCTATTTCTCTGGTTGGATGCGTCAATCCGGGGTGCAATTCTATCGTCGGCTCGCGCCGTCTGCCGGTCACCCGGGCGTGGACGCCGGCGGCGGTGCCCAGGGCGGTGGCGGCGACCAGCGGGCGGAAGGCGGCGAAGTGCTCGCGGAACACCCGCAGGCCGTCGCCGAGGTCTGCGAGCAGGTCGGCTGCGCCCCAGCCGTCACCAACCGATGGGGACGGGCACGACGGCGGGGGCGCCGTCGGTCATCCACAGGCGGGAGGGGCTGGCGAGCCAGGCCTGGCGGGCGCTCGGCTGCGCGGCGGGCGCCGGGTCGGCAGCCGGATCGTGCGAGCCGGGGAGCGAGGTGGCGGACATTGGCGTAGTGGCCCCGGGATACGCCTGGGTGGAGCACGACGGGGTCGAGCTGGGCTTCCACCCGGTGGACGACGAGCGCAACCCGCGGGGCGGCAGCCCGGTCGTGTACTGGTCGGTGGGCGACGTGGACCGGGCACGGGAGTGGCTGCTATCGGCCGGCTGCGAGCACCACCGGGGCCCGCTGCAGATCGAGCCCGGACGGCGCATCGCCCAGCTGCGCGACCCATTCGGCACGGTGATCGGGATCGACGGCCCGTAGAACGTGACCGCACAGCCGAGCTGTAGGAACCGCGAATCCGTGAGCAATTCCGCGTGATCATGAGCACTGTCCAAGCAAATCCCGGCGATCATAAGCATTGGTAACGGGCAGTAGCTGTCGGTTGCCGGAATCTTGTGGCCTTCCGGAGCACGATCTGTGGCGTGGTCGCGGACCATTGTTCGCAGGCCTGGCCGCTACCGAAGTTCCGTCAGATCCAGTCCTTCCGCCTGAAACTGACGTACAGCACGGCGGAGAGTACTACGGTGGCCCCCGTGGAGACGAGGAAGCCCCATTCGGTCCCGAACCCGGGGTAGGGGACGTTCTGGCCGTAAAAGCCGGTGATGGCGGTGGGGACGGCGATGATCGACGCCCAGCTGGTCACCTTCTTCATGATGAGATTCATCCGGTTTCCCTGGACCGTGAGGTTCGTCTCCATGATCGAGGTGACCATGTCACGCAACGACTCGGTCCACTCGGTGGCCCTCAGGACGTGGTCGTAGACGTCCTGGAAGTAGGGCATCAGCGGCTCGCTGACGATGTGGAGATCGCGGCGGAGCAGGCTGTTCACGACCTCACGCATCGGCAGGACGACCCGGCGCAGCCTCACCAGGCTCTTGCGCAGTTCGAAGGAGCGGCGCTGGACCGACTCGATCTCCCGTGTGCCCTCCTCGAAGAGCGCCTCCTCGACTTCCTCTATTCGGTCGTCGAGCTCCTGCACGGCGGCGAAGTGGCCGTCGACTATGAAGTCGAGCAGCCCGTAGACCAGGAAGCCGACACCGTGCTTGACCAGGTCAGGGGCGTCGTCCCAGCGGGCGACCACCTGTTCGATGTCAAAGCCGGCGTCCTTGCGGACGGTGATCAGGGCGGTGTCGGTGATGAATGCCGAGACCTCGCTCGTCGTCAGCAGCCCGCTCTCCTGGTCCATGCCGATCGCATAGGCACTCAGGAACGAGTGGGTGCGGTACCGGTCCAGCTTCGGGCGCTGATGCTCGTTCCGCGCGTCCTCCACGGCGAGCGCGTGCAGGCCGAACTCCTCACTGATCATCGCGAGGTCGGCAGGGCCGGGTGCGCACAGGTCCAGCCACACCACCGCCGAGGGGTCGGACACGTACTCGGAGATGTCCTCGACGGGAAAATCCTCGAGCTCGAGGTTGCCATTGCGATAGAGCCGGGTTCTAGCCATGCGGGACAGGGTAGCGACGGCTATTCTGCGTCCGCCGGTCAGCCCCCCCGACTGGAGCCGGCTGGGAGACGGCCCTCGTGCCGTGACTCTGCTTCATGTTGATTGGGATTGATAATCGGAGACATCCCCGACAGATACGACACGCGCTCACTTTCCGTGACAATGGCCAGGAGAAGCGCAGCGCAATTGCTCATGATCGACCAAAACGGTCGGTGCTCATCGGGACCGGATGCGCCGCCATCACCTCCCTCCACCTCGGCATCACCCCCGCCGACAGCGCCGACGCCCTGGCCGCCTTCCGCCTCCCCCCCTGCGCCGCATGTCCGCCATGCACACCGGGAACTCCCGCACGCGCGTCACATGTGCGGGGTGTCCGCGGCGGCGGCTTCGGTGGTGACGGCGACGGCCACCATGCCGATCGGGCCGGGGGCAGGTCCGAGACCGCCGCGAACTGCCAGCCGTCGGTGGCGTGGTCGGGCTTGTCGTGGATGTCCGGGGGCGGGTCGCCGACCGGCAGGTACCTGCTGCTCATGCCGGGGTTGTGATTGAGCGTTCAAGTTGGCGAGTTGGGCGTTGGCGGGCAAGGCATATCTGACCGAGCCAACGGCACCGTGCCGGACTGGAGCGCCTGGTGCCGACGGCATCCGCGAGCTTCCGGGCTCCAGAGGCAACCGACGGGCCTTCCCCGGTGTCTTCACCTTTGACAATGCACAGTCCGGTCGGGCAGGGGTGGCCCGTCGGCTGTCCTGACGATCCGGGGGGATCCATGCGCTCGCGCTTTCTGTTGACGGTTTCCGTGTCCGCGCTGCTGGCCGGGCTCGGCCTGACGGCCTGCAGTTCCAGCCCCACGGCCAACCCGCCGAAGGCCGGTGGGGCCGCGTCGGTGTCCCCGGCGCCGGTGTCCGCCGCGCCGGTCGCGGGCCAGTCCGCAGCTCCGGTCGCAGGTCAGTCCGCCGCGTCGTCCGCCACGTCGTCCGCCACGTCGTCCGCCGCGTCGTCCGCTGCCGGGACCGCGGCATCGACGGGCTCCGGCAGCTCGCACACCGCGAAGTGCCGTACCGAGGACCTGAGGTGGACGCTCACCCGTCTCACCTACGAGGGCACCGGCGCGAAGGACCCGGCGAACGCCGAACTCGTCGCCGTCAACGCCGGCTCCCAGAGCTGCACGCTGGCCGGTTATCCGAAGCTTGAGTTCTACCTGGGCAAGGGGCCGCAGGCCGAGGGGGTCGGGAAGGGCAGCCCCGCTCCGGTGACGCTGGGCGCGGGCAAGAAGGCGGTGATCGCCCTGCACTACTCCGAGATGAACGGCAAGGGGCCGGACAGCGGCAACTGCAACCCCCTGGTCACCGCCGGCACCGCCGACGTGGCCGCGCCGGCCGACAGCACCGGAGTCCGGGTCCCGGTGGTGGACCAGAGTGGCAAGCCGGCGGAGGTCACCATCTGCGGCCAAGAGGTCCGAATGAGCCCGCCCGTCGCCCGGTAGGAACCGTCCGGGGGCCGCTGCGGGCGGACCTCGGCGCCCAGCTCGACCGCGTAGGCGACCTTCACCGTGGAGTACCAGGCAGGTCCCGTCGGCCGGGAACCGTCCGCGGTGAACGGGGACGGCAGCAGCGGGTCCGTCTCGACGTGGGAGAGGTCGACGAGCCACGAGCCCGGGATGCGCTTGTCGAACACCGGGTTCACCTCGTGGACGGGCTCCGACAGCGGCAGCGTCAATCTGCCGGCCGCCGCGAGGAACGCGACGTTCAACAGACCGCTGGCCTGGCGCCGGATCTCATCGGTGTGGAAGCGGTCCTGAGGGACGGTGAGGGCGGCGGCCGTGATCTGCAGTGCCTGCTGCGAGTCAGGGCGCCAGGCGGCGCGGGCGGTGATCTTCTCCAGGGCGTCGAGGTTCGGCTGGCGTTCCATGGTGCGTGCGGTGAGGGCTCCGCAGCGTGTTGACCGTGGACGATCCTCACCGCCGGCCGGTGTGGAGGGCGCGGTCCGGTGCGTGGCTCGACCGGGTGGGCGCCGGTCCGTCGGGGGCCGTCGCGCGTGTTACTCCGGATCGTTCCGGATTCCCTGCCCGGCACTGCCCCTACTAGCTTGTCGACGGCGTCCGCCAGACCGGCCGGCCCGGAGTCCAGGGAGCAGCGATGCCGACGACCGCCACCGCCAGCCGGCCGAGCGCCGCCGTGCTCGGGTATCAGGAGCGCAAGGTGCTCCACGCGGTCGGCTGCGGCCTCAGGGATGACGAGATCGCCGCCACCCTTGCCATCTCCGAGGACTCCGTGGCCGGGCACCTCGCGCGGATCCTCGTGAAACTCGGGCTGCGCGACCGGGCCGCCGCCATCGTCCACGCCTTCGACTGCGGACTGGTCGCCCCTGGCGGCGGCCCCCGCGCGCAGGTGGTGAGGCCGGTGCTGCGGAGCGCCGCCGGCCGAGCGGCCGGACCGAAGGTGCAGATCTCCGTGCTCGGACCCCTGCGGGCATGGCAGGACGGGCGGTCCCTGAATCTGGGGCATCTGCGCCAGCAGGCCGTACTGGCGGCGCTGGCGCTGCGCGGGGGGCGGACGGTCAGCCAGCAGGAACTGCTCGACGGAGTATGGGGGTTGGAGGCGCCGGTCACGAACGTGGTGCCGGTCCACATCTACCGGCTGCGCAAGACCCTGCGCATCGGGGACAGCCCGGACTCGGTGATCGAGCACGACCGGTGTGGCTACCGTCTGGTCTCCGGCGCGGCCGAGGTGGACCTGGCGCGCATGGAGAACCTGGTCACCGACGCCGGGACGGCCCATCGGGCGGGCGAACCGGCCGAGGCGGTCCGCCTCTGTGCTCAGGCGCTGGACCTGTTTCGCGGGGAGCTCCTGGCCGGCCTGCCCGGCCCGCTCGCCGAGTTGGAGCGGCTGCGGCTCGCCGAGCGCAGGATCGCCGTCGCACAGCGGAAGTTGGAGTGGCAGCTGCGGCTGGGCCAGTACTGCGAGGCGATCGCCGAGCTGTTCGCCCTGTCCGCGGAGCACCCCTTGAACGAGCCGGTGGCCGCGATGCTGATGCGTGCGCTGTACCGTAGCGGCCGACAGGCCGACGCATTGGCCGTGTTCGACCGCGCCCGCCGCCGTCTGGCCGACGACCTGCGGGTTCCTCCGAGTCGGATGCTGCGGCGGACGCACCAGATGATTCTGCGCGGGGACGAAGCCGGCCTCGGCCTCACCGGAGCCACGCGGTGACCGGCCCGACGCCGGGTATGCGCGGCGAGGCCGCGATCTGCTCCTCGGTGGAGCGCTCGGTCACCCGCTGACCGACCGGGAGTCGGTACCCTGGCCGGCGTCATCGCCCGGGTCTTCGACCGGGCCGGATCCGCGACCCTGATCGCCGACGGACCCAGGTGGTACTCGTCGACGGTGTCCCGCACCGGCTGGAACTGATCCGGGCCGAAGCCGCCCGCCGCGAGACGCGGCTGCGCATCGCCCGCGAACACCCGCTGCGGGTGCCGTCGGGTCAGGGCTCCACCGGGGCGCGGCCCGGTGGAGCCCTGAGTGGCTGGGCGGTCCGACGTGCGGCGGCGGGTGTCACGGTCCGCAGGGACTAACCGCCGCCGCCCCCTGACGGTTGCGCACGGTCAGGAGGCGAAGGCCCTTTCCAGTCGGGGGATCAGGTCCCGGAGGTCCTGTTCCCAACAGCCGCCGTTGTGGCCGCCGTTGCACTGGGTGCCCCAGGCGGAACCATCGCCGTAGTCGACGTAGTAGTAGGACATGCCCAGGGCGTCCATGCGGTCCTTGACGTGTTTGGACGCGCCTTCGAGCCAGAACTCCGCGTCGGTGACCACGCCGCGTCCGTTGCCCACGTAGATGGAGACCCCGACTCCGGCGAGTTTGTCCATGTGCTGTGACGGGTCGGCCTCGTTCCACCGCCAGTCCGCGTTGAACACCGGGTAGGGCGTGCCGAACAGGGCGTCACTGTCCACGCCGGGCTTGTAGGGGTCGTTCGTGGGGTCGCAGGCACCGGATGACGAGCCGCAGATCACGCCCTGCGCGTCGATGAGGGAGGCGACGACGGCCAGCCGCAGGTCCATGGAGTCGGCCGACAGATCGATGTCTCCCGACAGGGACGCGGTCTGGCTGAACAGTTCGGGATGGTCCTGGGCGTAGTGGAAGGCCCCGAAGCCGCCCATGGAGACACCGGCGATGGCCCTGGCCTTCTTGGTGGCGATGGTCCGCAGGTTCGCGTCGATGAACGGGATCACCTGCTTGAGGTGGAAGTTCTCCCAGTTCTGGGCGCCGAGCTGAGTGTTCTGGTTGAGCCAGTTGGCATACCAGCCCCGAGCGCCGCCGTCCGGGATGACGGTGATCATCGAGTTCGAGGTGGTCAGTGCCGGGTAGGTCTGCTGGATGGGGTCGTCGGGTGAGCCGTGCAGGAAGTACAGCACCGGGTAGCGCCTGGCCGGGTCGTCGTAGTAGCCGCTCGGCAGAATGATCTTGATGTGGTGCTTGCCCGTGACCTCGGGTGTGGTCACGGTGATGTAGAAGTTGGTGGGACCACCCATGGCCGTGTCGACCTGGGTCAGCCCGAACCCGTCCGCCATCGGTGGCGGCGACCCGGTGCCGCCGGCGGCCCGTGCCGGACCCGCTGTCGTGGCCATTCCCACGATGGCGGCCACCATGGCCACCATGGCCACCATTATTCGCCACCGACTCAATGTCCTCGTCACAGTGTTCCCCCTCGTCAGCCTTGTCGTTGCGCGGCGCGAAACCCATCGGGAGGCCGTGAGTTCCGATGAAGGAGCACGCCGGAGACCGTTGTTGGAGTTCCGGCGTGCCCACATGTCAGCCTCAGTCCAGGACCTTGACCTCCAACGCCGGTGAGGCAGCGATCTGATCCTCGGTGAACCGTTCGGTCACCCACTGGCCCGCCGAGAACAGCTTGGTCTGATCGGCGTAGTGCGGCGAGTTCGGGTTGGCCGACTGGGAGTAGGCCAGCACCGAGGAGGCCTGTGGCGGGCCGTCGGCGGTGAACCGCACCTGCTGGATGAAACTGGATCCGAAGACGATGTCCGGTTTGCCGTCGACCATGCCGGGAGTGACCACGTTCAGCACGCCCAGTTCGTGGATCGAGCCGTGGATCGGGATCTGTTCACCGTTGCGGGTGATCTTCTGGATGTCCGACAGTGGCGCGTTCAGCGCAATGCCCGCGTTGCGCAGCGCGAGAACCGCCCGGCCGAACGCGTCGCGGACGGCGGAGCTTCCGGAGTCCAGCGAGTTGGGCGTGTGCACCGGGTCCTTGGGGTCGAAAGGAACCCGCCACGGCAGTTTCTCGATCGCCTGTCCACCGGTCAGGAAGGCCCAGTAGTTCTCGAACAGCCAGGACCCCCGGCTGTCCGCTGTGTACTTGTGGTCCTTCCAGGCGGCCAGGATCGGGCATGCCTCGCTCACGTTGACCAGGTTGCCGTCCACCAGGATGAGCCCGAAGGGGAGGCTCTGGCACATGCTCACCGTGGCGTTGAGGGCCAGGTCGGCCGCCCTGCTGTTGTCGGCGAACAGCAACTGCTGCATGCTCTCCGGTGTGAAACCCTTGCCCGGCAGGCCATCGGTGCCGTTGATCCGGTTCTGCGCGGTCAGGATCAGCTCCTGGGTGCGCAGCGACCGGGGCGCCGCCGTGTCGCCCATCACCCTGGGGTAGGACAGCGGCTGCTCGGGGTTGGCCAGCCAGGCGCTGTCGTTGGCGTTGCCCACGAAGTCGGGCCGGATCAGGCGTGGCTGCTTGTGCGGGTCCAGCAGTCCTGGGGCGACCGCGTTCGGGTCATCGGGCCAGTCGCACTCGCTGCGCTTGCCGTCGAAGATGGAGATCGGCGGCACGTTGGGCAGCCGCAGCCCCTGGTTGAACAGCAGTTGGCCGGTCAGGGTGAGGCACGACTGCGCGTGCGCGTCGGTGATGTTCGGGGTGGCCTGGATGTCCGCGTACAGCGCGTTGCCCTTGCGGTCGGAGGCGACGGTGTTGAAGAAGGGGACACCCTCCGTGGTCTCCAGGGTGTTCACCACGTCGTTGACGTCCTTGGCCCGGTCGAGGTGGAACCAGGTGTTCAGCGCCCGCAGGTTGTCCATGTTCGCGTCGCGTACCGCGTGCGCGCTCACCGTCCAGGGCAGCGGGACGCCCTGCATCGATGTGGTGATCGGGCCGTAGCGGGTGGACCACAACGTCCTGGTGACCTTGCCGATGGAGCCGTCCGGGTTCAGCACGTCGACACCGACCTGCTGCGAGGTCATCTGCTGCCAGGTGCCGTCAACCAGGTAGTTGGTCGGGTGCAGCGGGTCCACCTGCACGTCGAACAGCCCGAACGGGGACACCGTGGCGACCGTGTGGCTCCAGGCGACGTCGTCGGTGTGCCCGATGTTCACCGCGGGGAGTCCGAGCAGGCTGGCTCCGGAGACATTGATCTTTCCCGGGATCGTCAGCTGGCTCTGCCACATCCGGTTCTTGCCCTGCCACGGAAAGTGCGGGTTGGCCAGCAACATGCCGGTGCCGGTGCCCGCGGACACGCCCTGCGAACCGACCGCCAGCGCGTTGCTGCCCATGCTGCCCTGCTGACGGCTGGCGGCCATCGCGTCGCGGATCTTCGTCGCGGTCTCCTCGGCTGAGACCGCCGGCGGCGAGGCAGCCGGCGGCGACGCGGCCGACGCCCCCGGGGGTGCGGCGTTCACCTCGCCGTCCAGCAGCGGATCGGCGCTGCCCATGATGATCTCGGCGTGCGCGTGCCGGTAGACGTCCAGCTCCGTGATCGGCCGCACCCAGGCCGCACCGCGGCAGGCCGGGTCGGAGATGTTGTTCACGCCGGTCTCGGCCAGGTACCTGTTGTACCCCTGGACATAGCCGCGGATGGCCTCTTTGACCTCCGGCTCCGGCCCGGTGGGGGCGGGCTGGTCGATCAGCCGCTCCACCACCCGGTTGTCGTTGATCCGCTGGAAGTACAGGTCGCTGTTGAGATTGGTGGTGGTGTTCTGGTTCTCGCCAGGGCTCGCCTTGCCATCGGCCCCCAGATAACGGGACCGCTGGGCATTGACCATCAGA
This sequence comes from Kitasatospora aureofaciens, assembly GCF_019192735.1. Lineage (GTDB taxonomy): Bacteria > Actinomycetota > Actinomycetes > Streptomycetales > Streptomycetaceae > Kitasatospora > Kitasatospora aureofaciens_A. The sequence continues at coordinate 46,733 of NZ_JAHTKP010000051.1, forward strand.
TAGGTGTCGGCCAGGGTGCAGATGTTGTCCTTGGCCGCGGCGTATCCGTAACCCGCTCCCAGCCCCTCCCAGTTCGAGGCGATGATGTGCGGGATCCCGTATTCGGTGTAACGGATCGTCGGCTTGTCCGACTCCTGTCCGGCGGCCGGTGACCCGGTGGCCGGTGACCCGGTGGCCGCCATCGTGCTGATCAACGCCACCGCGGCCATGACCGCCATCGGCAGCCTCGCTTTGAGTCTCCTCCGTGCCATCGAGCCGTCCTTCCCCTGTGGTCCGGGCGTTTGTCTGGACACGGCCACACTAGGGAGGACCGATGACATCCCGATGAAGAGGCCGCACCCCGGGGCGCCGGAGCCGCCTGGCGATCTGCCGGACGGGTGTCCGTCCGGGACGCGCTCTCACGCCATCCCCGAGCGGCACGAACAGATCACCACCTGTCAGTGGCTGGATGTTCCCGGCCATTGACAGGTGGTGACTGACAGGTCGTGAAGGAATCCGGCTACGGACTCGGCCGACGAGCGTTCCGTGGTTACCAGGGATACCAGGCGCCGTTGTACCACTGCTCGCTGGCGCTGTCGTTGTGGTGATCCATGTTGAAGTCTTCGGGGTAGTTCTTGACGTGGTTGTTCGGGTAGGTCCAGATACCGGCGGACTCGTCGCAGACGTAGTCCCAGTGGCAGATCGTCTTGACGGGCACGTTGCCGAAGAACCTGTCAGCACCGGCGAGCGGAGCGCCGACGATGCCGCCGAACGGCACGGCTCCGCCATTGGCACCGGGAGGACCCTGGCGCTTGGGGTCCGCGATCAGGATGGCGTTGACGTTGTCGAACGTCTGCCAGTTCTCGGTGACCCAGGTGTGCACCACCCCGGCTCCCAAGGAGTACCCGGCCATCTTGACGTGCTGGCCCGGGCACGCGGCGCGCTGGTCGCGGACCAGCCGGTTCAGCTCATTGACGCCTGCCCGCGCGCTCGCACCGTTGGGAATCTGGGTGGGGTACCCGACGTGCTGCTGGATGTTGCCGTAGAAACCGTCGTTGTTCCATGAGCTGCCGGTGCCCCCGACAACGATCGTGTAGGTGCCCTCGCACGGAGCAGCCACTCGTGCGGTGGCCCCCTGTGCCGTGGCCCCCTGTGCCGCTGTAAGCCCGACCGTCAGCAGGAGTCCGGCTGACGCGGCCGCGATCCTTCGTGCTCGCATTCAATTCTCCCCACGCAGTTGGCCTACGCGTCTGCTTCTCCGATGCGGTACGCGGTCGGCCAAGGTCACCGGACGACAGTGGCAGCGGTCGATGACATCCCGATGAAGCGCGTGGTAACCCGCGCGGCCCCTGGCCTCTGCGGGGGCGCTGGGAGCCGCCTGCCGGCCGCATTGCCCGCGGAGCAGTGAGCAGCGTCACCTGCCGCCGTCGCCGGGTCAGCCCTGTGGTCTGATCGTGCTGTTGACGTACCACCAACAGGAGCTGACCCCATGCCCACGCCCACCGCCGTCCGACTGACCGTCGGCCCGCACACCTTCGACGCGCTGGCCGCCGGGCCGGCCGACGGTGAACTCGTCCTGCTGCTGCACGGGTTCCCCGAGTTCGCGGACTGCTGGACCGCCGAGCTGACGGCGCTGGCCGCGGCCGGCTACCGCGCGGTCGCGGTGGACCAGCGCGGCTACTCCCCCGACGCCCGCCCCGAGAACGTCACCGAGTACGCCGTCGAGCTGCTGGTCGCGGACGTCCTCGGCTTCGCCGACACGCTGGGCGCGCCGCGCTTCCACCTGGTCGCCCACGACTGGGGCGGCCTGGTCGCCTGGGCGCTGGCCACCGCCCACCCGGAGCGGCTGCACAGCCTGGCCGTGCTCGCCACCCCGCACCCCGAGGCGCTCCACGAGGCCATGAACAACGGCAGCGACCAGCGGGAACGCTCTCAGTACGTGCGGTACTTCCGGCTGCCGGGCCAGGTCGCCGAGCAGGCGCTGCTGGCCGACGGCGCGGCCAGGCTGCGCGCGCTCTACCGGGGCGCGCCGGCGGCGGAGCTGGTCGAGTCCAACGTCCGGCGGCTGGCCGAGCCGGGCGCGCTGACCGCCGGGATCAACTGGTACCGGGCGGTCAACGAGGAACTCCGGGTGCCGGCCGGCGAGATCACCGTCCGTACGCTCTTCGTCTGGGGCACCGACGACATCGCCCTGGGCCGCGACGCCGCCGAGCTGACGGCCAAGCACGTCAGCGCCCCGTACCGGTTCGTGGCCCTGGAGGGCGCCACCCACTGGCTGCCGGAGGCCGACGCCGACCGGATCGTGCCGCTGCTCCTGGCTCACCTCGCAGGCTGACCGGAGGCGGGGTCCGGGCAGGCCGTCACTCCGGCGCCGGCTCACCGTCATGCGGAACGACCCGACCGTCAAGTCCGGCAACAACTGCTACCCCGAGGTCGTCGCGACGGTCCGCCAGGAGCTCACGCGATAGCAGCGGGCCGGCGGCGGCCTGCGGTTGGCCCGCGCCCGCGCGAGGCGATGCACATCAGCCCTGGTCCAGACTGGACAGAGCCTCGGTGATCAGGCGAGTCGCGAAGTTGTGGTCGTTGCCGGACATCCGGTTGATGTGCTCCCCGAGGAGGACAGCCGTGGCTTCCAGGGGATTCATCTCGGCATCGGTCCAGGGTCCGTACTGCGCGCGCCACAGATTGGGGCTCAGGCCGCTGCCCGCGGCGATGAGCAGGCCGGCCATGGTGGGGATGACTTCGGGGCGGAAGGTCCTGGGCATCATGCGCATCGTGGCCACGAGGGTGGGCACCACGTACTCGATGACGTCCTTGTCGTGGGCCTCGCAGGCCGTCCGCAGCCAGTTCATGAACATGTAGATGAGCGTGCATGTGCCGTCCAGCAGCGCATTGAACTCCGCAGGGCCCAAGGATGCGGCGAACTGGTCGACCATCTGCTGCTGTTCGGGGTCCGTCTCGGTCCTGCCGTCGTAGACGGCCTTGAGCCGGGAGTCGATCACCATGAGCGCTGTGCTCACATCACCGACGGGAGCGTACTGGGGGTCACAGGACGATGACACAGGACTCCTTCTCAAACGGCCATTGCAAGCACGCGGCATGCCCGTTCGTAGAGTAGGCCGCCAACGCCGTGTTCGACGGCGACAGCTTCATCGACGCCGGGTTCACCCGCAGCGTCGTGGACTTCACCGATGCCACGTTCACCGTCGGCGAGGTGCGCTTCAACCGAGCCCACCGGGCCCGACGGGTCAGAACCCGGTGGGCGAGCGGGGTGTGTACGGGCGCTGCAGGGCCGCGGTCTCGGCGTCGGTCAGCCGGACCCGGAGGGCGGCCGCGGCGTCGTCGAGGTGGCCCGGGCGGGTCGCGCCGACGACGGGGGCAGCGACGACGGGGTTGCCCAGCACCCAGGCGAGCGCGACCTGCGCCATCGGAATGCCGCGGGCGTCCGCGACGTCCTGCACGGCGTCGATGATCGGCCGGTCGACGTCCGCGAAGAACCGCCGGGCGACCGGGTCCCCGGCCGAGCGGGCCGTCGCCTGCCCGTACGGGCGGGCCAGCCGGCCCGATGCGAGCGGGCACCACACCAGGCTGCCCACCCCCTGGTCGGCGAGCAGCGGGAACATCTCCCGTTCCTCCTCGCGCTGCACCAGGCTGTACTGGTGCTGCATCGACACGAAGGCCGGGCCGCCGTCCCGGGCCGCGGTGTGCTGCAGCTTGGCGAACTGCCACGCCCACATCGAGGAGGCGCCGACGTACCGGACCTTCCCGGCCGCCACCACGTCCCGCAGGGCCGTCACGGTCTCCTCGAGCGGGGTCGCCGGGTCGAGGCGGTGCAGCTGGTAGAGGTCAATGTAATCCGTGCCGAGGCGGGTCAGCGAGCCGTCGACCTGTTCCAGGATCGTCTTCCGGGACAGCCCGAAGCCGCCCGGGCCGTCGTGCATCGGCAGACCCACCTTGGTGGCGAGGACGACGTCCTCGCGCCGGGTGAAGCGCCGCACGGCGCGGCCGACCAGTTCCTCCGAGGCGCCGGCGCCGTACACGTTGGCGGTGTCCCAGAAGGTGATGCCGAGTTCCACGGCCCGTTGGAAGACCCGCGCCGCGGCCTGCTCGTCCAGGGCCCAGGGGTTGTGCCCGCGGCCCGAACCGCCGAAGCCCATGCAGCCGAGCGCGATCCGGCTGACCTCCAGGTCGGTGCCGCCGAGCGTGACGTACTCCATCGTTCCCCCGTTCTCCATCGTTCCCCCGTTCTCCATCGCTCCTCCTTTCTCCATCGCCCCCCCTTTCACGCCGGGTACGGGGCGGCCGTCCGCGCGGCCTTCAACGCGCCTGCCCACCAGGACAGTTGGTCGAGCAGGACCTTGGCGTAGCCCGGGGCCTGCGGGTCGTCCGGCCGTCCGTCCGTCCAGGCGGTGAAGTAGTTGGGGAAGGCCAGGCCGTCCCGGACCGTCACCGCGTGCAGCTCGGTCAGCACGTTCTCCAGGTGCAGGACGGCGTGCCGGCCTCCGGCCGCGCCGCCGTAGCTCACGAAGGCGACCGGCTTGGCCGTCCACTGGGTGAAGTGCCAGTCGACGGCGGCCTTCAGCGAGGCGGGGTAGCTGTGGTTGTACTCCGGCGTGACGACGATGAAGGCGTCCGCGCCCTCCAGGGCCTCGGTCAGCTTCGCCATCCCGGCCGGGCGGGGGTAGTCGGCGCCCGCGAACTTCGGTGAGGCGGCGGGCAGCGCCAGCGGGAGGTCCACCTCGGCCAGGTCGACCACCTCCACCTCGAACCCGCCGTGCGCGGCGGCCTGTTCGGCCACCCACGAGGACACCACCGGGCCGAACCGCCCCTCCCGGACGCTACCGACGACGATCACCAGCTTGTGCGTGTTCTTCTCCATGCCCACCACCCTCGGCCCACCCGCCGGCCGCAGCCAGACCGTGCCCAGGCTGGCCCCCGCAGGGCCACCCTCCGGGCGGCCACGCGCCGTACGCTCCCCCCATGGGCACACCACTGGGGGACTTCGTCCGGGCCAAGCGCGACAGCATCCAGCCGCAGACGCTGGGCCTGCCCGACCATGGCCGCCGCCGCTCCCCCGGCCTGCGCCGCGCCGACCTGGCCATGCGCGCCGGCATCAGCGTCGAGTACCTGACCCGGCTGGAACAGGGCCGCGACCGCAACCCCTCCACCGCCGTCGTCAACGCACTCGCCGACGCCCTCAGCCTCGACCCCGCCGAGCGCAACCACCTGCGCTACCTCGCGAAGATCACCGGCGGTGCCTGCCCGAACCACACCCGGCCGACGCCGCCGCCGCGCGATGTCCGTCCCGCGGTCCGCGAGACCCTGTGCCTCCTCGAACCGGGCATCGCCGCCGTCACCAACCGCCTCGGCGACATCCTCGCCCACACCAGCGGCTACGCCGCCGTCCTCGGCGCGGCAGGCCTGCTCGACGACCCCGCCCCGAACCTCACCCGCTACGTCTTCACCGACCCCCGCGCCCGCACCTTCTTCGCCGACTGGGACGGCATCGCCGACGAGCAGGCCTTCGACCTCTGGCTCGGCCCCTCCGTCGAGAACTCCGAGTGGCTCAGTACCGAACTCGCCCCCGTCGCCGGCCCCGACTTCACCCGCCGGCTGGGCAACCATCTCGTCCCCCGCCGCGGCCCGCTCCGCCTCCACCACCCGGCCGGCCCCGAACTCCGCCTCCTGCGCGAAACCCTCGACCTCACCGCCGACGCCCAGCAACTCCTCGTCCTGCTCCCCGCCGACCCCGAAACCGCCGCCCACCTCGACCGCCTCACCCACCCGGCCCCGGCCCGCCTGCGTGCCATCTCCTGACCCCGACAGCGCGGTGGCGAAAGCGGAGAGCGCCGCGCGGTCACCCCACGCCCGGCGCCGCCACGGACGCCGCCCCACCGACACCGGCCGCCTCGGGCGGCAGTGTGACCGAGCGCTTCAGCTGGCGACTTGAGCGTTAGCTGGGCGTTAGCTGGGCGTTAGCTGGGCAAGGTATCGCCCGAACTCGGCTGGTACGCCAGGTTTGGGGCGGGTTTATCAGTCCGTTCCCTCGCGTGCGGGCACGTGATCACAGGCGGCGACACCACAGCGGCCGAGGCCCGTAAGGGCGTGACGATGACGGTGAGGTGACCAACGCCCGACGAACGGTAGTCGACTTGGCGTGCCTCCTCGCGGGAGATCGGGCCGGCCTGGGCCGTGTCTTCAGCGTACGCCTGCCCCGCGGCCGCGACCCGGCGGTCGGTCTCGGGCCGCATCACCATCACGGGACTCCTCACGATCGGTGCCCCCCGTGTCATCGGCCTGCGCGACCGTCTCGACCCACCGGCCGACGCCTGCGCCGAACACCTCGTCCTGGACGCCTCCGCCGTGGGCCCCGGTGACAACATGCCAAGTCCAGTACGCAGGGGCACAATTCTCACCCGCGACCGTCGCATTCGACGGCAGGCCGATGACCACATGGCCGGAGTTGCGACGTGGATGGGGCACCCGCAGGCTGTAGCTGGTGAGCGGCCTCGATGACGCAACGAGGTGATCAGGTCGCAGGACCATTCCCACTCGGTCAACTCTCCGAAATGTCGGTGTGGGTGATGCGTGCCGCCTCATGGACCGGTGTCCTGGCGAGTCCAGTCGCGATTCTCCAACGAACGGCCCCAGCACAGGAGTCAGGGAGAAGGCAGTGGAAGGGAAGTGGCTTCGCAATCCCCGTCGAACTCCGGAGCGGTTGTCCGGAGCACGTCCTCGTGGCACGCGCTGCGGACTCCCCACTCGATGCGTGGTGTCCGTTGACCGTCTGGTCCGCAGTGGCCCGAGCGGTCGAACGGTTACGACCACCGGTGACCACAGCCCACCGGCAACGATAAGGAGCCACAGACCATGGGTGTGAAACAGAAGACACTCACCGTACTGATCGGGACCACCCTGGCGGCCGGACTCACCAGCCCGGCCTTCGGGTCCACCGCCGCCACCGGCGCTCACTCGCCGGCCCTGGTCGCCGCCGCCCCGGGGTCCGGGACGTCGGTCGTGGAGTGGAACCGCGAGCTCATCACCATCCTGAGCGATCCGAAAGCCCAGCCGTCCACCGTCCACCCCACGCGCAGCTTCGCGCTCCTCCAGGCCGCCGAGTACGACGCGGTGGCATCGGTCACCCGGACCGACCCCGCCTACCTGTTCTCGGTGCCGGCGCCGCAAGGCGCCAGTGCGGATGCCGCAGCGGACCAGGCGGCCCACGATGTGCTGGTCGCCCTGTACCCGGCCGAGCGCGCCGGCGTGGACCAGCAGCTGAGCGGCCAGCTGTCCGCGATCCCCGACGGCCCCGGCAAACAGGCGGGCACCGGTGTGGGAGCCGCGGTCGCCGGCCGACTGATCAGCCTGCGGTCCGACGACGGGTCTTCGGTCACGCCACCGCCGTTCAGCCCGGGCACCGCGGCCGGCGACTACCGGCCCACACCGCCCGACTTCCCCGCACCGGTGTTCACCAACTGGGGCTCGGTCAAGCCGTTCGTGCTGACGAGCGGAAGCCAGTTCCGCCCGGCAGCGCCGCCGGCCGTGGGCACCGCCGAGTACGCCGCCGCCTTGAACGAGGTCAAGAGCCTGGGGAGCAAGACCAGTACCACCCGCACCGCCGATCAGACCGCCGCCGCGAATTTCTGGGCGGCAGCACCCGTCTGGAACGTCTGGAACCAGGTGGCGCAGGACCTTGTCACCTCCCAGAACACCAGCCTGGAGCAGGCGGTGAAGGTCTTCGCCCGGCTTGACCTGTCCCTCGCCGACACCGCGATCGCGATGTACGACGCCAAGTACGCCTACCACGTGTGGCGGCCCGTCACCGCCATTCGGCTCGGCGACACGCACTACAACCCGGGCATCGTCGGCGATCCCAACTGGACCCCCCTGCTGCCGACCGCCCCGGACCCGTCCTACCCCGGCGCTCACGGCGCTCTCAGCCAGGCGGCGGCAACGACGCTCGCCGGATTCTACGGTGCGCAGCACCAGCTCACGGTGACCTCGAAGGGCGTCACCCGAACCTTCGCCGGCTTCCAGGATGCCGCCACCGAGGCGTGGCTCAGCCGGATCTGGTCCGGCCAGCACACCTCCATCGACAACCGCGCGGGCCAGCAACTCGGCACTCAGGTGGCCGAGTTCGTGGCAACTCACTTCTGACCGCCCACACCCACAGCGTCAACCGCCGCATGACGGTGGCCACGCCCCTGCTGCACCCGGCGTACCGGGTACAGCAGGGGCGTGCGCGAGTTCGGCAGCGCCGACGCCGCCGAGCCACGCCCGCGGGTGCGCACGAGGTCGTGGGTGAGGCGGGTGAAGGCGCGGGTGGCGGCGTTCTGGTAGGCGTCGGTGCCATGGCCCCGGCATGTCGTCGTCCGGGCGGGCGCGCCGAGCGGAGGCCGCCGGGCGGGTGCACGGGCCGGGGGGAAGCCGGTGCACCACCGTCCTGCGGCCGACAGGTACACGTCTGACGAGCCGGCTGCCGCCGGGGCGCCGGTCGTAAGGGCCGGTGTACGGCGGAGGCAGCGCCGACGCGCGCTCTTGGACCGCGCCGGGGACCGTCGGCATCGGGGCTCCGGCGGGGCCGGGCCCTCCGGGGCGGCGACCAGCTCGTCGGCGGCCCGGCTTGGCCGGGTCACCGGGCGCCGGCCCCCGGCGGGCTGCCGGCGGCGCCGGAGGCGGAGCGGCTCGCCGCCCGCACCCGGTGGAACCGCCGGCTCGGCGATGGTCTCGGGCCCTGATCGCGCCGACAGTGCGTGCGGGGCAGGTATCCGCGTGTGACGCGGGTCTCAACCCGGGCAGATCGCCTGCACCCAAAGCGACGGCGGCAATCCGGTCAGCAGTGGGCAAATGGGACAAAAGCGGACATAAACCGTGAGCCCGCTCACACGGAAAACGGGTCCACGACGGGCGATAGTGGCCGGGCCCCAGCGCCTCCCGCGACCCCCGACCGCAACATCTACGCAGCTCAGCAACGTCAGCGCGGCCGCGCAGCCCACCCTGCGGATCAACGCCGACGCCCCCTGAATACGACGGCGGATCGTAGCAAGGGGGTCTTGTCGACGACCGATCCCACCTGGCAACAATTGCTCCACCAAGCCACACCGGCTCCTGTCCCGCCGGATGCGGCTCACTGCCGAATCACGCCCCGCGACCTTCGGCCCCTGTCCGGC
>NZ_JAHTKP010000052.1 GCF_019192735.1 Kitasatospora aureofaciens
CCCCGCCGCTATCTGCCTGAGGGCAGCATGGACCAGCTCTACCCTGGCGAGCAGGCTCGCGACCAACTACCACCCACCGCATGACCGTTGGCAAACGACCACTACACCACTTCACGGGACATGACCTGCAGAGTGGTGTCCCCTTCCACGAGACCGTCAGCCGAGCAGCCGAGATCGTTGCGGAGACCATTGCGGCCCATAGCTCGTTCAGCATCAGCTGCGTCAGTGGAATTCTCATGTGCTGGCGATGGGCCCGGAGCTCTTTGCCGGCGGCCCCTTGCGGCGAGCAAGGGGCCGCCGGAACGAATCGCTGGGCCTCGGTGATGAGGCGGTCGAACGTCCTGGGACTCACAGCAATGTGGCGAGGTGCGGCCCCTCGCGCGGGCCTTGAGCTCGAGGGGCCGTGAAGGTCGGGTGGTTCCACAACGTGCCGGCGCAGGAAGTCGGCTTGGCCGACTTCCTGCGCCAGGGGGACTTCGCTTGCCGGGTGGCCGGGTGTCGAAGGCGGTCCGGCAATCTGAAGGGCGGGGCTCAGGGCTTCACTTCTTGGGGAAGGCGGCGCTCAGCGCGACACCGCGGGTGATGAAGGCGACGCCGATCATGGCCAGGGCGGACAGTCCCTGGATCACGGCGTACCACGCCGGGCAGAGACCGGGGATCAGGTCGACGCCGATGATCGCGATCGGCATGATGGTGGAGAGGGTGCGCACCCGGTCGAAGGCCTTGTAGGACCCCTGCGAAGCCTGGACGGTCATCCGGTGGATGAACGGGGTGACCGCGAGCAGGATCGCTCCGCGGATCCACATGAACGAGGTCGCCTCGTGGCCGGTGAACGCCATCACGGCAACCGTCCCGAGGACGATCGCGCTGACGGCACCGAAGAGCGTCACGCACTTCTTCACCGTGTCGAATGCCTCCTGGGTACGGGAGTCGCCGAGCTGCGCCGTCGCGGTCGTCGCCATGATGTTTTCTCCTCCGTGTCGTTGTGGTACCGACGCTACGGAGCTCCCGGCCGGCCGGACACGGGTCTAGCCGTACGGGTGGGTGGGCCCAGACCCACTCCTGGGTTGGAGACGAACGAGAGAGTCACGCTTCCTGTCGGCGGCCCCTTGCGAGGAGCAAGGGGCCGCCGGAACGATTCGCTCAGGCGTCGGCGGTGAAGTGGTCGAACTCGCCGGCCCTCACGCCCTGGAGGAACCTGGCGAACTTGAGAGGGGTCGTACGGACGATGACATCCCCCTCGTCGGACTCACGGAGCTCGATCAGCCCATCGACAGTCCGCACCTCGACGCATGCATTACTTGAGCCGGAGTAGCTGGACTTCTGCCATGTGGGGCTACTCATGATTGCCCTCTATCTCCTTCTTGATAGATCGGATGAAGTCTCGCGAGTCCTCTTCCGAGAGAGCTACAGACTCCATGCGGTCGAGGATCTCGCGGTAACTTGCCAGGTCGGAGGGAGCATCGAAGAGCGGGCACCCGAAGCTGATGTCAATCTGCACAGTGTCCAGCTCGGGAACCGGGCCCTCGGTGTAGACGAAGTTCTCGCTGGGGCCAGGCAGCGATTCGATAGTGAACGGCACAACTCGAACTGAAATTCCGGAGCTCTCCGAGTCGTCGATGAGGGCACCGAGCTGCTCGGCAAGAGCCTCCGGGCCGCTGAACTGCATGCGGAGTGCGGCTTCGTGGATGAACGCCGTGTAGGGCGTCGCGCCGGACCGGACGATCTGCTGTCGCCGAAGGCGGAAGGACATCCTGAGATCGACGTCTGAGCTCGGCAACGGTGGGATCGCACGAGCGAACACCGACGCCGCGTAGGCCGGCGTTTGGAGCAGCCCGGGCACGAAGGTGATCGAGTAGGTGAAGACCCTCCGGGCATGAGCCTCGATCGCAGCGACGTCCAGCAAGTCGATGTTCAGGCTGTGGCTGTACTCCTCCCACCAACCGGTCTCTCGTTCCACGGCCATGCCGGCGAGCGCCTCGATCAGGGGTTCATTGGCGCACATGCAGGCCGTCGCGATCTCACGCAGGCGCTCCACGCCGACGGCGGACTTCCCGTTCTCCATCTGAGTCACCAGGGCAGGTGTCACCCCGAGCAGACGGGCGAGGTGGCTGCCTCCGAGGCCGGCTTGCTCTCGCATCCTCCGCAGTTCGGCACCGAGGCGGCGCTGACGAAGGGTTGGGGTTCGAAGGGCCATGGCGTCCTCTCTGCAGGTACAGGGGCCAGTGTGCCGCGCCGCCTGCGTAGGGAGCCATTTGGGTGCCGACGGGGCGCGCGTCCCACCGGAGGGGGAACCTTCTCGCATTCGGATTAACTTTAAGAGCCGATGCGCTATGGTCGTTCTCACATCGATCCGACGGATCGTCAGTAATGCCTGTTTCCCGGGCAGTAGGCGCATGCTGCCCGCGCACCGCAGAGCAGCCACGTGCGGCATCAGCCAGCCGCGGCCTGGCCTCGCTCACGGCGACGTATCCGCCGTCTCCTCCTTCTCCCTCCCCCGGAGGTTCCCGTGTGCACCCTTAACTCGCCCTCCCTCACCCTCGCCCGGCAGTCCCTCCGGGACGCCCTGACCCGCGCCGACTGGGACCCCGAGACCATCCTCAACGCCGAGCTGGCCCTCGCCGAACTGATCGTCAACGCCTGGCGGCACGGCGCCACCGCCTCCCCCGTCGTCCTCTACTCCCTCCTCGGCAACACCCTCCGCGTCTCCGTCTCCGACGAGAGCGCCGCCCTCCCCGAGCAGCGGACCCCCGCCGACCTCTCCGAATCCGGCCGGGGCCTCCAGCTCGTCGAAGGCCTCACCCACCGCTGGGGCGTCGACCCCCAGAAGCGCGGCAAAAGCGTCTGGTACGAGCTGGACTCCGCCGCGTGAGCACCGCCCGCGACCCCATCGCGCCGGACGACCCCCGCATGCGCGACTACACCGGACCCCAGGTCACCGCGCTCCTCCGCGAGTTGCGCAAGCGCGGCCGCCCCTACGGCCTCCTCTGGGGCTCCGCCTCCGCCACCGAGACCACCCTCGACGGCCGCCTCCTGGTCGACTTCGGGAACGCCCCGGTGAGCACTCTCCTCAACCTCCTCCACCTGCTCCGCGACGCGGAGAGGAACGAAGCGTGGGAGCGATGAACTTCCTCGTCGGCGCGGCCCTCGTCACGCTCCTCGCGCTCGCGATCGTCACCGTTGCCCTCGGCGTCATCGCGACCCTCAAGATGCGGCGCCCCGACGACAACGACGAACCCGGCTGAACACACGCGGAGGCCCTCGCCCACCTGGGGCGAGGGCCTCGCGGGCGTCCGGGGCTGCGGGGTCAGCCGCCGGACGGGTTCCTGGAGCCGCCACCGCCGAAGCCGCCCATGGCCGCCGCGCCTTCGACGAGTTGGCTGGCCGCGTAGCCACCGTTGGCGTCGGGGGTGCCGGCCACGGTCACGCTCTGGCCGGGCTGGAGGTCGGCGACCTTGCCGTCCTTGTTGAGCTGGACCTTCGTCGCGTCGCCGGTGGTGACCTTGACGGTGTTGCCGTTGGCGTCGGTCAGATAGACGGTGGTGCCGTCCACCGCCTTGACCGTGCCCCGGGTGAACCCGGGCTGGCCCTGACCACCGCCCTGACCACCGCCCTGACCGCCGCCCTGCCCACCCCGCCGCGAGCCGTTCTGCCCGTACCCGCCGCCGGCTGCCGGACGCTGGGCGGTGGAGGCGGCGGCCCGAGGGGAGGCGGCCGTCCCGTGGTTCTGCTGGTACCAGACCCCGCCCGCGAACGCGCCCGTGGCGATCACGCCCCCGGCCAGCACCAGGCTGAGCCAGGGCAGTGGCCGCCGCGGCGGCGCGGCCAGCTCGGCGCCGACGTCCCGGGCGTCCGGCGGGGTGGCGAGCAGGGCGACCTGCTCGGCCGGGGTGCTGATCTGGTCGGTCATGAGGTCTCGTCCTACTCGTGCCGGAGAGCGTCGATCGGCCGCAGCGAGGCGGCCCGGTTGGCGGGGTAGCTGCCGAAGAACAGCCCGATGGCGACGGCGATGCCGAACGCACCGAGCACGGACTCGGGGATCACCACCGGCTTGATGCCGACGATGCTGAAGTGCGACCCGGCAATCCCGGCCAGCACACCCAACCCGGCGCCGACCACCGACAGCAGGGTGGACTCGGTGAGGAACTGCCCGAGGATGACCGCGCGCGGAGCACCGAGCGCCTTGCGGATGCCGATCTCGCGGGTCCGCTCGGTGACGGTGACCAGCATGATGTTGGTGATCCCAATGCCCCCGACCAGCAGCGAGATCGCCGCCACCGCGCCGAGCAGCACGGTGAAGGTCTTCGTGGTGCTCTCCCGGGCGGTGAGCAGCGAGGCCTGGTTGGTGATCCGGAAGTCCGCCTTGGTCGGGTCGGCGATCGCGTGGGTGCCGAGCAGCACCCGGGTGATCTCGGCCTGCGCCGCATCCGTGCTGTCCGCCGACGATGCCTGCACCAGGATCTGGTTGACCGGGCCGAAGCCGGTGAAGGCGTTCTGCACGGTGGGCAGCGGGGCGATCAGGACGTCGTCCGGGTCAGTGAAGCCGCTGCCGCCCTTGGCCTGGAGCACGCCGACCACGGTGAACGGGGTGCCGCCGACGGTGATCTTCTTGCCGACCGGGTCCTCGGTGTCGAACAGCTGCTTGGCGGTGGTGGCGCCGAGCACCGCGACCTTGCGCGAACCGAGCACGTCGTCGTCGGTGAAGTACTCTCCGTGCGCCACCTTCTGGTTGGCGGTCTCGAAGTACGCAGGGTAGGTGCCGACGATCGAGCCGGGGCTGTACGAGACGTTCCCGTACAGCGCGGTGCCGCTGGTGGTGACGACGGGGGCGACGGACTTGATCGCGCCGGAGTCGGCGTCGCCGGCCAGCGCCTTGGCGTCGGCGATCGTCAGCTTCTTCACCGAGGAGGCGCTGCGCGCCCCGCCGTACGCCGAACCGGAGCTGACGGTGAGCGCGTTGGTGCCGAGCGACGTGATCGACTCCTTGACGGCGACGGACGAGCCGTTGCCGACGGCGAGCAGCAGGATCACCGAGGCGACGCCGATCAGCACGCCGAGCATGGTGAGTGCCGAGCGCACCTTGTTGGCGGCCAGGCCGCCGGCCGCGAAGCGGAGCATCTGCCAGAGGATCATGCGGGCACCCCCGCCTCGGCCCGGTGCAGCAGCGGCGGCGGGCCGTCCACCGGGGCCTGCCGGACGTCGCTCACGATCTGGCCGTCCACGAGCCGCAGTACCCGCTTGGCGTGCCGCGCGACCTCGTCCTCGTGGGTGATCAGGACGACGGTGCGGCCGGTGGCGTTGAGCCGGTCGATGATGGCGAGCACGTCCTCGGTGGAACGGCTGTCGAGGTTGCCGGTCGGCTCGTCGGCCAGCAGCATCGCGGGCGCGGTGACCAGCGCCCGGGCCACCGCGACGCGTTGCTGCTGGCCGCCGGAGAGCTCGTTGGGCCGGTGCCCGGCGCGCTCGGCGAGGCCGACCAGGGCGAGCGCGGCCTCGGCCCGGCGGCGCCGCTCGGCGGCCCGCACGCCCGCGTAGGCGAGCGGCAGCTCGACCTGGGCAAGGGCGGTGGTGCGGGGGACCAGGTTGAAGGACTGGAAGATGAAGCCGATCTTGCGGTTGCGGACCAGCGAGAGCTGCCGCTCGTCGAGGTGGCCGACGTCGATGCCGTCCAGCAGGTAGCGGCCGGCGGTGGGGACGTCGAGGCAGCCGAGAATGTTCATCAGGGTGGACTTTCCGGAGCCCGAACTGCCCATCACCGCGACGTAGTCGCCCTGCTCGATGTCCAGGCTGACGCCGAGCGGCGCGCCGGTGGCCGGGTCGGCCGGGCCGCGCAGCGCGTGCACGGTGGCGTCGCCGTGGCCGTACGCCTTGGTGAGGTGGCGGATCCGGATGACGGGCGGGGGATCCGCCGGCACCCGCTTGTCGATGACGTGACGCATGCTCAGCCCTTACCGCCCCGGCCGCCGCCCCCGATACCCGAGAGCCCGCCACCGCCCCCGCCGCGACCGCCCTGGCCGCCCTGGCCGCCGCCCAGGCCCGGGAAGGAGGCGTTCGGGAAGCCGTTTCCGCCGCTGGTGGTGGGGAGTTCGACCTTGTCGCCCTCCTTCAGCCCGGCGAGCACCTGCACGGTGCTGTCGCCCTCGACGCCAACACCGACACTCACCCGCTCGGTGGAGCCGTCCACGTGGACGAGGGTTGCGGTGCGGCTCGTACCGGTGCCGGAGAGGGCGGAAGTCGGCAGCGAGAGCGCGTTGTCGGCCTCGCCGGTGACCACCGAGACGGTCGCGCTGAGGCCGGTGCGCAGGGTGCTGGTGTCCCCGCTGATCTGCAGCGTCGCCGCGTACTGGACGGCCGTCGAGCCGGCGCTGCCGCCGCTGCTGGGCAGCGAACTGACGGACAGGACGGTCGCGTTGAGCTTGGTGTCGGACTGCGCGTTCAGCGCGACGGTGGCCGCCTCGCCCTTCTTCAGCTTGAGCGAGTCGAGTTCGGAGAAGTTGGCGGTGACCTGCATCCCGGCCGGGTTGGTGAGCACGATGAAGCCGCTCGGAGTACTGCCCGAACTCGCGGTCGCACCAGTCGACTTGGCACCAGAACCAGTCGTCGAGCTCCCGGTGCCGATGGTGTCGCCAACCTTCGCGGAGACGGCGGCGACGGTGCCGTCCACCGAGGCGGTGAGGGTGGTGCCGGCCAGCGCCGCCTGGGCGTTGGAGAGGTTGGTCTGCGCGGTGGCGACCTGCTGCTGGGCCTGGGCGACGGCCGCGTCGTCGACCTTGGTGGTGGTGACGGTGGTGGTCTGCGGAGCGGGCGTACTGCTCCCGCCCGCCCCGCGCTCACCGGCACCGCCCCCGCCGCCGGTGCCGGAGGTGCCGCCGGGAAGCGGCTCGGTGGTCGTGGTGGTGACACCCGCCTGGGCCTTGACCAGGTTGGCGTTCGCCGTGGTGAGCGCCGCCTGGGCGGCGTCCACCTGCTGCTGGGCCGCCGTGGTGTCGACGGTGGCCAGCACCTGGCCCTTCTTCACGGCGTCCCCGACCGCGACCTTGACCGCCGTGAGGCGGCCGCCGGTGGTGAAATCCTGGGCCGCATCGGTCGGTGACACCAGAGTGCCGGTTCCGGACACGGTGGCCAGGACCGTCCCCTTGGCCACGGTCGCGGTACGGGTCTGGGGCCGTGCGGCCGCCGCGCTGGTGCCGCTGTTCACGGTGGTGTACACCAGGGCGGCACCGCCCAGCAGGGCCACGCCCAGTGCGGAGTTGACGAGGACGGCACCGCGCCGTCGCGGGAGCACCTTCATGCCGGACAGCTTCGCCGGGCGCTCTTGCGGAGTCCTGGGCGCGGGCTGGGAGAAGACTGACCGGGCGGATCCGGACATTTCGGACGCACCGTCCCGTTCGCGCAGGCCCCTTGGCCGCCGCCTGGCCCGCCGTTGGCCGAACTCCCAGGCCGCTCCCAGCGATCCCCAGGCATCCGGGAGCACCCGAACCGTCCGCGGGCAACAACGCCGCAGGGGCGCACCGCACGCGCGGCACGCCCCTGCGAGAAGGAGAACTCAGAGCGTCTTGCGGAACGCCTCGGCCACCGAGAGGAAGATCAAGTTGCCCTCGACCTCGCCGATCGAGATCCGCACGCCCTCCGGGAACGGCCGGACGATCACCCCGGCCTCGGCGCACGCGGCGGCGAACTCCGCGGAGCGCTCGCCGAGCGGCAGCCAGACGAAGTTGGCCTGCGAGTCCGGGATCTCCCAGCCCTGCTCTCGCAGCCCGGCGACCACCCGGGCCCGCTCCTCGACCAGCGCCTCCACCCGCACCAGCAGCGCCTCCTCGGCGCGCAGCGAGGCGACGGCGGCGTTCTGGGCGAGCTGGTTCACGCCGAACGGGACGGCGGTCTTGCGCAGCGCGGTCGCCACCGGCTCGTGCGCGATCGCGAAGCCGACCCGCAGGCCCGCGAGGCCGTACGCCTTGGAGAAGGTGCGCAGCACGCAGACGTTCGGACGGTCCCGGTAGAGGTCGATGCCGTTGGGCACCTCGGGGTCGCGGATGAACTCGATGTAGGCCTCGTCGACGACGACGAGGACGTCGCCGGGCACCGCGTCCAGGAAGCGCTCCAGCTCGGCGCGGCGGATCACGTTGCCGGTGGGGTTGTTGGGGTTGCAGACGAAGATCAGCCGGGTGTTCGGCGTGATCGCGGCGAGCATCGCGTCCAGGTCGTGGTCCCCGCCGACGGTGAGCGGCACCGGGACGGGGGTGGCGCCGGCGACCTGGGTGATGATCGGGTACGCCTCGAAGGAGCGCCAGGCGAAGATCACCTCGTCGCCCGGGCCGGCCGTGGCGAGGATCAGCGACTGGGCGACGCCGACCGAGCCGGTGCCGGTGGCGATGTGGTCGACCGGCACGCCGAAGCGCTTGGCCAGTTCCTCGGTCAGCTCGGTGACCGCCATGTCGGGGTACCGGTTGAACGAGCCCGCCGCCGTGACGGCCGCCTCCAGCACGCCGGGCAGCGGCTCGTACGGGTTCTCGTTGGAGGACAGCTTGTAGGCGTCGGCGCCGGCCGGCTTGCCGGGCTTGTAGGTGGGGATGCCGTCCAGGGTCGGCCGCAGCCGCGGGCCCTGCGCTGACGTACCGCTCACGGTCGTACTCCTTCTTGGTCTTCTCGATCCCCTGCCGGGGCGGGGTCTCCGCCGGGCACGGGATCTCGGAACGCGCCCGGACCACCCCGGTCGGGTGCCTTGCACGATACCGACCGCCCTCACCCGTAGGAGTGAGATGGCCGATCGGGTTACAGGCGCAGATCAGCCATTCTGCCCCGTTCCTTTGGCACATGTCAGAGGTAAGACGGCTGGTTTCGGGCGGGTATCGAAGGGGCGCACCCCGGCTCACTCTTGGAGAAACGTATCTCCAAGGGCTCCCGATGCGCCGGTCACAGACCCTTGTCAGGAGCCATACGATCGGTCCGCCATGACAGCAGCAGCCAACCAGAGCGGTCGGCGACCCACTACCTCACGGCGTCTGGAGCGGGCCGGCATCCGGGATGTGGCAGCAGCCGCCGGAGTGTCGATCACCACCGTCTCCGACGCGCTGAACGGAAAGGGCCGCCTGCCCGACGAGACCCGCAGCCGGGTGCGCGAGGTCGCCGAGCGCCTCGGCTACCGCCCCTCGGCGGCCGCCCGAACCCTGCGCACCGGACGGTCCGGCCTGATCGGGCTGACCGTCACGACCTACGGTGAAGAGCCGTTCACCTTCACCGAGTTCGCGTACTTCGCCGAGATGGCCCGGGCCGCCACCAGCGCCGCCCTCGGCCGCGGCTACGCGCTGGTGGTGCTGCCCGCCTCCTCCCGGCACGACGTCTGGGGCAACATCGCCCTGGACGGCACCGTGGTGATCGACCCGCCCGACCAGGACCCTCTGGTCAGCGAGCTCTACCGGTCCGGCGTCCCGGTGGTCAGCGACGGCAAGCCCGGCAACTGCCCGGTCACCGCCTGGGTCGACAACGACCACGAGGCCGCCGTGCTCGGCATCCTCGACCACCTCTCCGAGGCCGGCGCCCGCCGGATCGGCCTGCTCACCGGCACCAGCACCGACACCTACACCCGGCTCTCCACCGAGGCCTACCTCGGCTGGTGCGCCAAGGTCGGCCAGGAGCCGGTGTACGAGGCCTACCCCGCGCACGACCCGGCCGCCGGCGCGGTCGCCGCCGACCGGCTGCTCGCCCGCCCCGACCGCCCGGACGCCGTCTACGGCCTGTTCGACCCCAACGGCACCGACCTGCTCGCCGCCGCCCGCCGCTACGGCCTGCGGGTGCCCGACGACCTGCTGCTGGTCTGCTGCAGCGAGAGCGACGTCTACGCGACCACCGAGCCGCCGATCACCACGCTCTCGCTCAAGCCGCGCCGGATCGGCACCACCGTGGTCAACCTGCTCATCGACGCCATCGAGGGCGTCGACTCCGGCACCGGCGTCGACATCGCCCGCCTCTTCCCGCCACGCTTCCGCACCGCCGGCACCGGCCCGCCGCCGGGCACCCTGATGCCGACCGAGCTGATCGTCCGCGCGTCCTCCCAGCGCCGGAGTCCGCGCACCACCGTCAACCCTCCCCGACCCCCGGGCGAGGTCTAGACCATACCGAGCCGGGACAAAACGGACCATGCGGGACGGCCCGGCTGACGCTCCGGAGGATTGGATACCCACCAGGTGACGACGCCGGGAGAGTGGTCTTCCTATGATGGGCGAATGACACCCGAGGACCGCTTCCCCGGGCCTGAACACCCCGACTCAGGCCCCCGCCACCAGCCGGACCTCGACGTGCTGCCGTACGGCACCTACTACGAACCGGAGCCAGCCCCCGGTTACGCGGCGACGCCGTACGACGCGGAGACCTACAGCGGCTACGGCGGCGCCCGCTACCTCGAACAGCACTGGCCAGACGGGCAGGCGCACGGCCACACCGTGCACGCCTCGGAGCACGCACCAGCGTTCTCCCCCCAGGACCACCCCGGCTACGAGCCGACCCTGCCCGACCGGCCCTCGCCCGCCCTCCAGCTGCCCGACCAGCTCCCCGGGCGCGACGACCCGCCGACCATCGAACTCGGCCCCCCGCTGCCCGACCCCGCCGCGCCCACCTACCCGTACCCGGCCCCCGGCCCCGGCGAGCCGCCCGGCCCGCTCTACGTCGTCGGCGACGTCCACGGCTACCTCGACGAGCTGCTCGCCGAACTCCGCAACCAGGGCCTCGTCGACGCCGACGGCCACTGGGCCGCAGGCCGCTCCCGGATCTGGTTCCTCGGCGACTTCACCGACCGCGGCCCCGACGGCATCGGCGTCATCGACCTGGTCATGCAGCTCGCCGCCGAGGCCGCCGCCGCCGGCGGCTACTGCCGGGCCCTGATGGGCAATCACGAACTGCTCTTCCTCGGCGCAGCCAGGTACGGCGACGAGCCCGTCCAGTCCACCGCCGGCACCGCCTCCTTCCTCGCCGCCTGGCGGCTCAACGGCGGCCAGCAGCACGACCTCGACCGCCTCCAGGCGCACCACATCAGCTGGCTCTCCCGGCTGCCCGCCATCGCCATCGAGGACGGCCACCTGCTCCTGCACTCCGACACCACCGCCTACCTCGAATACGGCGAGTCCATCCCCGACGTCAACGACGCCGTCCACGGACTGCTCGCCGACGAGGGCGTGGACGAGTGGTGGGACTGCTTCCGCCGCTTCACCAAGCGCTTCGCCTTCCGCGGCGACGCCGGCCCGATGGCCGTCCACGAACTCCTCGACACCTACGGCGGCACCCGGATCGTGCACGGGCACAGCCCCATCCCGTACCTCACCGGCGCGGTGCACGCCGACGACGGCGCCCCGCCGCACATCCCCGGCCCGTACGTCTACGCCGACGACCTCGCCGTCGCCATGGACGGCGGCGTCACGATGGAAGGCCGCCTGCTCATCGCCCGACTGCCCGTCAACTGACAGCACCCGTCGAACATCCGTTCCCGGCGCCCGGGCCCGCCGCACGCGCGCGGTCCGGGGCGCCCGGGGCGCGAAATTCCGGAAACCGACTGTCAGCACTGCCACACCCACCCCTACCATGAGGCGAACCACGCCCGGCCGCCCGTCCGGCGGCCCGCCTCCGCGCCCGATTCGGCGTCCCTGAGGGCCCTGCCCCTGGGGCGGAGCGAACCGGGGTCCGCATGAACGGGGTCCCCATGACCAACCCCCCGCCGCTGCACGCCGAGGACCGCCCGGAGTACGAGCGCCTCCTCGCCGAAGCCCTCCGCGACGGCACCGTCCTCACCGCCCTGCGCGCGCCCGGCGCGCTCACCGCCGACCAACTGCGCATCCGCGCCCTGCGCGACGCCGACACCATCGCCGCCGCGGCCGCCACCGAGTACCGGCACTACACCGAACTCCGCGACAGCCTCCGCAGCACACCCCCACCCGCCGAGGGCGCCGAACCCACCGCCCCCGGCCTGCTCAGCCAGCTGCGCTCCGCCAACGGCGGCGCCGGGCTCTTCCCCGTCCTCACCGTGCTCACGCCGATCCTCGCCTGGGCCGCCGCGCTCGTCCTGCTCCTCCTCGGCTACACCCTGCGCGCCGCCGACCCCGGACTCACCCTCGCCCGCTCCCTCCTCACCGCCGGCTGGGTCGCCCTCGCGGCCGGCGTCGCCGCCATGACCGTCGGCATCGTCGGACTCGTTCTCACCGCCTTACGCGACGGCACCGCCGCCCCCGCCGGCACCGACCCCGAACTCGCCGCCGAACTCGCCGACGCCCGCCGCGAATGGCGCGCCGCCCTCCGCGACCACGGCCTCCTGCCCTACCTGCACGCCGGCCTCCCGGCCGTCCCGGTGCCCAGGCCCGACTTCACCAGCCCCGGCTACACGTCCCCGGCCTTCAGCAGCCCCGGCGCCGACGGCCTCACCGACCCCGAAGGCCGCACCCCCCGCCCCGCCGCCTTCACCGGCCCCGACTTCACCGGCCCCGGCTACACCCCACCCGGCTTCACCGGCCCCGACGACGTCACCTGAGTTCTCCGACCCACCGCCACGGGGGGCTGCCCCCACCCCCGATTCGGGTGCGAGCGCCATCCTCCACGGGCCTCCGCGCGAGGAGGCTGGTCCCACCAGAGATCGAACGGGACATCGTGGTGGAGGACAGCGTGAAGACAACGGGGGCGGCAAGGCGACTGGGCTTGCTCATCGCGACCATGGCCGCCGCAGTGGCGGCCGTGTTGCCCGCGGCCGCACCGGCCGCAGCAGCCGTACCGGCCGCGGCAGCCGAGGAACCGGTACGGACGGAGGTCTCGTTCACCAGTGCCGACGGCACCGTCCTGCACGGCGCCGTCCTCGCCCCGCGCACCGCCGTGGCGGGCAGCCGCGGCCCGGGCCTGGTCATGGTCGCCGGGGCCGGTCCCGGCAAGCTGGCCGATCTGCGGGACGCCGCCGCCGCGTACGCCCGGCGCGGCATCCCCACCCTCGTCTACGACAAGCGCACCAACGGGTACTCCCTGACCCGGCGCGACTACGGCACGCTCGCCGACGACGCGCTCGCCGCCGTCCGCCTCCTCCGCACCCGCCCGGACGTCGACCCGTCCCGGGTCGGCCTCTGGGGTCTGTCCGAGGGCGCCTGGGTGGTGTCGCTGGCCGCCACCCGGTCCAGCGACGTGTCGTTCCTCGTCACCGCCGGCGCGGCCGGCCTCACCCCGTCCCGCCAGGAGGCCTGGGCCTACGGCGGCTACCTGCGCCACGCCGGCGTCTCCGGCTCGCTCCTGCCCGCCATGCAGGACACCGCCATCCGACAGCTCGTCGGCGCAGGCCTCTTCCCCGAGGCCGACTACGACCCGGTCCCGGTGTGGGAGCGCGTGCACCAACCCGTCCTCGCCGAGTGGGGCACCCTCGACCGCGAGGCCGCCCCCGAGGAGAGCGCCGCCGTCATCCGTCAGGCCCTCGACCGGGCGGGCAACACCCACTACACGCTCCGCACGATCCCCGGCGTCCGGCACAACCTGCACGTGACCCACGACGACGGCTACGACCGGCCGAAGGAACTCCCGTCCGACTACGCCGACTACGAGTCCGCCTGGATCACCCGCCTCGGCACCGGGCTCCCGCCGGTCACCGTCGACCCGGCGCCGCACCAGGACACCGCCAGCCGGCCGCTCGCCCCGCTCGCCTGGTACGAAGCCACCTGGCTGCAGGCCGCCGTCACCGCCCTCTGCCTGCTCGGCTTCGCCGCGTACGCCCTCACCGGCGCGGTCCGCCGCGTCCGGCGCCGCCCCCGCCACGACGCGCTTCCGCGGTCGGCCCGCTGGGCGGCGCTCGCCGGGACGGCCGCCGTCCTGACCACCCTCGGCTACCTGCTGTACCTGGCGGCCACCGCCGCCGCGCTCCCCGGCCCGGTCGTGCTCGGGCGCCCGGTCGTCTGGCTCGCCGCCCAGCTCCTGGCCGTGCTCACGCTCGCCACCTCGGCCCACACCGCGCTGCGGTACCGCCGCACCCTCCCGCCCGGGGACCGCCGCCGCCTCGCCGGGCTGCTGCTCGCCGCGGCCGTGTTCGTCCCCTGGGCCGCCTACTGGGGCCTCCTCCGGCCGTGAGGCCCCAGTGGTCCGACCTGCTACGGCAGGTACCGTTCGAGCGCGGCCGCGCCCTTCTCCTCGATCTCGCGCTTGGCCCGTTCGAGCCGCTCGGGCGTGACATCGCGCCCGGACGCCATGACGACGTCCTCGGGGTCGAACGGCCGCTCGCCACCGGTGTACAAGAGCCTCTGGGGCTCGCCCCGCCTCGACTCGTCCGCCGCCTCCGTGCCACTCATCGAGCTGCCCATCGCTGCCTCCCTTGGTCGGCCTTCCCCCAAGGGTGCCTCCGATTTCGGCCCGACGCACGACGACGGGCTGGGGGAAGGCCCGGGGCGCGGTGGGGCCGGCCGGTCAGCAGAGCAGGAGCTCGGCCGCGGGAGTATGGTTTCCGGTCTCGGCGGCCGCTGTCATCGCCGAGGAGGCCGTCTCCGGGTCGGTGCGGGGCGGCACCACCAGGAGGAGGAAGTGGTCCTGGAAACCTCTCGTGACACTGATCGTCGCGTCACTGCCGGAGAACCAGTTGATCCGGATCACGAGGCCGTTCACCGCGATGGACCGGGGCACGCCGTCCCACGCCGCGGTGTCGAGGCCCACCCTGATGATCCGTCCCAGGTGCGCGCCGAGTGCGGTGAGCATGTCCGGCAGTTCGGCCAGGATGTGGTTCGAGCGGGGCCACCAGGCGCCGTCGAAGATCCCGTCCCGCGACATCGTCGGCTCCAGCACCAGGCGTGGCAGCTGCGGGAATTCGGGCACGGACCACGGCCCGGGGGAAGTGGGGAGAGGGATCGGCATCATAAGGAGCCGCCCGTCCGGTCCACGAAGGACCAATCATGACCCAGGGCGACACCAGCGCGAATACCGGTATGCAGAATGTCCTCGGTTGTCTCCCACGCTACTCCGCAGCGGCGTCCTGCGGGCGCCGCTGCGGAGTAGCGGCGCCCGACAACCGGACTCAAGCGCCGGACGAGGACGCTTTCGGGCCGGAACCAGCACATTGGCGGCCGGAAGCGGCGACAGGGCAATGCGGGGCCTTGTCAGCGGACGACGTCGAAGACGTTCTTCTGCACGCCGTTGGCGTAGACCTCCTGCTCGACAAGCTTCAGCTTCTGGGTGTCCTTGTCCGTGCCGCTGAACAGACGCTTGCCCGCGCCGAGCAGGAGCGGGAAGACGAGCAGGTGGTAGCGGTCGATCAGGCCGGCGTCCGAAAGGCTCTGGTTCAGGGCGGCGCTTCCGTGGACGATGATCGGGCCGCCCTCGGTCTCCTTCAACGCGGCGACGTCGTCGAGTGAGCGCAGGATCGTGGTCTCGCCCCAGTTCGAGACCAGGTCGTCCTCGGTGAGGGTGGTGGAGACGACGTACTTCGGCATCACCTTGTAGTCGGCGAAGTCCGCCATGTCCGGCCACACCGGGCTGAACACCTCGTAGCTGGCCCGGCCCAGCAGCATCGCTGTCGCTTCCTTCTGCTCCCGACCCTTGATCTCGAATGCCTCGGGGAGGAACTCCATGTCCTTGAGGGTCCATCCGGAGTTCCGGTAACCGGGCTCGCCGCCCGGGGCCTCCACGACGCCGTCCAGGGAGATGAAGGCGGTGCTGATCAGGGTACGCATCTAGGGTTCCTCGGTGTCTCGCGTCCGGTTCTCAGCAGATTCGATCGGTGCGCGCTTCGACCGCTCTTGCGGCGGAGGCGCACCAGCCATGATCTATGACTGTGCATCACGGAGAAACTCATCGGTCGTCGCCCGCCTCCTTCGCAGGCCTCTTACCGAGGAGAGCCACACACGTACCTGACCGCGAGACCCACCAGCAACGTGCCACGTCGCGGATCTTTTGCGAGATCTTCATCGAGCAGAACATGAACCGAACCGGGATAATCCGCCTCGCCCGCGCAATCGACGCCGAGCCTACGGCTGCCTGGTCAAGTTGGGCACTTCAGGCCGCGCATGGGGGCGATTGGCGCGCCCGACGGAGACATCGCTGTTGGCTGACTGATGGATGATGCTCGAACATGCCGACGGAGCGCTGTTCCGAGAGGCCTGCACGGCCTTGCGGAACAGCGCCCGTCAGCTGACACGTCAGTCCGTCGGCGGGAAGTGGACCCGCTCGGGACGCTCGACGCTCATCCCTGCGAGGGCTAGTGGCGGCGGCGGGCTGCGGCTCGTCCGCTACGCCTCACGAGGATGAGGACCGAGCCTCCCAGGGCGATGGCGGCCGCCGAGCCAACCGCGATGCCAATCGATTTGCCGGAGCCAGTGGCGGCGAGTGCTTGCCCCGCCTCCTTCGGATGTCCGGCCGGTCCACCCTGCTCGTGACCGCCCTGGCCGTTGCCGTGGTTGCCATGGTCATTCCCCTGATCACCTTGCTCATGGCCGCCGTGCTCATGACCGCCGTGCTCATGACCGCCGTGACCGCCTGGATGCTGGGGCGGCCCTGCCGGACCGGCGGGGCCAGGAGGGCCAGCAGGGCCGGCGGGCCCGGCAGGCCCGGGCGAACCATTGGCACCGGGCGAACCATTGGCACCGGGCGAACCGTTAGCACCGGGCGAACCATTGGCACCGGGCAAGCCGTTGGCACCGGGCGAACCATTGGCACCGGGCGAACCGTTAGCACCGGGCGAACCGTTAGCACCGGGCGAACCGTTGGCACCGGGCGAACCATTGGCACCGGGCGAACCGTTGGCACCGGGCGAACCGTTAGCGCCGGGCAAGCCGTTGGCACCGGGCGAACCGTTGGCCCCGGGAGCACCTGGCGCGCCGTTGGGACCGGGAGCACCGGGCGAACCATTGGCCCCGGGAGCACCCGGCGCACCGTTGGGACCGGGAGCACCGGGCGAACCATTGGCCCCGGGAGCACCCGGTGCGCCGTTGGGACCGGGAGCACCCGGAGCACCCGGCGAACCGTTAGGACCAGGTGCGCCGGGGGCGCCAGGAGCACCCGGCGCGCCGTTGGGACCGGGAGCACCCGGAGCGCCCGGCGAACCGTTAGGACCAGGCGCACCATTAGGGCCAGGTGCACCGGGGGCGCCAGGAGCACCCGGTGCGCCGTTCGGACCGGGAGCACCCGGAGCGCCCGGCGAACCGTTAGGACCAGGCGCGCCGTTGGGACCGGGAGCACCCGGAGCGCCCGGCGAACCGTTAGGACCAGGCGCACCATTAGGACCAGGTGCGCCCGGAGAACCGGCAGCACCAGGAGGGCCGGCAGGCCCACTCGGTCCGGCAGGCCCACTCGGTCCAGGCGGGCCACTCGGTCCAGGCGGGCCGACGGTGCAGGCCGCCCGCGTGATGGTGTTGTCGTCGAGCGTGACGGCGCCGTTGCGCGCCAGGGCGCGACCTTCGATCACCGAAGCGTGGTTCACGCTGATGGACGTGAGGGCCAGGATGTTGCCCTTGAAGAAGGAGTTGACGTCGATGGTGGCGGAGCTACCCACCTGCCAGAACACATTGCAGGGC
Organism: Kitasatospora aureofaciens; assembly: GCF_019192735.1. Lineage (GTDB taxonomy): Bacteria > Actinomycetota > Actinomycetes > Streptomycetales > Streptomycetaceae > Kitasatospora > Kitasatospora aureofaciens_A. The sequence continues at coordinate 17,505 of NZ_JAHTKP010000052.1, forward strand.
TGTGCTCCGTTGACCAGGCTGACGACGCTCGACGGAGCCGTGATCAGGGTGGAGCCGATCTGGAAGATGAAGACAGCGTTCGGGTCGCCCATGGCGTCGAGCGTGACGGTCCCGGTGAGGTTCAGTGACGAGCTCGCCTTGTAGACGCCGGGCGTCAGCGTCAGTCCGCCGATGTCGCCGGGAGAGGTCAGGATGGCCGTGGGGGCCCGACCGGCGGCGTCGTTGTAGGCGATGACCAGGTCGGACTGGGCCTGCGCAGCCTGCGCGTCGTTGACGTGCTGGACCCCGTTCACGGTTCCGGGCGGAAAGCCCGTGACGCTGGTGCCCGGGAAGAGCCCCAGGTCGCCGTTGATGACGCTGGGGCCGGTGTTGGTGACGGTTGAGCCCGCCAGGACCGCATAGCTGGTGTCGGTCCCCAGCCCCACCGGTGCCGTTGCGGCATGCGCGGGGCTCGTGACCAGACCGGCCGTCGCTAGCAACGTCAATCCGGACAGCAGGACGAACGCCCCCGCGAGTCGAGAGCGTTTACGCCCTCGTTCTGGTGGAGCGAACAACATGGCATCGACTGCCATAGGACAAAGACCTTTCTTGTCGCCACTGAACTCCGTCACCCGAAGAGGGGATTCGGAGCGCCGCTGGTGAGTTTCTGGTCCGGCCACACACCCTCGTACTCGCGCCGGAGGGGCCACGAAGAGCGGCTGAAGCCAGGCGAAGTGATGGAGAGTCACCGACTCACTACACCGTGCAACAACAACATAGAAAGAAGAGACTGGTAAAGATCCAACGGAGTGACGCACCAGCGCCGATCGGGGAATTCCCCCCGCTCCAGCATGTCGTTCGCCTACACGCCGAATGCCGGGTTGCCCTCCGCGTCCGCCGCCGACTGCCCAAGCCGCCACCGGCGCCATAGCAGTAACGTTTTTCCTCTTGGCCGCGTCCCGGCGGCGCTGCGCCGGACACCCCTTCCGGGATCCCAGCCCATCGCCTCGGCACCTGCCGTCAGTCGGCGAGCGGGAGGTAGACCCGGCCTCCTGGGCCTTGAACTCCTCGGACATGGCACCCATGGCCGGGCACCTGAGCTGACAACGTACGGGCGGCCATTCCAGGGCATCAATCCCCGGAACGGCCGCCCGTACGGTTTGTGGTGTCAGTCGGCGAGCGGGAGGTACACCCGGTTGCCGTGCTCCGCGAACTCCTCTGACTTGGCCTTCATGCCGGCCACGGCGTCCGCGTCGTACTCAGTGTCCACGGCGGTGGAGCCGTCGCCGTGCTCGTCGCGGATCTTCTGGGAGATCTTCATCGAGCAGAACTTCGGACCGCACATGGAGCAGAAGTGGGCGGTCTTGGCGGGCTCGGCGGGGAGGGTCTCGTCGTGGAAGTCGCGCGCGGTCTCCGGGTCGAGGGCCAGGTTGAACTGGTCCTCCCAGCGGAACTCGAAGCGGGCGTCGGAGAGGGCGTCGTCCCAGGCCTGGGCGCCGGGGTGGCCCTTGGCGAGGTCGGCGGCGTGGGCGGCGATCTTGTAGGTGATCACGCCGGTCTTGACGTCGTCCCGGTTGGGCAGGCCCAGGTGCTCCTTGGGCGTGACGTAGCAGAGCATCGCGGTGCCCCACCAGGCGATCATCGCGGCGCCGATGCCGGAGGTGATGTGGTCGTAGCCGGGGGCGACGTCGGTGGTGAGGGGGCCGAGGGTGTAGAACGGCGCCTCGTCGCAGATCTCCTTCTGGAGATCCATGTTCTCCTTGATCTTGTGCATCGGGACGTGGCCCGGGCCCTCGATCATCACCTGGACGTTGCGCTCGCGGGCGATCCGGCCGAGCTCGCCGAGGGTCTGCAGTTCGGCGAACTGGGCCTCGTCGTTGGCGTCGGCGATGGAGCCGGGGCGCAGGCCGTCACCGAGCGAGAAGGTGACGTCGTAGGTGGCGAGGATGTCGCAGAGTTCCTCGAAGTTGGTGTAGAGGAAGTTCTCCTTGTGGTGCGCGAGGCACCAGGCGGCCATGATCGAGCCGCCGCGGGAGACGATGCCGGTCTTGCGGCGGGCGGTGAGCGGGACGTACCGCAGCAGCACGCCGGCGTGGACGGTCATGTAGTCGACGCCCTGCTCGCACTGCTCGATGATGGTGTCCCGGTAGACCTCCCAGCTCAGCTCCTCGGCCCTGCCGTCGACCTTCTCCAGGGCCTGGTAGAGCGGCACGGTGCCGATCGGCACGGGGGAGTTGCGCAGGATCCACTCGCGGGTGGTGTGGATGTTGCGGCCGGTGGAGAGGTCCATGACGGTGTCGGCGCCCCAGCGGGTGGCCCAGGTCATCTTCTCCACCTCCTCCTCGATCGAGGAGGTGACGGCGGAGTTGCCGATGTTGGCGTTGATCTTCACCAGGAAGTTGGTGCCGATGGTGGCCGGCTCCACCTCGGGGTGGTTCACGTTGACCGGGATGACGGCCCGGCCGCGGGCCACCTCGTCGCGCACGTACTCCGGAGCGAGGCCCTCGCGCAGGGCGACGAACTCCATCTCCGGGGTGACGATGCCCTGCTTGGCGTAGGCCAGCTGGGTGACGGCGGCACCGCCGCGGCCGCGCAGCGGGCGGCGGGGGCGGCCGGGGAAGACGGCGTCGAGGTTGCGCAGGTTCCCGCCGCGCGGCGAGGTGTGCTTGATCCCGTCGTCCTCGGGGCGGGCCTCGCGGCCGTCGTACTCCTCGACGTCGCCGCGCTGGCGGATCCACGCGTCGCGCAGGGCGGGCAGGCCGCGCCGGACGTCGGGCTCGTAGGCGGGGTCGGTGTACGGGCCCGAGGTGTCGTACAGCGGGACGGTCCTGCCGTTGGTGAGCACCACCTCGCGGTACGGGGCCCGCAGGTCGGGCCGGGATCCCTCGCGGTAGGCCTTGCGCCAGGCCGGGGTGGGGTAGCCGGTGCCCGCGCTGGTGACGGCGGTGCTGCCAGTCTCGGTGTCGGAGGCAGACTGCGGCTGTGCGTCGAACGTGGTCATCTGACCTTCACTCCCTACGCCGGCATTACCCGGTCAGGTTCCTGCGGTCGACGCAGCCTCCGGTCCGTCCGTCGACGTACCGTCCAGCGTCCTCTCAGCCCGGTGCTCCGAGCTCCCGCGTCCACAGGCGGTGTTGCCTGCGCATGACGCCCAACACCGTAGCGACCGGATCGCCGCAGGTCCAGATGGCTTCCGGTGGACGGACGGCGGGTGGAAACTGAGCACATGATCGGACTGACGGGGCGGGTCACGGGGAAGGTCGGCGCGGGGCTGGTCGGGGAGGTGCTGGTGCACGTGCCCGAGCGGCAGGGGACGGAGGCGTTCCTGGCGTACCTGGCGGTGCCGGGGGATCCGCTGCCGACGGGGACGCAGGTGATCGTGGTGGAGTACCAGGCGCCGCGGACGGTCTTCGTATCGCCGGTCTGACGAGCACACCGGCTCCTGTCACCGGCCTGTACCAGGGCCGGGACGAAGTCACAACGTCACCTACTGGCGCGCGATCACGAACAGGCGCAGAATCTCCGCGTGCCACCGCGTCCGCGCACTCCTGCACAACCACGCGCAGCCACGGAGCGGTGTGCCCTGAAGGGGGAGTCGGCCGATGTTGATCGGCGTCGTTGCGGGGACCGTCGTGGTCTCCGTCATCATCCTGATCATCCTGTTCAAGCTCATGTGGCGGGTCGCCGAGCCGAACGAGGCACTGATCATCTCCGGTTCGAAGCACGGTGACGGTCTGGGCTTCCGGATCGTCACCGGGCGCGGCACCTTCGTCGTGCCGGGCATGCAGGCCGTGCGCCGGCTGTCGCTGGACCTCAACGAGGCCGAGCTGGACGTCGAGTGCGTGACCTCGCAGGGAATTCCGGTGCACGTCAAGGGCGTTGTGATCTTCAAGGTCGGCGACGACTCGGTGTCGATCGCCAACGCCGCCCGGCGTTTCCTGGACCAGCAGAAGCAGATGGGCCAGCGGGTGCACAACGTCTTCGCCGGTCATCTGCGGTCCATCGTCGGCGGGTTGACGGTCGAGGACATGATCCGCGACCGCGAGCGGCTGACCGGCGAGACCCGGGCCGCCTCGGGCGCCGAGATGGAGAAGCTCGGCCTGATCATCGACTCGCTGCAGATCCAGGAGATCCTGGACCCGACCGGCTACATCCGGAACCTGGCCGCCCCGCACGCCGCGGCCGTGCAGCGCGACGCCCGCATCGCGGCCGCCGCCGCCGACCGCGAGGCCACCGAGGCGGAGCAGGAGGCGTTCGCCCGCAAGGCCGAGGCCACCCGCAACAGCGAGATCCAACAGGCCTCCTACCAGGCCGAGATGGACACCGCCAGCGCCCGCGCCCGGCAGGCCGGACCGCTCGCCGAGGCGGCCGCCAAGCAGGAGGTCGTCGTCCAGGAGACGAAGGTCGCCGAGCTGGAGGCCCGCCGCAAGGAGCAGCAGCTGCAGATCGACATCCGCAAGCCGGCCGACGCCAAGGCGTACGAGACCCGTACCCGCGCCGAGGCCGAGCGCGACGCCCGGATCTCCTCGGCCCAGGCGAACGCCCAGGAGACCGAGCTGAAGGCGGCGGCCGACGCCAACCAGGTCAAGATCGCCGCGGCGGCCGAGGCGGAGGCCACCAAGGTGCGCGGCCTGGCCGCCGCCGAGGCGACCAGGGCCACCGGCCAGGCGGAGGCCGCGGCCGTCGAGGCGCGCGGTCTGGCGGACGCGGAGGCCGCCCGGGCGCTCGGGCTGGCCAACGCCGAGGGCATCCGGGCCCGGGCCGCCGCCCTCGCCGAGAACCAGGATGCCGTGGTGGCACAGGAGTTGGCGGAGAAGTGGCCGGAGGTCGTCCGGGCCGCGGCCGAGTCCTTCGGCAACGTCGAGCACATGGTGCTGCTCAACGGCGCCGAGGGCATGGGCGAGATGTTCGCGAAGGCGCTCACCATGGGCGGCACCGGGCTGGGCCTGGCCCGTCAGCTGCTGAGCACCATGAACACCCCGGAGCAGGGCCGGACCCAGGCCCCCGCCGACGCGCCGGCGCCGGTGGTGCAGCAGGTGCGGATCGAGGAGTGACGCCCGAGCAGGAGGGGTGATCCCCCGGTTTGGGTAACCCGCCGTGCCCACCTGAGTACCCGTACTCAGGTGGGCACGGCCGCGTCCGCCGGAGCATGAGGGCATGCATCAAGCAGCCACCACGCGGATCGGCATCACGGCCGTCGGCTCCCATCTGCCGGCCCGCCGGCTCACCTCCCAGGAACTCCAGGACGAGATCACCGCCGGCGGCCGACTCGCCCTTCCCGAGCGGATGTTCGAGAAGGCGACCGGCATCGTCACCCGGCACTTCGCGGCCGACGACGAGTACGCCTCCACCCTGGCCATCGGCGCCGCCCGGCGCGCCCTCGACGCCCGCGGCCTGGACCCGTGCGACATCGACCTGCTGCTCTTCGCCTCCGCCACCCGGGACGTCTGCGAGCCCGCGACCGCCCACCTCGTGCAGAGCGAACTCGGCACCCGGGCCCACGCCTTGGACGTCAGCAACGCCTGCAACAGCTTCCTCAACGGAATCGACCTGGCCCGCGCGATGATCCTGGCCGGACGGGCCCGGCGCGCCCTGGTGGTCACCGGCGAGACGCCCAGCCGGGCGATGCGCCGGGACCCGTCCGGTGCGGCCGACTTCCGGGACGGCTTCGCCGGCTACACCTTCGGGGACGCCGGGGCGGCCGTCGTGGTGGAGGCGGTCGAGCGCGGCGGCATCCTCGACATCGAGACCGAGACCGCCTCCGAGCACTGGGAGGCCGGCGGCATCCCCGGCGGCGGCTCGCGGCACCCGCGCGGCGACGAGTACAGCTACTTCCGGGGCGGCGGCAAGGAGTTGCGCGGGATCTTCGAGCGGATCGGCGGCGCCATCCTGACCCGGGTCGCCGCCCGCACCGGCCTCGGCTGGGACGACTACGCCCGGGTGCTGGTGCACCAGGTGACCGTCCCGTACCTGGACCGCTTCGTCGAGCTGACCGGGGTGCCGGCCGGGAAGCTGGTGCTCACCGTGCCCGAGCTGGGCAACATCGCCAGCGCCACGCTCGGCGTCCAACTCGACCGCATACGCCAGGAGTTGGCGCCCGGCGACAAGGTGCTCCTGATCGGTCTCGGCGGCGGTGTCAGCCTGATGACCATGGTCTGGGAGGCCTCGTGAACACGACGGACCTGTGGGTGGTGGTCCCCGCCTACCAGGAGGAGGCCCGGATCGACGGCACCCTGCGCGCCCTCGCCGCCCAGCGGGACCGGGACTTCACCCTCCTCGTCGCCGACAACGGCTCCACCGACGGCACCGTGGCCAGGGTCCGCGCCTTCGCCGCCCACGCGCCGTTCCCGGTCGAGGTGCTGGTCGAGCCGGAGAAGGGCGTCGGCTCGGCCGTCGACACCGCCTTCCGGTACGCCATCGCGCACGGCGCCACCATGCTCGCCCGCACCGACGCCGACTGCCTGCCCGACCACGGCTGGACGGCCGCCGCCCGGGCCGGGATGCGCGCCTCTGGCGGGCTCGTCTGCGGCCGGGTCACCGCCCGGCGGGACGAGCACGGGCGGGCCGGGCGCGCGGTGTTCCTCGTCCTCGTCGCCCTCGGCGCGTTCTTCGGCCGGATCCGGCCCGCCCACCACCGCCGGCACGGCTACCTCGCTCCCTACCGGATGCACGCCGGCAACAACATGGCGATCACCGCCGAGCTGTACGAGGCCGTCGGCGGCATGCCCCGGCGGCCATCGCCCACCGACCGGACCTTCCTGAACCGGGTCCGCCGGCACACCACGGCGATCGTCCGCCGCCCCGACATGGTGGTCCAGAACTCCACCCGCCGGATCCGCGCCTACGGCGTGCTCGGCACCGCCCGCTGGTACCTGGAGCGCGGCGCCGGGCCGCGCCCCGTCGACATCCGCTGACGCCCGAATCCTCCTGGGGGACCCCGCCATGCTCGACCGGCTCGCCCACGCCCTGCGCACCGACCACCCCGACCGGCCCGCCGTGCTGCACCACACCCGCACCGGCGCCACCCGGGTCCGGATCCGCCGCGGCGAACTCGCCGACCTCGCCGACGGGTACGCCGCCGCCCTGCAGGCCCGCGGCCTCGCGCCCGGCGCCACGCTCGGCGTCGCCGTCCGCCCCGGCCCGCGCGCGCTCGCCGTGATGCTCGCCGCGCACCGGCTCGGCCTGCGGATCGCCGTCCTCGACCCGACCGCGGGACCCGACGTGCTGGCCGCCCGGCTGGCCCTGGCCCGGCCCGACCTGATCCTCGCCGACGCCGCCGCCCAGGCGGTGGCCGGCTGGGCCGGGCCGCTCGCCCGCCGGGCCGACCTCGCGCTGCCCCGGCTCACCGCGCTCGGCCCGGTCGCCACCCTCGGCCGCCGGTTGCCCGGCTGCGCGCCCCGGCTCCGGCCCTCGGCCGCTCCCGTGCCGCCAAGGCGTGAAGAAGGAAGCGGCGACGCGGTGATCGTCTTCACGTCCGGCACCACCGCCCGCCCGCGCGCCGTCGTCCACACCCGGGACGGGCTGGCCGCCGGGCTGGGCACCGTCGCGGACCTCGTCCGGCCCCAGCCCGGGACGGTCGTCCTCGGCGGCACCTTCTTCGTCCTCGTCCCGGCCCTCGCCGCGGGCGCCACCGTCGCCCTCCCGGCCCGCACACCGGCCACGCTCGCCCGCCAGCTGACCCGGCTCGCCCCCGCGCACACCTACCTCACCCCGCCGCAGCTGCGCGCCGCGCTCACCGCCGGGGCCCGCTTCACCGGCCGGGTCTGGACCGGCTCCGCGCCCGCCGACGCCGCCCTGCTGCGCCGCGTCAAGCAGGCCGGCGCCGAACAGGCCTGGAGCGTGTACGCGCTCACCGAGCTCTTCCCGGCCGCCGCCGTCGAGGAGGCGGAGAAGAGCGCCCACGCCACGGACGGCGACCTCGTCGGCGCCCCGCTGCCCGGCGTCCGCGCCCGGCTCGCCCCGGACGGCGAACTGCTGCTCACCGGCCCCGGCGCCCGGCACCGCTACCTCGGCGAGGAACCCGACCCCTGGGTCCGCACCGGCGACCGCGCGGCCCTCACCCCCGACGGGCGGATCGTGCTCGCCGGACGGCTCAAGGACATGGTGCTGCGCCGCGCCGAGAACATCTACCCGGGCCTGTACGAGCCCGCGCTGCACCTGCCGGGCGTCGAACTCGCGGTGCTCGTGGGCGTTCCGGCGGGGGACGGGGACGAACGGCTGGTCGCCCTCGTCCAGCCCTCGGCCGGGGCCGACCCCGCGCGGCTGCGGGCCGAACTCCGCGCGCCGCTGGACCGGATGGGGGCGGCCCGACCGGATGCCGTGCTGTTCGGCGCAGTCCCACTCTCGGGACGCTCCCGCAAACCCGACCGGGCGGCAGCATCCGCCTACTGCGCACGGGAGTTGACCACGTGAACGCACCCGCCTCGGCCACCGCCGCCCGGCGCCGCGACCGACGCGTCTACCTGCGCAGCCACCCCGTCCTGTTCGCCCTGCTCTGCGCCACCCGCCGCCGCCCGGTGGTCCGGATCGGCCGGACGGTCCTGGTGCACGGCACCGACGCCTACCGCGAGGCGCTCACCCGGGTGCCGCTCGACCGCACCGCCGACGGCACGACCGGCGGCGCGGCGGCCCGGCTCACCGACGGCGGCCTGCTGTTCGACCAGGAGGGCGACGACCACCGGGCTGCCCGGCGGGCGGTGGCCGACGGGATCAACTCCGGTGCGCAGAAGCGGATCCGGCCGCTCTGGCAGGCGGTGCTCGCCGCACGCGTCCCCGCTCTCGCCACCGGCACGCTCGAACTCGTCGACCTCACCGAGGAGTTGGCCGGCGTCACCGCCGCCGCGCTGGTCGTCTCGGACGCCTGCCCACGCCAACTCGCCTGCGCCGCACGGGCGGCCGCCGCGGCGGCCGCCCGCGACCATCTGCCCGGGCCGCGCCGCCGCCGCCGAGGCGCCGGTACCGCCGAGGCGGCCCGGCTCACCGCGCTGCTCCCCGACCCGCGCGACGCGATGCTCGCCGTCGCAGCCGTGAACACCACCCTGGCCGCCGTCCCCCGGGCCGTCGCCTGGTGCGCGGACGCCGGACTCTGGCCCACCGTGGACGAGACGACCGCGCCCCGGCTCGCCGCCGAACTCCTGCGCCTGACCGCGCCGTCCCCACTGCTCCCCCGGGTCGCCGCCGCCGACGCCACGGTGGCCGGCCGCCCGGTCCGGGCGGGCGACCGGCTGATCCTGGTCGCCCGGCACGCCGCCCGGGCCCACCAGCGCACCCCCGCCGACTCCCCGGCCGCCACCCAGGCCGTCTTCGGCGCCGGCCCGCACGCCTGCCCGGGCGCCGGCCTCGCCCGCACCCAACTCGCCGACGTCCTGGTCGCGTTGGCCCACCACCGCCCGGTCGTCACCCGCGCCCGCGTCGACCGCCGCTCCGCCCTGCCTGGCTACGCCGAACTCACCCTCCGCCGGGGCACACCCTGATCAGCATCGCCCACCCACCAAGGACTCCCTGATGCGCATCGCCGTCACCGGCGCCGCCGGCTTCTGCGGCGCCCACCTCGCCCGCGCCGCCGCCGAACACGGCCTGGACGTGCGCTGCTACGGCCGCCGACCCGGCCCGGTCGGGCAGCACGTGCCGTGGGACGCCACCGCCGGCGACCCGGACTTCACCGGCGCCGACCTGGTCGTCCACTGCGCCGCCGCCGTCGCCGACCTGCCGCCGGGCTCCCCCGCCGAGGCCCACCAGCACGCCGTGAACGTCACCGGCACCGAGCGCGTGCTGCGCGCCGCCGCCGGCCGCCCGGTCGTCCAGGTGAGCAGCGCCAGCGTCTACGACCCACGGCTCACCGCCCCCGCCGTCACCGAGGACCACCCCACCGCCGCCGGCCAGCTCAACGCGTACGGCCGCACCAAGGCCGCCGCCGAGCAGCGCGCACTCGCGGCGGGCGCCGTCGTGCTGCGTCCGCGCGCCGTGTACGGCCCGGCCGATCCGCATCTCGTCCCCCAGCTGCTGGCCCGCGCCCGGCACGGCCTGCTGCTGCTCCCCGGCGGGGACGTCCGGCTCAGCCTGACCGCCGTGGCCAACCTCACCGACGCCTGCCTGGCCGCCCTGGGCCTCACCGGCGCCCCGCCCTGGCCGTCCGGCGCGTACAACATCGCCGACGCCACGCCGTACCGACGCGACGAGGCCGTCCGCCGGGTCCTCGCGGCACACCGCGTACGCGCCCGGATCGGGCACGTCCCCGCCCCGCTCGCCCGCCTCGCCGCCCGGACCGGCCGCGTGCCCGGTCTGACGCCGTACGCCGTGGACCTGCTCGCCCGCGGCGTCGTCCTCGACCTCGCCCGGGCCCGTGCCCAGGGCTGGCGGCCGCGGCACGACCTCACCACCTACCGTCCCGACGCCTGAGGCCCGGCACCCCGCGAAGGGGTACCGGGCCTCGGGCAGGACTTCAGCTCTTCGCTGCCTTCTTCACCAGGATCCACACCGCCGCCGCGATGCCGACGACGACGAGCAGCTTGATCAGCATGCCCAGCAGCGCGCCGATGACGCCGAACACGAAGGTCACGACGTTCCAGGCCAGCACCAGGACCAGCACCGGGACAACGATGTTGCGCACCCAGGAGGGCAGCGACTTCCAGAACTCAGCCATGTCCGTTCCTTCTCTCCCCTCGGGCCGGCTGCCGTCCGGTGCCGCATCCCGCTTGCTTTCGGTACTTCGATCGTACGGGGGCGCAAGTGCCGGAACGAGGCCCAACGGCCCGGAGAGAACCCCGAGATCACCCCGAGCCGCGACCCCGGGGGTGCCCCTGAGGGTCCCCGGCGGGAGGTCGGACCGGCCGGCGCTCGCCCCGGCGGGAGGTCAGACCGGCCAGCGCTCGCCCCGCCAGGCGGCGTCCCAGAACATCCACTCGTAGCGCGAGGTGGTCGTGAAGTGCTCGACCACCCGGCGGCGCTCGGCGGGGGAGATCTCCTCGCCGATCCGGTCGGCGAGCACCAGCACCCGCCGCACCACGGACTGGAACGCCTCGTCGCCGTAGGTGGCGATCCACTTGGCGTACAGCGGGTCGGGGGAGCCCTGGGCGAGCAGCGCCTCACCGACCCGGGCGTAGATCCAGTAGCAGGGCAGCACCGCGCCGAGCGCCTCCGCGAAGGAGCCGCCGTAGACGGTGGCCAGCAGGTAGCTGGTGTACGCCCGGGTGGTGGGCAACACCGGCTCGGCGGCGGCCTGTTCGGCGCTGCCGCCGAAGGCGGTCAGGAACTCGGCGTGCATGCCCTGCTCGGCCGCGAGGGCGCCGACCGCGTCGTCGGCGAAGGCCCGCACGTCCTCCTCGCCGGGAGCCTTGGCGGCGCAGACGGCGAGCGCGCGGGCGTAGTCGCGCAGATAGTGCGAGTCCTGGACGACGAAGTGGCGGAACGCCTCGCGCGGCAGCGTGCCGTCGGTGAGGCCGCCGATGAAGGGGTGGGCGAGGATCTCGGCGTAGACCGGCTCGATGGCCGCCCAGAGTTCTTCCGTCAGGCTCAGGCTCATGCGCCCACCTCGCTGCGCTCGGCGGGGGCATCCGCCCACGCGCGCCCTTCAATGATTCGCTCGCTGCGCTCGCTCATGCTCCCGACCCTAGACGACCGGGAACGTGTCACTCCTCGGGCGGAGAGAACACCACCCGGGACCACCGGCATTCAACACCAACATGCGGGTGGGAGCTTCCCTGCGTACCCGGCGGCCTGCCAGGCTGGGCGGCATGAAGGGTTTCGTTCTCAAAACGCTGATCAATGCGGTGGCCATCTGGGTCGCCGCCTGGATCGTCACCGGTATCCAACTCACCGACGGCAAGGCCGACTGGCAGCACAAGGCGCTGACGGTGGTGGCCGTCGCCCTGGTCTTCGGCGTGGTCAACTGGCTGATCAAGCCGGTCGTCAAGCTGTTCTCGTTCCCGCTGTTCATCCTCACCCTGGGCCTGATCACCTTCGTGATCAACGCCCTGATGCTCCTGCTGACCTCCTGGGCCTCGGAGAAGCTGAACCTGGACTTCCACGTCACCGGTTTCGTGCCGGCCCTGTTCGGCTCGCTGATCATCAGCCTGGTCTCGTGGGGCCTGCACCTGGCCCTGGACGACGACTGAGCACGGCCGTGCCGCGACGCGAGAAGGGCCCGTGCCCGGGTGGTTCACCGGGTACGGGCCCTTTTCCGCTGCTCCGCCTCCTTCGGCCGGCCGCGTGGGCCTGCCTCTTCGGCCGCTCACCCCGCGTTCTCACATCCTCTGAGGATGTCCGCGAGCTGGGCGTCGATCTCACCGCCGGCGAGCACAGCGCCCCACCAGAAAAGAAAACGGACGCACCCACCCGGGTCGGCGTTTCGGCCCCGCCGCCGTGCGGGAGACTCCCGCACAACGCTCCCGCCCCGGAGGTCGCCATGGGCCCCGACAACCGAACCCCGCCACCGCGGCCCGTCGTGAAGCGCACCGCCCGGGCAATCCTGCTGGAGCTGGATCCGGACGACCCGTACGGCCCGGCCGCCATCGTGCTGATCCGCCGGGTCCGGCCCGGCTCGCCCCATCCGTACTGGATCACCCCCGGCGGCGGGGTCGAAGGCGGCGACCGCACGGTGGTGGAGGCGCTGCACCGCGAGGTGGACGAGGAGCTCGGCGGCAAGATCGTCGACGTCGTGCCCGCCTTCGTCGACACCATCAGCCACACCCACCACGACGACGGGACGCTGCTCCACCCGCACGGGGTCAAGGTGCAGCACTTCTTCGCCTGCCGGCTCGCCTCGATGGACCTCAGCCGGCGGCACGGGCCGGAGGTGGAGGACCCCAACGGCGAGTACGAGGTGGTCCGGCTGCCCTTCACGCGCGAGGGCGTCACCTCGGTCAACGTCGTCCCGCCCCGGCTGCGGGCGTACCTGGCGGCCAACATCGAGGGCATCCGCGCCCTGCTCGCGCCCGACCTCGGCTAGCCCGCGGCCAGATCGCCGACCAGGTCGTGCCGGATCCGCTCCGGCGGCACCCCGGAGCGCAGCAGCACCCCGACCCCCCGGCGGATCATCGCGGCGGGCCCGCTGAGGACCGCGTCCCGGCCGTCCCACGGGCCGAACCGGCCCACCACCTCGGGCAGTTCGCCGGTCAGCGCGCCCTCGGCGGGGCCGGTGCCGGACACCACGGGACGCACGATGAGCCACGGGTGCCGCCGGGCCAGCTCGTACAGCCCGTCCAGCTCGTACAGCTCGGCAGCGCGGCGGGCCCCGTAGAACACCTCGACGGCCCGCCCGACACCGTGCTCGGCGACCTCCTCGACCATCGCGCGGATCGGCGCGATCCCGGTACCGCCGCCGAGGCAGAGCAGGCCCGCGCCGGAGGTGTGGTCGACGGTCATCGCCCCGGCCGCCGGGCCCAGCCGCAGGACGTCGCCGGGGGCGGCGCGGTGGACGAGCGCGTTGCTCACCCAGCCCGCCTGGACGGCCTTGACGTGGAAGGTCAGCAGCCCGTCCGGGCGGGGCGCCGAGGCGAACGAGAAGTGCCGCCAGACCCGCGGCCACCAGGGCGTCTCCAGGCTGGTGTACTGCCCGGCCCGGAACGGGTACGCCTGGTCGGGGCGGACGGTGATCACCGCGACGTCCCGGGTGCGGCGCTCGTGCCGGACCACCTCGCCGTGCCACCAGGGCGGGGAGGTCCGGGCGGCCTCCTCGGCGGCCTCGATCATGATCGAGGAGACCAGCCGGTAGACCCGGCGCCAGGCCAGCTCGGTGGCGGCGTCCCAGCGGCTGCCCGCGTACCGGGCCAGCGCCTGCACCAGGCACTCCCCCACCGGAGCGTAGTGGCCGGTCAGCGTGCCGTACCGGCGGTGGCCGCGGCCGAGCGCGCTCAGGTAGGTCCGCAGGCCGTCCGGGTCGTCCGCGCTGCGGGCGGCGGCCAGCAGGGCGCGGAAGAGGCGGTCGCGCTGGACGTCCATGGCGGCCGGGAAGAGCGCGCGGACCTCGGGGTGGTGCAGGAAGATCAGCGCGTAGAAGTGTGCGGTGGCCCGGTCGGCGACCGGTTCGACGACGGCCAGGCTGGCCCGGATCAGCTCGATGTCCCGTGCGGTGGGCGGAAGTTCGGCGGCGGCCGAGCCGGTGCCGGGGTCGATGGCCGGGGCCGGACGGTTCTCCGCGAGGGTCTGCACGGCCCAGGCGTGGCTCCAACCATCGCCGGGACCGGCCCAGTTGAGGCCGGGGGCGTCGGTGAACAGCGGACGGAACGCCGGGGCGGCGGGCGGTGCGGCGGGCTCCGGGAAGCTCGGCGCGGGGACGGCCGGCGGCTGGGCCGGCGGGTCCGGGATCACCTGGCGCACCGGCCCGGGGGCGGCCGGAGCCACCGGGCCGAGCACGAGGTCGGGCACCGCCGGCAGGACGGCCGTCGGCGCGTCCGCCGGCACCTGCGGCGGATCCAGCGGGTCCAGCGGCAGGCGTCCTGGCGCCTCCGCCGATGCCACTGGCCCCCTCGGCACGGGAACAGCCGGCGGGAGCTCCGCCAGGCCAGGGACGGAGGCGACCCCCGCCGAGCCGTGCCCGGTGCGGACCAGAAGTGTCCTGCGGGACTTCACCGCAACGTTTCGAGTACCCAAGAGAATCGTTTCGCCTCCGGCCGGCCTGCGCCACCACCTGGCTTGTCTCTGCTGACGCCTAGGCAGCGTGGCACGCCCGAACTGCTCATCCGACAAATCGCGCGAAGCCCGGACACCCGGGCCCGGGACGCGCTACTCTCGCTCGATCTGTGGTCGCCCTGCGTGGTCCCCCCGTCCACCCAGGGCGACCCTGCCCTGCTCAGCGCCGCCCCGGAACTGCCCCGGCGGCGGCACCTCAGAGCTGCCGCAGCAGCGTCCCCGGCCGCTCCACGCAGTCCGCGACGAACCGCAGGAACCCGCCCGCCGTCCCGCCGTCGCAGACCCGGTGGTCGAAGGTGAACGACAGCTGCGTCACCTCGCGCACCGCCAACTGCCCCTCGTGCACCCAGGGTTTGGCGACGATCCGGCCGACGCCGAGCATCGCCGCCTCCGGGTGGTTGAGGATCGGCGTGGAGCCGTCCACACCGAACACGCCGTAGTTGTTCAACGTGAAGGTGCCGCCGGTCAGTTCGGCCGGGGTCAGTGAGCCCTTGCGGGCCGCCTCGGTCAACCGGCCCAGCTCCTCGCCGAGTTGCTCGGTGGTCAGCGCCTGCGCCTCCCGCACCACCGGGACGACCAGCCCGCGCTCGCCCTGCGCGGCGAAGCCCAGGTGCACCACCTGATGCCGGATGATGCCCGAACCGTCCTCCGTCATACTTGAGTTGAGCTCGGGGAAGCGCGCCAGTGCCACCGTGCAGATCCGGGCGAGCAACGCCAGCACACTCACCTTCGGGCCCGGCGCGGAGTTCAACTGCCGCCGCAGCGCCATCAGTTCGGTGGCATCCGCGTCCACCCAGCAGGTCGCGGCGGGGATCTCGCGGTGGCTGCGGCTGAGCTTCTCGGCCACCGCCTTGCGCAGCCCGCGCAGCGGGATGACACCCTCGACGACGGCCGCCGCCTGAGCAGCCGGAGCGGAAACCTTCGCCGCGACCGCCCGTTCGACGTCCGCACGCACGATCAGTCCGTCCGGCCCGCTGCCGGTGAGCGCGGCCAGGTCGACCCCCTGCTCCCGGGCCAGCCGCCGCACCAGCGGCGAGATCACCGGCACCACGGCGGGAGCGGCAGAGACAGCGGGAGCAACGGGAGCAACGGGCGCGGCGACCGCCACGGGAGCAGCCCCGGTCACGCCGACCCGGCGCCGCCGCCCACTCCGCCCGGGCTCCGCAACGCCGTACCCGACCAGCGGGCGCTCCACCTCCGTAGCCGGAGCAGCCGAAACAGCGGACCCGCCCCCCGGTGCGTCCGTCGGCCCGTCCACCGGGGCCACCGCCACCGTCACCAGCGGCGCGCCCACGGCGACCTCCTCGCCCGGCTCGCCGTACCGCGCGGTGACCACCCCGCCGTACGGGCAGGGCACCTCCACCACGGCCTTGGCCGTCTCCACCTCCACCACCGGCTGGTCGACGGCGATCACCTCGCCGACCTCGACCATCCAGCGCACCACCTCCGCCCCGGTCAGTCCCTCACCGAGGTCGGGCAGGGTGAACTCGCGTACGACGGGCATCATCCTCAGTCCTCCCACTGCAGCCGGGCGACCGCGTCCAGGATCCGGTCCACCCCGGGCAGGTGGTGGTGCTCCAGCATCGGCGGCGGGTACGGGATGTCGAACCCGGTCACCCGCAGCACGGGCGCGGCAAGGTGGTGGAAGCACCGCTCGGTGACCCGGGCGGCGATCTCCGCGCCGGTGCCGCCGAAGCCGCTCGCCTCGTGCACCACGACGGCCCGGCCGACCGAGCGCACCACCCGGCAGACCGTCTCGTCGTCGAACGGCACCAGGGTGCGCAGGTCCAGCACCGCGAGGTCCCAGCCCTCGGCCTTCGCCGCCTCGGCCGCCTCCAGGCAGACCGGCAGCGAGGGCCCGTAGGTGATCAGCACGGCCGAGGTGCCGGTGCGCCGCAGCGCGGCCCTCCCGATCGGCTCGACCGGCGCCGCCGGGTCGAACTCGGCCTTGCCCCAGTAGAGCCGCTTGGGCTCCAGGAAGACCACCGGGTCGTCGGAGGCGATCGAGGCGCGCAACAGCCCGTACGCGTCGCCCACCGTCGCGGGGGTGACCACGTGCAGGCCGGGTGTGGCGGCGTAGTACGCCTCGGAGGCGTCGCTGTGGTGCTCGACCCCGCCGATGCCGCCGCCGTACGGGATGCGGACGGTGATCGGCAGCGGGAGCTTCCCGGCGGTGCGGTTGCGCATCTTGGCGACGTGCGAGAACAGCTGCTCCAGCGCCGGGTAGGCGAACGCGTCGAACTGCATCTCGACCACCGGGCGCAGCCCGTACATCGCCATGCCGATCGCGGTGCCGAGGATGCCGGCCTCGGCCAGCGGGGTGTCCAGGCAACGCTCCGGGCCGAACTCGGCGGTCAGGCCGTCGGTGATCCGGAAGACGCCGCCGAGCGCACCGACGTCCTCGCCGAGCACGTGCACCGTCGGGTCCTCGCGCATGGCGTCCCGCAGCGCGGAGTTGAGCGCCTGGGCCATGGTCGAGGTGCGGAGCGGGACAGCGGTCTGGTTCATCAGTGCTCCACCTCGGCCTCGGCAGCCAGCTCGGCGGACAACTGGGCGGCCTGCTCCCGCAGTTGCGGGGTCGGCTCGGCGAAGACGTGGGCGAACAGCGCCATCGGGTCCAGCGCGGCGCCGGCGTGGAACTCGGCCCGCATCCGGGCCGCCAGCGCCTCCGCCTCGTCGGCCGCCTCCTGCACCAGCCCGTCGTCCAGCAGCCCGAGCTCGCGCAGCGCGCGGTCCATCAGCAGGATCGGATCGTGCTCCCGCCAGGCGGTGACCTCGGCCTCGGTGCGGTAGCGGGTGGCGTCGTCGGCGTTGGTGTGCGCCTCGATCCGGTAGGTCAGTGCCTCGACCAGGGTCGGGCCGCCGCCGGCCCGGGCCCGTTCGACCGCCTCGGTGAGCACCGAGTGCAGGGCCGGCGCGTCGTTGCCGTCCACCAGCCGGCCCGGCATGCCGTAGCCGACGGCCTTGTGGGCCAGGGTGGGCGCGGCGGACTGCGCGGTGAGCGGGACGGAGATCGCGTAGCCGTTGTTCTGCACCAGGAAGACGACCGGGGCCTGGAGCACGGCGGCGAAGTTCAGCGCCTCGTGGAAGTCGCCCTCGCTGGTGCCGCCGTCGCCGAGCATGGCGAGGGCGACCACCTGCTCGCCGCGCAGCCGGGCGGCGTGCGCCAGCCCGACGGCGTGCGGGGCCTGGGTGGCGAGCGGGGTGCAGAGCGGGGCGGTGCGGGCGGCGCGCGGGTCGTAACCGGTGTGGGCGTTGCCGCGCAGCAGGGTCAGCGCCTCCAGCGGGTCGACGCCGCGGGAGACCACCGCGAGGGTGTCGCGGTAGCTGGGGAACAGCCAGTCCTGCTCGCCGAGCGCCAGCGCGGCGGCGATCTGGCAGGCCTCCTGGCCGGTGGACGCCGGGTAGACGGCGAGCCGGCCCTGCTTGGTGAGGGTGGTGGCCTGCTGGTTGTAGCGGCGGCCGACCACCAGGCGGCGGTACAGCTCGCGCAGCAGCGCGGGGTCGTGCTTCTCCAGCGCGGGGGTGCCGAGCACGCGGACGGGGGAGACGTCCGGGAGGAGCGGGGCCGGGTCGGTGCGGGGGGCGGTCGCCCCGGGCAGCCAGCCGGGCACCGCCGTGTGGTGTCTGTGGTCGAGAACGGTCATCTCGGGGCACCTCCTGGGGTGGCGGGGGCTCCCTACCGATTGTTCGGTCGTCTGTTCATCTTGACCAGAACCGTGACAAGGTGGTGGACATTCGGCCCGAGCGGAGGTCGACTGGTGGCAGTGCGTCCAATCGGTGAGGGTGGGGGGTCATGTCGGCTGAACAGATGTCCAGACTCGACCGTGTCGACCGGTCGATCCTGCGGCTGCTGCAGCAGGACGGTCGCGCCTCGATCCGCTCGGTGGCCGAGCGGGTGCACGTGTCCCGGGCCAATGCGTACGCCCGGATCTCCAGGATGGTCGAGGACGGCGTCATTCGCGGCTTCACCGCCCGCGTCGACCACGAACGAGCAGGTCAGGGCGCGTCCGCGTACATCACCCTGAAGATCGTCCAGAACTCGTGGCGCACCGTCCGGGAGCAGCTGCTGGAGCTTCCCGGGGTCGCCCACATCGCGCTCGTCGGCGGGGACTTCGACGTCCTGCTGCTGGTGCACACCGCCGACAACCACGCCCTCCGGGAGCTGGTGTTGAACCGCATCCAGTCCATCCCGCAGGTGCTCGGCACCCGGACCATGCTCGTCTTCGAGGAGACCGACCAGGTCCCGCCGGACTAGGGCACCCCCGGCCCTGACAGGGCCCTACCGCGCGCGCAGCCCGTCGAAGGCCAGGTGGACGACCGCGTCCGCGACGCCGTCCGCCGCCTTGAGGCCAGGCCGGTACCACTCCACGATCGAGTTGATCATGCCGAACAGCAGCCGGGTGGCCAGCCGCGGCTCGACGTCCGCCCGCAGCGCGCCGTCCGCGACGGCCGCCCGCAGCAGCTCGGCCACCTGGTGGTCGAAGTCCCGGCGCCGCTCCAACGCCCACTGCTCGGTGGCCGTGTTGCCGCGCACCCGCAGCAGCAGGGTGACGTACGGCAGCTCCTCCAGCAGCACCTCGGCGGTCCGCCGGACCACGTGCTCCAGCCGCGCCACGGCCGGACCCTCGACCGCCGCCGGCTCGGCCAGGATCGCGAACAGCCCGTCCAGCGCCCGCCCGACGGCCAGCCGCAGCAGCTCCTCCTTGCCGCGGACGTGGTGGTAGATGGACGACTTGGAGATCCCGGCGGCCCGGGACAGGTCCTCCATCGAGGTGCCGTCGTACCCGCGCTCGTTGAACACGTCGACGGTCACCGCGAGCAGTGACTCGACGGTGTAGGCGGGACGCGTGGTGTGATCGGCCATCCTCCGAGTATCCCCGGCCCCACCACGCGGCACTCGATCGGGTCGGCCGGTCCGCACCGGGACGACCGGCTCCGAGCAGCACCGGGACCATTTGGTCCGCCCCCGGAGAAATGGAGAGGCCCTAGACTCGGCGGACGATCGTCCACGGCCAGCAGGGTGGGGTCCAGTCCGATGAACGCAATACCGGCAGTCGCCGACGTGCCCGAGCAGCAGAGCGACGAACCGGCGGAAGCACGCGGCACCGGGTGGCAGGAGCGCGCCCGCGCCCTGGTGGTCCGGTTCGGCCCGGCCGTGTGGTGTTACGCGGTGCTCAAGCTGATCGGCTTCGCCGTCTTCATGAAGCTGCTCTCGTTCTCCGGCGACTACGTCAAGAAGCACCCCCGCTTCGGCGGCGGCGCCAACCCCTGGGACGTCCTGGCCAGCTGGGACGGCTGGTGGTACCAGCAGGTGGCCGAGTTCGGCTACCACCCGGCGCTGGTGCCGATCCCCGGCGGCCCGGTCGGCTTCAACATCGAGCAGAACTCGGCCGCGTTCTTCCCGCTCTACCCGGGCCTGATGCGGCTGACCTCGGACGTCACCGGCCTCGGCCTGTACGGCGCCGGGATGCTGGTCTCGGTGGTGGCCTCGCTGCTCGCCGCGGCCGGCATCTACGCGGTGGTGGACAAGCTGGCCGGCCCCCGGGCGGGCGTGATCGCGGCCGGCCTCTGGGCGATCGCCCCGGGCTCGGGCGCCGAGTGGGCGCTCTACTCGGACTCGACCTTCGTCGCGCTGGCCGCCTGGGCCTGCTACTGCGTGATGACCAGGCAGTGGGTCGCGGCCGGCGTGATCACCCTGGTCGCCGGCCTCAACCGCCCGACCGCGGCGGCGCTGATCGGCGCCGTCGGCCTGGCCGCGCTGGTCGAGCTGTGGCGCCGGGAGAGCGGCGTCGTCCGCCCGCTGACCGCGCTGCTCCTGGCCCCGGTGGGTCTGCTCGGCTACGTCGGCTGGGTGGGCTCGCAGATGGGCGAGTGGGGCGGCTACTTCCGGCTCCAGCACGACGCCTGGCTGCACTACTTCGACTGGGGCCAGGGCACCTACTACGCGATCCGGGGTGTGCTGCTGGGCCGCAACGACTACCCGTTCGCGTTCCCCGTCCCGGACCTGTTCGCCACCCTCATCGTGCTGAGCCTGCCCGTCCTGATCGTGCTGATGATCCGGCTGCGCCCGCCGCTGGTGCTGACCGCCTACACGCTCGCGACGATCGTCTCGGTGCTCGGCAGCCTGGGCATCTTCGGCAACGTCTCGCGCTATCTGCTGCCCGCGTTCCCGCTGTTCATCGCGCTCGCGGTGGCGATGCGCAAGCTGAGCTGGCCGGTGCTGGCCGCCGTGCTCGGCACCGGCGCGGTGGCCTCCGGCTGGTACGCCGGGTACGTCATATTCGAGCTCGGCGTGCCGTAGACCGTTCGCCGTTTCCGCCCTCGGGAGCGCGTCCGCCACGGACGCGCCCCCATCTGTTTCCACGAAAATCCGGCCCGATTGCCCTCTTGAGCCGACCGATCGTTCGGTTACCCTGTGACGTGTCCAGTCCTCCCTTCTGAGGAGCGCACAGATGTCCGCGGTCACCCACCCCCTCGTCAGCGAAATCGTCGCGCGCCACCAGGCCACCCTGGACGCCGCGCTCGACGCCGCCGCCAAGCGCGACTACTGGTCGCCCTACCCCGAGTTCCCGAAGGCGTACGGCGAGAGCGGCCCGGCGGACGGCAAGGCCGCCTTCGACGCCCTGCTCGGCACGACGTTCACCCTCGACGGCCACCCCGCCGACGGCGACCTGGTCGGCGGCGAGGCCTCCCCGTACGGCGTCGAGCTGGGCATCGGCTACCCGCACGCCGAGCCGGACGCGCTGATCGCCGCCATGCGCGCCGCCCAGCCCGGCTGGGCCGCCGCCACCCCGCTGGAGCGCGCCGCCGTCTGCGTGGAGATCCTGCACCGGATCAACGCCCGCTCGCACGAGTTCGCGCAGGCCGTCATGCACACCACCGGCCAGGCCTACGGCATGGCCTTTCAGGCCGGCGGCCCGCACGCCCAGGACCGCGGCCTGGAGGCCGTCGCCTACGCGTACGCCGAGCAGACCCGGCTGCCCCGCCGGGCCGGCTGGACCAAGCCGCAGGGCAAGCGCGACCCGCTGGTGATGACCAAGGAGTTCACCGTCGTCCCGCGCGGCCTCGCGCTGCTGATCGGCTGCAACACCTTCCCCACCTGGAACGGCTACCCAGGCCTGTTCGCCTCGCTGGCCACCGGCAACCCGGTGCTGGTCAAGCCGCACCCGCGGGCCGTGCTGCCGCTCGCGCTCACCGTCCGGATCGCCCGCGAGGTGCTCGCCGAGGCCGGCTTCGACCCCAACCTGGTCTGCCTGGCCGCCGAGCACGAGGGCGGCACCGTCGCCCAGACCCTCGCCGTCCACCCCGCGATCCGGATGATCGACTACACCGGCTCCACCGCCTTCGGCGACTGGCTGGAGGAGCACGCCAAGCAGGCGCAGGTCTACACCGAGAAGGCCGGCGTCAACGCCGTGGTCATCGACTCCACGGACGACTACAAGGGCATGCTCGGCAACCTGGCCTTCTCGCTCTCGCTCTACAGCGGCCAGATGTGCACCACCCCGCAGAACCTGCTGATCCCGCGCGGCGGCATCGCCACCGACCAGGGCGACAAGACCTACGACCAGGTGGTCGCCGACCTCGCCGCCGCGATCGACGGCCTGCTCTCCGACGACGCCCGCGCCGCCGCCATCCTCGGCGCGATCGTCAACCCCGGCGTGCTCCAGCGCTCGGCCGCCGCGGCCGGCGGCGAGTACGGCGAACTCGCCCTCGCCCCGCGGACGGTGACCTCCCCCGAGTTCCCCGGCGCGGCCGTCCGCACCCCGGCGCTGATCAAGCTGGACGCCGACAAGCCGGACGACCGCGCGGTCTTCCGCAGCGAGTGCTTCGGCCCGGTCTCCTTCGCCGTCGCCGTCGAATCCACCCCCGCCGCCGTCGAGTTGCTGCGCGCCACGGTCCGCGACAAGGGCGCGATGACGGCCTCCGGCTACACCACCTCGCCGCAGGTCGAGGCCCTGCTGGTCGAGGCCGCGCTGGACGCCGGCGTCTCGCTCTCGCTCAACCTCACCGGCGGCGTCTACGCCAACCAGACCGCCGCCTTCTCCGACCTGCACGGCACCGGCGCCAACCCGGCCGCCAACTCGGCCTACTGCGACGGCGCGTTCGTCGCCAACCGGTTCCGTACGGTGGAGATCCGCCGGCACAGCTGAACCCCCGGCACCTCTCCCCGGGCCCCCGGCGATCACCACCGCCGGGGGCCCGGCGGTTCAGCTCCCGTCCGGGGCGGAGATGATGGAGGCTGGGAGAGCGCCGATCACCGCGGCCAACCACCCTCCGACCACCGGGAGCTGACACATGACCGCGAAGCCGACCGTCACCGACGTCCTGATCGTCGGCGCCGGACCGACCGGCCTGCTGCTGGCCGGCGACCTCGCCGCCGCCGGGGTCGCGGTCACCCTGCTGGAGAAGCGCGGCGCCGAGTCCAACCTCACCCGCGCCTTCGCCGTGCACGCCCGCACCCTGGAACTGCTCGACGCCCGCGGCCTCGCCGACGACCTCATCGCCACCGGCCGGCCGCTCGGCTCGCTGCGGATGTTCAACCGCCTCGGCGTCGACCTCACCGGCCTGCCGACCCGCTTCCCGTTCGTCCTGATCACCCCGCAGTACAACGTCGAACGGCTGCTCCACGAGCGCGCGGTGCGGGCCGGCGCGACGATCCTGCGCGGCGCCGAGGTCACCGGCCTGCGGCAGGACGCCGAGGGCGTCACCCTGGAGACCGCCGACGGCACCACCCATCGCGCCCGGTACGCGGTCGGCACCGACGGCGTCCGCTCGATCGTCCGCGACCTGCTCGGCATCCCCTTCCCCGGCGAGTCGGTGGTCGACTCCGTCCTGCTCGCCGACGTCCGGCTGGAGCGTGAGCCCGCCGACACCATCACCGTCGGCGCCAACGACGCCGGGTTCGCCTTCCTCGTCCCCTTCGGCGACGGCTGGTACCGGGTCATCGCCTGGGACCGCCACGAGCGGGTCCCGGACGGCACCACCCCCTCACTGGAGCGGATCGCCGCCATCACCGAGGCCGCCCTCGGCGAGGACCCCGGCCTGCGCGAAGCCCGCTGGACGTCCACCTTCCACAGCGACGAGCGCCAGGTGCCCAGCTACCGCTCCGGCCGGGTCTTCCTCGCCGGGGACGCCGCGCACTGCCACTCGCCGGCCGGCGGCCAGGGCATGAACACCGGCCTCCAGGACGCCGCCAACCTCTCCTGGAAGCTCGCCGCCGCGCTGCGCGGGCGGGCCACCGACGCGCTGCTCGACACCTACCAGACCGAGCGGCACCCGGTCGGCCGGACCGTCCTGCGCACCTCCGGCGCCCTGATCCGGCTCGCCCTCGCCGAGTCCGTCCCCACCCGCGCCCTGCGCGGGGCGCTCACCGCGATCGGCAGCCACCTCGACCCGGTCACCGAGCGCGGCGCCCGGATGATCTCCGGGATCGGCATCGCCTACCCGGCCCCGAAGGATGCCCATCCCCTGGTCGGCAAGCGCGTCCCGGACCTGCGGCTGACCGCGCTGGAGAAGCCCCGGGAGGGCGAGGCGGCCGCCCCGGAACGGCTCTACGAGGCGCTGCGCGCCGGGAAGTTCGTGCTGGTCAGCAATGACGTGCAGACCGCCGCCGAGCCGTGGGCGGACGAGCTGGTCACCGCCGCCCCCGCCGACCCGCACGGCAAGCTGCGCGACACCGTCCTGCTGATCCGCCCCGACGGCTACGCCGCCTGGGCCGCCGTCGACCCCGGCCACCGCGACATCGCCGAGGCCCTCGCCAGCCACCTCGGCACCCCCGCCAAGGCCTGACGCCACCCCGGCGCTCTTCCCCCGCGCCCCTTCCTTCCCCACGCCTCAATCCCCGCGCCCCGACCGGGGCGCGGGGATCTGCGCGCAGCGGAAGGCCACGACGCCGCACCCAAGCACCCGCAGCCCTCCGGCCGCGCCCCCTCACAACCGCGCCCGCGCCCCCGCAGCAGCGTCCTACCCACGCGCTTTCACATAGTGCCGCGCCGCCTTCGCGCGATTCCCGCACACCGCCATCCGGCACCACCTCCGCCGCCCGTTCTGCGACGCGTCGAAGAAATGCAGAATGCACGCCTCGTGCGCGCACTGCCGCACCCGGTGGGCCCCCTGCCCGACCAGCCCGAGGAAGTCGTCCACCGCCAGCCAGGCCGACAGCCACTCCGGCCGGTCCACCTCGATCCGGTCCTCGGCCCCGCCCGGCCCGGCCCTCCGCCGGATCCGCCCGTGCGCCAGCACCCGGTCCAGTCCGGCCCGGGCAGACTCGCCCAACTCCCCGTTCTCGCCCAGTGATTGCACTGCGGCGCCGAGCACCTCGCGAGCCTTCAGGGTGGCCGCCAGCCCTGCCTCGTCGGCCGCGCAGCGCCCGCTCAGTCCGACGGAGGAGAGCCAGATCCCGTACCCGTCGGCCCCGCTGAGCAGGTCGTTGACGGGCGTGCCGGCCCAGCGCGTGTTGAGCAGGTCGAGCGCCAGCGGCTCGCCGATCAGCGGGCGGGGGTCCCTCGGGTCTGCCATCACGTCAGTCATCGTTCTCCCTCTGCTCGACGCGATTCTACGTCCGCCCCACACGCCCCGAATTGGTGTGGACCACATCCGGAATTCCGGCCATTCACTGTATGAAACGCCCGGGCTTACCAGGTTCCACAGTTGACTGTTTTTTAGCAACGAATTACTTGACCATGAACCAATTCACCAAGTTGTTCTGTCATGTTCTAGCCAGCGTTCACGACCCCGGAACGCTCTGGCCCCTTGCCGGCCCCCACAGCCGGCCAAGAGGAGGATCCGTTGCGCCCCCGCTCTCTCGCCCTCGCCGCTGCCATAGCCGTGCTGCCGCTGACCGCCGTCTCCCTCGGCGTCACCACCGCACAGGCCGCTCCCATCCCCCACGCCACCCCGCGCGTCGAGCTGCCGAACACCGTGAACCCCGCGGTCGCCCGCTCCGAGAAGAAGGGTGACGTCCCGGCCGAGCAGCAGATCTCGGTGGCCGTCAGCCTGAAGCTGCGGAACGCCGACGCCCTGGACCGCTTCCTCGCCGCGGTCACCACCCCGGGCACCCCGGAGTTCGGCAAGTACCTGACGCCGGAGCAGTTCACCGCCCAGTTCGGCCCGACCCAGGACGCCGTCGACCAGGTCAAGGCGTACCTCGCCGACCAGGGCCTGACCGTCACCGAGGTGAGCGCCAACCGCCAGGTGATCAGCGCCAAGGGCACCACCGAGCAGGTCTCGCAGGCCTTCGGCACCCACGAGAGCGCCTACGTCGACCCGCAGCTGCAGCGCACCTTCTTCGCGAACGACGCCGCCGCCTCCGTCCCGACCGACCTCGCCGACATCGTCCAGGGCGTGCACGGCCTGGACAACCACGCCGTGCGCAAGAACCGCCTCGCCAAGCCGAACGCGGTCACCCCGAACGCGGCCACCTCGACCCCGAACGGTGTCGGCCCGGCCCAGTACGACGGCGCTTACAACCTGGACAAGACCGGCGCCGACGGCACCGGCGTCACCGTCGCCCTCTGGGAGTTCGACGGCTACTCGTCGACCAACCTGCGCACCTACGACTCGCAGTACGGCCTGACCGGCCCGGCCGTCTCCACGGTCTCGGTGGACGGCGCCAGCTACGACTCCGCCCCCGGCCAGGGCCAGGGCGAGGTCGAGCTGGACAGCGAGATCGTCCGCGGCGCGGCGCCCAAGGCGACCCAGCTGGTCTACGAGGCGCCCAACAGCGACCAGGGCGAGATCGACATGGCCAACAAGATCGTGGCCGACAACAAGGCCTCGGTCATCTCGATCTCGTGGGGCTCCTGCGAGCCGGACACCACCGCCGCCTCGATGACGGCCGTCGACAACGCCTTCAAGCAGGCCGCCGCCCAGGGCATCTCGATCTTCTCCGCCTCCGGTGACGACGGCTCGCGCGACTGCACCCGCTCCACCAGCGGCTCGACCGTCAAGGCGGTCGACTTCCCGGCCTCCAGCCCGCACCAGACCGGTGTCGGCGGCACCAACCTCAAGGTCTCCGGCAACACCTACTCCTCGGAGAGCGCCTGGAGCACCGCGGGCGGCGGCGTCTCCACCGTCTTCAGCAAGCCGAGCTGGCAGACCGGCACCGGCGTCAGCGGCACCATGCGCACCGTCCCGGACGTCGCCTCCAACGCCGACCCGGCGAGCGGCTTCGCGATCTACACGGCCGGCGGCTGGCAGGTCTACGGCGGCACCAGCGCGGCCGCGCCGCTCTGGTCCGGCTACGCGGCCCAGTTCAACCAGAAGGCCAAGGCGGCCGGGCAGCCCGTCCTCGGCGAGGCGAGCCCGCGGCTGTACGCGGTCGCGAACAGCAGCAGCTACGGCAGCACGTTCCACGACGTGACCACCGGCGCCAACCAGGACTTCTCCGCCAAGGCCGGCTACGACCAGGTCACCGGCTGGGGCTCCCCGGTCGCCGACGCGCTGACCACCGCCCTGCTCGGCGGCAGCACCCCGCCGCCCACCGGCGGCTGCACCGCGGCCCAGCTGATCGGCAACGGCGGCTTCGAGACCGGCACCGCGGCCCCGTGGACGACCTCCAGCGGCGTGATCGACAACAGCTCCTCGCAGCCGGCCCACTCGGGCAGCTGGAAGGCCTGGCTGGACGGCTACGGCACCACCCACACCGACACCCTGGCGCAGACCGTCTCGATCCCGGCCGGCTGCAAGTCCGCCACCCTGACGTTCTGGCTGCACGTCGACACCGCCGAGACCGGCACCACCGCGTACGACAAGCTGACCCTGCAGGCGAACTCGACCACGCTGAAGACCTGGTCCAACGTGGACGCCGCCGCCGGCTACGTGCAGCGCACCGTCGACCTGACCTCCTTCGCCGGCCAGACCGTGACCCTCAAGTTCACCGGCACCGAGGACGGCTCGAACCAGACCAGCTTCGTGATCGACGACGTCGCGCTGAACGTCAACTGATCACCGGCCGGTAGCACCACGAGACTCCCGCCGGGGCGGCGCCGTCAGGGCCCGCCCCGGCGGTGTGTTGCATCCGCCCGTTTTCCGCCCGGTACTTCCGCCTGGTGTTTCCGCAATGTTTCAAGATCGCTAACCATTCGGTTCACCTGCCGTGACCACTGTCATACGCACGACTGATGACGTAGCCTCTCGACCGTGCATAGGGTTCCCCAAAGCTCGGTGAAGCCGCTGGCGACGCGCCCCGGCGCCGGCCCGGTCCCCCCGAGCGCACCTGGTGGGGAGGGTTACCGCATGGCCGCACAGCAGCCCCAGGACGCCGCGCGGCTCCGGCTGGTCGGACAGCGCCCGGAGCGCCCCGGCCCGCCCGCACCCGCGCCGACGCCCGCATCGACACCCGTCGGGCCACCGTCCGCCGGCCGGCCCGCCGGCGCGGGCGGCTTCGCGGACACCCTGCACCTGGCCATCGAGGCCAGCGGTCTCAGCCTGGACCGGATCAGGGCCGCACTCGCCCAACGCGGCGTCAGAGTCAGTGTCACTACGCTGAGTTACTGGCGGCGCGGACGCAGCCAGCCCGAGCGGGCCAGCTCGCTGCGCGCCGTGCACCTGCTGGAGGAGCTGCTCGGCCTGCCGCACAGCGCCCTCTCCTCGCTGCTCGGCCCGCCGCGCCCGCGCGGCCGCTGGGCCGCCGCCGCGAACACCTGCCACCTCGGGCTGGAGGACGTCTGGCCCGGCGAGCAGGAGATCGCCGACATCTTCGCCGAGCTGGACGCCCCGCCGGCCGGCGAGCTGGAGCGGCTGAGCATCCACGACTCGTACTACGTCGACGCCGAGCGGCGCGGCAACCTGCTGCGGATGCGCCAGGTGGTGCGCGCCACCGTCGGCGGCGTCGGCCGCTGCCTGGTCGTGCACAAGGCCGACGAGGAGGCCACCGGCTGCCCCGAGATCACCTCGGTCCGACACGGCCGGCTGGGCCGGGTCCGCCGCCGCCCGGAGGCCGGGCTGACCGTCGGCGAGCTGATGCTGGACCGCCCGCTCGGGCTGGGCGACAGCACGGTCTTCGAGTACGAGGTGGAGATCCCGCCGGGCGGCCCCACGATGGAGTACAGCCGCCGCTTCGCCACCCAGGTGCGCGAGTACGTGCTCCAGGTGCACTTCGACCCGGCGGCCGTCCCGGTGCACTGCGAGCGGTACGACCGCGAGCCGGGCGAGGACGTCGACAGCCGCCGCGAGCAGCTGTGGATCGGCGCCTCCGCGAGCGCCCACGTGCTCGCCCCGGACCAGCAGCCCGGCCACATCGGCATCCGGTGGGAGTGGGAGTAACCCCTCCCGGCCTTTCCGGCGTCGCCGCACGCCAGGACCCGACCCCTGCATGCCCCTCTTCGGCGTCGCCCTGCGCCACTACCTAACCCCTTCACGCCCTGATGCTGGTTGACGCTCCATCACCTAACCACTAACTTCATGAGTACCGGTTAGGCATGAGCTTCTCCGGCCGCCCAGCCACGGGGAGATCAGGCATGTCCGGCACCACCCTGCTCCGCACCCTGAAGACCGGCCACGTGGGCCTGAACGTCACCGACCTGGACCGCTCGATCGACTTCTACCGCGCCGTCCTCGGCGTCCAGGTGGTGCACGAGGGCACCGACCCGGAGCGCCGCTACGCCCTGATGGGCCGCGACGGCCGCCTGGTGGTGACGCTCTGGCAGCAGAGCGCGGGCACCTTCGCCACCGCCACCCCTGGCCTGCACCACCTCTCCTTCGAGGTCGAGAGCCTCGACGAGGTCCGCGCCACCGAGCACCTGCTGCGCGAGCTCGGCGCCGGGTTCGCCTACGACGGCGTCGTCCCGCACGGCGAGGGCTCGGCCTCCGGCGGCCTCTTCTTCACCGACCCGGACGGCATCCGGCTGGAGATCTACACCCGTACCGGCGTCGCGGAGACGGGCGCCACCGCCCCCACCTCCGACGCCCCGACCTGCGGCTTCTTCTAGACCCGACTTCCGGACCCGACTTCCGGACCCGACCTCTGCACCCGACTTCTGCACCCGACTTCTGCACCCGACCGAGCGGAGACCGTCGTGACGAGCGTCGACACGCCCTACCACCCCGGCGAGCTGGCCGCCCAGACGCTGGCCGGCCTGCGGGACCGGGCCGACCACTCCGGCCGGTCGATCCGCAGCACCATCCCCCCGGTGGCCGCCCGCTTCCTGACCGAGCGGCGGATGCTGGTGGTCGGCGCCGCCGCCCCGGACGGCCGGGTCTGGGCCACCCAGCTCGCCGGCGTCCCGGGCTTCCTCCAGGCCGCGGACGAGCGGGCCCTGACGGTCGCCGCCCTGCCGTCCGAGCACGACCCGCTGGCCGCCGCCCTGGCCGGCCCGGCGCAGGTCGGCACGATCGCCCTGGACCCGGCCGGCCGGCGCCGGATGCGGCTCAACGGCCGTTCCGTGCCGGACCGCCGGGGCGGCCTGGTGATCACCGCCGAGCAGGTGGTCGCCAACTGCCCGAAGTACATCCAGCGCCGCACCCCGACGGACCGCCCGGACGCCGGCGCGCCGCGCGTGGTGGCCGCCGGCCAGGCCCTGTCCACCGTCCAGCAGCTGACCGCCGCCACCGCCGACACCTTCTTCGTCGCCACCGTCGGCCCGGACGGCAGCGTGGACGCCTCCCACCGGGGCGGCTTTCCCGGCTTCCTGCGGGCGACCGCGCCGGACCGGCTGTGCTGGCCCGAGTACCCGGGCAACAGCATGTTCATGACGCTCGGCAACCTGGAGCTGGACCCGCGCACCGGCCTCCTGCTGCCCGACTGGGAGACCGGCGGCGCCCTGCTCGTCACCGGCGAGGCCCGCACCGACTGGTCCGCCGAGGCCCGTGCGGGCATCCCGGGCGCCCAGCGGATGGTCGAACTGACCGTCACCGGCGTCCTCGAACTGGCCGACGCCACCCCGCTGACGTGGACCGACCCCGAGTACTCGCCCGCCAACCCGCCCACCGCCGGTTAGCCGGCCACAGCTGACCGGACGCCAGGTCGGCACCGGCGCTACCGTTTCCCGCCCACCCACGCCACGCCCGGGCCGCCGAACGGCCGCCACCCGCCCGGCGCAACCCGCCGCGCCGGGCTCCGCCCGGTTTGGGACTTTGGTCCCGATGCCAGCGGAACCGGCCCGGGAAGGTCAGCCCTGTCACACCGTCAGGCCTGACCAGGAAAGAGGCGGACCATGACCCGTACCGACCACCTGTCCCCGCTGCTGGAGTTCGACGAGGTCGAACCGGACGAGGACTGCGTATGCGGGGGCTGCATTGCCCGCCGCCGGGCCCGGCTGCGCGCCGCACCGGTGCACGCGGGCGGGCACGCCTCGGCCCACAGCATCCGCCGCCGGGCCGCCGTGCTGATGGCCGCCGTCGGCACCGCGATAGGTGGCGGCACCGCCGCCGCCACCTCGGCCGCCGCGGCACCCGCCCCGAGCCCCGGTCCCACCCCGGGCGGCAGCAGCAGCACCCGGTCCCCGCAGAACCCACAGGGCGAGGTCAGCGGCCTCTACGGCGAGGCCCCCGGCGCCCGTGCCTTCGCCGCCCCGCGCGCCGCCGCCCAGCCGCTGACCAGAGCGCAGATCGTCCGGCGCGCCCAGAGCTGGGTCGACCAGCAGGTCCCGTACAGCATGGGCCGCTACTGGTCGGACGGCTACCGCCAGGACTGCTCCGGCTTCGTCTCGATGGCCTGGAGCCTGGGCAGCAGCCAGACCACCTGGACCCTGCCGAACTTCGCCGACCGGATCGGCAAGGCCGACCTCCAGCCCGGCGACGTCCTGATCTACAACAACCCGGCCAACCCGCAGGCCGGTTCGCACGTCGCGATCTTCGGCGGCTGGACGGACTCGTCCCGCACCCGCTACCTGGCCTACGAGCAGACCTCCCCCGGCACGAAGAAGCGGGCCACCCCGTACGCGTACTGGAACAACTCCGGCTCGTACGTCCCCTACCGCTACACCGGGCTCTCCGGTGGCAGCAACGACGGCACCTCCTCGACCGCCTTCCCCGGCGCGGACAAGTTCGGCCCGGGCGCCAACAACGCGTACGTCACCAAGCTGGGCCAGATGCTCGTGCAGCGCGGCGGCGCCCGCTTCTACTCCGAGGGCCCGGGACCGCGGTGGGGCGAGGCCGATCGCAAGGCCACCCAGGCGTTCCAGCAGGCCCAGGGCTGGCAGGGCAGCGAGGCCGACGGCATCCCGGGCAAGGACACCTGGGACTACCTGGTCTACGGCAAGGGCCGGAACATCGACGCCGGCACCCCGCTGCCGCCGCCGGTCCAGCCGGGCACCGGGGTACCCGCCTTCCCCGGCGCGGACAAGTTCGGCCCGGGCGCCTCCAACGACTACGTCCGGCAGCTCGGCGAACAACTGGTCCGCAAGGGCTTCGGCGGCGCCTACAGCGTCGGCCCGGGCCCGCAGTGGAGCGAGAGCGACCGCCGCAACGTCCAGGCCTTCCAGCAGGCCCAGGGCTGGAGCGGCGCCGACGCCGACGGCTACCCCGGCCCGGAGACCTGGGGCCGCCTCTTCTCCTGACGCCCCTTCCGCAGAGGCGCGGTGCCCGCCCGGGCGCCGCGCCTCACCGCTTCGGCCTCACCGCTTCGTGCCTCACCGCTTCGACGACATCCAGTGGAAGAGCCCCATCGCGACACTGGTCGCCAGGTTGAAGCTGGACACCCCCGGCTGCATCGGCACCGCCACCAGGTGGTCCGCGCGCGCCTTGAGCTCGTCCGAGACGCCGTGCCGCTCGGTGCCGAAGGCCAGCAGGGCATCGTCCGGGAAGTCCAGCGTCCGGATGTCCGCGCCCTCCGGGTCCAGCACGTACAGCGGCCCGGCGGGCAGCTCCGGCAGCGCCAGCCGCTCGACCGCGGTGGCGAAGTGCAGGCCCGCGCTGCCCCGCACCACGGTCGGGTGCCAGGGATCCAGATCGCCGGTGGTGACCACCCCGGTGGCGCCGAAGCCCGCCGCCAGCCGGATCACCGCGCCGACGTTGCCCAGGTTGCGCGGGTTCTCCAGCAGCACGACCGGCGCCCGGCGCGGCAGCCGGTCGAGCACGGCCCGGTTGGCCTCGGCGGACGGCCGGACGGCCAGCGCGATCACCCCGGTCGGGTGCAGCCGGGGCGCCAGCGTCCGCAGCGCCGGCTCCGGCACCTCCACCGCGAGCGCGTCCACCGCCGGCACGACGTCCTCGGCCAGCTCGGCGGCGAGCGCCAGCAGCGCGGCCCGGTCGGCGGTCAGCACCCGCCGGACGTCACCGCCGAACCGCAGCGCGTGCTTCAGCGGGTGGAACCCGTCCAGCAACACCGTGCCCGGCTCCCGCTCCACCGCCCGCCAGCCCCGCACCACCTCGTCGTCCATGGCCCTCACTCTGCCACGCCCCTCACCCGCACCCCCTCACCTCACGTCCTCCCGCCTCCGCAAAGCCCGCTCCAGATCCCGCAGCGCCTGCCCCAGCAACCGCGCCCCCGCCCGCACCACATCCCGCTGCACCCGCGCTTCCACCCAGAGCAGCGCCCCCGTCGGCAGGAACACCGCGTCCGCCGCGATCATCGCGAGCGAGAACACCGGCAGCCCGAGCATCACCGCGATCCCCAGGTGCTCGGCCATCATGACCGCCAGCAGTACGTTCTTGACCCGCCGGTTGAGCAGCGTGAACGGGAACGCGACCTGCACGATCACCGTGCCGTACGAGATCAGGAAGACCGGCACCAGCGCCGAGCCGGCCAGCGCGGACAGCCACGGCCAGGGCGTGAAGTAGTCCAGGTGCAGCGGGTAGTACAGCGCGGTGCCGTCCTGCCAGCGCGAGCCCTGCACCTTGTACCAGCCGGCCGTGGCGTAGATCAGCATCACCTCGGCGGCGATCACCAGCATCGCGCAGTTGTGGATCATGTTCGCCAGCGCGTCGAGCACCGCCCGCGGCTCGCCGTCCGGCCGCAGCCGTCCGAGCACCCACCAGAGCCCGGCCACCGCCCAGAGCCCCCAGAACAGCGGCGCCCAGCCGACGTACGGGAAGGCGGGGGAGGTCCAGGTGAGGCTCTCGCCTGAGAAGTCGCCGAGCTGACAGACCGCCAGGACGGCGCCGAGGACGGCCCAGAGCACCACGCCGACGCGCCCGGGACCGGCCCGGCGGGCGTCCAGCGACCAGACCTCGGCGCAGCGGGTGAAGACCAGGTACACCGCCATCAGGTGGACGACGTTGTCGCCGCCGTCGCCGAGGAAGACGTTGCGGTTCTGCAGCGACAGCACGGTGACCAGGAACAGCACCGTGCTCGCCCTGGTCCGCCAGCCCAGCACCACCGCCACGGCGGCCAGCACCGCCAGGTGGTAGACCAGCTCGAACCAGAGCCGCCCGCCGAACCAGGGCAGCACGGTGAACGCGCCGTTCTCCGCCAGCAGCCGCTGGGCGAGGTCCATCGACCAGGGCGAGCGGTCGCCGTACAGCACCCGCCGGTGGGGCCACTCGCGCAGCAGGTAGGCGAGCCAGACCAGGCCGAAGCCGATCCGCACCACCGCCGCCTGGTGACGGCCGAGCACCCGCCCGGTGAACGCGGCCATCCCCCGGGCCACAAGCTCACCCGGCCCGGGCCCGCGCGGCGCCTGGGCGGGCCCGGGGGCGGCAGGTTGCCCGGCCTGGCGCGGAATGCCGTCCGACAGCCGTTGCTCCACGGCCGCCGATGTCGCCGACGATGCCGCGGACGCAGGCGGCTGCGACACCTCGTTCACCCGAGCCCCCGGTAGTCCTCGTCGTCCACCGGCCACCAGGGCAGCTCCCGCACCTTCGGCGCGGGCGGCGGCGCCTCCCCGCTCCAGGACGGCGGCAGGACGGTGGCCGAGGTCACCCGGAACTCGATCTCCAGGACCCGCTCGCCGTCCACGCTCCGCCCGATCCGCTGGAGCGCGATCCGCTTCAGGTACTCCTCGGCGAGCTTGCCGCGGGCGGTGGTCAGCGTCTCGTCCTGCGGGTTGTGCGAGCCGTCGTAGAAGTCCCAGGCCCGCCGCAGCAGGTTCTGGTCGACGTGGCTGGGCGCCGGGTTGCCCCGTATCGCGGCGATGTCCTGTGCGGTCAGCCCGGTCCAGTCGTGGGTCCGGGTGGCGCCGCCCTCCGCGACGGTCCGCACCCGGGCGTCCACGCTGACGTTCTGCTGGAGCGGGTTGGGCGCGAAGAGCTTCCAGTTCTGCTCGAACTCGGGGTACACCACACCGTCGACCTCGGCCCGGTACTGCCGGGACACCGAGTTGGCGGGCGCGACGTGCAGGAACACCGCGCCGAGGAAGAGCCCGGTGCCGGTCAGCAGCGCCGCCCCGGCCAGGCCGATCACCAGCTGCGCGGGCCCCGACCAGACCCGCCCGCCGGCCGGTGTGTCGGTGCTGTCGGCCATGCGCACTCCCCCTGCCGGACGGGCGCCGCCGGGTCCCGTCCCGGGTCGGTCGCGCGCCCATCCTGCCCTACGGCCCGGGGGGAGCGGCGGTACGGGCTACAGGACGTAGGCGTCCTGGCCGGTGCTGCTCACCATCGGGCGGCCCGCGCTCTCCCAGGCGTACATGCCGCCGTCCACGTTCACCGCGTCCCGGCCCTGCTGGACCAGGTACTGGACGACCTGCGCGGAGCGCCCGCCGACCCGGCACAGCACGTACAGCTTCTCGTCCGGCAGCTCGCCGAGCCGGGCGATCACCTGGCCGAGCGGGATGTGCAGCGCGCCGTCCGCGTGGCCGGCGTCCCACTCGTCCTGCTCGCGCACGTCCAGCAGGACGGCATCGGCGGGCACGGAGGCGGCGGCGGAGGAGGGGATCTGCGCGAACATCGTGTGACTCTCCTGGGAGTGGGTCGGGTCCGTGCCATTGTCGCCCACCGGCGGTGGGTTGCCGTCGCCCGCCGGCGACGGGTTGCGGTCGCCCACCGGCGACGGGTCGCCGAGCAGCCGGGCCAGCTCGGCCTGCCGGTCGGCGGCCTTGGCGAGCAGTTCCTCGGCGAGCTGCTCCAGCAGCCGGTCCGGGTCCTGCGGGGCGAGTGCGAGCAGCTCGCCCATCGGGGTCTGTTCCAGCCGGACCTGCTCGGCGGCGGTCTCGGCGATCTTGGCGGTGAGCCACTCCAGCCGGCGGCGCAGCCACTCCAGCCGGTCCGGGGCGTCCGGCGCGGGCGCGGCCTCGGGCGCGGTGGACCACTCGGCGGCCAGACCGGCCAGCGCGGCGGCGTCGCCGAACGCGTAGGCCTCGTTGACCCGGACGAGGAACGCGGCCCGGCGCTGCTGCTCGGCGGGGTCGGTGGTGAGGTCCGGGTGGGCGCGGCGGACCAGCTCACGGTAGATCCGCTGGGCCTCCCGGCCGGGGCGGACCTTGGCCGGGGCGGCGGGCGGCGGCGGGGCCGGCTCCCCGTCCCGGCCGCTCTGCTCCCGCTGCTCCTGGACGGAGTCGAACAGCGCGTCCAGGTCGGGCAGTTCCTCGACCTGTTGCCGGGCCTCCGCGGCCCGCCGCAGGTCCTCCGGCCGCCCGGTCCGGGCCGCCACCGCCTCGGCGACGAGCGCGTCCAGCTCGTCCAGCCGGGCGTAGAGCGGGCCGAGCAACTGGTGGTGGATCAGCGCGAAGTTGTCGATCTCGACGCGCAGCGTCTGCACGTCGACGTCCATGCTGAGCCAGGCGAGTTCGGCGGCGGCGACCCGCTCCTCCAGCTCCTGCTGCTCCGGGTCCGTCCAGCGGGCGGGGCTCTGCGCGGTCACGTCTCGCCTCTGTCTCGTCCTGCCGTCTGCGTCCTGCCGACCGGCCCGCAGCGCGGCCCGGCCTGCCACCCTACCCCCGCGCACTCCGCGTCAAGCGGGCGGAAGGGGGGTACGAACCGGCGCGAGGCATGTGCCGTGCAACCGATCCTGATGAATCTCCCCGTTTCGCTATCGAGCCCGGCCCGGTCCGTGCTTCGCTGGTATCCGCACAGCGTGCCTCCTCCAGAGAGACGGCCGCCTCCAGGCGTGGCGGCCAGGCAGGAGCAGACCGAATCCATGGTGGACGAGCCCAACTCCACACCGCGTCCGGCGGGCGCCGAGGCCGTACCGGGTGATCACCCGTCCGGCGTGGTCGCCCTGGTCCGGCTCGCCCTCGTCCTGGTCGACCGGGCCGGGCGGATCGCGCACTGGAGCCGGGCCGCCGAGGAGCTGTTCGGCCACCGCGCCGAGGTCGCGCACGACCGTCCCGCCTCCGGTCTGCTGCCCGCCGTCGAACCCCGCGCAGGCCGCGGGTGCGTCCGCCGCCGCTGCGACGCCCTCGACACGCTGGCCACGCTGACCGCCGACGGCCACCCCTGGGCAGGCCAGATGCCCGTCACCGACCGCGAGGACCACCTGCGCGACGTGCTCTGGTGGGCCTACCCGCTGACCGGCCCGTCCGGCGGCCTGCTCGCCCTCGCCGCGGACGCCCGCCCGCTGCGCACCGCAGGACCGCGCCTCGCGCTCGGCGAGCGGTTACTGCCGTTCGCCGCCGCCCCCGCCGCCCGGGGCGGCTTCCACGGGCTGGTCGCGGCCTTCACGCCGCCGGGCCGTCGGCTCGCCGGTCCCGCTCCGGCCGAACCACTCGCCCGTCTGCTGCCGGCCGCCCACCGCGCCCCGCTCCTGGAGGCGCTGGACCGGTCCGGGCTGCCCGCCCTGCGGCTGGACGCGGCCGCCGTGCTGCCAGTGCTGCCGTCCGACCCGCAGGCCGGCACGGCACACGTCGCCGCCGGGATCGGCCGCCGCTACCCCACCGCCCAGCAGCGCGCCGCCCGGGTCGGCCCGCCGCCGCAGCCGGAGCAGTC
>NZ_JAHTKP010000053.1 GCF_019192735.1 Kitasatospora aureofaciens
CGAGGTGATCGGGTACGCGATGGCTGACCACCACCGCGCCGAGTTGGTCACCGACGCCCTGAAGATGGCCGCCGGCCGTGGCGACCTGAAGCCCGGCTGCATCATGCACAGCGACCGCGGAAGCGAGTACACGAGTAGCGAATTCCGCAGGACGATAAGGAAGTTGAGCCTGCGGCAAAGCATGGGGCGAACCGGCATATGTTACGATAACGCCGCAGCCGAGAGCTTTTTCGGACTGCTGAAAGCGGAGATCGGCACCACCGTCTGGGAGAGCCACGAGGCGGCCCGCGCGGATGTCTTCCGCTTCATCGAAGTCGAGTACAACCGCACCAGGCTCCGCAAGCACCCCGAGTTCGGGTACCTCACCCCGCTCGAAACCCGAGCCAGGCTGCAGAACGACTTCACCCCCGCAGCGTAAGCATCCGCTGTCCAAGATCAGGGGGGAACTTCAGACGGCCCTGCAGAATCTGCCCGGCGACCTGTGGTCCTACGAACTGGAGCAGTCCAGTAAGGTCGCCAGGGGGGTCGTGCTGTGGAGCAAGAAGACCGCCAATGCCGACCAGGCGCGGGTGGACGCGACGAAGAAGTTCCTCGCCACGAATTCCTGAAGGATGTGACGAAGGGCCAGTTCGGTGACGACGAGCGCTACTTCAAGCCGGCGATCAGCCCCTTCATCACATCGCTGATGGTGGTGGCCACGGCGTCGTCCTGGAAGCCCGTGTCATGGGGCGCGTAGGAGTCCACGACCCGGTTGGTGTCCAGGGCAAACAGCCTGTAGTCCTTCTCGTTGAGAATGGTGTCGTCCTTCGTCGTCTGGAAGGCCTGCTCGCCGAGAGTGACGGGCGGCTTGGACACAGTGCCGGTGACACCTCCGTTCGCCTTGGCCGCATAGGCCTGCTTGGCCTGCTCCGGACTCTTGTAGGTCGTGACAGAGAAGAAGACATAAGTGCCGGCCCTGCCGCCGCCGGCGAACCACAGGCTGCAGGTCTGGTAGGTCGCTTCGTCCGCAGAGCCCGCAAGGAGATACTCCTCTTTCCCCTCCGGGGCGCGCTTCTCCTTTCCGAAGAGCTGCTCCAGCTTGCCTGTGTCGACGTTTTTGCACTCGGCGGGCACCGGGCCGGAGGGGCTCCCGGTGGCGATCGGGGTGGCCGCCGGGAAGGCCGTCGGCTTGAGAGCGCTGCCAAACGACTCCTGCCGGGTCAGCTCGGCGGTCGCGGTTCTCCCGCTCCGGTCGTCCCAGCTCATCTGCAGTGTGCCGTCGTTGTTGAGCGTGATGGTCACCGTGTCGGTGTCGAGGTACTTCTTGCAACCCGGGCCCTGCGAGTCCGGACCGCCGACCAATTTGCCGGTCAGGACCAGCTTCTGGTCCGTCACCTCCTGGCGCTTGTACGCCGACAGGCATGACCCGCTTCCGCCGGGAACCGCCGCGCCGCGGAGGTCGATCTCCGTTTCGATCGAGTCGCTGTCCCCGTTGCTGCTGTTCTCGTCGTGGATGCTCAGTGCGGCAGCGCCGCTCAGCCCGGAGTTGTCCTGGAGTTGGCCACCCCACGCGCCGATGAAGCTCTTGGGAATGGGAGGGGTGCTGGGAGTGCTCCCCGCGGCAGCAGTGTGCCCGGGGTCGGAATGCAGCATCACGGCCGCCGTGACCGCCAGTGCGGCCACCACCACGACCGCGACCCCGGCAAGCAGCGGCGCCTTGCCGCGGTTACCGGCGTTCGCCTCCCGGCGGCCGTCCGGCGCCGAGGCCCGTAGCGCCATCGTCGCATCCGGCACCGGCGCCACGGGGGCCTGTAGGGGCGGTTGCGACGGCATGGTGGGAGTGGGGGTGGTCGCGGACGGCTGCGGCGGCGTCGTGGCGTCTGGTACGACCGGCTCCGGCGCCGCATCCAGGTTGAGCAGCTCCACCGTCCGCCGGCTGATCTGCGCCATCAGCGGCGCGGCGAGCCAGCCGGCGCCGACCAGTTCCGCGGCCCCGCGCGGTGCGAGCCGTGCCGCGACCTCCTGCGGGGTCGGCCGGGCGGCCGGGTCCTTGGCCAGGCAGGCCTCGGCCGCCGCCCGCAACTCGCCCTGCAGGTGGCCCAGTTCCGGCTCGCCGTGCGCCACCTTGTACAGCAGGGCGGCCGCGCTCTCCGCGCTGAACGGCCCCTGGCCGGTGGCCGCGAACGCCAGCACCGTGCCGAGCTGGAACACGTCCGATGCCGGACCCAGTGGCCGGTCCTGCACCTGCTCCGGCGACATGTACCCCGGCGAGCCCACCACGACCCCCGTGCTGGTGAGCGACGAGGTCGCCAGGCTGTCCATCGCCCGTGCGATCCCGAAGTCGATCAGCACCGGACCGTCCGGCGACAGCATCACGTTCGACGGCTTGAGGTCACGGTGGATCAGCCCCAGCCCGTGGATGGCGTTCAACGCCTCCGCGAGCCCGGCCACCAGTGCCCGTATCCCGTGCTCGGACAGCGGCCCGAACTCCGCCACCGCCTCGGCCAGCGAGGGCCCCGCGACGTATCCGGTGGCCACCCACGGCTCGGGCGACTCGGTGTCCGAGTCGAGCACCGGCGCGGTCCACGCGCCCCCGACCCGCCGCGCCGCGGCCACCTCGCGCCGGAAGCGGGCCCGGAACTCGGCGTCCGCCGCCAGCTCCGGCCGCACGACCTTCACCGCGACGGTCCGACCCCCGGCCGTCCGGCCGAGGTAGACGCAGCCCATCCCACCGGCGCCGAGCCGCCCGAGCAGCCGGTAGGACCCGACGACCGACGGATCCTCGGCCAGCAACGGCTGCATCGCCACACCACTCCCCCGCTTGGCCCGGCACACTCCGCCGTGGCACCCCGAATGCCGCCCAGAGCTTAGCGGCATCCTGCGGGAGCGGTTCCGACGCCGCCGGCGATCACCCGAGGTCACCGCCGGGCCGGCCCCTCCACTACAGGCGTAGTTCAAGGCCGATGTGCGGGGACGTGAACATGGAGGCATGGGAAGTCGGACCGGCCGACTTCCCATGCCCCCATGGATTTACCAGGTCACCGGGATGGCGGCCGGGGTGATCGCCATGCGGTTGGGGTGCCAGGGGATCTCGGCGATCGGGGCCGCGAGGCGGAGGGTGGGGATGTGGGCGAGCAGGACGCGGAAGGCGGTGTCGGAGTGCCGGCGGACCAGATGGGCGCCGGGGCAGTGGTGGCGGCCGTGGCCGAAGCGAAGGTGGGGGTTGGGGGAACGGGTGGGGTCGAAGTCCTCGGCGTCGGCGAAGGCGACGGGGTCGAAGTTGGCCGCGTCCAGGGAGAGCAGGATGAGGTCGCCCGCCTTGACGGACGCGGGGCCCAGCTCCGTGTCCTGGGTGACGAAACGCGGGATCGCGTTGCCGAGGACGACGCTGCACCGCAGCAGCTCCTCGACGTACTGCGGCATCGTCTCCGGACGGGCGCGGAGTGCGGCGAAGTCCTCGGGGCGCTGGAGCAGGTTCAGCGCGGCGACCCCCAGGAAGCTCGCGAAGTCCTCGTAGCCGCTGACGAACAGGACGGCGACGATGTTGGACAGCTGCTCGTCGGTCAGCCCCTGGCCGGAGGCGTTGAGGTCGGCGAGGCGGTCGGCGAGGCCGCGCGGCCGGCCGGGTGTGCGCGCGGCCATGAACGCGGCCATGTAGGCGCGGATCTCCTCCCAGTTGGTGGCCAGCTCCTCGTCGGAGTAGGTCACCATGGTGAGGTCCTTGTCGGCGCGCTCGGCGAGCCACTCACGGTCCCCGAAGGGCAGGCCGAGCAGTCGGCACATGCACTGCGCAGCGACCCACTCGGCGAAGTGCCGGTGCAGGTCGCCGGGGGTGCCTTCGGCGAGCATCGCGTCCAGGCCGGCGCGGGTGACCTCGGCGACCCAGTCGGCGGGCAGTTCGGGCTGGTTGCGGCCGAGCGCGGCGAGCACCTCGTCCCGCAGCCCGGCCTGCTGGAGGTGGTTCATGGCGTCCAGCAGTTCGGGCGCGAGGATCGGGGCGTCCTGGGTGGGACTGTCCGACTCACCGAGCACGGAGCGCGCGAAGGCGCGGTCCCGCAGGATGTCGCGCGCCAGCTCGTAGCCGGTGACCAGCCATGCCTCGCCGCCGGAGTTGGTCCTGACCCGGGCGACCGGGCAACGGCCCTGCAGGTCAGCCAGCTCGGGGGCGAGGCGGTCGCCCTTGGTGCTGAACGGGTAGTGCGGGAGGGGCAGTTCGTGCGGGGTGTGGTCGGTGGCGGGTGCCTGGGGTGCGCTCATGCGCCCACCTCGCTTCGCTCGGCAGGGGCATTCGCCCATGCGCAGATTTCGATGACTCGCTCGCTTCGCTCGCTCATGTGGTAGTCAAGGGCCTTTCAGGATCGGACGGACAAGGGTCTGCGTGCGTGGTCACCACCGCACCGGCAGGCGGGCCGGTGCGCGCAGCGGAGTGGACTCGTCCCAGGGCAGCATCTCGGCCGGCTCGGCGAGTTCGATGTCGGGCAGCCGTTCCAGCAGCACCTCGATCACGGTGGCGAGTTGCAGCCGGCTCAGATGGGCGCCGGTGCACGCGTGCGGGCCGTGGCCGAAGGCGACGTGCGGGTTGGGCGTGCGGGTCAGGTCGAGCCGGTCGGGGTCGGTGAACGCCTCGAGGTCGTGGTTGGCGGAGGCGGGCACCGGGACGACGGCGTCGCCGGCCCGGATGTGTTGGCCGTGGAGGGTGAGGTCCTCGCGGGCGACGAGGATGTTGATCGCGTTCATGAGGGGGACGTACCGCAGCAGTTCGTCCACCGCGCTGCCGATCCGCCCGGGCTCGTCGCGGAGCATCCGCAGCTGGTCGGGGTGGGTGAGGAGGGCGAGCAGGGCGTTGCCGGTGTGCTGCATGTTGGTCTTGTAACCGGCCATGAGCATGGTGACGACGAAGCTGACGACGTCGTCCCTGGTCAGCCCGCCGCCCGGGCGGCGGCTCTCGGCGAGGAGCAGCCGGATGCAGTCGTCGCCTTCGCCTTCGCCATCGCCTTCCTGCTCCTTGCGGGTGATCAGCGTCGACGCGTAGTCCTGCAGCGCGTACAGGGCCTCCAGCACCTGTTCCATCGTCAGCCCGGCGGCGCCGAGCAGCGTGAGGGTGTGCGGGAGATAGAGGTCCCGGTCCTCGTACGGCAGGCCGACGGTCTCGCACAGCACCCGCAACGGCAGCGGCTCGACGTAGGCGGCGACCAGGTCGGCCGTCCGGCCGGGGGACGCGGCCACCATCGCGTCGATCAACTCCTCCGCCATGGCCCGGATCCGGGGCCGCATGAACTCCAGCCGCCCCCGGCCGAACAACGGCAGGACGGCGCGGCGCACGCGCTCGTGGTGCTCCCCGGTCATCTCCAGGAACGTCGGCAGGCACGGCGGCGGCGCGTCGGCGTCTTCGGTGGGCGGCCACGCGGAGAGCAGGGGCCGTACGAGCCGGGGGTCGGCGAAGGCGGCGCGCACGTCCTGGTAGCGGCTGAGCAGCCAGGCGGTCTCGCCGTTGGGCAACTGCGCTTTGACGACGGGCTGTTCGGCGCGCAGCCGGGCGTAGGCGCAGGGGGGTCCGGCGGTGCCGGGTGCCGCTTCGGGCACGGGGATGACGGTGTCGGCGATCGCGGCGTGGGTGTCGAGATTGGTCATGCAATGCGCTCCTGGTGAGAGGCGACGGCTCCGGCCGTGGGCCGCGGGATGTAGCCGGAGGCGAAGAAGTACTCCAGGTACCGGTCCAGCAGGGCGGAGTCGACCGGCGGGCAGTGCAGCCCGCTGTCGGCCATGGCGGCCTCGGCGTTGCGCCGGCCGAGCACCGGGAAGGTGTCCTTGAAGTACATCTCCTTGACGGACATGTCGGCCGTACGGCTGCGGTCCACACACAGCGAGACGAAGGGGGCGGTGGCGCTGGTCGGGTTCGCGGCGACGTGCCGCACCAGCTCGCCGACCCACTGCGGGTACGGCAGCGTCCGCACCGCGCAGCCCGCAGCGCGCATGCGGCCGACAACGTCCGACAGCATCGCCGGGCGGGGGTTGGTGAGGTGGTAGGCCCGGCCGTCGGCCTTCTGCCGGGTGGCGATGTGGACCACGGCCGCGGCGAGGTGGTCGACCGGCACGAAGTCCATCGGCAGGGCGATGTCGGGGGCCAGCCCGGTCTCGGCGATCGTCTTGAAGAGCGAGCAGATGGCCGTCTCGGTGTTGCCCACCCCGCGCACCTGGTCGCCGGTCACCTCGTACGGGCGGTACACGGCCACCGGCAGGCCCTGCGCCGCCGCCCGGCGCAGCACCCCCTCGGCGACCCACTTGCTCTCGGCGTAACCCATGGTGAGCCCGTCGGCGTGGGCCGGCGGCACGTCCTCGTCCACGTCGCGTATCCCGGCCGCCCCGAAGCCGGCGACGACGGCGACGGTGGAGACGAAGTGCACCGGAACGCGGCGGGGCGCCGCGATGCGGATGACCTCCCGGGTGCCGTCCACGTTGGGCGCCCGCAACTGCTCGTAGGGGTAGAGGAAGTTGACCTGGGCGCCGTTGTGCACGATCAGGTCCAGCCGGCCGGCCAGCGCGGCACGGTGTCCGTCCGGCATGCCGAGGCCGGGCTCGGAGAGGTCCGCGGGGAAGCACTCCACCCGCCGCCAGTCGGCCTCGCCCACGCGCAGCCCGTAGCGGGCGAGGGCGGTGCGTACCCGCTGTTCGGCGTGGGGGCGGCTCGCCGCCCGTACGGGGCAGTGGATGCGGGCGGCGGTGTCGCGCAGCAGCTGGTC
The DNA here is from genome assembly GCF_019192735.1 of Kitasatospora aureofaciens. GTDB lineage: Bacteria > Actinomycetota > Actinomycetes > Streptomycetales > Streptomycetaceae > Kitasatospora > Kitasatospora aureofaciens_A. Next base: position 6,720 of record NZ_JAHTKP010000053.1, read on the forward strand.
CAGGAGGAAGGCGCCGACGAAGCCGGAGGCTCCGGTGAGCAGGATGTCCCGCGGGTCCTGCGGGCGCGGCGCCGGGCCTTCGGCGGGCGGGAGGTCGAAGCCGAGTTCGGTCTCGCGGGTGAAGTCGACGGCGGTCCCGGTGGCAGTGCTGGTGGCGGCGGTCGTGCCGGAGCCGTCGCGAGCGGCGCGTACGGCGTCGGTGAAGCCCTGGAGGGTGGGTGCGGCGAGCAGGGCCCTGATGAGGGTGGAACCCAGCGCCGCGTCCAGGCCGAGCGCGGCCAGGGTACGGGTGACCGCCTCGGAGGCGAGCAGCGAGTCGCCGCCGAGGTGGAAGAAGTCGTCCTCGGGCGCGGGGCGCACGCGCAGCACCTGCCGCCACACCTCGGCGAGGAGGCCGAGCAGGCTCTCGGGCTGCTGCTCGTTCGCCTCGTGCTGGACTGTGGCTTCCCGGGCGACGCCGGCGATGGCCTTCAGCCGCACGCGGTCGACCTTGCCACCGCTGGTCACCGGGAAGCGGTCCAGGGCGACGAGGGTGGGAACGGCCTGCGCGGGCAGCCACTGGGTGCAGTACGCACGCAGGTCGGGCAACGGCAGAGGGCGCCCGGGCGCGGCGGGAGTGACGTAAGCGGTCAGCGCCTCCGGACCGGCCTCGACCACGGCCTCGCCGACCTCCGGGTGGGCGCGCAACCGGGCCTCCACCTCGTCGAGTTCGACGCGCGCACCGCGCAGCTTCACCTGACGGTCCAGCCGCCCGCGGTACTCCAGCAGTCCGTCGTCGGTCCAGCGGGCCTGGTCGCCGGTCCGGTAGAGCAGGCCGCCGGGCTCGACCTCGGGCAGCCGGACGAACCGCTCGGCGGTCAGCCGCGGATCTCCGAGGTAGCCGAGCGCCAACCCGTCCCCGCCGACGAACAGTTCGCCCTCCTCACCGGGCGGCGCGGGCGTGCCGTCGGGGAGCAGGACGTGGCAGGTGGTGGCCCCGAACGGGCGGCCGATGGGGACGGACGCGGCGTCCTCGGGCAGCGGGCGCACGATGTGGGCGGTGGAGACGACCGAATTCTCGGTCGGACCGTAGAAGTTGACCACCGTGGTGGCGGGGCAGGCCGCGAGGACGGCGCTCGCGAGCCGCGGGTCCATCGCCTCGCCACCGGCCGAGACGAACCGCAGCCCGGCCATGGCCTGCGGACGGGTCCGGGCGAGGAGGTGAAAGACGCCCGTGGTCAGGTAGGCGACCGTGACGGCCCGGGTGTGGAACAGCTGCTCCAGGGCGGCCGGTGAGAGCAGTTGCTCCCGGTCGGCGATGACCAGGCAGGCGCCCGTGAGGAGGGCTCCCCAGATCTCGATGGTCGAGGCGTCCGAGGAGAGGCCGTAACCGTGCAGTATCCGGTCGTCGGGCCCGGGCGGGGGCAGCTCGCGGTCGGACAGGACGAGACGGGCCACGCCCCGGTGCGGGATCGCCACCGGCTTCGGGCGCCCGGTCGTGCCGGAGGTGAAGGCCACGTAGGCGCAGTCGGACGCGGATAAGCGGGCGGCGGGGACGGTTGCGGGGGCGGATGCGGTGGACGGCGCCGCATCCGTGGGCGCGTCCTCGTCGACCCCGATACTCATGTGCAGCCCGCGCACCCGGCGTGCGGCGTTCGGCAGGGTGACGGCGGCGCGGAGCCCGGCGTCCTCGGCCATGGCCCGCAGCCGGGCCGGGGGGAGGTCGTCATCGAGCGGTACGTACGCGCAGCCGGCCTTGAGTATGCCCAGCAGCGCGACCAGCGCCTCCAGCGACCGGCTGCCGCAGACGCCGACCGGCTCGCCCGGAACGACGCCGGAGGCGAGCAGGCGCTCCGCCAAGGCCGTTGAACGGCAGTCGAGTTGGCCATAGGTGAGGCTGCGTTCGCCGTGCCGCGCGGCGAGTGCGTGCGGCCGGGCGGCCGCCTGCCGGGCGAACAGGTCCGGGAGGCGGAGGTCCCGTGGATAGGACGGGAGACGGCCGCCTGTCGGCGGGCCGGCGGGCCGGGGGTGCAGGCGCGGCGAAACGTGGGTGTCGGTCATCGGATCCTTCCGAGTTGGGTTGACGTCGCCGAATGACGTCGCCAGACGTCGTCTTCGGATAACGCCCTTGGCTCATCGCGGCGGATGGCCGGGACGAGCCGACGGTGGGCAGGCGCTCAGGCGGCGCCGTCGGCCCCGGGCTCGGCGAAGTCGGCGGCGAAGGCTGCGAAGTCGGCGGTGCGCCAGCGCTGCGGCGACAGCCGGAAGAGGACGTCGTCCTTGAGCTGAGCGGCGGTGGCGGCGAGATAGGCGCGGGCCTCGTCCGGGTCCAGGTAGCGATGGGCCAGGTTTTCGCGGACGGCGGGCGGCACCGGGTCCTCGACCGCGACGACTGGCCCCTCGACGCTCACATAGCGGTAGGGCCGCCGCTCGTCCTGCACGCAGAGGCTGAACCGGCCTGCGGCGCGCAGCAGTTGGCCCTTGACCGTCTCCCGGCCGGTCTGGACCACGATCTCTCCCCCGGCCTCGTAGCCGTACCAGACCGGCACGACCAGGGGCGCCCGGTCGCCGCCCCTCGGATCGACGACACCCAGGACGCCGACGCGCCGGTCGGCGAGGAACTGCTCGCGGTCGTGTCGCGACATGGTGGGTAACACGCGTAAGGACTCCTTGCCTTCGACGGGCAGTGCAGTGCTGCCGCGATTGCATCGGTCGACCGAGTTCGCGGACGATGCATCACTTTCCGCCGGGACACGTCAAAAACCACTCGTTCGAGTGACGTTGACGTCAACGCAACTGGAGTCCGATAGCCCATCGGGAGGTCATTCGCCTGCCTACATTCGGACAATCTCCGGCAGGGAGTGAAGGCCGCACCAGGGACGGTCAGGACGCCGCGCCGGTGCGGGCTCGCAGCCCTTCGGCGAACGTGCGCGCCGCGTCCAGATCGGGGGCGCCGGGCCGTCCCTTGTTGATGCCGCCGACGAGCCTGAACGGAAGCCAGGTGTCGAACCCGCGGCACGAAAAGGTGTCGCCCGCCTCGAAGCCCTTCCCTCCGAGGAGCCGCACGAGGGGGCGGGTGAATGGCCGGAACCGCAGCTCGGGCAGCCCGCTCGTGGCGAACACGAACGCCTTGCGCCGCTGCTCCCCGGCCGGGAGCGACCGGACGAACTGGAGCAGCCGGGGGTGGAAGTTCCCCGTGAAGATCCCCGAGCCGAATCCCACGAGGTCGCAGCCGGAGAGCTCCGCCGTATCGACCTGTTCGGGCTCGACAACCGGGGCCTCCAGGACCTGGCCCATGACGTCGGCGATCCTCCTGGTGTTGCCGTGGGACACCGAGGTGCACACGATGACGGCCTTCACGAGAATGCTCCAATCGCTTCAAACCCGCAGCGGTGCGGAAACGGCCGCACCCGACAGGTAGACAGGACGCCGCCGAAGGATGTGACATCCCGATGCGAAGGATTCCCTGAGTGTGCGTGCGCGATCAGGACGCGGCCGCCCAACCCCCTCAGGCGGCAGGCCAGTTGCGCAACAGAGCGTCGAGGGCGTCGAGGATCCGCGACCAGGTGTCCTCCGTGTCGCGCGCGGTGTGCTGGAAGCTCCCGGCTCGCTCCAGCGTGACGTAGCCGTGGAAGGTGCTGCCCAGCAGCCGCACGGCGTCGGTCTCGTCAGGTTCCGCGAGGTCGTACCCGCGCAGGATCGCCCGCGTCATCCGGGAGTGCCGGCCCGCGGCACTCGCCCGGATCGTCTCCGCGTCGAGCTCGAGCTGTCCGGCGGCGTAGCGGCCGGGGTGCTCGCGGGCGTAGTCGCGGTAGGCGTTGGCGAAGGCCGTGAGGGCGTCCTTGCCCGCGCGCCCGGCGAGGGCGGCGGCGACCCGGTCGGCGAGTTCCGCCAGGGCGAGCAGCGCGATGCGGGTCTTCAGGTCCCGGGAGTTCTTGACGTGCGAGTACAGGCTCGCGTCCTTGACGCCGAAGCGCCGCGCGAGCGCCGAGACCGTCACCTTGTCGAAGCCGACCTCGTCGGCCAGCTCCGCGCCCGCCAGCGTGAGGCGTTCCGCGGTCAGTCCTACGCGCGCCATGCTGCTCCCATCGTCCAGCTCTCTCTTACCTGGGGCAATAATACATTTGCCTAATGCCCCTAGGTAACTTACGTTGCTTCCTATGAAGCCGCTGACCGAGCAAGAGATCCGCAACGCGTTCGTGAACTGCACCAAGGGCGAGGCCTCGCGCCTCAACGTCCCCCGCGACCTGGCCGAGCAGCCGTGGGACGACCTCGACTTCCTCGGCTGGCGCGACCACCAGGCTCCCGACCGCGCCTACCTCGTCACCGAGCTCGACGGCCGCCGGGTGGCCGTCGCCCTGCGCTCCTCCGCCGCCGCCTCCTCCTGGCAGGCCCGGCGCAGCATGTGCTCGCTCTGCGTGACCACCCACACGGGCGGCGTCTCGCTGCTGGTAGCCCCGCTCGCCGGGAAGGCCGGCAAGCAGGGCAACTCCGTGGGCGCGTACATGTGCAGCGACCTGTCCTGCTCGCTGTACGTGCGCGGCAAGAAGGACATCGGCACCAAGCTGCACGAGTCACTGACCGTGGAGGAGAAGGTCCAGCGCACGGTGGCGAACCTGGCCGCCTTCATCGCCAAGGTCACGGCGTGACCGCAGGCGGCCCGTCACCGTGGGACCTCGCCCCCACCCTGTGCCGGCTCCTCGAACCGCCCGCCGGCTGCCACCGCACCGGCGGGCGGCGTCCGCAGCTCGATGTGCCCGTGGCGAAGGTGGTTGCGGTGCCCGTCGGTGAACTCCAGCCGGAGGCTGCGGTCGGGCCGCACGTCCACGACGACGGCGCTCTCGACCGCACCGTAGGAGGAGTCGCGGTAGACCCACACGTGGTCGCCGATGCGGAACTCCGCCGTCTCCGAGATGATCACCGGACTCACCTTCCCCCTCCCCTCGCTCGGATGCCTTCCCGCTGACGTAATACGGCCCGGCAGCCCCGGGAGACTCAATCCCGGTGTCGAAATCCCGGTGTCGAACTACGCGCCGAGCACCTCCACCCGCCTACGCGCCGAGCACCTCCACCCGTGTGTCCGCGGGGAATCCGGCGATCGGGCCCGCCTGCCGGGCGAACTCGGTGATGGCGGCGAACTGGTCCTCCGCCAGCCGGAAGTCAAGCGTCTTGAAGTAGCGCTCCAGCGATGCCGCGTCGAACGGCTCCCAGCAAGCGGCCTGCTCGGCGATCCCGGGAAGGTGCCCCAGGGAGAGGTCGCGGGCGGCGAGCAGGGAGCGGTGCACCTGGCGGACCAGCTCGGGCCGGTGGGCCAGGTAGTCGCGGCGGACGGCCCAGACCGCGAAGACGAAGGGCAGCCCGGTCCAGTCCTTCCACATCTGCCCGAGGTCGTGGACGTGCAGGCCCAGCTGCTCGGCCTGGTGCAGCGACGCCGTCAGCGCCACGTCCCCGATGACCACGGCGGCGTCCGCCTCCCGCATCATCGCTTCCAGGTCGGGCGGCCGGACCTCGTACCGCGGCCTGACCCGGTACTGCTCGGCGAGCAGCAGCCTGGCCAGGCACACCGACGTCCGGGAGGTGGAGCCGAGCGCCACCCGTGCGCCGTCCAGCTGGTCCAGCGGCAGCCGGGAGACGATCGAGCAGGACATCACCGGGCCGTCGCAGCCCACCGCCAGCCCGGGCAGCACCACCAGTTCGTCGGCGTTGCGCAGGAACTCGACCAGGCTGATCGCCGAGATGTCCAGGTCGCCCAGGACCAGCCCGTCGTTCAGTTCGTCGGGAGTCCTTCTGGTCAGTTCGAGATCGAGCAGGGCACCGGTCCGGGCCAGCCCCCAGTACACGGGCAGTGAGTTGAGGAACCGGATGTGTCCGACCCGGGGACGGCCGACGGCGGAATTTGGTGTTGTGTCCACATCCGGAGAGTAGCCCTGCACTACACGGACAGCAGCGAGGGGGCCACTCGTTCGAGTGGGCCCCCTCGCCGGCCTCCTGCCAGTGGTACTGATGTCCGGTCAGATGAACGGGGTGTCGGGCGACCCGCCCAGCAGGAGCTCTCCCGACCAGTCGAGGATCAGGTCCTGCCCGACCACGTGCTGGCAGATCGTGGTCAGATCGCGCAGCCGCCGGTCGAGCGGGGTGCGGTGGCTGTAGATCGAGTCCCCGCCGACCAGGTCGTACAGGTCGTTCGCGATGTCGCGCGCGGCCCGGAAGGCGTTGTACCTGGCCAGGGCCGCCAGCGCGCGCTCCTTGGGCTGCACCGGCTCGTTCGCCACCAGCCTGGCCCAGATGTCCTCGACCGAGGAGTAGACGAGGGTACGGGCGGCGGCGAGGTTCAGCTCGCAGCGGGCCATCACGCGCCGCGCGCGCGGCGAGTCCCGCCAGCCGGTACCGCTCGCCCGGTCCACCCGCTGCTCGGCGATCTCGTGGACGAAGTCCAGCACCCCCCGCGCGGCGCCCAGCGGGACACCGGCCATCTTCCGCAGGATCGCGTCCGGGTGGCGGTTGATCGGACGGTCGGCCCACGGCTCGTCGAAGACGAACGTGTGCTCCTCGGGGACGAAGACGCCCTCGGCCCGGTAGTCGCAACTCCCGCTGCCGGACAGCCCGGTGGTGTACCAGTTGTCGATGATCTCCACCTGGTCGCGCGGCAGGAGCACCACCCGCCAGACGGGGCGGCCGCGCTCGTCCTTGACCTGCTCGCCGTCGCGGAACACCAGACAGCCGCCCGCGATCACGTCGGCGTGAGTGCACCCGCTGCCGAAGCGCCAGGTGCCCTCCAGACGGTAGCCCCCCTCGACGACGTGCGCCCGGGCGCCCGGACGGACCTGGCCGGCGGTGATCAGGTCCAGCTCCGGATACAGCCCGCGGGCGGCGTCGGGCTGCAGGTAGCCGGCGTAGATGCCCGAGTCCATCCCGATCATGACGCACCAGCCGACCGACGTATCGGCCCGGGACGCCTCCTCGATGATCGCGATCTGTTCCATCGAGGTGAGATCGCTGCCGCCCCACTCGGCGGGCATCGCGGCCCGGAACACTCCGGCGGTGCGCAGCGACTCGACCAGGTCCTCGGGCAGCCGGCGCAGCTGCTCGATCTCCTCCGAGCGCTTGGCGATCAGCGGGGAGAGCCTGCGGACCTCGCCCAGGATCTCCTCGTAGCCGAGGATGCGGTCAGGCATCGGCCAGCTCCTTGCGCTCTTCCTCGGACCGGGCGGCGTCGACGAGTTCACCGGAGCGGATCAGCCGCAGGACCGCCTGGATGTCCGCGTCCATGCGGCGGTCGGTGTCGACGAAGGGGGCGACCGTGCGGACGAGGTCGTGGACGGCGCGGCTGCGCGTGGCGAGCTGCCCGGCGCCGCGGATCTCGACGGCCTGGCAGGCGGCGAGGAGATGGATGGCCACGACTTCCTGGACGAGGTCGACGATCGTGCGCGCGTCCCGCGCGGCGATCGGGGACATGCTCACCTTGTCCTGGTTGTGGGCCTCGGTGGAGCGGGAGAAGACGCTGACCGGGTTGGTGTTCTTGAGGGCCTCCGCAGTGATGGCGGAGCAGGCCAGCTGCATGCCCTTGAAGCCGTGGTGCAGGCCGGCGGCCCACTCGTCGGCCTGCACGGGGGCGATCAGGTTGGGCGTCAGGCCGTTGTTGAACTTCTCGTCGACGAGGAGTTCGAGCTGACGGTCGAGGAGGTCGGCGACGTTGGCAACGGCGACCTTGAGGGCGTCCATCGCCTGGACCACGTGGCCGCCGTAGAAGTTGCCGCCGCTGTGGACGGTGCCGCCGGCGACGTCGAACAGCGGGTTGTCGTTGGAGGAGTTGATCTCGATCTCGATCCAGCGGCGGGCCCAGTCGATGGTGTCCCGCAGGACGCCGATGACGTGGGGGGCGCAGCGGATGGAGTAGCGGTCCTGGATGGTGCGGGTCAGGCGCTGGTAGCCGCGGTCCTCCAGGGCGTCGCTGAGACCGAGGACCTGGCTGTGTTCGAGGGCGAGGCCGGAGTCAGCCAGGATCTCGGCGACCCGGCGGGCACTGGTGATCTGCCCGGGGTGCGGCTTCTCCTCGTGGATGAAGGCGTTGAAGTGGCTGCGGTTGCCGTTCAGGCCCTCGCTGGCCAGGGCGGTGCAGGTCTCGGCGAGGACGGCGAGTTCCTCGGCGCGGGCGATGGCGAGGGCGGCGTAGGCGGAGGAGAAGGAGGTGCCGTTGATGAGGGCGAGGCCGTCCTTGGCCTCGGGCACGATCGGGTCGAGGCCGAGTTCGGCGAGGACGTCGGCGGCGGGGCGGACGCTGCCCTGGTAGAGCAGTTCGCCCTCGCCGATGAGGGGCGCGGCGACGTAGCACATGGGGACGAGGTCGCCGCTGGCGCCGACGGACCCGCGCTCCGGAATGACCGGGAGGGCGTCGTGCCGCAGGAGGTCGAGGAGGCGGTCGACGATGGCGGGGTTGACGGCGGAGTTGCCGCGGGCCAGGCAGTTGGCCCGGATCAGCAGGGTGGCGCGGGCGACCTCGGCCGTGGCGGCAGGGCCGGTGCCGTTGAGGTGGTAGCGGATCATGTTGCGCTGGAGCTCGGCCGCCTTGGCCGGGGAGATCTGGTTGTTGGCGCTGTCCCCGAACCCGGTGGTGACGCCGTAGATGGGCTGCTGGGTGGCGATCAGGTCGAGCTTGAGGCTGCGGGACTCCCTCAGGCGCTCGGCGGCGGCCTCGGACAGCCCGACCTGCCCCTCGCCCCGCGATATCTGTACGACCTGGGCGATCGTCAGGCTGCGTCCGTCGAGCACGGCACGTTCCGTCATCGGTGATGTCTCTTTCGTGATCATGAGGGTTTTGTGATCATGAGGATCTGTGAAGGGCGCGGAGATGGCGCGCGCGGAGAAGGGCGCGCAGACAAGAGCGCGCGGAGACCGGGCTGTTTGCGGCCTGTCTGCGGCCTACTTGACAGCCCTGCGGCCTACTTGACGGCGACGAGCATGCCCTCGGGTCCGGCCAGGTGCTCGGCCCGGATGTCCCGGAACCCGGCCTCGGTGAGCCAGTCCCGGCCGGCGGCGGCAGTGAAGTCGAAGCCGCCGGGAGTCTCGATGAGCATGTTGAGGCTCTGCAGCAGACCGAAGGTGTTCACCCTGCGGTCGTCGTCGATCAGCGCCTCCAGGACGACGACCGCACCGCCGTCGGGAAGCGCGTCGTAGGCCTTGCGCAGCAGCGTCAGCTTGGTGTCCGTGTCCCAGTCGTGGAGGATGTGCGCGAACACCAGCACGTCGGCCGTCGGGAGCGGGTCGACGAAGAAGTCCAGCGGCCGGAAGGCCAGCCGGTCCGACAGCCCGAGGTCCGCGACGTACTCCTCGAATCCGGCCCGCACGGCCGGAAGGTCGTGGCCGGTCCCGCGCAGGTGCGGATGGCGCAGCGCCACCTGGCCCAGCAGCGCGCCCTCGGAGCAGCCGAGGTCGGCCACCGTCCGGTACTGCTGCCAGGGGAACTTCTCCGCCAGTGCGCGGACCGCCTCCAGGGAGAGCGCGGACATCGCCCGCTGGAACGCCCGCAGCCGGGTCGGGTCGGCGTAGATGGCCGAGAACGGGTCGCCGCCGTTCCGGGCCTCGTTCTGCGGCTGACCGGTGCGCAGCGCCTCGGTCAGGTTGCCCCAGAACTGGTAGAGGCGGGTGCTGCGCATCTCCATGACGCCACCGAGATAGCCCGGCTTCGCCCGGTCGAGGACCTGGTCGGCCACCGGGGTGTTGGCATAACGGCCATCGCCGTCCCGGTCGAGCAGTCCGAGCGACACCAGTGCGTCGAGGAAGTCCGCGGCGGCGCGTGCGTGGAGGCCGAGCCTGGTGCGCAACTGTTCCTCGTTCAGCGGGCCCTTCGCCAGTTCGGTGAAGACGCCCAACTCGACCGCGCTCAGCATGGTCTTCGAGGCGCGGAAGGCAGAGCTCAGTTCCACCAGGTCCGCCACGGAGGAGATCCGTCGGCGCTGTTCCAGCCAGGTCGTGGGGAGATACGGGTGATCATGGCCGAGATCGACCGAGTCGGTGCTCATGCCTCTCACTTCGTTGATGATCGCTGTTTCATCAGCGAAGCTTCCCCGGCGGGCCCGAGCTGGTCCATGGACCTGTCAGGTAGCTGCCAGCTTTCGCGGCTGGACTTGCCGGTGGGCCCGGTGGCCGCCATCCTCCTCTACGGCGTAGTAGGCCATGGCGTCCTTCGCGCTCCTCGTTCGGCCCGGCGCGGGCGTTCCTGTTCATGGTGGGGCCGCGCGGCGGCAGGCAGGGCCGAATGCCCGCTGGCGCGTGTACGCGGTTGCCCCATCGGGTGACCTCGGGGTGTGGGTTCCCGGGTCGACCGGGTGGGCGCTCGCATAGTCGGAGGTCCTGTCGTGTCCGCCGATCGTGAGACGAGCCGATCATGTGCCGCCTGCCTCGCCGAGAGACCTTCGCCGCAGCCGTCGCGCTGCTCCTGACCGTCGCAGGCTGCGGTGCCCCGGCCGTGCAGCAGGCCGCACCATCGCCGTCACCATCGCCGTCGTCGCCGGTGAATGCGGGCTCCCCCACCGGGCCGCGGGCGTTCACGCTGGTCGCCACGGGGGACGTCCTGCCGCACACCGAGATCATCCAGCAGGCCAAGGAGGACGCCGGAGGGAGCGGGTACGACTTCGGCAAGATGCTCGCCGGCGTCAAGTCCGTCGTCAGCGCGGCGGATCTGGCCATCTGCCACATGGAGACGGTGTACGGCGCCGACGGCGGGCCCTTCACCGGCTACCCGTCGTTCAAGTCACCGCCGCAGGTCGCGCGGGCCCTCAAGGACGTCGGCTACGCAGCCTGCGACACGGCTTCCAACCACACACTGGACGACGGTCCCAACGGAATCCGGCGGACGCTCGACGCCATGGACGCCGTGGGGCTGAAGCACACGGGGTCCGCGCGCAGCGAGGACGAGGCCGCCAGGCCCGCGCTGCTCACGGCGGGCGGGGCGACCGTGGCCCAGCTCGCCTACACATACGGCACCAACGGCATCGCGCTGCCGAAGGGGCAGCCGTGGGCGGTCAATCTCATCGACCGGGACCGGATCCTCGCGGACGCGCGGGCCGCGCGGGCCGCCGGTGCGGACATCGTCGTGGTCAGCGTCCACTGGGGCACCGAGTGGCAGGACGAGCCGAACGCGCAGCAGCTCACGCTCGCCCGTGAGCTGGCCGCCGAGCAGGGTGAGGGCGGTCCGGCGGTCGACCTGATCCTCGGCACGCACGCCCACATCCCGCAGGCGTACGAGAAGATCAACGGCACGTGGACGGTCTACGGCATGGGCGACCAGCTCGCCGGACACATGTTCAACTACACCGGCGCGGAGGACCCGCGCGGCAACTGGAGCTCGATCGCCCGGTTCACCTTCTCCCCGCCGGCCCGGCCGGGGCAGCGGTGGACCGTCAGCAAGGCCGAGTTCGTCCCGCAGCTGACGGACCTCGGCCCGCCGTACCGGGTCCTCGACCTCGCCGAGGCGGTCCGCCGGAACCCCGATCGCGCCGACTTCGCGCGGGCGTTGGACCACATCCGCTCGGTCGTCCTCAGCCGCGGCGGCGCCTCCGCCGGCCTGACCATGGCCCCCTGAACGGCGCTCCACCCCCTCACGGCCTCCCCAAACACGGCCACGTCCAAGTTCGACTTTCGAACATCTCACGCCGACTTATGGATAGATTCCTCCATTCGAGTGAGTTTGCCGAGGGCCCACCCTCGATGGTCTGCACCGGAACCAATCACCCCTTTCAAACATGCTCACGCCCCCTCCGCACTGCCGCAACAATCGTCGCGGCGGGTCGGCAACAGCCGATCTCCCGTATCCCGCAGTGGACTTGACGTCCACTCAGTTCTCCCGACCAGAACAGGGACCAGCCATGACGACCGAGACCGTTCAGCAGAGTCAGCAGAGCCGGCAGAGTCTCAGCACCTCCGCCGCCAGGAACCTGGCCACCACCACCAAGACCGCGCCGCAGATGCTCGGGATCACCCCCCGCTACCTGCTGCGCGCCCTGCCCTGGGTCGACCTGGAGGCCGGTGTCTACCGCGTCAACCGCCGCCGGGGCTTCATCCTCGGCGACGGGCTGATCAGCACCTACGTCGACGGCGACGGCGCCTCCCGGGTGATCGCCGAGGACCTGCGCGAGCTGCCCTTCCTCAGCCAGGTGGACAGCCCGCTGCTCACCGCCCTCGCCAACGCCTTCGTCGAGCGCGAGGTGGCGCCCGGCGAGCTGATCGTCGACGCCGACGCCCCCGCCGAGCAGCTGCACATCATCGCGTTCGGCCGCGCCGAGAAGCGCGCCACCGAGGAGTACGGCTCGGACGCCCTGCTCGCCGTCCTCGGCGACGGCGACTTCTTCGACGCCACCGCCTGGGTCGCCGGCACCCCGATGCCCTACCGGGTCCAGGCCGTCAGCGCGTGTACCGTCCTCTCCCTCGACCGCCGCATGCTCGCCGAACTCGCCGACCGCGAACCGTCGTTGCGCTCCCATCTGGACGCCTTCAGCAACGACGGCCAGCCCGCCGACCGCGAGCACCCGATCGACCTCACCTCGGGCCACTCCGGCGAACCGTACCTGCCGGAGACCTTCGTGGACTACGAGGAGGCCCCCCGCGAGTACGAGCTCAGCGTCGCGCAGACCGTCCTCAAGGTGCACACCCGGGTCTCGGACGTCTACAACTCCTCGATCGACCAGGTCCAGGCGCAGCTGCGGCTGACCACCGAGGCGCTGCGCGAGCGCCAGGAGTGGGAGATGCTCAACCACCCCGAGTACGGGCTGCTCAACAACGTCGTGCCGAGCCAGCGCGTGCGCACCCGCAAGGGCGCGCCGACCCCGGACGACATGGACGAGCTGCTCGCCCGGGTCTGGAAGCAGCCGGCGTTCTTCCTCGCCCACCCGAGGGCGATCGCCGCGTTCGGGCGCGAGTGCACCCGGCGCGGGGTGCCGCCGCAGATCGTGGACCTCTTCGGCAGCCCGTTCCTGACCTGGCGCGGCGTCCCGCTCCTGCCCTCCGACAAGCTCGACCTGAAGGGCTCGGCCAGTTCGGCGCCCGGCACCACCAACATCCTGCTGATGCGGGTCGGCGAGGACCGTCAGGGCGTGGTGGGCCTGCGCCCGTCGAAGGTCCCGGACGAGGTGGAGCCGGGCCTCTCGGTGCGGGCGATGGGCGTCGACCGGCAGGCCATCACCTCGTACCTGGTGACCAGCTACTTCTCGGCCGCCGCGCTGGTGGACGACGCGATCGCCGTGCTCCAGAACGTCGAGGTGTCGAACTACCATGACTACTCCTGACGGATTCGGGCGCAGCACCGGGGTCGCCGGGGTGAGTCAACCGCCGGTCAGCACCGGCTACTTGGCGGGTTCGGCACCGATGGCGGGTTCGGCACCGATGATGGGTTCGGTACCGAGCCAGGTGCCGCTGCCCGAGGCCCTCGCCCACGCGGCGGGCGGTCCCCGGTACTGGCTGCCGCAGCAGCCGGACCAGGCGGCCCGGACCTCGCCCTCCGCTGCGTCCTCCACCCGGCCCTCCGCGCCGCCGGCCGCTCCGCCCTCCGCGCCGCCGAACGGGTTCGACGTCGAGGCCGTCCGGCGGGACTTCCCCCAGCTGCACCGGGAAGTGAACGGCCACCCGCTGGTCTGGCTCGACAACGGGGCCACCACCCTCAAGCCGCGCCAGGTGGTCGAGGCGGTCGCCGAGCACTACTCGATGGGCACCTCCAACGTCCACCGCGGCGCGCACACCCTCGCCAAGCAGGCCACCCAGGTCTACGAGGAGGGCCGCGAGGAGGCCGCCAAGCTGCTCGGCACGCAGGACACCGGCGAGATCGTCTTCGTCCGGGGCACCACCGAGGCCGTCAACCTGGTGGCGCAGTCCTGGGGCCGCGCCAACCTGGGCCTGGGTGACGAGATCCTGGTCTCGGCCGCCGAGCACCACTCCAACCTGGTGCCCTGGCAGCTGATCGCCAAGGAACGCCGCGCGCGGATCAGGCCGATCCCGCTGCTCCCCGACGGGCAGCTGGACCAGGACGCCTACCGGGACCTGCTCGGCTCGCGGACGAAGCTCGTCGCGCTCACCCACGCCTCGAACGTGCTGGGGACGGTCCCGCCGGTGGCCGAGATGACCGCGCTGGCGCACCGGTACGGCGCCAAGGTCCTGGTGGACGGCGCGCAGGCGGTGAGCCACTTCCCGGTGGACGTCACCGAGTTGGACGCCGACTTCTACGCCTTCTCGGGGCACAAGATCTTCGCCCCGACCGGCATCGGCGTGCTCTTCGGCAAGCGCGAGCTGCTGGAGGCCATGCCCCCGTGGCAGGGCGGCGGCAACATGATCGACTCGGTGAGTTTCGAGGAGACCTCCTACGCGCCGGTGCCGCACCGGCTGGAGGCGGGCACCGGCCACATCGCCGGGGTCGCCGGCCTGCGGGCGGCCCTGCGGTACCTCGCCGGGCTGGACCGTCCGGCCGCCACCGCGTACGAGGAGCAGCTCACCGCGTACGCCATGGACGCGCTGGCGACCGTTCCCGGGCTGAGCCTGATCGGCGACGCGCCGGGAAAGATCGGGGTGCTGACCTTCCTTCTCGCCGGCACCGACCCGATCGCCCTCGCCGGGGCGCTCGACCAGCAGGGCATCGCGGTGCGCGCCGGACACCACTGCGCGCAGCCGGCGCTCGCCGCCTTCGGCCTCCAGAGCGCGGTACGGGCCTCACTGGCCCTGTACAACACCGTGCAGGACGTCGACGCCCTGGTGGCCGCCCTCCAGGGCATCCAGGGCATCCAGGGCACCCAGGCGGCCTCGGCAGCGTAGGTCCCTGCGTCACCGTCAGCGGGCGGGCACTCGTCACGGGTGCCCGCTCGCTCGTCCGTGCAGGATGGTCACGTCATCCCGCGCGGTCGAGGCGGGTGGAGTCGTCGTACGACTCGCGGGCGTTGAGCAGTTCGTCCCAGTGCTCCTCCGCCCAGGCGCAGGCGGCCGCCAGAGGTTCGAGCATGCTCCGGCCCAGCGGGGTCAGCTCGTACTCGACATGCGGAGCGGCCTCGGCGTAGACGGTGCGCTTGACCAGGCCGTCCCGCTCCAGCGACCGCAGTGACTGCGTGAGGACCTTGGGGGTGACGCGGCCCAGCGGCACGCGCAACTCGGAGAACCGGCGCGGTCCGTGCTCAAGGCAGCGAACGACGAGCGCCGCCCACTTGTCACCGAACCGGATCGGATTGAGCGAGGACGGGCACAGTTCGTCGAACATGTCGGCGGGCAGCGGTTCCCTCATGGCCTCACGATAGCCGGTATCCCGGTGGTAACTGCGGCCCCCGATACCGTCGGTGAACCGGCCGGGGGCAAAGGCTCCGGCCCTGGTGAGAGGCGATTCCTCATGAACATCGTGATCTTCGGCGCGGGTGGCCGGGTCGGACGGCAGGCCGTCGCCGAGGCACGCCGGCGCGGGCACCGCGTCACCGCCGTGGTGCGTGACCCCGCGGGCCACGGCAAGTTGGACGACGTGCGGGTGGCGGGCGGCGATGTCACGGATGCGGCGAGCATCGCGCATGCGGCCGCCGGACACGATGCAGCCATCAGTGCCGCCGTGAACCTGTCCGTGCCACCGCACGAGTTCTTCACCGCGTCGTCCCGCGCCCTGACCGCCGGCCTGGCGAAGGCGGGCGTGCACCGGCTGGTGGTGGCCGGCCTCGCGTCGATCCTGCCCGGAGCGTCCGGCGCTCCGCTGATGGACGAGCCCGGCTACCCGAACGAGTACCGCTCCTTCTATCTCGGCCACGCGGCAGGCCTCGACGAGCTTCGAACCTCCGGCCTCGACTGGGCATACGTGGCCCCCGCAGGCGACTTCGACCACGACGGCACGAGCACCGGCCGGTACCAGGTCGCCGATCACGGCGACCCGGCCAGCCGGATCACCCACGCGGACTTCGCGATCGCGCTGCTCGACGAGATCGAGTCCCCCCGCCACCACAGCACCACTGTCAGCGTCCGGGAAGCCTGATGCCCGACGTCCGTGCCTCGACCCCGGCCACGATGGTCGGGCCGGTCTCGGGGCGAGTGATACGACCTCGCGGGTCATCACCTCTTCAACGTCGTCGCGGCCTTCCTCGGAGTCACCGTGGCCCGGGCGACCGGCGCGAACGCGAGTGAACTGGCGCAGGCCGGTTGGTTCATCGCCCTGCATCTGTGGTTCCTGCCGGTCTACCTACTGCTGATCGCGTCGACTCCCCTGCTGCTCGCCGCGCACCAACGGTGGGGTCTCCGTGTGCCCGCCGCGATGGCGGTCGCCGCGGCGGCAGTGGATCTGGCGGTTGTCAGCTCGCATCTGCCACTGGTCGGCTTCGCCAACTACCCGCTCGTGTGGGGCTCCATGCACCAGTGGGGATTCGCCTGGCACGACGGCAGCCTCACCCGGGGCCGACGCCCGCTCCGGATGGCCATGGCGAGTGCTGTTCTCCTCGCGGGTCTGCTGTTTTGGGGCCCGTTCCCGGTGGACATGGTCGGCACCGGCCGCCCCGTCGGCAACACCACTCCGCCGTCGATCGCTCTGCTCGCCTTCGCCGCCGCCCAGTGCAGCCTCCTCCTGGCGGCCGAGCCCGCCGGGCGGCGTCTGCTCGCCTCCGCGAAGCGGCAAGGCCGGCTCGCCCGCCTCAACCAGGCGGTGATGACGGTGTACCTGTGGCATCCCGTCCCGGTGGTCGTCGTCGCCGCCACGCTCTACCCCGCCGAAGTCGCGCCCCAGCCGTCCATCGGCACCTGGCAGTGGTGGGCCCTGCGCCCGGTCTGGTGCGCCGTCCTGAGCGTGCTGCTCATCCCGCTGACCATGGCCGCGCAACGGGCGCAGCGACCGCCGCACGGTCCGGCCGCCGGGCCGGGACCCGGTGGTCGGTGGTCACCCGTCGTACTCGCCCTGGGTCTGGCCGCGATCCTGCCCGCCCTCGCCCGGCTGGCCATCGACGGTTTCGCCCCGGCCGGGCACCCGGCCGGTCCGGTTCTGGCCCTGTACGTCTGCGGGTTCCTGCTGGTGCAGCTCGCCGGCCGACGACGCCCCGCTCTCCCCCGCCGATTCGACGGAGCGCGAGTTCATGACCGGCGCGAGCTCATGACAGGGACGGACGTGCCACGGCGACACAGCCGGAGGATCCTGAAAGACATCGGACCGACCGGCGACCGCGCCCTCCCGGGACTCGGCCCGACCTACCGGGTCGGGCTGCCCGTCGCCGGTCGCACACCGTCGGAGGTCACCATGGGCAACGCTTCCACTCCCGGTTCCACCGGCCCGGTGGTGGTCGGTACGGACGGCTCGGAGCCCGCCCGCCGGGCCGTGCTCTTCGCCCTCCGCGAGGCACAGCTGCGCGGCGTCGGCGTGCGGGCCGTCTGCGCGTACGGCTCCGGCCACACCGGGCAGGCGGACCTGGGCACGCCCGCCTGGCCCCGCACGGTCGGCGAGCTGCCGACGCACCTGCACGACATCGTCGCCCGCGAGGTGACGGACTCCGTCGAGGAGCTGCGCCGACAGGTCGGCGAGCCGTTCGTCGAGGTCGAGGTCCACTGCGATCGCGGCCGGCCCGCGCATGTCCTGCTGGAGGCGAGCCAGGATGCGAGCCTGCTTGTGGTGGGCACCCGCGGCGCCGGCCTCTGGGGCCGGCTCGCGCTCGGCTCGACCAGCACCGAGGTCGTCCACCACGCCCATGTCCCCGTCGTCGTCGTACCGCCCGGGCCCGAGGCCACGACCCGGTGAACCGGCGCGCCGGGCCGCCCGGGACCGCCGACCGCCCGGGAGGAGCGCAGGCCATGACGGCCGTCGGCCCCGAAGCCGTGCCCGGACGGCCCTGTGCCGGCCCGCGCGGGCGGGAGAACACCGGCAGCTCGAAGGGCTGTCGGCAGCCCTGGGAGTCGACGATCACGGCATTCCCCAGTTCCTCGGTTGACGCACGGTGCCCGGGACGAGGTCGGTGCCGTCGGCCGGAAACGGCCCTGGCAGACTTCGCCGCATGGAATTGTTCAACCGAGCCGGCATGCCGGAAGGCGTCCTTCAGGGACCCGATCAGGAGGAGCTCAACACGCTGCTCCTGCAGGGCGAGGACATGATCGACCAGCTGGGCCGCGCGCACATGTCCTGGGGGCTCGGCTCGGCGGACCGGTGGGGACTCGACCAGCGAACCGGCGTCATCACCTGGACGTTCCCGGACAAAACCGCTTCGGCTCCGGCGCAGATCCTCGGCACCTACAGCCCCTCGTCGGCCTCGTGGCTGTGGGCATGGGCCAACGAAAGCATCCTGCCCGAGATGAGCCGCGAGGCCCGCGCCGTTCGCGACTGGGCCGAGGCCCACGGCCACGGTGCTCTCACGGAGCCGGAGGTCGAGGCCGACGAGCGGGCCGCGGCCACTCTGGTGGCTCTGGCCGTCCGAATCACGAGAGCCACGGGCTACTACGCGCCCGACGGCGGCAGGTCGTTCACGATCATCACGTTCGGGCCGGTCACCCTGACGGCCGAGGACGGCAGCACGTCGACCTTCGAGATCACTATCGAATAGCAGCCGTTGCCGCGGGCGATGGCCCGGTGCCCGGCCCCACGCGGCCGGGCACCCCCGGCGGGCGATCGCGGGTGATTCGTCGATCAGTACCCGAAGGAGAAAGGTCGGGACGGTGACCGTGGGCGACAGGATTTCGACTGACGACCCCGATGGGGATCCGGACGAGCACGTGCGTTTTGCGCGCTACCGCCGGGCATTCGATGACGTGGCCCCGGAAGACGCCGCGGGCCTCGTCACCCGCGTGCTCACCGATCCAGATACGGAGATGGCGAGCAGCGCGGTGTGCGCGTACCTCGACCGGCGGGCCACCGAGCTGCTCACGGACCCCGGCTACCCTGCCTGGTGTGTTGAGATGGCCGGGCCTGTGGCGGTGGCCGGCTTCGCGGCCCGGCGCCTTGGCGAGTGGACCCTGCTGCGGGCGATTGCCCTGGACGAATCGTGGGACGCCGAGCAGTTGCTCGGGGCGTCCAACTGGCTGCAGCTCCACACCGCCGAACAGTCGCAGACCAGGGCCGCCTTGACCGCCCTGGCCGAGGGCGGCCGCACCCGACGCATCCGCAACATCGCCAGGTCACGGCTGCCACGCTCCCGGTAGCCGGCTCCGATCGGCCGGACCAGCCGGCGCCTCTTCCGCACCATGATCGACACGCGGATCGCCGACCTGCACTTCGTCCTCGACCGGCGACCGGCTCCGGCGGGCGGCCGACCTGCCGCTGCCGCCCGGGCTCGCCGAGACGCTCGACCTGCGCCGCGTCGGCGTGTACGGGCACTCCGCGGGCGGCGGCGCCGTCACCGAGGTGCTGCACGAGAACCCCCTGGTCCGCGCCGGGATCAACCTGGAGGGCTACCTGGGCTACCCGCCCTCCGTACCCGGCGGCGCCGCCGAACCGTTCCCGGTCGCGGCAGCGGGGGTGGACCCTACGGGGAACTACGGGGACGGGGAACTACGGGGAACTACGGGGAACTACGGGCGGGACCGATTCAGCCCAACCAGCGGTTGCACCGCGCAAGTCCGTTTTCGTTGAGGGGTGTTGATCAGGCCCCCTCGGGGCCGCGGCCCGTCAGGTGGGCCTCGGCGGCCTTGTGGAAGGCCGCGACCAGGCGGCTGCGCTCGCCGGCGCGGGTCGCCAGCACGACGTGGCTCGGCTCGACGCCCTCCAGCGGGACGACGGTCAGGTCCGGCCGCAGGGCGTTCACGCCGGGACCGGCCGGGACGACGGCCACCGCCCGTCCGTCGGCGATGAGTTCGAGCTTGTCCTCGAACGCCGTGATGAGCGGACCATCGGGCGCCCGGCGGCCGTCGGGCCGGGGGTCGATGCGCCAGAACGCGTTCCACGCCGCGTCGGGCACCCGTGGCAGGGCCTCGTCGGCGATGTCGTCGAGGGTGACCGACTCCCGGCCGGCCAGGCGGTGACCGACCGGCACCACCAGCGCTCGCGGTTCGGCGTAGAGGACCGTGACGTGCAGGCCCTCGGTCGTGAGCGGCAGCCGGGTGACGACCGCGTCCACCCGGTGGTCGAACAGGGCCTCGCGGACGTCGTCCCAGGCCAGATGCAGGCTGGACACGTCGGCGTCCGGGCACTGCTCGCGCAGCTCGCGGACGGCGGGGGTGACGATCAGGTTGGTCGTGTAGCCGATGGTGATCCGGCTGGGTACGGCGGCGGCCCGGGTCTGCGCGGCGGCCTGGGCCGCCGAGCGCAGCAGGGCCTTGGCGCGCGGCAGGAAGACCTCACCGGCCTCGGTGAGCCGGCTGCCCTGCGGGGTGCGGTCGAGCAGCCGCGCGCCGAGCTGCTGTTCGAGGCGGCGGATCTGCCGGCTCAGGGACGGCTGCGCGACGCGGAGCTCGGCGGCGGCCCGGCCGAAGTTCCGGTGGTCGGCGACGACGGTGAAGTACCGCACCAGCCGCAGGTCGAGGTCCGGCGGCGGGGAGGAGTCGGACATGCTCCCAGGGTATCCCCCTGCCTTGACTTCGAAACGCCTCCTGATGCCTCTCATCTGCTGCCATGCCTGATCCGCATTGCGCATTCCGGAGGAGGTCTTGGACGCGGCGGACCCCTGCGCCCGAGGGTGGAATCACCGGCCCGGCGCTGTCCCGGGTCGGCCTCACCGCCCTGCCGAAGGAGTAGTGCATCATGCGTGTGTTCGTCACCGGAGCGACCGGGTTCATCGGAAGCGCCGTCGTCCGAGAGCTGTTCGCCGCCGGGCACCGGGTCGTCGGGCTCGCCCGCTCCGACCGGGCCGCCGCGTCGCTGGAGGCCGCCGGGGCCGAGGTGCACCGCGGTGCCCTCGACGACCTCGACAGTCTGCGCGCCGGCGCGGCCGGGTCGGACGGCGTCATCCACACCGCGTTCATCCACGACTTCTCGGACTTCCCGGGTGCCGCCCGGACCGACCGCCGCGCCGTCGAGGCGATGGGCGAGGCGCTCGCGGGATCGGGCCGCCCCCTCGTGATCTCCTCCGGGACCGGCGGCCTGGTCCCGGGCCGCCTCGGGACGGAGGAGGACGCGGGGAATCCCGACTCGCCGGCCGCAGTCCGTATCCCCTCGGAGGTGGCGGCACTGGCGCTGGCCGACCGCGGCGTGCGTTCCTCCGTCCTCCGGCTCCCGCCGTCCGTCCACGGCGAGGGCGACCACGGGTTCGTCCCGGCCCTCATCGGCATCGCCCGGACGACCGGCGTCTCCGCCTACCCGGGCGACGGCACCAACCGCTGGCCCGCCGTCCACCGGCTCGACGCCGCCCGCCTGTTCCGCCTCGCCCTGGAGCAGGCACCCGCCGGATGCCGGCTCCACGGCGTCGGCGAGGAGGGCGTACCCGTCCGCGACATCGCCACCGTCATCGGCCGCCACCTCGGTCTGCCGGTCACCTCCGTCCCCCGCGGCGCGGTGCAAGACCACTTCGGCTGGCTCGGCGGCATCTTCGCCCTTGATGTCCCCGCCTCCAGCGCCCTCACCCGCCAACGCTTGGGCTGGCAGCCCGTCCAGCCCGCCCTCATCCCGGACCTCGACCAGGGCCACTACTTCGAGCCGGCACTCACAGAGCACTGACTGCCAGTCACCAACCCGTGTGCTTCGGCGTGATGGAGGTGCGCCCGCAGCCGCCGCGGCTGTCCGGAACGGAGCGTTGTCCGCGGGCCGGGCGCCCGCCAGCATGGAAGGCGCGGTCGGTACTGCCGCGACCGACCGCGGACCCGACCGCGCTGGGAGGTCCCGTGCACCACGATGTGACCCGTTCGGATAAGCACGCATCGGAGAAGCACCCATCGGAGAACCACGCGCTCAGCCGCGGAGCCCTGTGGCTGAGCGTGCACCGGGTGGGCGGTGAGATCCGCGTCCGCGGGTGTCCCACCGTCGCGCTCGGCCACCCCCTGCCGCGCCCCGGCGGGGTGGAGGGCGTCTTCGCCCACTGGGCCTGGGACGGGACCGGGGTGACGGCCGGCACCGACCGTTACGGCATGCTGCCGCTGTTCTACTGGGCGGACGAGGAGCACCTCGTCCTGTCCCCCGAACTCGGCGACGTGCTCGCGCTCGGCGCGCCGCGCCACTGGGACGACGACGCGCTCGCGGTCTTCCTCCGGCTCGGCTACTTCGTCGGCGACGACACACCGTTCGCCGCCATCCGCGTCCTGCCGCCCGGCGGGGTGCTCACCTGGTCCCCCGGGACGCCTCCGCGCGGGCGCGCGCGACCGCCCGTCACGCCGCCGTCGCCGGGCATCACGCGCCCGCAGGCCGTCGACGCCTACATCGACCTGTTCCGGTCCGCCATCGCCGCCCGGCTCCCCTCCGCCCCATACGTCCTGCCGCTGAGCGGCGGCCGGGACTCCCGGCACATTCTGCTCGAACTTCTCCGGCAGCAGGCTCCGCCCCAACTCGCCGTCACCACCGGGAAGTTCACCCCGCACGACGCGGACGTCAGGGTCGCCGGCAGGCTCGCCGCAGCGGCCGGAGTGCCGCACCGGTACATCGACCGCGCCCGCTCGGACCTCCGCGCCGACCTGACGACCAACCGCCTCCAGCAGATGTGCACGACGGAGGGCGGCTGGGTCCTGCCCCTGGGGAGGTTCCTGCGCACACGCACCCCGCTGACCTACGACGGCCTGGCGGGCGACTCCCTGTCCCAGGACCCGCACGTTCACTTCCGACCGATCCACGACCGCCGCCGGCTGGGGACGGCCACCGGTCTGGCCGACTGGCTCATCGAGGCGACCGGGCTCGCTCCGCTGCTGCCGCACCTTCTCGATTCCACCCGACTGCGCCGGTGGAGCCACGAACGGGCGCTCACCCGACTGGCGGCGGAGACGGCGCGGCACCTGGACGCGGCGTTCCCCCTGCGGTCGTTCGTCTTCTGGAACCGCACCCGCCGGGCCATCGCCCTGCACCCGATCCGGGTGATCGGCGACGGCGGCGTGCCGGTGCACCTGCCCTACCTCGACCACGCGCTGTTCGATCTGCTGATGGCACTGCCGGAGCAAGTGCTCGGGGACAGCTGTCTACGCACCGAGGCCATCAGCCGCGCCTACCCCCGCTACACCCAACTCCCTTACGCGGAAGGGCCGATGCGGCACGGCCCACGCGTCGCCCTGGCCCGCACCCGCTACCTGGGCGACCTGCTGCGCCATGCCGCCGACCCGCGCCGGGCCTGGTGGCGCGGCCACGACGGCATGCTCCCGCACCTGCTGCGCGGCGCCGGTCGCGGCCCCCGGTTCCACGCCATCGACCGGATGGCACCCTACGCCGTCTACCTGATCCAGCTCGCGGAGCTGACCGCCGCTCCGGCCCCGACCGGCCCGCCGTCCAGCCGCTGACCGGGAGCCGCCGAGTTCCATTCGGACACAGCACGACACAGCACGACCCACCGCGTCCGCCGATTCCACCGAAGGGACCGGATCATGCTCGCAGACCCGCACCGAACCGCCCAGTGGCCACCGCGGCTCCGGACGGCGGCCGACACCGCCGCCGGCCTGGAACACCGCTTCGGCGCCCTGACCGGCGAGGACCTCACGCCCCCGGCCGCCCAGCGCGAGGCACTCGCCGAGGCACTCACGACCGTCCCCGGCCTCGGTGCCCTCCAGCGGGAGCTGGTCGCCGCGGTACGCGACCACGGCGCGGCGGTGCTCACCGGCGTACCGTGGCACGACGGTTCGCTGATCGCCCTGAGCGCCTGTCTCGGGGTGGTGACCGCCGAGGACAACGGCTCGCCGTGCCGGATGGTGTGGGACATCCGTGAGGACCCGCAGGCGCCCGAGGACCCGCATGCCCAGCAGCGGGACCGGTTCGACCTCCACACCGACTCCACCTTCTCCGCCCGCCCGCACGACACCGTCGGCATGGTGTGCGTCGAGCCCGCCGCGGACGGCAGCGGCCGGACCCTGCTGCTGACCGCCGACCGCCTCGTGCAGGCCCTGCGGGCGACCGGGCACGAGGGCGAGCTCGCCAGGCTCTGCCGACCGGACTTCCCGTTCGGCCCCGGCCACGTGGCGGGCACCCCGCCGCACCGCGCCGCGGTCCTCCGCATCCCGGACGGGCCTGCCCGGGTGCGCTACCGCTTCGACCTCCTGCACCGCGCGGTCGGCCACAGCAGCGCGCACAACCTGGCCGCCGCCGAGGTGCGCAGCGCGCTGGCGGCCCTCGCGGCCGTGGAAACCGTCCTGGCCGATCCGCGCCTGATCACCTCGCTGCTGCTGGGGCGCGGTGACTACCTGGTGCTGGACAACTCGCGGGTGCTGCACGGCCGGAGCGCCGTGACCGCGTCCACCGGCCGCCACCTGCGACGCCTCAAGCTGCGCGACCGCACGGCGGCGAACCCGACCTCCCGTTCCTGAGGGGGGAACCCGCGTACCTGACCTCGTCGCGCGGGCCCGCCGCGTGCCGCTGGTGCCTGGGCACCGTCGGGCGCCGCCGGCCGCACAGCCAGACGTCGCGCACCGGGTGGCGCGCGGCCCAGGACGCGCCGAGCGAGGAACTCGTCGACCCGCGCCTGCTCGCGGAGCGCGAGCAGGCGGTGGCCGCGAGCCGGTACGAGAAGCGGGTGCTCGGCAGCCGCGACTACGCGCCGTCCGACTGGCTGCGGCGGCGCCCCTCCTCCTGAGGGAGCACCAGGACCCGGGCCAGCGCGGCCGCCCCGCCGGGCTCGGGCAGGGCGGCCGGCGTCGGACGGCGGCCGCTCCGCAGGAGCAGGTACAGCGCCTGGGCGATCGCGCCCGGGTCCGGCTCGACGACCATCGCGTTCAGCCGGGCGGCGGCCGCCCGCAGGTGGACCCGCTGGTCGTCGAAGTCGCGCACGCCCGGGACGACGACGGCCGGTACGCCGGAACGGGCCAGCTCCTGCACGGTGTTGTAGCCGCCGTGGGTGATCGCGGCCGTCGCGTGCCGGTACACGTCGCAGTCCGGTCCGAGGTACGGGGTCACCCGCACCGGGCCGGGCAGGCCCGGCGGGACGGTCACCCGGCCCCGGAAGTTCGGGCCGGTGAGGACCAGGACGTCGGCGGGCCCGTCGTCGCGGAGCGGCCGGTGTGTCCGGGGCGTGTGAGTCTGGAGCCCGTACATCCGCAGCGCTTCGAGGGCGGCATCGAGGAAGGCGGGCGCGTCCGCGTGGCCGCCGCCGCCCGCCACCACCGCGATCCTCGGCTCCCCGGTACCCGGGGGCCAGGGCGAGCGGGTGTCCAGCAGGCGCCGCACCACGTGCGGGATCCCGGTCAGCCGCACCCCGTGGGCGGTCTCCTCCCGGCCGGGCTCGCCCAGCAGGCAGACCTGCCCGATCGCGGGAGTGTGGCGGGCGACCCAGGCGGCGGGGTCGGGCCGGTTGCGCTGAAAGCGGTGCACCAGGACCTGCCGGCAGCCGAGCCCGGCGGCCCGGTCGTACAACTCCCGCTGCACGGTGACGTCGTGCAGCACGACGTCCTCGGCAGTGAGCGCCTGCTCGACCAGCGCCCGCGCCAGCCGGTGGTCCACGCCCGGCCCGGTGCCGTACAGCGGCTCGCCGACCAGGCTGTCGGCGTCGGTGGGGATGACCACCTGGGCAAAGCCGTGGTCCTCGGTGAGCCGCTGATCGCGGTCGGTGAGCAGCAGGGAATCCCAACCGAGGGCGCGCAGTTCGGTGTGGACGGCGATCAGCCGGGACACGTGGCCGAGGCCGCGGCCCCAGGCGAAGGAGACGACCCGCCCGCTCATCGCCGGACACCGTTCGCGGGCAGCACCACGGCCGGGTCCGCCCGCACACCGCTCAGCGCGGTGACCGTCGCGTACCCGGCGGCGAGGGCGGCGACGTCGCCGGGCGGGTCGGTCGTGCAGGCTGTGTCGGCCGTGTCGGTTTCCTGATAGCCGATCTTGATCAGGTCCGGCCCGATGCGGACGGCCGACAGCCGGACGGCGGGTTCGTCGGCGAGGCCCACCGCCCGGACGCCGCGCAGCCGTTCCGGGGGCACGTTGGGCGCGTTGACGTTGAGGACCACCAGGGGGCGGGCGAGCGGCAGCACCTCGGCGAGGGCCAGCAGCGCGGTCTCCCAGTGCAGCACCGCCCCGAGGTCGATCGAGACGGCCACGCCGGGGAGGCCGAACCGCGCAGCGGTGAGCGCCGCGCCGACCGTGCCCGAGTGCAGGACCGAACTCCCCAGGTTGGCACCGGGGTTGATGCCGGACAGGACCAGATCGGGCGGCTCGCCCCAGAGCCCCTGGCAGGCGAGGGTGACGATCAGCGCGGGCGGGCCTGCGACGGTGTGCACCAGGGTCCCGTCGAACCGCCGGGTGCCGGTGCGGACCAGGCCGTCCGCGGGCACCGCTCGGCTGGTCCCGCTCCCGCTGGCCTCGCCCTCTGGTGCCACGGCCAGCACGTCCATGCCCCGGTCGGCGGCGAACGCGGCCAGCCGGTGCAGGCCCTCCGCCGCGGCCCCGTCGTCGTTGGTGACGAGGACCCGCACCTCAGCCGCCGATCATCGACATGCTGCGGGCGGGCCGGACGAAGTCCGGATGGTTGATCTTGTGGCCGGGCCACTTGTGCCACAGGGCCTCGCGGACCAGGCGTTCGAGCTCCGCGTCGTCCGCGCCCCGGCCACCGTCCGCGCCGGAGCGCAGCGCGGCGCGCAGGTCGCGCTCCTCCAGGGCGAAGAGGCAGACCCGGAACTGCCCTTCGGAGGTCACCCGCATCCGGTTGCAGCTCCCGCAGAACGGCCGGGTGACGGACGGGATGAACCCGATCGAGCCGGGTGCGCCGTCCGCGAACCGGAACACGCTGGCCGGCTGTGGGCCCTCGGCGGCGACCGGTTCGAGCGGGTACGCGGCCGCCACGGCCGCCATGGACTCGTCCGCCGGGACCACCTTGCCGCGTTCCCAGGACTGTTCGGCGTCCAGCGGCATGTACTCGATGAACCGGACGTCGTAGCCGTGCTCGCGGGCGAGCCGGGCGAAGTCGACCGCCTCGTCGTCGTTGGTGCCGCGGATCACCACACAGTTGATCTTGACCGGGTCGAAGCCCGCCGCCCGGGCGGCGGCCAGGCCCGCCCGCATCCGTTCGAGCGCGTCCCGCCTGGTCATCTCCCGGTACCGGTGGCGCAGCAGCGAGTCGCAGGACACCGTGACCCGGCGCAGCCCGGCGGCGTACAGCGGTTCGGCGAGCCGGTTCAGCAGCAGCCCGTTGGTGGTCATCGACACGTCGAGGTCCGGTCCGAGCGAGCAGATCCGCCGGACGATCTCCGGGAGCTCCCGCCGTACCGTGGGCTCACCTCCGGTGATCTTGAACTCGCGGACGCCGAGGCGGTGGAACAGCCGGGCCAGGCGGTCGATCTCGTCCACCGTCAGGATCTCGTCGCGGCCCAGCCACGGCAGGCCCTCCGCCGGCATGCAGTAGGTGCACCGGAGGTTGCACTTGTCGATGACGGAGATCCGCAGGTCGCCGGCGACACGGCCGAAGGTGTCGACAAGTGGTCCCTCGGTGGGAGCCGGGCCGGGGTTGCGCCAGTCGGCGGGTGCGCTCATGTGGCTGACTCCTCGGTAGCGGTAGCGGGATCGGTAGCGGGATCGGGTGCGTAGGCGAAGCCGTAGGCGTCAGGCAGGAGATGACGGAAGCGGCCGAGCACGTCCTGGGGGCTGAGCTCCGAGGCGTCCACGCGGTGCACGGGCACCCGCGCGGCCAGGTCCTCGGCGACGTCCTCGAAGCACTGGGCGACGAGGGCGACGTACCGGCTGGTGAAGGTGCGCTCCAGCTTGCGGTTGCGGCGGCGCATCCGGCGCATGAGCACCTCGGTGCGGGCCGTCAGGTGAACAACCGCGGTGGGCGGCGGCAGCATCGCGGTGACGAGGCGGTGGTAGCGGTAGTACGCCTCGTACTGGTGAGCGGACAGATCGCCGTTCAGGTAGAGCGCCTTGGCGTAGGCGAGCGAACTGTGCACGTCCTGGTCGAGGACGCCGGCCCGTCCGGTGCGCAGGTTCTGCAGGACGCGCAGCAGCAACGTCTCCAGCTGGCAGAGGAACGCCGCCGAGCCGTCGCCGAGGAGGTAGCGGGTGAGGTAGTTGTCCCGGCCCGGGCCCCGGGTGACGGGGACGATGTCCGGGACGTGCTCGATCCCGGTGTCCTGCGCCGCGAACCGGTTGAGCAGCGTGCTCTTGCCGACCGCCGGCGGTCCGAGGACGACCACGGCGGCCGGCGCCTCCGGCCGGTCGAGGAGCGGCACTTGACCGATCAGCCGGTGTGCGGCGCGTTCGATGACCGCCGGCGGTGGCCGGTCCTTCGAGAACCTGGCCAGTTCGGCGGCCAGGGCGCCGAGCCATCCGGTGCCGGGGGCGGTGGCGGTGCCTTCGGGTATGGCGGCGCCGAGCCGGTCCACCGCCACCCAGCGGTACCCGGGCGTGGCCGTCCGGCCGGCGGTCCGGTCGGGCGGCCGCCAGCCGAACACCCGCAGGTTGCGGGCCGGCGTACCGGCCCGGCGGTCGGGCGCGGCGTACAACTCGCCGAGGTGGACGAGCTGTTCGGCCGGGGCACGCAGTCCGGTGTCGCGCGCCAGGGCGGTCGCGGCCGCCTGGCGGTACGAGGCCCCGGGCCCGACGGTCGCCGACGGCGGCTCGGCGCGGGTCTCGGCGAGCAGGATCCGGCCACCGTCCAGGACGAGGCAGCAGGCGTCGGTACGGGCGGGCCGATGGCGTGACGGCGGGACGGTGAGCATCACACTCCCGGTCGATGGGGTACGCGGGACGCCGGGCCCCGCTGGGGGCGGTCGGCGGGGCGGCCTGGGTGGCGACCTGCGTGCAGGGCGACCAGGCAGACGTGCTCGGCGAAGGCGGCGGGGCTCAGCCCCTGGCAGAGCTCGGCGGTCTCCCGGGGCGCCAGCAGCCAGGAGAAGCGGGCCTCGCCGGTGAGCAGGGCGCACAGCGGATCCCCGGGGGCGGACAGCAGACGGAAGTCGGCGGTCGCGGGGGCGGTCGCCGAGACAGACCCGGCCGCGATCACAGCGGCAGGCGTGGGGGCGGTCGTCGAGGTGGGCCCGGGCGCGTCCAGCGGAGGCTCGGCCGCGTCCACGACCGAGCCGGTCAGCCAACGGCCGGGGGCCGCCTCCAGCCGCAGGGCGTGTGCCGCCCCCGCTGGAACCGTCCGCCGGGGTACGCCGAGCCACCACTCCCGCTCCGCGCCCGCCCACGGCGGCGGAGGCGCCGTCAGGCGGCCGTCCCAGCCCTGGCGCAGCAGGTCGGCGAGCAGCCGCTGCGGGGTGATCGGGAACAGCGCGGCGGCCCGCCAGCGGGGGACGGCCACGCCGGCCGGCAGCGTCCACAGCACCTGCCAGTCGCGGATCGGCGAGCGCCGGAGGTTGGCGAGCAGCGCCCGGTACGACTCGCCCGGGAAGCGCACCCCGCCGCCGAGCTGCGGCTGCGCCTCGGTGAGGCAGGTCAGCAGCAGCACGCCCCTCGCCGAGGCGCCCGGGTCGGGCTCGGGCCAGTCGGCGCGGCCGAGGATGCCGACGTACGTTGCTACGGCCGCGCCCTCGTGCCGGAGGGTGCCCGAGGCGGCGGCCGGGTCCTCGCCGGCGGCCAGGCGGGCGGCGATCCGGCGCCAGACGACCTCGGCGACCGGCGGCCCGTCGGGCGCGCGCAGCAGTGCCGAGGGGCTCCCCAGTCCGGCCCGGCACGGCGACGGCTCGCTCTGCGTCGACGGGCCAATCCAGATCCTCTCCTCCCCGGCTTTGACCAGGGCTTCCACCTCGTCAATCGGCGGCTCGTCGGGCGCGCCCAGCAACGTCGGGGGGCTCCCAGCTCCGGCCTGACGCGGCGACGGCCGGCTCTGCCCCGACAGGCCGGCCCCCGTCCCGTCGTCCCCGGCTCTGAGCAGGGCGTCCACCTCGGTGTCCAGCTCGGCCAGCGCAGAGCCGAGCCGGGCCCGCAGCAGCAGTGCGAACAGGCCGATGCCGGACAGCACGACCCGTCCCTCGGCGGGCACCGGATCGTGCCGGCTGGTGATCACGGTGAGCCCGGGTTCGGCCTCGGCGTCCAGCCCAGGGCGGATCTCGCGGAGCCTGCCGCCGTACTGCGCGGCCGAGTAGCCCAGCCGGGCGGCCAGCAGTTCGTCGAGGTCGTCGGCGCAGACCGCCAGCTCGACGTCGGGGCGGGCGTTGGGCGGCGCCGGGGTGAGGGCGCCGTCCGCGCCGAGCCGGACGAACCGCTCGGCCACGGCGCGGCCCTCGGCGCCGACCAGGACGAGGCGGTAGCAGGTGGCGCGCAGCCGGTCCGACGACGGCAGTCCGTCGAACCTGGTGCGCGGCGGACCGAGCAACCGGTCGAGACCGTCGTGCTCCACGGCCTCATCGGCCTCGTGACGCGACGCCAGGCCTTCGATCCACTCCCCCGGCGCATGCGACCGGTCCTGCGGCTCGCCGGTGGCCCGGACCCAGGCGGCGGCGCGGGCGACGACGCGGACCGAGCCATCCGCCCGCACCTCGATCCGGTCCCCGGGATCGGGACGCAGGACGGCCCGGTCCGCGTCGTCCGCGCGGATCAGCCGGTCGACGGCCTCGGGCGGGACGGGGAACTTGTGCCGGTTGAGCCACGCGGCCGCACCGAGCGCGTACTGCCCCTCCGGCAGCGGGACGACGTGGCGCGGCCCGGCCCGGGCCAGCAGGGCGGCCAGCGGGTCGGCCCAGTCGGGGTCCGGGCCGAGCGGCACCCCGTCGACGCTGCGCGTCTCCAGAATCGGCTGGCACGGGGCCAGGAGCAGGTCCGGCGGCCCGGCGGAGGCCACCAGCCGGTCCACCCAGTCGGGTCGGACGATGCTGTCGACCAGGTGCCAGACGAAGGTACGGCCGGTCTGCACGGCCAGGCCGTGTTCCGGCCCCTGGAAGATCGACGGTGTCCAGGTCAGGCGCAGGCCGGGGCGCGGGGCGAGCTCGAACCAGTCGTGCACGACGGTGGTCCGGGTAAATCCGAGCCGGTCCAGGACATGGGTGATGCGCGGATCGGCAGGGTGCAGCACGGGCACGCCGCGATCGAGCGCGTGCAGGGAGGCGGGGTCGAAGTGGTCGCGGTGCGAGTGCGAGATCCACACCGCATCCGGCCGGGGCAGCCTCGGCACGGCGATCCGGCGGGCGGGGGTGAAGCCGAGCAGGCCGGACCGGTAGGAGTCGCCCAACAGCGGGTCGCACAGCAGGCGGAAGCCGTTCGCGTCGATCAGCAGGGTCGCGTGCCCGCCCACGTCCAGCGTGACTGCCATCCGTTCCCCTCTCGCGCGGTCGGTCCCGGTCAGCCCCGGCCGGTCGTTCATCGGTCGGTCCCGGTCAGTCGTTCAGGCGGGCGAGCAGGTCGCGGAACGCCCGTCCGCGGCAGTAGTAGTGCGCCTTCTCCTCGGTGGACATCTCGGCCAGCGTGCGTCCGTCACCCTCGTCCGGTACGAACACCGCGTCGTAGCCGAAACCGGTGGTGCCGCGCGGCTCCCGGGTGACCGTGCCCCGGGCGACCCCGGTCCCCACCAGCCGGGTGCCGTCCGGATAGCCGAGCACGGCCACGGTCCGCACCCGGGCACCCCGCAACTGCTCTGCCACGCCCGCGAGTTCGCGCAGCAGCTTGGCAGTGTTGGCGGCCTCCCCGGCGCGCTCGCCTGCGTACCGGCCGGAGCGCAGTCCGGGCGCGCCGCCGAGGGCGTCGACCTCCAGGACGGTGTCGTCGGCGACCGCGGGCAGCCCGGTGGCGGCCACCACCGCGGCCGCCTTGGCGCAGGCGTTCTCCTCGACCGTGCTGCCGTCCTCCGGGGTGTCCGGGAGCCAGAGCGGGCGCGGGACGAGGTCCAGGGCGCCGCCGAGCAGCACGGTGATCTCGGCGGCGGGGTTGGCGGTGGCCAGCACGACGCGGAGCATGTCGAACTCCTTACGGGCGTTACGAGTTGACCTTTCCTCGGATCGATCTCGACCTTGCCTCGGATTGCGTCAGGTAGCGCTCTTGCGTCGTCCCGGGAGTACGCCGGGTTCGGATCGGATGTGCCCCATGGCCAGGTACCCGCCGTCGACCGGGAGGTCGGTACCGGTGACGAAGGTGGCGCCGGGCCCGCACAGGAACAGCACCGCCGCCGCGATCTCCTCCGGCTCGCCGACCCGGCGCAGGATGTGGTGATCGCCGAGCACCGGACCCCAGGCGGCCCGGTCGCCGCCGGTCATCCGGTCCAGCTCGGGCGTCCAGACCAGGCCTGGCGAGACGCTGTTGACCCGGATGCCGTGCTCGGCCAGGTCGAGGGCCTGGCACCGGGTGAGGGCGAGCAGGGCGCCCTTGGTGGCGTTGTACGTCCACTGCACGGGCTGTGC
Organism: Kitasatospora aureofaciens; assembly: GCF_019192735.1. GTDB lineage: Bacteria > Actinomycetota > Actinomycetes > Streptomycetales > Streptomycetaceae > Kitasatospora > Kitasatospora aureofaciens_A. The sequence continues at coordinate 38,976 of NZ_JAHTKP010000053.1, forward strand.
GATGTGTCCCGAAACCGAGGCGATGTTGACGATCGAGCCGCCGCCCGCGCCGCGCATCAGCGGAACGACGGCCGAGGTCATCAGTGCCGTGCCCTTGACGTTGGTTCCCAGACTGACGTCCCAGTCCTCGGCCGTGGCGTCCTCGCCCCGGGAGAGGAAGGTCGCGGCGCAGTTCACCAGCGCGCGGACCGGCAGGCCGACCGCTCCGGCGGCCTCGGCCGCGGCGAGGCAGTCGGTGGGCCGGGAGATGTCGCCGTGCACGGGGGTCGCGCCGGCCGCGAACTCGCCGGCCGAAAGCTCCTCAGCGGTGCGGCGCAGTGCGGGCGCGTCCCGGTCCACCAGTACGACATGGGCTCCCGCCGCGGCGAAGGCGTGCGCGGTGGCCCGCCCGATCCCGGACGCGGCTCCGGTGACCACGCACACCGTTCCCGCGGGTCCCGCGGGCGGCGCGCTCGGTGCGTACGGCCGGGGTGTCGACGCTGGAGCCACGGAAGTCCTCCTAGCCTGGTGCGCACGATCGCCCGGCGCCTACGACGCCTTCATACGACGCCGGTCGACGGGACGCGCCTCAACGGGACTCGCCTCAACGGGACTCGCCTCGACGGGACTTGCCTCGACGGGACTTGCCTCGACGGGACTTGCCGAACCGCCCCCGGAATCGTCACCGAGCCCCGCCCCGGGGACAACGGGGGAATCCGGACATCTCAGTCCCGGTCGACCGGAGCATGCCAGGGCAGGACCGGGCTGACCAGCAGTTTCCGTCCGTCCGGCCACGTCAGACAGACCTCCGCACCGTCCACGCGGACCGTCACGTCCGGCACTGTGGGCGCCCCCGGCGCGCCGGTGAGCAACACGGCGCTGACCACGACAATGACCTCTTCTGACGCTCCGTCAAATCCCTTTGCAGAAGCAGGCTGGAGCACGAGGAGGGGCACGGCGGAACAGTGGCCGAAGGCGTTCGCTCGCACGCTGCGGCGCACCTCCGCCGCCGCCCAGCCGTGCAGCCCGACCACCGCGCTGACCAACCCCGGCCCGTGCGCACCGGGTGCCGCCCGGACGGCCGCGCGCGGACCGGGCACCGCATCTGGCAGTTCCTCCGGCTCGTCCTCGGCCGCCAGCGCGTAGCCTCCCTCACGCACGCCCCAGCCGGGCGGCCGACACAGACCGTGCACCCTGATCTCCCAGGGCCCGGCCGGCACCGAGACGCTCACCACGGGCGGCGGCAGCGCGCCGGGTACGGGTTCGCCCGGAGGCAGCGGCCGGTGCCAGGAGGCGGCGTACCGGTCGGTCAGGGCGAGCGGGTGGATGCGCTCGCGGCGGGTGGCGGTGCCGTCCGGCAGGAGCAGCGCCAGGTGGTTGTCGATCCGCAGCGCGTCCGCCTGGCCGACGGTGTACTCCCCCGGACCGCTCCCCGCCCCGATCAGCGGCCCGGTGCGGGTCGAGTAGGCGAGCCTGGCGTAGTGCGGGTCGTCGCGCTCGACCGCGGGCGGGGCCGTCAGGTAGCAGGAGCCGTGGTTGAGCACCCGGACGATCCCGTCGGCCGCGGTCCGGTGGACCAGGAAGCCGGGGGCGGGCAGCGCGGCCGTCACATCGGCGCGCTCCCGCGCGAGCCGCTCCTCGGGCGCCGTCCACACCGGGTGGCCGGCCGGGAGCAGCAGCCCCAGGAACCCCATGGCCGCCGCGTACGGCGAGCCGGGCGAGCTGTAGACCTGGGCCACCACGTCCTGCTCCCCGTACCAGCCGAGCGGGAGCAGACCCCGCGGGTCGGGCGCGCCCCGCTCGGTGAAGTGCCGCAGCACGCCGGACGCCAGGCGGCGGGTCTGCCCGGCGGTGAGCGGCGTCGCGTCGTCCAACACCCCGAGCCAGAACGGGGCCAGGCAGGCGAAGCGGTAGCTCAGCGACCGCCCCTGGTGCAGCACGGCGCCGTCCGGCCCGAACAGCAGCCTGTACTGGGCGAGGAAACGGTTCAGCCGTTCGCGGTAGAGCGCCGCCCTCGCCCCTGCGCGTTCGCCGGCGATCCGTGCCCACAGCAGCGGGTAGAGGTGCAGCCCCCAGGCGTTGTAGTGGTCGAAGCGGCGGCCGGCGTCGTAGGCCGCCGCCGGGCCGACGGCGTACTCCCCCGGGCCGCCCGAGCGGTAGTCGTGGCGGATCTCCGGGCCGTCCAGGTACCAGCCGTCGCCCGTGTACCAGGGCTCGATCTGCTCCAGCCGGGACTCGATCTCGGCCCGGTCGTGCCCGGCACCGACCGAGGCGAGGAACTCGCCGACCACCGCCTGGAAGAGCACGTGGTTGTTCTCCCGGACCCCCCGGCCGACCGTCCCGCCGAGCCACCGCGCCACCTGCTCGCGCTGACCGGACGTCAGCCGGTCCCAGATCCACGGACGGGACTCGTGCAGGGCCACCGCGATCGACGCGGCCTCGACGATCTGCTGCGAGTAGTCGGTGACCGCCGGCCAGCACTCCGGCCCCCGGGGGTCCGTGCCGGCGAGCAGCCCGGCGGTGACCTGGCCCGCGAGCTCGTCGAGGTCGTCGAGCCCGCCGTGCGCCGGCTCGTCCCCGGCCGCCAGCCGGAGGGCGGCCAGCACCGCCGTCCGCGCGAACCCCTCCAGGCCATCGGTGTCGGCACCCGACCAACTGCCGCGCCCCGGCGGCGAGATCCGCGCCCCGAGCGGACTGCGGTAGGGCCGCAGGGACGCCAGCAGATGGTCCGCGACCGCGATCCAGTGCCGCCGGGTCCACCCGGTCACCGGCGCGCTGCCCCGGTCCTCGGGAGGCAACTTGAGCCCGGGTGTCGGTCGACCTCGCATACGGCGGCCTCCTCGTGTCGGCGGTGTCGGCGATCGTTCGCGCGCACGTGACCGAAAAGCAGGCAGACGCACCGATGCGGCCTGCGGGATGCTGCTGCCTGTTCGGTGCACGGTAAACGAGTTCTGCAGAGCGGGGGAACTCACCACTGGCACCGCTGGACCACCGCCGGCTGACCGGGATCAACCCGCGACCCCCTGCGGGCCCGGCCGCACCGGCGCCCTACGATGACCGCCATGAACACAGGGGGGCCGAACACCCAGCTCATCGATGGTCGCTTCGAACTCCTGGAGCGCCTCGGCGGCGGAGGCATGGGGCTGGTGTGGCGGGCGCGCGACATCGTGCTGCACCGCGAGGTCGCGCTGAAGGAGGTGCGTCCGCCCGACCCGGCGCTGCTCGACGGCGACCCGAAGGCCGCGCGGGTCATGCGCGAGCGGGTGCTTCGCGAGGCCCGTTCGCTGGCCCGGCTCAGCAACCCGCACGTGGTGACGATCTATCACATCGTGGACCTGCCCGAGTTCCCGCACCCCTGGCTGGTCATGGAGCTGGTAACCGGCGGCTCGCTGTACGACCGGCTGGCGCGGGGCCCGATGTCGCCGGCCGAGGCGGCCCGGCTCGGCCGAGGTGTGCTGTCCGCGCTCAGCGCCGCTCACGCGGCCGGAATCCAGCATCGCGATGTCAAGCCCGGAAACGTCCTGCTGCGCCCCGACGGCACACCGGTGCTCACCGACTTCGGCATCGCCGCACTGCGGGAATCGACCAGCCTGACCACCACGGGCGGGCTGATCGGCTCACCCGAGTACATCGCCCCCGAGCGGATCCGCGGCGAGGAGGGCAACCCGGCCTCGGACCTCTGGTCGTTGGGGATGATGCTCTACGTCGCCGTCGAGGGCCGGCACCCGCTGCGGCGCGCCACCAGCATCGCCACGCTCGCCGCCGTGCTCGACGAGCCGATCCCGCCGCCCGTGCGGTCCGGGCCGCTGGGCCCCGTGCTCTCCGCCCTGCTGGTCCGGGACACCGCGGCCCGGCCGGACGCCGAGCAACTCGACCGGCTGCTCGCCGCGGCCGAAGCAGGGGCGGAGCCGACGGCCGAGACCGTGCGGGCCTCGATGGACACCTCGATGGACACCGTGCGGTTGAACGCGCGAACCGCCGTGTCCCACCCCACGCGGATCGAGGACGCACGCCCTCTGGAGGACCTACACCCAATCCAGGACGCACACCCGCAGACGGTCCGGCCCCACCCGGTCCGCAGCCATTCCAGGCGCAACGCGATCCGGTCCAGCTGGCTCGCCGCCGCCGTACTGGCCGCCGCCATCGGGTGGACGGTGAACTACCGCTACTCGCAGGACAACCCGTCGAACTACCAGCCGGCCACCGCCTCCCCCGAGCACCCGGGCCTGATCACTCCGGCGGGCGCGCACACGGTGATCCAGGCGCTGAGCCCGAAGATGGGAGGCACGCAGGTCGTGGAGTTCTGGCTCGCCGCGGACAACGCGTACGGTCGAGCGCCCGTCCCGGGAAACCCGGGGCTCTACGACAAGTTCAGCTACCGGGACGGCAAGCCCTCCCGCGATCCGAACGGTGGCGGCACCATGTCCGCCAGGGACAAAGCCGTGGACCTCAACGCCGTCGACTGGGACAAGCTCCCCGGGCTCCTGCAGCAGGCCTACACCACCCTCGGCATCGCCCACCCGACCGACGAGTACGTCATCGTGCAGTACGACACCTTCAACCCGGGGCCCGCTGTGCTGGTCTACGTCAAGGACGCATACGGCAGCGCCTACCTGTCGGCGGACTTCCAGGGCAACGTGAAGAGGACCCAGGCACGCGCCCAGTAGGCGGTCCGGCCACGTCCGGCGAAGGTCAGGCAGTTCTGGAGAAGGTTAGGTAGTTCTACCGATGTCCCCGCGCGGGGCGTCCGGGAACATGGTTCCACGGCGTCGAGACGAGGCCTGCTCCGCTCTCCGCCGGGATTGGCACACCATCAACTTCTCTGAGGCAGTCGAATCATGAAGAAGACCACATTCGCCGGTTCGGTGAAGGTCGCCACCCTCGCCGGGCTCGTCTGCCTCGGCCTGACCACCGTGACGGCGTGTTCCGGCGGATCGGCCGACACCGCGAAGCCCGCCGCCGCCCCGCCGGGCTCCGCAGCTGCCCCTGGCTCCGCAGCCGCACCCGGCGCGCCCGGCTCGGCCGCACCGGCACAGGGAGCAGCGCACGGGGATGCCACCCGCTACCAGGCGTCCGGCTGGCTTCCCGCGAAGAGCCTGCCGCTGTACGGCACGTACCTGTGGGTGTCCGAGAACACCGACGACCCGAAGTCCACCGACGACGCCCTCAACTGGATGTACGCCTGCAGCGACGGCAGCAAGGAACCGACCGCCGCCCTGGAGATCTCGTCCTACCAGACCAAGCAGTACAAGACCGACCTCCAGGCCGACCCCAGGGCCGGCGCCTTCCAGTGGATGCTCTTCTTCAAGGACGAGGCCACCGCGAAGACCGCGCTGACCAAGATCGAGACCGACTACTCCTACTGCGCCGCCCGTCAGTCCGACGACTCCGGCCGGACCACGGTCGTCAAGACGGCCGCCGGCTCCGGGGGCATCAGCTGGCTCACCACCGCTCGGGACAAGAACGGCAAGCCGCACATCAGGTTCGCGGATGTCGGCGCCGACGCCCACGAGTACTTCGTCCAGTCGGGCAACGTCATCAGCCTGGTGCAGGCCCTGGGCGACACACCCGCCATCGACCCGGCGCCGGCCGACGACCAGGTGCTCAGCGCCATGGCCGCAGCCCTGGGGACGATGCACTGAGCCCGGTCACCGGCTCGCCCCCGGGCCGGTGACCGTCCCACCCCGCGGCCCGCACGCCGCGGGCCTGCGCCGCGCCCGTCCCGGGTCAGACCCGGCCGCCAACACCGCTGTGGGCCGCCAGCGTTGCCAGCCCGGCCCGGGACGAGACCCCCACCTTCTGGTAGATCCTGGCCAGATGGGCCTCGACGGTACGGGGACTGAGGCAGAGCCGGGCTGCCGCCGCCCGGCTGGTGAGCCCTTCGGCGACCAGGTGCACGATCTCCAGCTCACGAGTGGTCAAGGCAGCCAACCGGTCCGGAAGTTCACCCGAGCGCGCAAGTCCACCCACGCGCGCGAGGACGGCCGGGCGCCCGGCCTCGGCGAGGCCGACCAGCAGGCCGGCGCCGCCGTCCGACGCGAGCCGGTGGCCCCGCTGCCACATCGCGGCCGCCCGGAAGCCGTCGCCCGCGGCCTTCACGACAGGAGCGCCGAGCAGCAGGGCGTACGCCTCCCTGAGCACGGCCCCGGACTGTGCGCTCTGCTGCGCGGCCTCGGCGAACATGTCGGCGGCCGCCGCGGTCTCACCACGGCCTGCCGCGACCTGGGCCAGGCCGCACAGGGCGGCTGCCCGCTGAGCCGGCAGGCCGAGCCGCTCCGCCTCCTCCAGGGCGCGGCTCGCCCAGCCGGTCGCGGCGTCCAGATCCCCTGCAGCCAGGGCTTCCGCGGTGAGCAGCTCCAGGAAGTGAGGGCGGACGGAGGGCTGCAGCTCGCGCAGTTCACCCTCACCACCCGCGTGCAGCAGGGCCTGGCGCGCCCGCTGCGGGTCGCCGGCGCGCAGTGCCGCATGGCCGAGCACGCCCCAGGCTGTGAGGGCGTACCAGCTGGTGCTCACGCCCGCCGCGGCGACCGCCTCCTCGGCGACCGCCAGCGCACTCGGGTCGCCCGGTGGCCGGGCGTGCAGCAGCACCCGGGCCTTGGAGGCCAGCGAGAACGCCAGGAGTTCGCTGCTCCCGATGGACCGCGCGATGGTCTCGGACTCCTCGGTCAGCTCCAGCGCGGACGGCAGTCGGCAGGTCTGGAGGTGGATGTACGCCTGGCACAGCAACAGCAGCGGCAGCACGTAGCTCTGGCCGCTGCGCCGGGCGATGGCCGCCCCGCGGCCGGCGTGGCGCTCCGCGTCGGCGTAGCTCTCCAGGAAGACCTCGGCCCAGGCCAGCCCGCCCAACGGTTCGCAGAGCGCGGCGAGATCACCGTCGGTCAACGCGTCCACCAGGGCGCTCGCGGCCACGGCGAAACTCCGCGCCGCGCCCATCTCGCCCTCGTAGGCCTCGCCGATCGCGGCCACCGCAAGGCTGTACGCCTGTCCGGTCTCGTCACCGGCCGTCCGGGTGTGTTCTATCGTCCGGGCGACCTCCGCCCGTGCGTCCGAATAGGAGGCGGCGAACAGCGCGCAGGCACTGAGTTCCACTTCGAGCGCGACCGCCTCCTCGGGCGAGGGGACCGGCAGTCGGGCCAGTTCACGGCGGACCAGCGCCGCGGCCTCCCGATAGCTGCCCAAATGACGTTCCGTAAGACAGCACAGGGTGACCGCGGTGGACCGGACGGCGGCGTCCTGCGGCCCCAACTCGCCGATCAGCTCGTGCAGGAGGTCGCGGCTCTCGCGCAGTGCACCGCTGACGCCGAGCGCCCTGGCGCGCAACAGCTTGAGGTCACGTCGCTGCGTGGCGTACGGGGGCGTGTCGGGCAGCACCCGCAGCACCGTCCGCAGCCAGTGGGCCGCGCTCGCCGGAGCCGTCGCGACGCTCTGCTCGGCCGCTTCGATCAGCACCCCGACCGCCGCCGGATCCCAGCCGGCCAGCGACCGCTCCACATGGTGCGCCCGCTCGACGGCGGGTACGCCGGCCTCGGCCAGCGCCGCCGCCGCCCGGTGGTGGAGGGCGGTTCGCCGACCGACGTCGGTGTTCTCGTAGATCACCCTCCGGAGCACGGGGTGGCGCAGCGCCCAACGCCCGCCCGACCGGGGCCGGATCAGGTCACGGCGGATCAGCCGGCGGGTCTCCTGGCCGAGTTCCGCCTCCCCGTGCCCGGTGGTCAGGCGCAGCGTGCCGGGGGTCGCGTGGTCGCCGAGGACCGCGACCGCCTCGACGGTTCGCAGCTCGGCCGTACTCAGCGGCGTCAGCTCGTCGAGCAGCAGGGCGCCGAGCCCGGTCGGCGCGTCGCAGTACAGCTCCATCCGGTCGGCGAGCTGCGAGGCGGCGGGGCTGCGGGGCGGCCGGGCGGCGCGGTGTGCCTGGAGCAGGGTGAGGAAGTACAGCGGATTGCCCTCACTCGCGGCATAGAGCTCCGCCGCCCGGCCGGGCGGCACCTCGGGAGCGAGCTGCTCGATGCACTCGCGCCGGCCGAGCGGACCCAGCTCGATGCGCAGGACCGCTCCCGAGTCGACTCCGCGGGTGAGCGCGGCGGTCAGCGACGGCGGCGCCTGCCGGTCGCGGCGCGCCACGACCAGCACCACCGGGGCGCTGACGGGGTGTCGGACGAGGTGGTCGAGGAGTTCCAGTGAGGCGGGGTCGGCCCAGTGCAGGTCGTCCAGCACGACGACGAGCCCCGCTCGGCCGAGGTGCGTCAGCAGGTCGGCTGCCGCCCGGTAGAGCCCGAACCGGTCGAGCGGGCCGCCCGGCGTCGGGGGTGGGGGCTGGACCCCGGCGACCCCGGCGACCCCGCGCAGGATCGGCGCGGCCGTGTTGGCCAGCTCCGGGGCGCTCTGCAACGCCTGTGGGTCGAGGTCGGAGAACGCGTCCGTGAACGGCTGGAACGGGGCGTGTTGTTCGTACTCGGTCGCCCTGCCGCGCAGGACCGTCACCCCCCGGCTGCGGGCCCGCAGGCAGAACTCGTCCAGCAGTCGGCTCTTGCCGATACCGGGCCCCCCGGAGATGTCGACGACCGCCGGAGCGCCCCTGCCCAGCCGGTCGAGCACCGCATCGAGCTGCCCGACCTCGGCGGACCTGCTGACGAACGACGTTCTCCCGGATCGCCGCTCCGGCTCCTCGTGCGACCTGTCTTGCGGCTTGTCTTCCGACCTGTCTTCCCCAGCGGACATCGCGCCCCTCCCCCGACCAGCAATGCGCCACGATGATCATATGGTCGGACACTAACGTCTCGCGCATCGCGCGTAGATCCGACGATCCCGCCGGTCAGGAGGACGGGAGGTTGAAGACGGACCCTACCCCCAGCCCTCCTCCACCAGGGCGCAGCCGTCCGGGGTGATGCGGTGGGTCTGGCCGGAGCCGCCGACCACCCGGCAGTCGCTCTTGACCGGCGCCAAGCACGCCTGGCCGCAGCGCAAGCGGCGGCCGACCTTGCGGCGCCCGATGAGCGCCGCCTTCGCATCCGCGCTCCGCTCCTACCTGATCCCGGCGCTGCTCTACACGGCGCAGCACGTGGAGATCGTGCTGCAGCACGTCGGGATCATGCTGCGCCGGCGGTAGGCCCGGGGGCCGGCCCGCGCTGTCCGCTCGGGGGTTCGGACGGCGGGCCGGCCGTCTCCAGCGTGTGGATGCGCGGGTTGGCCGCGCACCCGCGGCTACGCCAGTGCGGCGATGCTGTTCGGCAGTTCCGTGCTGTTGGTGGCGGCGTCGGTGGCGGCCGGGCTGACGCCGTCGCCGAGCCCGGACCACTGCCGGCGGGTGACCTCCAGGCGCAGCGCGGAGCCGGGCCAGGGGCGGTCGAGGCAGAGCATGACGGCTCCGGTGCGGCGCAGGTGGGCGTCGATGCGGGCGGTGGTGCGGGGGGCGAGGCGGTCGGGTGGGCGGACCATGAGAACGGTGCACGCGCCGGCGAGGGCGGAGACGACCTCGCCGAAGTGCTGTTCGCCGACCTGGTCGGCGACGACGAGGCGTTCCAGCGGCAGGCCGAACGCGGCGGCGGCCAGCCCGAGGTTATGAGCAGTTGGGCTGTCTCATGTGCCTGCCTGTCTCAGCTGTCAGCCTTGATGGCAGGGGCGGGTCTCACTGCATATTCGACGCCCGGTGTCTCAGATTCCGTTACGAGTTTGTGAGCCATGCGGGCAGTGGGACAGATCGTTCGGAGCTGACACACGCCCCACCGCGGGACGGCGGGGCCTTGTCATTACCGAATCGGGTGATCTTCCGTCGACTACTTTGCGTGATCATCCAGCCGCAGAGTGTGCTTGCCGCAGGGGCCGATGCGCGGCCCAAGCAAGGAGCAAACCGCATGAAGATTCCGGTCAACACCGATATCACGGTCCGGGAGAAGTCCGCCTGGGTCCGCTGGCTTCCGAACGCCCTGCCGGCCGCCGGCTACATCACGCTGGACAACTCCTCCGACCAGCGCCTCGACATCACCAAGATCAAGAGCCCCGACTACAAGAACATCACGATCTACCAGACCGTCACCGACGCCGACGGCTCGAAGATGGTCAAGCTGGACAAGGTCACCCTGTCCGCCAAGGGCGGGTTCGCCTTCGTGCCGGGCCAGTACCACCTCATGCTGGAGAAGCCGACCCGCCTGATCACCCCCGGCGACAACGCCCGCGTCGTCTTCTTCCTCAGCGACGGCAAGGTCATCAAGGTCCGGATCCCCGTCCGCACCTCCCCCGAGCTGTACTGACCGCGCCCACGCCACCAGGAGACCCGGACATGACCACGTACCACCTCGACCTCGGTGACAACCAAGGCGAAGCACTCGACTCCGTCACCAAGCTCACCATCGTCGACACCGCAGTCGACATCAACACCTATGTCGCCGGCGACTACAAGGCCCCTGTGCCGCTGTGGGGCAAAGTGATCCTCACGCGTGGCGACGTCCGCAACCCGGCCACCACCGCCTGGGTCGAGGACGTCGAGAACACCGACACCCACCAGGACGTCGTCCTCATCGCCGGCGACCCCGCCGACCCCACCTCCCGCCGCGTCCGCCTCATCGATGCCTGGGCCAGCACCACCTACCACCGGGACGAGGACGACGACCCCGACGCCTTCGCCATCAGCTTCACCGACATCACCGTCGAGAGGTACCCGCGCGATCATTGTGGACCCCGACCTGCGGCAAGTGCGCCGGCACCACTTGTGGGGCCGCGCGAACGGGTCACGCTTCTGCCCGTCGTGCCTCACGGACTCTTGTGGCCGCTGGCAGCTGTCCTGGCGGCTTGGCTGGTCGTTCGCCTGCACCGTCCACAACTGCCTGCTGGCCGACGTCTGCTGGCAGTGCCAGCGCCACCAGCGGCGGCACCTCATGCCCTCCGGCACCATCCCCATCCCCGGGCAGTGCACCAACCCCGGAGGAACCGTCGGACGCTCGGCCACACGCTGCGGCGCCGACCTCACACAGACCCCCGTCCTACCGCTGCCCGACGGCTATCCGGTGCTGAGGACCCAGCACCTCATCATCGAAGCCATCACCGCCGGAACCACCGGCACCGCGCTCCATCCGAACGCTCCCGTCGCCGACTTCCTCTCCGACATCCGCAGCCTGAGCAAACTCATCCTCACCCACCCCGACCACAACGAGCCCGGCAAGCACCTTCCTGCGGACATCGCCGACACCTTCGACCGCGCACGCGATCTCCCGCACAGCAGAGCCTCGCCCTCCACTTCCCGAGTGCGTCCCGGCTTCGCGGCACCCGCCCGCGCCGAGATCACCGCCGCGGTGACCACCATCGCCGCCCGGGCTCTGACTCTCGACAGCACCGACCAGGCAGCAGACGCCCTGGCCTGGCTCTTCGTCCCCAAGACCGGCGCGGCGGCCGGAAAGGCGACCACCACCGTGGGCCACGGAGCCAGCGAACTCCTCCTGGACCTGCAGCACACCGCCATGCACCGCCCCACCACCAGCACCGGACACACCCGCAGCACAAGCCCGGACCGCACCCGCCGAATCCCGGGACTGCTCTGGCCGACCTGGACCGTCGCACTCGCCCCACCCCACCGCCACCCTCTCCGGACCTTCCAGAACCTCCAGCACGCCCTGTCCGTCCTGCTGGCCCTGATCGGCCCAGGCGGCTCCGTCCACGAAGCCAGCCGCCGACTCGGCGCCTGCTACCCGCCCGACGACACCGCCCGGCTCCTGCACCGGCTCCAGACCCATCCGAACTGGCAGGCCGCCGAAACCGCGCTGAGCGACCTCGCCCAGCACCTGGACCGCGTCGGCTCTCCCATCGACTACCAGCGCAGACGCCAGCTCGACTACCGCGACCTCCTTCCCGTCCCACAGTGGCAGGCCCTCGCCCGCCGGGCCCTACACCTTCCCGGCAACAGCCACCGCCCTCTCACAGCCCGCCGCTGGCTGTTCGAACGGATCAGCGGCCTGCCGGCCACCCACGCCCCCACCGCCTACGCCCTGACCGAGCACTTCCACCGCAACCAGATCTCCGACTTCACCACCGTCCTCAGCCCGCAACTCCTTGCCGAGCTCGACGCCCACGCCATCGAGTTCCTGAACCAGCAGGGGATCCACGACGAACCCGCTACCTGGTGTCCGCCCACTACCGGGCTGACCGGACCGAACCTGCCCGGCACAGACCTGGGTCGCTGCCGGGCCGAGGAGATCCACCACCTGTTGCGGAACGACAGGCTTCGCCCACGGGACATCGCTGCCAGGCTCGACGTCAGCATCGACGCGGTGCGCTGCACCCTCACCGACCAGCCGGCACCTTTGGCCTCTCATCAGCTGCGATGGAACGGCCGTCTGGTGCCAATGCTGTCGCAGCAGCTCACCGCCCAGGAACTGCAACGCCTGTACCACGACGAACGCCTCAGTGTCGCGGCCCTCAGCAGACGCTTCGGCGTTTCCAGACGGTCCGTTTCCGCCCTTCTGGACCACCACGGCATCCAACGCCGATCACAACCGCCGCGGCCCATCGACCTGGCCTGGCTTCGTCACGAGTACGTTGTCCGCCGCCGCACGCTCGCCGACCTGGCCGACGAACTCGGCATCTCGGCCCGCTACCTCGGTCGGAGGGCCAGAGAGATGGGAATCCCCACGCGGACCTGGGTCGGCACCCCTCCCATCAGGAACCGACGGTTCGAGCTTCACCACCTTCGTGCCGCACAGGTCATGCTCGGCGTCGGCAACTACAGCGTCCGCAAGATCGCCGAAGAACTCGGCTTCAGCACCCGTACCGTCCACCGGCACCTCCACGCGGCAGGAGCGATCCACCACGGCTTGGAGACCATGGACAGGGCGAAATCACCCGCGATGGGAGAGCGACGAAGCCCCGCACTCACCGGGCCGACGGACGCTCCTGCAGCGACATCGCCAAGGAAACGGGGTTCTCCATCGGGATGATCAGTTACCCATCCCGGCGCCACAGCATGCCCAGCCAACGGCCCAACGGCGACAGCGACCTCTCGGGGAGCTGGTCTATCGTCATGTAGGGAAGACCCCCGGGGTCGGCCGGCTCTGCCTTGCCCATCGGATCGAATCGGCGAAAGCCTGTCTCGCCTGTCGTCCTCAGCGGCGGCGACATAAACACGCCGGAGAGGCGGCCGCACTTCCACGCCACTTGGAGGCGCCAGGTAACGTCCCACGACTCGGTCCGCGCCACCAGCGTGAACAGCCCTTTCTCGCCACGCGGCAGTGTTCCGAGCGACCGGACGTCGAGATCGGAGCCGTCAACTGTCCGCACATTCGGCGGCTCCTCGTCGAGGTCGACCTCAAAGTGCACATCCAACGGACCCGGCCGGCAAAGCATCGAGTCGGCGATCGTCATCGGATTCCGGGCCTCAACCACAGTCCGCAGACCGACGATGGCGACCTCGCTGTGCTCCGGCGCCTCGATGACCACTTCTACGGCGTGCGTGCGGGCCGGAATGACCTCCGGTGCCGACCCAATCTGGGCGCCCGGGGCGTTCGTCAACGCGGATGCGAACCTCGACGTCATCTTGCACGTGACCGGTGATGTCTCGGACGCTGTCCACTCTGCGACGGGCAGGCGTATCGGGCCACCGAACGTATGAATGGCTCCGATGGGAGCGATCACGTCTCGATCCCCCAGTCCACCACTCTTCAACCCGCGCTGGGTCTGTACCACCAGGGGCATTCGCTCATCGGCCTTCTGGTACTCCGGCGATCCCGGCGAAGCCAGCTCCAGAACCAGACAGCTCAACTCATGGGCCCGGTCATACTCGGCCGACCGACGTGAGTCCCCGTACCGGACCCAGTAACAGTCCGCCAGGTCGTTCATCACCCCTGGCAGGGACGGATGCGAGGCGGGAATCCGCTCCAGACAACATTCGCCGAACTCGATCGCCTCGTCGAAGTGGCTCAAGTCCTGGTCCCGCGAGTACTCCCAGTGAATGATCCAGATGATCACGCTTGCCACAGCACCCAGCCGCTCGTCCGCACGGCCCTCCTGCTCCTCCAGAGCGCGAAGCTGGCCGAGCCGCTCGATCGCCTCACACCGCAGGGCATCGTCCGGAGCCTCGTAGTGGACTTGAAGCAGACCCAGGGCAAGTTCGGCGAGGTCACCGACGGAAGCAGCGCCAGCCTGGTCGGCGAGCCTCCGCCAGTAGATGATCCCTTTTCGAATCAGTTCGGGATTCCTCTGCCGCGAGCCGAGTGTGTGCCAGCCGTCGGCTGCGGCCCGCAGCACGACCGCCGCTGCCGGGCCTTCGTCGTACCAGACCACAGCCTGTTCAGCGGTCTCCGCCATGGCGAGGATGTCCGGTTCAGCCTGGGTGATTTGCGCCTTCCAGCTCAAAGCGACCGACAGCTCCCGAAGGACGATGGCCTGCTCGCCAAGGCGGGCGAGGAGCTGCCGGTTCAGGGCGATGAACCAGTCTGCATCTTCAACTATGGCGGGATCCAGAACGCTGTGCACCGTCCGGAGGACCAGGTCTGTGCGTTCTCGGATCACCTCGCCTCCGTCGGCGGACCTGGACCGAAGGAACGCTTCGATCATCAGGCAGTAGGCGTCGGCAAGAGCCTCGCGGCTACCGACCCGCTCATGGATGGCGAGGTCGAACCCGGCAATCTCCGACAGACATCTAGTAGGGCTTTGTTAGGTACCCCGGTTGATCACTGCCGAGTAGAGTGTGATCTTCTGTCAGGTGTGACACCTGAGGAGATGGAGGCGGTTTGCCCGCGTCTGGAAGCGTTCGCGGCGGAGATGCTGGGGTCGTTGGCGCGGCGAGACCAGCGAGCCAAGGGCGAGCTGTACCTGCGCGGGTTGATGCTGGACGGCAAGCGCAAGTCGATGCAGCCGATGGCCGAGCGCCTGGGTGTGGATCACCAGCAGCTGCAGCAGTTCATTGCCTCGT
>NZ_JAHTKP010000054.1 GCF_019192735.1 Kitasatospora aureofaciens
CTCCAACCCCGATCAAGTGATCGAGGCCGGGGATGTCAACATATCTGGCGTTGACTTTTGGCACGCTGTTGAGTTCTCAAGGAACGGACACTTCCTTCGGACCGCCTTCCAGCGGGCCCTCCGGGCGTTTCGTTCTTTCGTGTTTCCAGCTTATCAGATGTTTTCCGCTCCGCTTTCCGGGGCTTCGTCATCCAACTCGCCGGTGTCTTCCGGGACTTGATGCCCCGTCCGACGTTTCAAACTCTAGCCGATCCCCGCTCCGAAAAGCGAATCCGTCCGCAATCCAATTAACTGCGCACGCCGAATACGCACCGAGCCACGACAAGACGCGACCCGGCCCGAACCAGGAAGTGGTGTTTCAGAGGATTGGCTGCCCCAGGACCGTCCGCGCCGATGCGTGTCCGGTGCTCCCTGCCAGGCAGCTCGGAGAACACTACGCGTTTCCGCTACCGGACGCAAACGGGACGCAAAGAGCCGGCCGGGCCCTGGGGGGAAGGGTCCGGCCGGCTGTCCTGCGGGAGCGGGGGCTCAGCTGTTGGTGGGGAACCCGAGGTTGATGCCGCCGTGCGAGGGGTCGAGCCAGCGCTGGGTGACGGCCTTGCCGCGGGTGAAGAAGTGGACGCCGTCCGACCCGTACGCGTGGGCGTCGCCGAACAGGGACGCCTTCCAGCCGCCGAAGGAGTAGTAGGCGACCGGGACCGGGATCGGCACGTTGATGCCGACCATGCCGACCTCGACCTCGTACTGGAAGCGCCGCGCCGCGCCGCCGTCGTTGGTGAAGATGGCAGTGCCGTTGCCGTACGGGTTGGCGTTGATCAGGGCGACGCCCTCCTCGTAGGAGGCGACGCGGACGACGGAGAGGACCGGGCCGAAGATCTCGTCGTTGTAGACGGACATGCCGGGCTTCACGTGGTCGAACAACGTGGGGCCGAGCCAGAAGCCGTCCGCGGTCGGGGCGCCGTTCTTGTCCTCGGCGGTGATCGGGTGCTTGCGGCCGTCGACGGCGAGCTCGGCGCCGTCGGCGAGGCCGGACTCGACGTAGGAGGTGACCTTGTCCCGGTGCTGGCCGGTGACCAGCGGGCCCATCTCGGAGTCGCCGTTGCAGCCCGGGCCGACCTTCAGGGCGGCCATCCGCTGCTTGATCTTGTCGACCAGCTCGTCCCCGATCGGGTCGACCGCGACCAGGACGGAGACGGCCATGCAGCGCTCGCCGGCCGCGCCGAAGCCGGCGTTGACGGCGGCGTCGGCGCTGAGGTCGAGGTCGGCGTCCGGCAGGACCAGCATGTGATTCTTGGCACCGCCCAGGGCCTGCACGCGCTTGCCGTAGCGGGTGCCGGTCTCGTAGACGTAGCGGGCGATCGGGGTGGAGCCGACGAAGCTGACGGACTTGATGTCCGGGTGCTCCAGCAGGCGGTCGACGGCCACCTTGTCACCGTGCACAACGTTGAAGACGCCGGCCGGCAGCCCGGCCTCCTTCCACAGCCCGGCGAGGAAGTTGGCCGCCGACGGGTCCTTCTCCGAGGGCTTCAGCACGACGGTGTTCCCGGCCGCGATGGCGATCGGGAAGAACCACATCGGCACCATGGCCGGGAAGTTGAACGGTGAGATGACCGCGACCGGGCCGAGCGGCTGGCGGATCGAGTAGACGTCGATGCCGGTGGACGCCTGCTCGGTGAAGCCGCCCTTGAGCAGCTGCGGGATGCCGCACGCGTACTCGACGACCTCCAGGCCGCGGGCGATCTCGCCGAGCGCGTCGGAGTGGACCTTGCCGTGTTCGGACACGATGATCTCGGCCAGCTCGTCGCGGCGGGCGTTGAGCAGCTCGCGGAAGGCGAAGAGCACCGAGGTGCGCTTGGCGATCGAGGCGGTGCGCCACTCGGCGAAGGCCGAGGCGGCGGCGGCCACGGCCTGGTCGACCTCGGCGATCCCGGCGAAGTCGACGTGTCCGCTGACCTGGCCGGTGGCCGGGTCGAAGAGGTCACCGCGGCGGGGCGCCGCGCCGGCGGTGGCGACCGGCTCGCCGCCGATCCAGTGAATGATGTGCTTGCTCAAGGTCCGTCTGCCTCCGAAGTCCCGGGCGGCGTCCTGCCGCCGGTCCCTTGTCTGGCGCCGCCCGCGAGTGGGCCGGGCGACGGGAATCACGGGGCTACCGCGCTCATCACCCAGTCTGGTGGCCGCCGTGCCCGGCCTCAACGACCAGGCTGACGGGGATCCGGGATTCAGCCTTACAGGTCGTCCGGTCACTCGGCCGAATGCCTGAACCATGTGCGCAAACCAAACATGCACCGGGAGTCACTCCTCCGCGGACAGGTCCTCCAGGTACGGATCGTGCAGACCGTCGGCCGCCTCCTGCGTCTCCAGCAGGTCCAGCCGCAGGTCCTGTGCCCAGGCGAGCGCCCACCGCTTCAACCCGTCCACCGCGTCGGCCGCGACGCCCCGGGCGCGGAACCGGCCGTCCGCCGCCTCGGCCAGCGTCTCCAGCCGGTCGGCGAGCGCCGCGGGCTGGAAGTCGGCGTCCAACGCGCTTGCCAGCACCAGTAGTTCGCCCTCCCGGTAGCAGCCGGTGAGGGCGTGCACGTCGATCAGGTCGCGCGGCATGCCGCGGTCGACGAGCAGCGCGGTGGTGAGCGCCGCCGCGTCCTCCAGGGCGACGACCGGCAGCGTCACCTCGGGCTCCCCGAGCGCGGGCGCGCCGAGGTCGAGCCGGACGGGCCGGTGGCCCAGCGGGTCCTTCCGCAGCTCGACCGAGTGCGTCCGCCCGCCGAGCGCGAGCCGGACCGCGAGCTGTTCCAGCCGTGGCGTGCCGGGCCGCTCGACGGCCTCGCCCCCGGCCGCGCGGTAGGCGGCGGCAAGCGCGGCGGCCACCTCCGGCAGCCCGGCGTCGGCCTGCTCGGTGCCGCCGGCCACCAGGGTGAGCCCGTCCTGGGTGCACGCCGCCACGCCGTGGGCGCGCAGCGCGTGTCCCCCGGCCAGCGCGAGGCCGTACCGGTCGCAGACCGGGCCGGCCAGTTCGGCGAGCCGCAGCTGGGCCGGTCCCGGGCTGAGGGACGCATCGCGGGCGGCGTCCGGGGCGGTGGTCACGCCTCCAGTCTGCCGCGACGGCCCGCCCGCCGCGCCACCGGCGGCCGCCGCCCGGCCCGGCCCTCACCAGTCGCTGAGCGCGGCGGCCGCCTCGTGCAGCGCGAGTTCGAGCAGCGCCGGGTCGCTGAGCCGTCCGGAGCCGTCCGGCGGGACCAGCCAGCGCACCCCGCGGCTGCTGCGCTCGGGGTGCGGGAGGACGATCCAGGTGCCTTCCCCCATACACCGCACCCCGGTGCCGACCCAGCGGGCGGCGGTGCCGACCGGCACGAGGAAGCTGACGTGCTCGTCCCCGAAGTCGGTGAGGACCGGGCCGCTGAGACCGGCGGCGAGGACCTCCAGGGCCGGGTGCCCGAGCCGCCCGGGCACCGAGAGGACGTCCCAGCGGCGCCCGGCGGGCAGCAGCATCAGGCCCAGCCCGGTGCGCTCCCACTGCTCGCGGAAGGCCTCCGGGTCGGGTGCCGCCTGGGCGAGCCAGTGCAGTCCGGTGCTCTCCATGTCTGTCCCCGCTTCTGGGTGCTCGTGCCGGTCGTTCGCACGGCGGGGACCGAAACCCGCCGTCACCAGGGAGAGGCGGACGGCGGGTCTCTCTTACACAGGTAGCTCCACGATTACCGAGGTCAGCTGTTACCGAGGTCAGCTGTCGAAGCCGAGCCCCAGGCGGTCGAGCGTGCGCAGCCACAGGTTGCGGTGGCCGCCGTTGCGGTCCGCGCGCTGGAGGGAGCGGGCGGTGATCTCGATGCCGGCCCAGCGGACCGGTTCGGGCGGGAAGGGCAGCGGCTTGCTGCGCACCATCTCCAGCGAGGTCCGCTCGGTGCGCTCGCCGGCGAGCAGGTCGAGCATCACCTCGGCGCCGAAGCGGGTGGCGCCGACGCCGAGGCCGGTGTAGCCGGCCGCGTAGGCGACCTTGCCCCGGTACGCGGTGTCGAAGAACGCCGAGAACCGGCTGCAGGTGTCGATCGCGCCGCCCCACGCGTGGGTGAAGCGCAGGCCCTCCAGCTGCGGGAAGCAGCGGAAGAAGTTGTGCGCCAGGGTGCGGAAGGTCTCCGGCCGCTGGTCGTACTCGTGCCGGACGCGGCCGCCGTAGTGGTAGACCGCGTCGTAGCCGCCCCACAGGATCCGGTTGTCGGCGGAGAGCCGGAAGTAGTGGAACTTGTTGGCGCTGTCGCTGAGCCCCTGCCGCCCGTTCCAGCCGATCGCGGCAAGCTGCTCCGCGCTCAGCGGTTCGGTCATCAGCGCGTAGTCGTACACCGGCACGACGTACGGACGGACGCGCTTGACCAGGGACGGGAACACGTTGGTCCCGAGCGCGACCCGGCGCGCGAACACCCGCCCGTACGGGGTGCGGACGGCCGTGCCGCTGCCGTACTCGCGCAGGTCGGTGGCCCGGGTGCGCTCGAAGATCCGCACGCCCTGGCCGAGGCAGGCCTCCTTGAGGCCCCAGGCGAGCTTGGCGGGGTGGACCATGGCCACCCCCTCCTTGTCCCAGAGCCCGCCGAGGAACGTCGGCGAGTCCACCTCGGCGCGCAGCGCGTCGGCGTCGAGGACGGTGAGGTCGAAGCCGTACCCGCGGACGGCCTCGGCGATCTCGTGCAGCTCCTCGACCTGGTGGGGCTGGGTGGCGATGTCGATCTCGCCGGTGCGCTCCCACTCGGCGTCGATGCCGTAGCGCTTGAGGGTGTCCTCGATGCCGTCGAGGTTGGCGGCGCCGAGGCGCTCCAGCTGCCCGAGCTCGCCGGGCCAGCGCTGGAGGCCGTTGCCGAAGCCGTGGGTGAGGCTGGCCGCGCAGAATCCACCGTTGCGCCCGGACGCGGCCCACCCGACCTCGTTGCCCTCGACCAGCACGACGTCCAGCGACGGGTCGCGCTCCTTGGCGATCAGGGCGGTCCAGAGGCCGGAGTAGCCGCCGCCGACCACGAGCAGGTCGCAGACGGTGTCGCCGACCAGGGCGGGCAGCGCCGCCGGCCGGCCGGGGTCCTCCAGCCAGAAGGGGGTGGGCCTGGCGTCACGGAGTGCGCGGGCGGAGTCCATGCATTATCAGCCACTTTCTACGCATAGGCGATGGTTTGCTCGGCCGCTGCCTGACGACGCTACGTCAGGCGGTGGCCTTCCGGCGGTTGTCGAGCCACTGGCCGGCGACGGTCAGCGCGACGGCGGCGATGAACATCGCGGTGCCGATGACGTTCACCTGCACCGGGATGCCGCGCTGCGACGCGCCCCAGACGAACATCGGGAAGGTGACCGTGGTCGGGCCCGAGTTGAACTGGGTGATGATGAAGTCGTCGAAGGACAGCGCGAAGCTGAGCAGCGCGCCCGCGGCGATGCCGGGCGCGGCCAGCGGCAGGGTGACCCGCAGGAAGGTCTGGGTGGGGGTGGCGTAGAGGTCCTGCGCGGCCTGTTCGAGCGTCGGGTCCATGCTCATCACGCGCGCCTTGACCGCCGTCACCACGAAGCTGAGGCAGAACATGATGTGCGCGATCAGGATGGTGGTGAAGCCGAACGGGATGCGCATGTTGAGGAACAGCGTGCCCAGCGAGGCGGCCATGACGACCTCGGGCATGGCCATCGGCAGGAAGATCATTGCGGTGGTGGCGGCGCGGCCGCGGAAGCGGTGGCGGGCCAGCGCGAAGGCGACCATGGTGCCGAGCACGGTCGCGCCGATGGTGGCGAGGGCCGCGATCTGCAGGCTGAGCGAGAGCGACTGGCACATGTCGGCCACGCCGCAGGGGTTGGTCCAGGCGTCGGTGGAGAATTGGTTCCACTCGTAGTTGAACTTACCCGCCGGCTTGTTGAACGAGAAGGCGAGCACCACCAGGTTGGGCAGCACCAGGTAGGCGAGCGCCAACAGGCCCGCCAGCACAACCAGATGGGCTCGGATCCACGTGAAGAGTCGGGACATCAGACCAGTTCCTCCGTCCCGGCCTTGCGCATGTAGACCGTCACCATGACCAGGATCAACGCCATCAGGATGAAGCTCAGCGCGGCGGCCGTCGGGTAGTCGAGCACGTTCAGGAACTGCTTCTGGATGCCGTTGCCGACCATCTGCTCGCTCGGCGAGCCCAGCAGCTGCGCGTTGATGTAGTCGCCGGAGGCCGGGATGAAGGTGAGCAGCGTGCCCGCGACGACACCCGGCAGCGAGATCGGGAAGGTGACCTTGCGGAAGGTGGTGAACGGCCGGGCGTACAGGTCGCCGGCCGCCTCGTGCAGGCGCGGGTCGATCCGCTCCAGCGAGGTGTACAGCGGCAGGATCATGAACGGCAGGAAGTTGTAGGTCAGGCCGCAGACCACGGCGAGCGGCGTGGCCAGCACCCGGTCGCCCGAGGTGAGCCCGAGCGCGTTGGTGACGTCCAGGACGTGCAGTGTGTTGAGTGCACCGACCACCGGGCCGCCGTCGGACAGGATCGTCTTCCACGCCAGCGTGCGGATCAGGAAGCTGGTGAAGAACGGCGCGATCACCAGGATCAGGATGACGTTGCGCCAGCGCTTGCTCGCCTTGAACGCGATCGTGTAGGCGAGCGGGTAACCGATGACCAGGCAGAGCACGGTGGCGATCGCCGCGTAGGAGAACGAGCGGACGAAGTGCCACTTGTACTCGACCAGGGCGTCCCAGTACGTCGAGACGTGCCAGGTGACCTTGAAGCCCGCTTCGAGCGAGCCGGTCTGCAGCGAGGTGGACGCCTGGTACACCATCGGCACGGCGAAGAAGACGACCAGCCAGGCGATGCCGGGCAGCAGCAGCCAGTACGGGGTGAGCTTGCGCTTCGGCTTCGAAGCAGCCTTGGCCAACGGGATGACCTGCGGCGGCGCGGCCGGGGTGGTGGTGGTCATGCGGCCTCCTCCGCGGTGCCCGCGTCGATCGCCTGCGCGGCGTCCAGGGCGAAGGAGTGCGCCGGGTTCCAGTGCAGGACGACCGGAGCGCCGGGGACGATCCGGGCGTCGCGCTCCATGTTCTGCTCGAAGACGGTCACCTCCTGGCCGCCGTCGGTGCGCACGAGGTACTGGGTGGAGACGCCGATGAAGCTGGAGTCGAGGACGGTGCCGGCCAGCCTGTTCCGGCCGTCGGCGACCTCGGCGGAGCCGTGCTCGATGGTGATCTTCTCGGGCCGGACGCCGAGGTGCACGTGCCTGGCCTCGGTGGAACAGCGCGCCTTCGGCACGGCGAGGCGGCCTCCGGCCGCGGTGAGCAGCAGGTCGCCGCCGTCGCTGCCGGTGACCTCGGCGGGCAGCAGGTTGGACTGGCCGAGGAAGTTGGCCACGAAGGTGGTGGCGGGGTTCTCGTACAGCTCGGCGGGGGCGCCCAGTTGCTCGACCCGGCCGCCGTTCATCACCGCGATGGTGTCGGCCATGGTCATGGCCTCCTCCTGGTCGTGGGTGACGTGCACGAAGGTGATGCCGACCTCGGTCTGGATCCGCTTGAGCTCCAGCTGCATCTGGCGGCGGAGCTTGAGGTCGAGCGCGCCGAGCGGCTCGTCGAGGAGCAGCACCTGCGGGTGGTTGATCAGGGCGCGGGCGACGGCGACGCGCTGCTGCTGGCCGCCGGAGAGCTGGTGCGGCTTGCGCCGGGCGTACGGGCCGAGTTCGACCAGTTCGAGCATCTCGTCGACCTGCTTCCTGACGTCCTTCCTGCCACGTCGGCGCAGGCCGAAGGCGACGTTCTCGAAGATGTCGAGGTGCGGGAAGAGCGCGTAGCTCTGGAAGACGGTGTTCACCGGCCGCTTGTACGGGGGCAGCGCGGTGACGTCCTGGCCGCCGATCAGGACGGTGCCGGTGGTGGGCTCCTCCAGGCCGGCGATCATCCGCAGGGTGGTGGTCTTGCCGCAGCCGGAGGCGCCGAGCAGGGCGAAGAAGGAGCCCTGGGGGACGGTCAGGTCGAGCGGGTGGACGGCGGTGAAGGAGCCGTAGGTCTTGCCTATGCCGGTGAGGCGGACGTCGCCGCCGGCCGCGTCGCGCTGCTGGTCTGTCATGTCGGGTGTCTTTCTGCTGTCTGCGGTCTCGGCCGGGGGCGGGTCAGGCGCCGATGAGCTTGGAGAACTTCTGCTCGAAGTCGCTCTCCTCGCTCTCGGTGAGGGTGCGGAACACGTGCGCCTTCGTCGCCATCTCGGGGGTGGGGACGACCAGCGGGTTGGCCGCGCTGTCCGGGGCGAGCGTGGCGAGCTCGTCCTTCATCCCGGTGACGGCCGAGACGTAGCCGATGCCCGCGACCAGCTGCGCCGCGATCTTGGGCTGATAGTAGAAGTCGATCAGCTTTTCCGCGTTCGTCTTGTGCTGCGCCTTGGCCGGGACCAGCAGGTTGTCGGTCGACGCGATGTAGCCCTTCTCGGGCACGACGAACTCGATGTCCGGGTTGTCGACGCGGAGTTGGATCAGGTCGCCGCCCCAGGCGACGCAGGCCGCGATGTCCCCGGAGGAGAGCTCCTGGCCGTAGTCGTTCCCGGTGAAGCGGCGGATCTGCTTGCTGTCGACGCCCTTCTGCAGCCGGGCGACGGCCGCCTCGTAGTCGTCGGCGGTGAACTTCGCCGGGTCCTTGCCCATGTCCAGCAGCACCATCCCGATGCTGTCGCGCATCTCGGACAGGAAGGTGACCCGGCCCTTGAGGTCGGGGTCGTCGAGCAGTTGGGAGACGCTCGTGACCTCCTTCCCCTTGGTGGCCTTCTTGTTGTAGGCGACGACGACCTGGATGCCCGCCCACGGGTAGGAGTAGAGCCGCCCCGGGTCCCAGTCGGGGGCTCGGAAGCGCGGCTCGACGTTGGTGATCGCGGTGGTGACGTTCGCCAGGTTGAGCTTCTGCACCCAGCCGAGCCGGATCAGCCGGGCGGCCATCCAGTCGGTGAGCACCATCAGGTCGCGGCCGGTGTCCTGGCCGGCCGCCAGCTGCGGCTTGATCTTGCCGAAGAACTCGACGTTGTCGTTGACGTCCTCGTTGTACCTGACCTTGATGCCGGTGGCCGCGGTGAAGGCGTCCAGGGTGCCGTGCTTCTGCTTGTCCTTCTCGTCGGTGTCCACGTACAGCGGCCAGTTGGAGAAGTTGACCTCCTTCTCGCTGTCCGAGAGGTCCTTGGCGGCGTTCGCGGTCGAGTCGCCGTTCGCGGTCCTGGCCGCCGGGATGCCGCAGGCGGCCAGGGTGCCCGCTCCGGCGGTCAGCGCGGCGGCGCGCAGCAGGGTGCGGCGGCCGATCGCGGCCCGGCCGCTGGTCAGGCTGCGTTCCCAGGCCCTGCGGACCGGTTCGGGCAGACCGTCGGTGAGCTCGTTGAACGCCATGGAACGGGCCTCCTGGGGAAGAACAGGGGTGTGGGGGTGCACCCTCTGACCGGGGGTTATCTGTCTCCGAAGACGGTGCGGTGCCAGTCCTTGCGGGCCACCGCGGTGGTGTCGAACATGACGTGCTTGACCTGGGTGTACTCGTCCAGCGAGTACTGGGACATGTCCTTGCCGTAGCCGGATGCCTTGTAGCCGCCGTGCGGCATCTCGCTGATGATCGGGATGTGGTCGTTGACCCACACGCACCCGGCGGCGATCTCGCGGGTGGCGCGCAGCGAACGGTGCACGTTCGTGGTCCAGGCGGAGGCGGCCAGGCCGTAGGGGGTGTCGTTGGCCAGCCGCAAGCCCTCGTCGTCGCCGTCGAAGGGCAGCACGACCAGCACCGGGCCGAAGATCTCGCCCTGCACCACCTCGCTGTCCTGGGCGGCGCCGGTGATCAGCGTGGGCAGGTAGTACGCGCCGCGGGTGAGGTCGCTGCCGTCGTGGCCCTTCTCGGGTGCGCGACCGCCGGTGACCACCGTGGCGTACGCGCGGGCGCGTTCGACGAAGCCGGCCACCCGGTCCCGGTGGGTGTACGAGACCAGCGGGCCGAGATCCGTCCGCGGGTTCAGCGGGTCGCCGACGCGGATCGCGGCGTACAGCTCGGCGACGCCGGCCACGAACGCGTCGTACAGCGGGCGTTGGACGTACGCGCGGGTGGCGGCGGTGCAGTCCTGGCCGCCGTTGATCAGCGAGGCGGCGACCGCGCCGTGCACGGCGGCGTCGAGGTCGGCGTCGTCGAAGACCACGAACGGGGCCTTGCCGCCGAGTTCCAGGTGGGTGCGCTTGACGCTCGCGGTGGCGAGTTCGGCGACCCGCCTGCCGACCGCCGTCGAGCCGGTGAAGGAGACCATCGCGACGTCCGGGTGGGAGACCAGGTGCTCGCCCGCGGTGCGTCCGGCGCCGGTGACGACGTTGACCACACCGTCCGGGATGCCGGCCGCGGTGCAGGCCCGGGCGAACATCAGCGAGGTCAGCGGCGTCAGCTCGGCCGGCTTGAGCACGATGGTGTTTCCGGCCGCGATCGCCGGGAGGATCTTCCAGGCGGCCATCTGCAGCGGGTAGTTCCATGGCGAGATCGAGCCGACCACGCCGATCGCCTCGCGCCGGACGTAGGAGGTGTGGTCGCCGGAGTACTCGCCGGCCGCCTTGCCCTCCAGGGTGCGCGCGGCCCCGGCGAAGAAGGACGTGTTGTCGATCGTGCCGGGCACGTCGAACTCGGTGGCCAGCTTGACCGGCTTGCCGGTCTGCGCCGTTTCCACTCGGGCGAGGTCGCCGCAGGCATCGGTGAGGACGGCTGCCAGCCTGGTCAGCGCCTCCGCGCGGGCGGCGGGGGTGGCGGTGGACCAGCCGGGCAGCGCGGCGCGGGCGGCGGCCACCGCGGCGTCGACCTCCTCGGTGGTGGCCAGGGCGACCTGCTCGACCACGCTGCCGTCCGCGGGGTTGACGACCTGGAAAGGCTCGCCGCTCCCCCGGCTCTGCCGGCCCGCGATGTACTGCGCGCCCGCGCCGAAGTCGGTCAGGTCCATATGGTTCCTCCAAGTGCCCGGTGGTTCGACTGCGCGCGGCGAGGCGCGCTTCCGCGGTGGGGAATCCGACCGGCCGATCAGCGGGTTGCGCGATCCTGGCAGTCCGGCGGGGCTTCGACAAGGGATTCCGCTGTTGCGTCCTGGTTGACGCGACGGATTCCGGCGCGGGATTCGCTCTTCGCCACTGCCGACCCGCTGACCTTGCCCGCCGGCACCCCGGCGTGACAAGGGTCACTCCGGCAGTCTCGGCACGAAGGGCCTTACAAGGTGAAAGGGTTCGGACAGGGCAACAGGTCGTCGCCACGATGGATGATCTACCTGACACCCTGGTCCCCCTAGAGTCCCTGGAGGCCCTCGCGATGCTCCCCACCGTCGCCCGTGTGCTCGATCTGGAGGTGATGCGGCGCGGCCTGCCCCAGGTCGTCGCCGGCGCCGACCATCTGGAGCGGCCGGTCCGCTGGGTCCACGTCAGCGAGCTGCCCGACGTGGCCGGCATGCTGCGGGGCGGCGAGCTGGTGCTGACCACCGGCATCGCGCTGCCCGAGGACCGCGACGGACTCGCCCGCTACGTCCGGGAACTGGACGAGGTCGGCGTGGCGGGCCTGGTCGTCGAGTTCGGCCGGCGCTACTTCGACTCGCTCCCCCGCGCCCTGGTGCACGCCGCCGAGCAGCGCGGCCTGCCGCTGATCGCGCTGCGCCGCGAACTGCGTTTCGTCGCCGTCACCGAGGCCGTGCACGCCCTCGTGGTCAACGCCCAACTCGACCAGCTGCGCGTCTCCGAGGCCGTCCACCAGGTCTTCAACGAGCTGGTGGTGGAGGGCGCCGAACCCCCCGAGGTGATCCGCCAGGTGGCCCGGATGGCGGGTGCGCCGGTGGTGCTGGAGAACCTGGCCCACCAGGTGCTGGCCCACGACGCCGCCGGCCGCCCGGAGACCGAGCTGCTGGAGGACTGGGAGCGCCGCTCGCGCGGGGTCCGCCCGCCCGGCCGCACCGGCCACGACCCGCGCAGCGGCTGGCTGGTGACCACGGTCGGCGCCCGCGGCCAGGACTGGGGCCGGCTGGTGCTCGTCCAGGAGCCGGGCCCGCTGCCCGGGGGCGAGCCGCACCCGCACACCATGCTGCTGGAGCGCGGCGCCTCCGCCCTGGCGCTCAACCGGCTGGTGGTGCGCGACCGGGAGAGCCTGGAGCGGCAGACCCACCGAACCCTGCTGTCCGGCATCCTCACCCACGCACTGACCGTCTCCGAGGTGGCCCTGCGCGCCCAGGCGCTCGGCGTCCCGCTGGAGGGCCGTCGGCTGGTCGGCGTGGTGCTGCGGCAGCGGCGCGGGCCGATCCCGGCCGCCCTGGAGGCGCAGGCC
The DNA here is from genome assembly GCF_019192735.1 of Kitasatospora aureofaciens. Lineage (GTDB taxonomy): Bacteria > Actinomycetota > Actinomycetes > Streptomycetales > Streptomycetaceae > Kitasatospora > Kitasatospora aureofaciens_A. The sequence goes on from NZ_JAHTKP010000054.1 coordinate 12,263, forward strand.
CGGCTGCGCGACTTCACCGAGCTGGCCGCCGGCGCCGTCCGGTCCTGCCGGTTGTCCGCCCTGGTCGGCGCGCTGGACGACGAGGGCGTCGGCGTCCTCATCGCGCTCGGCACCCAGCAGGACGAGCATGCCGCGCTGGACGCCTTCTCGGCCGCGCTGGGCCGGATGTCCGCCGAGGCCGGACGCGAGGCCGCCGCCCCGGCGCCGGCGCCGGTGGTCGCGGTGGGCTCCTCGGTCGGCTCGGTCCGGGACGCCCGGCGCACCCTGCTGGAGGCCACCCAGGTCGCCGATGCGGCCCTGCACGACGCGCCCGGCGGCCGGACCGCGTCGTACTACCGGCTGCCCGACGTCCGCCTGCGCGGCCTGCTGCACCTGCTGCGCGACGACGCCCGGCTGCAGACCTACGTGGAGCGCGAGCTGGGCCCGCTGCTCGCCCACGACGCCGAGCACAACGGCCAGTTGGTGCAGATGCTGCGGATCTACCTGGAGCAGGGCCGGAACAAGTCCGCGGCGGCCGACGCCGCCCACCTGTCCCGGCCGTCCTTCTACGACCGCCTGCACAAGGTCGAGCGGATCCTCGGCGTCGACCTGGACCAGGTCGAGTCCTGCCTCTCCCTGCACGTGGCCCTGCTCGCGCTCGACGCCGTCCGCCGCTGAGCACCGTCACACCCCGGTGATCCGCCCCCAGACCTTGTGCAGCTCGGGCCGCTCGGCCGAGGTCACGTCGCGCATGGTGTGCAGCCGGGCGCGCATCTCGTCGGTCGGGAAGACCAGCGGGTTCTCCGCCAGCCCGGCCTTGTCCTTGTCCCCACTCGCCGCCAGCACCTCGCGCGCGGCCGGCACCGGGCAGATGTACTGGACGGCGGCGGCGAGTTGAGCCGCGACCTCGGGCTGGTAGTAGTAGTCGACCAGCAGCTCGGCGTTGCGCTTGTGGGTGGCCCGGTTGGGGATCATCAGGCTCTCCGCCCACAGCTCCCCGCCCTCCTCCGGCACGAGGAACGCGATGTCCGGGTTCTCGGCGGTGAGTTGGACGGCGTCGCCGGAGTAGGCCTGACACGCGAGCGCAGCACCGGAGGCGAGGTCGCTGGTGTAGTCGTTGCCGGTGAAGCGGCGGATGTGGCCGTTGTCGACCATCTTCTGCACCAGGTTCATCGCCATGTGCGCGTCGTCGTCGCTGAACCGGGAGATGTCCGCGCCCTGCGCGAGCATCAGGAGCCCGAGCGACTCGTCCAGCCCGGCGAACAGGGTGACCCGGCCCTTGAGATCGGGCGCCCACAGGTCGGCGGTGGACTTCAGCTCCCGGCCGAGCGCCTTGCGGTTGTAAGCGATGCCGGTGATCCCGGACTGCCACGGCACGCTGCGCCTGCGCCCCGGGTCGAAGGCCGGATTGGCGAGCTGCGGGTCGAGCTGCGCGGTGACGTTGGGCAGGTTGGCCCGGTCCATGGCCTGCACCCAGCCGAGCGAGACGTACCGCCCGGCCATCCAGTCGCTGACCACCATGAGGTCCCGGCCGGGGTCGGCGCCCTGGGTGAGCACCGGGCTGATCCTGCCGAAGAACTCGTCGTTGTCGTTGATGTCCTCGGTGTAGGTGACCGCGATCCCGGTCCGCTCGGTGAAGGCGTCCAGGGTCGGCCGCCGCCCCTGGTCGTCGACGTCGATGTACTGCGTCCAGTTGGAGAACGCCATCCGCCTGTCGGCGTCCGAGCGGTCCGGCGCCGAGCGGCGGTCCTCGGCGACGTACGCGGACGGGATCCCGCACCCGGTCAGCGTGCCGGCGCCGAGCAGCGCGGCCCCGCCGAGGACCGAACGTCGGTGTATCGCACGGGAGTTCACAGGACGGCGGGTCAGGGTGGTGCTGGGCATGGTCGGGCCTCCGGAGCGTGGGACGGCCCCGGGTGCGCACGGAGACACCCGGGGCCGTCCTGGTCGGTACGTCAGACAGTGTGCGCGTCGGTGAGCGACAGCACCTCGTCGAGCACCGCGAGGCCGGCCTTGGCCTCCTCCTCGGTGACGGTGCACGGCGGGACGACGTGGAAGCGGTTCATGTTGACGAACGGCCAGAGCCCGCGCTGCTTGCAGGCGGCGGCCAGCTCGGCCATCGGCGCGTTGGCGGCGCCGGCGGCGTTGTACGGCACCAGCGGCTCGCGGGTCCCGCGGTTCTTCACCAGGTCGAGCGCCCAGAACACGCCGAGGCCGCGGACCTCGCCGATCGAGGGGTGCCGCTCGGCCAGCTCGCGCAGGCCGGGGCCGAGCACGGTCTCCCCGATGTGCTTGGCGTGCTCGACGATGCCCTCCTCCGCCATGGCGTTGATGGTGGCGACGGCGGAGGCGCAGGCCAGCGGGTGGCCGGAGTAGGTGAGCCCGCCGGGGAACGGCCGCTCGTCGAAGTCGGCGGCGATCTCGGCGCTGATCGCCACGCCGCCGAGCGGGACGTAGCCGGAGTTGACGCCCTTGGCGAAGGTCAGCAGGTCCGGGGTCACGCCCCAGTGGTCGGCGGCGAACCACGCGCCGGTGCGGCCGAAGCCGGCCATCACCTCGTCGAGGATGAACACGATGCCGTACCGGTCGCAGATCTCCCGCACCCCGGCGAGGTAGCCGGGCGGCGGGATCAGGATGCCGGCGGTGCCGACCACGGTCTCCAGGATGATCGCCGCGACGGTGCCCGGACCCTCGAACGCGATCACCTGCTCCAGGTGCTCCAGCGCGCGCTCGCACTCCTGCGCCTCGTTCTCGGCGTGGAAGTTGGAGCGGTAGGCGTACGGACCCCAGAAGTGCACCACGCCGGAGACGCCGGTGTCGTTGGCCCAGCGGCGAGGGTCGCCGGTGACGGCGATCGCGTTGGCGGTGGCGCCGTGGTACGACCGGTAGGTGGACATGACCTTCTGCCGGCCGGTGTGCAGCCGGGCCAGCCGGATGGCGTTCTCGTTGGCCTCGGCGCCGCCGTTGGTGAAGAAGATCTTGTCGAGGTCGCCGGGGGTGCGCTCGGCGATCAGCCGGGCGGCCTCGCTGCGCGACTCGACCGCGAAGCCCGGGGCGATGGTGCAGAGCTTCGCCGCCTGCTCCTGGATCGCGGCGACCACCTTCGGGTGCTGGTGCCCGATGTTGGTGTTCACCAGCTGCGAGGAGAAGTCGAGGTAGCGGTTGCCGTCGTAGTCCCAGAAGTACGAGCCCTCGGCGCCGGCCACCGCGAGGGGGTCGATCAGCGCCTGGGCGGACCACGAGTGGAAGACGTGCGCGCGGTCGGCGGCCTTGACGGCCTGGCCGGCGGCTGAGTCAGCGGTGGGGATGCTCATGCGGTAAGGCTAGGGAGTCCTACCCCCGAATTGCAGTTTCATCTTGTCAGTCGGTCACGCGAACGGCCGACAGGGTGCAAAGAGACAAGGGCCCGGGTCGAAAAGACCCGGACCCATTGTCAGTTCACACCATCATCAGATGGCGGTCATACTGCGCCGACGGTCACGACCCGCTAGATCGCGGTCATACTGCGCCCGACGGTCATGACCCGCTAGATCGCGGTCATGACGTGCTTCACGCGGGTGTAGTCCTCGAAGCCGTAGGACGACAGGTCCTTGCCGTAGCCGGACTTCTTGAAGCCGCCGTGCGGCATCTCGGCCACCAGCGGGATGTGGGTGTTGATCCACACGCAGCCGAAGTCCAGGCGGCGCGACATCCGCATGGCACGGGCGTGGTCCTTGGTCCACACCGAGGAGGCCAGCGCGTACTCGACGCCGTTGGCGTACTCGACGGCCTGGTCCTCGTCGGTGAACTTCTGCACGGTGATGACCGGGCCGAAGACCTCGTTCTGGATGATCTCGTCGTCCTGCTGGAGGCCGGACACGACGGTCGGGGCGTAGAAGTAGCCCTTGTCGCCGACCCGGTGGCCACCGGCCTCGACCTTGGCGTGGGCGGGCAGCCGCTCGATGAAGCCGGCCACCTGCTTCAGCTGGCTGGCGTTGTTCAGCGGGCCGTAGAGCACGTCCTCGTCGTCCACGCCGCCGGTCTTGGTCTCGGCCGCGGCCTTGGCCAGCGCCTCGACGAAGGCGTCGTGGATGGACTCGTGCACCAGCACGCGGGTGGCGGCGGTGCAGTCCTGGCCGGCGTTGAAGAAGCCGGCCACCGAGATGCCCTCGACGGCCTCGGCGATGTCGGCGTCCTCGAAGACCACGACCGGGGCCTTGCCGCCCAGCTCCAGGTGCACGCGCTTGACGTCCTTGGAGGCCGACTCGGCGACCTGGATGCCGGCCCGGACCGAACCGGTGATGGAGGCCATCGCCGGGGTGCGGTGCTCGACCATCAGCTTGCCGGTCTCGCGGTCGCCGCAGATCACGTTGAATACGCCGGCTGGCAGCTCCAGCTCCTTGAGGATGCCGCCGATGATCTCGGCCAGCAGCACGGTGGAGGCCGGGGTGGTGTCCGAGGGCTTCAGGACGACGGTGTTGCCGGCGGCGATCGCCGGGGCGAACTTCCAGACGGCCATCATCATCGGGTAGTTCCACGGCGCGACCTGGGCACAGACGCCGACCGGCTCGCGGCGGATGATCGAGGTCATCCCGTCCATGTACTCACCGGCGGCCTTGCCCTCCAGCAGGCGGGCGGCGCCGGCGAAGAAGCGGATCTGGTCCACCATCGGGCCGATCTCCTCGGAGAGGGTCAGCCCGCGGGGCTTGCCGGTGTTGCGCACCTCGGCGTCGACGATCTCGTCGGCGCGGGCCTCGACTGCGTCGGCGATCTTGAGGAGCAGCTTCTGGCGGGTGCTCGGGGTGGCGTCGCGCCAGACCGGGAACGCGGCGGCGGCCGCGGCCATGGCGGCGTCCACGTCGGTGGCGCCGGACAGCGGGGACGTCGCGTAGACCTCGCCGGAGGTCGGGTCGACGATGTCGAGCGTGCGGCCGTCCGTCGCGTCGACGAACTCACCGTTGATGTAGTTGCGCAGCGTGCGAAGGTCGCTCACGGGGTCTCTCCTCGGTCTGAGCCTGCGGCGTTGCAGATTCCGGCGCCATGGTACGTCGGCGGATCCGGCGTACGAAGGGTGCCGAGTGGCCGGGCCCGAAGCGGCGCGGTCCACTGGTGGGGGAACGCGCGCTGCGCTGCGGAGCCGCGCGCGTACCGTGCCAGAGTAGCCGCTGGACGGACGGGATCGACAGACCTGACGCGCTCACGCGATGAAATCCGTACACACTTTCCAAGATCACAACGAAATCAGCAGTTTCCACGCTTGCGAACAGGGGAACGATCAGGCACAGTGGCGGCGTGGCCAACCGCGACCGGAACGCCAGCGTTCCCCTCGACGCCGCCTCCAAGGCGATCATCGAGCAGCTCCAGGAGGACGGGCGCCGCCCGTACGCCGCCATCGGCAAGGCCGTCGGCCTGTCCGAGGCGGCCGTGCGCCAGCGCGTCCAGAAGCTGCTCGACCAGGGCGTGATGCAGATCGTCGCCGTCACCGACCCGCTCACCGTCGGCTTCACCCGCCAGGCGATGGTCGGGATCCGGGTCGAGGGTGACATCGAGCCCGTCGCCGACGCGCTGGCCGCCCTCGACGAGGTCGACTACGTCGTCTGCACCGCAGGCTCGTTCGACCTCCTGGCCGAACTGGTCTGCGAGGACGACGAGCACCTGCTCGAACTCATCAACAAGCGCATCCGCGCGCTTCCCGGCGTGCGGAGCACCGAGAGCTTCGTTTACCTGAAGCTCCGGAAACAGACCTACACCTGGGGCACCCGATGACAGCCGACCCGGCGCAGAAGGACCTTTCCAAGACCGCCTACGACCACCTGTGGATGCACTTCACCCGCATGTCGTCGTACGAGAACTCCCCCGTGCCGACGATCGTCAAGGGCGAGGGCACCTACATCTGGGACGACAAGGGCCGGAAGTACATCGACGGCCTCGCCGGCCTGTTCGTCGTGCAGGCCGGTCACGGACGCACCGAGCTCGCCGAGGTGGCCGCCAAGCAGGCCAAGGAGCTCGCGTTCTTCCCGATTTGGAGCTACGCGCACCCCAAGGCCGTCGAGCTGGCCGAGCGGCTGGCCAACTACGCCCCGGGCGACCTGAACAAGGTCTTCTTCTCCACCGGCGGCGGCGAGGCCGTCGAGACCGCGTGGAAGCTGGCCAAGCAGTACTTCAAGCTGATCGGCAAGCCGACCAAGTACAAGGTCATCTCCCGCGCCATCGCCTACCACGGCACCCCGCAGGGCGCCCTGTCGATCACCGGCCTGCCGGGCCTGAAGGCCCCGTTCGAGCCGCTGGTGCCGGGCACCCACAAGGCCCCGAACACCAACATCTACCGCGCCCCGCACTACCTTGAGGGCCCCGACGGAACCGTCGACCCCGAGGCCTACGGCCGCTGGTGCGCCGACCAGGTCGAGGAGGCCATCCTCTTCGAGGGCCCCGAGACCGTCGCCGCCGTCTTCGTCGAGCCGGTACAGAACGCCGGTGGCTGCTTCCCGCCGCCGCCCGGCTACTTCCAGCGCCTGCGCGAGATCTGCGACCGCCACGACGTGCTGCTGGTCTCGGACGAGGTCATCTGCGCCTTCGGCCGCCTCGGCACCATGTTCGGCGCCGACAAGTTCGGCTACGTGCCGGACATGATCACCTGCGCCAAGGGCATGACCTCGGGCTACTCCCCGATCGGCGCCACGATCATCTCGGACCGCATCGCCGAGCCGTTCTACAAGGGCGACAACACCTTCCTGCACGGCTACACCTTTGCCGGCCACCCGGTGTCCTCGGCCGTGGCGCTGGCCAACCTCGACATCTTCGAGCGCGAGGGCCTGAACCAGCACGTGCTCGACAACGAGTCGCGCTTCCTGGCCACCCTGAGCAAGCTGCGCGACCTGCCGATCGTCGGCGACGTCCGCGGCAACGGGTACTTCTACGGCATCGAGCTCGTCAAGGACAAGGTCACCAAGGAGACCTTCAACGACGACGAGACCGAGCGCGTGCTCTACGGCTTCCTGTCGAAGGCGCTCTTCGACAACGGCCTATACTGCCGCGCCGACGACCGTGGCGACCCGGTCGTCCAGCTGGCCCCGCCGCTGATCTCCGACCAGTCGACCTTCGACGAGATCGAGCAGATCCTGCGGACCAGCCTCACCGACGCGTGGGCGAAGCTCTGATCACCTGATCCTTCTTCCGCCCCCTCCGCCGAAGGGCGGTCCCGCTCCCCGCGGGGCCGCCCTTCGGTGTTTCGGGCACGGTTTCCGGCCCGTACCTGCCCACAAACATGCCTGATTGCGGGTGATTTGCCCGCGATGGACCTGTGTGCCGCAACCGCGCAAGGTCCCAGTCGTTCTAATCTGACGACTGTCATATCCCTGCGGCCACCCAGGATGGAACCTCATGTCAGCGGCCCCGCCTGACAACGACGTGCTGTGGGCCCGAGGGATCGTCAAGTCCCATCACGGCACTCCCGCCCTGCGCGGCATCTCGATCGGCGTCCGCGAGGGCGAGGTGCTCGCCGTCACCGGCCCGCGCGGCTCCGGCAAGAGCACGCTGCTCGGCTGCCTCTCCGCCCTCCTCCCGGTCGACAAGGGCGAGGTCTGGTTCAACAGCGCCCCCGTGCACACCCTCACCCGGGCCGGCCGCGAACGGCTGCGCCGCGACCGCTTCGGCTTCGTCGGCTCCGAACCCCACCTGGTGCCCGAACTGAGCGCCCGGGAGAACGTCGCCCTGCCGCTGCTGCTCGCCGGCGCCGGCAACAAGGCCGCGTACACGGCCGCCGACGAGTGGCTGGAACGCCTCGACGTCGGCGAGATCGCGCGGCAGCGCCCCGACCGGCTGGTCCAGAGCCAGCGCCAGCGGATCGCTGTCGCCCGCGCGCTCGCCCCGCTGCCGCCCGTCGTCTTCGCCGACGACCCCACCGCGCCGCTCCACCGCGAGGCCGCCGACCAGGTCCTGCGGATACTGACCAGCGCGTCCCGCTCGCACCAGCTCACCCTCGTGCTGGCCACCCACGACCCCGAGCTCGTCCGGTTCGCGGACCGTGCCGTCGCCCTCGTCGACGGACGGCTCACCGCCCCCGCCGCCCCCGTCCGGCGCGCCCCCGCCGCCCCGGGCACGGCCGGTGCGTCCACCGTCTCGGCCACCCGCCGCTGACGACGCCGAGCCGCTGAAAGAGTCGACGTGTTCTATCTCCGTCTGGCCCGGGGCTACCGGGTGCCCGACCTCGGCCGCTGGCTGCTCACCGCCCTCGCCTCCGCCGTGGTCGCCGCCTTCCTCCTGCGCTCGCTCGGCCGGGCGATGAGCGAGCAGACCGGCGGCGCCGTCCCGGTCGTCCGGCTGGTCTGGTGCCTGCCCCCACTGGCCGCCGTCGCCTGGTTCGCCGCCGTCGCCGCCCGCGCGGTGCCCGCCCAGCGGCCGGCGCGGATCGCCGGCCTCACCGCCGCCGGGGCCAGCTCCGGCCGGATCCGCAGCCTGATCGCCGGCGAGGTCGCGCTCGCCTGCACCCTCGGCAGCGTGCTCACGCTGCTGCTCTTCCTGGTGCTGCGCAACGACATCGCCGGGCCCTCGCTCGCCCCCGACCTCGGCATGGGCGCGCCGCTGCCGGCCGCCGCCCCGGTCACCCTGCTCGCCCTGGTGCCTATCACCGCCGGGATCGCCGCGGCCTGCGCGGTACCGATCGCCGAGACCCTGCCCGGCGGCCGGCGCACCAGCCGCACCGGCTTCTCGTCGCTCCGGATCGCTCTGCCGATCGGCCTGGCCGTCGTCGGCCTCGCCCTCGAACTCATCGCCCTGCGGCCCGGCGCCGCCGAAGACGGACGGCCGGTCCACCTGCCGGCCGGGCTCGGCACCACCAGCGTCGCGGCGTTCGGCGGCTGGGCCGCGAGCGCCCTCGGCCTCGCCCTGCTCACCGGCCCGCTGCTGTCCTGGACCGGACGGCTGCTAGCCCTCGGCCGGCCCACCCCGCTGCGGCTGCTGGCCGGCCGAGGCCTCACCGCGCAGGCCCGCCGGCTCGGCGCGCCGCTCGCCGTGCTCACCCTCGTCGTCGCGGTGGTGCTCACCACCATCCGCTACTGGATCGGCACCCCCGACAGCGCCGACGCACTGCCGGCCGTGGAGGCCTGCCTGGTGCTCGGCTGCGCGGCGGCGGCCGTCGCCGCCCGGCTGGCCGAGGTCCGCACCGACCGCCGGGACGTCACCGACGCACTGCTGCGCCTCGGCACCTCGCCCCGGCTGCTCTTCGGCGCGGTCGCCCTGCGCACCCTCGCGGTGGGCACGACGCTGCTGGTCACCGGCGGGGCGACGGCCGCCCTGGCCGCCGCCGGGCTCCGCTAGTTCTGACCCGTAGCCCTAGCCCGCCGCGGCGAGCTGGCCGCAGGCGCCGTCGATCTCCTGGCCGCGGGTGTCGCGGACGGTCGTCGGCACGCCGTGGGACTGGAGCCGGCGGACGAACTCGCGCTCGTCCTCGGGCCGGGAGGCGGTCCACTTGGAGCCGGGCGTCGGGTTCAGCGGGATCAGGTTGACGTGCACCCGGTGGTTCTTGATCAGCCGGCCGAGCAGGTCCGCCCGCCACGCCTGGTCGTTGATGTCCTTGATCAGCGCGTACTCGATGGAGATCCTGCGGCCGGACTTCTCCGCGTAGTTCCACGCCGCGTCCAGCACCTCGGCGACCTTCCACCGCGTGTTCACCGGCACCAGTTCGTCGCGCAGTTCGTCGTCCGGGGCGTGCAGCGACAGCGCGAGGCGGCAGCTGAGGCGCTCGTCGGCGAGCCGGTTCATCGCCGGGACCAGGCCGACGGTGGAGACGGTGATGCCGCGCTGGGACAGGCCGAAGCCGTCCGGCGCCGGGTCGGTCAGCCGGCGGATCGCGGCCAGCACCCGGTTGTAGTTGGCCAGCGGCTCGCCCATGCCCATGAACACCACGTTGGACAGCCGCGCCTCGCCCCCCGGACTGCGACCATCTCGGGGGGACGACCCCCCGCGCCCCCCGAACTCGCCGGTCTTGAGCGCGCGCATCCCGGCGGCGATCTGCTCGACGATCTCGGCAGTGGAGAGGTTGCGGGTCAGACCGGCCTGGCCGGTCGCGCAGAACGGGCAGTTCATGCCGCAGCCGGCCTGCGAGCTGATGCACATCGTGACCCGGTCCGGGTAGCGCATCAGCACCGACTCGACGAGGGTGCCGTCGAACAGCTTCCACAGCGTCTTGCGGGTGGTGTCGTCGTCGCAGGAGACGTGCCGGACCACCGACATCAGCTCGGGCAGCAGGCTCTCGGTGAGCTTCTCCCGGCTGGCGGCGGGGATGTCCGTCCAGCTCGCCGGGTCGTCCGACATCCGGCCGAAGTAGTGGTTGGAGAGCTGCTTCGCGCGGAACGGCTGCTCGCCCAGCTCGGCGACGGCCTCCTTGCGCTCGGCGGGGCTCAGGTCGGCGAGGTGTCGCGGGGGCTTGGCGCCGCGCGGCGCGACAAAGGTGAGTTCTCCGGGCTTAGGCATGGTTGTTCCAGTGTCGCAGACGCCCCGGGGCGGGCCGAACACGACGAAGGGGCCCCGGATTGTCCGGGGCCCCTTCGCGTACGCGCGGCCGTTAGCTGCCGACGAAGGCCGCCAGCAGCAGCCAGACCACCGGGGCGGTCGGCAGGAGCGAGTCCAGCCGGTCCATGATCCCGCCGTGGCCGGGCAGCAGCGTGCCCATGTCCTTGATGCCGAGGTCGCGCTTGATCATCGACTCGCCCAGGTCGCCCAGGGTCGCGGTGACCGCCGCGCAGCCGCCCAGGATCAGACCCTGCCACCAGCTGCCGCCGTCGATGATCAGCTGCATCAGGAGGGCGCCGGCCAGCATCGACAGGCCGATGCCACCGGCCAGGCCCTCCCGGGTCTTGCCCGGGCTGATCGTCGGGGCCAGCTTGTTCTTGCCGAACTTGTAGCCCACCGCGTAGGCGCCGGTGTCGCTGCAGATCGTGACGATCAGGAAGAGCACGATCCGCTGCGGGCCGTCGTCGGCCGCCAGCATCATCGCCACGAAGGTGGCCAGGAACGGCACGTAGAAGGCGGTGAACACACCCGCCGTTATGTCCCGCAGGTAGTTCTCCGGCGGCTCGGCCATCCGCCAGACCATCACCGCAAGCCCGGTCAGCGCGAGCGAGGCCGCGGCCCACTGGACCCCGGCCCAGTAGCCGGTGGCGATCATGGCGATGCCGCCCGCGACCAGCGGGACCAGCGGCGCCTTGATCTGCTTGCGCTCGGACAGCCGGCTGGTCAGCTCCCAGATGCCGACCGACGCCGCAGCCATCACGACGATCAGGAACAGCGCCTTCACCACGAACAGCGAGGCGATGATCACCGCGCCAAGACCGACTCCGACCCCTATCGCGGCCTGCAGGTTACGGCCGCCGCGCTGCTTGCGCGGCTGGGGCTGCGGATCGGGCTGGGCCACGGGTGTCTCCTGCCCTGGGTGGGACAACGGCACGAAGTGGGGCTGCCCGGCCGCCGGGTGGCTCGGCGGCGGCCCGGGATGCACCGGGGCCCCCGGGTACGGCGGGCCGCCGTGGCCGGGGGTGGGGGCGGCGTCATCGGTTATCGCGCGCAGCACTACGGTCTCCGACGCGCCCGGCGCCGCCGTCTCGGGCTGCTCGTCCCGGAACAGCGGGCCGCTCAGCCGGCCGGCCTCCCGGCCCGGACCCGCTTCCTGGCCCGGGGCCGGACGGGCCGCCGGAGAGGCGGGCAGGCCTGGTCCGGCCGGCGGAACCGGGCCGGCCGGTACGGGAGGCATGACCTGAGTCTCCTCCGCGTCGGGGCCCCAGTACGCCGGGGGCTGCGGCGCGTGACCCGTTCGCCGGCCCTGGTCGCCCGGGCCGGCGCCCGGCACGCCAGGCACACCCGGCGCACCCGGGAAGGCGGCCTGGCCGCCCGGGTGGCCGGGGTGACCCGGGGCCTGCGGCGCCGCCGCGGGCTCGCCGTACCCCGGCGCCGGGTGCGACGGCTGCCCGGGGGCCTGCGGCTGCGGCGCCGGGCGGTAGGGCTGGTACTGCTGGTCGGATGGGCCCCAGTAGCCAGGGGCGTCAGGGGCGTCGTTCATCAGACTTCGAGCAGCTCGGCTTCCTTGTGCTTGAGCAGCTCGTCGATGCTCGCCACGTACTTGGCCGTGGTGTCGTCGAGCTCCTTCTCGGCGCGGCGGCCCTCGTCCTCGCCGACCTCGCCGTCCTTGACCAGCTTGTCGATGGCGTCCTTGGCCTTGCGGCGCACGGCGCGGATCGAGACCTTGGCGTCCTCGCCCTTGCCGCGAGCGACCTTGATGAACTCCTTGCGGCGCTCCTCGGTGAGCTCGGGCAGGACCACCCGGATGATGGAGCCGTCGTTGGACGGGTTGACGCCCAGGTCGGAGTCGCGGATCGCCTGCTCGATCGCCTTCAGCGCGGTCTTGTCGAACGGCGAGACGACCGCCATCCGGGGCTCCGGCACCGAGAACGAGGCCAGCTGGTTGATCGGCGTCACGGCGCCGTAGTACTCCGCGACGATCTTGGCGAACATCGCCGGGTGCGCACGGCCGGTACGGATGGCGGCGAAGTCGTCCTTGGCGACGGCGACGGCCTTCTCCATCTTCTCCTCGGCTTCGAGGAGGGTCTCTTCGATCACTGTGATCTCCCTGTCCGGTTCATCTGCTGTTGTCCCGACCGGTGTCGGCGTGGCGGCCGGTCACGGCGCCGACGCCGTCCCGTACGGCTGGTTGCTGCTCAGGCCCGGACAGAATCCTGGCTGATGAGTGTGCCGATCTTCTCACTCTTCACCGCACGCGCGATATTGCCCTCCGCCAGCAGCTCGAAGACCAGCATCGGGAGGTTGTTGTCCTTGCACAGCGTGATGGCGGTGAGGTCGGCGACCTTGAGGTCGCGTGCGATGACCTCGGAGTACTCCAGGGCGTCGAACTTGACCGCGTCCGGGTTGGTCCGGGGGTCGGAGTCGTAGACGCCGTCCACGCCGTTCTTGCCCATCAGCAGCACGTCCGCGTGGATCTCCAGCGCCCGCTGGACGGCCGTGGTGTCGGTGGAGAAGTAGGGCATGCCCATACCGGCGCCGAAGATCACCACACGGCCCTTCTCCAGGTGCCGGACGGCCCGCAGCGGCAGGTACGGCTCGGCGACCTGGCCCATGGTGATCGCGGTCTGGACCCGGGTCTCGATGCCCTCCTTGACCAGGAAGTCCTGGAGCGCCAGGCAGTTCATCACGGTGCCGAGCATGCCCATGTAGTCGGAGCGGGCCCGGTCCATGCCGCGGACCTGCAGCTCCGCACCGCGGAAGAAGTTGCCGCCTCCGATGACGACCGCGACCTCGGTGCCGGCGCGCACGACCGTGGCGATCTCCCGGGCGATCGCGTGCACGACGTCCGGGTCGACGCCGAGCCCGCCACCACCGGCGAAGGCTTCACCGGACAGCTTCAGCAGCACCCGGCGGCGCGAGCCGTCCTTGGGTTCCTGCGCGGTCTCCTGCGTCTCCTGCATGGGACTTCTCCTTTTTGCACCTACTGGCTCACAGACGCGGGAGTGCGGATGCCCGGTCTGCGCGTACACGCGAGGAGGCCACTGCCGCGGGAACCGGTACGGTGTCCTGCACGGCAATGGCCTCCTCGTCGTTCATGGTGCCGACGTGGCCCGCCCATAGACGGTTGGCGCTGGGTGAGCCCGTTCGGCGTTCCTCCCGCCCAGGTCAGCGGGCGGGGGCGGTTCCCAGCGTAAGCGCGCCGGGGACCAGGTGGAACGTGGCTCAGGCGCCGACGCGGAAGCGGGCGAAGCGCTTGAGGGCGACGCCGTTCTCCTCGAGGACCTTGGCGACGGTCTTCTTGTTGTCCTTCGCGAAGGCCTGCTCCAGAACGGCGTTCTCCTTCACGAAGCCGGTGACGCGACCCTCGACGATCTTCGCCAGGGCGGCCTCGGGCTTGCCCTCCTCGCGAGCGGTGGCCTCGGCGACGCGACGCTCGTTGTCGAGCACCTCGGCCGAGATCTCGTCGCGGGACAGGAACTTCGGCGCGAAGGCGGCGATGTGCTGCGCGACGTCCTTGGCGACCTCGGCGTTCTCCTTGTCCAGCTCGACCAGGACGCCGACGGCCGGCGGCAGGTCGGGGCTGGTCTTGTGCAGGTAGACCGCGACGAAGCCGTCACCGTCGAACTGGGCGAAGCGGCGGAAGACGATCTTCTCGCCCAGGGTCGCGTTGGCCTCGTCGACGAACTGCTGGACGGTCTTGCCGGGCTCGATCTCGGAAGCCAGGGCGGCGTCCAGGTCGGCCGGAGAGGTCTTGGCCACGTGGACGGCGATCGCGTTGGCGACCTTGACGAAGTTGTCACCCTTGGCGACGAAGTCGGTCTCGCAGTTCAGCTCGACCAGAACGCCGGACTTCTTGTCCTCGGCGATCAGCGCGGCGACGGCGCCGTTGGAGGCGTCACGGCCCTCGCGCTTGGCAACGCCCTTCTGGCCCTTGATGCGCAGGAGCTCGACGGCCTTCTCGACGTTGCCCTCGGCCTCGTCCAGGGCCTTCTTGCAGTCCATCATGCCGGCGCCGGTGAGCTCACGGAGCTTCTTGACGTCCGCGGCGGTGAAGTTCGCCATGGTGTGAATCTCTTCTCGCGTCTCGCGTGTCTGCGTGGGGAGACGCCGGGACCGATGGTTCGGTCCCGGCGTGGGAGAGAGGGGCACCTACCGGTGTCGTACCGGCGGGTGCCCCTCACCCTTGGTACGTCAGGCCTGCTCGGCCGGGGCCTCGGTGACCGGAGCCTCGGCGGCGGGAGCCTCGGCGGCGGCGGGGGCCTCCTCGGCCTTCTTCTCGCCCTCGATGAGGTCCTTCTCCCAGTCGGCCAGCGGCTGGTCGGCACCCGGCTCGGCCTTGGCGTCGCCCTTGGCGACACCGGCGCGGGCCTTCAGGCCCTCGGCCACGGCGTCGGCGATCACGCGGGTCAGCAGGGTGACGGAGCGGATCGCGTCGTCGTTGCCCGGGATCTTGTAGTCGACCTCGTCGGGGTCACAGTTGGTGTCGAGGATGGCGACGACCGGGATGTTGAGCTTCCGGGCCTCGCCGACCGCGATGTGCTCCTTCTTGGTGTCCACGATCCAGACGGCGCTGGGAACGCGCTGCATGTCGCGGATACCGCCGAGGGTCTTCTCCAGCTTGTCGTGCTCGCGCTGGAGGACCAGGAGCTCCTTCTTGGTGAGGCCGGAGCCGGCCACGTCCGAGAAGTCCAGCTCGCCGAGCTCCTTCAGGCGCTGCAGGCGCTTGTAGACGGTCGAGAAGTTGGTCAGCATGCCGCCGAGCCAGCGCTGGTTCACGTAGGGCATGCCCACGCGGGTGGCCTGCTCGGCGATGGCCTCCTGGGCCTGCTTCTTCGTGCCGACGAAGAGGACGCTGCCGCCGTGGGCAACGGTCTCCTTGATGAACTCGAAGGCGCGGTCGATGTAGTTCAGCGACTGCAGGAGGTCGATGATGTAGATGCCGTTGCGCTCGGTGATGATGAAGCGCTTCATCTTCGGGTTCCAGCGGCGGGTCTGGTGACCGAAGTGGACGCCGCTCTCCAGCAGCTCCCGCATCGTGACGACGGCCATAGCCGTGCTCCTCAGGTGTTACGGCCCGGCGGTGACGCGGTGCACGGCGGGTTCGCGCGGTGCGCTTCCCGTTCGGCGACTGCGTACGGCCGGGTCAGGCTCGGTTTGTCCGTGGCGGCCAGGTGACAGCCACGCCTGACGCCCCGAACGTGCCGAGCCGCTTCCACCCGCTCGGTCCTGGGACCGGGGCGGGCTCGGCGGACCGAGCGGCACTCGCACCTGGCGGGGGCGGCGGCAGAGCCGCTTCCGACCACCGGTGGCGGGGCGTGCGAAGTCGACCCGGCGGACCGGGTCGCGTGTGAAGTGTACGGGAAGCGCCGAGCGGCGGGCGACTCCGCAGCTGGCGGAGGGGCCGGGGCGCGCGGGCCCGGAGGGGCTGACGGTCCGCCCGCGAGTGCGGCCGGGGTGTTTGTACATCGGATGGCGGGGTCGTACACCCGTCGGAGGGATGGCATTTGTCCACAGGGGCGGTTTGTCCACAGGAATCCGAATGGGGTGGTGTGGGCGCATCGTTGCCGGGAGCCTCGGGCGCATGACTGCTCGTGCCGGGGTTCGGGGGATGCTCGCTGTGGTGTTGCTGGTGGCGCTCGCTCTGTCGGGCGCCTCGGGCGCCGCGCGTGCGGCGGGCGACGCGCGTACGGCAGGCGCCTCGGGGCTGCCGTTCGGTGGTGGCGGCGGCGCTTCCGGCGCTGTTGGCGGGCGGGGGCGGGCGTGGCCGGTGGGCGGGCCCGGCGGGGTCCTCGGTCGGTTCGAGCCGCCGGCGAAGCCGTGGGCCGCCGGGCACCGGGGAGTGGACCTGGCCGCCGCGGTCGGGGAGGAGGTGCGGGCGGCGGCCCCGGGGGTGGTGACGTTCGCGGGGCTGGTGGCCGGTCGTCCGGTCGTCACCGTCACGCACCCGGACTCGGGCGCGTCCCCACTGCGGACCACCTACCTGCCGGTCACCGGCAGCGTGCCGGTGGGCAGCGTCGTCGCGGCCGGGCAGGTGATCGGAAGGCTCGCCCCCGACGGGCGGCACTGCACCGGACGGGACTGCCTGCACTGGGGACTGCTGCGCGGCGGCCGGTACCTCGACCCGCTCGCCCTGTTCGGCGTGGGCTCGGCACGGCTGCTGCCCCTGGGCGGGCCGGAGCGGCCGGGGAGGCCCAGGCGGTCGGGGCCGGCGGGGTAGCTCGGTGACTCAGGCGCGGCTGAGGCCGTGCAGAGCCATGGCCACGGCGGCGTCGGCGATCGCCTCAGGGCTCTCGGGCGCGGCTCCGGCGGCCGCCAGCTGCTCGCTGTGGCGGACGGCGGCCTCCACGATCCCCTGGAGCAGGGCCGCCGTGAGCCGGGGCTGGGTGTGACCCAGGTCCTCCAGCGCTTGGATCACCAGGCCGACCAGCTTCCCGTGCGCCGCCCGGATCCGCTCGCGCGCGGCCTCGTCGAGCTCCAGTGCCGAGATCGCCACGACCGCCCGGTGGCGCGGATCCGCGGCCAGCACCAGCTGGCCCCGGACATACGCCTCGATCCGGTCGGCCGCCGTGTCGCAGCTCTCCATGCCGGCCTCGATCTCGGCCGCCCAGAGCGGGAGGTCCACCTCGCAGAGCGCCTCGACCACCGCGGCCCGGGAGCGGAAGTACTCGTAGACCGAGGACCGCGCCAGCCCGGTGCGCGCCGCAAGGGCGGGGAAGGTCAGCGCCTCCATGCCCCCCTCGGTGAGCAGGCTGCGGGCAGCGTCAAGAAGAGCTGCCCGCTGCAGCTGGCGATGCTCGGCCACCGTGGCCGCTCGGATCTTCGGCACGCTCCCACTGTACGGAGCCCTACACGCGGCCGATACGTTGCCGCGCATATGGAGGGGAGCCCGACCGTGCCGCCCGGCGTACGCCGAGGCAGTGTCGCGGTCCTGAGCAGCCCCGGGTCTCGCTAGCGGATGTCCGACAGCTTGGCGCGCAGCTGCAGGACGGACTTGGTGTGGATCTGGCTCACCCGGCTCTCCGTCACCCCGAGGACCTGCCCGATCTCGGCGAGGGTGAGTCCCTCGTAGTAATAGAGCGTCACCACGGTCTTCTCCCGCTCAGGGAGGGTGTTGACCGCCTGGGCCAGCAGCCTGCGCAGCTCGCGGTCCTCGGCCACCTCGACCGGATTGTCGGCGCCGTGGTCCTCAAGGGTGTCCATCAGGCTCAGCCGGTCGCCGCCCTCCCCCACCGGGTGCAGCAGTTCGTCGAGCGCGACCACGTTCGCCAGGGACAGCTGGCTGAAGATGGCGTGCAGATCCTCGATCGCGATGCCCATCTCCGCCGCGACCTCCGGGTCGTGCGGAGTCCGGCGCAGCCGGGCCTCCAGCGTCGCGTACGTCCGCTCGACCGCCTTGGCCTTCTGCCGCACCGAACGCGGGATCCAGTCCAGCGCGCGCAGCTCGTCGATGATCGCGCCGCGGATACGGCTGATCGCGTAGGTCTCGAACTTGATGGCGCGGTCGATGTCGAACTTCTCGATCGCGTCGATCAGCCCGAAGACTCCGGAGGAGACGAAGTCGGCCTGCTCGACGTTGGACGGCAGCCCGACTCCGACACGCCCCGCCACGTACTTGACGAGCGGCGAGTAGTGCAGGATCAGCTGCTCCCGCAGCCGCTGGTCGCCGGTCTCCTTGTAGGAGCGCCAGAGCTCCTCAAGCGCGCTGCGCCCGTGCCCGCCGGACTCCGGCCCGCCCTGGGGTGCCTGCGCTGCCCCAGTTGGAGAGGCCGGCGGAGGCACCCCGTCGGGCGCCTCCGTGGCGAGGCGCGCACCGGCCCCGTCGGTGGGTGCCCCGGACAGCGCGCGCGGACGGTCCACGACCTCGCCGCTGCTGGCATCGGCGCTGGTGCTGACGCCGGTTCCGCGGACGGTGTCGGCGCCACCGACCGCGTCGGCGGGCTGGCCGGGCACCGACGCCGGCCGGCCGCCCTGCCGAGAAAGGCCACCCATCGCCCCCGTCGCCTTGGGCGGGAACTCGGTCACGGGGCGCCGCTCGGTGCGCGGCCCTCCCGAGGACCGGGCGCCACCGGTCACTCTGTGTCCGGGAATGTGTGTGGGCATACGTTGGTCTGCGCCGTTCTGCCGAGTCATGTGCTGATAGGGAAGGCATGTGGAGCGTAGCGTGACCGACTCGCTGCAATGCGCTACCGCCACTCGGTCGTCCCCCGATCCGGTGGCGTTCCCGTCACCGGATCGGGACGCTGGGGGTGGACGGCCCGGATCGGCAGGTCAGCCGGGGTCGCCACCCATCACCCCTTCCTTCAGCGCAGGTATTCCCTCCCCCTCACCATCACCTCCTCCGCACCGCTCGCCAGTGCGCACCGCGCCGCTCCACAAAGCCGAGCGAGCCCAACTCGTAGAGCCGCTGCAGCACTTCGTCCGGCGGGAGCCCGGACTGCCGGGCCAGCCGCTCGACGGGCGCGCCCTCGGCGGTGGCCGGAACGGCCTCCAGGACCCGGGCCACCACCGGCTCCAACAGGTCCCGCGGCAGGACCGGTCCGGTCCGCTGCGGCGCCAGGTCGTCCCCGATCGATCCGATCAGCTCCGTGACCTCCGCCGCGTCCGTGACCAGCGTGGCGCCGCCACTGCGGATCAGGGCGTGCACCCCCGCCGAGAACTCCGAGGTGACCGGGCCGGCCACGCCCATCGTGTGCCGGTTGAGGTCGCGTGCCCGTCTGGCCGTGCTCAGCGCGCCGCTGCGCACAGCCGCCTCGACCACGACGGTGCCCCGGGTGAGCGCCGCAATGACCCGGTTGCGGAGCACGAAGCGGAAGCGGTTCGGGTGCTCCCCCGGCGGGAGTTCGCTGAGCAGCAGCCCCTGGACGCCGATCCTCCGGATCAGTTCGGCGTTGCCCTTCGGGTAGGCCACGTCGACCCCGCAGGCCAGCACCCCGATGGTCATCCCACCCACGGCCAACGCCCCGCGATGTGCCGCCGCGTCGATTCCGTAGGCAGCGCCGGAGACCACCACCCAACCGCGCTCGGCGAGTTGGGCCGACAGCTCCCCCGCAACGTGCGCGCCGTAGGCGGTGCAGGCCCGGGAGCCCACCACGGCCACCGAGCGGAGGGCGAGCAGGCGCAGCGAGCCCGTACCGGTGGTCCAGAGCCCGATCGGCCGCCCGTCGCCCAGATCGTCCAACTGGCTGGGCCATTCCGTGTCCCCCGGAATGATGAAGCGTCCACCGGCCAGTCGTACCCGTTCCAGGTCTTCGGCGGGGTCCAGGCCGGGGAGTCTGGCCTGGTAGCCGGCGAGTCGGGGCCCGTCGAGCCCGGGGTGGTCGGGCACAGCACCGTCCCGGATCGCCTGGACCACGTCGACGGCGGCGAGTTGGCGCAGCCAGCGGCCGACCACCGCGTCCCCCGGTTCGCTCAGCCGGCTGAGCAGGGCTCGGGCGAGACGCTCGGGCTCGGGCTCGGCAGGTGTTGCGAGCGGCTGCTGGGGGTCCGCCATCATCCGGTTCATGTGTCACCGTCCTCGTTCGCCGGGTACTGGTCTTGCGCTCCGGCCCGTCGGACGCGGCCCGGACGGTCCTGCCCGCCAGGTCCGTCGCTCCGATCGGGCGGGTCCTCGCCCGGCGCGCTCCGCTGGGCCGGGATGGCCCCGAGCCGACCGAAGACGCGTTCGGTCAGCGGGAGGCCGTGCTCGACGCCAGTGCGCAGGACCAGTGCGGTGCGCACGTCCCGCTGGTCCGGGCGGTCCCGGCCGGCGAGGTCGGCAACCGTCCAGGCAACCCGGAGCACCCGGTCCAGGCCACGGGCGGTCAGCAGCCCGCGCTCCAACTGGCGCGCGGCATCGTTCAATGCGCCGGGCGCGAGCTGCCAGCGTGTCCGCAGTTCGTGGCCCGGCACCTCCGCGTTGGTCCGCCACGGGGTGCTGGCCAGCCGGGCCGCCGCCCGTTCCCGCGCGGCCAGCACCCGGGCCGCGACCGTCTCGGTGTTCTCCGCCGTGCTGTCCCGCTCCATCAGCTCGACCCGCGTCACCGGTGCGACCTGGACCTGGAGGTCGACCCGGTCGAGCAGCGGCCCGGACAGCCGCCCCTGGTAGCGACTGACCATCACCGGGGTGCAATCGCACCCCTCGCCCCGCCGCGAATACCGGCCGCAGGGACAGGGGTTGGCGGCCAGGCAGAGCAGGAACCGGGCCGGCAGCCGAAGCGATCCAGCCGAGCGCGCGATCACCACCTCGCCCGACTCCAACGGCTGCCGCAGCGCGTCCAGCACCCGGACGGGGAACTCCGGCGCCTCGTCCAGGAACAGGACGCCCCGATGGGCCAGCGAAACCGCACCCGGACGGGGCAGGCCGCTGCCACCACCGACGATCGCCGGCATCGTGGTGGAGTGGTGCGGGGCGCAGTACGGCGCGCGGTCGATGAGCGGCCGGCCGGCCGGGAGCAGGCCCGCGACCGAGTGCACGGCGGTGACCTCCAGCGCCTCCTTCTGTGTGAGCGGTGGGAGCAGCGAGGGCAACCGCTCGGCCAGCATGGTCTTGCCCGCGCCCGGCGGTCCCTTCAGATACAGGTGATGTCCGCCGGCGGCGGCGATCTCCAGGGCGCGCCGGGCCTCGTGCTGGCCGGCCACGTCGGCCATGTCTTGGTGCGCCGCCTTGTCGTCGGGCAGGCCCCGGACGCCGGCACTGGGCAGCATCAGCCCGGCCATCAGGGGATCGGGGCGGCCCCCGATCGGGTCCGGCGGCTCCTCCGGCGCGGGAACACCGGCGAGGACGGCGAGCAGTTGGCGCAGGCTGCGGACGCCGATCACGTTCACCCCGGGGACGAGCGAGGCCTCGGCCGCGGTCTGCTCCGCGACCACGACCCGCTCGTACCCGGCGTCGGCGGCGGCCAGCACCGACGGCAGCACCCCGCGGACCGGCCGCACCCGGCCGTCCAGCCCCAGCTCTCCGATGATCAGCAGGTCGGCGATCGCCGACGGGTCCAGCCGCTCGGCGGCGGCCAGGACCGCGCAGGCCACCGCGAGGTCGAAGCCGCTGCCGCTCTTGGGCACGGAGGCCGGACTGAGCCCGACCGTCAGCTTGCGCTGCGGCCAGGCCTCGCCGCTGTTCACGACGGCCGCGCGCACCCGGTCGCGAGCCTCGGACAACGCCTTGTCGGGCAGGCCGACCAGGGTGAACGCGGCCACCCCGGGCTCCAGATCGGCCTGGACCTCGACGATCACCCCGTCGACGCCGACCAGCGCGACGGAACAGGTCCGGGCGAAGGCCATCTCAGACCACCCCCCGCAGGTGGTCCACCGAGGCCGCGCCCCGGCTCCGGTTGATGACCGCCACCAGGTCGATCCGGATGCCGCCGGGCGGGGCGGGCGGCCACTGCGGATCCGCCGGCCCGGGGTCGTACCCCGGCCCGGCCAGCTGCGCGAAGTGCCCGGGCCAGCGCTCGGCCAGCCAGCGTTCGGCCAGCCGCTGCAGCCGGGCAGCCTTGGCCTGGTCGATCGCCTCGGTGGGCTGCTGGAAGCCCCGTTCGGAGCGGGTCTTCACCTCGCAGACCGCCACGGTGTCGCCGTCGAGAGCGACGATGTCCAGCTCGCCCTCGACGCAGCGCCAGTTGCGGTCCAGGATGCGGAGCCCGTCCTCAGCGAGGCGGCGGGCGGCGACCCGCTCCCCGTAGCGGCCGAGGCTGTTCTTGCTCTGCTTGACCGGCCCGTCCTGGCGGGCCTTCTGCGTGATCGTGTTCGGTACGGTCGTGTTCTGCACGGTGACCACCTCCGCCGTGGAGGTTGTATCGCCGTGCGCGACGGGACCAGGTATTTCCCTTTTCCTGTGGACAACTCGGACCTGTGGATAACTACCGTCACCCGCAGGAGTGAGAATCCCCGATTACGCGAAATTCCTCTGGACAACGCGGGACCGGGCGGTCCAACGTCAGTTCCCGAAGCCGGAGTCGTCCGAGGGAAGCTCCAGATCGCTCTTCGCGAGTTCCTCGATGTTCACGTCCTTGAAGGTCAGCACCCGGACCTTGCGGACGAACCGAGCCGGCCGGTACATGTCCCAGACCCACGCATCCGCCATCGACACCTCGAAGAAGACCTCGCCCTGGACCGAGTGCACCTGCAACTCGTAGTCGTTGGTGAGGTAGAAACGTCGCTCGGTTTCGATCACGTACTTGAACAGGCCGACGACGTCCCGGTACTCCCGGTAGAGCTTGAGCTCCATCTCGGTCTCGTACTTTTCGAGATCTTCGGCACTCATCCAGGCGTCCCCTCAACTTGTCAGTCCACCCATTGTGGACCACTGCGCCCACGCTCAGAGCCGTACCGGAGCGACCGGCGGGCCCTCCGCCAGCAGCCGCTCCAGGAAGTCGGCCAATCCGACCGGGTAAACCGTCTCGGCGGTCTCCCTCAGCTCCTCGACCGTCCACCAGCGCGCCGCAAGCAGCTGGGCGTGTTCCTCCTCGCCCATGGCCGAGTGGTCCAGGCCCGTGTCCCTGGTCCGGGCCAGATGGAACCACTGGTCCTGCTCGTAGCGCTGTCCCTGAAAGGAGAACGACACCGTGCCGTACCCCACCAAGGGCCCCAGCTCCACGCCCCGCAAGCCGGTCTCCTCCGCGAGCTCCCGCGCGGCGGCCTCGCGCACGTCCTCCCCGGGCTCCAAGCCGCCCCCGGGGGTGAACCACCAGGTCACGCCCGGCACCGCCGGGTCGGAGCACAGGAAGAGAAGAATGCGGTCCAGCCCGTCCAGCAGCAGGATCCGCGCCGCCTTGCGACGCTGTGCCGTCATGGCCGCTCTTCACGCTCCTTCCGTTCGCATCGGTGGCTGTACCGATCCTGCCACCCGGCGCGTCCATCCGGGGCGATGTTCGACAGAGCGGCGGCCCGACCCGCGACGGCCGCGCTCAGGAAGCGCGCCCCCGGCGGAGCCTCCGGGCCAGGCCCGCCACTCCGCCCACCGCCGAGGTCACGACGATCAGCGCCGCGCCGGCCACGGTGGCGGCCGCGGCCGGCAGCAGCGGCCCCGGCTCGCCGGCCTTCGGTCCGGGGATCGCGTCGAACGCGCCGGTCCGAACGAGCTCGCCCATCCGGCCGAACGGCATCACGGTGGCCTCGACCCTGGCCTGCACCGCATCGGCCGGGACGGTCCCGCCGTCCACCTCCAGGTGGGTGCGGGAGTCGAGCGAGGCCAACCGGTTGTCACCGAGCAGGAACAGCCGGCCCGGCGGCACCGTGACGCTGAACGTGGCGCCCTGCGGGCCCTGCGCCGCGAGGTAGGGCTCGTCCACCGGCTTGCCGTTCACGGTGAGCCGACGGTCGTCCCCGGTGGTGGCGACGGTGTCCCCGCCCACCGCGACGACCCGCTTCACCATGAGTTCGTCGCCCCAGGCCTGGTCCTTGAAGACCACGATGTCGCCGCGGCCGACGGAGCCGCCGTCGGTCTTCCGGGCGATTACGGTGTCCCCGATCTGCAGCGTGGGGGACATCGAGGCGGTGGGAATGTTGTAGGGCCGGTAGCCGATCGCGATGACGGCGAAGCCTCCGATCAGCAGCACCAGGCCGAACGCGATGGCGACTCCCTGCAGCACGGCGGCGAGCCGGTGGCGCGGCCGGGCGGGCGCCGCCGGACGGCCGGCCGTCTGTTCCACGACACTGCTCATCGACACCGTCCACCTCTGACCGACCGGAGCATGCCCCGGGTGCGCCGGAGGCGCAGGCGGAAAACCCGACGGGCCGTGGCACGTCCGAGCAGATTACTCGTCGGTACCACGGCCCGCGCAAGAGCTGGGGACGACCCAGTGGAGCTCAGGACTCCTTGCGGCGATCCTTCCGGTCCCGCACCCGACGCACCACCGGGAGCAGCCCGACCGCGCCCACCGCGCCGGCCACGGGCGGCACCAGCGGCACGCCCTCCGCCAGGCCCTTCTGGTCGAAGGTGCTCGGCACCGGGAGCGTCGCCCAGCGGTCGATCGGCCAGGCCACCACGAAGGCGCGCCCGATCACGTGGTCCGCCGGGACGGTCCCGCCGCCGGGCTGGTCCATGTGGAAACGGGAGTCCAGCGAGTCGCCGCGGTGGTCGCCCATCACCCAAATCCGCCCCTGCGGCACCTTCACCGGGCCGAAGGACTGCTGGCAGGGGATGTTGCCCGGGTAGATGTACGGCTCGTTGAGCGCCACGCCGTTGACCCTGACCGGCCCGCCGCTCTCGCACTCGACGGTGTCGCCGCCGACCCCGATGACCCGCTTGATCAGGTCCTTCTCGTTCGTGGAGGGCATCAGGCCGACGAAGCTGAGGATGTCCTGGACGCCCCGGAGGAAGGAGTTGCTGCTCTGCTGGGCGGGCTCGTCGTTCAGCCAGCCGCCCGGGTCGTGGAACACCACGACCTCACCGCGCTCGGGCTCGGCCCCGAACCAGGGGGTCAGCTTGTCCACCAGGACGCGGTCGCCGACCTGAAGCGTGTTCTGCATCGACTCCGACGGAATGGAGAACGCCTGGACGAAGAAGGTCTTGATCACGAGCGCGAGGATCAGCGCGATGCCGATGAGAATCGGCAGTTCTTTCCAGAACGATCGCGGCTTCTTGTCACTACCGGGAGCCTCCGCCTCTGACTCGTCCGCCGGCCCGGTCTCGCCCCGGATCTCTTCCGGAGTGCCGCCCGTCCCATCGCCCGGCTCGTCGGCGGACTGGGCCGCCGCGTCCTCTACCGAGGTCGACGGCACTGCGGACTCGGCGGACCGGGCCGCCCGGCTGCCGGAGCCCTCGGGCTCTCCGGCGCCTGAGCGGGCGCCGATCACCAAATCCCCCACAACGTCTCCTCCCTGCTGTGCGGACGCCCGTGCGCCCGCGCTCACAGTGCCGCACAGCGGGCACCACGCTCACCACGACCATGAACGCCTCAGGGCTGCCCACCACGGGCGCTCCTGACACCAGCACAGCCTCGGTGCCCAGCCGGGACCGCTCCCGGCCGCACCTGCACTTCTCTATCACTCCAAGGCATCCGGCTCGCGATCCCACACGCGCAACCCGGTGGGTCGGCGGTCGGCAAGGCCTACTCGGGAGACCGCCCCGGCCTGCGAACGGCGAGCGGAAGGATGCCCAACACACCCATAACGAGCGGAGGTTCCATCGGAACCGGCCCAACCGCCACCGAATTCGGCGCAGTTCCGCGGGCCTGCGGACCACGTGCCAGAGAGGAGAGTGAACTCGGCACGTCAAGTTGATGGAAGCGGTCCAGCGGCCAGGCGATCACGAAGGCCCGACCGACCACGCCGCTCAGCGGGATCGTGCCCTGACCCGGATTCCCCATGTGGAAACGGGAGTCCGCGGACACGTCCCGGTGGTCGCCCATGACCCAGAGCCGCCCCTGCGGCACCTGCACCTTGAAGGGCTGCCGGGACGGCGGGTTCCCGGGCGAGAGGTACGACTCGTCCACCGGTGTGCCGTTGATGCTGAGCCGACCCTGCGCGTCGCAGCACTCCACGGTGTCCCCGCCGACGCCGATGACCCGTTTGATCAGATCCTGCTCGCTGTCGGACGGCAGCAGCCCGACGAAAGCGAGAACCTGCTTGGCCCCACCCAGAATCGGACCGTCCTGCGACGGCTTGCGATCGTTCTCCAGCCAGCCGCCCGGGTCCTTGAACACCACGACGTCGCCGCGCTCCGGCTCATTGCCGAACCAGGGGGTGAGCTTGTCCACCAGTACCCGGTCCCCGACCTGGATGGTCTGCTCCATCGAGCCCGAGGGGATCACGAACACCTGGATCATGAAGGTCTTCATCACCAGCGCCACCAGCAGCGCCACCAGGATGATCAGCGGGAACTCGCGCAGCAGCGAACGGCTGCGTCGGCGGGCCGCCCGTCGGGCGGTGCGGCGGCGGTCGGCCCGGCCGCGTAGCGGTACCGCCGTATCGGACTCCGCCGGCTCCGGGGCCGGGCGGTCGGCCAGCCGGCCTCTACCTCTGGTCCCCATGACCGCCCGTCCCCGCTGTCGCGGCGAAGGCCGAAGGCCTGTCCAGACTGCTCCAGTGCGGGATCGGGTAGACCACCCAGTCCGCCCGTCCGATCACCTTGCTCTCGGGCACGAACCCGCCGCCGGGCTCACCGAGGTGGTCGCGGGAGTCACGGGAGGCGCTTCGGTGGTCCCCCATCACCCACAGCTTGCCTGCCGGTACCACCACGTCAAAGGCCACGTTCGACGGCTCGTCCCCCGGGGCCAGGTAGGAGGACTCGTCGATCGGCACGCCGTTGACGGTGATCCGCCCGCCCGGGCCGGTGCTGGTCACCCGGTCCCCGTCGATGCCGATCACGCGCTTGACGTAGACCGTGTTCCCGGCCGGGGCCAGCCCGAGGTCCCGGCCGAGCGAGCGCAGCCCGTCCCAGAACCCGGCTGGCTCGTCCGGCTCGCGCAGGAAGGAGCCCGTCCCGTCGAAGACCACGACGTCGCCCCGCTGGGGGTGGCCGCCGAAGGCGTAGGCAAGTTGGTTCGCGATCAGCCGGTCGCCCGGGCGCAGGGTGTCCTCCATCGACCCGGACGGCACCGCGAACGGGCGCGCGACGAAGGCGTTCACCAGGAGCAGGGCGAGCAGGCAGATGCCCGCCAGCAGCAGGAGGTCTCGCGAGTGCGACCGGCCCGGCTGCTCGTCCTCCGGGACGGACGCAGGGTCGGACTCCCGGCCGGGCTCCGGCTCCGCCCCCGGCTCAGCAACCGGCGCGCTCTCCGAAGGAGCACCGGCCGAAGGAGCACCGGCCGCATCCTCGGAAACGACCGCGGACCGCGACAGCGCGTCCGCACCGGTGGGTGCGGGACTGCCGTCGCGGTCCGCGGGTGGTTCATGCGTGCTCATCGGGGGCTGAGCCTACCGTGCGGCAGCGGCGCCCCCGAGAGCGCTCCGATCCCCCGGCGAGGCCGGGGGCCGGTGGATCAGCGGTCGCGCTTCTCCTTGATCTTCGCGGCCTTGCCGCGGAGGTCACGCAGGTAGTACAGCTTGGCGCGGCGAACCGCACCGCGGGTCACGACCTCGATCTTCTCGACGACCGGGGTGTGCACCGGGAAGGTGCGCTCCACGCCGACGTTGAAGCTGACCTTGCGGACGGTGAAGGTCTCACCGATGCCCGCACCGTGGCGGCGGATGACAACGCCCTGGAAGACCTGGACACGGGAGCGGTTGCCCTCGATGACCCGGACGTGAACCTTCAGGGTGTCACCGGCGCGGAAGGCCGGAATGTCGCTACGCAGCGAGGCCGCGTCGACAGCAGCGAGCTTGTTGCTCATGTTGCTCTCCATCGCAGGCGCCACGGGCCGCCCACGGAAGTTCGTCACAATGGGGTTTGCTGCGGGCCGCATCGGCTGGCGGCGATCCCCCCGTGGCGGGGGCGCCGGTCCACGTGACTCCTGGGAAAGGAGCCCAGCGACAGACAACAGCGGCCTATTCTTCCACATCATCGGCCACGGACCGAAATCGGCCGAGCCGCTCGTCCCAGGCGAGGCCGAGGATCGAGAGCGCCTCCCGGTCCTTCTTGTCGAAGGCGCCGTACTGCCAACGCTCCACGAGGTCGGGCCGGTTCGCCAGCGTGCGGGCGAATGCCTGCTCCCGCCGCCAGCGGGCGATCCGGCCGTGGTTGCCGCTGAGCAGCACGTCCGGCACGGTCCGGCCGCGCCACTCGGCGGGCTTGGTGTAGACCGGGCCCTCCAGCAGGTCGGCCATCGCGCCGGGGGCGAAGGAGTCGTCCCGGTGGGATTCGGCGTTGCCGAGCACCCCGGGCAGCAGCCGGGCGATCGCCTCGACCATCACCAGCACCGCGACCTCGCCGCCGGCCAGTACGTAGTCGCCGATCGAGGCCTCGACCACTGGCATCCGGGTGCCCGCCTCCTCGATCACCCGCCGGTCGATGCCCTCGTACCGGGCGGGGGTGAACGCCAGCCAGGGGCGGCCGGCCAGTTCCTGGGCGAGTTCCTGGGTGAACGGGCGCCCGCTGGGGGTGGGCACGACCAGCGTGGGCACCTCGCCCTCCGGTCCGCCGGCGACCACCGCGTCCAGGGCCTCGCCCCACGGCTCGGGCTTCATCACCATGCCGGGGCCGCCGCCGTACGGGCTGTCGTCCACCGTGCGGTGCACGTCGTACGTCCAGTCGCGCAGGTCGTGGATGTGCACGTCCAGCTGGCCGCGGGCGCGGGCCTTGCCGACCAGCGAGATGTTCAGCGGCTCCAGGTACTCCGGGAAGATCGTGACGACGTCGAGCCGCATCCCGGTCTGCACGCCGTCGCCTGCACCCTCGACGGTCACTCCGACTCCTCCGCGCCTTCCGCAGACCCGGCGGATTCAGGCGCCTCGGCGGAGGCAGCACCCGCGACCTCGGCCTGCTCGGGGTCGATCAGCCCGGCGGGCGGGGTGATCACGGCGCGCTGGTTCTCCAGGTCGATGGTCGGCACGATCTGCGTGACGAAGGGCACCAGCACCTCCGTCCCGTCGGCCTTCTTCACGGTGAGCAGGTCCTGGTACGGCAGGTGGACGACCTCGGTCAGCTCACCGACCAGGGTGCCGTCGAGCAGCACCACGTCCAGGCCGATCAGCTGGTGGTCGTAGTACTCCTCCGGGTCCTCGGGACGCTCGTCCGGGTCGACCTCGGAGATCAGCAGGGTGTTCCGGAGCGCCTCCGCCGCGTTGCGGTCCTTGACGCCGGCGAAGCGCAGCAGCAGCCGCCCGCTGTGCACACGGCCGGACTCGACGGTCAGCGGCCCGGCCGACGCGGGGTCGGTGAGCAGGACGGCACCCGGGCCGAGCCGGAGTTCCGGCTCGTCGGTGCGGACCTCGACGCTGACGTCCCCCCTGATGCCGTGGGCGCGGCCGATCCTGCCGACGACGAGCTGCACGGTGATCGTTCTCCTGGAGTTCCTGAGCGGGACGGAAATGAGCGAGACGGAAATGCGAAAGAGGCCGGCCGGGACGCCATGCGTCCCGGCCGGCCTCAAGCCCTGACGGCTGAACGAGCAGCTGCGTCAGCGAATGTTGTCCACGTCGACCAGGTCGACCCGGACGTTGCGACCGCCGAGGGCGCCGACCACGGTGCGCAGCGCGCGCGCCGTACGGCCGCCCCGGCCGATCACCTTGCCGAGGTCATCGGGGTGCACCCGCACCTCGATGGTGTTCCCCCGACGCAGGTTGCGCGAGCGCACCTGCACCTCGTCGGGGTGCTCGACGATGCCCTTCACCAGGTGGTCGAGGGCGTCCTCGATCACGCTCAGGCCTCGGCGGCGGCGTCGGCCTCAGCCTCGGCCTTGTCCGACTTCTTGGCCTTCGGGGTGATGGCGACACCGGTGGTGGCGTCCTCGAAGCCGGCGACGGCCTTGGCGAACAGGTGCGAGAAGTCCTCGACCTTCGGCTCGGCGACCTTCAGCGGCGCCGGAGCCGGCAGGCCCTTGAACTTCTGCCAGTCACCGGTCAGCTTGAGGATGGCGAGCACCGGCTCGGTCGGCTGGGCGCCGACGGACAGCCAGTACTGGGCGCGGTCGCTGTCGACCTCGATCTTCGAGGGGTTGTAGGTCGGCTGGTAGATGCCGATCTCCTCGATCGCGCGGCCGTCACGCTTGGTGCGGGCGTCGGCGACGACGATGCGGTAGTGCGGGGAGCGAATCTTGCCGAGACGCTTGAGC
Source organism: Kitasatospora aureofaciens (assembly GCF_019192735.1). Taxonomy (GTDB): domain Bacteria; phylum Actinomycetota; class Actinomycetes; order Streptomycetales; family Streptomycetaceae; genus Kitasatospora; species Kitasatospora aureofaciens_A. The sequence goes on from NZ_JAHTKP010000054.1 coordinate 42,364, forward strand.
TTGATCTTGACTGCCACGGGAGTGGATTCTCCTGGTGTTGACGTGGGTGAGCGGCCTCGTCACCGCGTGGGGTTGCGGAGGGGGGCCGTTCAAGGGACACGCCAGCCGTAGGAGAGAGGGGTCCTGCTCGGCTGCCGAGTACTCAGCTGTCCATTCTGCCATACCGGCGCGAACCGCCTTCACCCGGCCATCACGGACCCCGTGTTCAGGGCCGGACCGGGAGCCCCCGCTCCCGGTCAGCCCACACGCTCATCCAGCGTTCCCCGGCCGGATCCGCTGCCCGCACAGCCGTCCGCCGGGTTCCCGGTCGCCCGGGTTATGCGATCTTGAACGGCTGCTGGCACGCGCCACAGACGATGGACGCCTGGGCGAGCACCGACGGCACGACCCGGACGTTCCGCCCGCAGCCGCAGACCGCCTTGACCCGGACGCCGCCCCCGGAGGAGCCGTGCCGGGCGGCCGGGCCGCGGAACGCGCGCGTCGCGCCGTCACCGGCCACCGCCTCCTGGTGCGCGCCGAGGGCGCGGTCCAGGCGCTCGATGGTCTCGGCGTACCGCTCCTGCGTCTCCGTGAGCATGGTCACCTGGGAGAAGCCGCTGCTCGCGTGCGGTTCGACCGGGTGCGCCAGGCCGAGCTCGGAGGCGAGCATCAGGAAGCGCCGGTTGTGGTAACGGCCGGCCCGCGAGGTGTCCCGGATGTCCCGGGCCGCGGCCAGACCGTGGGCAGCCTCGTGGAGGAGCCGCTCGAAACCGAGCCGCGTGCCACAGGCCGAGGAGGATTCACCGATCAGGGCCTCGGGCGAGGCCAGGTCGGGGAGATCCTGGTGGTAGGCCTGGATGTCACTCCAGGCGGCGGCCAGTTCGGCCGCGAGGACGAGGGGCTGTGTCGTGCTCACGCTAGACCAACGATGGAGTGCGAGCCGATGTTCCGCGTGTTCCGGTTCCCCGGGAATTCCCAGGGAACTCTCAGGAATGCATGGTCGCGCGCGAATTGCGCGTTCCGGATCTGACGCAAGACCAACCCCCTGCCGGTTTCGGCCCGCGCTGCTCGGCGGGCCTGGTGAATTCCGTCCGGAGGCGGGCTGTCGCCCCCAGGACGTACGGCCCGTGGTCCTGTCCAGTTGACAGGGCCACGGGCCGTACACCGTACCGCTATTCCGTTAATACCGGCAGTTGACCGGTCAGTAGGGATGTTGCGAGCCCGGACGCCCCTGTGAGAGTTACCGGATTCTTACCACCCGCATTCCGGGCAAATGTTGCCGCTAACGGTCATTACCTACCGGTAGCCGAACCAGTAGTCGTACCGGCGGTCGGCATGAGTACGCGCGATCAGTGCGTGCGATCAGTGCGTGCGATCAGTACATGCGATCAGTACGCACGCGCGACGATCGCGATATTGCCGTCCTGGTCGTCCGCCTGCGGCACCGAACCGTCGGCGGCGACGATGCAGCGCACCGTGACACCCTGCTCGGCCAGCTTGGCCTCGCCCTCCGGACCGAGGTCGGCCCAGGAGATCCGGCCCCAGCCGGTGGCGGAGGCCTCGACGGCCTCGTCGAGGGTCTTGACGTCGACCGTCCGGGCCTCGCGGCGCTCGCGGGACTGGCGCAGCAGCAGTGCCTGGTCCTCCTCCAGGATGCCCGGCAGCAGCTCGGCCAGGGCGTCGATGGAGACCGGCTCCTTGCCGCCCGGAATACGGCGGGCCAGCATCGCGGTGTTGTTCTCCAGGTCGCGCGGGCCGACCTCGATGCGCAGCGGGACGCCCTTGAGCTCCCAGTCGACCGCGCGGCGGCCGAACGGGGTGTCGGTGCGGTCGTCGACGACCACCCGGATGCCGACGGCCTCCAGCCGGGCGCCGATCTCGCGGACCTTGGCGATCACCGCGTCGTCGCCCTTGATGGCGAGGACGACGGCCTGGACGGCGGCCAGGCGCGGGGGCACCCGCAGGCCGTTGTCGTCGCCGTGGGACATGATCAGGCCGCCGACCATACGGGTCGAGACGCCCCAGGAGGTCTGCCAGACATACTCGCGCTCGGCACCCTGGAGCTGGTACGTGGTGTTGAACGCCTTGGCGAAGTTCTGGCCCAGCTCGTGGCTGGTGCCCATCTGCAGCGCCTTGCCGTCGCCCATCATGCCCTCCAGGGTGAGGGTGTTGATGGCGCCGGCGAAACGCTCCTTGGCGGTCTTGCGACCGAGCACGACGTCGATGCCGAGCACGTTGGTCATGAAGTCGCCGTAGACCTGGGTGTGGATCATCGACGCGTAGTCGCGGGCGTCCTCGTAGGTGGCGTGGGCGGTGTGGCCCTCCTGCCAGAGGAACTCGGTGGTGCGCAGGAAGACGCGCGGGCGCAGCTCCCAACGGACCACGTTGGCCCACTGGTTGATCAGCAGGGGCAGGTCGCGGTGGCTCTGCACCCACTTCGAGAAGTACTCGTTGATGATCGTCTCGGAGGTGGGCCGGACGACGACCGGCTCCTCCAGCTGCTTGCCGCCGCCGTGGGTGACCACCGCGAGCTCGGGGGCGAAGCCCTCGACGTGCTCGGCCTCCTTGGTCAGGTAGGACTGCGGGATGAACATCGGGAAGTAGGCGTTCTGCGCGCCGGCCTTCTTGATCCGCGCGTCCATCTCCTGCTGCATCCGCTCCCACAGGCCGTAGCCGTACGGTCGGATGACCATGGTGCCGCGCACCGGACCGTTGTCGGCCAGCTCGGCCTTGTTGATGAGGTCCTGGTACCAGCGCGGGAAGTCTTCCGCCTGAGGGGTGAGAACGGGTGCCTTAGCCATGGCCCGAATGGTACGGGGAGCGGCCCCCTGACTTCGAATCGGTATCACACCCGCAGCCGGTATGACGGCCCCGGGAGAACGCCGCCGGGGGGACGACCCCCGCCGACAGCAGGGGGCGCACTACCGCGACACGCGCGCACCACCCTGCACCCCTCTGGACGCCGCGCCCGAGCCGCTGTTCGCTGGAGTGGGGCGGGACTTTGGGGGAGCCATAGCAGCACACCGAAGGACCGGATGGGAGGCCGCGATGGCTTCAGCTCGGACGACCGGCACGACCGTACGACCAACAGGCGCACGACCGCACCACCCGCAGCCCGGGGGCGCACCGCCCGCGCGGGCGCGCGACTGGGCGGAGATCCAGGAACGCATGCTGGTTCCGCTCTACGAGGCGGTCTACGACCGGCTGGAGGTCGGCCCGGCGAGCAGCGTGCTGGGCCTGGGCTGCCGGTCCGGACTGGCCCTGCTGCTGGCGGCCGGACGGGGCGCCCAGGTCGCCGGCCAGGAGCCGCGGGACGAGCTGCGCGAGCTGGCCCGCGGCCGCCGGCTGCGGGTGTGCGCGGGGGCCCGCCCGGCCACCGCACTCCCCCGCTCGGCCCATTCGCTGGTGACCGTTTTCGAGCAGCTCCCCGGGTGCGCCGAGCCGCGCCCGGTGGTCGCCGAGGCCGCCCGGCTCACCCTCCCCGGCGGGCACGTGGTGCTGGCCGCCTGGGGCCCGCAGGAGCGCTGCGAGAGCGCCGCGGTGCTGGACGTGGCCCGCCGGAGGGCCGGCCGCACCACCGCGCGCGACCCGTTCGAACTGAGCGCTCCGGGGGCACTGGAGGACCTGATCGCCGCGGCCGGCCTGCGCCCGGCCGGGAGCGGTCGGGTGAGCTGCCCGTTCGCCTACCCGGACCTGGACAGCGCGGTGCGCGGCCTGCTCTCCACCGGCCTGTTCGAGGCGGCCGAGGACTTCTCCGGTGGTCCACTGGTGGCCAAGGAACTGGAGGAGGCGCTGCAGCCGTACCTGCGCGCGGACGGGTCGGTCCGGATGGAGAACGTCTTCCGGTACCTGATCGCCGAACGGCCCCGCTGACCGGACGAAATCGGGGGCGCCCGCCACCACGGCGAGCGCCCCCAGCCCCACAGCTCACGCCTCCCCGGAAGCGTCCCCGGAAGCCTGCTCCGACGCGTCCTCGGAAGCCTTCCGCGGCACCCCGGCCGCCCGGTAGGCCGCCTCCTCGTCCAGCGTCTCCGCCTCCAGCAGCGCCGCCGCCAGCGCGTCCAGCCGGGCCCGCTGCTCGGTCAGCAGCCGCACCGCGTCGTCGTAGCACTCGGCGACGATCCGCCGCGCCTCCTCGTCCACCGCGTCGAGGGTGGTCGGCGCCGCGGAGAGCCCGTACGCCCCCTGCGCGTCGGCGGGCACGGCGGTGAGCCGGCCGACCCGCTCGCTCATGCCCCAGCGGCCGGCCATCCCCCGGGCGATGTTGGTGACCTGCTCCAGGTCGCTCTCCGCGCCCGTGGTGATGACCCCGTAGACGACCTGCTCGGCCGCCATCCCGCCGAGCGCGCCGATGATCCGGCCGCGCAGGTACGGCTCGGTGTACGAGTAGCGGTCGTCCTCGGGCGTGGAGAGGGTGACGCCGAGCGCCCGCCCGCGCGGCACGATGGTGATCTTGCGGACGGGGTCGGCACCGGGCTGGAGCATGCCCAGCAGCGCGTGCCCGCTCTCGTGGTAGGCCGTCCGCTCGCGCTCCTCCTGCGGCATCACCAGCGGCCGGACGGCGCCGAGCTGGACCTTCTCCAGGGCGTCCGAGAGGTCCCGCTCGTTGACCGCGTCCTGCTTCCGCTTGACGGCCAGCAGGGCGGCCTCGTTGACCAGGTTGGCGAGCTCGGCGCCGGTCATTCCGGGGGTGACCTTGGCCAGCCGGCCGAGGTCGGTGTCGCCGGCCAGCGGCACGGTCCGGGTGTGGATGGCGAGGATCGCGGCGCGTCCCTCCCGGTCCGGCGGGCTGACGGTGATCCGCCGGTCGAACCGGCCGGGGCGCAGCAGCGCCGGGTCGAGCACGTCCGCCCGGTTGGTCGCGGCGATCACGATGACGCCCTCGGAGCCGGTGAAGCCGTCCATCTCGGTGAGGATCTGGTTGAGCGTCTGCTCGCGCTCGTCGTGCCCGCCCATGCCGCCGCCCGCGCCGCGCTGACGGCCGATGGTGTCGATCTCGTCGATGAAGATGATCGCCGGGGCGACCTTGCGCGCCTCGGCGAACAGTTCGCGGACCCGGCTGGCGCCGACGCCGACGATCATCTCGATGAACTCGGAGGCGGAGGCGGAGAAGAACGGCACGTTCGCCTCGCCGGCGACGGCCCGGGCGAGCAGCGTCTTGCCGGTGCCGGGCGGACCGCTCAGCAGCACGCCGCGCGGCATCTTGGCACCCAGCTTCCGGTACTGCTGCGGGTTCTTCAGGAAGTCGACGACCTCGGTGAGCTCGGCCTCGACCTCGTCGATGCCGGCCACGTCGGCGAAGGTGGTGCGCTTGCCGGCCTCGGCGACGACCGGCTTGGGCGGGGCCTTGCGGCCGAGCGCCCCGGCGCCCAGGCCGCCGGACATCCGGCGCGCGAGCAGCACCCAGATGAGGATCAGCAGCACCATCGGGGCCAGCGAGAGCAACAGGTTGGCGAGGAAGCTGCGCTGCTGGACCACCGGCGAGGTGGCGGTGACCTCGATGCCCTGCTGCTGGAGGGTGGCCCAGAGGTTGTCGTTGGCGAAGGACGGCCGCTGGGTGGCGAAGTCGGTGTACTCGCCCTTGGCGCCGTCCGGCTTGGGCTGGGCGCTCTTGAGGGTGCCCTCGATCGCGTCGCCCTTGGAGTAGATCTTGGTGATGTTGCCCTTGTTCAGCTGGTTGTTGAACTCGGTGTAGGAGATCGTGGTGGCGCCGGGGTTGCCGAAGAAGGACAGCAGCAGGTCGGAGATCAGGAACACCACGAGCGCGGTGAGGATGAGGCCCATCCAGCCGCCGGGCATCCGGCGGCGGGGCGGCGGCGGGGGCGGAGCACCCTCGGACCGCCAGGGCTGGTCGGGGGTCTGGCGCGGCGGCACGGGTTCGGTCACCCATCGGACGATACGGACGCGTGCTCGGGTGAGCCATCCGCAACGCCGCGCCGCGGAACCCCCTGACCGGCCGCAACGCGGCCCCGCGCAAGCCCCTGACCGGCCGCAACGCCCCGCCGCACAGGCCCCCGACCGGCCGCTACGCCCCCGAGCCCGGCCACTCCTCGGCAGTCAGCGCGAACCGCTCGTGGTCCCGCCAGGCGCCCTGCAGGAACAGCATCCGCGGGGTGAAGCCCTCGTGCCGGAAGCCCAGCCGCTTCGCCAGCGCGATCGACCGCTCGTTGTCCGGCTGCACGTTGATCTCCAGCCGGTGCAGGCCCAGCCCGCCGGCCGTCTGCGGGGCGAAGCAGCGGTCCAGCACCAGCCGCAGACCCTCGGTCATCCGCCCGGTCCCGGCGAACGGCAGGTAGGAGTCGTAGCCGAGCGCGCCGTTGCAGAACCGGCCCATCACGATGTTGGCGACGTTCACCTTGCCGACCAGCCCGCCGGTCTCCCGATCGACGATCAGGAAGGTGCGCAGGCCCGAACCCTGACGCTCCAGCAGTTCCGGCAGCCCGTCCGGCTCGACCGGATTCCACCGCCCGATGTGATCGGCGGACCGTCGGACCGCCTCGGCGTACGCACTCTCGTCCTCGGCCCGCGGGGCCCTGATCGTCACTCGCACCCCACCATCATCGGACATGCGATCGGCCCGCCGCCCGGAGGATCCGGACGACGGGCCGATCAACGCGACGGCGGGGACCTACAGCAGGTCCTTGAACTCCTTGGGCAGCTCGAAGTCGGCCGGGCCCTTGCCCGCGCCGAGGCCGAACGCGCCACCGTCGGCCGGTGCCTGGGCGCCGGCCGGGCCGAGCGCGCGCCGCTCGGCGGCGGCCGCCTCCTCCTGCGCGCGCTTCAGCGGGTTGCCGCTCTTGCGCTTGCCCTTCGCCTGCGGGGCCTTCTTGGCGGACTTCTTCGCGCCGCCGCCCATGCCCGGGATGCCGGGCATGCCGGGCATCCCCTTGCCGGAGGCCATCGCGGACATCATCTTGCGGGCGTCGAAGAACCGCTCGATCAGGTTCTTCACCTCGCCGACCTGGACGCCCGAACCCTTGGCGATACGGGCCCGGCGGGAGCCGTTGATCATCTCCGGCTCGGCCCGCTCGGCCGGGGTCATCGACTTGATGATCGCGCCGACCCGGTTGACGTCCTTGTCGTCGATGTTGTTGATCTGCTCGCGGATCTGGCCCATCCCCGGCAGCATGCCGAGCAGCTTGGAGATCGAGCCCATCTTCTGGACCTGCTCCAGCTGGGACAGGAAGTCGTCCAGCGTGAAGGCCTTCGGGCCGCCGCGCAGCTTCGCGGCGATCTTCTCGGCCTCCTCCTGCGAGAAGGTCTGCTCGGCCTTCTCGATCAGCGAGAGGACGTCACCCATGCCGAGGATGCGCGAGGCCATCCGGTCCGGGTGGAAGGCGTCGAAGTCGTCGACCTTCTCGCCGTTCGAGGCGAACATGATCTGCCGGCCGGTGACGTGCGCGACCGACAGGGCGGCACCGCCGCGGGCGTCGCCGTCGAGCTTGGAGAGCACGACACCGGTGAAGTCGACGCCGTCGAGGAAGGCCTGGGCGGTGGTGACCGCGTCCTGGCCGATCATCGCGTCGACGACGAACAGGACCTCGTCCGGGTTGACCGCGGCGCGGATGTCCGCGGCCTGCTGCATCAGCTCGGCGTCGATGCCGAGGCGGCCGGCGGTGTCGACGACGACGACGTCGTACTGCTTCTGCTTGGCGTACTCGATCGAGTCCTTGGCGACCTGCACCGGGTCGCCGACGCCGTTGCCCGGCTGCGGGCCGTAGAAGGCCACGCCGGCCCGGTCGGCGACGACCTGGAGCTGGTTGACCGCGTTGGGGCGCTGGAGGTCGCAGGCGACCAGCAGCGGGGTGTGCTTCTGCTTCTTCAGCCAGTGGCCGAGCTTGCCCGCGAGGGTGGTCTTACCGGCACCCTGCAGACCGGCGAGCATGATCACCGTCGGGCCGCTCTTGGCGAACCGCACCCGGCGGGTCTCGCCGCCGAGGATCGCGATGAGCTCCTCGTTGACGATCTTGATGATCTGCTGCGCCGGATTCAGCGCGCCCGAGACCTCGGCACCGAGCGCCCGCTCCTTGACCTGCTTGATGAAGGCCCGGACGACCGGCAGCGCGACGTCCGCCTCCAGCAGCGCGATGCGGATCTCGCGGGCGGTGGCGTCGATGTCCGCCTCGCTGAGGCGGCCCTTGCCCCGGAGGTTCTTGAACGTCGCTGCGAGGCGATCGGAAAGGGTGTCGAACACGTCGTCGCGGGTCCTCTGCGGCATCGGTATCAGTACGGTCGTCGCCCCCAAGGGTATCCGGCCGCCCGGGTATGGTCTCCACCCCTACCGGCAGCGGCTCTCAGCCCAGTGCCGCACGCACCGCCGCCGCCACCTCCCCGGCCCGCTGGGCGGCGAGCGGGCGGCCCGCCTCGTCGGTCAGGTAGAAGGAGTCGACGGCGTCCGCGCCGAGCGTGGAGACGTGCGCGGTGCGGACCCGTACGCCCGCCGCGTCCAGCGCCCGGCCGATCCGGTGCAGCAGCCCGGGGGCGTCGTGCGCGCGGACCTCCAGGACGGTCGCGGTCGCCGAGGCCACCGCGGGCGCGACCGCGACCAGCGGCGGCGGGGTGGGAATGCCCCGGCGGCGCGGGGCGGCGGCGTCCCGCTCGGCGAGCCGGCGGGCGACGTCCAGCGAGCCGTCCAGCGCCCGGCGCAGATCGGCCCGCAGCCGGGCGGCCTCCGGCAGCTCGCCGAACTCGGCGGCCACCCGCCACCTCAGCAGCAGCACCGGCCCCGCGCCGATCGGATCGAGTTCGCGCAGGCTCGCCGAGCGGACGGCCAGCCGGTGCAGCGCGAGCACCCCGGCGACCGTGCCGAGCAGCCCCGGCTGGTCCGGCACGGCCAGGGTCAGCTCGACGCCCATCGGCTCGACTCCGATCGACTCGGCGCCCGGCTCGGCGCGCCGCTCGATGCCGGGCTCCGCCGCGCCGGCCTGGGCCTGCAGGGCGAGCGCCGGACCGCCGGTGCGGGCGGCCTCGACCGCGAGCCGCTCCTGCTCGGCGCTCGGCGCCGCCTCGGCCGGGGCCGCCGGCCCGCCGGCCAGCTGGGCGGCGGCCCGGGCCACCAGCCCGTCCACCAGCGAGGCCCGCCAGCTGCTCCACGCGGCCGGGCCGGTGGCCAGCGCGTCCGCCTCGGTGAGCGCGTGCAGCAGCTCCAGCCGCGGCAAGGTGGTGACCACCTTGGTGATCGCCTCGACGGTGGCCGGGTCGTCCGGATCCCGCCGGGTGGCGGTGTCGATCAGGGTCAGGTGGTGGCGGACCAGCACCGCGAGGGTCTCGGTGTCCTCGGGGTCGAAGCCCATCCGGACGGCGACGTCCCGGACGATCACCTCGCCGGCCTCGCTGTGGTCACCGGGCCAGCCCTTGCCGATGTCGTGCAGCAGCGCGGCGACCAGCAGCAGGTCGGGCCGGGCCACCCGGCGGGTCATCGCGGCGGCCCGCACCGCCGTCTCCACCAGGTGCCGGTCCACCGTCCAGCGGTGCACGGCGTTGCGCTGCGGGCGGCAGCGGACCCGCTCCCAGTCCGGCAGCAGCCGGGTGACCAGGCCCTCCGCCTCCAGCGCCTCCCACACCGGGATGCCCGCCTCGCCCGCGCCGAGCAGGGTGACGAGCTGCTCGCGCGCCTCGTCCGGCCAGGGCACCGGCAGCGGACGGCACTCGGCGGCCAGCCGCCGCACCGTCGCGTACGAGACGGTGAGCCCGTTCTGCGCGGCGGCGGCCGCGGCGCGCAGCGGCAGCACCGGGTCGGCGGCCGGGCGGGCGCCCTGGGCGAGCACCGCCTCGCCGTCCTGCTCGACGACGCCCTCGGCGAGCGGGCGGCGCTCGACCGCGCCGCGGGCGACCG
>NZ_JAHTKP010000055.1 GCF_019192735.1 Kitasatospora aureofaciens
CACAGCCACCACCCGGAAATGATCACTGGAGAGCCGTGTGCGGGGAAAGCTCGCCAGCACGGTTCGGGAAGGGGCCGTCGGAAAAGGACCCGAACCACGGGCACCTCGTCGGCGGCCTACTTCACTCGGCGGGAGGCCGCGCGGAAAAGGACCTGCTCAGTCAGGCACCTCGCCGCGCGGCCGACCCAACTGCCTGGCAGAACGCCTTCCACCGCCTTGCCCGTTGCTTCGAGCGCCGCGCCACCGTGATCGATGCCTTCTTCGACCTCGCGGACTCGATCCTCATCATCCGCAGTCTTGTCCGACGGGCCTGGACCACCTACCGCTGGCAGAGCCGTCCCCGCCGCCGCCCGTGAACACCGGCACCCATCCCTGTGGACGTTCGGTCAACAGCGGGTCAGCACCGCAATCTCGTGGCCGAAGCCGACCACCAGCTGGCCATCCGGTGCCATGGCCAGGGCCCGGACCGGTGACGGGAACATCAACGGTCGGCCGACTTGCTCACCCGTGGTCAGGTCCCATACCCGCACCAGTCCGTCCCGGCTGCCGGTGACAACATGAGGCCGTCCGTCGAGCACCGCCGTCACCACCGCTGTCACCGTCTTCTGGTGGCCTTCGGGCAGGGGCGCGTGCACCTGCTCACCCGTGGTCAGGTCCCACAGCCGCGCCCCGCCGTCGCAGAGGTAGTCACCGCCGTAGCCACCGCCGGTGACGGCGTGGGGACGGCCTTCGACCAGCGCCGTCGCCACCGACCTCACCCCGCCCCGGTGTCCGGTCAGGGGCTCGCGGACCTGCTCTCCGGTGGTCAGGTCCCACACTCGCACCGTGCCGTCTGCGCCGCCGGTGATAGCGCACGTGCGGCCGTCGACCACGGCTGTCGCCACCGCGCCCACCCGCCCGTCGTGACCGGTGTGGGATTGACCGAGCGGTTCGCCAGTGGTCGGGTCCCACACCCGCACCCTTCCGTCCTCGCCGCCGGTGACCACCACGGGACGGCCGTCGAGGACTGCCGTCGCCACCGCGCTCACCCTGTTGGTGCGATGGGTGAGGAACTCACAGACCTGCTGGCCAGTCGTCAGGTCCCACACCCGCACCCTGTCATCGTCGCCGCCGGTGACAGCGCATGCGCGGCCGCCGAACACCGCCGTCGCCACCTCCCAGACGCCGCCCACCTCGTCGGCCAGGGGCTCGCCGGCCTGCTGGCCGGTGGCCAGGTCCCACACCAGCACCGAACGGTCCCAGTCGTCACTGCCGGTGACGACGCACGCGCGGCCGTCGACCACCGTCGTGGCCACCGCACGCACCTCCCCGCCGGGGCCGGTGAGGGGCCGTGCGACCTGCTCCTCGACCGTCAGGTCCCACACCCGGATCGTCCCGTCGTCCTCGCCGCGCAGGAGGGCGTACGTGCGGCCGTCGGCCACAGTTGCCGCCACCACGTGCACCTCCCCGTCGTGGCCGCCGGTAAGGGGACGGCCGACCTGCTCGCCGGTGGTCAGGTCACACACCAGCACCGTCCCGTCCGAGCCGCCCGTGATTGCGTGGGGCCGGTCGCCGATCACCGCCGTCGCAAGCGTCCGCACCCCGTCGTCATGACCGTCCATGGGCCGGCCGACCTGCTGACCGGTGACCAGGTCCCACACCCGCACCTCGTCATCGGCGCTGCCGATGACAGCACAGGGGCGGCCCTCGACCACCGCCGTGGACACCATTGCCAGCGCGTCATCGTGGTCACTCGGGAGCTCGCTCACCTGCTCGCCGGTGGTCAGGTCCCACACCCGGACCCTCCCGTCCCAACCGCCGATGACAACATGAGGCCGTCCGTCGAGCACCGCCGTCGCCACCGCACGCGCCTTGTCGCTGTAACCGGTGAAGAACCCGCCGATACGCCGGCCGGTGGTCAGGTCCCACAGTCGCACCGTCCCGCCCATGCCGATCGTGACAGTGTGCGGGCGACCGTCGACCACCACCGTCACCAGCGACGCAACACCGCCGTCGTGGCCGTTCAGGAACCGGCTCACCTGCTCGTTGGTAGTCAGGTCCCACACCCGCACGGTGTCGTCCGCGCCGCCGGTGACAGCGTGAGGCCGGCCGTCGAGCACCACCGTCGCGACCACGTACACCGCGCCGTCGTGTCCGCCGAGGGACCCACCGACCAGCTCACCGGTGGCCAGGTCCCACACCCACACCCTCCCGTCGTCACCGCCCGCGACGGCACAGGAACGGCCGTCGACCACCGTCGTCGTCGCCTCCCACAGCCTGCCGTCATGGCCGGCCAGGGTGAAACGGAACCGAGGGTCGACCGATGAACCGGTGGCCCACCGAACGTGCCACTCAGCGGCGGGTTCGCCCTCCACCGGTATCGCGAGGATCCGCGCCGCCAGCGCCCGATCCCCGTACCGGGCCGCGTCCAGGGCCAGCAGCTGCCGCCGCACCCCCGCACCAGCGTCACGATGCAGATGCGCCGACGCCCGGTACACCGCCGCCCCCAACCGTGCCCCGGGGCCCGAGGCCGCGTCCAGCAATCGCACCACTCGCCCCGGATCCCCGCTCACCAGGAACCCCGGATCCGCCAACCACCCGTCCACCACGGTGGATCCCTCGTATGAGCTACCGTCCTGCAGGTCACCAGACATGACCAGCACCGTAGCCGCCCCTGCCGACACGCAACCCGCGCGACCACCGGCCCCCTGCCCTACAGCACGGCAGGACACGAACACCGCCCCCACGCTTACAAGGCGCCACAACTCAACACCTCAAAAACCGGGACCGCGCCTGCAACCCCGTAAGGACCCCCCTCTGCCTATCCGCGCGAGTTCGTAAGTAGGAATCTCCCGGCCTCGGCCGGGAGAGCACTTCAAGAGCACCCGCTCGGCGACTGGCCCGCCGACCGCACCGGGCTGGTGGACCTGTCCACCATCGAGATCCCGGCCGGCGCCACCGCCTACCTGTGCGGGCCGCTGCCCTTCCTCCGCGCCGTGCGCGGCCAGCTGCTCGCCGCGGGCGTGCCGGCGGCGGACATCCACTACGAGGTCTTCGGGCCGGACCTCTGGCTCGGCGCCTGATCTCCTTCGGTGACGCCGGTCCGCTCGGTACGATCGCGGGCGGGCCGGCCGGTCCTGCCGACGAAGGGAGTGCCGATGCGGGTCGCGCTGTTCGCCACCTGCGTCAACGACGCGCTGTTCCCCGCCACGGCGGTCGCCACCGTCCGGCTGCTGGAACGGCTCGGCGTCGACGTGGACTTCCCGCCGGAGCAGAGCTGCTGCGGGCAGCCGCAGTACAACACCGGCTACCGGCGGGCCTGCGAGCCGCTCGTCCGCCGGACCGCGCGGGCCTTCGCCGGGTACGACCACGTGGTGACGCCCTCCGGTTCGTGCGTGGCGATGGTCCGCGACAACTACCCCCGGATCGGCGCGAAGGCCGCCACCGAGGGACGCGGCACCGGACTCGCCGACGCCGCCCTCGGCCTGGCGCCCCGGGTGTACGAGCTCACCGAGTTCCTCACCGACGTGCTGGGCGTCGAGGACGTCGGCGCGTACTTCCCGCACACCGTCACCTACCACCCGTCCTGCCACGGCCTGCGCGTCCTCGGCCTCGGCGACCGGCCGCTCCGGCTGCTGCGCGCCGTCAAGGGGCTGGAGCTGCGGGAGCTGCCCGGGGCCGACGAGTGCTGCGGCTTTGGCGGTACCTTCGCGGTGAAGAACGCGGCGGTGTCGGCCGCCATGGCCGAGGACAAGCTCGCGAACGCCCTCGGCACCGGCGCCCAAGTGCTGTGCGGCGCCGACAACTCGTGCCTGATGCACCTCGGCGGCACGCTGCGCCGCCGGGGCGAAGCGCTGCGCCCCTTGCACCTGGCCGAGATCCTGGCCAGCACCGAGGACGACCCTTGGAGGGCGGCATGAGCGAGCGAATCATCGAAATCAGCGCATGGGCGAATGCCCATGCCGAGCGGTGGGGGCACCTCCCAGCCGCCAAGGCTGGGGGAGAGGTGGGCGCATGACCGGCACCTTCCTCGGCATGCCCGCTTTCCCACAGGCCGCCGAACGCGCCGTCCGGGACGGGCAGTTGCGCGCCAACCTCCGGCACGCCACGCACACCATCCGCGACAAGCGCGCCCGCGCCGTCGCCGAACTCCCCGACTGGGCCGAGCTGCGCGCCGCCGGCAAGGCGATCAAGGACCACACGCTGCGCCATCTCGACCGGTATCTCGTGCAGTTGGAGGAGTCCGTCACGGCGGCGGGCGGCACCGTGCACTGGGCGGCCGACGCCGAAGAGGCCAACCGGATCGTCGCCGATCTCGTCCATGCGACAGCTGAGACCGAAGTCGTCAAGGTCAAGTCCATGGCCACCCAGGAGATCGGGCTCAACGAGGCACTCGCCGCCGAGGGCATCACCGCGTACGAGACCGATCTCGCGGAGCTCATCGTGCAGTTGGGCGACGACCGGCCCTCGCACATCCTGGTGCCCGCGATCCACCGCAACCGGGCCGAGATCCGCGAGATCTTCGCCGAACGGATGGCCGACTGGGGCCGCCCCGCGCCCGAAGGCCTCACCGACAGCCCCGCCGAACTCGCCGAGGCGGCCCGGCTGCACCTGCGGGAGAAGTTCCTGCGCGCCCAAGTCGCCGTCTCCGGCGCCAACTTCATGGTGGCCGAGACCGGCACCCTGGTCGTCGTCGAGTCCGAGGGCAACGGCCGGATGTGCCTCACCCTCCCCCGCACCCTGATCTCCGTGGTCGGCATCGAGAAGGTCGTCCCCACCTGGCGGGACCTGGAGGTCTTCCTCCAGCTGCTCCCCCGCTCGTCCACCGCCGAGCGGATGAACCCGTACACCTCGCTCTGGACGGGCACCACAGCGGGCGACGGCCCGTCCGAGTTCCACCTCGTCCTGCTCGACAACGGCCGCACGGCCGTGCTCGCCGACCAGGTCGGCCGCCAGGCGCTGCGCTGCATCCGCTGCTCGGCCTGCCTCAACGTCTGCCCGGTGTACGAGCGGGCCGGCGGCCACGCGTACGGCTCGGTGTACCCCGGACCGATCGGCGCCATCCTGACGCCCCAACTGCGCGGCACCACAAGCCCGGTGGATGCCTCGCTGCCCTACGCCTCCTCGCTCTGCGGGGCCTGCTACGACGTGTGCCCGGTGGCGATCGACATCCCCGAGGTGCTGGTCCACCTGCGCGAACGGGTCACCGAGCAGGGCGGGCACCCGATGGAGCGGGCCGCGATCGCCGCCGCCGGGTACGTGCTCGACCACCCGGCGCTGCTCACCGCCGCCGAGCGGCTGGCCGGACGGACCCGGGCCCTGCACCCGCGCCGGCTGCCCGGCCCCGGGCGGGCCTGGACCGACACCCGGGACCTGCCGGAGGTGCCCGCCGAGCCGTTCCGCGACTGGTGGAGGAAGAACCGCCCGTGACCTCACGAGACTTGATCCTCGGCCGGATCCGCGCCGCCCTCGGCGAGCCCGCACCGCCGGAGGAACAGCCGCTGCCCCGGCACTACTTGACCACCCACGCCCCGGACGAACCGGCGGCGCTGCTCGACCTCCTGCACCGCAACCTCGCCGACTACCGGGCCCGAGTGCACCGCTGCACCGACGTCGAACTTCCTGCACGAATCGCGGAGTTGCTCGCCACGCGCGGCACCCGCACGGTCGCCGTGCCGCCGGACCTGCCGCCCGACTGGCTCGGCGCCGTCACCGCCGAACGGCTGGCCGACGACGGCACGCTCACCGCCGCCCGCCTCGACGCCGTCGACAGCGTGGTGACCGGCTGCGCGCTCGCGATCGCCGAGACCGGCACGATCGTGCTGGACGCCGGCCCGGGGCAGGGCCGCCGGCTGCTGACCCTCGTCCCGGACCACCACGTGTGCGTCGTCCGCGCCCCCGAGCAGGTCGTCGCGTCCGTCCCGCTCGCGCTGCCCCGGCTCGACCCGGCCCGGCCGCAGACCTGGATCTCCGGACCGTCCGCGACCAGCGACATCGAACTCGACCGCGTGGAGGGCGTGCACGGCCCGCGGACGCTGGAGGTGCTGCTCGTCACGCCGGCCTGAGCTCCAGCGTGCAGCACTTCGCCCCGCCGCCGCCCTTGAGCAGTTCGGACACGTCCACCGGGATCGGCTCGTACCCGTACTCGGCGAGCCGCCCGGCCAGGCTCTTCGCCGCCTCCGGCAGCAGCACCCGGCGCCCGTCCGAGACCACGTTCAGACCGAACACCTCGGCGTCGGCCCGGTCGGCCAGGATCGCGTCCGGGTAGAGGCCGCGCAGCACGGCCCGGCTGTCCGCGTCGAAGGCCTCCGGGTAGTACATGACGTGGTCGTCGTCGAGCACGGCCAGCGCGGTGTCCAGGTGGTAGAAGCGCGGGTCGACCAGGGTCAGGGTGACCACCGGCACGCCGAACAGCTCGCCCGCCTCGGCGTGCGCGGCCCGCGAGGTCCGGAAGCCCGTCCCGGCCAGCACGCGGCGGCCGGCCACCAGGTGGTCGCCCTCGCCCTCGTTGACGTACCCGGCCCGGCGCACCTCGCGGTACCCGCGCGCCCGGAACCACGCCTGGTACGCGTCGGACTCGGCGGCCCGCTCCGGGTACCGGAAGGTGGCGACGAGCGCCCGGCCGTCCAGGACGGTCGCGCCGTTCGCCGCGTACACCATGTCGGGCAGACCCGGCACCGGCTCGATCAGCTCGACGGTGTGCCCGAGGCGGCGGTACAGCCAGTACAGCCGCTCCCACTGCCGGACGGCCAGCGCGGTGTCGGTGGGCTGTGCCGGGTCCATCCACGGGTTGATCGCGTAGTCCACGGTGAAGTACGTCGGTCGGCACATCAGGTAGCGCCGCGGCCGCGCGGTGCGCTCCGGAGTCTTGGTTGGCATTTCTCCACCGTCCTTGAACTGCAAGGGTGTTCGGGTCCAGTTGCGGTTGCCCCGGCGGCGCCCTTCGCACACCCGCGCAGGCGCCCCCACCGGGCGCAACCCCCCGCGCACCCGGCGCGAGCCCCGGCGCACGGGGTGCCCCTGCCGACGGCACGTGGCCCATCTCACGTGCTGCCGAGGTCACCTACGGTGGCGTAGGTCACTTGATTCAGTGAAGTATTTTCTTCATGCCGAACCTCCAGGAGACCCTTGACCTCAGTTCGTACGCCGCCCTCGGCGACAGTTTCACCGAGGGCCTGAACGACCCCGGGCTCGACGGCGCCTTCTTCGGCTGGGCCGACCGCCTGGCCGGGATGCTCGCGCAGGGCCGGCCGCCAGGGCGGTTCCGGTACGCCAACCTCGCGGTGCGCGGGCGGCTGCTGGACCAGATCGCGGCCGAGCAGGTGCCCGAAGTACGGCGGCTCCAGCCCGACCTCGTCACCTTCTGCGCCGGCGGCAACGACATCCTGCGGCCCGGCAGCGACCCGGACGAGGTCGCGGAGCGCTTCGAGGCCGCCGTCGCCCAACTCGCCGACTCCGCCGGGACGGTGCTGATCTGCACCGGCTTCGACACCAAGGACGTGCCGCTGCTCAAGCACCTGCGCGGCAAGATCGCCACCTACAACGGGCACATGCGGGCGGTCGCCGACCGCAACGGCTGCAAGGTGGCCGACCTGTGGTCGCTGCGCTCGGTGCACGACCGCCGGGCGTGGAGCGAGGACCGCCTGCACCTGTCCCCCGACGGGCACCAGCGGGTCGCGCTGCTGGCCGCGCGCTCGCTGGGCCTGCGCACCGAGGAGGACCCGGAGGCGCCGTGGCCGGCGGCGCCGGTGCTCTCCGCCGCCGACCAGCGGCGCGAGAACATCCAGTGGGCCCGCGAGTTCCTGCTCCCGTGGGTCGGCCGGCGACTGCGCGGCGAGTCCTCGGGCGACCACATCGAGCCCAAGCGGCCGGACCTGATGCCACTCTGATGGATAGTCAGTGCGCGCGTGCAGCGGCTTCGAGACCTTCACCTGCTGCCAGGACCTCGGTGAGAGCAACGCGAGCTGGCTGGAGACGCTGCCGCACATGGCCGGGTACGTCGAGTCCCGGCGCGGCTGGATGCTCATCGACTTCCCGGTCGACAGCGGCCTCGCCTTCCTCGCGGCTGTGGCGAACTCCGGCCCGCGCGACGCCTTCTACGTCCGGATGACGCACTGGGCGGCTCCGGACGCGTGGGACGTCAACGTCAAGCCCATGGACGTCGCGATGCGTCATGAGCAGGTGGAGTCGCAGTTCCACCTGCGGCTGCTCCAGGTGAGCTTCCCCGCGTACGACCTGCCGGAACTGGTCCGACGCCTCGGCGAGCACGCTGCGGGCCGTTCGGTGGCACCCGCGCCGGCCGACTGGAGCACCGTCGGCCGGTAGTTCAGCCGGCCAGGAACGGCGCCACCGCTGCCACGTACTCGGCCGGCCTGGCGCTGTGCACCAGGTGGCCGGCCTCGATGGTGACCGTGCGGCAGTCCGGGATCAGGCGGGCGAGTTCGGCGATCCGGTCCTGCGGGACGTGGCTCGTCGGGCCGCCCGCCACCACCAGGGTGGGGGCGGTGATGGCCGCGAGGCCGTTCCGCCAGGCCGCATCGGGGGTGTCCAGCTGGGCCTTGAGCGGCCGGACCGCCGCCCAGTCGAAGTCCACCGGCTCGTCCGGCGCGTCCGGCACGACGCTCGCCGGGCGCGGGTGCAGCGCCGGGATCTCCTCCAGCACCAGCCGGGCGACGCGCTCCGGCCGGGCCTGGGCGACCAGGTAGGCGACCGCGCCGCCCAGCGAGTGGCCGACCAGGTCGATGCGGGCGAGCCCGAGCGCGTCGAGGAAGGCGAGCACGTCGTCGCGCATGGCCTCCAGGCTGTACTCGGCGGTGCGACCGCTGTCGCCGTGGCCGCGCAGGTCGAGCGCGTACACGTGGTGGCCCGGTGCGAGGGCGGGCAGCACGACGTCCCAGTCGGCGGCGCGCTCGCCGAGGGCGTGCAGGAGCACCAGCGGCGGGCCGTCGGGCCGGCCGCTCTCGCGGTAGGCGATCGCCACGTCGGGCAGGTCCACGATCCGAACGTCCGTCATAACGATCACCGTACGCCCCACCACCCCGCTACCGGACGCCTGTTCGCCCACGGCTCACCGCCGTCGCCTCGGCCGCCTCCGCCGGCACCGCGCGCGCCGTCGCCCGGCCCGCGCAGACCGAGGCCAGCACCGCCAGCCCGGCCAGGGCCGCGCACACCAGGCTCGCGTACAGGTACGCCGAGCGGTGCCCGCCGCCCCCGGCCGTCGACCGCAGGTAGACGCCGGACAGCGCCGAGACGCCGACCGCCGCCGCGATCCGCTGGGCCATCTGCAGGATCGCCCCGCTGACCCCGGCCGCCTCGGCGGGCGCGTGGCGCAGCACGAACGCTTGGTTGGTGGCGCCCATCAGACCGACCGAGGCGCCGCCGAAGAGCTGCAGCAGCGCCAGCAGCCACGGCAGGACGGCGGACGGCGCCCAGTGCGCGACCAGTCCGCTGGTCAGCATCACCAGCGCCGAGCCGGTCATGCCCGCCGTGACGGTCCGCCGGCCGAAGCGCTGCACCACCCGCCACGCGAGCGCGGAGGCGACCCCCATGGCGACGGCCGAGGGCAGCGCCACCAGGGCCGCGCCCATCGGCGAGAGCCCGAGGCCGTCCTGCAGGAACATCGTCAGCACCAGCCCGGCGGCGAGCGAGGAGCCGAACTGGGCCATCGCGGTCGCCGTGCCGAGCGCGTACGGCGCGGAGCGGGTGAGCGCGGGGTGGATCAGCGGGTGGCCGCCGGAACGGGCGTAGCGGCGCTGCCACCAGACGAGGGCGCCGAGCAGGGTCGCGGCGACGGCGGCGAAGGCGAGCCAGCCCGTCCACCCGGGCGGCTGGACGAACGGCAGCATCAGCGCCAGCGTGAGCGCGCCGACCAGCAGCAGCCCGACGAGGTCGAGGTCGGCGTGCCGGGCGCTCGGGCGGGGCCGGGGCAGGTGACGCACCGCCAGTGCGACGGTGGCCAGGCCGAACGGCACGTTGAGCAGGAAGGTCAGCCGCCAGCCCTGTTCGGGGCCCACGGCGGCCAGCACCGCGCCGCCGATCGGCGGGCCGAGCGCGAAGGCCAGTCCGCCGGTCACCGCGTACATGCCGAGCGCCCGGGCGCGCAGCTGGCCGTCGAAGACGTCCTGGAGGGTGCCGATCATCTGGGAGTTGACGAGCCCGGCGCCCGCGCCCTGGAGCAGCCGGGCGGCGATCAGCACCCCGGGGTCGGTGGCGGTCGCGGAGACCAGGCTGACCGGGGAGAACAGCGCGAGGCCGGTGACGAAGAACCACTTGCGGCCCTTGACGTCGCCGAGCCGGCCGCCGGGGATCAGCGCCAGGCCGAAGGCGAGCGAGTACCCGGCGACGATCCACTGCAGGTGGGCGGGCTGGGCGTGCAGGCTCTCGCGCAGGGCGGGGATGGAGGTGTTGAGGACGGACTGGTCGAGCAGCGTGGTGAAGCCGCCCGCGACACAGACCAGCAGGACGCGGCGCCCGGCGGCGTCGAAGCGCTCGCGGGGCGCGCCGGATATGCCCGATATACCGGAACTCACGACTCCACCACCACCAGCGCGTACCGGGCCTCGCCCGGGCCGAGGCTGCGGAAGCGGGAGGTCGAGGTGACGTAGCGCAGGCAGTCGCCGGGATGGAGCCGGTGCGGTTCGCCGTCGACGGTCAGCTCCAACTCCCCCTCCAGCACCCATAGATGGTGCTCCATGCCGGGCACGCACGGGCGGTCGTACGCGATGTCCGCGCCGGCCGGGAGGCGGCCCTCGATGATCTCGGCGCGCAGCGAGTTGTGCGGAGGGGACACCGAGCGGCGGACGAACCCGCTGGACTCGTCCCGCCAGATCCGCTGCTCCCCGGCCCGGACCAGCCGCGCCGGGGCGGACTCGACCTCGGCGAGCAGCCGGGACATGGTGCGCCCGTACACGCCGCAGAGCCGCCCGAGCAGCGCGGCGGTCGGGCTGACCTCGGCGCGCTCGACCCGGGAGAGGGTGGAGCGGCTGACGTCCGCGCGCTGCGCCAACTCCTCCAGGGTCCAGCCGCGTTCGACCCGCAGTTCGGCGAGCCGGGTGGCGAGCCGCTCGTCGGCGGCCGATTCGATTCCCATATTCGCGATGCTATCCCGGAAATGAGATCACTCCCAGAGGCAGAACGAGGCATCGATCGACCCCTCGGCCGAAGACGGCCGCTGATCATATGATGTGCGCCGAATCAGGGCCGGTCAGCGGCCCGCAAGGCGCGATGGGGGATCATGTTCGGCATCATCAGACCGTGCAAGCACCGGCTGTCCGAGCGGCTCCAGACCTCCTGGATGGCGCACCTGTGCGGACTCTGCCTCGCGCTGCGCGACGACCACGGGCAGCTCGCCCGCACCGCCACCAACTACGACGGTCTGATCATCTCGGTTCTGGTCGAGGCCCAGACCGCCCGCGACGACGCCTCCTGGCGGCGCACCGCCGGGCCGTGTCCGCTGCGCGGCATGCGCACCGCCTCCGTCGCCAAGGGCGAGGGCGCCCGGCTCGCCGCCGCCGTCTCGCTCGCGCTCGCCTCGGTCAAGATCCGCGACCACGTCGAGGACCGGGACGGCGTCTTCGCCCGCCGCCCGGTCGCCGCCGGGGCCCGTGCCGTCACGCGGCGCTGGGACCGGCAGAGCGCGGGCACCGCCTCTGCGGTCGGCTTCGACACGGCCGTGCTGCTCGACGCCGCCTCCCGCCAGGGCGAGTTGGAGCGTTCGCTGCGGCCCGGCGGCTCCGTCCTGCTGGTCACCGAGCCCACCGAGAGCGCCACCTCGGCCGCCTTCGCCCACACCGCCGTGCTCGCCGGACGCCCCGGCAACGCCGCCCCGCTCGCCGAGGCCGGACGGCTGTTCGGCCGGCTCGCCCACCTCCTCGACGCCGCCGAGGACCAGGCGGCCGACGCCGCGAGCGGCGCCTGGAACCCGCTCACCGCCACCGGCACCGACCGCGCCGAGGCCGAACGCCTCTGCCGCGACGCCGTCCGCGGCATCCGGCTCGCCCTGCGCGAGGTCGAACTCACCGACCGGGCACTCGTCCACGTCCTGCTCGCGCACGAGACCGAGCGCGCCGTCGAACGGGTCTTCGGCCCGGCCGCCCACGCCGCCACCTGCCGCACCCGGACACCGTCCGGCGACCACCCCCACGACGCGCCCCCGCGTCAGGCGCCGGACGGAACCCCGGTTTCCCCGTGGATCCCGCAGGGTCCCGGCTTCGAGCCGATCGGCCCGAAGCCGCCGCGCCCGCGCAACCTGCCGGCCGGCTGCGCGGTGTGGGCACTGATGGCCTGCACGTGCCAGCTGCTGTGCTGCGACCACAACGACCCGTTCAGCCGGGAGCGCCGCAAGGGCTTCTGCGAGCGGCACGACTGCGACTGCGGCGATTGCGACTGCGGGTGCGGCGGCTGTGGGTGCATCGACTGCAGCGGGTGTGGCGACTGCTGCCAGTGCTGCGACGGTTGCGACTGCTGTGACGGGTGCGACTGCGGCTGCGACTGCTGATCACCCGTCCCGGCGCGCGACCGCCGGGACGTCCCGCTCGACCACGACCGCCGGCACGACCACCGGCACGACCACCAGCCTTTCCACCGGCCCGGGTTGCTCCAGCAGCAGCCCGGGCCGTTCTGCGCACGCGTTGAGGTGATCTCGCCAATCCTCTTGGCCTGTCGGTGGGTTGATGGTTCAATACCCACCTGTTAGGAAAGTTTCCTAACGAGATAGGAAGCCACTCCCCGATGTCCCCCCACGGAGAGGACGACTCCCCCATGAGTCGTAGCACCATCAGGACCTTCATCGCCGGGGCCGCGGTCGCCGCCCTCCTGCCCCTCGCCGGGGCGCCCGCCGGAGCGAGCACAGCGGGCAGCGCCGCAAGCATCACCGCGGGCAGCCACGCCGCCGCCCGTCCGTCGGATGCCGCGTTCCAGCACCCCGGCGTCCTCGTCGGCAACCAGCAACTCGCCTTCCTCAAGGGCCAGCTGGACGCCGGGGCCGAGCCCTGGAAGTCGGCGTTCGCGGACCTGCAGTCCAGCAAGTTCGCGTCGCTGGACTGGCAGCCCCAGCCCCGCGCGACCGTCGAGTGCGGCTCCAGCTCCCACCCCAACAACGGCTGCTCCGACGAGCGCGACGACGCGATGGCCGCCTACGCGCACGCCCTCCAGTGGGTCCTCACCAAGGACCAGCGCCACGCCGAAAAGGCCATCCAGATCATGGACGCCTGGTCGGGCGTGATCCAGGAGCACACCAACAGCAACGCCCCGCTCCAGACCGGCTGGTCGGGCAACAACTGGTCGCGCGCGGCGGAGCTGATCCGCTACTCCGGCGCCGGCTGGTCCGCCGCCTCGATCGACCGCTTCTCGACCATGCTGCGCACCGTCTACGTGCCGCTGCTGACCCCTGGCAGCCCGCGCAAGAACGGCAACTGGGAGCTGATCGAGACCGACGCGCTGATGGGCATCGCGGTCTTCCTCGACGACCACGACCTCTTCAACCAGGCCGCCACCATGTGGCGCAACCGCCTGCCCGCCTACATCTACCTGTCCTCCGACGGCCCGCTGCCGGTGCCCCCGCCGAACGCCGGGATCGACGGCCAGGACGCCATCGTCAAGTACTGGCAGGGCCAGTCCACCTTCGTCGACGGGCTCTCGCAGGAGACCTGCCGCGACTTCGGCCACACCGGCTGGGGCCTGGAGGCCGCCGCCCAGACCGCCGAGACCGCCCGCCTCCAGGGGCTCGACCTGTGGAGCGAGGGGCGCGAACGCCTCGTCAAGGCACTGGAGTTCCACGCCGCGTACGACAACGGCGCGAGCATGCCGGACTGGCTGTGCGACGGCTCGGTGAAGACCGGCCTCGGCCCGACCGTGCAGATCGCGTTCAACGAGTACCACGGCCGGGAGGGCATCGCGATGCCGCAGACCGAGCAGTTCGTGGGCGCGCACAGCCCGTTCGGGGCGAACTACTTCATCGGCTGGGAGACGCTGACGCACACCAGTGCGCCACTGGCCGCCGGCCCGGCCTGGGTCGCCACCTCGGCGCACGCGGCCCCGGCCCTCGGCGCGGTGTCCGCGACCGCCGCGCAGGCGCTGGACGCCGGCGGCATGACCGCCGACCAGCGGCGCCGGGCCGACCAGTTGATCAGCATCTTCGAGAACAGCACCACCGTGATCCAGTACGGCTATGCGGAGAACATCAACGACGGCCGCGGCGTCACCGCGGGCCGGGCCGGGTTCACGACCAACGACGGCGACGCGCTCAAGGTCGTCCGCGCCTACACCGCGGTCTCCCCCGACAACCCGCTCGCCCGCTTCATCCCCGAGCTGGAGCGCCTCGCCTCCTCCGGCAGCGGCGACACCAGCGGCCTGCCCGAGAGCGACTACATCGCGGCGTGGAAGCAGGCCGCCGACGACCCGGCCTTCCGTCAGGTCCAGGACGACCAGGTCGACCAGCGCTACTTCTCCCCCGCCATGAGCCAGGCCGACCAGCTCGGGCTCACCGGTGCGCTCGCCCGCGCCGAGCTGTACGACGCCTCCATCCAGCACGGCAACGGCAGCGAGTACGACGCCCTGCCCGCGCTGATCAGCCGCACCAACGCCAAGGTGGGCTCGCCCGCCGGCGCCGGCGAGAACGCCTGGCTGGAGGCGTTCTTCGACGTGCGGATCGATGACCTGAACAACCCGGCCAATGGCTCCACCGCCGACGAGTGGCGCAAGTCCGTCGACCGCGTCGAGTGCCTGCGCCGGATCGCCGCCACCGGCAACCACAACCTGGACGGCCCGCTCAGCGTCACCGCGTACGGCTCCGGTTACACGATCAGCTGACACCGCGCACACCGCCGGTGGCGGCGGGGACCCCGGACTCCCCGCCGCCACCGGCGTTTCCCGCCCCGGTCAGCACGCGTCCCACCGCGCCGCCCCGTCTCGTTCGTCGCCTGACCGTGCCATACCATCGGCCGAATGAACGCAGCAGGACGGAGAACGGCCACCGGCGCCCCACCCGACCCCGCCTCACCCACGGCGGTGTCGGTCCACGGGCAACAGCCCTGGAACCGCCAGCGGTTGCGCAGCAACAACGAGTGGCTGCTGCTGGAGCGGCTGCGCCTGCACGGACCGCTCTCCCGCGCCCAACTCGCCCGCGACACCGGCCTGTCCAAGCCCACCGTGTCCGCCGCCCTGGCCGCCCTGGAACTTGCCGGACTGGCCCGCGAGGCCGGCCGCTTCGCCCCCGACCGGGGCCGCACCGCCGTCCTGTACGAGGCCGACCCGGCCGCCGGGCACGTACTCGGCCTCGACATCGGCCGGGCCCGGCTGCGAGTCGCCGTCGCCGACCTGTCCGGGCGGATCGTCGCCCGCCGCGACCTGCCCAACCGGGGCCGCTCCGCCAACGCGGTGGCCGACGCCGTCGTCGCGGCGGCCCGGGAGACCATCGCCGAGGCCGGGCTCACCGCCGCCGGCATCGCCCGCACCGTGGCGGGCTCGCCCGGCGTCTGGGACGAGCAGCGGCGCAGCGTCCAACTCGCCGCCAACCTGCCCGGCTGGGGCCGCCCCGGCCTGTTCGACCGGATCGCCGAGAGCCTCGGCACCGGCGTCGCGGTGGCCAACGACGCCAACCTCGCGGCCGTCGGCGAGTACACCTACGGCGCCGGCGCGAGCAGCCGCCTCTTCGTCTACCTCCTCGTCGGCACCGGGCTCGGCGTCGGCGTCGTCAAGGACGGCGAACTCCTCACCGGCGCCCACGGCGCGGCCGGCGAACTCGGCCTGCTCCGCCTCCCGGGCTGCGACGCCACCCTCGAACAGACCGCCTCCGCCGACGCCGTGGTCCGCACCGCCCTCGGGCTCGGCATGCGGCGGCCGCTGACGGCGGAGAAGGTGTTCGCCAGGGCCCGCTCCGGCGATCCGCTCGCGACGGAGACCGTCCGGCAGGAGGTGGACCGCCTCGGCACCGCGCTCGCCGTGGTGTCGGCGCTGCTCGACCCGGACGTGGTCGTCCTCGGCGGCGGCATCGGCCGCAGCGCGGACCTGCTGCTCCGTCCCCTGGAGGAGGCCCTGCACGAGCGCTCGCCGCTGCGCCCCCGCCTGGAGGCCGGGCGCCTGGGCCAGGACGCCGTCCTGCTCGGGGCCGTCGCCACCGCCCTGGAGACCGCCCGCCTCGACGTCTTCGAGCGGCGGACGGCCGCGATCGCCTGAGCACGCGTCAACGGGCCTGGTCGGCAGCGGCTGACCAGGCCCGTTGCGTTACGTCAGACCGCGGTGGGCGCCAGCAGCACGCGGGCGGCCTCCTTGGCCTCGGCGGCGGGGGTGCTGTCGCCGCGGATGGCCGCGGTGGTGATGGCGCCCTCGGCAAGGAGGGCGAGGTGGACGGCGGTGGCGGGTGGGGCGCCGGCGGCCGTGGTGAGGCGGGCGAGGTAGGCGGCGAACTCGGCCTTGTGGTGGCGGGCGGCGGAGGCCACGGCCAGGGAGGATGCGCCGAGTTCGCCGAAGGCGTTGACGAACGCGCATCCCCGGAACGCGGGTTGGGCGAACCATATGGCCAACCAGTCGAAGACCGCGAGGAGTTGCTCGCGCGGCTCGACGGCGGCCTCGTCGACGTAGGCCGCGAGGTCCGCGCGCCAGCGTTCGTCGCGTCGCAGGAGGTAGGCCTCGACCAGGTCCCCCTTGGACGGGAAGAGCTGGTACAGGCGGCGCAGCGTGACGCCGGAGGCGGCCCGTACGGCGTCCATGCCGACGGCCTGGATGCCCTGCCCGTAGAACAGGTCCTCGGCCGCGTCGAGGATGCCGTCCGCGGCGCGGTCCCGTGTGCCGTCGTGGTCCATCTGCCGTGCCCTTTGCGTGAGAACGATGGTTCTCCTAGGGTAGCCGAGGAGGCGAGAACGGTCGTTCTCGCCCGAGCCCGTGCTCGATGGAGGCCAGTATGTCCGCTATGTCCGCACAGCGCCCGCCCCTGCCCCCGTTCACCGAGGAGACCGCCCGGCAGAAGGTCCGGGCCGCCGAGGACGGCTGGAACACCCGCGACCCGCAGCGTGTCGCCCTCGCCTACACGCCGGACAGCCGGTGGCGCAACCGCGCCGAGTTCGTCACCGGGCGCGGGGAGATCACCGCCTTCCTGACCCGCAAGTGGCACCGCGAACTGGAGTACCGCCTGATCAAGGAGCTGTGGGCGCACGACGGCCACCGCATCGCCGTGCGCTTCGCCTACGAGTGGCGCGACGACTCCGGGCAGTGGCACCGCTCCTACGGCAACGAGAACTGGGAGTTCGACCCGGCCGGCCTGATGACCCGCCGCCACGCCTCCATCAACGACCTGCCGATCGCCGAGGGCGACCGCCTGTTCCACTGGCCGCTCGGCCGCCGCCCCGACGACCACCCCGGGCTGAGCGACCTCGGCCTCTGAGCCGCCCGGGGCTGGGTCATAGCCTGACGCGCCGTAGCCTGGCGCCCATGGAGAAGATGGAGACGATCGTCACGTACCTGGAAATGACCGACCCGGCCGACCTCCGCCCCTCCCCCGAGGTCCCCGCGCTCGCCCTGCTCCGCGCCGACGGTTCCTCCTCCGCGGTCCAGGACGTCCAGGCGCGGGTCGGGGCGCCGCACGGCTGGCGCAGCACCGCCCGCACGGCCGGGGACTGGGCGGCGCACCTCTCCGAGCACCCGCGGCGCCAGTACTGGCTGGTCACCCACGACGGCGAGCCGGCCGGCGTCGCCAACCTCGAACCCCACCCGGGCGGGGACGTGGAGATCACCACCTTCGGCCTCGTCCCGGAGCACGTCGGGCGGGGCCTCGGCGGTTACGCGCTGACGCTCGCGCTGCGCCAGGCCTGGGCCACCGAGCCGCTCGACGCCGACGCCGTCCGCCGCGTCTGGCTGCACACCAACTCCAACGACCACCCGAACGCCCTGCGCAACTACGAGAAGCGCGGCCTGCGCCCCTACAAGGTCCAGAAGGTCCGGAAGGTCCAGGCCGGGACGGACTGAGCTTCCTGCGGGTGAGTTCCCCTCGGGCGGGGCTGTTCCACGGTTGTGACGCTCCGTGGACGCGGTGCGGAACTGGGGCTGGGAGGCTCCTTGGTGAAACGAGCAGCGCACGAGGGGGACCTGGAAGATGTCCGTTCGCAACAGAGTTCGCAACCGGTTCGGCACGGTCGCCGCCATCGCCCTGATGACCACCGCCGGTACCGTCCTGGTCTCCGCCTGCGGCCCCAACGACTCCGGCAACGGGCCCGAGCCGACCGCCGGCGCCCCGATCGCCACCGCCCCGGGCACGGCCGCTCCGGGCACTCCGGCCCCCGGCAAGAGCGGCGGCACGGGCGGCACGGGCGGCAAGGAGACCAACGGGACCACCGCGGCCAACCACCTGACCATCAGCACCGGCGCCCAGACCGTGGTGATGAACGGCACCACCGTCGACTTCGGGACGGTCGTCCGCGACCTCGCCTGGTCGCCGGACGGCAAGAAGGCCGCGTTCGTCAACGGCAACGGCGACCTCGTCACCGCCAACCCGGACGGCAGCGGCAAGGTGACCGTCGCCAAGAACCCCGGCGGGGAGACCTGGTCCCACCCGAGCTGGCAGCACGCCGAGCCGAGCGCGAGCATCAGCGACAGCCCCGAGTTCAAGGAGCGGTTCAACACCATCGTGTTCTCCGCCTCCAAGGCCAACGTCCTGCGGCTGGAGAAGGTCTCCGCCAAGGGCGGCGCCGCCCCCGCGGTGCTGACGCCGCGCAACTCGGAGGATGGCGTCCCGGGCGGCACCCCGCAGCCGCCGGAGACCGGCAACACCTGGTCGAACGCCGGCGGCACGCACGGCGAGGTCGCGTACGCCAACACGCCCGCCGGCGAGGTCTACATCTACGACGACTACATCCGGCCCGCGACCCGCGACCTGGGCAAGGGCTCGCAGCCGGCGCTCTCCCCCGACGGCGAGCAGATCGTCTTCGTCCGCGCGGTGAACGGGCACGACCACCTGTTCACCAAGAGCGCCCAGGGCCAGAGCAAGGCCGAGAAGGACCTCACGCCCTCGGCGACCGCCGACTACACCGAGCCGGCCTGGTCCCCGGACAGCAAGACCATCGCGGCCCGCACGCCGGACGGGGTCAGCACCCTGCCCGCCGACGGGTCCGCCGCCCCGGCGCCGGTCTCCACGTTCAAGGGCCTGCCGGCCTACCGGCCGTAGGCTCCGCCGGCCCTGTCGGAACCGTCGGGCGCGTCGAACCGGGCCAACTCGGCGCGCAGCTCGGCGAGATGCGCGTCCGCGTGCTCGTGCGGCAGGTACTCGACCACGTCGAGGAAGCGGAACAGCACCCGGGTCTCGGTGACGGCGTACTCGTAGTCACCGAACCCCACCACCGCCCCCGTGCCGCCGCGGGCGGCGCCCCGGACGGCGGCGGAGGTCAGCTCGTCCGGGGCGCCCTCGGCGGTGTTGCGGCGGCGGGCGTTGGGCCGGGCCAGGTAGGGGCAGACCATCGCGGCGTACAGCATGCAGGCGCGGTGGCCGGGCCCCTCCATGGTCGGCGCGAGGTTGCGGTACGGGCGCCCGGCCGCCAGCGCCTCCGCGATCGCGGCGCTCTCCGCCGCGCCCACCACGCGCCAGACCGGGCCCTGCGGCATCAGCCGGTCGCACACCGAGCAGCGGCGCTCCAGCGCGCAGTCCGCGCTGCGCCCGTGGTCGGTCAGCGCGAACTGCGGCTCGTCGCCCTCCCACGGGGTGATCGCCGGAACGGGGTAGCCGCGGACGTCGCGGGGCCGGGCCTCGACGGCCGGCGGCATCGGAACGGAGTCGAAGCGCACGGGCCATGCTTACCAGGCGGCCGGTGAGCACGTCGAGCCGTCAGCGCGTGCCTGCGCGGGGACGGCGCCGGGACCGGGTGTGCGGAGGGTCGGCTCCGCCGCCGCAGTGGTGGCGGAGCCGACCCGGGACCGGTACGGGCCCGAACCCGTGCGGCTCAGTTCCAGATGCCGGTGATGTCGCCGGCCGTGGCGGCGTTGCCCGCGTGGGTGCTCAGGCCCGCCAGGTCCTCCAGGGTGCGCAGGACGTTGTAGTGGTTGTAGGTGGTGGCGGAGGTCTTCCCGGGTGCCACGTGGGCGCCGTACAGGACGGTCGGGATGCGGTTGCCGGCCAGCCGGTTGTCCTCGTCGAAGGTGACGAGCAGCAGGCTGTTGTGGGCGGCGGCCCAGGTGGCGTAGGCGCCGAGGTTGCTCTTCAGCCAGGTGTCGCCGGTCTTGACCGAGCAGTCGTGCATGTCGTTGCACAGGTTCGGCACGACGAAGGACACCTTCGGCAGGGTCGTGTAGTCGGCCGGGAACTGGGTGAAGGTGTACGCCGAGTTGAGCGCGACGTTGCCGAAGCCGAACCACGGGTTGTGCTTCTGTGCGTAGTTGCCGCTGCTGCACGTGGTGCTGCCCTGGGCGGGCAGCGACTCGTTGTAGCTGGCCCAGGTCTTGCCGGCGGCGGTGAGCTCGGAGGCCAGGTTGGGGGCCTGGAGCGCGCCGACCGTCACGCAGCTGTCGTTGGTGATGCCCTGGGTCGAGCCGGAGAACAGCGCGTAGTAGTTCGGCTGGCTCGGGTGTGTGAGCGCGTACGACTGGGTCAGCGTGGCGCCGCCCTTGGCCAGGGAGTTGATGTACGGGGCGCTGCTGCTGCCGATGACCTGGCTGTACGCGTGGTTCTCCATGACGACGACGATCACGTGGTCGGGCGTCGGCAGGGCGGCGGCCTGGGCCGCCGGGGCGGTGGCGGCCCAGAGGCCGACGGAGGTGGCGGCGAGGGCGGTCGCCGAGGCGAGGGCCGTCGCCGTGCGGCGGGATCGCGGCCTTAAGGACGAAGGCATGGGAAGTCCTCTAGTAGGGAAGGCCGTTGGCGAAGTCGGTGGCGAAGGTGGACTCCAGGGTGCTCAGCACCCCGGCGTCGGTGGTGATCAGGCCGAGCTCGCGGTTGTTGTTCAGCGAGTTGTCGGAGAAGTTCTCCGAAC
Organism: Kitasatospora aureofaciens; assembly: GCF_019192735.1. Classification (GTDB taxonomy): domain Bacteria; phylum Actinomycetota; class Actinomycetes; order Streptomycetales; family Streptomycetaceae; genus Kitasatospora; species Kitasatospora aureofaciens_A. The sequence continues at coordinate 20,928 of NZ_JAHTKP010000055.1, forward strand.
CGGCGAACACCTTGGCCGAGGACGTGCCGTAGTCGGCGACGATCGTCTTGGCGTGGATGTAGAGGCTCGTCGTCGTCGAGTAGGTGACGATTCTGCCGCCGGCCGCGGTCACCTGGTCGAAGTAGGTGCCGTAGTAGCTGGGGTTCATGCCGACGACGCGCACGGTGACCCCGCGGCCGGCCGCCGCGGCGACGGCGTCCACCAGGGCCTGGTCGCCGAACTCCAGCTGCTCCAGGTCGAGGCTCGTCTGCGCGCCGTTGATCAGGGCGAGCAGGCGGCTCTCCGAGTCGGTCGGCGACCAGACCAGGTTGTCGCCGTCGGAGGGGGTGATCGCGGTCTTCGCGTAGTCCGCGGCGAAGACCTGCTCGATCGCGGCAACGTCGTTGGCGTCGGTGTCGAAGACGCCGAAGTCGCGGCCGGTCGCGTAGTAGTTGGCGTCCAGGTTGCCGGTCATGACGAGGGACTTGACGCCGTCCACCGTGACGGTCTTCTGGTGGGTGTAGACGTACGCCGACGAGGAGTACGTCACCCCGGCGCCCGCGCTCCGGAGCGCGGAGAAGGCGGCGCCGTTGACCGAGGTGTGCTTGCCGTCCAGGATCACCCGGACCTGGACGCCCGCCCGCTGGCGGCCGATCAGGGCGTTCACCGCGCTGGTGTCGCGCAGCTCGTACATGGTCACGTCCACCGACGTGGTGGCGGAGTTGATGAAGTCGTAGACCAGGCTGTGACTCTGATCCGGGAACACCACTGCCGAGTAGGTGGCGGCGGTGTCGGCGTGGGCCGTCCCGGATATCGGGAGCAGGCCGACGGCGGTCAGCAGCAGTGCGCCGGCGCGGCGCGCGATTCGGGCCAGGGGCATACGGAACTCCTCCGTCGCTGAACGGGGTTGGGGCTGCACGGGGGGCGTGCAGGGAAGCGCCGAATCAGGATGGAGCCCGCCGGTTTACGCGGGTAGACCCCTGGAGGTAAAGCCTTGGCCGCCGTTCGGGAAACGGACGGTGCGTAAGATCGGGTTCACATTGCCAGCCGGTGCCCGCGCCGGAGATAGTGGATCTTCGATCGGCGCGGCCACACGCCGCGTCAGCTGACAAGAGAACCGAGGAACATGGCGAAGATCAGGCTTCTGCGTCCCCTGGCCGTGGCTGCGGCCGGTGTGGTCCTGCTGGCGACCGGCGCCGCGAACGCCGCGGCGGCCGACCAGGGCACCCCGAGCGCCCCCGTCCCCGACACCGCCGCGGTGCTCGCCGCCCTCCAGACCACCATGAACGCGGGCGCGCCCGGCGCCTTCGCGGTCATCCGCGACCACGGCGACCCCGGCCTCGACCGGTCGCTGACCGTCGGCAAGGCCGACCTCGACGGCACCCCGATGAACGCCGACTGGCGCTTCCGGGTCGGCAGCAACAGCAAGATGTTCGCGTCCGTCCTCGTCATGCAGCTCGCCGAACAGGGCCTCATCGACCTCGACAAGCCGCTGCGCGACTACCTGCCCGCCGGCACCCTGCCCGACGCCTGGACCATGACGGGCCGCCAGGTCATGGAGCACCGCGCCGGCATCTACGACCACACCAACGACCTGCTGGAGCAGGCCGGCGAGGAGACCACCGCCGCCTTCGAGGCACGCATCCGCACCAACGTGTACGACCCGCGGGACCTCGTCGCGATCTCCGTCAAGCACGGCATCCAGTACCCGCCGGGCACCAAGTACTCCTACTCCAACACCGACTTCGTGCTGATGGGCCTCGCCGTCGAGAACCTCACCGGCCGCCCCTACGCCGACGTCCTCAAGGACCGGATCCTCGAACCGCTCGGCCTGCGCCACACCTCCTTCGTCGTCCCCGACGACGAGATCCGCGGCGCCCACGTCACCGGCTACCTCACCAACGACGACCGCACCAAGCCGCTGCTCGACTCCACCCAGCAGACCGCCTCCTGGCTCTGGGCCGCCGGCGGCGTCACCTCCTCCGCCGAGGACCTCGACACCTTCCTCACCGCCCTGGTCGCGGGCAGCGCCGGCGGGCTCGTCTCCGACGACTCGCTCAAGCAGATGAGCGCCGCCCTGCCCACCCCCACCGCGAAGATCAGCTACGGCCTCGGCCTGCGGCGCATCTCGCTCTCCTGCGGGGACGTGTACGGCCACGGCGGCATCGTCCAGGGCTACCAGACCCAGTCCTTCACCGCCCCGGACGGGCACCGCACCGTCGTCGTCTTCGCCAACGCCTCCAACAACGGCGCCGTCACCCAGGGGCTGATGGGCGCGCTGGAGCCGGCGTTCTGCGGCAAGAAGCCGGCCACCGCCGCGCCGCGGACCAACCTGCGGTCCGCGGTGCCGGGTGCGGTCCCGGGCAGCACGATCCCGCGCAGTACGATCCCGGACACCACGATTCCGGCGGTCGAGGACAGCCGGATCTGACGGGCCTCAGCCGCCTGCGCCAGTGCCCGGGCGGCGGCGGCCCGGACGGCCGTCCGCGGTGAGGTCCGTGAGCGCCTCGGTGAGGAGCTCACGGGCCTCGTCGGCGCGGCCCTGCTCGATCAGGGCCGTGCCGAGCTCGGTCAGCGCCTTCGTCATGCTGTCCGGGCGGCCCACCGCCTCGTAGTGGGTCAGCGCCTGCCGGTACGCCTTCTCCGCGGCCGGCCAGCGCTTCAACGCCGCCCGGTCCAGACCGAGTTCGTGCGCCGTCATGGCCGCCATGAAGTGCATCAGCGGCGACTCCCAGCGCTCCACCAGCTCCAGCGCGCCCGCCAGCGCCAGCCGGCGGGACTCCACCGCCTCCTCCGCCCGGCCCGAATCGCGCAGGCAGCTCGCGGCGCCGCGCAGCGTCACCAGCCGTCCGATCCGGGCCGCCCGGTTGTCCACCAGCGCGAAGGCGTCCCCGGCCCGGTGGTAGGCGTCGATCGCCTCCTGGTGGCGGCGCAGCGCGCGCAGGCCCGAGCCCAGGTACGTCAGCGCCCAGCCCTCCTGCTCGTGGTCGCCGATCCGGCGGGCCAGCTCCAGGCCCTCACCGGCCAGTTCCGTGCCCCGCTGGTAGCGGTGCAGGCAGGTGATGTACGTCCACGCCAGGTAGTTCAGATGCACCGTCTCGGCATGCGGGTCCCCGCACGCGCGGGCCGAGTCGACCGACAGCTGGAAGACCTCCGCCCAGATGTCCCAGCTCAGCAGCCGGTCCGAGAACCAGTGCATCGCCTCCGCGGTGTCGATCACCTCCCGGTGCCGGCCGGACTCCGCCGCCCGGTACATCGCGGCCAGCCACTCCTGGCTCTCCTCCTCCAGCCAGCGGGCGGCGTCGGAGAGCGTCACCGGCGCACTCGTCGGATCCGGGTCCGCCGACACGTCCTCCCCGGTGCTGTCCGGGTCGAACCGCAGGCCCGCCGCAGCGGCCCGGCGCAGCAGCCAACTCCCTGCCTGCGCGCGGGCGTCCGCCACCGCCTCGGCCGTCTCCTCGTCCGCCAGCCGCTCCCCCGCGTACAGCCGGACCAGGTCGTGCAGGCGGTACCGCTCCGGGGTGGTCAGCTGGACCAGCCCGGCGTCCGTCAACTGCTCCAGCTGGCGCTCCGTCCGCACCACGGACAGCCCCGTGTAGGCGGCGGCCACGGCGGCCGTGAAGTCGTGCCCGGCCGTCAACGCGCAGCGGCGCAGCACCAGCTGCGACTCGGCGGGCAGCCGGCGGTACGAGAGGGCGAACGCCGGTCGGACCGCCAGATCGCCGGTCTCCAGCAGGTCCAGGCGGTTCTCCTCGGCCGCGAGCTGTCGCACCAGGTGGCTCACCGGCTGCTGCCGGCGGGCCACCAGGCGCTGCCCGGCGATCCGCAGCGCGAGTGGCAGGTAGCCGCACAGGCGGGCCAGTTCGGCCACGGCGTCCGGTTCGGCGGCGATCCGCTCGGGGCCGGCGATCCGGCCCAGCAGGGCGGCGGCCTCGGCGGGCGCGAGGGCGTCCAGGCTCAGGCGGTGCACCGACTCCAGGCCCGGCAGGGCGCTGCGGCTCGTGACGATCGTCACGGCAGGGCCGGAGCCGGGCAGCAGCGGGCGGACCTGCGCCTCGTCGGCGGCGTTGTCCAGGATGAGGACGAGGCGGCGCTCCCGCACCAGCGCGCGGAACAGGCCGGCGCGCTCCTCCGTCCCGGCGGGGACGGCACCGTCGGCGACCCCCAGGGCGCGAATGACCTGGCCCAGCGCGTCGCGGGCGGACAGCGGGGTCGGCGCCATGCCGCCGAGGTCGAGGGAGAGCTGCCCGTCGGGGAACAGGCGGGCCAGGGAGTGCGCGGCGTGCAGGGCGAAGGCGGTCTTGCCCAGGCCGGGCTGACCGCTGATCAGCACGACACGGGGGTGCGCCGGCTCGTCGTCCCGGGCCAGCTCCTCCAGCAGGGCGAGGGCGTCCTCGCGGGCCGTGAAGTCGGCGATGTCCCGGGGGAGGGCGAGGGCGCCGGGGAGGGTGGCGGGAGCCGGGGCCGGTTCGCGGGCCGGTTCGGGGGCCGGGGGCGCTTGTGGGGGGACGGTGTGCGGGGGGACCGTCGCGCGGGTGCCGCGCGGGCGGCCGGACTGCGCGGCCTGCTCCAGCACCGTCGTCCGCCCGGCATCCAGCCGCAGCGCGGAGGCCAACGCCCGCACGGTCCGCCGCTGCGGGCCGCGGGTCCGCCCGCGCTCCATGTCCCCCAGCGCCCGCAGACTCACCCCGGCCGCAGCGGCCAGCTCCTCCTGCGTCAGCCCGGCCCGCACCCGGTACCCGGCCAGCAGGCGGGCGAACTCGCCACCCTCGTCCACCGCATCCGTCATGTTTCCCGCCCTTGTTACTGCCGGTACTTCTGCCATCGGTTGTGTCCCAACCACCACACGCAGGCAGAAGTATGCCCGGTTCCCGCCGAGGCGACGTCATTGCACCCCAGCTCAGGTGCGGTGCCGGGGAAGTAGGAGGAGTGGAGAGGCACAACGGCGGCAGAGGCGCGGCTGCCGGCAGAACTGCCCATAGTTCTGCCTGTCCTCGGCCGGCAGATCCTCGGCAGGCAGAAGTCGAGCAGCCGTCCGGGCCCGCAGTGGACGCCGCATACGTGGTGGGCTCAGGTGGTGCCCGAGAGCAGCGCCTCGGCCTGGTGGCGGGCGGCGGCGGCCTCGGCGGTGCGGCCCACGGCCTGGAGGAGGTCGGCCAGGAGGGTGTGGGAGCGGGCCTGGAGAGGGGCGTCGGCGACCGTGCGGCCGAGGGCGGCGGCGAGGTCGGCGCAGGCCAGGGCGGCGCCGGGGCGGCCGAGGGCGTGGAGGGCGCGGGCGCGGCTGTGGGTGGCGCGGACGGCGTCGGGGCCGGCGGGGCGGCTGGTGGCGAGTTGGACGGCCTCGTCGGCGTGGGCGAGGGCGGGGCCGGGTGAGCCGGCGAGGACGAGAGCGTCGGCGAGGTCGGTGAGGGCGCGGGCGAGGAGGTCGGCGGCGGCGGGGGTGCGGGCGGCGGCGACGAGGCCGGTCAGCAGCGGGATCGCCCGGTCGTGGCGGCCCGCCCGGACCAGCGCGTCCGCGACCCTGGCTCGGCATCGGTGGCGCAGGATCGGGTCTCCGGCGGCGGCCGCGACGGCCCGGTCGAGGTGATCGCCGGCCGTGCGGTGGGCGCCGCGGTCGACGAGGAGGACGGCGAGGTCGGTGGAGAGCCGGGCGACGGCGGCCGGGTCGGCGCAGGTGCGGGCGGCGCGCAGGCCGGCCTCGGTGGTGGCGCGCCAGTGGGTGCGGTCGTGGTCGGTGTGTTCGTAGAGCGGGCCGGCACGGTGGGCGAGCTGCCAGGCGGCGACGGTGCGGCCGTGCTGTTCGGCGCAGAGGACGACAGCCCGTACGGCGCTCTCCTCGCGGCGGAACCAGGCGGCCGCCTCCCCGCTGCCGGTGGGCTGGGCGGCGGTGGTGGCCAGGTAGTGGGCGATGAGCCGGTCCAGGGCGGCGAGCCGTTCGTCGCAGCCGAGGTCGGCGGCCTGCCGGGCGGCGTAGCGGCCGATCAGGCCGCGCCGGGCGTAGCGGCCGGGGGTGCGTTCCTCCAGCAGGTGGAGGGCGTCGAGGCGGGCGAGGAGGGCCCGGGTGGTGGCGGGCGGGAGGTCGGCGAGGGCGGCGGCGGTGGCGGTGTCGATCTCTGTGCCGGGGTGGAGTCCGAGGACGGTGAAGAGCCGGGCGGGGGCGGGGTCGAGGGTGCGGTGGGTCCGGTCGAGGGTGGCGGCGATGCCGAGGGGGCCACGGCCGGTGCCGGTGAGGGTGGCGAGGGTGGCCTGGTCGTCGGCGAGTTCGGCGGCGAGTTCGGCGAGGGTCCAGCCGGGGCGGGCGGCGAGGCGGGCGGCGGCGAGGCGGAGGGCGAGCGGCAGGTGGTCGCAGCGTTCGGCGAGTTCGGCGGCGGCTTCGGGTTCGGCGGCGAGGCGGGCGGGGTCGAGGGTGCGGGCGAGGAGGGCGGCCGCGTCCTCGGGGGTGAGGGCGTCGAGCGGCAGGGGGATGCCGCTCTCCCGGACGAGGAGGTCGCGCAGCCGGTGCCGGCTGGTGACGACGGCGACAGGGGCAGCTTCATGCGGCCCGGTGGGCGGCTCGGGCAGCAACGGTATGACGTGCTCGGCGGAGCGGGCGTCGTCGAGCACCACGAGGATCCGACGGCCCGCCAACAGCTCGCGATAACGCTGGATCCGGTCGTCGAGCGCGGCGGGGACGGTGTCCTCGCCGAGGGCGGAGAGGAGGTCGCCGAGGACGTCGGCGGGCTCGCGGGGGCCGGTCTCGTCGAAGCCGCGCAGGTCGGCGTAGAGGCGGCCGTCGGGGAAGCGCTCGGCGGCCCGGTGGGCCCAGTGCTGGACGAGGGCGGTCTTGCCGACGCCGGCGGGGCCGGTGACCAGGACGGGCCGGCCGGTACGGGCGAGGGCGACGGCTTCGTCGAGGCGGTGCAGATCGGCCGCGCGGCCGACGAATCGGCGGTCGGCGGTCGGCAGTTGGGCGGGTCCGGGGTCGTCCCGGAGCAGGGGGACGCGGGCGGCGGCGGGCCGGCGGGCGATCAGTTCGCCGGCCCGCCGCAGCTCCGGTCCGGGCGGGCCGGCCAGCCCGGCGACCGCCCGGTCGTACCAGGCAGCGGCCTCGTCCCGGCGCCCGGCCTGGTCGAGGCAGGTGACGAGCCGGGCGGCGGGCCCCTGCCGGGTGGGGTGGGCGGCAACGGCCTCGGTGAGTTCGGCGACGAGTTCGCCGCCGCGGCCCTGCCGGCAGAGCCCGTCGGCGAGCCGGTCGAGGGCGCGCAGCCGCAGGTCGGTGACGTACGGGACGGTCCGCTCGCGCAGCAGGGCGGAGCCGCAGTCGGTGAGCGCGGGGCCGTGGCACAGGTCGAGGGCGGCGCGCAGCAGCGGGAGCGCCGGATCGTCCGGTCCGCCGGGCGGGCGGGCGGCGCTCGGGCCGCCGGGCAGTAGCACGCCGGCCAGGTCGCAGAGGTCGCCGAAGCGCAGCAGGTCGACCCGGTCGCGGTCGCCGGTGAGCACGTAGCCGGTGCCGCGGGTGCCGAGGGCGAGGTGGTCGCCGCCCAACACCTGGCGCAGCACGGCGACATGCCCTTGCAGGGCCGCGCGCGCGGTGGGCGGCGCGGCGCCGTCCCAGACCAGCTCGATCAGGTCCTCGGTGGCCACCACCTGGTTGAGCCGGACGGCGAGCGCGCTGAGCAGCGCCCGCCGCTTGGGGGCCGAGGGCGTGACGACCGTCCCGTCGTCCCGCCGGACGGCGACCGGCCCGAGCAGGTCGATGCGCATGCGGCCATTCTCCTCAGCATGATCGGGGTGCCGGTCCGGGCGCTGGTCCGGTTCGTCCGAGGACCGGATCGTCCGAGGATAGGCCCTCCGTGCCTGGTCCGCGCCGGGCGTCTTCCTGCTGGTTCGTCCGCTTCCGGCCCGGGCGGCTTCTGGCATTACACTGCACCACCCGGGAGCGGCCCGGGGTGTGGTGGGGCGAAGTGGGGCGACGGGTGGGGATTCGACTCCTCGGGCCGGTGGAGCTGCGGACCGGGGGCGGCGGGTTCACCGAGCTGCAGGGGGCGCAGCGGCGGGCCGTGCTGGCGCTGCTGGCCCTGCACCTGGGACGGGTCGTCGGGGTGGATGCGTTCTGCGAACTGCTGTGGGGCGACTGGCCGCCGCCGAGTGCGCGCGCGGCGCTCCAGGGGCATGTCGCGGCGCTGCGCAAGCTGCTCGCCGAGAGCCCGTTCGTGCTGCACACCCGGGCTCCCGGCTATCTGCTCACCGGGCCGGCCGAGGCGGTGGACGCGCTGCGCTTCGAGGCGTTGGCGGGCCGGGCCGCAGAGTTGGCCGGGGCGGACGGCGGCACGGCGGTCGCGGAGGCGATCGCGCTGCTGGAGCAGGCGTTGCGGCTGTGGCGGGGCACGGCGCTGGCCGACCTGCCCGACACCGCGCTGCGCGGCACCGTGGTGGACCAGTTGGAGCAGGCGCAGATCGCAGCCCTGGTCACCTTGGCCGGGCTGCGGCTGCGGCAGGGCACCGGCGCCGCCGCCGTGGCCGCCCTGGAGCAGAGCGTGCGGACGAACGGACTGCGCGAGGAGGTGGTGGCGCTGCTGGTGCGCTGCCTCCATCAGGCCGGACGGGCGGCGGACGCGCTGACGGCCTACCACCAGGCCCGGGTGCGGCTGGACCGGGAGCTGGGCATCCGGCCGGGACCGGCGCTCCAGGCGGCGCTCGCCGAGGTGCTGGCCGGGGACCGGGACGGCGGCGCTGTGACACCCCCCGCCGGCCTGCCGCCTTCTCCCCCGCCGGCTCCTCCCGCGCCGACGCGTTCCGTGCCGCGCCGACTCCCGCGCCGGCCGGTGGACTTCGTCGGCCGTGAGCCCGAACTGCACTGGCTGGACCGCGAATGCGGCGCGGAGCGTGGCGGCGACGGGCTGGCGCTGGTGGTCGGCCCGGCCGGGGTCGGCAAGAGCGCGCTGGCCGTCGCCTGGGCGCACCGCGCCGCCGGGGGCTTCCCGGACGGGCAGCTCCACGCCGACCTGCGCGGCCTCGGCCCGGCGGACCCGACGGAGGCAACGGAGGCAACGGAGGCAACGGAGGCAACGGAGGCGGCTACTGGGGCTACGGAGCAGCGCGGGCCCGCCGACCCGGCCGAGGTGCTCGGCCGGTTCCTGCGCGCACTGGGCGTCCAGGAGTCCGCCGTCCCCGCCGACCGGGCCGGGCGCGCCGCGCTCTACCGCGACCTGACCCGGGATCGGCGCCTGCTGGTGTTGCTGGACGACGCGGCCGACGCCGACCAGGTCGCCGACCTGCTGCCGGCCGGGCCGGGCTGCGCCGCGGTGGTCACCGGCCGGGGCCCGCTGGAGGGCCTGGTGGCCGCCGAGGGCGCCGCCCTGCTGCGTCTGGCCGCGCTGCCCGAGGCCGACGCCCTGCGGTTGCTGGACCAGGTGCTGACGTCCGAGCGGGTTCAGGCCGAACCGGCCGCCGCCGCCCGCCTGTCCGGGCTCTGCGACCACCTGCCGCTCGCTCTGCGGACCGCCTCGGCCCGCCTGGCCACCCGGCCGGACTGGACGATCGCCGGGCTGGCCGACGACCTCGCCGACGAGCGCACCCGGCTGGCCGTCCTGGCGGGCGACGGCCCGATCGGCGCCTCCGGCGAACTGCGCCGGACGCACGGCAGGCTGACGCCGGGGGCGGCCGAGCTACTGACCGTCCTCGCCGCACACCCGAGCCCGGAGGTGGACGTCCTGGCGAGCGCGGCGCTGCTCGGCGCCGACCCGGCCGCCGCCCGCCACGCGCTCGGCGAGCTGACCGCCCACCACCTGCTGGCCGGCACCTCCCCCGGGCGGTACGGCCGGTCGGACCTGGTGCGCCTGTTCAGCGCGGAGCTGCTCGCCGAACGGCCGGAGCCGGCCCGGCGGCTGGCCGCCGAGCGGCTGCTGGACTACTACCTGGAGGCGGCGCGGGCCTGCGCCGAGCTCCTGGAGCCCGGGCAGGAGACCTACGGCGACCGCGCCTACCTCCCGCCGGCCCTGCCGTCGCCGGCCGGCCCCCGGGCGGCGATCGACTGGTTCCGGGCCGAGGAGCCCGCGATCCGCGCGCTGGTCACCGCCGCCGCCCACACCGACCCGCAGCGGTCCTGGCAGCTGGCGGCGGCCTGCGAGCCGCCGTACTACGCCTCGGGGCTCTTCGCCGAGTGGCTGAGCTGCATGCAGGCGGGCCGGGAGGCCGCCGAGCGGTGCGGTGCCCGGGTGGGCGCCTCGCGGATGGACGGGGCGCAGGCGGCCGCTCTGCTCTGCCTGCGCCGCTTCCAGGAGGCGGTGGACCGGGCCCGTCGCGCGGTGGCCGGCACCCGCCCCGCGGACGGACCGGCCCACCTCCGGGCGCTCAACTCGCTGGCGGTGGCGACCGCGCTGGTGGGCGGCACGGACGAGGCCGCCCGGCTGTCCGCCGCCGCGATCGCGCTGGCCGGGCAGACCGGCCAGCCCGGGCGGCTGTCCGCCACCCTGGCCCACAGCGCCCAGGTGAGCCTGCTGGCGGGCGACCGGGAGGGCGCCCTGCGGCAGGCCCGCGAGGCACGGGAGCTGCTGCCGGGGGCCACGGTCACGATCTGTCACCTCTGGTCGATGCTCACCGAGGCGCACGCCCTCCAGCCGGTCGCCCCGGAGGAGACCTGCGAGATCGCCTGGCACCGCGCGCTGGCGGGCTGCGAGGAGGCCGGCCTGCTGCACCTCCAGGCGGTCGGTGAGCAGTCCCGCGCCACCTTCCTGGCCTCCCGGGGCCGCGCTCCGGAGGCCGTCGGACGGCTGCGCTCGGCCCTCGACCGGTTCCGCGCCAACGGGCGGCTGCCGGCGTCGATGGGCGTGTTCGTCACCTCGATCGAGGAGCAGCTGGACTCCCTGGCTCGACGGCTCATGTGACGATCCATCACCCTGCGGAGGACGTCGCCCGTGCGGCACGCTCGCCCCTCGGGGCGTACCCGTGCTCGGCCGCCAGGACCGGGCGCATGGCGCGGATCGCGTAGAAGTTGCGGGACTTGACCGTGCCCGGCGGCACCCCGAGGTTCGCCGCGGCCTCCACCACCGAACGGTCCTTGAGGTGCAGCTCGACCAGCACCTCGCGGTGGTGCTTCTGCACCCGCCGCAACGCCAGGGCCATGTCCCGGGAGGCGACCACCCGCTCGTACGGGTCGTCGGCGACCGGCCGCTCCTCCAGCGGCTCGCCGATCACCTCGGTGGCGCGGGCGGCGGCCATCCGGTAGTGGTCGATGGCGATCCGCCGGGCCACCGTGAACAACCAGGGCCGGCTGTGCTCGGGCCCGGCCTTCAGCGCCTCGGGGTGCTGCCAGGCGCGCAGCAGGGTCTCCTGGAGGATGTCCTCGGCCTTGCCGCGATCGCCCCGGGTGGTACGGAGCAGCACGTTCAGCAGATAACCCCCGTGCAGCCGGAAGATCTCGGCGAGATCCTGCGGGTCGAGGGTCGGGCGGGCCGCGGGCGCGGCGGCGTCCGCCGACGGAACGGCGGGGTCGGCGGGCGGAACGGCGGGGTCGGCGGGCGGAACGGCGGGGTCGGCGGGCGGAACGGCGGGGTCGGCGGGCGGAACGGCGGGGTCGGCGGGCGACGGGTCCGCGGGCCGCTGGGCGCCGGAGGCGATCGGGGCGACAGGCTGCTTGGACACGTACTACCTCACAGATCGGTCGGGGTCACGGCACAGACCGGCCGGTTCCCCCCCGGCGGCTGTGGCAGCAGACTGTCAACGGCCGCCAAGGATGCACCAACTCCGCACCAACGTCCCTCCCCCGACGGAGCCGGGACCTGGCGTCAGGCGGCGTTCCGCCCTTCGTCGAGCGCCCGGATCAGGTCCTGCACGCCGTCCTCGCCCCGGTGCTCGATGAGCACGGCGACCCAGGTGGTGACCCGCTCCCGTTCCTCCGGCGTCCAGCCCGGCGCGGACGGGTGCTCGTCCACCACCAGGGCCTCCGCGAGCCGCAGCAGCCCCGGCGACGACACCGGCCGCCACCGCCCCGGCGGCAGCCCGTCCAGGGCCAACCGCCGGGCGACGGCGATCACGTCCTCCGCCGCCGCCGCCGGCGGAACCGGGAGCGCGGGCAACCCCGGCAGGGACTCCGCGCCCTCGGCCAGCAGGGCCGCGATGAGTTCGCGCGGCTCCGCGCGCTCGGTTGCCATGTCTCGTTGTCCTCCCCCGTCCCGACCCCGGGACTCGCACCGTTGATCTGTCGAGGCGGCCCGGCACGGGCCGGCCGTCCCCCCGGAGACGGTACCGACTGGCAGCCCGGTCCCGTCGAGGGTTTTCGGACAGCCGAACCGGCCGGCCGGGCCATGCGGCCGCCCGGCCGGCGAGTGGGGCCGTGCCTGGCGCCTAGTAGGTGGTCCAGTCGTTGGTGTCCGGCGTGCCGAGCGTGCGGATCCGCTCGCCGTCGCGGTCGTCGAAGGTGTCGGTGGCGATCTTGAACTCGCCGTTGGGCCCGATGCCGTAGAGCACGACCTGCTCGTTGCTGATGCCGGTCAGCGTCAGGTGCGTGCACTCGGCCGGCGGGACCACGACCGTCGAGAAGCCGCCCCGCTTCGGGAACACCGCGTACGACGAGTAGGTGCCCTTCGAGCACAGGACGAAGTTGAAGGCGGGCCGGCCCGGCTTGGCGGGGACGCCCGGCTTGGCGGGGACGCCCGGCTGGACGGGGACGCCCGGCTTGGCAGGCACGCCCGGCTGGACGGGGACGCCCGGCTGGGCCGGGACCCTCGGCACCCCGGGGACGGTGGCCGCGTGCGCGGCGGTGACGCCGGTGAGGCCGACCAGGCCGGTGGCCGCGAGCAGCAGGCCGCCGGCGCGGGTGGCTCGACTGGTGGTGCGCATGGGGTTCCTCCAAGCGTGATCCGGACGCGCGGTGCGTCCTGCCCCGCTCAACGGGACTTATCGCAAAGGCGGTTCACCGGGAGCCGGGCGAGGCGATCAACGCGCACGACTGAACCGGAAGCGCACCGGGCTCCGTAGTTCCGGCTGGGCGGGCCGACCGGAGCAGGCGGACGGACGGCCCGGCGGCGGATCACGAACCGGAAGGGACACCCGATGACTCTCTCCGACGGCACCACCGGCACCACTCACCACCCCTCCGCTCAGGCCGGCTTCCAAGTGCCTTGGACCGAGCTGCTGTTGGGTCCCGGCCCGGACGCCCGGCCGGACTACACCCCGGCCACCTGGCCGGTGCCCGTGCCACTGCTCGAACTCCACCCGCCCGGCCCGCCGGCCGAACTCCCGCTCTTCACGCCCGGTGCCGAGGCCGTCGGCGCGCCCGGCATCCCTGCCGCCCCCGCCCGACCTGCGGTCACCCGGGTCTCGCAACTGCGCTTGCCACGGGGCCGTTCGCCGACAGGGCGGAGGCGCAGCGCCTGGTCGAGCGGATCCGCACTCCGCTGCCGGCCTGCCACCGGATCGCGTTCCTGGGCTCTCCCGCCCCGGGCGAGGGTCCCGCCGGGCTCGCGGTCGCGCTCGGCGCCCTGCTGGCCGGGCACCGGTGCCACCAGGCGGTCGTCCTCGACCTCGCACCACCACACCCGGACGCCGCCGCGCCGACGCCTCCGCACGCGCTCGGCGACCTGTTCACTGCCGCTCCCCTGCCGGACGCCTTCCGGCACGTGGGCGGCCGGCTGACGCTGCTGACGGTCCGTCCCGACGGCCCCTGGCCCGGCGTCGGCGACGCCGGCTACCGGCAGGCCCTCACCGGCCTGAGCGGCCACTACCCCGTCGTCCTCAGCGACGCCACCGGCGCGCCTGAGGACGCCCGGCAAGCCGCGGTGGCGCTGGCCGACCAGGTCGTGATCCGCGCCGACGCCTCGGTCGCCGGGGCGCGGACCGCCTCCGACCTGCTGGACCGGCTGGCCGCCGAGGGCCGCGGCGAGTTGGCCCGGGGCGGGGTCGTGGTCTTCGCCCCCGCCCGGTCCGGGGTCCCGGGCACCGACGGCCGGGCAGTGGCCGTGCGGCACCTGGTCGCTCACTTCCGCACACGCTGCCGCGGCGTCGTCGTCCTGCCCCGCCGACGGACCAGGGCCCGGGCGGCGGCGGTGCTCGAACTGGCCGCCCTCACCGGCGACGCCATGGCCGACCGCTGACCGCCCGCCCGGTTTGACGTCTCCCGAGGGCAGGTGATCGGGTCGGGCCATGGAGACCAGCACGATCGGCGATCGCATACCCGAAGAAGCGGTGCAGCTCCTTGAGGCACTCCTCAAGGACGACGAACCCGTTGCGCGCGCCCTGCGCGCGCAGATCCCCCACCTGCGAGTGACCGGCCACTGCCCGTGCCCCTGCCCCAGCATCGACTTCGCCCCGGACCGGGCGACCGTGGCCGCCGCGCCGGTGACGGGGAATCCCGTCGTCGAGGCCGAGATGCTCGACGCGGACGGCCGGCCCGTCGGAGGCGTGCTGCTCTTCGCCTTCGACGGGTACCTGTCCAACCTGGAGATCTACTCCTGGGCCGACGAGCCGATCACCGAGCTCCCGCCCCCGGACCGGCTCGCCTGAGGGACGTCCGGGATCCGATCCGGTAGCGCAGTCGCGGCCACTGCCAGGGGGCGGTGGAGGCCGGACGACCGGGGCGCCGGCCCGCCCTGGGAGCCCTACGACCCGTCCTCGGCCTTCGCCGGCTGCCAGCGGCGGGCGCGGCCGCGAGGGGCGACCGCGCCCGCGAAGGCGACCAGACCGATCACGCCCAGTGCGGCCAGGGCCACGGTCGCGGCCTGGCCCGGGGCGGCGGAGGCCGGGCGGGCGTGCGGCATCGCCAGTGCCGCCGTGGGCGGGGTGGCGGGTGCGGGAGCCGGTGTCGTCTCGCGGTCGAGCACGCCCGTCACGGCCGCCACCAAGTCCAGTGTGCCGAAGCCGAGCTGCGGGTCGGGCAGGGGGCCGCCCGAGCGGTAGGCGGTGGACTCCAGGTCGGCTATGTCCAGGCGCGACAGCCGCCCCGCCTGGCGGGTGATCATCGCTTCCAGGACCTGCCGGGCGAACCGGCCGTTGCCGAACGAGCGGTCGCGCGGGACGGCGCGGAACAGTTCGCCGAGGGCCGCCAGGGTGTCCGGGGTGCAGGTGTAGCCGGCGGATTCGGCCTGGACGCGGACGATGGTGATCAGTTCGTCGTCCGCGTAGTGGTCGAAGGTGATCTCGCGGGAGAAGCGGGAGGCGAGGCCGGGGTTGGAGGCGAGGAAACCGCGCATCTCCTCCTGGTAGCCGGCGACGATCACCACGACCTCGTCGCGGTGGTCCTCCATGAGCTTCATCAGGGTGTCGACGGCCTCCTGCCCGAAGTCGCCGCCCCCGCCGTGCCGCGGCGTCAGGGTGTACGCCTCGTCGATGAACAGGACGCCGCCGCGGGCGCGTTCGAAGGCGTCGCACCGCCATGAGCTACTCACGGGTAAGCTGCGGCTCTACCAGCGAAATGACGGCAGGACGGAACGCATGGGGATACGGCTGCTCGGCCCGGTGGAGCTTCGGCTCGACACCGGCGCCCCCACCACCGTCGGCGGTGCACAGCGACGGGCGGTGCTCGCCCTGCTGGCGCTGGAGCTGAACCGGACGGTCGCGGTGGAGCGCCTCGTCGAGCTGCTCTGGGACGACGAACCGCCGGCGCACCCCAAGGCCGCCCTGCAGGGCCACATCGCCGCACTGCGCAAGGTACTCGCCGCCTCCGCCTTCGAGCTGACGACCCGTTCCCCCGGCTACCACCTCACCGGCGACCCGGCCGCCGTGGACGCGCTGGCGGCCGAGGAGCTGGCCGCCCGGGCTGCCGCGACGGACGACGACGCCACCGCCGCCGCGCTCCTCGAACAGGCCCTGCGCCTGTGGCAGGGCGCCGCGCTCGCCGATCTCCCGTCCACCGCGCTCTCCGCCGCCCTCGCCCGCCGGCTGGACGGGACCCGCACCGAGCTCCTCACCGCGTGGGCGCGGCGCCAACTCCGCCTCGGGCGCGGCTTCGCGGCCGTCCCGGCGCTGGAGCAGGCCGTCGCCGCGGACGGGCTGCGCGAGCCCGTCGTGGCCCTGCTGGTCCGCTGCCTGCACCAGAGCGGCCGCACCTCCGCCGCGCTGGACGCCTACCACCGGGCCCGCGCGTGCCTCGCGGAGGAGCTGGGCGTCTCCCCGGGCCGCGAGCTCCAGCAGGCCCTCGCCGACGTCCTCACCGACGGGCAACCGGAGCCTGACGGGCAGCCGGACGAGCCGCCCGTGCCGGCGCTATCCGCCGCACCGGACCAACTCCCCACCCCTCCCCGCGGCTTCGTCGGCCGCGAGACCGAGGAGCGCTGGCTCGACGCCCAGTGCGGCCCGGACCGCACCGGGGACGGCCTGGCCGTCGTGGTCGGCCCGGCCGGGGTCGGCAAGACGGCGACGGCGGTCCGCTGGGCGCACCGCGCGGCGCCCGGGTTCCCGGACGGCCGGCTCTTCGTCGACCTGCGCGGCTTCGACCCGGCCGGGCCTGCCGATCCGGCGCACGCCCTCGGGCGCTTCCTTCGCGCGCTCGGCGTGCCCGAGCCGGCGATCCCCGAGGACCGGTCCGCCCGCGCCGCGCTGTTCCGGGAGCAGACCCGCGGGCGCCGGATGCTGGTCGTGCTGGACAACGCGCGCAGCGCCGACGACGTCGCCGACCTGCTGCCGGCGGGGCCCGGCTGCGCGGCCGTCGTCACCAGCCGGAACAGCCTGGAGGAACTGGTGGTCGCCGACGGCGCGGCGATGCTCCAGGTCGACGTGCTGCCCGACGCCGACGCCCGCCGCCTGCTCGAACTCCGCCTCACCGCCGAGCGGGTGGCGGCCGAACCGGACGCCGCGCGGCGGCTGGTCGAGCTGTGCGACCGCCTCCCCCTCGCCCTGCGCATCGCCGCCGCCCGCCTCACCGCCCGCCCGGGCTGGCAACTCGCCGACCTGGTAGCCGAGTTGGCGGACGAGCGGACCCGCCTGTCCACCCTCGCAACCCCGGACGGCTCCATCGGCGTCCACTCGGCACTGACGCTGACGTACCGTCATCTACCCTCCGACGCAAGGAATCTCCTCCCCCTCCTCGCGCCCCACCCCGGAATCGAAGTCGACCTCTGCGCGGCCGCCGCACTGCTCCGCAAGGGCACCGACGCGACCCGGCTCGCGCTCGGCTCCCTGGCCGCCCACCACCTGCTGACCGAGACCGCCCCCGGCCGCTTCGCCCGCCACGACCTCGTCCGCCTCTACGGCGCCGAGCTGTTCGCCGAACTGCCCGCCGCCCACCAGCGGGACGCGTTCCACCGCCTCGTCGACTACGAGTTGCTGGCCGCCGGCGCGGCCATCCGCCGCCTCAACCCCTACCACGAGCCGTTCCGGCCCCCGGGCACCGAGCACCTCGCCCTCCCCCGGCTCACCGACGCCCGCGCCACGCTCGCCTGGTGCCACGCCGAGGAGCCGGTGCTCCGCGCGCTGGTCACGGTCGCGGCCGACCGCGGCGAGTACGACCGCGCCTGGCGGCTGGCCCGGGCCACCGCCACCCTCTACTACGGCGCCGGGCGCGTCCACGACCGCCTCTCCTGCCTGCGGGTCGGACTCCACGCCGCCCGGCAGAGCGGCGACCGCGAGGGCCTGGCCGCGATGGAGGCCGCGACGGCCTGCGCCCTCGGCTCCAGCGGGCGCGTCGCCGAGGCGCTGCCCCTCGCCGGGCAGGCCGTCGAGCGCACCACCCCGGACGACGGCGACCTGCACATCCACGCCCTCTCCGTCCGCGCCTCGATGACCGCCCTCACCGGCGACCAGGCCGGGGCCGACCGCCTCTCCGACGCCGCCCTGGCCCTCATCCGGCGCACCGGCCTGCGCGAGCACGCCGCCACCGTGCTGAGCAACGCCGCCGCCCTCAAGGTCGCCCTCGGCGCCCCGGCCGCCGCGCTCGACCTCGCGCGCGAGACGCGCGACCTGCTCTCCGCGCAGCCGACCTCCAACGCCTACATGTGGGCGATGGTCAACGAGGCGTTCGCGCTGCACGCGCTGGACGACCCCCACGGCGCCGAACTGGCCTGGCGCGAGGCGCTGCACCTGTGCCGCTCGTCCGGGAACGTCCGCCTGCACGCCCTGGCGTGCCGTCACTTCGCCGAGTTCCTCGCCTCCTTGGGCCGTTCCACCGAGGCCGCCGACCACCTCCGCACCGCCGCCGAGCTGTACACCGAGCAGGGGGACGGCCAGCTGGCGCAGAACCTCGACCGGTTGCTGTCGCGCAACCCCGCATCCCCCCAACCCCTGGAGGCGACATGACCGTTCACCACCTGGACTGCGCCACGATGTGCCCGCTCGGCGGCCGCGCGCTGATGGGCGGCGGCGGGCGGCTGATCGGCCGGCTGGCCACCCACTGCCTGCTGATCGAGAGCGGCGACGGGCTGATCCTGGTCGACACCGGCTTCGGCACCGAGGACGTCGCCCACCCGCAGCACCGCCTCGGCCGGCGCTTCCTCGCCACCGTCCGTCCCCAACTGACGCCGGCCCGAACGGCGTTGCACCAGATCCGCGCTCTCGGCCACGACCCGCGGGACGTCCGCGACATCGTGCTCACCCACCTCGACCTCGACCACGCCGGCGGCCTCGGCGACTTCCCGCACGCCAGAGTGCACGTCCTCGCCGACGAACTGAGCGCCGCCCGCGCCCAGGCCACTCTCGGCGAACGCGACCGCTACCGCCCGGCCCAGTGGGCGCACGGCCCGCACTGGGTCGAGCACCGGCCGGACGCCGCCACCGAGGACTGGTACGGCTTCCGCGCGATCCCGATCCTCCCGGACGCCACCCCCGACCTCCTCCTCGTCCCGCTCGCCGGACACACCCGCGGCCACTGCGGCGTCGCCGTCCGCACCGACGACCGCTGGCTGCTCCACGCCGGGGACGCCTACTTCAACCGCGCCGACATCGCCCCCGGCTTCCCCCGCCGCCCGCCCGGCCTCACCGCCTTCCAGCGCCTCATGGCCATCGACAACCCGGCCCGCCTGCACAACCTCAACCGCCTCCGCGCCCTCCACCGCACCCGCCCCACCGACGTCCGCATCATCTGCGCCCACGACCCCGCCGACCTCCCGCGCCCGTGAGGCGTCCCTGATCCGACGGCATGACCGAACTCGCCCTCTCCTGACCCCGACCGGCTGCCCCCGTACGCCCCGTGCGTCCGACTTGTGGCGGGCGGGGTGGAGGCCCGAGCATGGCAGGCAGGCCGAGGAACGACGGGGGTGGTCGGGTGTGGGCGGTGCACCGGTGATCGGCTGGGATCCGCAGTACCGGGGAGCTCACTCGACTCCCCAAGTCGTGGAGCGGTACGGGCAGTTCGTTGCCACCCGGGACCCGTCGCGGCTGGCCGCGCTGGAGGCGGTGGCCCTGGGCGACGGCCCGACCGGGAACCTGCACGCGGTGGCGTCGGCGTATCTGGTCGCGGGGCGGCCCATGGAGGCGGTTCCGCTGCTGGAGTTCCTGACCGACCTGCCGACCGCGGATCCGGCCGCCCGCTGCGATCTCGCCTCGGCCTACATCCAGATCGGCACTTCCGCGGTCGGCCCGCCCGACGGCCGACGCTCCCGCCACACCGACCGAACTCCTCGACCGCCTCTTCGCCTTCGACTCCGCGCTCGACCAGTACCTGGTATCCGGAGCTGGCCCGGGCCGCCCTGCCCGTCCTGCCGTCCTGGTTCGCGAACGCCCGCAGTCCGGAACGGAACCGGCACGCCTCCGCCTACGCCGTGATCGGCGTGGTCTGGGGCGGACCGAACGAGCGGGCCTTCGGCCGCTTGATGTGGTCGGCGGTACTGCGGCGCAGGGGGGCGGCGCGGGCCGCGCTGCGCCACCTCGGCCGGGCGGAGCCGGACGGCACGGCGGCCGGGGACGGCCTGCGGATCCAACTGCTCACGGCGCGCACGGCGTTGGTCGAGGCGAGCGGGGACCTGGAGGCCACCGTCCGGCTGGCCGAGGAGGGCCTGGCGGCCGCGACGGCCCACGGCGACGCGGCCGCCGCCCACGGTTTCCACCGGATGCTCGCCGGGTGCCTCCGCTCCCTCGGCCGGACCAGCACCGCACTGTCCCACGCCAACGCCGCCCTGGAGCTGCTGCGCGACGACGGCTTCTTCGCGGAGCAGCGGTCGGGGCTCCTGAACCTCCGCGGCCTGCTCCAGGAGGATCTCGGGGAGTACGACCTCGGCGCGGCCGACTACGCGGCAGCGGTGGCGGAGGCCGAACGCGCCGGGGACGAGCGGCTCCGTTTCGTCGCCGCAACGAACCGCGCCGCGTCCCTGTCGAAGGCCGGGCGGGACCGCGAGGCGCTCCAGGCCTTCGAGCGCCTCCTGGCCGACACCCGCCACCACCACGAACGCCGGCTGTCGGCCACGCTCAACAACATCGTCCAGATCCGCCTCGCCCTGGGCGACGCCGCCGGTGCCCGGGACAGCTTCCGCGACGCGATCAACGCCCGCCCCACGCTCCCGGAGGGCGACGACGGGGAGATGATCAGCTGGTTCGGCCTCGCCGATGCGACGTCCGTGCTCGGCAACGAGGAGAACGCCGAAGCGCTGTACGTCATCGCCCTGACGACAGGGATCACCTCCGGGAACTACCGGACCGCGCTGGCCACCTACACCCTACGCAGCCGGCGGACCCGCGCCGAGGACCACGCGGCCCACCTCCGCCTGCTGGAGGAGGCCGCTGCGCTGTCCGCCACGTGGCTGCAGAAGGCGACCGTCGGCGCGCACCTGGCCCGCGAGCTCATCCGCGCACTTCACCTGCCACGGCTACACCGACCCGGCCCACCCGATGGAGTCCGGTCTCGTCCTCGCGCCCCGCGGCACCTCGACACCGCCCACGAAGCACATCCGCCGTCTGTCGGTAGCGCAGCGCGGCACCACGCTGCTGCGCCCCGCCCGACTCGCCGACCACCCGTCCGTCCCGGCCCTGCTCACCCTGCGGGCCTGCTCCTCCGCGTGGCAGGCCGAGACGAACCGCGGCGACGAGTTCGCCGGGCTGACCAGGGTGTTCCTCCAGGCGGGGGCACGCTCGGTGCTGTCCACGCTGTGGAACGTCGACCAGGAGAGCTCCGGCCGCCAGGTCTCCGCCCTCTACGCCCGGATGACGGCCGATCCGGACGCTCCGCTCTGGGTCTGCTACTGGCGGGCCCAGAGAGACCTGCTCGACCAGGCGGACGCCCCCTGGCTCGCCCACCCTTACCACTTCGCCCCCATGGTCCTCAACGGCGACTGGAGATAACCGATCACCCCGACGACCCCCCTGAACGACCGGGCCCTGGTGCTCGTCCTCCAGGAACTCACCGAGGTGCTGCGCGACGCCCTCGGGCCCGACGCGCAGCTGACCGAGTCCGAGGCCCGGGACGCCCTCCGCGCGCTGACCGCCCCGGCCGACCCGGAGAGCGTCCTCGACGACGACGCCGCAGCCACGGCCGCCGCGCGCCGCCTGCTCACCGTCGCCCTGGCCGACCCCGACACGGCGCCGTTCGCCGAGCCGATCGCCGCCGACCCGCCGGCCGACGACCAGCTCGCCGTGGAGGCCGCCGTCACCGGCCTCGTCCTGCTCGCGGCACTGGTCTCCTGGCTGCAGACCAAGGTGGACATCAAGATCCACCGCAAGGACGGCCGGACGGAGTTCCTCTTCCACCTCCGCAAGGCCGCCGCCGATCCCGACACGCTCAGGAGCGTCACCAGGACGGCGACCCGGGTCCTGACCGGGAGCGACACCCCGGAGTCCTGAGCGGTCCCGTCGCCCGGGCGGCGGAGTGCAGCGCGCGGGGCGGGCGGGAGGCTGCCATCTTCGGAGGGCACCCCGGCCGCGCCGCGCCAAGGCCGGGTCCCGTCGTCCCGAGACCGTGGAGGCCCGGATGTGGCAGGCTCCCCCCGCCCCCGTCGCGAGCGAGTGGCTGCCGGTGCTGGACATGGCGGGGCCCGGGCCGCAGAACCGCTGGACGGTCCTGCTGCGCGCCCTGCTGCTGATCCCGCAGTTCGTCGTGGTCTGGGTGCTGTCGGTGGTCGCGTTCCTCGTCGCGGTGATCGGCTGGTTCGCGGCCCTGGTGCTCGGCCGGCTGCCCGTCTTCGCGGCGGACTACCTGACCGCGTACGTCCCGTACGACACCCGGGTCAGCGCCTACCTGATGCTCACCGTGGACCGCTACCCGCCGTTCCGCTTCCGGACCCCCGACTACCCCGTGCAGGTCGGCCTGCGGCCCGGTGAGCTGAACCGGCTCGCCGTCCTCTTCCGGATCATCCTCGTCATCCCCGCGTCGATCATCCAGAGCCTGCTGTACGCGGGGTGGTGGATGGTGGCGATCATCAGCTGGCTGGTGGTGCTGATCCTCGGCGAGATGCCGCACGCCCTGTACGAGGCAACGGCCGCGATCCTGCGCTACCGGATGCGGTACACGGCCTACCTGCTGATGCTGACCTCCGCCTACCCCAAGCGCCTGTTCGGCGAGGAACCGGGCAGCGAACCCGACGGGCCGGTGTCCGCCACCCGCCCGCTGGTGCTGAGCGGCGCCGGGCGCGCTCTGCTCGTCGTCTTCCTGCTCCTCGGCCTGGTCTCCTGGGCGACCAGCTCGATCACGGCCACCTTCACCTCGGACAACAACGACGACAGCAACAACCCGCCCGAGCGGGTCACCGCGCCCCTCGTCCCCGGCCTCTAAAGACCGCTGGGCCAGTTGTAGCTGCTGGGCACGGTGACCGTGGCGTTCTCGGCGGCCGTGCCGTAGACCAGCGCGACCTCGTCGTGGGCGTGCAGGAGGATCGCCGCCGGATCGCCGCTCACCGGCTTGCCGTCGACGTACGCGGTCAGCGCGTGGGTGGCGTCGGTGCGCAGCCCGCCCAGGTGGTCGGCGGAGGCGGACACCTGCCACTCGGTCAGGAACTGGCCCAGGCTGAAGTCGGCGTTCACCGGGGACTCGACATGGATCACGCCGGTGGTGTCGTGGGTGTGCAGCGGGCTGATCCGCTGGGCGCTCTCGTCGATGCCGACCAGCGCCGGCACGGTGACGGGCTTGCCGTCCGCGTAGACGTCCAGGTGGGCGTGAATGTGCAGGGCCGTGCCCTCCGCGCCGAGCATCGGCAGCCCGGCGGCCTTGACCGCCGCCGCCACGTCGGCCGGCGCGTCCCACGGCGGCGGGGTGGTCCGGCCCTCGGCTGTCATGCGGGGGCGTGCCGGGACTCCGGAGGGACTGGACGAGTTCTGGTTCGTCGCGATCACGCCGGCGATCCCGCCGACCACCGCGAGGGCGAGTACGCCGACCACGCCGCCCACCAGCAGGCGCCGGCGCCGCTCGCGGCGGGCCTCCTCGGCCCGGAGCGCGGCGGCGCGGGCCTTGCGTTCGGCCGGCCCCGGCTTCTGCGCTGACATCGGTGCGGGCCTCCTCGGTCGAGGTAGCTGCCCTCCCAGCCTGGCACTGTCCGCCACGCTCGGCGCGCCGAGCGGTCTGGGCTCAGTGGTGGCCGTGCTCGTGCCCGTCCTCCTGGTGGCCGTGCCCGTGCCCGTCCTCCTCGTGGCTGTGCCCATGCTCGTCGTGCCCGTGGCCGTTGTCCGGCGCGCCGCCCATCATGCGGAGCATCGCCGCCCCGCCGGTCCGGAAGAAGCGCACCAGCAGCGCCGCCGCGAGCAGCAGGAACGCGATGTTCAGCCAGGTCGTGTAGTTCCACGCGACGCCCGCCATCGGGATCTCCGCCGCCCGCTGGTCCGGGACCAACCCGAGCCCGCCGAAGGCGAATTCGACCACGTACCCCGCGACCACCATCGCCGCGTAGAAGGTGCCGAACAGGAACAGTGCCATCCGGCCGCCGTAGTACTTCCGGTAGATGTTCAGGATCGGCAGGATCAGCAGGTCCGCGAAGATGAAGGCGACCACCCCGCCGAAGCTGATCCCGCCCTTCCACAGCACCACCGCGAGCGGCACGTTCCCGATCGAGCAGACGAACGACGCGACCGCCACCAGCGGGCCGATCAGCGGCCCCCAGAGCTTGCTGGCGAGCGGGTGGTCGGCGAAGAAGAACGCCTGCCAGAAGCCGTCCGGCACCCAGGCGGCGATGGCCCCGGCGATCAGCAGGCCGATCACCAGGTCCTTGAGGATGGCCGCCCACTCCATCACGAACACGTGCGAGACGGACGTGACGCCCCGGCGCGACAGCAGCCGCCGGACGAACGGCCCCTCGCCCGGCACGGACATGTCCATCGCCGCGTGGCCCTCCATCGAACCGGCCCGCCCGTGCTCCGCCTGCTCCCGCGCCTCGCGCAGCAGCCGGTCCCGCAGGAACAGCCGGAACAGCAGCGCGAGCACCAGGATCATGATCGGCCCGCCGGCGAACTCCGCCGCCGTGAACTGCCAGCCGATCAACAGGGCCAGGATCACACCGAGTTCGACGACGAGGTTGGTCGAGGCGATCTCGAACGCCATCGCCGCCGTGAAGTTCGCCCCCTTGCGGAAGAGCGAACGGGCCAGCGCGACCGCCGCGTACGAGCACGAGGACGAGGCCGCCCCCAGGGCGGAGGCGACGGCCAGCGTGCGGGGCCGGTCGTCCCCCATCAGCCGGACGATCGTCGACTTGTGGACGACGGCCTGGACGACGGCGGACAGCAGGAAGCCCAGGATCAGCGCCCAGGTGATCTCCCAGGTCATCGACCCGGCGATGGACAGGGCGTGCAGGATCGCATGCATGGTGGTTCGCCTTCCCCAGGGTCTCTCCGTGATCGACGTCAACGACGTGATCGACCCGGATCGTATACCCCAGGACGGTATAGCGACAGGGTCCGTGAGCGTCGGCGCGCCCCCGCCGGGAACGCGTGCGCACGCGCGCCCACGGACACCGGCAGACGGCTTACGATGACCGAATGAGCAGCGGCACCGACTTGGCAGATGCACAGCACTCGCACCAGCGCGCCGAGGAGCGACTCGACGTCGCCGCCGCCGTCCTGGCACTCCTGGCCGACCGCACCCGGCTCGCCCTGCTGGAGCGGCTCGGCCGGGGCGAGGCCGACGTCACCACGCTGACCGAGGCCACCGGAGCCGCGCGCCCGTCCGTCAGCCAGCACCTGGCCAAGCTGCGCCTGGCCGGCCTCGTCACCACCCGGCGGGACGGGCGGCGCGTGGTCTACTCGCTGCGCCACGGCCACCTCCGGCGGCTCGTCGACGAGGCGATGAACGTCGCGGACCACCAGATCCGCCACCTGCCGCCGCACGACTGATCCCCTCCCGCACCCCGCGCGGCAGGGTGCTCCATGCCCAACATGTGCACAGGTACGCACGCATTGCCTATGATGGCCATGTCACCCCACCGCGAACCGGGACGGACCCATGCTCGCCGTGCTGCGCAACCGCGCCTACCGCCACCTCTTCACCGCCCAGGTCGTCGCGCTGGTGGGCACCGGCCTGGCCACCGTGGCGCTGTCCCTGCTCGCGTACGACCTGGCCGGCGCGAACGCCTCGGCGGTGCTGGGCACCGCGCTGGCGATCAAGATGGTGGCCTACGTCGCGATCGCGCCCATCGCCGGCGCGGTCGCCGGGCGAATACCCCGGCGGGCCCTCATGGTGGCGATGGACCTCACCCGCGCCGGGGTCGCGCTCAGCCTGCCGTTCGTCACGCAGGTGTGGGAGGTGTACCTGCTGATCTTCCTGCTCCAGGCGGCCTCGGCGGCGTTCACCCCGACCTTCCAGGCCACCGTCCCGGACGTCCTGCCGGCCGAGCGCGACTACACGCAGGCGCTGTCGATGTCCCGGCTCGCCTACGACCTGGAGTCCCTGTTCAGCCCGGCGCTCGCCGCGTTCCTGCTCACGCTGGTCTCGTACAACTGGCTGTTCGCGGGGACGACGGTGGGATTCCTCGCCTCCGCCGCGCTGGTCGTCTCGGCCGTCCTGCCGAAGCCCACCCCCGTCGAACGCACCGGCGGCAGCTACGCCAAGGCCGCCTTCGGCACCCGCCTGTTCCGGGCGACCCCGAGGCTGCGGGCCCTGCTCGCGCTCGACCTCGCGGTCGCGGCGGCGGGCGCGATCGTCTTCGTCAACACCGTCGTGGTCGTCCGCGACCACTTCCACCGCCCGGCCGGCGCCGTCTCCCTCGCCCTCGGCGCCTACGGGGCCGGCTCGATGCTCGCCGCCCTGCTGCTCCCCCGCCTCCTCACCCGGGCCGGCGACCGACAGGTCATGCTCCCCGCCGCGTTCGCCCTGCCGGCGATCCTCGCCGCCGTCACCGCGATCACGGCCGTCGGGCCGACCGGCTGGGCCTGGGCCGCGCTGCTGACCGCCTGGGCCCTGATCGGCGCCGCCTGCTCGGCCGTCCTCACCCCGGGCGGGCGCCTGATCCGCCGCTCGGCCGCCGACGCCGACCTGCCCGCCGCGTTCGCCGCCCAGTTCTCCCTCTCGCACAGCTGCTGGCTGCTCACCTACCCCCTCGCCGGCTGGCTCGCGGCCGGAGCCGGGCTGCCGGTGACCGCCGTCGTGCTCGGCGCGGTCGCCCTGGCCGCGGCAGCGGGCGCCGCCGCGCTGTGGCCGTCCCGCGACCCGGACACCCTCGACCACCTGCACACCGACCTCCCCGCCGGCCACCCCCACCTGGCCAACGCCCACCCGGCCACGGCGGGCGGCTGGCACCACGGCCACCACTACGTCATCGACCAGCACCACCACACCTGGCCCCGCGCCGCGGCTGGCCACTGACCAGGCCCTCAGCCCCCGGCCGGCGGTCGGCGCGGCAGGGCGAGCGCGAGCGGCACCAGGACCAGCGACAGCACCGCGCACAGGCCGAACCCGGCCCGGAAGCCCGCGGTCGTGTAGTCGGCCGACCCGGAGACGGCCACGACGACCGCGCCGATGACGGCCACACCGATCGCCGCCCCGGCCTGGGCCGCGCTGCCGAGGAGGCCCGAGACCTGCCCGCGCTGGGCATCCGGTGCCAGGTTCTGCGCCACGGTGACGGCGGTGTTGTAGACCGCGGGGATCGACACGCCGTACAGCAGCAGCGCAGGCAGCAGCAGCGGGAAGGAGTGCGCGGGGGCCGCGAGGGCGAGCCAGGCGAAGGAGACCAGCGCGGTCAGAGCGGCGACGAGCGCGGGGCGGCGGGCCCCGGAGCGGTCGACGATCCGGCCGTTGACGGGGGCGACGGCGATGATCGGGCCCAGGGCCAGGGTCAGCGCCAGCCCGGCCGCCAACGGCCTCAGGCCGGCCTCGTGCTGGAGGAACAGCGGGACGAAGACGATCAGCCCCAGGTACACCACGTAGACCAGGAAGACCATGCCGACCGCGCACGCGAGCGGCCCGCGGCGCAGCAGCGTGAGGTCGAACAGCGGCGCCGTCCGCCGCCGTTCGGCCAGGACGAAGACGGCGAGCAGCAGCACCGCCCCGGCGCCCAGCGCCGGCACGGCCGGTGACGCCCAGCCCAGGGCAGGCCCTTCCATCAGCGCGACCACGAGCGCCCCCAGCCCGGCCGCGTCCGTCAACAGCCCGACCACGTCGAGCCGTTCGCGCCGCCGGACCGGCGGGTCCGGGGCGACGGCGAGGGCGGCGACCACGCCGACGGCGCAGGCGAGCGGCACGTTGACCCAGAACACGGCCCGCCAGCCCACCTCCTGGGTGAGGGCGCCGGTCACCAGGGGTCCCACCACGTAGAACACACTGGCCGCGCCGATGTACGTGCCGACGGCCCGTCCCCGTTCGGCGGGCGGGAAGCTTCCGGCGACAATCGTCAGCGCCGTCGGGATCAGGAGCGCCGCGCCCACCCCCTGGACGGCCCGCCAGGCGACGAGCAGCGGCAGGCCGGGCGCCGTGGCGCTGAGCAGCGAGCCTGCGCCGAAGACGACGAGGCCCACGGCGAACACCCGGCGCCGCCCGAACACGTCGGCCAGCCGCCCGCTCGCCGCGACGAGGGCCGCCAGGGTGAGCATGTAGGCGTTCATCACCCAGTGCACCCCGGTCGGTGAGGTGTGCAGTTCGCGGCGGATGGTCGCGAGGGCCACGCCGACGCCCGTCTCGTCGATGAAGGTCATCGCGAGCGCGCCGCTCATCGCCGCCAGCACCCACCAGCGCCTCGGCTCCCGTGTGCCGCCCATGGGCACATCCTGGGCCGGTTCTCCGTCCGCCGCAGGCCTGGGCGCCGCCGGTCCGGGCCGAGTGGCCGCCTGCACGCGATCCGCCGACGATGGTGCCCGTGCCCCGAGGTCCCATGGTCCCGACAGCCGGCGCGCCGACCGGGAGCGGGCGACGGCGGAACCTGACGCTCGCGGTGCTGCTGACCGCGTCGTTCATGGGGATCCTGGACGTCCTGATCGTGAACGTCGCGGCCCCGTCGATCCAGCGGGACCTCGGCGCCGACTTCGCCGACATCCAGCTGGTGATCAGCGGCTACGTCCTCGCCTACGCCGCCGCCCTGGCCACCGGCGGGCGGCTGGGCGACGCGTACGGCCAGAAGCCGCTGTTCCTCGCCGGCCTGCTCGCCTTCACCGCCTTGTCCGCCGGCTGCGCGGCCGCGCCGACCGTCGGCGTGCTGATCGTCCTGCGGATCGGCCAGGGGCTCGCCGCCTCGCTGATGCTGCCGCAGGTGCTGTCCCTCATCCAGGTGATCGTGCCGGCCCGGGAGCGGGGGCGGGCACTGGCGCTCTACGCGGCCACGCTGGGGCTCGGCGCGGTGGTCGGGCAGCTCGTCGGCGGGGCGCTCATCCGGGCGGACCTGTTCGGGCTCGGGTGGCGATCGGTCTTCCTGGTCAACGTGCCCGTCGGGCTGTTCGCCGCGGCCTGCGTCCCGGCGCTCGTCCCGGCCGCCCGGCGCGCCCGGCCGACCCGCCAACGCTTCGACCTGCCCGGGCCGCTCCTCACGGCCACGGCGATGGCGCTGCTCGTCTACCCACTCGTCCAGGGCAGCGACGACGGCTGGCCGCCCTGGGTGTGGCCGGCCTTCGCCGGCTCCGCGCTGTCGCTGGCCGCCCTGTGGCAGGTCGAACGGCGGCGGGAGGCGTCCGGGCGGGTGACGCTGATGCCGCCCTCGCTGTTCCGCGACCGCGGCTTCCGCATCGGGCTGGGGGCGGCGCTGGCGTTCTACTCGGGCAACTACGGGCTCTTCCTGCTGCTCGCCTACGTCTTCCAGGAGGGCCTGCGACTCTCCCCGTTCGCGTCCGGGGTCGGCTTCCTGCCGCTCGGGGTCGGTTTCGCGGCCGCCTCGCTGTCCGGGCGACACCTGGTGAGCCGGTACGGACCGATGGTGCTGCTCGCCGGGGCGGGGGTGGTGGCCGCCGGGTACCTGCTGCTGGTGCTGACGCTCCTGCCCGGACCTGCCGGATCGGGCCGGGCCGAGGCGCTGGCCATGGCGCCCGCTCTGCTGGTCGGCGGCGCCGGCCAGGGGCTCGTCTCGGCCCCGCTGCTCGGCGCGATCCTCGCCACTGTCCGCCCCGGGCAGGCCGGTGCAGGCTCCGGCATCGTGCTGACGGTGAACCAGCTGGCGAGCTCGCTCGGCGTCGCCGTGGTCGGCGCGGTGTTCGTGGCCCTGCTCGGCGCCGACCCGCAGGACCCGTCGGCCCGGCGCTCCGCGGGCGACTACACGGCCGCCCTCGCCGGCTGCTCCTGGCTGCTGCTCGGCCTGGCCCTCGCCACCGGCGTCCTGCTGCGGTTCCTGGTGCCGACCACCCGGGTGCCGGCCGGCGGGAGGCCGGGCGAGGGCGGAAGCAGATGAAACCACTCCTGATCCGTCTCTCGTGTCGATTCCCGGTTGCGCCGTTCGACCTGAGTTGAAGTGCTCTCCCGGCTGAAGGGCCGGGAGATTCCTACTTACCTTGCGGCAGTGGGCTTGACGCGCTTCGCGCGCCTGACGACTGCCCTTCCGGCAGCCGGGATGAGCACGTGGCCCATCCGGTACAGGTGCAGGATGTTCCGGGCGGCATTGTGGTCGGCATTGCCGGACCAGCCGCAGCCGGGGTTCTTGCACACGAACAGGGCCTGGTTCTCCCGGCTGCCGGGTGTGGTGAATCCGCACGCCGAGCAGCGCTGGGAGGTTCCGGGAGCGGGGACCTTGTGCAGGGTGCCGCCATGACTGGCGAGCTTGTACGTCAGCATTCCGACGGTGCGGCCCCATGCCTCCTGGCTGATGGACCGGTTGAGGCCGGACTTCTGGGCGACGTTCTTCCCTGGCTCGTCCACGGTCCCCTTGGCGGACTTGACCATGTTCGTGACCTGCAATGCTTCCACCACGACCACGCTGTAGTGCTGGGCGATGGCGGTGGTGGTCCGGTGCTGCCAGTCGAGGTGGCGGCGCTTGGCTCTTGCGCGCAACCCGGCGATCTGGTCGTAGGTGGTGCGAAGGCGGTTCGAGGTGCGCTCTCCCGGCCTGCGGTGCTGCTTGCGCTGTGCGGCGCGCCGCTCCAGGCGCAGGAGCTTGGCCTGCTCGTCGCCGGTCAGCCAGGTGTTCGGCTTGTTCTTGGTGGACTTCCACTGGTCGTGGGTCCGGTGGTTGCCGTCGGAGAGGGCGAGCGGCACGGTGACCCCGCCGTCGATGCCGACCTCGGGGCCGGTGTGCGGTACGGGCTTCGGCTCCTGCGTCTGGACGCGGAAGGCGATGTGCCAGCCCAGCGGGTCCTTGACCAGGCGTGCGCCGGTGATCCTGTTGTCCGCATTTGCGCGCTTGCCGATGGGTAGATCCTTGGTCCATCGGAACCGGACACGGCCGACCTTGGGAATGTTGACCATGCCCCAGTTGCGGTGCACACGGGTGATGTTCAGATCCCGCCCCTGCGGTACGTCCACGGACATGACCGTGCGGAACCGGGCCTTGAAATTCGGTGCGTCCGTACGGCCTTCCCAGCAGTTCTTCCACGCCTGGACGTATGTCTTCAACACGGCCTGGGCAGCCTGCGCCGGAAGGACGCCGAGCCAGTCGATCTCCTTGCGGGCCCGGCGGATCGCCGCATCCGCGGCGGCCAATGAACGGCGCTCCTTCGGGAGCATCGTCCAGTCGGGTAGCGGTAGCCCGTTGCCGGGCTACCGCCCACTAAGAGTGAAGTAGGCCGCCGACGAGGTGCCCGTGGTTCGGGTCCTTTTCCGACGGCCCCTTCCCGAACCGTGCTGGCGAGCTTTCCCCGCACACGGCTCTCCAGTGATCATTTCCGGGTGGTGGCTGTG
>NZ_JAHTKP010000056.1 GCF_019192735.1 Kitasatospora aureofaciens
TGTGCAGGCGGCGGGCGACCGGTGTCGGCGCCCGGCCGGCGAGGTGGTCGAGTTCGTCGGCGCGTTGGCGGAGCAGGCGGGCGTGGGTGTCGGTGCGGACGGTGTTCGCGCAGCCGGGGCGGCAGTCCTATCCGCGGCGCGGTGACCCCATGAGGTCGGCCAGGGAGTACCCGGACGCCTTGGTCAGCTTGGCCGCGATCATCGGTTCCATTCCGTACCGCTCGGCTTCCGCAGCGATCGCCGTCACCTCGGCCACGGTGACCTCGGTCGCGTACATCTGAGTCAGCTTCTCGACGTGCTGGGCTGGCAGGGTGAGCCTGTGGCCTCCGCCGCTGAGGGTCATGCTGCCGTCGTCGTGGTGCACGACCTTGTCCGCCACGCGCCCGGGCGGGTCGAGGGCCCCAGTGACGATCTCGACCTGCGAGCTGTCCGGCATGGTGGTGACGATCGTGCCCATGTCCGGGTGGAGTGGCTTCCACATCTGGATGACGTGCGCGTCCGCCGGCCGGTGGAGTGCCATGCCCATCGGGTCGAGCACGGCGATCGACTCGCCTGGCCCGCGGACGGTGAAGCCGGCCTGCTGGTAGTACGGCACCAGGTGCTCGAAGGTGCTGGTGGTGAACGTCCCGAGCACGAGACGGTACCCGAGGCCACGGTAATGGTCGCAGGCACGGTCGATCAGACGGTGCCCCAGACGTTCGCCGCGCGCCGACGGCGCCACCGCCGGGGCCGCCAGCTGTTCAGACACCTCCTGTCGGGCGGATTCCGGCCCCTCCGTGCCCGACCAGCGCGGTCTGTGCGGTATCCGTCGTCCCGGGCGGCTGACCAGGCGTCAGGCGGTTCGGACTGCCTGCGGGGGTTGGGCCGGTCTGGTGGGGGTGTTCTCCGTCGGCTGCCTGTGAGTTCTCACCGTGAGGGTGTAGGTGCTGCGGCGTCTGGTGTGCTGTCTCGTCGGTCGAGTGAGAATCCTGTCGGGACGCTGTCACGGGTCCAGGACTGCTGATCGGCACGTGTGACCTGCAGTCCCGGAAGTAGAACGGGAATCCCGGAACTGCCGCGAGAATCCCTATGGATCTGGCGATCAGGTCCTGCCTGCCGGAGACGGCCGTGCACCGACCCGTCGAAGCAGCCCGGTGCGCAACGCCGCGACGTGATCGGGTCGGGTCTACCAGGCGACGCCCAGGGCTTCCAGTTGCCCGAGCTGTTCGGCGCCGAGTTTCGCCCGGCGGGCCTTCGTGTTGTTGAGCCAGGCGCCCAGCGACAGCCCCTCGGGAGTCTTGTGCGCCCGCGGAACGCGGGCGTGGCCCTCCCGCTCGACGAAGGCCGTCAGCGCCGCCAGATGGAGCTGGAACCGGTCCGTGCGGGACACCTTCGGCTTCGCCTCGGCGGCGGCCTTGGCGGCCATCAGCTCCTGGTCCTCCTCGATCCCGATCGCCGCGAGCAAGTCCTGCTGGTCGTCTTCCAAGCCCGGCCAGCCGGCCCGCTGCGTCTGCACCCAGCGTCCGAGCTGCTCGCCCTCGAACACGGTCTCCACGGGCAACACAGTCCAGTCGACGCGGCCGTCGGACTCCAGCCACCACTGCCGGGCGGTCGCGTACGCGCGCTGCCAGGTGATCGGCCAGGCCGGGCACCAGAAGGGGTCGATCTCCTCCAGCGCCTGGCGCCGCTCCGGCACGAGCGCCTACACACCCGAGCTGAACGCGGTCGAGTACCTGTGGGCCCACGTCAAGCACAGCCTCGCGGACCTCGCCAGCGTCGCCTTGGACCGACTCGCCACGCTCGTCCGCAACCGACTCAAACGACTCCAGTACCGCCCCGACGTCCTCGACGGCTTCCTCGCCGGAACCGGACTCTCCCTCGACCTACCACCCTGAAAAGCCGAAGTCAGTATTGCACCCCTTCCGGGGATGGAGCGCGGGGCATCTTAAACTCCGCCCGGGCCAACGACCTGGGCGGCGACCGATACGGCGCGCTGCGCGCCCGCACCGGCAGCGAGTACTGCCGGGCCCCCTCAAGGCCCGGGCCGACGTGGAGCTGCAGCACGCTCACCACGGCGACCCGGCCGGCGTCGAGATGGCCGACCGGGCTGTATGGGCACTGGCGTGGTGGGTTCGCCTCCCGTTACGAGGACCCACCGCTGAACGCGGGCCGCACCGGCCTCCGCACCACAGCTCCTCGTCCGCCTCGACCGTCTCCGGCTCGTCCGGCTCCGGACAGGCCCGTGTGAGGACCCCGGGCGGCGCTGTCGGCCGCCCGGGGTGGGATGGCGCGGGTGGGTTACTTGTCGTACAGGGTCCAGACCTGGTTGGCCGTGCTGGCGGCCGGCACCAGCGTCACGGCCGTGTCGCTTCCGTTGCCCTGGAGGACCTCGGCGGGGTTCTTCGCACTGGCGATGGTGGTCGCCGGCTGGCCGAAATCGACGACCCAGCGCTGTGCGAGATTGGTGCCGTCGCAGGTCTGCTGTTTCACGGCGGAGCCCACGCCGACGTCCTGGAGGCAGGTGCCGTAGGTGGTGCTGCTGATGGTGTAGATGCCGACGCCCGTGAAGGTGGTGCCGACCTGCGTGAAGGTCCATACCTGGAAGTTCATGCTGGAGTCGCGGGTCCACACCTGCTGTCCGTAGTAGGCGTCGAGGTTGGTGTTGTCGGCGTAGTTCTGGACGGACTTGGTGATCGCGGTGCTGGCGTGCGCCGGGGCGGCGAACAGCGCCATGCCGGCCAGCGCGCTGGCCACGGCGGCGAGGGACGCCGCCTTACGTCCGATGGTCATGACTGCACTCCTGTTCAACTCTCAGGGAGAGTGGGTCGATTGACTACGATGACTGCGTGTGTGAGGTTCGGTTGTGATGTCACTGGAATGTTCGGCGGCTCGTGTCATTGAGGTGTAGGTGTGTCAGCGCTGTCCAGGGTTGGTTGGCTGAGTCGATCATGGTGACAACTTCCCGAATATTGCGGTGACATGAGGCCGTGTTGACCGGTGCCGTGTTCGCCGTATCTCCTCTATGTGTTGATCTTGCTTGTTGCTCGGCGGCCGAGGGGGCGGCCTGTCGGTGGTTCGCCTGTGTGTCGGGTACCCGGGTGGTTCCCGCTCCGGTTGCTGTCGGACCGTCACGGGGTTGGGGTGGTTGTTGGTGGGTCGCGGTCCTGGTTGGCTGTGGCGGAAGACTGCGAGCGGTCGGATAGCGCATGTGTACGCCGGACTGGTGGGAACGGCAGGGTGCCACTCGTTCGAGTGAACGGCTGGATGAGATGGCCACTCCCGGCTCGTAGGCTCGCGTCGGGTCTATCCGTCACAGAGGACGGGCCTCTGGCTGAACTGTCCTGCGTGCCAGCGCTGTTCGACGTGGAGGCTGTGCTTGATCGCCGTGTCGTTGTCCGCCTCGCGCGTGCCGTTACCGGTGACGATGCTGGAGGACACCTCGGCGGAGGGGCTGGGTCGGCATCGGGATGAGTTGCGGCCTGCTGCTGTGGCTCAGTTGCTCAGGTTGCGTGGTGTGGGGGAGTTGACCACCGCGCATGTGAGGTTGGTTGCCGAGTCGGCGGGCGTGAGCGTGCGTACGGTTTGGCGCTGGCTGGCGCAGGCCGAGGAGAGCGGTACGCCGGAGAAACCCAGCCGAAAGCGCCTGCGGGTCACCGACGAGATCATCGATGTCCTTGCCGACTACCAGGGCAACGTCAAGCGCGCCCACGAGCATCTGGTGCGCGCCGCCTTGGCAGCGGGGGAGGAGCCGGTGGGGCTGACCACGCTGCACGACGCGATCGCCCGGGACCTCGACCCGGGCTTCATGGCGGGCC
Organism: Kitasatospora aureofaciens; assembly: GCF_019192735.1. Classification (GTDB taxonomy): domain Bacteria; phylum Actinomycetota; class Actinomycetes; order Streptomycetales; family Streptomycetaceae; genus Kitasatospora; species Kitasatospora aureofaciens_A. The sequence goes on from NZ_JAHTKP010000056.1 coordinate 3,795, forward strand.
TACGCGAGGGCGTTCCGGTCGCACGCGGCTTCGACCCGGCCTTCAAAAGGCCCGCGGTGGCCCGCAACCACGTGTGGGAGGGCGACCACAAGCAGGCGCCGCTGGTGGTGATGATGCCCGATAGGACCGTCTCGAAGGTGTGGGTGACGTGGTTCGAGGACCGCAGCACCAGCCACGTGATGGGCTGGGCGGTCACGGCCGGTTCCGCGCACCGAGGATCGGTTCTGGCGGCGGTGCGCTCGGCGGTGCTGCGCGAGGATCCGTACGGGCCGGCCGGCGGGCTGCCGCACCTGGTGCGCGTCGACGGCGGCGCCGACTTCCTGTCCAAGACGGTCCGGCGGGCCTTCGGACTGCTCGGTGTGCCGGTCCACCGAGTGAGAAGCGCCCGCCACAAGGGCGGAGTGGAGCGGCTGAACCGTACCGGCGTGACCCGCTTCTTCGCCGATCTGCCCCGGTACACCAAGGCGCCTCTGCTCGATCACCGCCGGCGCGTGGGTGAGAAGGACCCGCCGCTGACCTTTGAGGCGTTCGTCGACCTGCTGCGCGAGTGGGTACGCGAGCACAACACCCAGCACGTGGTGGAGCGCACCGGTATGACGCCGCTTCAGGCGTGGCTGTCCGACCCGACCGAGATCCGTCCTGAGCCCAGCGCAGCCGAGCTGCGCGCGTTCATGCTGGAGAGCGACCACCGGGTGCGCAAGATCACCAGCCACGGTGTGGAGTTCGCGGGCCGCTCCTACATGCCCGAGAACGGCGTCGGCCGTATCGGCGTCGAGGTACGGGTGCGGTGGATGCCGCACCACACCCACGAGATCGACCTGTACTCCTTCCGCGGCGACCGCTTCCTCGGCCGGGCGTTCCTCAGCGACGAGGCCACCGAGGAACTGCGCGCCAAGATCCTGGCCGACCGTGACGAGCACAGCGCGGCCCTGCGCCGGGCCCTGAAGCGCTCGGGCGAGCGGAAACGGGAACGCTACCTGCCCTCCACCCAGCCCGAACTCCCCGTCCGGGCCATGCGCATGACCGAGCGCGAGGCCCTGGACGAACTCGCTGGCCCCGATCGAAGAAGCGCTGCCGCGCCGCGCCGCCGTGCGGAGCCGTACACACCCCTGACCCCCGTCCCGGCCGGCTGGGCACGTCCCGGCCAAGCCGCCGCCACCGCCCCCTCGGACTCGTCTTTGGAGGACGCATGACCACCACCGCGCCGCAGCGCCGTCCCGACCTGCGCCCTCAGTTCTTCCTCGGCCTTCAGCAGTCGCAGCTGGTCGCCACCGACACGCTGCTGCAGATCAAGGACACTGTCGTCGACACCGTCGAATCGAGGGCGATGTCGGTGATCTACGGGGATGCCGGGCTCGGCAAGAGCTTCGGCACTCGCGCCACGATCCAGGAGATGAACCCCGACCTGATCCTGCCGCTGGACTTCGCCCGCTCCCGCCCCGGCCCGAAGGACCTGCGCGAGGAGCTGTTCCACCAGATGAACCTGAGCTGCAAGATGCCCGGCACCCCTACCGCGTTCGACAAGCTGCTGCGCGAGACCCTGCCCAGGCGCCCGTACGTGATCGTGTGCGACGAGGCCCAGCAGTACCGACGGGAGAACTTCGAGTTCCTGCGCAAGCTGTGGGACAACTGCGACCCGAAGCCCGCCATCGTGTTCGTCGGCGGCCGGGAGGCGTACGCGACGCTGCAGAGCGACCCGGCACTGGCCTCGCGGATCTACATCCGCCTGGAGATCCTGGCGATGACCGAGGACGAGATCCTCAAGGCCGTGCCCGACTCCCATCCCGTGTGGCGAGGCGTGGACGAGGCACTGCTGAAGCGGGTCGACACCCAGTACGCGCTCGGTTCGTTCCGCGAGTGGGTGAAGGTCACCAAGCACGTGCTGAAGGGCATGGAGCACTTCAAGACCGACAGGGTCGACGACCGCATCGTGGACTGGGCCCTGGCACGGTGCTGACTACCCCGCCGCCGGTCGGCCAGGGTCCGGCCACCACCCAGGAGTTGTTCGCTGTCGTGGAAGACGCCGCCGCGCCAGACCTGCACTTCCTCGCCACCCCGGGCCTGCGGACACTGCTCACCCCGGGCATGCTCGCCGTGGCCGGTGCGCTCGCCGACGGGTATGCCCAGGGCCGGTTCGTGTGCCTGCTCGGCGATGCCGGGGTCGGCAAGACCTTCGCCGTTCACGCTGCCGCCCGCCGTCTCGGTGAGCTGTTGCCGCTGAATGTCGGGGCTCAGCCGGCGCCGGCGGACCTGCGCGCCTGCCTGCACAAGGCGCTGAAGCTCAGCGGCGAGGCACCTGCCGACCCCGGGGCCGCCGACACCCTGATCCGCCGCGCCCTGGCCCAGGGGCCGCGGATCGTCGTGGTCGAGGACGCCGACCGGCTGTCGGCGTCGTGTTTCGAGTACCTGCGTTTCCTGCACGACGACCTCCCCCACGGGCTGTGCGTGGTGCTGACCGCCCAGCCGCGCGGCGAACGGCACCTGCGCGCCCAGCGGATGCTCGCCACCCGCACCGCCGGTTGGCCTTTCATCCGACCGCTCACCCGCGACCAGGTTCCCCAGGCAGTTCCCGCCCTGCACCCGCTGTGGCAAAGCGTCGCGCCCCAGGACCTGCAGGTGCTGGACGCCCGTATGGCGGGCGGGTGCCTGCGCCGCTGGGTCGTGCTCACCCTGCACACCCAGCGGGCCATGGCCGCCACCGGGACGCAGAAGCCCGACCAGAGTCTGCTACAGGCTGTGGCCGACCGGATCGACGGCGGGCGGCGCGCATGACCGCCCCCACCTCGCCCGCCACGCCGCAACAGGCGATCCCCGCAGTGCGGCCGGTGAGGCTGCTACTGGACGCCGACGACGACCGCGCGGTGCACGCCGCCGCCTACCAGTGGGCCGATCCCGTCCGCGGCCGGATCACCGCCGATCCCACCCCGCACACCACCAGCCCGGCCTACCTCGCACTGGACCTGCTGCGGGCCATGGGCCGTGACGGGTTCTCCCGCGCCGGCGCCGAGCGGATGTCTACCGACCCGGCCTGGCGGGCGGTGACCTGCTGGGCACTGGCCTGCGGCCTCGACCAGGCCGTCGTGCTGCGCGCGCACCGGCTGACCACCGAGCGGCTGCGCCGCCTCGCCACCTGGCGCGAGGCCACCGGTATCCGCCTGACCCTGATCGCTCACACCCCGGAGTTGGCCGACGAGCAGCACCTACTGGCGCGCCTGAACGACGTCGGCCTCACCGAGGTGCAGACCGTACGGGGCGCGGCAGCCGTCCTCGACGCGATCGGACCACCAGCCATCGGCCGCCGCCACGGCCCGCCGCCGGGCGACCACGCCCACCCGCTGCCCACCGTGCCCCGCAGCGGCGTTGTCGCGTTCCGAGCGGACTGCTGGCGCCGGCAGAACGACGTCGACTTCACTCACACAGACGGCCAGTACCGCGCCGGCTACACCGCGGCCCGCGCCTGGCTGGCCCGCGCCCTGACCTCCCCACCACCAACTGAGGAAACCACCGACGGGCATCCTGTGGAGCCCACCGCCTTCACTCTCCCAGAGACCGAGGCCGTACGGCTGTTCCTGGCCCGTCTGACCGTCTCCAGCCCCAGCCCCCAGCACACCGTGGCCCGTGTGCGCGGAGCCCAGGCCGGCTTCCTCAGCCGCTCCATCCTGCTCGACGTACCGGACGACCTCACCACCTGCGCAGGGCCCGGCCTCACCACCGTGCCCCTCACCCCGCGTACCGTGCACACGATCACCTGGCGCCTGCCCAACCCGCTGCGCGCCGCCGCGCTGGCTGCCCTGCTGTTCACCGGGACCAGCCGTGGCCTGCTCTCGATGACCCAGATCGAAAGCGTCGACCACCACAACGCCGCGCTGGCCATCGACCGCGACTCACGTATCAACATCGGCCAGGAACCGGGCCCCCGGCACATGTACGCCGTCCCGCCCCGCGCCCGCCCGCTGCTGCACGCCGCCGTCGAGTTCCGCCGCCGCTCTCCGCGCACCGCCGACCACCACGGCCTGTTCGCGAACTGCTTCGGCACCACACCACGCCTCGAAAGCCTCATCGCCGACGCGGGCCTCGCGATTCCCGCGCTGGTCCATCCCCACCCCGGTGACGACTGGCACACCGCCGCCCGCTGCTGGCGCCTGCACACCCCGGCCCCGCCCGCCCCGGACGTCCTGCCGCGCCTTCAGGAGCTGCGCCCGTGACCGCCCCAGCCCCGCCACCAGACGCTGGCCCGCTCGCCTTCGATCTCGCATTCCTGCGCGAGCGCGCCATGGACTGCCGGCTCGGTGACGACGAGCTGACCGCGCTGACCGGCATCCCCACCGCCGACTGGGACACCCACCTCACCCCGCAGACTCTCCCGGCCGCGGCTTTGATCCATCTGGCCCGCGCCCTCGCCACCTCCCCGGAATCCCTCCTGCGCACCCCTGTCCAGGACAACCGCCCCGCCCCGCAGACGGCCACCCACGCCACCGTGCTGCACGCGGCCCTTATGGAGGCCGGCCGCATCCACCCCGACGACCTGGCCGGCGCCCTGGAATGGCCCCCGCACCGTCTTGAACGCGTCGCCACCGCCCTGGCCGCACACCTCGAGCAGCACAACAGCCCCCACCGGCTCGTCCACACCGACACCGGCATCCACCTGACCACCACACCCGGGCTGCTCACCGGCAGACAACGGCAGAACCTGCACGGCGCCGGCCACACGGCCGCCTCCCTCAGCCCACCCGAGGCAGCAGCTGTCACTCGCATGTTGCACCGCACCGCCAGCGGCCTGCCCCTGGACCTGCCATCCGAGCAGATCCCGCGCCTGGCCAACCGTCGCCTGCTCGCTCCCACGGGAGGGAATCCGACCGTCCATCCCGACCTGCTGTTTGCCCTCGGGCTGGCCCGCCATCCCCTCACAGACACTCCAGCTCCAGCCGACAGCCAAGTCCTCGGCCACCGAGCCACCGTGGCAGATCCGCCGGAGCCCGGGCGTGTCGACCACCCGGCCGCGGCACTCGCTGTTCCCGTGGCCGTGCCTGCCGGCACCGTACCGCGGCTATCGGGATCGCGATGACGACGCGTCCGGCCGCCGCGCAGGCCACTGCTGCCGGGCAGTGGCGGCCCACCTGGTCGCCGGGGCCAGGTAATCCGGATCTGCCCGCGCTCACCGTGGTGCACGACGCACACGACGACCACGCGTTCATGTCGGCGGCTCTGACTGCCCACGCACCGGCGCTGGGCCGCATCACCGTCCACCCCACCCCTGTGGCCACCGCTCCCGCATCTCTGGCCCACGATCTCCTGCGCAGTCTGAACAAGCACCTGCTCCCGGGGAACGAGGAGGCCGCCCACTGGGCCGGTGGAACCGACACCGCCTGGCGCGTTGTCGCTGCCTGGACCACCGCTCTGCACATCGGGCACGTCATCGTCACCCGCGCCCACCGCATCAGCTCCCGCCACTTCGAGCACCTCTTCGCCTTGCGGGAACTCACCGGGATCCACCTGACCCTGCTGTGCCATGGTCCCCTCCCGCCCGCACTTGCCTCCGCCCTGGCCTTCCTGCCGCACCACGGCGTGCACACCCTGGATGGCGCCCGCCGTGCCGTCAGCACACCGCTCCCGCCACCGCCGGCCGACCGGTACGCCTGGTGGGAGGCCGCCACGCACATCCCACCCCACGCGGATGAGCCGGGCTTCATCCGGCCCACGTCCAGCCCGCTCGACCACAGCCGCTTGGCCGCCGCAGGCCGCCGCTTGGGCCGCACGCTGCTCGCACTGCCCGCCGGCGGGCGATTTCCACCCGAGCTCGACCATGCGACGGTCCTGCTCGCCCACCGGCTTCACACACGCGTCGCCCACCCTCTGCACGCCGCCGCGCTGGCACAGCGGATTGTCACCGGACGCTCCGACGCGCCGCTTCGGCTGTCCGTCGCCCGCACCGGCGGCGGCGATCTTCCCGCACCGCCCTGGGCAGCCGACCTGATCTCCGCAGCCGGCCGCTTCGCGGAGCTGGACGGGAGACCGCCCGGCCGCCAAAGCATGCAACTCGCCCCGTGGGACAGGAGAGCCGTGGACGAAGCAGCCCACATCTGCGGCCTGTTCGAGCGTCAGGTTCTCAACAGGAGCCAAGCGCGTTCCAACCCGCCGCGTACACGGGCTCACCCGAAAGAATGAACCAACCGGATAGAGCCCAACACACCACCCCGCCTACCCGATGCTGGGGGCATGGCAGAACGTCCCCGGGACTTGTGGGCTCAGCTCAACATGGCGGTCACGCACATCGGCCTGTCAGCGCCTGGCAAGGTGAGCGCCCGAGCCCAAGGCAAGACAACCGTCATCACGGCAAATCAGGTGCGCACCGTCACCCTGGTGCTGTCCGGCCACACATCCGCAACGACCACCGCTGTGCAGGACCACTTCGGCTGGCCCGTGTGGGACGCGCCCGCCGTGCCCGCCCAGGACCACGGCTGGAAGGCCGTCTTCAACTCGGCCAACCGTACCTTCGAAGGCTTCTACGACGAGTCAAAGCACAGCACCGCCCCGGAGATCGTCCGCATCGCAGTACCTGTTCGCCTCACCGACGACATGTGGCACATGCTCGAGAAGACCGGAGCCGTCGTCATGTGTATCGGCCTGACAGGGGATCCAGCACCGCAGGCCATCGCCACTGGAGTCCGGCAGCGTCAGTTCCGCGCAGCCCTGGTCGAAGCACTGTTCCACTGAGCAACCCCAGCCCTGACGTACCCCAGCGGCACTTGTCCAGCACCACGTTGAGCGGGCCGCGTCCCCGAGCCCAACCCCAGCGCGGTTCCAACTCTCGCACCGGCGAACAACAAGGGCTCCCTGGCCCTCAGCGGTACACCGGAACACCAGCGGGATAGCATCACCACCTTGAACCGCGCCGGCCGCATCCCGCCCGGCAGCGAAGGCGGCCAAATCGGCGCTGAGCACGAAGGTTCGGCCCCTGCCGCTGACGGCGCTACCGGCACGGGGCCGCGACACTGTCCGAGTGCCTCTGGTACGGGCGGCTACCCGGCTGCCACAGTGAGCACCGTGCACGAAACAGACACCGAGGCCAGCGATCTGACGGTCCAACAGCTCGTCCGTGACAAGTGGGGGAGCGACCTGCCGGCCACAGGGCTGCAGCAGCGGTTCACCGAGCCGGGCTGGACCTACCAGGAGCAGGTGCCACGCCCATGCCCGCAGTGCGACGGCCTACTGCACTCGCTTCGCCGCCCGTACGAGTCCGCAGGGCGCAAGTACCGGTACGTCGCCATCGTCTGCCCCGCCTGCCCAACTGCGTTCACGCTCGCCGACCTCGGCGTGAAGACCTACGACAAACTCCTGCGCCCCACCACCCCGGCCACACCCGCGGCGGCCGCCGCCCCCGGACCTCGGCGTACAAAAACCCCTCCTGCGGTGACCGCCCGCGCCGCGGCACGGCCGGCGGCCGGGCTCGACATGGGCCCGTGCCCGAGCGGGCCCGGCGTGACCGTCACGGCGATCCGCCTGCCCCACCCCTCCCGCGAACCCGCCCCCGTGGGCCCGGCGTGGCCCGAAGACCTGCCCCTGCCCGCCCAGAAGGAGACGCGGGCCCTGTGGTGGGGAAAGATCACCAACCCCGCCTGGAACGTGCCCGAGCCCGCGCTGCGCGCCGCCACCGACGTGAGGGCCATCACCCCGGCGGGGGAGCGATTCGACACCCTGCGCGACACCCTCACCGGCCTCGGCGCCCAGGTGCGAACCGCTGCGCACTGGGTTGAGGACGAGTTCGTCACGACGGTGTCCGACCTCAGCGCGTCCGTCGAGCTGGCCGCCTGGCCCGGCGGCGTGGCGACACCGGCCGCTGGCCCCGCCGCATACGCGGCCCGGGACGCGTTCGCCGCCCAGTGGGACGCCCTGGACGAGCTCCCCGCCGGCGACACCGAGGCGTTCGTGCCCGTGGAGGACCTCGTCCCCGAGGCGTGGAAGGCGCTGCTGCCGCACCCGGCGTTCAACCCGGTCCAGGCCGCCGCCGTCCCCACCATCACCGACGGCGACGAGCACGCCATGGTCGTTGCTCCGACCGGAGCCGGGAAGACCGCGATCGGCATGGTCGCCGCCCTCACCGCCCGCCAACGCGGCCGCAAAGCCGCCTGGCTCGTCCCCCAGCGCTCCCTCACCGACGAACTCGACCGCGACCTCACCGCCTGGCGCCGCGCCGGGCTGCGCGTGGTCCGCCTGACTGGCGAAGCCGCCGTCGACACCGACCTCATCCGCGAAGCCGATCTGTGGGTCGCCACCACCGAGAAGTTCGAGGCGATCTGCCGCGCCGGCTCCCTGCGCGCCGCGCTCGCCGAAGTCGGCTGCCTGGTCGTGGACGAGATCCACCTGCTCGGCGACCCTGTCCGAGGCCCGGTCCTGGAGGCACTCCTGGCCCGGGTCCGCGAGGACGCCGCCCGGGTACGGATCGTGGGCCTGTCCGCGACCGTCGCCAACGCCGACCAGCTCGCCGAATGGCTCGGCGCCCGCCTCATCCGCTCGCCCTGGCGCCCTACCCGCCTGACCTGGCAGCTGCCGTCCATGCCACCGGACGCCGACGCCACCGACTGGGCGACCCGCAACAACACCCGCACCCGCCGCACCGTCGACCTCGCCCGCCACCACACCCAAGGCGGCGGAAGCGTCCTGGTGTTCTGCGGCAGCAAACGCTCGGTCCGCACCACCGCCCTCGCCCTGGCCCACGACCGCGGCGTCGACACCACCGGCGCCGACGCGGACGACAGCGACCTCGTGGAACGCCTGTGCACCAAGGCCGGCGTGCGCCTGCACTACCGCGACTGGCCCCACAAACGCGAAGCCGAACAGGCCTTCCGCACCCGCCAGGCCGACATCCTCGTCGCCACCTCCACCGTCGCCGCCGGCGTCAACCTCCCCGCCCGCGCCGTCATCGTCCGCGACACCCAGATCGGCATGAGCCGCATCGAAGTGTCCATGGTCCAGCAGATGTTCGGCCGCGCAGGCCGCATCGGCGCCGGCGAACGCGAAGGCCACGCCTACCTGCTCACCGCCCCCAGCGAACGCCACCACTGGCAGGCACGCCTCGCCGCCGGATACACCGTCACCTCCCGCATCCGCGACTGCCTGCCCGACCACCTTCTCGCCGAGGCCGTCCAGAACCGCCTCGCCACCACCACCCAGGCCGAGAACTGGTGGAAGAGCACCCTCGCCTTCCACCAAGGCCACCACCCCCTCGACCCCCTCCACGACGCCACCGACTTCCTCACCGACACCGCCTACCTCACCCGCACCCCCGACCCCGACGGCGGCGACGACCGCATCGAAGCCACCGAACTCGGCCGCCTCACCAGCCGCTTCATGGTCGACGCCGACCTCGCCTCCACCCTCGCCTACGCCACCGCTCACCTCCCCGTCCCCGACAACCCGGACACCGCGGAAGATGCCCTTATCACCGCCCTCGCCACCCGCCTGCCCGCACTCGAACAAGCCCCCTTCACCGACCGCGCCAAAGCCGAGCTCTACAACGTCCTGCGCGCCCTCGGCCAACCCCACGACGCCGCCCCCGACACGGAGCAGGACGAGGAAGACGACTGGCAGCCTGTCGCCGGCGACCTCGCCCGCGCCGTCCTGCTCCTCGTCGCCCGCGCACCCCGAGCCTTCCGCGGCCGGCCCGCCTACATCCGCGGCATCCCGGCGGACTCCATGGCACCCGTCCTCGACGACGCACAGCGCTACCTCGCCTGGCTCGGCGCCCAAGGCCCCCTCGCCACCGTCCACCCCTGGATCGCCATCACCGCCGCCGACCTCGCCCAGCGCATCCGCTGGCGCACCCTTGGCCCGTCCCGCGGGGCCGGCCGACTGCTGTGGATGTGCGAACAGATGGCCACCCCCGCCCACACCCACGCCCTGGTCCCCACCATGTGGCAGGCCGCCCGCGCCCGCGGCATCGACTCACCGGACTGGCCCGGCACCACGGCGCCCAGCACCTGCCGCCTCACTCCGGCCGACTACCGAACTCTCCTCGCCTCCCGTACCACAGGCACCGAGATCACCCTCCACACCGACCGAGCCCACATCCGGGCACCGCGTGGAGCAACCGTGATCACCTGGACCGGAACCTTGACCAGTTGGCACACCAGCACCGGCACTGTTCTCGAGATCCCGTACCTGGCTCCGCAGCACGATGATCCATCAGCAGGGAAAATCGGCGCCGCCGTCTTCACTCGAGGAGACCGCACCGCGGCTGGCTGGCCCAGCACATACAACAGAACCTCGGTTTGACCAGTACGGGAACGCGAACCGGAAGAGACCCAGACTCCCCTGGTCGGCCGTGTTGTCCGGTTCGGGAGCGTGTTGAGTCGAGCCGGAGCGAGTCGGATCTACTGGTCGGTAGCTGACTGACCGGACCCGCGGCACCCGATGGCGCCCATGGCCCGCAACGCCGACGAGGGGACGTGCCGGAATCGGCGGGCTGTACGACGGGTCGCATCTCAGCTGACACCGATCTGGGGTCGGTGCAACGGATGGCTGTTGGGTGAGACAGGCGTCCCGTCAGAGGCGGTCGGCGCGGTGCGATCTCGGCGACCTCTGACGGATGCCCATGGGGTGTCACGTGACAGGACGGTGCTGGGCGAGTTTTGCGAGCATGGCCTGGTTGGCTTCCCAACCGTCGGGGAACTTGGCCGGTACGGACAGGTGGACGGGGTCGGTGGAAGGGTGGCTGTCGAGGAGGTCAGCGACTCCTGCGCGAGTGACGACGATGCAGGCCTGCCGGTGGCGGGAGGCGAGCACGCACAGCCGTCCGGCCTCGAGGTGGAAGGCGGTGGCGTCGCGGCGTCCGGACAGTGGGTGCACGACGATGACGATTTCGAACTCGCGGCCCTGGAGACGGTTCGCGGTGTCGACCGTCACGCGCGGCGCGTGAGGATGGCCGATGCGGGTCAGGGCTTGCCGGACCAGGTCGGCCTGGTCGCGGTGGGCGACGCCGATGGCGATGTCGCCGGCCCCCAGGAGGCGGCCGTCGCTGTGGCGCTCGCAGGTGGCGAACGCTCCGCGGGCGAGGATGCGGGCAGCGAGGTCCGCAGCGGTCTGCAGGGTTTCGGTGTCGGTGCGCGGGACGTGACGGCGCGGCAGCTCGTGCAGGGCCCAGCCGGTGGTGAAGGCCATCGCGAGTGTCTCGTCCAGGTGGGTTCCGCCGAAGCCGGCGGTGGTGAGTTCCAGGGTGCGTGCTCCTTCGCCGGTTCCGGCGGTGAAGCCGGTGAATGGGTAGAAGGCATGGGAGATGGCGGGGGCGGCGGACGCGGGCAGGCGCCAGGACACCGGCAGCTGGTGCACGGGGATGTCCGGGTTGTGCTCCAGCATCACGGTGACGCCGTTCAGCGTCGGGTTGTGCGGCAGGCCGATCCAGCGTTCGGTGCCGACGACCGTGAATGGGTCCAACTGGCCGGGGTCGCCGACGAACAGGCCGCGGTCGAAACGCTCGACGATCCGCAGGAGCAGGTCGGAGCGCATCTGGTAGGACTCGTCCAGGATCGCCCACCGGAACGTGGTGTCGCGGACGGTGGCCCACTTGGCGGCGGTTCCGACGATGATCTGGCAGCCGGAGAGGTCGTTCAAGGTGCGCCCGATGGTTAGGTTCGTCAGGTTGTTCAGGGCCGGTGGGGCGACGTAGGTGCTGGAGCTCAGCCGGCCGATGGGAATGCCGGGGTCGGATTCGGTGAGTCGTTCGATCAGGTCGTCGACCTGGTTGTTGGTCTGGGCGACGATGATGGGGCGTTCGTTGCTGGTGGCGAGTTCGCGGGCCGCGCGGACGACCAGGGTGCTCTTGCCAGCTCCGGGCGGGGAGTCGACGACGATGGCTCGATGTGTGGTGTGGGCGAGGTCGGCCAGGATCTGCGCGGTGGTGGCATTCGCGGTGGCGACCGGATCCGCGATCGGGTCGGGCGTGGTGGTGTCAGTCGTCATGGCCCCATCCCTCTGCGGCGGCGTTCTCGGATTCGGTGGCATCGGCGTCCGGCACCTGGGCGGGGGAGTGGTGCGTCCACGGGGTGCTGTCGGACGCGGGGAACTCCGCTGCCGGACGCCAGCCCGGGTCCGGCAGGTAGGCGATGTGCCGGTCCAACGCCGGCACGCCGTCCGCCTTCGGGGTACGAGGGGTACCCATGCCGCCGGTAACTTCCACGGTGACCAGCATCGTGCCGCCCTCGGGCAGGACGGAGACGATCCTGGCCTTGTGACTGTCCGGCATGTGCGGGCTGACCAGTTTGGTGCCGGCGGCCAGACGCACGGGGTCGTCGGTGCGGATAGTGACGCGCGGCCGCAGCACCCGCCGGTTGCTGTCGCTGAGGACGACCCTGCCGGGATCGGCGTCCACCACCGTCCCGGCGAACGCCTCCCCCACACTACGCCGGTCCGCCAGCACGAACGGGTCGTCGAAGGCCATGTCGGACTCGAAGTCGACCAACGCCTGCTCGAGCCGGTCCAGGCGCCGTGCCGCGCCGATCGCGGTGTCCCGCTTGCGCTGCGGGAGGCCGCCGCCGTCCCGGTAGTCGGAGTAGGAGGTGAAGGCGGCGCAGTCACGCCCGAAGCGAGCGGCGGCCCTCGGCGCCTCCGGGACCGAGCGCAGCAGCGAGATGGCGTCCCACATCAAGCGCCAGGTGGGCTGGATCTGTTCGGCGATCAGCTCCCGCAGTTCCGCCTGGGCGGCGGCCAAGGCCACAGTGTCGCCGGCAGTGTGCGCGGCGTCGAAGCGCTTGATCGCCGGCGCCAAGTCACGGTTGTCGAACTGGGGGGATGTCGTCGGGCCCGCAGGCGGGCAGATGTCCGGGCTCTCCGCGTCGGCCATGGCCTGCGCGACGTCCGTTCCGGGAGGCGGGGAGATCCAGGCCATGAGGGAGGCGAGGTTCTGGTCCTCCAGGGTGCTCTGGCCGGTGGCCCAGTGCTCGGTGAGCATCCCGGTGACGGGGAGCAGCAGGCAGGTGCCAGCCTGTTCGGCCCGCTCGACCAGGAACGTCAGCCACATGCCGAACTCGGGCACGACGTCCGCGACCGCGTATGGGCCGGTGGTCGAACGGAAGCGGCACATGCGCGCGAGGTCGGCCAACGCCTTGATCCCGCCGGTGTTCGGGACCAGGAGCTGAGGCGCGTCGCTGTACCGGGACTTCTCGCCCTCCCCGCGGCGGTCCTGCCGGAAGGAGTTGAGGTACTCCGTCACGAGCTCGCCCAGGTCGGCGGCGAATGCGAACCGCTGGTCGCGGTTGCGGGGCTGTGCCACGACCAGCAGGGTCGCGTTCCTCTTGGAGGAACCGACCATCGCCGCCAACGGCGCTCCGGCCTCCCCGGCCATCGTCAGTGGGATCACGACCAGCGGCCGGTCCGACAGGCGCCGGTGGCGAAACGCGGTCACCTTGACTGCCGTCATCGACTCCATTGCCTGCACCCGCGCCAACGCCGACACCATGCTCATGCCGCACCCCTGTATGCCTGGTCCAGCTCGGCCCGAAGCCGGGCAGCGTGCCGCAACGCGATAGCCATCTCGCTCTGGTCGGCGGTCGGCGTCAGCTCCCCGCGGGCTAGCCCCATGACCATGGTCGCGGTGTCGACGCCGCCGAACTGCTCGCGCGCCTCCGGTCCCAGGATGTCCAGCGAGGCATCCTCGCGGGCGCGGGCGCGGCAGTAGAACGCCATCTCGCAGTGGTTCAGGCAGTCCGGACGGTACGTCGCATCCACCTGGTCCAGGGCGTCGGTCAGCTCCTCGACGGGACGCTGCGCCTGCCCCCCGTCGGGGGCGAGGTCGAAGGTGAGCCCTTCCGGCAGCAGCTCCACCAAGTCCTTGATGCGCTCGAGGCGGGCCAGCTGTCGGGTCAGGGCGGCGACCTGCTTGCGGGCGTCGACGAACGCCGCCGTGGGGCGGTTGGTGAAGTCCTTCGGCGCGACCAGCACGATCTGGTCCGACACGGCGGCTTCGGGATCGATGCCAGCCTGCCTGAGCATGTCGCGCAGGGCGATGACATACGCGCAGGCCTGCGTGGTCGCTGACTTCACCTGCACCGGGTCGGCCTGGCCGTCGATGATCGGGAAGCTCTTGATCTCCACGATGTAGAAGCGATCGTCCGCACGGAAGGCCACCAGGTCCGGCTCCAGGAACACCGCGTACCCGCCGACCGTCAGGCGCAGCATGGGGTGGTCGTACAGGGTGCTGTCGCCGCTTCCCTGGGCGGCTTTCACCAGCAACCGCGTGGTGTGGGTGTGGCGGATCTCCTGTCGGCTGTCGCCGCCGACGTCGTTCAGGTCCCTGTTGCCCACCTCCGGCACGGTCAGCCCCAGGGTCTCGCGTAGGACGCGAAGGAGTTCGGCGTAGCCGTTGGCCTTGACCAGCGCCTCGAAGGCGTTGCCGCGGGCGAGGGCGAAGGTGGACTGGCCGAAGGCGGACGGGTAGCCGGCGTGCTCGGCGATCGCGGCCTTGTCGGAGCCGGAGGCGTCCAACAGGGCCCGCAGTGTGCAGCGCGGGTTGTTCTCCAAAGCGGCCAGGGACCTGGCGTTGTAAGCCCGGCGCTGTGCGGAGCCCCGCAGCGCTGTCAGGCGGTCATCGACTGGTGCGTTCACGGTGCCGGAAATCCTTGCGGGGGAGATGAGATGAAGGACGGCCGTCAGGCCCGCTGGGCCTGCAACCGCATGACGTTGTGCAACTGGCTGCCGAACAACTGCTGGTCATCACTGAGCGACTTGCGGGCCCGCCGCGCAGCCTCGGCCCGGGTGGCGCGGTCGGCATCGGTATGTACGTCCAGCTCCGCCTGTGCCGCCTCGATCACCCGCTGCGGATCAGGTGCGCTCTCAAGGCCGGAGGCGCTCCTCACTATCGCGTCTGGGATGGTCGCGGCCAAGCGCCACAGCAGCCGCACGGCCGCCGGGGTGGCTGCTTCGCCCGAGGAGCCCACCGCCTGGGCCACGCCGACAGTGCCGGTGAGGAAGTCGGTGCGCTGGGACAGCGGGCCGATGATGCGCTGCTCCAAGGGCCACGTGCTGATCGTCACCAGTGCGCGCACCGGTGACAACAGGTCGTGTGCCAGCGCCGGGCACAGGTAGTACGGGCGGGCTCCGGGGCTGGAGCGGTAGGAGCGTTCCTCATCCCGGCGCAGGCTGGACAGCTTGGAGGCCGACAGCTCCCCGGAGAAGAACGCCTCGTGCACGCTGACGATCAGCTTCGGTGCCGCCGGGGTTCCCAGCAGCATCAAGGCCCGGTGGACGTGCTCGCGAGCCGGGAGCCGGGAACCGTGGACGACCGGGGCTGCCTGCGGTTCCGGCCAAAGAGGCGGGGTGGCCGGCTCGCCGGTGTCGATGAGGGTGTCCCATGCCTTCTCGGCGCGGCGCAACTGCGCCCGTAGCTCGCCGGCCCGTTCGGTGTCACCGGCGGTGGCCGCGTCGCGGATCGCGCGGCGCAGGGTGCTGATGCTCTTCTCCAGTGCGTCCAGCGGATCAGTCATGCTTCACAGGTTACCAGAGTTCCAGAGTTTTCCAGACTTCTTCCTGAGAGTCGGTGTACAGTCGGCAACGCCGGACTCATTCGACCGCTGCGGCGCGGCCCACACCGCCCCGCGCCACCATCTCCGGGAGGCGCCCCGTGACAGGACGCGTATTCCACACTTCCGACTGGCACCTGGGCCGCCAGATCGGCCGCTTCCGGCGCGACCCCGAAGTCGACGCCGTCCTCGACGAGATCATCGAGATCGCCGCCGACTGCGCCCCAGACCTGATCGTGCACAGCGGCGACCTCTTCGACAGTTCCCGGCCGGGCCTGGAGGACATGCGCCGCGCAGCACACGCGCTGCGCCGTCTCGGCACGATCGCCCCGGTGGTCGTCGTTGCCGGCAACCACGACACCCCCCACGTCCTGACATTCCTGGAATTCGTCCTCAACGACATGGGCACCCGCGCAGGAGACCAGGCCAGGGTCCGCTTCGCCACCGACGCCCGCCCCGACCGACTGCTGGTGGCCGAATACCCCACCAAGAACAGCGAGTCGACCCTGCGCATCGGAGCACTGCCCTACCTGCACCCGAACCGCTTCACCTACGACTTCACCGACCCGGCCCTGATGACCGCGGCCTACGCCGAGCGGATGCGTGCCGTCCAGGCCGACGTCTACCGCCGCCTGGCCACCGGGCACCGCGCCCAGGACATCCTCGTCTTCGCCGCCCACCTGTTCGTCGAAGGGGCCACCCCCTCCTACTCGGAACGGCAGATCTCCATCGCCTCCGACTACGCGGCCGCACCCGTGGACCTGCCCGCCGTCGCCTACGGCGCCCTCGGCCACATCCACAAGCCGCAATCCGTCGGCCGGGCCGGATTCCCCGCCCGCTACGCCGGCAGCCCGCTGCAGATGGACTTCGGCGAGGCCGGCGACACCAAGAGCGTTGTGTTGGCCGAGATCGGCCCCGGTACCGAACCGAGCATCGAAGTCGTACCGCTGACCTCCGGCCGCCGCCTGATCCGACTGGAAGGCACCTTGGAAGAGATCGCACAACGTGCCGGTCGCGTCGGAGACGCCTGGGTGAAGGCGGTAGTGACCGTGGAAGCCTTCAACCCGGCCCTGCCCGACACCCTCGCCAAGATGCTGCCCAAAGCGACGATCGTCGCCATCGACGAGCGCCGCGCCGCAGCACCCGACCGCGTCCTGGACCGGAAGACCTCCGCGCAGGAACTGCCCGACATCGAGGATCTGCTGCGCGACTACTTGTCCGGCCACGGCACCACCGGCCCGGCCCTGGACCGCGCCATGGCCGCCTTCGCGCACCTGCAAGCCGAACCCGACCCCGACGACCCCGCACCGTGCTGCGAAGAGACCCTGCTGGCCGCGGCCATCGCAGGCCGGCCCCTCGACGCCATCGACCGCTCAAGTCTGCTGACCGGAACTGACACCACCGTGACCAAGGTGACGGCATGAAGCCACTGACGCTCGACCTCACCGGATTCCGCAGCTACCCCAGCCGGACAACCATCGACTTCACCGGCAAAAGCCTGGTCGCCGCCCTCGGCGACACCGGCGCCGGCAAGAGCAGCCTGCTCGACGCCATCACCTACGCGCTCTTCCGCAAGAGCACCTGGGCCGCCAAGGAATCCCGCCAGCTCATCGCCGACGGAGCCAAGGCCATGAGCGTCGACCTCACCTTCCTCCACGACGGACAACACTGGCACGTCCACCGCACCATGCACGCCACCAACCCGAACGCCGGCCGCCACCACCTGACGAACCTCGACACCGGCGAGGAAACCGACGGCGCCACCGCCGTGGACACCCGCATCCAGACCACGCTGCAGATGGGATACGACACCTTCCTGCGTGTCGGGCTGCTCCCACAGGGCAAGTTCGACCAACTCCTCACCGCTGCCCCCAAGGAGCGGAGTGAGCGGCTGCGCGAACTGTTCGGCGCCGATTCGCTGGAGTCAGTCCACCGGATGGCCGACCGCCACACCCGCACGCTCCAGACACTTCTGGGTGATGCGAAAGCCAAGCGTGCCGGGATGCCGGACAGCCCCGCACAGGACGCCCACCAGGCCGCTTCGGCCGCCGCCGTTGCCGCAGCCCGCGCCGATCGCCTGGGCACCGCCATCGACGGCATCACCGCGTTGCGGAACGAAACCGCCGAAGCCCGCCGCGTCGCGGCCAGCGCCGCCGCCGCCGCCCAAAGCCTTTCGACGCGCACGGTGGCTGACGTCAACACCGTCCTCGACGCACTCGAGCCCGTCGCCGCCGACATCGCCGCGCGGCACGACACCCTGAACCGAAGGGTGGCTCGAGCAGAAGCTCTGGAAGCCGAGCTGACCACAGCGATCACCGCGGCAGACACGCAAGGAGAAGGCAGGGACGCCCTCACCAAGGCCGCCATGCTCCTGGAGACCCTCGCGGCGGACGCCGAGGAACACCGCGGCGAGCGCGACCGACTCGCCACGCTCACCGACCAGATCGCCGACGAACACACCGCCATCGCCACAGCTGAAACGGATCTGGCCGAACGCACCAAGCACGGTGAACCGCTGGCAGAAGCAGCCCGCGCCGCGGCGGTGACGAGCAGGCAGATCCGCACGAGCGCTACCACTGCCCGCACCCGAGTGGCAGAAGCCCTCTCGGTGGCCCGCCGCGTTACCGACACCGCCAGCGCACACACCACCGCAGTAGCCAAACGCGAATCCGCCCGGGAGGCCCTCGGCCCGCTGGAAGAGGAAACAGCCACAGCGAACAGCGACCTCATGGCCGCCCAGACGGTTCTGGAGGCACTCCAACTACGCGACAAGGCCGCCGCGATCGCCGCCGAACTGAGCCCCGAGGGAGACTGCCCCGTATGCCACCGGCAACTCCCGATCGACTTCGAACCCGAAGCCGCGGCCGACACGGCCGAGCTGGCCGCAGCGAGAGAGCAACTGAGCCAGGCGCGCACCACACGTGACGCGACTGCCAACCGACTCGCCAAGGCCCGCGCCGCTGCGGCCGCAGCCGAAGAAACGGTGCGCGAACGCGAGCGGGACCACCAGATCGCTCAGCAGAAGGCGCAAGACGCAACTGCAGAAGCGGTACACGCCTTCGTGCAGTTCGCAGCTCTCGCCGCCGAAACCGGTACCGGATTCGACACCGAGTCAGCTTCGGCGACGCTGGCTACGGCCACCGCTCTCCTGGCTAACCGCACCGCCACCGGTGCCACACAGCCTGACCGCTCCGAGCGAGAAGCGACGCCGGTCACGGACATGATCAGCGCATGCGAAAAGGCAGCCGACAACCACGCTGAGGAACTGCAGGCCGAAGTGCACCGCCACACCGCCAAGATCGAGGCAGACGGCAAGACCCTGGCAGCGCGCAAGAACGCCCACCAGCGCCACACCGACGACACCACGAAAGCCACCGAACGGCACACCCGCGCCGTGGCCAAGACCGCCGCCGAGGTCCGCGCGCTTCCTCTCCGCATCCAAACGATGCTGGCGCACGAGGCAATCGACGTGGCCGCCGACCAGGTCGCCGCTGCCGCCACCACCGTCGCTGCTCGTCAAGCCGAAGTCCAAGAGTTGTTCGACCAGCGGGAAGCCGAACGGACGAAGAAAGCCGGGGCGCTCGCCGACCAGCGCGCCCTCGACCAGGAGACCCGCACCAGACTCGAGCGCCCGCTGACCGAACTGCGCGGCAACCTGGACGCATGGGCCCAGGCCGCTACCGACGCCCTCACGCATCTCGAAGCGGCCGACCGGCACCAGGTGCCGAGAATCTCGGCCGATCCGACGATCGCCGAGGTCCGCCAGTATGCCGCCGAACTGTCGACGACCACCTCGACCCTGAGCGACAAGCTCACCGAACGCGCCAACACCGCCACCGACCGCGTAGCCGCCGCACAGAGCAGCCTTGACCAACACGCCCACGCGCTCGCCGACATCGAAGGGTTCAATCCTGCAGCCGACCTGACGGCACCCCAAGCACTCCACCCCCTCGTCGCCGCAGCGGCACAGGCAACCAAAGAAGCCGAACACCAGCGCCAGAAGAGCCAGGAAGCACAGAACCTGATCAAGCCGGCCGCTGACCTGGACTTTGCCA
This sequence comes from Kitasatospora aureofaciens, assembly GCF_019192735.1. Classification (GTDB taxonomy): domain Bacteria; phylum Actinomycetota; class Actinomycetes; order Streptomycetales; family Streptomycetaceae; genus Kitasatospora; species Kitasatospora aureofaciens_A. The sequence continues at coordinate 23,359 of NZ_JAHTKP010000056.1, forward strand.
TCACCGCGGGCACCGCCCGCTACGAAGCATCGGAGGTCCTGCGCCGCGAACTGGTCGACGCCAAGTTCCTGGGCCACCTCACCGCACTGCGCACCCACGCGCTGCTCGGCGTGGCCAGCGACCTGCTCGGGCAAATGTCCGACAACCGATTCGGCTTCGCCGACAACCTCGACATCATCAGCCGCAGCTCCGGAGTCGTCCACCACCCGAATCGACTGTCCGGCGGAGAGAAGTTCCTCGCCTCGCTCGCCCTGGCGCTGGCACTGGCCGAGCTGCACTCCCACAGCGGCCCTACCCTCGGCTCCCTGTTCCTTGACGAAGGCTTCGCCGCCCTCGACACCGCCGCCCTTGACGCGGCTCTCGAGGTGCTGCGCACCCAGGTTGGCAGTGACCGGCTCGTCATGGTGATCAGCCACCTGCACGCCGTCGCCGAAGCCGTCGACGACGTGCTCTGGGTGGAACGGTCCCCTGCCGGGTCATCCGCTCGCTGGCTGACACCGGCCGAGCGCGACGAACTGGTGCAGACCGACCTGGCAAGCGGCCTACAGACACTGACTCAGTAGCGCGGAGCGATGCCAAGCCTGACTGCGGTGATATCCGGACGGCGGGAGCCCCCGCACGTGCGGAGCAGACGTCCCAGTCGCCCGGATGTCCGGTCAGCAGTCGGCTTGCTGCCAGTAGGAAGGGGCAGGCCGATTGGCCGTGGTTGGAGCTCTCGATTCGGTCCCGGCTCGACTTGACCCTGGGGCCGGCAGTTGGCGCAACGCCAGCGTGACTCCAGGGCAGAGCGGGGGCAAGCATGGCGGTTGTCAGACTCGGGTTCTCGGCGCAGCCGTCGAACTGGGCGGCGAGGGCCGGGTACTCGGTCTGCAGCGATCGCCCTTGGCGTACGCGGCCCGGTGCATTGGGTAGCTTGGGTGTGATGGGGCTGCATTATTGATATAGAACGCACTATCGAATTCATGGCATGTTTCTCTGCGTGCTAGCCGCTGTCGAGGCCCTCGCGGGAATGGCCGAATTCGATGAGGTGGCACTGCGGCGCCGTGTGCCGAAGTGCCGCTCCGGCTTCGGATGTTGGTGCGTTCAAGTTGGGTAAGCACAGCTCATGAACAGGTCTGAGGCATCCCCGGCGCAGGTGCGGCCCGGTCGCAGTCCTGTTTCCCATTCCGAGCGTCGAGCAGCACATTCCAGCCATGCATAGCGGCGGAGATCTGTGTGAATTGACGGGAACCCCGGTGCGCTGTCAGGGGAGGGGGCTACTTTTCCGTCGGGAGATCGGGCATGCGCTTGTCGGCGCGGCTGGGGGAGTGGTGACAGTAGACGAACTGAGTCCCGAAGCGGCCGGCGGTGCGGGCGACGCGCGCCAGGTCGTGGGATACCTGGTACGGCAGGAGTCCGGCGACTACATCGCGATCATGGATGTGTTGGAGGGGTCGGTCACCGACCTGACGGTCGCTGAGGTCACGGCTGCGCTGGCGGCGACAGGATTGCGCATGGAGGCGCGTCTCGTCGAGGTACGCCTGGGCGCGCTCAAAGCCATGGGGGCGGTCTCCGTGCGGTCCGACACCACCCGGGCCCGCCATTACGTCGAGATCCTCGCCCGGAACTGGCGCTACACCGCCAGTCCCGCAGGCCGACACGTCCAGCGCTTCTACCGGCAGGTCCTGGCGGGGACCGCGACCGTGCGGGAAATCCCGATCGTGTCACTGAGCCGCATCGTCACTCACCTCGAGCAGCTCGCCGCAGCCCTGGGCACAGGGGAGCCGGCCACCACTCGCCTCGACACCGCGATGCTGGACGCGGTCAGCACGGTATTCACCAGCCACGACGACCTCGACGCCGCTCTGGTCGGCGCGGAGGACGCGCTGGTGGGCCTCGCCGACCGGTTCGACCTGGACGAAGAGCGCACCAACGACCTCAAGGGCCTGCTCGTCGACTACGCCACCCGCGTCGCCTCCGAGCTCGACTCCGGCTCCGCACGGGCGGCCGCAGCGCTGGCGGTGCTCCGCCCGTGGTTCGGCCTGCTGGCCCAAGCCGCCGTGGACGCCTCCCAGGCCCGCGACCTCATCGCCGCCGGTGCTCTCAGCGCCTCCCGAGGAGGCCGCGCGGAAGACTGGCAGGGACTGTGTGCCTGGTTCGACGTCCGCGGCGGACGAGCGGCACGGTTCTCGCTGCGCCTGATCCGGGCGCTGCCGAGCATGCACGCCAACCTGCGCCGGCTCCACTCGTCGTCAGGGGTTGTCTCCACCCGTACCCGCGCTCTGAGCCTCGCCCGGGCGGTGCTGACACCGGAGATCGGCGTGCAGATCTTCCAAGCCGCAGTAGGCGACCACTCCTGGCGCAAGCTTTACGGGCAGGCCGACGAGGACGACGCTGGCCGCAACCCTTCCTGGCGCGGCGGGCCGCAAGTCCCGGTACCGACCTTGCTGCGCACTACCGGCCGCTCGGGCCCGCGAGGCGGGGGCGCCAAGCCGCGTGACGACGCGGCGGCCAGGGCGCAGGTCGCCCAGGCGCGGGCACGGCGGCAAGCCGAGCACACGGATGCCGTCGCCAGGGTCCTGGCCTCGATTCCAGGACAGCACCTGGACGAGGCCGCCGCCCGCGCCGCACTGGCGGCTCTCATGGCCGCCGCCCGAACCACCGCAACAGGCCCCCGGCGCACCGGGGCCAGCGACGGGCTCGCCTGCACCCTCGTCCACACCGGCCGTGGTACCGGGGCTCTGACCGCCCCCACCTGGCGCGTCCTGCTGCCCGGCCGCATCGCCCTGTTCCACCAGCCCGGCCGCCGTCCCTCGGCCGCTGCCCTCGCCGCTGTCGCGGGCACCGCGACGACACACGACACCGCCGCGCACGTCACGCTGAGCCTCACTCCGCGCCCCGGCCCATTGATTCCCGTTGCGGATGGGGCCCACGACACCGTGACTCGGCAGGAAGGTGCAGCATGAGCGAGAAGACGGATTCCGGGCCACTCGAGCCCGGACCAGGGCCGGATGCCAGTCCCGCCCGCCAGCCGCTGCGCAGGCGAAAAGCCTGGCGACCCGAGGCCGACACCGAGGTCGCCACGCTTCTGCGTCGCCTGGCCGCCACGCCGTGGCTGGTCGGCGGCCGCCACGACGACCTGATCGCCGCAGTACGCCGCAACGCGCCCGCCCTGCGCTCTGTGGTGGCCCGCATGGGCTGGGTCCTGATCATCGAACGCGACCTGGTGCGGCTGCGGAAGAGTCCGCCCCCGCGTCCGCGGGAATGGGCGACCCAAGGGCCGAGCCCCGCCGTCTGCTCCTGGTTCTTCCTGCTGATGGCGGCCGCCGAGTCGATGCTGCCGCGCATCGCCGTCGGACACCTCGTCACCCAGGCCCGCGCAGCTGCCGCAGAAGCCGGACTTCCCGTCGCCTACGACATGGCCGAACGCCGCGCGATCCTCGCCGGCCTGCGCATGCTCGACGAACGCGGCGTCATCGAGCGCCTCGACGGAGATCTCGACAGCTACCTGTACGACGAGCAGGCCCCCGTGCTGCTCGCCGTCCACCACACCCGGCTGGCCTACGTCATCGCCAACCCCGGCACCCTCGATCCGGCTTCCGACCCGCACGCATGGCTTGAGCAGGTGCAGCGCGAACCGGACGCGGCCCGCCGGATGCGCCGCGCGCTCGTCGACGACACCTGCGTGCACGCCGCGCTCCTGGACGACGCCGAGGCACAGTGGCTGAGCCAGCGGGTACGCGGCGACGACGGCGGCCCCCTGGCCGATGCTTTCGGGCTCGCCCTGGAGCGCCGTGCTGAAGGCGCCGCGTTCGTCGTCCCGGACGACGCTTTCCGGCACTTTCGCGAACTCGGCCCCATCCCCTTCCCTGCACCGGGCACCATCGCGCATGCCGCACTGCTGCTGCTCGACCACGCCGCCCTGGGCGGCACCACCGACGGCGGCCCCGGACCAGGTTGGCGCGGACTGGCCGAGGACCAGGTGCTGGCCGCACTGGCAGGCTTCGCGGACAACAACGCCTCCGGGAAGGGCGGTTGGGGAGCCGAGTACGCGCAGGACCCGGCCCTGCTGGCCGGGAAAGTCCGCGACCTGCTGACCGGCGCCAACCTCGCCCGACTCACTCCGTCGCAGCCTGCAGCCAGCGAACAGGCCAGCCCCACCTGGTGGTTCGCCCCCACTGCTGGCCGCTGGGCGGCGGAGGGCACCGCGGTCCACAAGACCGCGCGGTCCCGCAATACCCCGACCCGTCGCCGAACCGCCACGAAGAACAGCGGGCCCGTCCAAGTCCAGCAGGGACTGTTCAGCGAATCCGCAGCCGACGAGACCCCGGAGAAGCACCTCCTGTGAGCGACATCCTCGACCTTGACTTCAACACCCCCCTGACACCCCCGCCGGCCGGAGACGCAACCCGCTTCGGCGGCCGCTGGCGCCTGACCGGCGCAGGGCTGTCGAACGTATGGCGCTACGGCGATCTGGACCTTCCGGCCGCCTCAGGACGGCTGCTGCTGCGTGGCCCCAACGGGACCGGCAAGACCACCGCACTGGAGGCCCTGTGGCCGTACCTGCTCGATCTGAACGCGGCCAAGCTCGCGGCCGGCAAGGCACGTCCCACCACACTGAAGGGGCTGATGAGCGAAGGAGCGCTCACCAAGGGCCGCCGCTACGGATACCTGTGGCTGACCTTCGCCACCCCGGACGACGAGCCAGCCGCGAGCGCCGCGCAGGCGACCACCGACCCCGTGGTGAGCTTCGGCGTCCGCCTCCAATACTCGCCGAGCTCCACACCTGCCGTGAACGTCGTCCCCTTCACCGTGCCAGGCCGCCCGCTCAAGGAACTGGCGCTGCGCGGCCCCAACGGAGGCGCACTCGAAATCGACGAGTTCACCGCCCGCATCCAGGCCGCCGGCGGACACGTGTTTCCCGACCCCGAGTCCTACGTCGAGCACCTCGCCGCCCGGATCTGGTCCACCACCGCCGACGAACTGCGCCTCCTCGCCTCACGCCTGCGCGAGGTCCGCAACCCGACACTGCTGGGCGACGTCTCCCCGGCCGCGGCCGCCGACGCGCTGCGCCAGTCCCTCCCCGGTGTGGCCGGCGACGTCCTCTCGGCCACCGCCGAGGCCCTCGCCGAATCAAACACCACCCGCGACGCGTTCGAACGTGACGAACACGCCGCCACCCACCTGCAGGACTTCGCCCGCGTGTGGACCGGGCACGTCGTCGACGTCACCCGTGCCGCCTACACCGCCGCCCGCCAGTCGGACACCGACACCCGGGCACGCGAAAAGCGCGTCAAACAGCGCGGCGGTGAACTCTCCGAAGCGCAGTCTGCCGCCGGACGGGCCGCCGCCGAGGTCCAACGACTCGACGACTCCCACACCGCAGCCCAGGCCGCAGCCCGTGCCATCGAAACCAGCGACGCCTACCGGTCCCACGGGCGCGCCATGGACCTCCGCAAGCGACTCAAAGCCGAACAGGGCGCCGCAGCCAGCAGCTACGCCAGCCTGCGCGCCGCAGCCGAGCAGGCCCGCACGCAGACCGCGACAGGCCGAGACGCCCTCGACGACGTCATCGGCGACATCGAAGAGATCGCGGCGACCGCGCAGGAAGCAGGTGCCCGGCCCGTCGCGCTCGAAACCCTCATCGCCCACTACCCCCGGGCCCGCGCCACCCGGACCGTCGCCGACCAAGCCGTCGACCCGGGGCCGGGAATCACCCTCACCCACGACGACGCGAGCCTGCGAAACCTCGCCACCGACTGGACGGCTGCAGCCCAGGAACGTCGCGCCACAGCGGACAAGGCCGCACTCGTCCTGCGGGACCACGAGCGCGTCGCCGCCGCCGACACGGAAGCCCGAACCGCGCATCGCAAGGCGACCGACGCCGAGAACGCCTACGACGAAGCCGACCAGGCCCACGAGCACGCCACCGCGGCCGCCCGCTCGGCCGCCCATCAGACACTCGCCGACGTCGCCCGGTGGGCGCTCGCACACCCACATCTGCGCGGCCTGACCGACGAGCCGGCCACCCACCGCGACGCGCAGCAGATCTGGGACACCGACGACGTCGAAGCCCTCGCCCACGCCGAACCCTCCGCCGTACGCGACCAGCTCAACACCTGGGCCGAGCAGGCCCTGCACACCGGCGAGAGTGCCGCAGCCGCCCACGACAACCAAGCCAAGCAGCACCTCGAAGCCGCAGCCGCCCATGACCACGCGGCTCGACAGAACCGCGACGACGCCCGCCGCCTGCGCGCCGGAAAGCTGCTCCCGCTGCCGCGCCCGGACTGGGCCGGCCCCGGAGACGACGACACCGCGCTCGGCGCGCTGCTCGAATGGCGCCCCGAAGCCGACCACAAGGACGACCAGAAAGCACTCATCGAGCTGGCGCTCGCCAACTCGGGAATCCTCGGAGCCCATCTACACGCGGACGGCGCCGCCACTCACGCCTGGCGAGTCAGCCCTGCGGGCGCCAGCCCGTGCGAGGGCAATCTGACCGCCGTCCTCACCGTCGTCCCCAGCCATCCGCAGGCGGAACTCGCCCGGGCAGTCCTGGAACGCATCGCCCTGGCCGACAGCGCCACCGGCCACCGCGGTACCGCTGCCCCGGTCATCGGGCGCGACGGCACCTTCGCGATCGGCCCCCTCATCGCAGACCCGCGAGTCGCCGTCGCCGAGATCCCCCCTGCCTCGCACATCGGCGCCCGCACGCGCCTGGCAACCGCACGAGCCAGAGCCGACGAACTCGACGCGGCCGCCGAGGAACTCGAAATCCTCGCCGACCACGAGCGCGACACCGCCGCCGATCGAGGACGGCAGCGCGACGCGGTCCGCCGTCAGGCGCGGGCTTTCCCTCCACGAGGCGAGCTGACCAACGCCGAGGCGGAACGGGCCCGCACCGCCAAGGAAGCACACCGACGCCACGACACGGCCCAGGCCCTGCGCCAGCACGCCGCCGACGCCGCGGCCGAGCACAAACGCCGGAACACCGCTTGGACGGCCCGCGCACGGAGCCTGGACCTGCCCGCCGACCCCGACAGCCTGGCCGAACTGATCGAGGACGGCCGCACACGCACCCGGATACTCACCGACTGCTCACAGCAGATGACCTCGCGGCTACTGCCGAGACTTGAGCGCGCCCTTCGGATACTCCCGGACGAAACCGCTCTCGCCGAGCACCTCGCCGAACTTCAGCACACTGCCCGGACTGCACACACCACGGTGCTCCAGACCCAGGCCGAGCTCACCGAGACACAGTCCCACGGCGACTCCGACGACGCGGCACGCCGCTACGAGCAGGCCGTCGCCCAGGCGACGAGCCTTGACTCCGAACTCTCATCAGCCCGCGAACACGCCGTCGAAGCCGAGAAACACCTCACCGCCTGCGAACTCGCGCTCGCCTCCGCCCGGGAACGGCTGGACGATGCGCGCCCCCAGCAGAAGACCACCCGGGCTCGTCTAGCCGCCCTGCTCGCCTGGCCCCCTGCAGCTCAGGCCCTCGGAGCCGACACCGACTGGGCCGGTTTCCGCGAAGACGCCGCCGGGCTCGACCTCCTCGACGCCGTCGAAGAGCACCTCGCCCGACGTCCCACGGCCTCCAAGAAGACCCTCGGCGAACGCTACGACACCCTGCGCGCGGAACTGGCCCAGACCTGGACCGTCGCCCGCGACGAGCCGCCCGCCGGCCTCGAGCAGCTCGAAGCCTTCGTCCTCACCCACGAGGACACCCCCTACAACCCCCTGAGTGCCGCCACCCGCGCGCAGGCCCTCGCCGACAGAGCCCGAGCCGCCCTCGACGCCGCCGAAGCGGCGGCACTACGCGACTTCGTCATCGGACGACTGCCCGCCGCGCTCGGGACCGCATGGGCAACCCTGACGGAGTGGAGGAAGACCGTCAACCGCAAGATGCGTGCAGCCCAGGCATCCTCCGGAGTCGGAGTCCAGGTCCAGATCGCCCTGCGGGACGACCTCGACGCCGCCACCCGCACCGTCTACCACCTGTCATGCGAAGTCGGCGACGCGATCCGCACCGAAGAACAGAAAGAACAGGTCGGCCAAGCACTCCAGGCACTGCTGGCCGCCGCAGACGGCTCCACCATGGAAGAACGCCTCGCCGCCGCCGTCGACATCCGTACCTGGGTCACCGTCCGCTACCTCGTCGAGCGCCCCGGACCCGACGGCACACCCGTCACCGGTCAATGGGGCTCACGCACCGGCCTGTCCGGCGGCGAACGGCGCCTCGTCGTCCTGGCCCCCATGCTCGCCGCCATCGCCGCCAACTACGACCGCCACACACCCACCGGACTGCGCCTGGTCCCGCTCGACGAAGTGCCCGCCGAAGTCGACGAACGCGGACGCGAAGGCCTCGCCCGCTACCTCGCCGAACTCGACCTGGACATCCTGTGCACCTCCTACCTGTGGGACGGCGCCCCCGGCGCATGGGACGGAATCGACGCCCACGACCTCGAAGCAGGCAGCGACGGCACCGTCGTCGCCTTCCCCATGCTGATCCGGACGAACCAGGTCCTGCCTGGCGACCCCGGACAGGACGACGGCCAGGCGGGAGGACCGGCATGAGCTGCCAGCTGTGCAGCGGGGCATGCATGGACGCCGACCTCACCCCGTTGCTGCGGCCCGAACTCGCCTGGCTGTGGCAGGCCCTCGCCGCGACAGCCGACCGCCGCGGCGACGAACACCTCACCACCGGGCCCGCCGTGACGGTGACCGTCCCTGCCGACCCGGCGCAGCGCGCCGCCGCAGCCGGCCTCATCCGGGGAAGACCGCTGGAGCCCGGCCAGCGTCGCCGCATTACCCTCGAGGAACTCACCACAGCGCTCGCCGCCCGCGGGCCCCGGATCACCCCAGGCGCCGTCGCAGCCCACGCCTGCAACCGGCGCCTGGCAGAAAAGGCCCGCGGCCACGCCGAGAAGAACGCGGCAAGCGACCGAATCCGCGCCCAGCTCGATAGTTCTCTGACAACCCTGCCCGGCCACGTCCGCGAACTCCTCGGCCCTGCAACCCTCTTCAGCCGGCTACGCGGCCTCGGCTGGATCACCCGACTCGCCCACGCTCAGGACGCGGCCGAACTCCTCGACCAGGCACTGCAGGTGGCATCCCGCCTGCCCTTGCCCGGCCAACGCATCGACCGCCGTCTCCTGGTGCCCGGAAACCCGCACGCACTCGACGCAGGAGCACTGCCGGCGCTCGTCCTCGCCCTCACTGGATCACCCGGCTCGGGCGCGCGGTCGAGCTGGGCACGCCTCGGTGTGGACTACGACGACCTGCTCGGCGGGCTCATCGTCACCGGGGTCCACCCCACGGGCTGGCACATCCCGGCCGGGGCGACCGTCACCATCCCGCCGAGAGAACTGGCCCCGATCACGTGGGAGCCGCCACCGGCCACCAGCGAGTGGGTGTTCGTGACGGAGAACCCCTCCGTCCTGGCCGCCGCAGCGAACCGCCATGCCCTGGCGGGGGCCACAGCCGAAGCACCCAGGGTGATCTGCACCGCCGGTACGCCGTCACAACTGGAATGCGATGCGATCGCGCTCCTCGCGGATGCCGGCTGGCGCATCGCCGTCAGGGCCGACTTCGACCCGCCAGGCCTGGCACACGTGCGCGCACTCCTCGCAGCAGCCCCGGACGCGATCCCGTGGCGGATGGGGGCGGCTGACTACCTCGCGGCCGCCCCCGAAGGCACCGACGGCGCCGACACCATGCGACTGCAGGACACAGACTCGCCCTGGGATCCCGACCTGGTGTCCGCGATGGTGAAGCGCTCCGTCCCGGTGTACGAGGAGGACCTCCTTCACCAGCTACTCGGTGACATCGCGGGCGGTACGCCCGGAGACTCTTGATCCAAGCCAATCCAAGCCGGTGACGTGCCACGCTCGGCGACTGTGGGCCATGAATCCGAGATTCAGGAGTGAACTTGTCTGGCCGTCAGGTGGCTGGCGCTTGGAATCTACGACGGCCACCTCGGCGACGATGAACCACGGTTTGTGGCCGTCTCGCCGGCACTCGATTTTGAGCCGGAGCGGCTTGCCTTCCCACTGCCGTTCCCAGGATCCTGTGTTCCAACGCGGCGCGGGGCTCGGCTCCATCGCAAGCGGCTGGTGATCCCCGGCCTCCAGCGCGAACGTCCCCGAGACCCGGCCGAGCCGATCGGCCTCATTGACACCCGGCTTCAAGCGCAGCGGCGACCACACGACCGCGGCGAGATCATCCTTGGATGGTGATCCGCCGAGATGGGAATGCCCGGCGTGGTCGACGCCGGCCTCGTTCTGCACAGTGACGATGACCGGGTCCAGGCGGTCCAGGCTGACGGGGCCGGTCAGGTTCACCTGAAGGGTGCTCGTGTCGGGCACGAAGGCGAGTCGGATCTGCGGGGTGAGTTCGCGGTGCCAGCGGTCGTGCTCGATCGCGGCCAGCGAGTCGGCGGTGCGGTTCGCGGCTCACGACGCCTCGTTCGATCGACGGGACGACAGCAGGGCGAGCCCTGCGGCTATCGCGCTGCCGATTGCGGCAGTGGTGCCCAGGAAGGTGGCCAGCGGAGAAGTCATGGCGGGGGCTACCAACCCCTGCTGACAAAGCGCCCGCCTGCGTCAGAGCGGGACTGGCGTGCTCGGCAAGGCGGATGACGGGGACCAAGGGCGTGCAGCAGGTGCCGCGCGCCCTTTCCTCTTGGGATCCAAGAGTGGACGAGCGTAGCATTTGGTTATGTCGTACTGTTTGGGTGTTGAATCGTGAGGATCAGTATCGGCGGGGAGCGGGTCGAGGTGCCCGATGACCTGGGCCGGGCGCTGCTCGCGGCGCTGCGCGACGAGCAGCCCGTGAAGCCACCACAGGCCTCCACCTTCGATGACCTGACCGCCTTGGTCTACTGCATCAGCCGGGTCACCCAGCGCCTGACCGTGGTCAAGGAGCTGGCGATGTCCCGCGCGGACGCGACCGGTGGCTACTCCAACCGGCGTGCCCTGGGCCTGGCGGCGGGTATGGCGCCCTCGCAGCTGGGCCGGGTCCTTCAGGGCCACGGGCTGCCGCGCGACCGCCGCGCCGGCGGCGTGGACCTGGCCGTCGCCTTCCGCACCGCCGACGACGGTGTGCTGCACCTGGCTGCCGAGGAGGATGTGGTCGGCCTGCCCTCGTTCACTTTGCCGTTCAACCCCGCGCAGATAGTGGTGGAGCCGACGGAGTTCGCCGGACGGGAGCTCGTCTTCTACTACCGGCCCCAGGTGCCGATCGCGGTGGCCGGCCTCGGGCGCACCGCCGGCTACACCCTGCGACCCGAGCGGGGCCTGATCGCCTGCGTCACCGAGCAGGTCTTCGACAAATTGTTCGGCGACCCGCGTCTCGACCCGACCCGACCCAACGGACGCTGAGGAGCACCGCCCGATGTCCGACGAGCTGTTCGACTCCGTCGATGCCCTGCTGGCGGCCGTGAACACCGGCCTGCCGCTTCCGGCCGAGCGGGCGAGGCTGCGCCTGGCGGCCGGTCTGACGCCTGCGCAGATCGCGGCGGCTCTGCGGGTGGACTCGTCCTTGGTGCGGGGCTGGGAGGATGGCAGCGCCGTTCCGGGCCCGGACATTGCCCCAGCCTACGCGCGGCTGCTGGCGGGCCTGGCGGAGCGCTTCCCCGCCCCCGCGCAGCCCGCGGCCGCTCCTGCCCCGGTCGTGCCGCAGGCGTTCACCGCCCCGGCGCCCCCCCAGGACACCGCTGACGGCCTGGCGGTCCCGATGCTCGACCAGAACCCGGACGGCTCGCTGGTGATGGGCGAGGCGGCGCCGTGTGTGCAGTGTGGTCAGCCCTCCGTCTACCGCGCCCAGGGCCGCCCGATGCACCTGGGCGGGTTCTGCCGCCCCGCCGCCCCGGCGCCCGAGCCGGCCATCGCTCAGCAGCCGGCCGCCACCTCGGCCCCGGCCGAGCAGCCCCCGGCCACACCCGCGCCCGCTGCTCCCGTCGCCTCCGGGCCGGTCGCCCCCGCTGCTGCTGCTCCTGCCTCCTCGGCGCCGGTCCGGCCCGTGCCCACCGCGGCCACCGCGTCGCCGGCCCCGGTGGCCGGGCCGCGCCCGGCGACGACCCGCACGACGGGTCGGCCCGCCGCTGCCCGTCCGGCCGCGGCGCGGCCTGCCAGCTCGGCCGCCACGGCTGCTGCCGCGCGCTGGTGGCCGGCGGTCGCGCTGGACGTCGCCGAGGACGGCGGCTGGGTGCTGGATGTCCCGCAGGTCCCGGCCCCGGCCGGGGCCAATCTCGGCGACTGGTTCGCGTGGCTGGGCACCGGGCTGCCGCTGCGCGTCGAGCGCGCCCACCCGGCCGGACGCGGCGGCGACGGCATGGTCTGCCTGACCGCCGCCGCGCTCAAGCAGCTCGGCCTGCCCGCCGCGCTGCCGACGACCGAGAAGGCCCTGACCGCGCTCCAAGCCAAGCTCGCGAAGGCCGCCGCCGCGGTGGGCATGGAGATCAGCGACCAGATCGGCCCGTCCTTCCACGCCTTCCGCCGCGCCGGGTCGGCCGGCGGCCCGAAGACCTCGGTCCGAGTCACGGTGGCGCCGTGGCTGGGTCAGGGCGACGGCCGCCAGCAGGCCACCAGCGCCCTCGCCGGCCCGCTGGCCACCACCCCCGACGGCACCAGGGACGGGCTTGTCCTGGCGCGTCGCTACCGGGCGTTCACCGCGGACCTGGGCGTCGCGCCGGGGGCGACGACCGCCTCGACCGCGATGCTGCTCCTGGACGCGGTGCGCCCGCGCGTGGAGTGGGTCAAGGACCAGGCGACGGGGGAGTGGTCCTCGCACCTGCGCGAGGGCGCACTGCCCACGGGTGACCTGTGCGTGCCGCCGGCCGCCGGGGCCCGCCACCCGCTGACCCGCGAACTTCTCAGCAAGGGAGAGGCGGTGTGCGAGGAGGAGGACTACAAGTGGTGGGCCCGCCCCCTCACCGATGACGAGGCCCGGCGTCCGTGGGCGGTCGCGGTCGACGTCTGCGCCTCCTACCTGTCCGTCACCGACTCCCTGCGCCTGCCCATCGGCCCGTACGCGTACGTGGAGCACCCGGCCTGGGACGGCGGCAAGAGGGCCGGCCTGTGGTGGTGCGACTTCACCGGCATCGCGGTGGACGAGCTGCTGCCGCACCCGGCCACCTTCCACGGCCAGCCGCCCACCGGCCCGAGCTGGTACGCCACCGTGACGGTCGCCTACATGGCCACCACCTACGGCTTCGACCCGGCCACCATCACCGCCGCCTACCTGGCCGCCCACACCGCCCCGCTGCTCAAGGAGTGGACCACCCGCATCCGCTCCGGCTACAAGCGGACCTACGCCGACCTCGGCCTGGTCGACGGCCAGAGCCCGACCGAGTTCCTGGCCGCCTACGCCGTACACAAGGACGCCAGCACCGATCCGGTCCGCGCGGACGCCCTGGTCCTCGCCGGGGCCTACAAGAACATCTACAAGGGCGGCATCGGCAAGTGGGCCGACTCCGCCCGCCACCTGGACGACCAGACGTGGCTGGAGAAGGTCGCCACCGCGTGGTCCTACGACCCCGCGCTGCGCTTCCACGTCATCGCCGCCGCCCGCATCGCCGCCCACCGCCGCCTGCGCAAAACCCTGCTGCTCACCGGCCGCGCCCCCTTCGCGGTCAACGTCGACAGCTACCTGTACGCCACCGACGCCCCGTCCCCGCTGGAGCTGCTCCCGGTCAAGGACGACGGCACCCCGGTCCCCGGCGCGCTGCGCCTGGGCATCGCCCCGGGCAGCCACAAGCACGAGGCCTCGATCCCGCTTGAGGCCGTGGTCGAGGCGATGGGCCGCCAGGAGCACCCCTCCAAGCTGGTCCACCACTACACCATCGACGGCACCCCGATCGGCCACCAGCAGCCCGGCACCGACGCGGCCGGCACCGGCAACGACGATGAGGAAGGCGGTAACTGATGGCGGGCGGCAAGGGGTTGTTCGGCCGGGTACGCGAGGCCATGTTCCCCTCCCGGAAGGCGCCGGTGCAGTCCACGACGCAGGCCGGTCAGGTGCGGGAGCGCAAGTACGGCGGCAGCACCAAGGCCATGGCCGCCGCCTACGGCGTCGCGCCGCGCACCGTGCTGCGCTGGATCGACGGCACCCGCCACCCCAAGGGGGCGGACGCCGAGCGGCTGCAGCGCGAGGCGGTCGACGTGCAGACCACCGAGCGCGGCCGGGAGCGCAGGGCCAAGCAGCTGGCTCAGCGCGGCACGGTCTCCGGGATCGGGGCCCGGGTCGGCCGCGCCGTGTCGTTCGAGATCCGCGGCTCGGACGCGGTTCGGGCCCGCGACATCCACCTGAACCTCTCGGGCGAGCAGGCGGCTGCCCTGGCCCTCGCCGAGGACGAGGACGAGCTACGACAGATCGTCGGCCAAGCCCTCGCGGACTACTTCAACGGAGGCGCCGGCTACGGAGGCTTCTCGGCTGACGACTTCGACTTCGACCCAAGCGACTTCGACCTGAGCTGAACGTCTTACCGGTGTCGGCCAGGGGTGCGCCAGCGGGCCAGTGCCGCCGCTTGCTGCGTTGACTGCGAACCCCGGTCTACCGCCATCCGCCGCGGTGGACCAGGATTCACGCTGAACCCGGCCGCTGCCCGGTAGGGGGCGGAGACAAGCCGCCCTGTTGTCAGGGTAGTTGCGGACTGCTGTACCCATTGCCACGGTCAGTCACCGAGTGGTCTACTTGGCCAGTCCTCGACGGATGATCTAGGGGGTGGTGCTGGTGCTGGTGCGTCAGCGGCCAGCGGGACCATCGGCCGTCCCTGCGCGCCCGCCCGCGTCAGATCGGGGTGCAGGTGTCTGCAGCGCCGGCTGACGGAGGACGCCGAAGCCGCCGCGGCTTCGCGTACCAGGATGTGATCACCCTCCTCGACTGCCTTGACATGCACGAGGGTATGTGGACGCAGGTCTCCTGGGAGGACCTGGAAGACATCGTCTGCATCAACGGGGACGCCCCGGTCTACCGCCAGGTGAAGACGATCGAGGAAGCCGGCAAGCGCCACAGCGTCGCCGACGTCTGCCGCCCGGACATCGTCAAGAAGCCCGAGAGCAGCTACCTGGGGAAGCTGTTCCTCGGCAAGCCCCTCCCGGCCGGCACGCGCTTCACGTTCATCGTCAACGAGAGCCCACAGGCCGACTTCCACGCGTTCGTCACGGAACGCGGCAAGCCCCGCGGTCCCGTCCCACCGGAGACCCGGGCCGACATCGTCCGGCGGCTAAACGGCGTCGTCCTTCCGGACGAGCGTGACGTGGGCTGGTGCGTGGACCGTCTCGAAGTCCTGGTCGAGGGCAGAACCATCGAGCAGGTCGAGGACAGGGCGATACGGCGGCTCGGACCCATCGTGGGCAAGAGCCTGGGGCAGCCAGCTCTGACCACCGAGGTAGAGGACGTCATGGTCTGGCTGGGAGTGCGCATCGCCCGCGACGCGATGGCTCCTCGGCCGCGCGTTGTGCCGGCTGCGGACTTCCACGACATGCTCCAGGCGGCCATCGCCAAGGTCACCGGCCGACGCCAGGACGGCAGCACCGCGCCCCTGACGAAGCTGGCCGACAAGCTCGCGGCCGCAGGCATCCCCGGGGTGGAAGCGGAGGTCCATCAGGAGAACGCCTTCAAGTACCGCCGCACCTGGCGGGGCAGCCTCGGCCCGGCGCGCGAGCAGATGGATGTCTTCGCGGACGAGGTCTACGCGGTCTGCTCCCGCGTCATGGCCGAGCGCCGCGCCGGACGCATCCCGGCAGGGTCGGAGGCCTACCTCGAAACCCTCTCGCGGATTGAGAACCTCCCCGCGGTGAGCACCGGGGCCGTGCCCCTGGCCCGCGCCCATGCCGTCCTCGCGGACATCACTGCCCGCTGCCAGAATCGGTACGCCGATGCGTCCTAGCATCGCAGCGAGCGCCGTCCCGCCCCTCCACCGGCCCTGGGACCCGGACGACTCACCGGACTTCCACGCCTCCCGGCTGCTCCTCCTGCTCGCCGAGTGCGGCAGCCAGCCCGGACCGCACATCGCCGGCCGGACCAAGCTGGCGAAGCTCGACTTCTTCCTCCGCTACCCGGCCTTCCTAGAACGCGCTCACGAGGCACTCGCAGACGCAATCCAGGACGACGCGGCATTCCGAGCATCCATGCCCGAAGAAGTCGAGGCTCCGATGATCCGCTACCGCTTCGGGCCCTGGGACCCCCGCTACCGGCAGTTCCTGGCCTTCCTCGCGGCCCGCGACCTCATCACCATCACGACGAGCCACAAACCCGAGCGCGTCCGCCTGACCGCCAGGGGCAAGAAGACCGCTGCCACCCTCGCAGCGATGGAGCAGTTCCGGCCCATCGTCGCCCGCTGCCACGCCATGCGCGGCAACCTCGCCGAGTGGTCCGGTACCGACCTGAAGAACCTCGTCTATCAGCTCTTCCCTGAAGAGGTTGCAGACCTCGCCTACCACCAGGAGATCAGGCCATGACCGAGCCCACGGCACCCTCCCGGCCCGGGCTCCGGGTCGAGGCGATCACACTGGTCCACGCGTCGGGCGAGATCGACAAGTACACGTTCAACACGGCCGGCCTGAACATCATCCAAGGTGTCAGGAACAGCTCGAAGACCACCACCCTCAAGGCCATCGACTACTGCCTTGGGAAGAGCGGGAGCCCTGCCGACGCGCTGAAGGCAGCGGTCGCCGACGAGTACATCGAGATCCTCGCCGACCTGACCGTCAACGGAAGTCCGGCCGAGATCCGGCGAAGCCTGCAGCACGGGCGCCAGAACAAGGTCGTCGTGAACGGCAACGAGTTCCCCGTCGCCGAGTTCTCCAGCCGTATCCTGCGCGAGCTCGGCTGGCCGGACCTCAGCATCCCCAAAGGACTTCACGCCGCGACCGCAACCGAGCTTGTGCCCCTCAGCTTCCGCAGCGTGCTGCGCCATATGTACCGCAACGAGGACTCCTGGACCCAGTTCGCCGACAAGGAGCAGGAGTACCTCCGGCGTGCGGTGATCAGCTTCCTGCTCGGATTCGCCCCGGCCCGATACAACAACAACGACTTTGCCCTCGCGGCCGCGCAGCGCAACCTCACCCAGGCCCAAGCGACGGAGCGGGAAGTCCACGACAGCACAGATCGAGCCATCGCCGCCGTGTGCGAGAACCTGCAGCTCCCGATCGCCCGGACACAACAGCAGGTCGACCTGGTGCGGGAAGACCTCCAGGCCGAGCTCGACTCCGTCCACGAACAGCGCCGCCGGCTGACCCAGGAGGTCGAGCTCCTCGTTGTCGAAGGCCCCAGCGGTACCACTCCGGGCTACGACAGGACGCTCTCCGGGCAGTACGAGCGGGCCACCCAGGAACTGACCCAGGCAGCCGAGACGGTCGCCGACCTCGAGCAGGTCCTCGCGGCCCACGTCCAGTCCCAGAACACCGTCAAGGCCGAGATCGCCCGCATGGACCGGCTGATCGCCTCGGTGGACGTGTTCGGCAGCCTCCCGGTACGACTCTGCCCCGCCTGTGAGCAGAAGATCGACGTCCACCGTGACCACCCCGAGGGCTCCTGCTATGTGTGCATGCAGCCGGTCACTGACGACCAGCGCCGGCGCCGCGGAGAACTGGAACAGCGATCGCTGACCGCTGAGGACGAAGACCTTGAAGAGGTCATCACCCGCACACGCCGCGACCTCGACCAGGCCAAGGCCGATCACCAGCAGGCCCAAAGCCACCACCACGACCTCGCCGCTCGGCTGAACACCGATCGGGCCGCCAGCCTCGCGCCGTTCATGAGCACGCTCGAAGAGATAGCAGCCCGACTTGCCCAACTGCAGCAGAAGCTCATGGCCTTGCCGGCTGTTGACGAAATGATCGCCCGCAAAGCAGCCGCCACGGAAGCGACCGAGCAGGCTGCTCGGCGCCTGGCCCATCTGCAGCGGCAGATTGACGAGGGACCCCGTCCCGGTAAGACCCCCCTCGACCGCTGCGCAGTGTTCGCCGAGCGGATGAACGAGTTCCTGGACCGCCACCGTGAGGACGTGTGGGTGACCAGCAACGTGACGATCAGCGCCGACGACCTGACCTTCTACGTCGGCACCCGGCCCTGGCACCAGGCTCTCGGGGCCGAAGCCACGGTCCTATTCTTTCTCGCCTATAGCCGGGCTCTGCTCTTCCTCGCCAAGGACATGGACGGCGACTGCCCCTATCCCGGACTACTGATGCTCGACAACCCGTTCCAGCAGGGCATTGCCGACGAGGTCGTGCACGGCGTCTTGCGCGACATTGCCGAAGCCGCCCGGGAGACCGGGTCCCAGGTAATTTCCACCCAGGCGGTGCCGGTGCCCGGCCCAGCAGCCTCGATCAGACAAATCCGGATGCAGAAGACCTACATCGGAGAATCCGCCAGCTGAACGAGCCAAGCCCGATGGGACCAGTCCAGCGCCCACGACGCAGGCCGGTCAGGTGCGGGAGCGCAAGTACGGCGGGAACACCAAGGCCATGGCCGCCGCTGACGGCGTCGCGCCGCGCACCGTGCTGCGCTGGATCGATGGCACCCGCCACCCCAAGGGGGCGGACGCCGAGCGGCTGCAGCGCGAGGCGGTCGATGTGCAGACCACGGAGCGGGGCCGGGAGCGCAGGGCCAGGCAGCTGGCTCAGCGCGGCACGGTCTCCGGGATCGGGGCCCGGGTTGGCCGCGCCGTCAGTTTCGAGATCCGCGGCTCGGACGCGGTTCGGGCCCGTGACCTCCACCTGAACCTCTCGGGCGAGCAGGCCGCCGCCCTGGCGCTCGCCGAGGACGAGGTCGAGGTGCGGCAGATCGTCGGCCAGGCCCTCGCCGACTACTTCAACGGCGGCGTCGGCTACGGAGGCTTCTCGGCTGGCGACTTCGACTTCGACCCAACGACTTCGACCTCAACTGACCGCCAAGACTGGGCCAGCACACGAGACTGCCGACTGGGCTCCCAGCGGCTGTCAATCTCCGCGGCGGGGATACTGGGTACGTGGAATTCTTCGACTCCGAGGGCATGTGGTGGCTGCCCGATACACCTGACTCGAAGGTGCCAGGGACGCTCAGCTATAGCCCCGACGGGCTTAAATTGACTGTCTATGGAAGGGGGCTGCAACCGGTCTTGATGCCGGCGGCTGCAGGAGCGCCGTCGGTGTTCACCAAGTGGGAGGTGAACCCTCTCGCGCACGGGGAGCTGCGGGACGGTCGCCCAGTGACCTTGATTTCCGCTGCGGGTTTGTGGCCATGCCCGAGCTAGCGGTGCAAGAGCAGTCGTACCGAGTCGCGCTCGCGTTGGTCGGCGAACTCGCCCCAGGCGCTGCCTTCACGGGGATCCGAGCCAAGTTCGACCACCTGGCAGCCTGGGCGGGTGCACCTGAGCTGGTTAGCGGCCTTTCGTCGGACCCCATCAAGGTTCATGCGGCACCGAAAGACTTGATGACGACTAGGTGGGGCGATGCACGCCTGACGCTTCAATGCTGGGCGATCGGTAGCAGGAGCTGGACAGCCATCCACTTGGATAGGTCGTGCTCCTACTCCGCTGAGGTGACCTCAGCCCAAGAGTGGAGGGAACTGCTTGGAACCTACCTTCGACCCTTCCAAGACCTCTTGGTCCTCTGTCTCGGTCGAGCCATTGGCATGCACCGACTTGAATTGCTGCCCGAAGGATCCGATGCCTGGTGCGAGGCCTTCTTCGCCATAACTCCGGTGGCCACGGTTTCGAGCGAGTCGGTCCGAAGTCCAAGAATGCCTACGATGCTTACGGCCACTACGAGTCCAATGCCGCTGGCCGATCTGCTGCCCAGGTGGCTTGACCTGCGAGATGAGCTTGAAGGCGTGCTTGTAACGCTGCTCGCACCGTTCTATGCGCCATTCACCTATGCCGAGCACCAGTTCGCAAACTTGGTGCAGAGTGCAGAGGCCTACCACGACGCCCGCAAGAAGGAGTTCGGCACCACCGATGTCTCCAAGCCGGACCACAAGGAGCGGGTCAAGCAGGTGGTAGCGGCGCTCGACAGTGCTGGTCTGGACGCCGACACCACTACCTGGGTGCGAAACGTCATCCAGGCGCGTAATGACAAACCAATGTGGAGGAAGCTCAACGACGTGGTAGCTGCAACCGGTGCCCTGGGCGAAGAAGTCGTCGACTGGGCTCCTGACTTCGTCGGCAACTTGACGCAGACCCGCAACAAGGTCTCCCATGGCAGCGCGACACGGCAACACGTCCTCACGGCGGAAGAGCGCCACTGGCATGGCCAGGTACTCCTGTGGGTCATGCGGACCCGCCTGCTGCAGGACCTCGGTTGCGCAGACGCCGATACCAGAGCGTTGGAGAACGACGTGTTCCAGTTCGCCCTGGAACAGCTCATCGGGATTGACACTCTGTGAGTCGGCTGGCGATGTGTACGGCGGTTAGCGCCTTGCTCGAGCCGGCGTGGCGCCAAGCTGGGCGAGGGGCTTCTGACGGAGACGGACGGGGCGGCGGGTTTGCCGGCGGGCGGCGTGGTGGTGTCCTGGCTGACAGCTGCCCACGGGTCGTCCTCGTCGCAGCGGACTCACCGAGCTCTACCCGGTGAAAGACCGTGCTGCCTGAGCCGGCCACCATGGGGCTGTCGCGGCCCCCTGTCGCGCCCTGTGACCTGACCCTATGAGGGCCGGGCCCCCTTCCGTGCTCAGCCCGGCGATGCCTATCGTCCGGGTGTGTACGAGCTCGGGAAGGAGGCCCGACATGTCTGTTTACGTCGGAATCGACGTGCACCGCAAGAGGTCGCAGATCGCGATTCTCGACGAGGAGGGCACGGTCCGGGTCAACCGGAATGTACCCAACGGCGTCGAGACGGTTCTCGGCGTGATCGGGGATCTGCCGATCGGTACCCCCGTGGCGTTCGAGGCCGCGTACGGCTGGGGCTGGCTGGTGGAACTGCTGGAGGACTACGGCTACGAACCCCACCTTGTCCACCCCCTGCGCTGCAAGGCGATCGCCTCGGCGCGGCTGAAGAACGACAAGGTCGACGCGGCGATCCTGGGCCGGCTACTGCGCGCCGACCTGCTGCCGGAGGCGTGGATCGCCCCACTCGACGTCCGTCAGTAGCGGGCCCTGCTCCGCCACCGCTTCCAGCTGGTTCGCCTGCGGACGCTCCTGCGCAACCGCGTTCACGCCGTCCTGGCCGACCTCGGCCACGACCGGGTCGGCGGCGGCTGCTTCACCGGACCCGGCCGGGACTGGCTCGCGTCCCTCGACCTGCCGGACGCCTCACGCCGCGTGGTGGACGACCTGCTGCACGTCATGGACGCCCTGCAGGTCCCGATCGACGCCCTCGACAAGCAGCTCACCGCGTGCGCCCGGGGCGACCCCGCGGTCAAGGCCCTCACCACACTGCCGGGGGTGGGCACGCTCACCGCCCTGGTGATCATCACCGAGGTCGGCGACATCACCCGGTTCCCCTCCGCCCGCAAGCTCGCCGCCTGGGCCGGCCTCACCCCCACCGTCCGCGCCTCGGACCTCACCGTCCACCAAGGACACATCTCCAAACAGGGCTCCGCCTGGCTGCGTTGGATCCTGTGCGAGGCCGCCCAGACCGCCAAACGCAGCCCCGCCTTCGCCGACACCTACCAGGCCATCGCCGCCCGGCGCGGGAAGCCGATCGCCACCACCGCCATCGCCCGCAAACTCCTCACCCGCGCCTTCCACCTCCTACGCGCCCTGCGCGCCGACCAGGACCAGCGCAAGCGACCACCGCGATGACACGCTGCGGCGCGGATCCCCCACAGACCCCGGGTGCGCTCGCATTCCTCGCATGAGACGGCTCCGCCGCGCTCGATGACCTGACTGAGCAGCCCGGCCCCCGGACCACGGTCATGGCGCCGGCCATACCGGCCAGACGCCGAATGGGTGCATGTGACACCACACGCGGACCACTTGCCGGGGACGCCAACGATCCACGCCCCACAGCAACTTCACGCTTCCTCAGCTGCCCATCGTCCGCCGCCGCGTCTCGGTGTCCAGCTCGTTCGTCCTCGCCCGCTCGTCCCTCGCCGGGCTCCGGGCGCTCCAACTGGACTCCTCCACACAGCGGCGGAAACAGCGACTGCGAGGAAGCCCCGAAGACCACGCAGCCCCGGCAGCAGCAGGAAAGAACCCGAGGCCAGGCACCTACGCGTGCTTGACAGGCCCGGCCCTCATGGGTGCGCGGATGGGCGTCTACCCTCGTGCGGGGTCGGGCGCGACAGGTTGGCCCGACAGAGGCAGAAGACGTCGTCGGACGGTGCTGCGGAGGCGCTCGCGGACTCGTCGTAGAAGACGTCGACCCGCTCGGCGTTCTGCTGCTTGCTGGCCCGCGATGTCGGTGATGGACACTACGGTGACTGCATCGTCGGGGTGGCTCGACGGACATCAACGTCTTTGCAACGTCGGTTGTTTGGAGTGAAGTGCCCCGTCATCTCGATCCCAGGGTCGCTAAGGCGAACATGATCGGCAAGGGTGTCTGGCCGATATCGGCGTGGCCCACTAGCTCCAAGCGGTGGCTGAGTGTCTGCATGGAGTGCGGTGAGTTCGTTACACCGATCTACCGCAACGTCATGCAGCCGGGCCGTGGTGGCTGTGACCCGTGCGGCCGCGCGCGTGCCGCCGCGCAGCGCAAGGTTCCAGCTCACGTGGCTGTCGAGGAGATGCGTGCCGCTGGGGTAGAACCGCTGGAGGAGTACCCGGGAGTGGACATCCCCTGGCGAAGCCGGTGCCTGAGCGCCCTGTGCCCCGGTCTGTGGGAAGGAGAGCCGGCCGACATCCGCCCACGTCTGTCGGACGCCCGCCTCGCGAGGATCTCGGCCTGCAAATACTGCGCCAGGGTCGCGGTCCGGCCTGAACGCGCGGTCTACGAGATGATCCAGCGCGGTGTCCAGCCGCTCGAACCGTACCAGAAGGCATTGCAACCGTGGCCCTGTAAGTGCCTGGCCTGCGAGGCGGACGACATTACCCCCACCTACGCCAGCGTTGTTCTCAGCGGGAACGGCGGGTGTAAATGGTGCGGCGGGCGTATGCGCGTACCCGAGGAGCAGGCCGTCACTGAGATGCTCGCGGTCGGCGCCAGGCCGCTCGACCCCTACAAGGGGGTGAACGAGCGCTGGCGCAGCATGTGCCTTGCCACCGACTGCCCAGGGCCGAGCGACCGCATCATCTACCCTCGGCTCACCTGGATCCGGCGTGGCGCGCAGGCCTGCAAATGGTGCGCTGGAGTGGTGATCGATCCGGAAGCTGCGCGCGACACCATGATCGAGGCCGGACTGCTGCCGCTGGTTCCGTATCCAGGAGTGCGCGAGCGCTGGAAGTGTGAGTGCACGAACCCGGATTGCCGGGCCGTCGTCTATCCGACTCTTGGCAGCGTGAACAGCCGCGGTAGCGGCTGTTCGGAGTGTGCCGAGCATGGCTTCAAGCGAAGCCAGCCGGCCCTGGTGTACCTGCTGTTCCACGAACGTCTTCAGGCGGCGAAGGTCGGGATCTGCAACCTGGGTACCGGCCGGATCCAGAAGCATGAACGTCGGGGGTGGAACAGCAGGTACACCATGGACTTCCTCGTGGGGCGCGATGCCGAGCGGCTTGAGAGGGAGGTGATCGCGGAGTGGCGGGCCCAGGACTGGAGGCCTGTACGCGATGGGAAGAACAGCTACGACGGGTGGACCGAGACGACGCCCGTCACCGCCGACGTCACCATCGAGTCGTTGTGGGAAGGAGCCGTGCAGTTGCGGGACCTACTCGGCCTGTAGCCCGAAACGTCTCGTCCTCGCGCAGGGAAGCCACGAGATGGACGTTTGGTTTCCCTCGGAGCGCGTCACTCCAACGCGGCTGACTTGGTGGTGGCGCCGTGGGGCGAGACAGCCGGGCGCGTCAGGGGTGCATGCGCTGCCACGCGAAAGGCCCGTGTTGCACCCCTGAGCTGGGCATTTGCTTCTTCCGGAGGGGCCCGAGCCGTGTTGCTGCGGCGGGTGTGTTGCATCCGTGGCGGCCGGGCCCAGCCTGTCAGCGGCTAGCCTCCGGCGCTCTGTCTACTCCCAGCGCATGCCCAGTTCGGTGAGTCGTGCGGCGCGTTCGGTGGGGATGTGGGCTCGTCTGTTGCGGGTGTTGGTGATGAACAGGCCCAGGCTGATCTGGATGGTGGTGCCGTCGTCGAGGGTCAGGGGTTCTTTGTGTGTGCGGGGGACGTTGAGGTGTCCTTCGCGGTTCCGGTATTGGGTGGCGGCGGCGAGGTTGCGGCGTTCCTTCTCCGCGTGCGAGACCTTCCCCGCCGGTTTCTGTTCGGCGGGCAGGGGTTCGAGTCCGAGGACGTGCTCGATCGCCCACTGCTGGGCGGGGCTGAGCTTGTCCCAGCCGACCTGCTGCGCGCGCCCCCACCCGGCCAGATCCTCACCCTGCACCACCACGGAACCCGGCTCCGCGCCTGCCAACTGCCCGCCCTCCTTCACGTGGCGCCAGGCCAGGGCGAAGGAGCGCTGCCACTCCACCGACCAGGTGGGGCACCACGCCGGGTCGATGGCGTCGAGTGCGGCTTTGCGGTCGGCGGTCAGCGCTCCCGTCCAGTCCAGGTCCTGCTCGCCGGCCTCGGCTCGGCGCTGGAGGGCTTCGGTGCGCCGCTGGGCGGTGCGCAGGTTCTTCATGATGGTGCCGACCGGCCGCCCGCCCCACACCGCTTCGTTGGGCGGGCAGGCGTGGCCGTGCTTGGCCGCGTACCCGGCGACCGCGGTGAGGTTGTCGGTGAAGGCGGTGTCGAACGCCGACCACACCATCCCGAGCGCGTTCAGCTCCTTCACGCGCTCCGGGTCCAGGACGTCGGCGGCCTTGTAGCGGCGCTGGTCGGCTACCCACGCCCCGAGGCGGTGTCCGGACGGCGCCCGGTAGGCGTAGGGCACCTTCACGTCGCCGAACTTCTCGCGGTAGGCGAGCAGCTCTTCCAGGCCGCGCCGGAACTCGGCCCGTTCCGGCTCCAGCACCCGGGTGCGCACGAACGCGGCGATCACGGCCGGGTCGCGCTGGGTGGAGAACTGGAGCAGCTGCGCCTGGCCGGCGGCGGAGCGGAACTCCTCCGGCTCTCCGGCGTGCTTCGGCTTCCTCGGCGGCCGCGTCTCGGACTGCGGCATCGCCAGCCGTTCCACGGCGGCCGCGTCGTGCGCCCGCAACGCCATCAGCAGCTTGGACAGCCCGTCGTAGGCCGGGGAGGTCAGCAACTGGCTGCCGTTCTCGCTGGCACCCAGCAGGACGGGCACCACGATGGTGGCGACCTTCCCGCTGCCCGGCTTCATCCGCAGCGCCCGCCCCACGGCCTGGACCAGGTCGACCATCGAGCCGCGCACGTCGGCGAAGAACACCGCGTCGCAGTCGAACGTGTCCACGCCCTCGGACAACACCTTCACCGAGGCGAGGATGTACCGCAGCAGCCGCCACCCGTCATCCCGGACCAGCGAGGCGAACGTGCCCAGCACGGCCCGGCGCTCGGCGGAGGTGTGCTCGGCCTCCAGCCAGCTCGTGCCGATCAGCTCAGGGTCCGGGTGCAGCGCCGGGTCCTGCTCCCACAGCACCCGCGCCACCTCCGGCAGGCCGGCACTCAGCGCCCGCGCCTCGGTCACCAGGTGATGGAAGGACAGCACCCGAGAGAGGTCCCACTCCGCACAGGCGGTCAGCAGAGCGGTCTGCAGGGCCGCCAGCCGGGCTCCCCGGTACTCCACCGACCGGTCACTCGCGCCGCGCTGCTCCAGGCCCTGGAGGACCGGGTCCGAGACGTCGACGCAGACGATGCGGTAGGGGGCGATCACGCCGTCGGAGATCGCCTGCCCGAGCGGATAGTCATGGGCGATGGGGCCGAAGGCGGACAGGCTCTCGTCGTCCATGCTCGCGATCAGTTCGGCCGACCCGATGCCGGCCGCCGCCGCCCGCTCCCGATCCCGCTCCTTGACGGCCCATAGCCTCGGCGTGGCCGTCATGAACAACCTGCGGTCACACGGGATTTGGGTGTTGTTCAGGATCGCCGCCCACGGCCGGCCAGTCTGGCCACTGACCCGGTGGGCTTCGTCCACGATCGCGAGCGAGAAGGGTTCCAAACCCGCCTGGTGGGCCTTCTCCAGGTGGCCCAGGCCCAGGCTGGCGTATGTGGCGAACACCGTCACCTTCCCCGGGCCGGCCGTCCACTTCACCAGCTGCGCCGGGTCGGTGGTGCAGCGCAGGCCCACGGGTTGCTCGTTGCCCACCAGCGAGCAGAGCCCGACCATCAGCCCGCTGTGGCCCTCGCGCTGCCAGACCTCGACCGTCTGCTCCAGCAGAGGCAGTGAGGGCACGATCACCAGTGTTCGCTCCGAGCGGAGCCGCCCGGCGACGTGAACGGCCGTCAGCGACTTGCCCGCGCCCGTCGCGGCCCGGATCTGGCACCGCAGCCCCTGCGGCGGCACCAGACCCGACGCCGGAGGCGTCAGAAGTCGTACTGCCGCGTCGCACGCCTCTTCCTGATTAAGGCGGAGCTTCTTGGGCATGACAGGCAATTCCTTTCCAGGAAATTCGCGAGAACGGCGACGTGGCAGCTTTTGAAGCTCTTCGAATTGTCAAGCTATTCAGTGAGGATGCCCCGAACCTGTGAGCACCTGCATGGCAGGTGCGCTGGCCGTCGACCGTGGGGCTGTGTGCAGGGAGGGTGGAGCGCACCATGTCATCATTTGCAGACTGGCTTCTTCGGAGGGTGGGGGTATGAGCCGGGGCGCTGGACAGCAGGAGATCGAGCGGGAACTGCGTCGAAGGGCGATCGACGGGGCGTCCACGCTGGAGATGCTCACCTGGTTGAAGGGCGACCTGGAGGCCCGGATCACCAATCCGGTTGATCGCGACGGCGCGATCGCCTTCTGCATGATCTCGACGTTCACATCAGTCTTCGACCTTGGGCTCACCCCCGGACGGTTCATCGCAAGCTGGGACCGGTTCGGAGGACACCTGAACGATGAGGAACT
Source organism: Kitasatospora aureofaciens (assembly GCF_019192735.1). Taxonomy (GTDB): domain Bacteria; phylum Actinomycetota; class Actinomycetes; order Streptomycetales; family Streptomycetaceae; genus Kitasatospora; species Kitasatospora aureofaciens_A. The sequence goes on from NZ_JAHTKP010000056.1 coordinate 50,296, forward strand.
GGTGACGAGACTGGGATCGCTGACCCTGGCACCGGACGAGCCCTAGCCCGGTCTCCCGCTCCCACACCTGCGCCTCCCAGTGGCCGGCCCCGATCGGGCGACGTCCCCTGAGCCCGCCGCTGCACCAGCCACCGCGCGAATTCAATTCCGTCAGTATCGCCGCCCGCCACACCCGGCCTCCACGCATCCAATCCTCGAATTTGAGAATAATTCGACAGAGCCGACCCGGAGCGACCAACCCCGTGAGCGCGGGCCGTCGAGAATCTCCCGGGGCCCTTCCACTAGTCCAGAGTCTAGCGGGCTACTGTCTTTGATGCATGAGAACGGGCGAAGCCCGCCCCTCCACCACTCCAACGAGTGACCTCACCCCATGACCACCCATCACCCAACCACCCCCCAAGGCGCGAAGCGCCCACCACCCCAGTCAGCCCGGGCGAAGCCCGGCATCCACCCACCACCCCACCAAGGGCCGAAGGCCCCACCCTGACACCCACCCAACTCCGCAGCGAAGCGCGGAGTTGACCCCCACTACCCCAGGGCGCGCAGCGCCCGCCGCCCCTTTCTGATCGGGCGCAGCCGGATCCGGCCCGCGCTGCCCGCGCTGCGCGCGGGCCAGCTCTCGCCCGAATACAGCACGGGTCTCACCTGTCTAGGGGCCGCAGGCCCCCGCACTTCACACCACCTCAGCTCCGAAGCGAAGCGTAGGAGCTGACCCACCGCCAAGGGCGCGTAGCGCCCCGCCCCACCGATCGGGCAAAGCCCGATCCGCCGGCGAAGCCGGCCGCCCGCACGAAGTGCGGGCCAGCCACGGGCGAAGCCCGAGGCCCCCGGCCGAAGGCCGGGGCGGCGGCGAAGCCGCCGCGCAGCGCCGAAGGCGCAAGCAACCCGGGCCGAAGGCCCGTGGTTACCCGGCTACGCCGGGTAA
>NZ_JAHTKP010000057.1 GCF_019192735.1 Kitasatospora aureofaciens
ACTGGGACAAGGCCATCGCGCACCCCCTGGTGAACTCGCCGTTCTACTCAGAGAGTTGCGCGATGGCTCTCCTATGACCAGGGGTTACTCCAAGATCCTTGCTACACCACTCCACGGGACGCCATCACTCTGCACGGCCCATGCTTCGTACGATGCGAGATGGGCTACAACGGGGACGTACAGGTCGACCTCAGCTGACGGCTGTCCAACCCCATGGCCGTGGACCGTTCTCTCCTTGCAGACAGGCGAGACGGTAGTGGGCTTCCGCTCGGTGTCGGGTCGGATCGGCTGCCGCGTGCTGGAGCGCGAAGCAAGTGACCCGGAGCTCACGGATATTTCGCAGCACTTGGTAACCGGCCCAGACCATCACGTCAGCCCCGTATGCCTCGCAGAAGGCGTCGTATTCGCTGTCCGAAACAGTGCCGAAGGTGCCGTAGCCGACGGCGGTGGCAGTGAGGTCCCACTCGGGAGGCCCGAGAGAGGCCCGTTCGAAGTCCAGCAGATACGAGGTGGTGGGTGTGACGGCGACGTTGCCGCCCCAGGCATCGCCGTGGATGACGCTCGTAGGCAGGCCCGGCGGAAGACTCAGCCATGCCGTCTGGAGTTCGGCTAGGCGGTCGCGCAGCCACTGCCGCTGCGAGTCATTGAGGGTGGCCGCGCCGTCGATCCGGAAGTCCAGCCGGACGAATGGGTCGAGGCGGCCCAACGGGAAATCCGGGACAGGTAGTTCGTGGATGCGATGGAGGAGTGGCGCGATGTCGGCGGCGCGACCGGGTCGGTGTGGCGGTAGCTCGTGCCAGAAGGTCACCGGGTTGCCGTCCACATCCAGCGGCTCTGGCAGGTGATCGAGCGGGCGCACCGCAGGCACCCCGCAGTCGTGCAGCCATCGAGCGACCGCTAGTTCGCGTCGAGCGGCAGTCGACTGCCCGGGGCGGCTGATCCGAGCCACGATCCCATTCAGCAACCGCCACAGCGCGTTCTCCCCGATCCGGATCGGCTCCGCGCCGGTTGCGGACAGGCCGACCATGGCGCACGCCTTGACCAGCAGGGAGTGGGACGCCTCGATGTTGCTGCTCACACTGCCACCGTAGCGGCGATCTGCTCCCGCAGGTCCCGGATGTCGGCGAGGTTGCGGTGGCGATGGGCGACCCGGCCCAACTCGGCCAGCTCGTGATTGGCACGCAGCGAGCGGAGGTCGCTGACCTCGGCGAGTGCGCTGCGACCCTCGGCCAGAGCCTGCTCGGGGTCGCTGGCCGCCATCTGGAGCGTAGCGAGCTTGGTACGGGAGAACGCGCGGGACCTGGCGAAGCCATCGTCGTGACCGTCCACCGCGGCCTGCAGCCGCCGGAGTGCCTCCTGCGGTGGGTGGCCGGCAAGGGCGAGGTCGAACAGGGCGTGGCCGGTGTCGCCATGGTGCTGCGCAATGTCGTAGTACGCCATCCACGGCCCTTCGGCTGCCGGAATGATCGAGGCGAATGATTCGTCGGACGCGCCGATCGCGGCCAGGGTCGGTTGGGTGCGGCCCATCTTGGCCAGGGCTCGGGCGCGGGCGTTGTGGAGCATGGACTGTTCGGCAGGAGAGAGTCGGTCGGCGCGGGCAAGGCCGAGTTCCGCGAGCGTGAGGCCGGTATCGGGATTACCACACCAAGTGGCCTGGCGGGATCGTAGGTTGTAGGAGATGGCGCGCAGTGGCCAGTTGTCCACTTCCTCGGCGCACGAGGTGGCGAATGCGAATAGGCGGTGGGCGTCGTCGTGAGCGAAGGCGTCGAAGGCCGAGGCACCGACAACGGTCGCCAGGCGGCTGACGGCGCCGAACAGCTCAGCCCTCAGCGGAGCAGGGCATCCGCTGTTCAGGAGGCCTGCGGCCCAACGGAGTTGGGCGAGCGCGGTATCGCGAACGACGCCGGCGCCGCCGTAGAGGTTGTCCCAGCTGCGCAGTGTGGTCGCGGCGGCGCGGATCTGCTCGACATCGGCGGTCCGAACTACCACCGGCACCGCAGTCGCCGGGCTGAAGATCAGTAGCTGGGTCAGTGGGCCTGCGGCGAGAGCCGCACTCGTCACGGCAAGGAAATTCCGTCGTTCCATGGGGTCGGACTCGTTCCACTTGAGGGCGGGCGATGGCTCTTCCAGCGTGCCCCCGAGCAGATCCCCTCGGGGAGGCTTGACGGCCCCACCGCGTCGTTTGTCCATTTCCCTTGAGCGGTTGTCCATTTCAGCCTCGGCCAGTGCCACGCTTCGCGAGAGCACTCCACCAGTGTTCAAGGCCGCGTCTAACGCCTGGGCATGGTGAAGCTTGCAGGGCCGCTCTGCCCGCTCGATCTTGCTGATCAGGTCCCCACTCAGGTGGACCAATTGTCCAAGTCCGTCCTGACTCAGTTTTCTGAGCTTCCGCCAGTACTGAAGTTCCGCGCCGAACCAGTGGGCCGCGGAGCGGGTGGGGTCCAGAGGCTTTAGTGGTCGCGGCATTTGATCCCCCAGGGCGTCTCTAGTGGACAGCGACCGCTGTCCGAATGCCGGCACTGGTCGGGCGGCTCACCGGCAGGGCTGAATGTCTCCGAGCGCTCAGCGCCCATTACACACCGCTACAGGTCTGACGTGCGGGTGTTCGGCACATCCGCACGACGAAAGCCCCTGCCCGAGCACCGCAGCCGGACCAAAGGAAGAGGAGATCGTCATGCAACGCGTCAGCACGAAGGTGCGGAACAGCAGCATCACCATCGAGACCGGGCGTCCGCTCCCCACTGATCTCGTCCTGTTGGAACGCAAGGGGATCGGCCACCCGGACACCCTCGCCGACCACCTGGCCGAGGAGCTCTCCCGTGCGTACAGCCGCTACACGCTCGACCGCTTCGGTGCCGTGCTCCACCACAACTTCGACAAGCTCGCCCTGCTCGGCGGCTCCTGCGAGGTCCGCTACGGCGCCGGCCGGATGACGGCCCCGGTGAAGGTGCTGATCAACGGGCGGGCCGCGTACGCCTGCGGAGGCGAGGACATCCCGGTGCGGGAACTGGCGGAACAGGCCGTCCTGGCCTTCTTCCAGGACCGGCTGCCCGAGCTCGCGAGCCACCTCGACCTGATCTTCAACATCACCAGCAACCCCAGCCCCGGCGCGGTCGTGACCGATGAGGGCGGCACCGACCGATCGCGCTGGTTCGCGCCCCGCTCGGTGGACGACCTGCGCGAGCGCCACGTCCTGCTCGCCAACGACACCTCGCTCGGCACCGGCTGGGCGCCGATGGCCCCGTTCGAGCAGTTCGCCCACGCGCTCGTCAACCACCTGTCCGGCGTCAGCGAGTTCACCCAGGCGAACCCGTGGTGCGGCTCCGACGTGAAGCTGATGGGTCACTTCGACGGGACGAAGGCCGAGGCGGTTCTGTGCGTCCCGCAGAAGTCCGCGCACGTTCCCAACCGGGCCGCGTACCTCGCGAACAAGAAGGAGGTCCTGGCCGAGTGTGCCCGGTTCGCGGAGCAGCACCTTCCGGGCGTCGAGGTCACCTTCCTCCTCAACGCCCGCGACGTTCCGGACAAGGACGAGCTCTACCTGACCTACACCGGCAGCTCCATCGAGTCGGGCGACGAAGGGGTTGTAGGTCGCGGCAATCGGGTCAACGGCCTGATCACCCCGCTGCGCCCGATGAACCTGGAAGGGGCCAGCGGCAAGAACCCCGTCTACCACGTCGGGAAGCTGTACAACTTGGCGGCCACCCGGCTGGCCCAGCGCCTGTACGAAGAGACCGGCAGCTACGCCGAAGTGCACCTGGTCAGCGCCACCGGCCAGCGCCTCGACCAGCCTTGGAAGGTCCTGGTCCGGCTCGCGGCCGAGGACCCGGAGATCGAGAAGGTGCAGGCTCAGGTCGCCCTGGCCCTCGGCGGCTTCCCGGAGCTCACCGCCGAACTGGTCCACCACGGCGTCCGGCTCAGCTGATGCGCGCTGAATCGCACACACTCCTGCCCCCGCGCACCGCACGGCAGCGCCTCCGGGAGCACTACGGCCCGGGGGTGCACGGGTGGCTCGCCCACGCCCCCGAGCTCTTCAACGAAGCCTCGCGCCGCTGGCAGTTGACTCTCGACAGCTACCACGACGCCGGCCACGCCTCGCTGCTGATGGTGGCGCGGGAGCAGAACAAAAAGCGCGAGGTCCTGTTGAAGGCATGGCCCGAGCACAGCCGCTACCACAACGAGATGATCGCACTGGGGATCTGGGCAGCCGGGCCGGCCGTCAGGGTGCTCGACCACGCGGACGACCTCGGGATCGCCGCCTTGGAGGTAGTGGCGTCCGTGCCCGGCGGCTCCACCGGACCGGAGAAGGACGAGTACGAGGCAGTGGCCATCGCACTGCGGCAGCTGCATTGTCTCGGCCGAGGCGCGAACACGACGGCCGCAGCGCTTCCCAGCCTCCAGGACTTCCTCGAATGCGAGCTGGTCCCGCGGGTGCACCGCCGCCTGGTGGCGCAACGTCCCCAGCTACCGCTTGACTGGGCGGGGCTCGGAGAGAGGCTGGTCACCCGGTTGCACCCGGACGTGGCACGGGCATCGGTCCTTCACGCGGACGTCTATCGGGAGAACGTCCTCTTCGACCACGATCGGAAGCCCATCCTGGCGGACCCCCTTCCGATGGTCGGTGACGAGATCTTCGACTGGGCGTTCTGGACCGTCTACTACGACCTGGGCACTGGTACCCGGGACCGCTTCGAGATCGCCGCCACCAGCGCCGGCCTCGATCCGCGGCGGCTGCGCCAATGGAGCCTCGCCCTCTGCGTGGACGGGCTCCTCTACTACCGCGAAGTGGAAGACAGCCGCGCCTCCGTGATGGAGCGGGTGATCGCAGGGCTGGCCGGGGGCCTCGATCTCACGGTGGTGCCGGAGAGGAGCGGCCAGGCATGACCACCTACCTCCTGCGCCATGCCAGTACCCGCTACAGCACGGCTCACCGGGTCAACGGCGACCCGACTGTCGATCTTCCACTTGATCCGGAGGGTCGCGTCGCCTGCCGGACCGGTAGCGGCGTCACCGCTGCCGTCCAGCCGCGTATCTGGCTTACCTCGGGTTTCGCCCGGACGAGTGAGACGGCCCGGCTGTTGATGGGCGAGACCGACCAGCCCATCAGGGTCGAGCCTGCCCTCGGCGAAGTGGACTACGGGCAGTTCGAAGGCGGCCCCTTCACGGAGTACGCGCGCTGGCTCGTCGCCGCCGGACCATGGGAGCGTCCGCCCGGTGCTGGTGAGTCCCAGCGTGGAGCCATCCTCAGAATGTTGGTCGGCCTCCGGAGCGCAGTCCCGATGCCCTCACCTCGGGTGGTGGTCGCGCATGGGCTGCTGGCCTCCGTGCTGCGCTGGCAGAGACAGACCTCGCGCGCGAGCCCGGGCCGGACCATGCCGATCTTCTTCGATGAGGTGCCCTGTCTCTACGTGATCAGGATCGAGGACAGCGAACTCGAAGACCTCACTGTGGCCCTGCTCGAACTCCTGGAGGCGGAGGAGATGGAGACCGTGGCATCGGGTGCATGGTCTTCGCGGCCAGAAGACGAGCGCGTGCTTGCTACCTTCGATGGACCATCAGTCCAGCTGGAGGAGAAGAACTCCCATGCATGATCCCCGCGCCCTCATCGAGATGGGCTCCGAGGCGGTCCGCCGCCTCGCCCGCCGCGGCTACACCCTGGATCTCTCTGTGTTGGAGTCTCTTCAGTCCCGCCGATCCCAGCTCATCACCCGCGTGGACGAGCTGCGGGCCGAGTCGAAGCGGGTCGCCCAGGAGGTCCAGCAGGCGGCCCGCCAGGGCGGTGACACCGAGGCGTTGAAGGACCGGGCCCGCGAACTCAAGGAGGAGATCCGCTCGGCCGAGGCGGAGCAGGAGCAGGTGCAGCAGGAATTGCGCGACTTCCTGCTGACCATCCCCAACCTTCCGCTCGACAGCACCCCCGACGGCGACTCGGACGAGCACGCCGTCGAGGTAAGGCGGGTTGGTACGCCGCCGTCCTTCTCCTTCGAGCCGAAGGACCACGTGGACCTCGGTGAGGCCCTCGGCATTCTCGACTTCGCCCGTGCCAGCAAGCTCTCCGGCTCCCGGTTCAGCGTCTCGCGCGGTGCCGGCGCCGCCATCGAGCGCGCCTTGGCCACGCTCTTCCTGGACCTGCACACCAAGCGACACGGCTACGTCGAGCACGCGGTCCCCTACCTCGTCACCCGGCAGACCATGACCGGGACCGGCCAGCTCCCGAAGTTCGAAGAGGACCTCTTCGCCACCGGCATGGGGGAGCGCGAACTCTTCCTGATCCCGACTGCCGAGGTCCCGCTCACCAACCTCTACGCGGACGAGATCATCCCGCCGGCCGAACTTCCCCTGGCCCTCACCGCGTACACCCCGTGCTTCCGCTCGGAGGCCGGCTCGTACGGCCGTGACACCCGCGGCATCCTGCGCCAGCACCAGTTCTCCAAGGTCGAGATGGTCCGCATCTGCGACCCCGACGACTCGCAGGCCGAGCTGGAGAAGATGCTCAGCCACGCCGAAGCCTGCCTCAAGGAACTGGGACTGGCCTATCGGGTCGTCCAGCTCGCCGCAGGAGACCTTGGCTTCTCCGCCCAGATCACCTACGACATCGAGGTCTGGCTGCCCAGCCAGCAGACCTACCGCGAGATCTCTTCCGTCTCGGACTGCGGTGTCTTCCAGGCCCGCCGCGCGGGCATCCGCACCCGGGACGAGCACGGCAAGACCAAGCCCGTCGCCACACTCAACGGCTCCGGGCTGCCCATCGGCCGCACCCTGGCAGCCCTCCTCGAACAGTGCCAGCGGCAGGACGGCTCCATCGTCCTGCCCGAGGCCCTGATGCCCTACCTCGGATTCCGCCGGATCTCGGCGGACGGAACAACGGAGGCATAAGTGTTAGTCGGCATCTGCGACTTCCCCAGCAGTTACATCTTCCCGCCCGCCGGTTACGGCGGGATCGAACGCTGGCTCTGGGCAGTGGCGGAAGGCGCCCGAGCCGCAGGCGCCGACGTACACCTCCTCGGTCCCGGCTGGAGGACCGACCTCGCAGGCGACTGGGCGCTGCGCTCGGTCCGCCTGGAGGAGCTCCAGCCGGGCACCCAAGCCGCACGCGAGCTGCGCACGACCGGCTACGACCTGCTCGTCGTCGGGCATGAGTACCCGTCACATCCTGAGTGGCGGAAGATCTGGGCCGAGCTCGACTGCGACGTTGCGACCTTCCAACACTCACCGGTGTTCCAGCACGCGGCGGACGCGTTCGACGGTCGGCGCTCCAGGCTCTACTGCTACTCGCCGGAGATGGCCGCGCTCTACGCGACGCACACGCCGGCCCTGGAGCACGCCGTCCACCTCGGCCTCGGGGAAGCCGAGCCGCCAGCCGTTCCTGGCCGCGACCTGATATGGGTCGGCCGGATCGACGAAGAGAAGGCGCCGCATCTCGCGGTTCGGGCGGCCCAGTTGCTCGGACGACGGATCAGCATCGTCGGCCCTGTGTTCGACACGGACTACCTGCGCAGGCACCAGGCCCTCCTCTCGGCCGACCACGTCACCTGGGTCGGCGAGCTGGGCGGCGCCGCCAAGGCCGTGGCCTTCTCCGACGCCGCCGCATTCGTCTACACGTGCTCCCGAACCTACGTGGAGGCTGGCGCCGCAGTGTTCGGCGAATCGCTGCGGGCCGGCACCCCGGTCGCGGCGCTCTGCTGGCGGGAAGGCACCTGCGCCGAGGCGGCGATCTGCGACGCCACCGGAGCCGCCGTGTACGCCAACCCGGACAGCGACGACGAGGCGGCCGCCTGCGCCCTTGCTGTGGCGATCGAACAGGCCCTGACGCTGGACGCGCCCGCTGTCCAGGAGATCGGGTTCCAGCGCTTCGACCCGGTTCGCCACTTCCGCGCTCTGGCGACCCGGCCATGCTGATGGCCGACATACCGTCGAGGCAGGTCGGCCTCCTGGACGGCGACCGCCTTGGGCTCGGCCCGAAGTGGGAGATCACCCAAAGCCCCGACGGACGCTTCGACATCCGCCACCGCGACAGAGGAACGCCGTACCGGCCGACGACTCGACCCCACTCGTGGGCCGGCCTGCTGGACCGGCTGGAGAACAGCTTCCGCACGGCAGGCGTGGTACGAGCCAGACCCCTGCCAACGAGGTGCGGCCGGGACACGGAGTTGACGATCTCGGCCGTCCAAGCGCTCGACCCTCTTCTCAAGGACGGCGAGCCGTACGTCCTCCGCCGCGGCTACCTTCCTCAGCCAGTCGTGAGGATGACCGGCGAGAGGAACGCCACCGGCGTCCTCCGAGACGGATTCCTCACTTCGTTCGTCAACGTCTCGCGTATCGAACCCATCACCCAGGATGCCGAGTTCACCGACATCCTCGACCACTGGCTCACGGTGCTCTCTGATATCGGGCTCCACGCCAGGCACATCACCATCCACGGGCGCAACGCCGTGTGGAGACGACGTGAGGTCTGCGGGTTCACCGTGCACTTCCGCCACCTGGACCTGCCGATCGGCGACATCGTCCTGCTCTGGAACGCCGAGGACCCCAGCTGTATGGCGGTTGACCTGGGCTCCGGACTCGAACGCCTCGCGTGGGCACGTACCCGCCAACCCTGGTGGGAGATGGTTCTCGGTCGCTTCGCCACGCCTGGCGCCGCACCCGATACGCTCGATGCGATCCGGACCGCAACCCTCCTCGTCGGCAGCGGCATAAGCCCGGCAGCACGAGGTGCCGGCAGCGTCCTCCGCCGCCTCCTTGCCTGCGTCCCTGAGGATGCCGCGCCGCTTGGAGTGAGCGCCTTGGTCCGCACGAGCCATGGCTACTGGAACCTCACATCGCCGATGGCCGTGCCGTGGCCAGAAGTCGCGTCCGTCATCGAGCGCGAGATCCACCGACCTACGCCACAGGGCAAAGCCCATACCTCATTGCCGCCAACCATCAGGCGCGGCAGCTGAAGGACGTGCTCCTGGGGCCGTCCGCAGCGGTGGCTGCGGACGGCCCCAGCCCCATCGAGGCCTCATGCCGGACCTGGCTCGATCGCAACCGGCCCCGCCGCGAGTGGCTCACTAGGGGGTTCTACCGGAAGGCCGGGAGGTTGCGCGCGACCCACTCGTCGAAGGACCTGGCCGGACGGTGGAGGACGTTCTCCACGTCGGGGCTGATCTCCTGCTCGGCCGGCAGCGGGATGCCGAGGACGTCCAGGGTGCCGCCGATGACCTCCTGCGGCATGAACTGCGCCATGTGGGCGTGGGCCTCCTGGCGGGAGAGCTCCACGAAGGCCACCTCCTCGCCCAGGGCCTCGGAGATCACCGCAGCCTGCCGGCGCGGGCTGATGGCCTCGGGGCCGGTCAGCTCGTACGTACGGCCTGCGTGACCGCCGTCGAGCAGCGCGGGGGCGGCGACCTCGGCGATGTCCGCCGGGTCGATGACGGGCAGCGCGACATCTGCGAACGGGGCGAAGACCGTGCGCTTCGTACGGACCGACTCGGCCCAGGCGAAGGCGTTGGAGGCGAAGCCACCCGGGCGCAGGATCGTGAACTCCACTCCGGACGCGCGCACGGCAGCCTCGAACTCGCGCAGGCGGGTGTGTGAAGGGGCCTCCGGTCGGGTGGAGTTGAGCTGGGAGGAGAGCAGGACGACCCGCTTGACCCCGGCGGCCCCGGCCACGTCCAACAGGGCGTTCGGGCTCTCGCCGTGGCCGTTGAGCTCGCCGCCCAGCAGGATGAAGAAGGCGTCGGCGCCATCGAGGACGGGCCGCATGCTCGCGGCCTCTCCGACGTCGGCCCGGGCGTGCCGGACGCCGGCCGGAAGCCCGGCGGGCTGCGGCTGCCGCGAGACGGCCACGACCTCCTCGCCCGCCTCGGCCAGCAGCGGCACCAGCGTCCGCCCGATGTTGCCGGTCGCACCCGTCACGACGATCATTGCTACCCCCAAGTAAGTTAGTCGGCTGACTTGAAAGACCTTAGCACGGCCCCCTCGGGCGCTGTCTATAGTTGGTTGGGTGACTGACTCAGTGAAGCCCAGGGCGGCGCGGGCGGCCGACAAGCGCCGACGGCTCACGGCCGCGGCAGCCCAGGTCCTGCATGAGCAGGGCGTCGAACGGACCACCCTCGCCGACATCGCGCGCGTGGCCGACGTCCCCGTGGGGAACGTCTACTACTACTTCAAGACCAAGGACGAGCTGGTCCAGGCCGCGCTGTCCGAGCACAGCGCACACCTTGACGAACTCACCGGCCGACTGGACCAGTTGTCCGACCCGCTCGACCGCCTCAAGGCGCTGATCGAAGCCTGGGTGGGGCAGCGCGACCTCGCCGCCCGCTACGGCTGCCCCACCGGCACCCTGGCCGTCGAACTCGACAAGCGCGCGGACGGGAGCCTCGACGCGCAGGCCGGCGCCGTGATCCGACGGCTGCTCGACTGGGCCGGACACCAGTTCCGTGCCCTGGGCCTGCCCGACCCGGACGACCTCGCCGTCACCCTCGTCTCCGCCTACCAGGGCATGTCACTCCTGGCCAACGCCCTGCGCGACCCGGACATCATGACCCGCCAGGGCGCCCGCCTCCTCCACTGGCTCGACTCCCTGAAGGCTCCCGCCCAGACCCCTTGAACCAGGCCCTCCAGCGGGAACTCCGCATCGACCACCCGAACCGAAACCGCGTTTGACGCGCGCACCGCCGTGCCGGCGAGTGGTTCACTGTCGAGGCGGGGCCGGAAGGGCAGTGCGTGGGCTACGTCTGCTCGGACAGGTCGTTGAACCGGTGGTTGCTCTGAAGGAACGTCACTTCTTCGGCAGCAGACCGATGTCGGAGACCGGGCCGAGGTGGGCGAGCTTGTCGGGGTTGGACACGGAGTGGACGGCCTGGATCGCGCCGTTGGCGATCTCAAGTTCGAGCACGCTGGCCACGCGGCCCTCGGCGTCGTACAGGACGGCGCCCGGGCGGCCGTTGACCGTGGCCGGGCTGAGGGAGACGCCGAGCTTCCGGTTCCGGCGGATGCCGCCGATGAGGAGCTGGGCGACGCGGCGCAGGCCGGTGAGTGCCTTGCCGAGAGCGCGGGCCTTGCCGCCGCCGTCGCCGTGGAACACGACGTCCGGCGCGAGCAGGTCGAGCAGCGCGTCCATGTCGCCGCCTGCGGTGGCCTCGAAGAAACGACGGGCGAGTTCCTCGCCTTCCGCACGCCGGGCCGGGGGCGGCGGGGTGTCGGCCGCCTGCGCGGCGGGAGCGATCCGCTTCCTGGCGCGGGCGAAGATCTGCCGGCAGTTCGCCTCGGACTTGCCGACGGCCCTCGCCACCTCCGGGTAGTCGTATCCGAAGGCCTCGCGCAGCATGAACACCGCCCGCTCCGTCGGAGAGAGGGCCTCCAGCAGGACGAGGAACGCCATCGACAGCGAGTCGGCCAGCTCGGCGTACTCGGCGGGCCCCGGCCGGTCGGCGGACACGACGACGGGCTCGGGCAGCCACTCGCCCACGTAGGTCTCCCGCGGTACCCGCGCCGAGCCCAGGTGGTTGATGCCCAGCCGGGTCACCGATGTGGTCAGGTGCGCCTTCAGGTTGGTGATCGTGGTCCCCGACTGGTCCGCCCGGGTCAGGCCGAGGAAAGCGTCCTGGACGATGTCCTCGGCGTCGCCCACGGAACCGGTCATCCCGTAGGCGATGGAGAACAGCAGCGGCCGGTATCCGGCTGCATCCGTCGCAACTGCCGATCCCGGCATGGAACCCCTCCCTCAGCTCGCCCAGCAGGGTATCCGACGACACCCCGGCGGCAGTGACGCACGTCACACCTGCACCTGTCACGGGGCGCCGGGGTGCCCTGTCCTAGAGGGGCGACAGCGGACAACGACAAAGGAGTCCACGATGGAAGCCCGCCTGAACCCCTTCGCCAGCCCGATCATGGGCAAGGTCTTCAAGCACCTCATCGCGGCGAACAAGCTGCTCGCGGAATCGACGCTCCCCTGGGCGACGCAGGAATTCGTGAAGCTGCGCGCCAGCCAGATCAACGGCTGCGGTTTCTGCGTCGACATGCACTTCAAGGACGCCGTTCACGCAGGAGAGGAGGCGACGCGCCTCAACCTGGTCGCGGCCTGGCGGGAGGCCACGGTGTTCACCGACGCCGAGCGCGCCGCCCTGGAGCTGGCGGAGCAGGGCACCCGCCTCGCGGACGCAGCCGGCGGGGTCACGGACGAGGCCTGGGCGAACGCCGCCAAGCACTACGACGAGGAGCAGCTCGCCGCCCTGGTCTCCCTCATCGCCGTCATCAACGCCTTCAACCGCGGCAACGTCATCGCCCGCATGCCCGCCGGCGGCTACCAGCCCGGCCAGCACGCCTGACCGACCAGAGGCCCGTACGTACAAGGGAGAGAGACCAGTGAACCTCGCTCTGTGGATCGTCGCCGGACTGCTGGCCGCCGCCTACCTGCTCGGCGGCGCCTTCAAGGTGATCACGCCGAAGGAGAAGATCGCCGCTGCCGGGCACAGCGGGCAGTGGGTCGAGGACTTCAGCTCCGGCGGAGTGAAGGCCATCGGCGCCCTTGAGGTCCTGGCCGCGGTGGGCCTGATCCTGCCCGCCGTGCTCGACATCGCGCCGGTCCTGGTGCCGCTGGCCGCCCTCGGCCTGGTGGCGATCATGGTCGGTGCGGCGATCACCCGGATCCGGCGCCACGAGTTCAAGCTCATGGTGGTGGACCTGGTCTACATCGCCCTGGCCGGCTTCGTGGTGTGGGGCCGCTTCGGCCCCGAGTCCTTCATCGGCTGATCGGGGCGGCGCCGCTGACCGGGAAGTGATCTTCCCGGTCGGCGGTTTCGGTCGCCACTTGTGGGGAGCAAGTGGCCACCGGGGAAGGGGTGTTGTCCCCGGAAGGGGCCTGTCGCAAGGTCCGGGCAAAGCCGGGACGGGATTGTCCAGGACATGTACGCTGCCGAAGGCGGCGGGGCTCAACTGCCGTCGTAGACAGGTCGCATGCTGCGTAGGGGGGGCGCATGGCCGGTCGCTGGAGGCGTTTGCCCGAGGAGTTGTCCGCCGAGGAGCGGGAACTCGTCGAGGCGCTCAGGGAGATGAAGGACCGCAGCGGGCTGAGTCTGGTCGAGCTCGCGGCGAGGACGCACCACAGCAAGTCGTCCTGGCAGCGCTGGTTCAACGGCGAACGGCCGGTGACCGAGCAGGCGTTGCGGCGACTGGCAGAAGTATCCGGCACCGAACCGGAGTCGGTGCTGCCGGTCTTCGCCGCCGCCATGCTGCGGGTGGCGGACGGTGCGGGCGAGCCTCCCGAGGAAACCCCGGAGGGCGTGGCCGACGAACCGGGCGGCGGATTGCCTCCAAGGCGGCGACAACTTGCCTACGCAGCAATGGCGTTGGCGCTCGTCGCGGCCGTGGCGGGGCTGATGGCCGCACTGTGGCCGGGCCACGCGCCACGGCAGGCGGCGGACGGTCCGACGGCGCCCACGACCGCTACGGCCACGACGACCGCCACCACCGCCCCCAGCGGCTGCCTGGGGGTCTCCTGTTCCGGGCTCGACCCGAAGACCACGGGCTGCGGTACCGATGCCATCACGCTGATCACCGCGAATGTTCAGCGGATGACCATCCATATGCGCTACAGCCCGCACTGCCGAGCCGCCTGGGCCAAGATCACCAACGCCACCCCCGGCGATGCCGCCTCGATCACCGCAGCCCAGGGCGGTCACCAGACGGCCCTGGTGCACTGGGGGTACGACGCGTACTCACCGATGCTCGATGCCTCTGCCTCCAACAGCGGTCTGCAGGTGTGCGGCGAGCAGGGGGCGGCTCGGGGGTGCAGCCAGGTGATCACCGACCCGGCGACCGCGCCGGTGGCACCAGAACTCCTCGCTACGCCGCCCTCGGGCCCCGGCGCCACCGCGAGCACGGCCGGGCCGGAGCACTGAGCCCGGGCAGGGGGCGGCCCCCCGTCGGTCCTGCCGCCGCCCCCCGCCCGGGCATCACTCACCTACGCGTCAGCACACGTAGTTCGGGGACTGGTACCAGTAGTCCAGCGAGCCCCAGGTGTTCGGCCCGACGATGCCGTCCACCGCGAGGCCCGCACAGGCCTGGAACTGGCGGACGGCGGTCTGGGTGGCCGGCCCGAAGCTGCCGTCGATGTTCAGCGGGGTGTGCGTGCCGGGGTCGAGCGACAGGTTCAGCTCGCACTGCAGCTGACTCACCGCGGCACCGCTGGAGCCCCGGCTGAGGGTCGGCTCGGAGTTGGTGTAGTTGCACGCGGAGCTGGCCTGGTCCGGCGTGGCGGTGGTGGCGGCGGCGCTACCGGCCGTCCCGATGGCCGTGGCCAGCACGAGGCCGGCTCCCGCGAGGCTGAGCACGATGCGGTTCTTGCGCATGACGCTTCCCTCCCTGATGCGCCGCACGCCTCTTGCGGCGTGCGGTCGTCGGTGTCCGGCGAGCGAGTGCCCGGCCCGGACAGCAGTAACTCTGCCGCGGTCCGGGGGGTCCCACAGCGTTGGGACGAGGCGGGGGACGACCCGGGGAATGTCCCACGGGGTGGTCCGGCCGGGACCGTTCGGCGGCGCAGCTCAGGGAGCCGAGCCGTCGGACCGCTCGATCGCCGGGCCCGGAGCGGTCCCGCCGGTACGCACACCACCCAGCCCGCCCGCTGCTGGCCCGTCGCCCAAAAACCGACCGATAAGGTGTTAATCCAACATTCATCCATGCCGCATAGCCTCCGGGGGCTAGCCTCATGCTGAACGCCATCGTCCGACCGGGAGGCGAAACCCCCGTGCAAGGCACTGTGACCACACCAGGCGGCTCCGCGGTGGCCGGCGGCCCGGGCGAGGCCTTCCTCCTCGTCGTCGACGACGAGCCCAACATCCGCGAACTGCTCTCCGCCTCCCTGCGCTTCTCCGGCTTCCGGGTCGCCTCCGCCGCGTCCGGCACCGAGGCCCTCCACCTCATCGCCGCCGAACGCCCCGACCTCGTCGTCCTCGACGTGATGCTCCCCGACCTCGACGGTTTCACCGTCGTCGAGAAGCTGCGCGAGCAGACCAGCCGCGGCCGGATCGCCGGCCCCGCGCACGGCCACCCCGGCGACCACCTCCCGGTGCTGTTCCTCACCGCCAAGGACGGCGTCGGCGACAAGGTTCAGGGCCTCGCGGCCGGCGCCGACGACTACGTCACCAAGCCGTTCAGCCTCGAAGAGCTGATCGCCCGGATCCGCGCCATCCTGCGCCGGGCCGGCGGCCCCGCCGAGGACGGCCGGCTCGTCGTCGCCGACCTCAGCCTCGACCCGATCGCCCACGAGGTCACCCGCGGCGGCATCCCGGTCTCGCTCTCCCCGACCGAGTTCAAGCTGCTGCACTACCTGATGGCCAACGTCGGCCGGGTCGTCTCCAAGACGCAGATCCTCGACCACGTCTGGGCCTACGACTTCGGCGGCGACCTCTCCATCGTCGAGTCCTACATCTCCTACGTGCGCCGCAAGCTCGACTCCGGCCCGGCCCACGGCCCCAAGCTGATCCACACCGTGCGCGGCATCGGCTACGCGCTGCGCCGGCCCCCGCAGAGCTGACCCGCACTCGTGCTCACGCGCTTCACCTCCCGGCTGTCGCTGCGCGTCCGGCTGCTCGTACTCGCGCTCGCCCTGGTCACCACCGGGCTCGCGGTCAGCGACACCATCGTGCTCGGCACCGTCCGGGTCCAACTGGTCGAGCAGATCGACGAACAGCTCCAGCGCTACGGGCTGCCGATGTCGCACCGGCCCCCCGCCCGGCTCAGCCCGCCGGACGCCGGGGGGCGGCCCGTCGTCGCCGGCCGGCGCGGGCAGTCGTCCATGCTGCCCAGCCAGTACCTGGTGCAGTACCTCTCCTCCGACGGCAAGGTCCAGGCCGTCATGCGCCAGCCCGTCTCCGACAGCGACCCGGCGCCCCAACTCGCCGGCCTCGACCCGGCCGCCACCGCCCCCGACGTCCCCTTCGACCTGCCCGACCAGCGTGGGCAACGCACCTGGCGGGTGCTCGTCCTGCCGCTCCAGCCGGCGAGGACGCCCGCAGCCGGCACGGGCACGGGCACCGGCACGGGCACGGGCACGGGCACCGGCACCGGCACCGGCACCAGCGCCTACGCCTCGCCGCTCGCCACGCCGGCCTACGTGATGGTGGCCGTCTCCCGCGAGGACATCGACGCGACCATCGGCAAACTCCGCACCTCCTTCCTGGCCATCGGCGGCGCGGTGCTCGTCCTGATCGCCGCCCTCGGCTTCTTCGCCGTCCGGACCGGACTGCGCCCGCTGCGCCGGATCGAGGCCGGCGCCGCCCGGATCGCCGCCGGCGAACTCTCCCACCGGATGCCCGGACTCTCCCCGCGCACCGAGGTCGGACGGCTGTCCATCGCGCTCAACGGCATGCTCACCCAGATCGAGGCCGCCTTCGCCGCCCGCGCCGAGTCCGAGGCCCGGATGCGGCGGTTCGTCGCCGACGCCTCGCACGAACTGCGCACCCCGCTGGCCGGCATCCGCGGCTTCACCGAGCTGTACCGGATGGGCGCGCTGCCCACCGACGAGGACGTCCGCCGGACCATGGCCCGGATCGAGAGCGAGGCCGTCCGGATGGGCGCCCTGGTCGAGGACCTGCTGGTGCTCGCCCGGCTCGACGAGGAACGCCCGCTCGACCTCGCCCCGATGGACCTGCGCACCCTCGCCGCCGACGCGCTGCACGACCTCACCGCCCTCGACCCCACCCGCCCGGTCGCGCTCACCGGCCCGGCCGGCACCGGCGCCCCCGGCGCGGCCCCCGTCCTCGGCGACGAGGCGCGGCTCCGCCAGGTGGTCACCAACCTGGTCGGCAACGCCGTCAAGCACACCCCGCCCGGCACCGCGGTCCGGATCGGGGTCGGCGGCGGCCCCGACGGCGTCTGCCTGCTGGAGGTCGCCGACGCCGGGCCCGGCCTCACCGAGGAGCAGGCCCTGCAGGTCTTCGACCGCTTCTACCGGGTCGATGCCTCCCGCAGCCGCCACGACGGCGGCGGCGCCGGCCTCGGCCTCGCCATCGCCACCGCCCTCACCCGCGCGCACGGCGGGACCCTCACCCTGGACACCGCCCCGGGCGCCGGCGCCACCTTCCGCGTCGAACTGCCCATGACCTCGGCCTCCTGACCTCGATCGGGTGAATGCGAGCCGATCACCCGATCGTCGGCCGTCAGCTGTGCAACGGTTCGGGCGATGAACCCCGAGGCCGAGGAGAGCGTGATGAGCCCTGAGGAACGGCTCTGGGAAGCCTGGAAGCACATCAAGGTCCCGGAATACGCCAGGGTGGAGATCGATGACGACGGCATCACGCTGACGGTCATCGGCGGAGCCCGTCACGCGGCGGTCGGCCGTAGCCTGGCGAACGCGCTGCGCGATCACCTGCGCGACACGGGCTGGGGGCCCGGACACGGCCACGCGGTCATCAGCGGCCGCAAGGCCGTGCAGCCGGATCTCCTCGTGCTGCCCGATGACGTGGAGCAGATCGCGGACCCGGAAGGGCTCGGAGTCCTCGCTTCCGGCGTCGCCCTGGTGGTCGAGATCGTCTGGCCGAGCGCCGAAGGCCGCAACCGGGACCACGTCATCAAGCACCGCGCCTACGCCACCGCCGGCATCCCGGTGTACGTGATCGTCGACGACGACGACCACGGTGGCGCGGTGACCATCCTCACCGACCCGGACACCGAACGCCGGGCCTACAACCGCTCGGCCCGGATCCCGTACGGCGAGGAGGCCCTGATCCCGGAGGGCCCGGCCAAGGGGTTCGTGATCGGCCCCGAGATCACCGGCGAGCGCCGGACACAGAGCTGAAAGGCGAACAATTGGTTTCGTTCCGGCAGGACTTGGCCGAGTGGCGGGTGGCTCTGGTCGCGTGGCGGTTGCTGGTGTTGCAGGGGGCGCATCCGGTGGTGGCGGCGGGGATGGCCGAGCACTCGACGTATCACGCGCATCCGTGGCGGCGGGTGGAGCACACCCTGGGGAGCGGGCGGCGGCTGTTCCAGCAGGACGCGGACACGCTGCGGCGGGAGATCGCCCGGCTGGAGCGGGCGCACAAGCGGATCCGGGGGACGGACGCGGAAGGCCGCGCGTACGACGCGAAGGATCCGGCGACCAGGGCGTGGGTGCTGCTGACGCTGTTCGAAGCCGTCGTCGCCATGCGGCAGTTGGGCGGTGACCCGTACCGGGGCGCTCAACTGGAGGAGGCCTACGCGGAGTTCACCGACGCGATCGCCGCATTCGACCTTGACGGCGAACTCCCGCCCACCGCCGCCGACTTGCCCGGCTACTTCGCCCGAGTGGCGCGCGAGCAGCTGGAGTTCAGTGAGCCGGTGCGCTACCTGCTGTACGACATCCTGCACGAGGCGCCCCGGCCGCGTCGGCTGTGGTTCCTCGGGGACGCGGGGTGGCGCGGGGTGCGGGCGGTGGTCGCCCGGGTGGTGACCGCGCTGACGGTCGCCGACCTGCCGCCCGTCGTCCGGGAGCGCTTCGGGCTGGTCCGCACCCGCCGGGCCGCGCTCCTCTCCGTGCTGCTGCACCGCGGCGTCGGCGCCGTCCTGCGCAGCCTGCCGGACCACCTGCGCTACCGCTCCCCGGAGCAGCGGCCCCCGTCCCGGTGGCGCCCGACGCAGCGGGACACCCGCCGGCCCCGACTGGACCAGTTCTTCCGCGAGGTGCTCGACCAGACCGGCGACGGCTACCTCACGGTGCACGACCTGCGGGCGATGGCCCACAACGTGTGCTGGCAGCTCGAGCTCGACGAGGCCGCCGAGGCCCGGGTCCACGCGGCGTTCGAGGGCTGGTGGGAGCAGCTGCGCGCGAGCATGGACGCCAACGGCGACGGCCAGGTGAGCCGCGAGGAGTTCGTGGCCGCCACCATCGCCGGCTGCGACCGTGACCCCGCCTACCTGGAGGGCGGCCTGCTGCCCGCCCTGCGCGCCGTCTTCGCCGCCGCCGACACCGACGGCAACGGCCACCTGGACGCCGACGAGTACCGCGCGGTCTTCGGCGGCCCCCGGGTGCACCCGGCCGAAATCTCGCACGGCTTCCGCCAGTTGGACACCGACGGGGACGGCCGGATCACCCTGGACGAGTTCCTGCAGGGCTTCACCGCCTTCTTCACCGCCCGCGCCGCCTCCACCGCCGGCACCCAGCTGCTCGGCCGCCCGTAGGACCACGCTCCCCACCCGTAGGATCAGCCCCCATCCCCTGATCTTGCGCGGGAATCCCGGCCTTCAGGCCGGGCGGGAAGCGCATCCTTGGCACGGAGGCGCGCAGCGCCGTAGGTCTCTGCGTCTCTGGGGTGACCGTGCATATTGTCTGTGGTGTGTGGCATGTTGATTACACGTCAGCCCGATGGAGAGGGGGGTGGGTCGGATGATCCGTGCGTACAAGTTCCTCATGCGGCCCACCGTGGGCCAGGCCCAAGCCCTCGGCGAGATGCTGAGGGATCACTGCTCCCTCTATAACGGGGCATTGCAGGAACGCCGCGACGCCTACCGGCACCCGTCGAAGACGAGCGTCAAGTACGGACAGCAGTCCGCGCAGCTCAAGGACATTCGGGCGTTCGACCCGGAGCGTCAGGGCCGCTGGTCGTTCTCCTCCCAGCAGGCCACCTTGCGCCGTCTGGACAAGGCGTTCGCCGCGTTCTTCCGCCGCGTCAAGTCCGGTGACATGCCCGGCTACCCCCGGTTCCGGGGCGTGAACTGGTTTGACACGGTGGAGTTCCCGGCTGACGGGGACGGCTGCCGGTGGGACTCCACCCCGCACGATCCGCAGACGCGGGTGCGGTTCCAGGGTGTCGGCCACGTCAAGGTCAACCAGCACCGGCCGGTGGCCGGCAAGATCAAGACCGTCAGCGTCAAGCGCGAGGGCAAGCGCTGGTATGTGGTGCTGACCGCCGAGCAGGCACAGCCTGAGCCGCTGCCTGCGACCGGCAGCGTTGTCGGCATCGACCTGGGCATAGCGAACTTCCTCGCCGACTCCAACGGCGAGTTCGTCCCCAATCCCCGCCACGGGCGCAAGGCTGCCGCGAAGCTCGAAGCCGCGCAGCAGGCCCTCAGCCGGTGCAAGCGCCGCGGCAACCGGCGACGCAAGGCTGTGGCCAAGGTCGCCGGTCTGCACCGCAAGGTGCGTCGTCAGCGGCTCGACCACGCCCACAAGACCGCACTGGACTTGGTCCGGGCGCATGACTTCATCGCGCACGAAGACCTCAAGATCCGCAATATGAGCAAGGCCCCCGCGCCGAAGCCCGATCCCGAGATGCCGGGCGTTTTCCTGCCCAATGGTGCGGCGGCCAAAGCCGGGCTGAACAAGTCGATCAATGATGCCGGTTGGGGGGTGTTCCTGACGATCCTGCACGCCAAGGCTGAGAGCGCCGGACGGGAAGTGATCGCCGTGGACCCCCGCAACACCTCCCGCACCTGCCCGCGCCCCGAGTGCGGGCACACCGCGAAGGAGAACCGGCCCACACAGGAGAGGTTCCACTGTCAGTCCTGCGGCCACACGGCGCACGCTGACACCGTGGGCGCACTCAACGTTCTACGGGCCGGGCTGGTCCGTCGCGAAGCCCAACCGGCATAGCGAGAAGCCCCGGCGTTCACGCCGGGGAGGAGTCACGGGGGAGAGCTTCCGGGCGGGGGACGTGCTGCGGGTGTCCTGTCCGTTCACCGAGGCGCGGGTCGCGGGGTTCGGGCGCGGGCACGAGTGGAACGGCCAGGTGGCCCTGCCGGTCGACCAGGACGGGGACGGCGGGCTGTTCCGGACCGACCCGGCGCCCGCGCAGCTGCGCCCCGGCGACCCCTGCCGGGTGGGGATCCCGCCGACCGTCGTCCACGTGATCGACGTCGAGCACTACGACCCACCGAGGGAGACCGGCCGGCTGCCCCGGCCGCGGCTGGAGGTGGTGGTGCTCCCCTACGGGGAGTCGCACGACCCCGCGCGGGAGCACCAGGGCGAGGGCCTGAACCCCGGTGACGGCATCCCCGTCCGCTACGAGCTGCTGTTCCGCCCGTACGCCTGCCTGTCGGCGGGGGACGAGGTGGCCGACGCGGCGGGCCGGGCCTGGCGGTTCGACGGTCCGTGGAGCTGGCACCCGTTCGACGGGGTGGCGGACGGGCTCCCGCGCTGGCCGCTGACGCTGCTCACCCGGGGCGGCCGCGAACCCGCCCCGCCGGAGGCGGCGGAGGTGGCCCAGGTGACGGCGGCGGGCGGCCACGACGATGAACTCGCCCGCTGGTCGAAGGCGTTCGGCGCTACGCCCTGAGCGCCGCAAGGGTGTCGGTGACCAGTGTGCGGGCTTCGGTGATCGTCGCCGTCAGGGCCTCCGGAGTGGTGCCGACGGCGGCCAGAAGCCCAGACGCGCGGGCGGCGAACCAGGGCGGGGTGGCGGCGAGGGCGCCCTTCTCGTTGAGGCACCAGCGGCGGGCGTCGGCGTGCAGGGCTTGGACCAGGATGCCGATGGCGCGCGAGAGGCAGAGCGAGACGTGGAGGACGTCGGCCCGTGCGGCGCCCTTGGCGGCTCCGGTGACCAGGAACTCGGCCTCCCAGACGCTCCCCAGGAGAGCCGTCCGGAGAGGCTCGGGGTACGTCCCCATCTCCGCCTGCAGGGCGGCCAGTTCGCCGGTGGGGTCGGCGAGCAGCCGGCCGAGCGCCAACTCCCCCGCGTAGCAAGGCGACCAGAACCCGAGCGGATGTCCGGCCTGGACGCCCACCTCGTAGCGGCCCTCGCGGCAGTCGGCCCAGACACGTTCGACGCGGTCGAGGTCGCGCAGGATCCAGTCGACGGCGTCGCCGTCCACGGTGAGCCAGGCGCCGCCGTTGACCCACGGCCCCCAGCCGCCGGGGCCGGCCACCTCGACGTCCGGCCCGGCGAGGGCGCGCAGGGCGGCGAGGTCGAGCTCGCCGCGGTAGTAGACGCCGAGGTCCCAGTCGGATCCGGGCCGGTGCTCGCCGCGCGCCCGGCTGCCGCCGAGGGCCACCCCGACGACGCCCGGTACCCGGGCAAGCTGTTCGGCCATTCTCGTGATGATCCCCTGCATGCGGGCGAGTCTGGCACGGACGGTCATCGGCCCGCCCGGAATTCCGGCCGCCGTACAGTCGAACCGGCGCTGCTGCCAGGCCCGTTGGCGGCCCGCGAGGCGCTGCCGGAGGAGATCTATGCGGTGGTGCCCGGGCGGATCTCGGCCTAGGATCACAGGTACGGCATCGCGTGTCGGTCACCGGCTGGGTGAGGCATGGAGGTAGCCCGTGAGTGCCTTACGGAGGCATTCCGCACATGGCAGTTCAGTTCGATCACACCATCGTTTCCGCCCGGGACAACCGGGAGTCCGCCGAGTTCCTGGCGAAGATCCTCGGGCTTGAGGTCGGCACCCCGTGGGGGCCGTTCGTCCCGGTGGCCACCGACAACGGGGTCACCCTCGACTTCGTGAGCGCTCCGCCGGAGTCGATCGTCCCGCAGCACTACGCGTTCCTGATCTCGGACGAGGAGTTCGACACGGCCTTCGCCCGGATCGAGGCGGACGGCATCCAGTACTTCGCCGATCCGCGGATGGAACACCCGGGGGAGATCAACCACCACCACGGCGGCCGGGGGCTGTACTTCCTCGACCCGGCCGGGCACGGCATGGAGATCATCACCCGCCCGTACGGGAGTCGCTGAGCAGTCCTGTACGGGAGTCGCCGAGCAGTAGCGTGACCGATGCCCCGCACCGGCGGTGTGGGGCATCGCCGTGTCAAGCGCCGGTTCGTCCAACACCGTGCCGCCGGCAAACCTACCCCGCTTGTGGATCACCTGTAAGGATGATGGATACTGCTCCTTGTGAACGTGTTCACGTTCACAAGCGGGCAAGCTTGCGTGGGTAGGCAGCGGTCTACGGCCATAGATGAAGTTAGTCCGGAATGTGCCCTGAAAGAGGGCCGGTTGGAGAGAGGGCGACGACGTGGAACTGGCAATCGCTCACGAAACCATCGCGCGATGGCAATTCGGCATCACGACCGTCTACCACTTCCTCTTCGTCCCGCTCACCATCAGTCTGGCCGCCGTCGTGGCCGGGCTGGAGACCGCCTGGGTGCGGACGAACAAGGAGAAGTACTTCCACGCCACCAAGTTCTGGGGGAAGCTTTTCCTGATCAACATCGCGATGGGCGTGGTCACGGGAATCGTCCAGGAATTCCAGTTCGGCATGAACTGGTCGGACTACTCCCGGTTCGTCGGTGACGTATTCGGTGCCCCGCTCGCGATGGAGGCGCTGATCGCCTTCTTCTTCGAGTCCACCTTCATCGGTCTGTGGATCTTCGGCTGGGACAAGCTGCCGAAGAAGCTGCACTGCGCCTGCATCTGGATGGTCGCGCTGGGCACGGTGCTCTCCGCCTACTTCATCCTGGCCGCCAACTCCTGGATGCAGCACCCGGTCGGCTACGCGATCGACCCGGCCACCGGGAAGGCGCAGCTCACCGACATCACCAAGGTGCTGTTCCAGAACACCACCCTCACCGTCGTGGCGCACACCCTGACCGCCGCCTTCCTCACCGGCGCCGCCTTCATGGTCGGCATCGCCTCCTTCCACCTCTGGAAGACCAAGCGCAGGCCGGAGACCGCCGACCCCAGGAAGACCGCCGTGATGCGCACCTCGCTGCGGCTCGGCCTGGTGCTCGCCGTGGTCTTCGGCCTAGGCACCGCGCTCAGCGGCGACTCGCTCGCCAAGGTCATGTTCCAGCAGCAGCCGATGAAGATGGCCGCCGCCGAGGCCCTGTGGGACACCCAGTCGCCGGCGCCGTTCTCGATCTTCGCGGTCGGTGACGTCAGCAAGGGCCACAACTCGGTGGAGCTGGAGGTCCCGGGGATACTCTCCTTCCTTGCCAACAGCGACTTCAGCTCCTCCGTCCCCGGCATCAACGACACCGCCAAGGCCGAGGCCGCCAAGTACGGCGGCGACCCGAAGAGCTACATCCCGAGCATCTTCGTCACCTACTGGGGATTCCGCCTCATGATCGGCTTCGGGATGACGTCCTTCGTGGCCGGCCTGATCGGCCTCTGGACCACGCGGAAGAAGAGGTTCCTGCACCCCGAGTTCCGCACCGGCGAGACCGAGGTGCCCCGGCTGATGCTCACCCCTAGGCGCGAGCTCGGCCCGTTCCTCACCAAGTGGAGCTGGCGGATCGGCATCCTGACCATGGGATTCCCGCTGATCGCCAACAGCTTCGGCTGGGTGTTCACCGAGATGGGCCGCCAGCCCTGGGCCGTCTTCGGCCTGATGACCACGGCCAGTGCGGTCTCCCCCAACGTGGGCGTCGGCACCCAGATCGGCGCGCTCGCCACCTTCACCGCGCTGTACGCGGTCCTCGCCGTGATCGAGGTCCGGCTGCTGGTCAAGTACGCCAAGGCCGGCCCGGTGGTGACCGAGCAGCCCCCCGCCGAGGACCCGTCCCTGCGGGGACCGTCCGCGGACGGCGACGCCGACAAGCCGCTCGCCTTCGCCTACTGAGGACCAACGAGGACCAACGAGGACCACTGAGGATCTGACATGCAACTCCACGACGTCTGGTTCGTCCTGATCGCGGTCCTGTGGATCGGCTACTTCTTCCTGGAGGGCTTCGACTTCGGGATCGGCATCCTCACCAAGCCGCTCGCCCGCGACACCGCCGAGCGGCGGGTGCTGATCAACACCATCGGCCCGGTCTGGGACGGTAACGAGGTCTGGCTGCTGACCGCCGGTGGCGCCACCTTCGCGGCCTTCCCCGACTGGTACGCCACCCTGTTCAGCGGCTTCTACATCCCGCTGCTGATCATCCTGGTCTGCCTGATCGTGCGCGGCGTCGCCTTCGAGTACCGGGCCAAGCGGTCCGACGCGCGCTGGCAGCGGAACTGGGAGGAGGCCATCTTCTGGACCTCGCTGGTCCCGGCCTTCCTGTGGGGCGTGGCCTTCGCCAACATCGTGCGCGGCGTCGACATCGACGCGCACAAGAACTACGTCGGCACCTTCTGGGACCTGCTCAACCCGTACGCCCTCCTCGGCGGCCTGGTGACGCTCAGCCTGTTCACCTTCCACGGCGCGGTGTTCGCCGCGCTCAAGACGGTCGGCGGGATCCGCGACCGGGCGCGGACGACGGCCCTGCGGGTCGGCGCGGTCACCGCCGTGCTGGCGCTGGTCTTCCTGATCTGGACCCAGGGTCACAGCGGCAACGGCCGGAGCCTGGCCGCGCTGGTGGTCGCCGTCCTGGCCCTGGCCGGCGCGATGGCGGCGACCCGACTCGGCCGCGAGGGCTGGGCGTTCGTCCTCTCCGGGGCGACCGTCGTGGCCGCGGTCGCGATGCTCTTCCTGGCGCTCTTCCCGAACGTCATGCCGTCCACCCTGAACGACGGCTGGAGCCTGACCGTCGGCAACGCGGCGTCCTCGCCGTACACGCTGAAGCTGATGACCATCGTGGCCGCGGTGTTCACCCCGCTCGTGCTGCTCTACCAGGGCTGGACGTACTGGGTGTTCCGCAAGCGCATCGGCGTCCAGCACATCCCCGGGCACAACCCGGCCGGCGCGCTCGACCAGGCCTGACGCCGTGAAGCCGGTCGACCCCCGACTCCTCGGGTACGCCCGCACCACCCGTGCCTTCCTCGCCGGATCCGTGCTCCTCGGCGGGGCGGGCGCGGCCCTGGTGGTCGCCCAGGCGAGCCTGATCGCCGAGATCGTCGTCCGCGGCTTCCAGCGGCAGGCGACCCTCGGCGAGCTCACCACCCCGCTGGTGCTGCTCGCCCTGACGGCCGTCGGGCGCGGGCTGGTCGGCTGGCTCACCGAACTCACCGCGCACCGGTCCGTCGCCCGGGTGAAGTCCACCCTGCGGCGCCGGCTGCTCGACCACGCCACCGCGCTCGGCCCGTCCTACCTGGCGGGCCGGCGCACCGGCGAACTCACCACCCTCGCCACCCGCGGCATCGACGCGCTCGACGACTACTTCGCCCGCTACCTGCCGCAGTTGGCGCTCGCCGTGGCCGTCCCGGCGATCGTGCTGCTGCGGATCGCCGGCGCCGACCTCACCTCGGCCGCGATCATCGCCGGGACGCTGCCGCTGATCCCGCTGTTCATGGTGCTGATCGGGATGGCCACCCAGTCCCGGATGGACCGGCAGTGGGACACCCTCGCCCGGCTCTCGCACCACTTCCTCGACGTGGTGGCCGGCCTGCCCACCCTCAAGGTGTTCAACCGGGCCCGGGCGCAGGCCGCCACCATCGCCCGGATCACCGCCGACTACCGCCGGGCCACCCTGCGCACCCTGCGGATCGCGTTCATCTCCTCGTTCGCGCTGGAACTGCTCTCCACCCTGTCGGTCGCGCTGGTCGCGGTCTCCATCGGCTTCCGGCTGGTGGACGGCTCGCTCGGCCTGGAGACCGGGTTGCTGATCCTGATCCTCGCCCCCGAGGTGTACTTCCCGATCCGCCAGGTCGGAGCGCTCTACCACTCCAGCGTGGAGGGGCTGACGGCCGCGGACGAGATCTTCCGGGTGCTGGAGACCCCGCTGCCCGCCGCCGGTACGGTGCCCGCGCCCGCGCTCGCCGGGGCGGCCGTCGCTCTTTCCGACGTCGTCGTCCGGCACCCCGGCCGGACCGAGCCCGCGCTGGACGGCGCCGCGCTGACGCTGCGTCCGGGCGCCACCGTCGCCCTCACCGGCCCGAGCGGGGCCGGCAAGTCCACCCTGCTCGCCGTCCTCCTCGGCCTCACCGCGCCGGACGCCGGCACCGTCCGGATCACCGCCGCCGACGGTCGGACGTACGACCTGGCCGAGCTGGACCCGCAGACCTGGCGACGGCAGATCGCCTGGGTGCCGCAGCACCCGCACCTGTTCGCCGGGACGGTCGCGGAGAACCTGCGGCTCTACCGGCCGGAGGCCACCGACGAGGAGCTGTGGACGGCGCTGCGGTCCGCACACGCCGCGGATTTCGTGACACGGCTCGACGCCGTCTTGGGGGAGGACGGCGCCGGGCTCTCCGCCGGGCAGCGGCAGCGGCTCGCGCTCGCCCGGGTGCTGCTCGCCGCCGACCGTCCGCTGGTGCTGCTCGACGAGCCGACCGCCCACCTGGACGGCGCCTCCGAGGCGGCCGTCGTCGACGCCGTCCGGGCGCTGGCCGAGGACCCGGCGCGCACCGTGCTGGTCGTCGCGCACCGGCCCGCGCTGCTGGCCGTCGCGGACGAGCGGGTCCGGCTGGCGGGGGCATCCGTTCCGGTCCTCGCTGCGAACGAGCCCTTGGCGCACAGCGGGCGTCCGGTGGCCGTCACGCCTGTGGAGGACGAGCCCGCCGCCGGCGCCACCACGCCCCGGCTGGCGCTGTCGATCCTGCTCGGCGCACTCGCCCTCGGCTGCGCCGTCGCGCTGATGGCCACCTCCGGCTACCTCATCTCGTACGCCTCCGAGATGCCGCCGGTGCTCTACCTGATGATGGCCGTCACCTCCGTCCGGGCGTTCGGCATCGGCCGCAGCGTCTTCCGGTACGCCGAGCGGCTGGTCTCGCACGACGCCGTGCTGCGCACCCTCGGCACCCTGCGCGCCGCCGTCCACCGGCGGCTCACCGAGCTCGCCCCGGCCGGGCTGCCCGCCTTCCGGCGCGGCGACCTGCTCTCCCGGCTGGTCGCCGACGTCGACGCGATCCAGGACCACTACCTGCGCTGGCGGCTGCCCGCCGCCGTCGCCGGCGTGGTGTCGCTCGCCGCGGCCGCCGCGATGGGCGCCTTCCTGCCCGCCGCGGGCGTGGTCCTCGGCCTCGGGCTGCTGCTCGCGGGCGCGCTGGTGCCTGCGCTGGCCGCCCGCTGGTCGGCCGGCGCCGAACGGCGGCAGGCCCCGGCGCGCGGGCGGCTCTCCACCTCCGTCGTCGACGCCTTCACCGGCACCGCCGAACTCACCGTGGCCGGCGCCCTGCCCGGCCGGCTGGCCGCCGTCCGCACCGCCGACGCCGCCCTGACCCGGCTCGCCGCCCGCTCGGCCGCCACCACCGCGCTCGGCACCGGGCTGATCGCGCTGCTCACCGGGCTGACCGTGACCGCCGCCGCGGCCGTCGGCCTCCGGGGCATACACGGCGGCGCGCTGGCGCCGGTCTGCCTGGCCGTGGTCGTGCTCACCCCGCTGGCCGCGTTCGAGGCCGTCACCGGGATGCCGCTCGCCGTCCAGGCCCGCCTGCGCAGCCGGGCCGCGCAGGCGCGGCTGGACGAGGTGCTGTCGGCCGAGCCCCTGGTCGTCGAGCCCGCGGATCCGGTGGCGCTGCCCGACCAGCCGCTGCCGATCGCGGTGCGCGGGCTGGTCGTCCGGCACCCCGGCCAGGCGGTGGACGCGCTCGCCGGGGTCGACCTCGACCTCACCCCCGGGCGCCGGATCGCCGTCGTCGGCCCGTCCGGCTCCGGCAAGACCACGCTCGCCCAGGCGCTGCTGCGCTTCCTGGAGCCGAGCGCGGGCAGCGTCAGCCTCGCCGCCGATTGTCCACAGGCTGTGGACAGTCGTGCGCTCGCCGGGGACGACGTCCGCCGGGTGATCGGCCTCTGCGCGCAGGACG
This sequence comes from Kitasatospora aureofaciens, assembly GCF_019192735.1. Lineage (GTDB taxonomy): Bacteria > Actinomycetota > Actinomycetes > Streptomycetales > Streptomycetaceae > Kitasatospora > Kitasatospora aureofaciens_A. The sequence continues at coordinate 28,497 of NZ_JAHTKP010000057.1, forward strand.
CCCACGTCTTCGACAGCTCGCTCCGGGAGAACCTGCGCCTCGCCCGGCCGAGCGCGAGCGAGGACGAGCTGCGCGCGGCCCTCGCCGCCGCCCGGCTGCTCGACTGGACGGACGGCCTGCCGGCCGGCCTGGACACCATGGTCGGCGAGCACGGCGCCCGCCTCTCCGGCGGCCAGCGGCAGCGGCTCGCCCTCGCCCGGGCGCTGCTCGCCGACTTCCCGGTACTCGTCCTCGACGAGCCCGCCGAACACCTCGACCTGCCCACCGCCGACGCGCTCACCGCCGACCTGCTCGCCGCCACCGAGGGCCGCACCACCGTCCTGATCACCCACCGGCTGGCCGGGCTGGATGACGGGACGGTCGACGAGGTCCTCGTCCTGGACGGCGGCCGGGTCGTCGAGCGGGGCCGCTGGTCGGAGCTGCTCGCGGACGAGGACGGGCGGCTGCCCGCGATGTGGCGGCGGGAGCGGGAGGCGGACGGGCTGCTGGAGCCGATGGGGACGGCTCGCCAGTCGCGTCACCCTTCGGCTGAAAACCGTACAAACTAGGCTCTTCTTCATGGACCCCACGCCGGACCTCGCCGCCGCCACCCCCGAGCCGACACCTCACCGGGTGCCCGAGATCGCCTCGCTCGGCCTGGACACCCTGGTGACCGAGGTCGCGGAACGCCTGCAGTCGGCCGCCGCCGTCACCGACCGGATGCAACGGCTGCTGGAGGCCGTCGTCTCCATCGGCGCCGGACTGGACCTGCACGCCACCCTGCACCGGATCGCCACCGGCGCCGCCGAACTCGTCGACGCCCGGTACGCGGCCCTCGGCGTGATCGCTCCCGGCGGGCACGGCCTGGCCGACTTCATCCACGTCGGCATCGACGACGAGACCGCCGCCGAGATCGGCGAACTCCCCACCGGGCGCGGCATCCTCGGGGCCCTCATCGACCGCCCCGAACCGCTGCGCCTCGCCGACCTCGGCACCGACCCGCGCTCCTCCGGGTTCCCGCCGCACCACCCGCAGATGAAGACCTTCCTCGGCGAGCCGATCCGGGTCCGCGACGAGGTGTTCGGCAACCTCTATCTGACGGAGAAGAAGGGCGGCGGCGCCTTCACCCCCGAGGACGAGCAGGTGGTGCACGCGCTCGCCGCCGCCGCCGGCGTCGCCATCGAGAACTCCCGTCTGTACGAGGAGGGCCGGCGCCGCGAACGCTGGATCGCGGGCGCCGCCGCCGTCACCACCGCACTGCTCTCCACCGACCAGGCCGAGGTCGCGCTGACCATCGCGGCCGAGCAGGTACGGGAGTTGGCGGACGCGTCGCTCGGCATGATCCTGCTGCCGACCGCCGCGGACGGGGACGACTTCGGCCAGATGCGGGTGGCCCACGCGTCGGGGCAGGCCGCCGAGTTCGTCCGGGGCGAGCTGCTGCCCAAGGACAGCTTCGCCGCCCGGCTGCTGGCGGGCGAGAGCGTCTACCTCGACGACATGTCCAGCGACCCGACCGTGGTGATCCGGCTCGCCCGCAGCTTCGGCCCGTCCATGGCCGTCCCGATGGTCGCCGCCGGCCGGGTGCTCGGCGGGCTCTGCGTCTGGCGCCCGCGCGGCGCCCTGCCGTTCACCGACACCGAGAAGCAGCTCGCCGAGACCTTCGCCTCGCAGGCCGCCCTCGCCCTGCGGCTCGCCGAGGGCCAGCGCGACCAGCAGCGGCTGGCCGTCTTCCAGGACCGCGACCGGATCGCCCGCGACCTGCACGACCTGGTGATCCAGCGGCTGTTCGCCACCGGGATGATGCTGGAGAGCGCCGCCCGCCGGTCCGTCGTCCCCGAGGTGAAGGTCGGCATCGGCAGGGCCGTCGACGAACTGGACGCCACCATCCAGGAAGTCCGCACCACCATCTACGCGCTCCAGCACGACAACCACGGCGACGCCCCCGACACCCTGCGCACCCGCGTGCTCCGCGAGGCCAGCCAGGCCGCGGCGGCGCTCGGCTTCAAGCCCTCGGTGAGCTTCGTCGGGCCGGTGGAGAGCCTGGTCGGCGAGAAGACCGGCCGCCAACTCCTCGCCGCCCTGCGGGAGATGCTGTCCAACACGGCCCGGCACGCCCGCGCCTCCCGGGTCGGCGTCGAGATCGACGCCACCGTCCACCTGGACGACGCGGGCCACCCCGTGAGCGGTGATCCGGAGTCGTTGGACCGCGGCGGACGGCCGGGCGTGCTGCTCACCGTCACCGACGACGGCGTCGGCATCCCCGAGGGCGGCCGGCGCAGCGGACTGCGCAACCTGACCCGCCGCGCCGAGGCCCTCGGCGGCGACGCGTGGCACGAGGCCGGTCCGTACGGGAAGGGCACCATGGTGCGGTGGACCGCGCGGCTCTGATGAGGGGTCCGATGAGGACTCTGCCGAGGACTCCGGGGAGGGTTCGGGGAAGGGCCGTGGACGGGCGGTGAAAGCTGAACGGGAGAGAACTTCCCGACCAACACGGCAAGTTGTGTACTCACGCCCCTTCCGGCGTGTCCGTGTGCACACATAGCTTTGCTCCCGTCGCGGAGGGGAACCGGACGGGGGGAGCAGTGGACGCGTCGGGCCGCGGTCAGGCCGCAGCAGGAGCAACGAGCCGAGGGGGGTTCCGCGCGGAACGGGCGCCGGACGGGCGCTACCGCTGGCAGCTCAAGGCGCCCAACGGCCGGGTGGTCGCCATCACCCCGGCCGCGTTCGAAACCGCCGGCGAGGCCGAGCGCGGCTTCGACGGCCTGCGCGCCGGCGCCACCGAACTCACCGCGCGCATCACCCACGTCCGGGACGGCATCGGCTGGATCTGGGTCGTCCCGGGCTCGCGCAGCCTCCCCGAAGTGCGCTCCAGCCGCGCGTACGAGCGGTACGCCACCTGCCAGAACGCGTTCCGCCGCTTCGTCGTCCTGCTCGCCAAGCAGCCGGCGCGCGAACCGTCGCCTCGCGAACTGCCCGATCATGCTGTGTCGTTGAGACGCCCCGATGGCCGCTGAGCGTCGCGGTCCCCGGCTGCTGATCGTCCCGGCGGCCGACCGCTGCCTCGGCTGGGCGCTGCGCGCGGCCAACGGGCGGCCGTTGGGGGTCGGTGTGTGCACGTACCGGAATGAGGAAGAACTCGCCGATGCGGTACGGGAGTTGCTGATCGAGAGAGCGGCGCTCCGGTGTTCCGTCGGACAGTCCGAGGGGCGTCAGTGGGCCTGGGCCGCCTACCTGCCGGTGCGCAGCACCCGGCCGGGGGCGGCCGACGCCGTTCCGGTGGCGCGCAGTGCGCGTGGGTACCTGCGGCGCGACCAGTGTCAGGCGGGGGTGGAGGGGTTCCTGGCCGGACTGCAGTGGGTGGGACAGGAGTTGCGGCGGTCGGGCCGCGACGGTCGCCGGCCGCTGTAGGGCGCTGTTCTTCGTGCTGTTCCGGTGAAGCGCAGGTTTCCGGCAACCCCCCGCGCCGCCACCTGGAGAAGAACGTCCACGGCCCCTGAGCTGGTTGTTACGGGACTGTCGCGTCCCCGCTGACCAGTCGCTAAACCTCGCCGAACCGACGAGTCGACATTCTCAGGTCCGTCCCGACCACCCTTCCGGCGAAACCTCCCCGCCGGACAGGATCAGCACTGCCGGGCGGGCCGCAGCGGACGCGGCCACCGGCCCCGAACTCCCCCGGAGTGCGGGTTCACGCGATGGACGTCTCTCCCACCGGAGGAAGAGGAACATGCGTAAGACCGCTGCCAAGCTGCTCACCGTTGCCGCCCTGGCGACCTCGGTCGCCACCGTCTTCAGCGGCACCGCCGTGGCCGACCCGGCCGCCGGTGTCACCCCGGCCGCCCAGGACATCGTGGGCGTCGGCTCGGACACCACCCAGGTCCTGCTGAACCAGTTCTCGGCCGACTACAACGCGACGCTCCCGGGCACCGACACCACCACGCCGCGCCTGTACAGCTGGGACGCGACCGGCTCCTCGCCGATCACCACCAAGACCGGTGCCACCCCGATCGCCCGCCCGAACGGCTCCGGCGCCGGCATCAAGGCCCTGGTCGCCAACACCAGCGCGACCGTGGACTTCGCCCGCTCCTCGCGCGCCCCGCAGCCGACCGACGCGCACGGCCTGGACTTCGTCGCGCTCGCCAAGGACGCGGTGACCTGGTCCGCCAAGTCCGGCGGCGACGCCCCGGCGCAGCTGACCGCCGACCAGCTGGCGGCGATCTACAACTGCACGACGACCACCTGGAACCAGATCGACCCGAGCCTGCCCGCCAACACCATCAAGCCGTTCCTGCCGCAGGCCGACTCCGGCACGCGGGCGTTCTTCCTGGGCGCGATCGGCGTTGCCACCCCGGGCTCCTGCGTCGCCAGTGGCCCGGAGGAGAACGAGGGCACCGACTCGCGTCTCAACGACCCCGACGTGGTCTTCCCCTACTCCGTGGCCCACTTCCTCGGCCAGACCGTCGGTGGCCACACCACCACGACCGACGCGCCGGGCAACCTGACCCTGCGCAACATCGTGGTGAACGGCACCGTCCTGACCCCGGTCACCAACAACGTGATCGACACCAACTTCGCCAACTCCCAGTTCGGCCGCGTGGTCTACAACGTGGTCCGCGACGCCGAGTGGACCGCGACCGACCCGCACGGCCAGGCGCTGCAGGCGATCTTCGGCTCCAGCGGCTGGATCTGCACCAGCACCGCCGCCGCCAACGACCTGGCGAGCTACGGCTTCCTGGCCACCCCGGCCTGCGGTGTCGCCACCCTCACCTGAGCCACTCCCACCTGAGCCACCCCCACCTGAGCCACGCGCACCATCCGGCGGCCACGGGCCTCGCGCCCGTGGCCGCCGGCCCGTCACCAGGACCCTCGCAGCGAAACCTTCCTCTCCCAAGGAGACAGCATGTCCCGTACTACCGCCCGGTTCCTCGCCGGCGGCGTCGCGGTCGTTCTCGCCGTGACCGGCCTCAGCGGCGCGGCTGCGGCCGACACCACCGCCACTGCCCCCACCGGTAGCGCCGTGGTGGTCGAGAGCAACGCGTTCCTGCAGTCCGCGGCCACCAACGGCGTGGTGATCGTTCCGCTGCCGAACGCCGGCGTTTCCTACGACACCACCACGGGGCTCTCGACGACCCTCCCGGTGACGGGCGGCAGCGTCAACCTGCGCGGCTACTACGGCAACGTGACGCTCGACGGCAGCCTGCTGTTCGTCGACGTCCTGACCGGCAGGAGCGTGTGCTTCAAGCAGCTCGCGTTCAGCGCCGACAAGTGGCGGCTCACCGGCGTGCCGGACGGCTCCACCACGCCGGTCTCGCTGCTGAAGCCGGCGGGCATCGAGCGCAGCGCCCAGAGCGGTACCACCCAGACCCTGACCGCGACCGGCTTCACGGTCGACCCCACGGGTGCCCAGTTCCTCGACACCCAGCTGAGCACCACGTTCTTCACGGGCGGTCAGTCGGTGGGCTCCTTCTCGCTCACCTTCAACGGCTGAGTACCGTCGGCTGATTGAGTCGTAGGCCCGTGTCGAGAGGCGCGGGCCTACCCGCATGGAGGGATCAACTCCGCTACGGAGTTGCCGCGTTGGGGCCTCGTACACACGGGCGACCGGATCCGGCCACCTGCGGCTGGCCGAATGGATGCGTACCGGAATCGTTGCCCGCTCGCAGCCCGCTCCCCCCTTGTGCCGCGCATTTCGGCGGCGGCGCGGAATCGCACGGAGGTGCCCGCCATGAGAGTCCGACTGCCCGACCGGAGGCATCCGGGGTGGTGGCATCGCCGGCTGCCGGCGACCGCGTTGGTGTGGTCGGTGGTCGTGGCGATCGGGGTGGCGCCGATCGGTCTGGGCACGGCGCCGCAGGCCGTGGCGGCGACCGACTCCGCCGTCACGGCGAAGGGGCCCAAGGTCTGGATCCCGAAGGACAAGAAGTACGGCCCCGAGGGAAAGGTCACCGTCGCGCAGACGAAGAACCTGGTCGACCAGGTGGTCCATGTCAGCTGGAGTGGATTCACCCCGTCGACGGACGCCATGGGAGGGCTGTGGAACAACGGGCCGCAGCGAGCCGTGCGCCAGCCGTACTACCAGGTCAGGGTGTATCAGTGCAGGGGGACAGACCCCAAGATCACCGACTGTTACGACAGCACCTTGTTCAACGCCGACCCGACGGCGGGATTCCAGCAGAAGACGCCGCCTGCGGGGACGACGTTCCCGGACTTCCCGTCCAACATGGCGATTGCGGTCACGGACGGGAACGGCTCGGGATTCGCGGACATCGAGGTCTACACGGCCGACCAGAGCCCCTCCCTCGGCTGTGACGACAAGCACCCGTGTTCGCTGGTGGTCGAGCCCAACTACGGTGGCGACACCGCTTCCTTCACGGACACGACGAGGAAGGGCGTGGTCAACTGCGACGACCACAGCCTGGATCAGGCTCTCGACATGGCGTCCGACCAGGTCCTTCAGGGCTACACCAACAAGTGGACGAAGTTCAAGACGTCCGAGCAGTGCTCCTGGGAGCGTCGTGCTGTCGTGCCGCTGGAGTTCGCGCCGACGCCGGCGGCCTGCTCGGACCGGCGGGCGGCCTTCACGGCGGCCGGCCTTGAGCCGGCGAAGCGGGCGATGCAGCAGTGGCAGGCCGGGTTGTGCCAGGGCAGTGATCCGATATCGCTGCAGTACGGCTTCGCGAACGGCGATTCCCAGTCGCGGGCGGACTTCCTGGCCGGGCGCAAGGACATGGCGCTGACCGCCCGGCCGGACACGCAGGTGCCGCCGCGGCCGTATGTGTACGCGCCGCTGGCGACATCGGGGATCTCCGTGGTGTTCCTTGTGGATGACCCGAAGTCGAGTCGGCAGATCAGGGACATGAGACTGAATGCGCGGCTGATGGCCAAGCTGCTCACGCAGTCCTACGCGCCGCAGGGTTCTGCGCAGGTCGCCTCGGTGGCGGGCAATCCGGGCTGTATCTTCGACGACCCGGAGTTCGTGAAGCTGAACCCGGTGCCGTCGGAGAGCAAGCTCACCTGGCCGACGCTCTGCGCGTACTTCAACTTCAGCCCGACGGTGCTCGGTACGACGGCGGACATGACGTACCAGCTGACGTCGTGGATCGCCTCGGATCCGGACGCGGTGCGGTTCCTGGACGGTGAGCCGGATCCGTGGGGGATGCACGTCGACACGTTCTACCTGCGTCCGGCTTTCTCGGGGTACCCGGTCGACGCCTTCAGCCGGCAGGACTCCTCCGGGCTTGTGAAGGCCAAGGAGGATCCGTTCGACCGCTGGAAGCAGTACGAGTGGAATCCGGTCATGACGGGACTCGTCGACGTGGCGCGCAAGGTGCTTCAGAACAGGCCCAACTGCATCAATGCGCAACGGAACACGGACGGAAGTCACGATCAGTGCCCGGCACTCATGCCCGGCAGGCGGACCCTGTTCGCGATCATGGACACGGCTCAGGCGAAGGCGTACTCGCTCCCCGAGGCGCAGCTGCTCAACCCGGCGGGCGGTTTCGTCCCGCCCGACGCGCCCGGCTTCCAGGCCGCCGTCGCCGACATGACCGTCGACCCGTCCACCGGCGTGCAGTCCATGCCCTACGGCGCGTCCGACACCGCCTTCTCCCGTGACCAGAAGGCCTACCCGCTGACCACCGTCCAGTACGCGATGCTCCCGACCAAGGACGTCCAGGACACGAAGGCGGCGGCGATCGCGAAGTTCATGCGCGCGGTGACCACCACCGGCCAGGTCTACGGCTACGAGCCCGGCCGGCTCGCGCCCGGCTTCCTCGCCCTGACCGCCGCCCAGCGGACCCAGGCGGCGGACGCCATCGGCCACCTGGAGTCGCAGGACGGCAAGCTGCCCGGCAACCAGGCGGCGCCGCCGAACCCGCCCGCGGCCGGTTCCGGTGACGGGGGCGGTTCGACCGCCGCCGGCGGTGCGTCCGGCGGCACGGGCACCGGTCCGGCCGCCGCGCAGGTCAGTGCCAACGGTTCGTCCGGCGGGACCGGGGACGGCTCCTCGGGCAGCACCGGGCTCGGTGCCGGCAGCGGCCTGACCGGCTCCGGTGCGGCGACGGGCGGTGCCGGCGCGCCCGCCGCTCCGGCGCCAGGGGCCAAGCCCTCGGCGACCCCGAGCGGCCCCGGCAAGTCGCTGTCCGCCGCGCCGGTGGCCGCGGGCACACCGGCGGCCGACCGTTCCGGCACCGCCCGCCTACTCCTGCCGATCGCGCTGATCGGCGGCCTGGTGCTGCTGGTCGGGGGTCCGGGGGCGCTGATCCTGGGCGGGACGCCCGCCGGAGAGAAGGCACTGGCCGGCGCCCGGAAGGGCTGGGCGCGGGTGCGTCGTCGCCCCTGACGGAGTGACGTATCGCCGAGGACTCGGCGGGGCCGCCGTTCCGGCCCCGCCGATCCGGCCGTCGATGAAGCCAACGCCCGTGCAGAGGAAGACAGGAGAGCAGACCATGACAGCCGCCGCCGAGCCCGCGGCACCGTACGCCGGGGCGCCGGGCCAACCCGACCGAGGGCCCGACAAGGACGTCCCGCGCATCATCACCGCCCCCGCGACCCCTGGGGACCGGGTGTTCCGCGGGGTGCTGCGGATCGCCGGGTACTCGGTCTTCGCGATCATGGGGCTGATCGCGTTCTTCCTGATCCTGCGGGGCACGGACGCGCTGCGGTCGGTCGGCTGGTCGTTCCTGACCGAGGAGAAGTGGCAGACCGCCGCGCACAACTTCGGCATCGCCGCCGTCCTGCCGAACGGCCTGCTGATCGCCGTCATCGCGCTGGTGATCGCCGTCCCGGTCGCGCTCTCCACCGCGATCTTCATCTCCGAGTACGCGCCCGTGCGCCTGCGCGCCGCGCTGGTCTCGCTGGTCGACCTGATGGCGGCGATCCCGAGCATCATCTACGGCCTGTGGGGGCTCTTCTTCCTCCAGCCGCGCATCATCGGCTTCGTCCGCTGGCTGGCCAACCACTTCGGCGACGCGATCCCCTTCCTCAAGGTGCGCACCGGTGATATCGGGACGTCCTACACCTCGTCCACGTTCATCGCGGGCGTCGTCGTCTCGCTGATGATCATTCCGATCGTCACCTCGCTCAGCCGGGAGGTGTTCTCGCAGGCCCCGCAGGGCGAGCGGGAGGGCGCCTACGCGCTCGGCTCGACCCGCTGGGGGATGGTGCGCACGGTGGTGCTGCCGTTCGGCCGGGGCGGCGTGATCGGCGCGATCATGCTGGGCTTCGGGCGTGCGATGGGCGAGACGATCGCCGTCGCGTTGATCATCTCGCCGAACTTCAAGACCATCACACACATCCTGGAGAACGGCGCCAACTCGATCTCGGCGCTGATCGCGCTGCGCTTCGGCGAGTCGGACGCGCTCTCGCTGTCCGCGCTGATGGCGGCCGGCCTGGTGCTGTTCGCGCTGACCCTGCTGGTCAACGTGGCGGCCGGATTCGTGATCAACCGGTCCCGCTCCGGCGCCTCCACCGCGGACTGAGGCGGCGCACCGGCATGACCCACCCCGTAGAGGCGGCGGACCGACATGACCCACCCCGTGGAAGGGACGACCCGATGACCACGCTCGACCTGCCGCCGGTCGCCGCGTCCGAGCCCGCAGGCCCGGCCGGTCCTGCCGGGGCCGACGCCGACCCGGCACCGCCGCGCCCCGAGATCAAGGTGCGGCTCGGCGGCGTCACCCGCGACGACGTGTTCACCGTGGCCGGCTCGCTGGTCGGCTCGCTCGCGCTGAACTGGATGCTGTACGAGCGGATCCTGCCGTTCAGCGGCGCGTTCGGCTTCCTGGTCTGCTGGTACCTCCTGTTCCTGGCCGGCTACTTCGTGCTCGGCCGGCTCCAGTGGGGCAGGCTCATGGTGCGCGACCGGCTGGTGTCGGTGGTCGCGTGGAGCTCCGGGCTGCTGGTGGTCGCGCTGATCGCCGACCAGATCGGATATGTGGCGAGCCGCGGCTTCGAGGCGGCCCAGCATCTCAACTTCTTCACCGAGTCGATGGAGCAGACCGCCGCGCTGTCCCCGATCACCTCCGGCGGCGCGCTCAACGCGATCGTCGGCTCGCTCGAACAGCTGGGCCTGGCCACGTTGTTCGCGGTGCCGCTGGGCATCGCCGCGGCGATCTTCATGTCCGAGGTCGGCGGCCGGATGGCCCGGCCGGTGCGGACCCTGGTCGAGGCGATGACCGCGCTTCCGTCCATCGTCGCCGGGCTGTTCGTGCTCGGCGTCGTGATCATCACCCTCGGCTTCGACAAGAGCGGCTTCGCCGCCTCGCTGGCCCTGACCGTGATGATGATGCCGATCGTCACCCGGGCCGCCGAGGTGGTCATCCGGCTGGTGCCGGGGACGCTGCGCGAGGCCTCGTACGCGCTCGGGGGCAGCCAGTGGCGGACGGTGTGGAACGTCGTGCTGCCGACCGCTCGTCCTGGCCTCGTGACGGCGGTCGTGCTCGGCATGGCGCGCGGCATCGGCGAGACCTCGCCGGTGCTGCTGACCTCGGGCTTCACCTCGCAGTTCAACGCGGACCCGTTCCACGAGCACCAGGTGTCGCTGCCGCTGTACATCTGGAACTACGTCAAGCAGCCCTACCCCGACATGATCGCGCGCGCCTTCGCCGCCGGCCTGACCCTGATGGTCCTGGTGCTCGTCCTGTTCGTCACCGCGCGCGTGCTCGGCGGGCGCCGCCCCGGCGAGTTGACGCGCCGCCAGCGGCGGCGGATCGACCGGGAGGCGCGGCGGGCCGAGGCCTCCGCGCGCTCCACCGTGCCGACCGCCGTCCAGTCGGCCGCCGTGCACCCGGCCGCCGCGCACGCCGCGACGCCGGCCGCCGTCCACCCGGCCGCCGTCCACCCGGCCGCCGCACTGCCGGGGAGCAGCTGATGTCTCACCCAACCGCCCTCCGTACCAGAGGAGTTCTCATGTCGTGGGAGGCCGCAAGCCGCCCCGTGGCCCGCGTGCTCGCCGTCCTGCTGTCCCTGCTGCTGGTCGCGGCCCCCTCGCTGCTGGGGCAGGGCACGCCGGCGTTCGCGGCGACCGTCGCACTGAGCGCCGACGGCTCCAGCTGGGCCGGTCCGGCCATCGACCAGTGGCGGCAGGACGTCGGGCCGCAGGGCATCCAGATCAGCTTCAACCCGGTCGGCTCGGCGGCGGGCCGCAACGCCTGGACCCTCGGACAGGACGACTTCACCGCCTCGGACGTGCCGTTCCGCTCCACGGACGACACCGGCGTGAACGACGCGGGCCGCCGGAACGGCCAGGGCGGGCGGGAGAACCCGGTCTACGGCTTCTCCTACGTGCCGATCACCGCCGGTGGCACGACCTTCATGTACAACCTGGTGGTCGGCGGCAAGCAGGTCCGCGACCTGCGGCTCTCGCCCCAGACCATCGTGGACATCTTCACCGACAAGATCACCAACTGGAACGATCCGAAGATCACCGCCGACTACGGCCGGGCGCTGCCCAGCCTGCCGATCACCCCGGTGGTCCGCTCCGACGGCTCCGGCGCCACCGCCCAGTTCACCCGCTGGATGGAGCACACCCACCAGGCCCAGTGGGACGACTACTGCAAGTCCGTCAACGGCACGAGCTGCGGTGACTACACCGAGTTCTTCCCGCCGGCCGGCCGGATGGTCGCCCAGAACGGCTCCGACGTCGTCGCCGGCTACATCAAGGCCTCGTCCGGCCTCGGCACCATCGGCTACGACGAGTACGCCTTCGCCAAGCGCAGCAACTGGCCGGTCGTGAAGGTGCTCAACCAGGCCGGCTACTACTCGCTGCCGACCGCCTCCAACGTCGCGGTGGCACTCACGGCGGCCAAGATCCGCGGCGTCGACGACAACACCCCGTCGACCGACCCGAACTACCTCCAGCAGAACCTCGACGGCGTCTACACCATGGACGACCCGCGCTCGTACCCGATCTCCAGCTACAGCTACGTGATCGTGCCGCGCGGCGGGGCGGCGCTGCCGGTCCCGCCGAAGTTCAGCAACGACAAGGGCGGCGCCCTCAGCCGCTTCCTCGCCTACGTGCTCTGCGAGGGCCAGGGCGAGGCGGACGGCCTCGGCTACTCGCCGATCCCGCGCGGCCTGGTGCGCGGCGGGCTGCTGCAGGGCAGGAACATCCCCGGCAACGCCAGCCCGGTCGACCCGGACACCCTCTCCAACTGCGCCAACCCGACCTTCAACTCGGCCGGTGAGCTGACCGTCCTCAAGAACGCGCCGCAGCCGAGCCCGTGCGACAAGCAGGGCGCGCCGCTGGACTGCACCGTGCAGAACGGCGAGGCGGTCAAGACCGGTTCCGGCTCGGGCGGTGGCGGCACCGGCGGCGGGGCGGCCGGTGGCTCCGGCAGTGCGGGCGGTGCCGGTGGCAGCGGCAAGACCGGCAACAAGACCCCGGGCGCGGGCGGCACCGCCGGTGGGGCCGGCGGTACGGCGGCCGGCGGCGCCGGTGACGGGGGCGCCCAGGGCGGCGCGGCCGTCGACCCGAACGCCGCCGGCGGGGCCCAGGGCGACCAGCCCACCGACGACGCGATCGACCCGCAGACCGGGCAGGTGGTCGCCCGTGGCCGGGGCGGCGGCGTCGGCGACGTCCCGGCGAACGTGGTCGACGTGGCAGGCAAGCCCGACGACTGGATGCTGAGCACGCTCACCGCGCTGGAACTGCTCGCCGTCGTCCTCGTCCCGCCGCTGCTCGGCCGCCGGCTGCTGCGCCGCCGCAACTCGGGCGGCACGTCGTGACGGCCCCGGTGCTGGAGACGCCGGCCGCCCCCGCGCGGCCGGTGGCGCCCGCGAGCGCACCGCCCGTCCGGGCCGAGAAGGCGACCGTGACGCCCGCGCGGCGGCGGTTCCTCCAGGGCGCCTGGGCGGTCAGCCTGCTGGCCGCGCTGGTGCTGGGCTTCGTCGGATACCTGTTCACGCTCTCGTACGTCCAGGAGCGGCACTACCAGTCCACCGCGTACAAGACCTTCCGGGACCAGCTGGCCCGGGCGGTCGCCCCGACCGGCCCCGCGCCGGACGGGGAGCCGGTGGCGCTGCTGGACATCCCGGCGATCGGCCTGCACCAGGCCGTCGTCGTCGAGGGCACCACCGGCCGGGACCTCATGCGCGGGCCCGGCCACCGGCGGGACACCGCACTGCCCGGCCAGGGCGGCGTCGCGGTGGTGTTCGGCCGCGGGGCCACCTTCGGGGCGCCGTTCGCCGAGTTGTCCAGGCTCCGGGCCGGCGACAAGATCGAGACCACCACCGGGCAGGGCAAGTTCACCTACACCGTCAACGTGTACGGCGACGGCGACAACCCGATCGTGGACCCGGCCCGCAACCGGCTGGTCCTGGTCACCGGCGACTCCGACTGGATCCCCGGCTCCACCGTGATGATCGGCGCCCGGCTGGACGGCGACCCGGAGCAGAACCCCGGCGGCCGGCCCGCGACCGTCCCGTACGACAAGGCGCTGGCCGCGGACAAGGGCGCGCTGGCCACGCTGCAGCTGTGGTCGCTCGGGCTGCTCGGCGCGGTGGTCGCCGCGCTGCTGCTGGCCCGGTACTGGCGCCGCTCGGCCGCCTACCTGAGCCTCGCGCCGGTTGTCGGCGCGGTGCTCTGGGCGGTCTACGAGAACGCCGCCGCCCTGCTGCCCAACCTCTACTGACGCGCGCCCGGAGGACCGTACCGATGACGGATGCACCGATGACCGACACCCCGCCGCTCCAGGCGCCGCCCGCTCCGGCCGCGGCGGGGGCGCCGCCCGTTCCGCCTCATGGGACCGACCCGGCCGCGGACACCCTCACCCTGCCGCCCGTCTCCGCGCAGGCCCGGCCCGCCCCGCGACCCGGCGACGGCCCGCTTGCTGGGCTGGAGACCCGGGACGTCTCCGCCTGGTTCGGCGCGCGCAAGGTGCTGGAGCGGGTCTCGCTGGCGATGCCGGCCGGGGAGGTCACCGCGCTGATCGGCCCGTCCGGCTGCGGCAAGTCCACCTACCTGCGGATCCTCAACCGGATGCACGAGATGGTGCGCGGCGCCGCGCTCGCCGGCGAGGTGCTGCTGGACGGCGACGACGTCTACCGCCTCGACCGGCGCCCCGCCGAGGTGCGGCGCCGGATCGGCATGGTGTTCCAGCGGCCCAACCCGTTCCCGGCGATGTCCATCCAGGACAACGTCTCCAGCGGGCTGAAGCTGGCCGGGATCAAGGTGTCCAAGGAGGAGCGCCGGCACCTCGTGGAGACCAGCCTGCGCCGGGCCGGACTCTGGGACGAGGTGGCCACCCGGCTGCACACCCCGGGCGGCGCGCTCTCCGGCGGGCAGCAGCAACGCCTGTGCATCGCACGGTCGTTGGCCGTCTCGCCGGACATCCTGCTGATGGACGAGCCGTGCTCGGCGCTCGACCCGACCTCCACCCGGCGTGTCGAGGAGACCATCGCCGAGCTGCGCGGACGGCTCACCATCGTGATCGTCACGCACAACATGCAGCAGGCGCAGCGGGTTTCGCAGACCTGCGCGTTCTTCCTGGCCACCCACGACACCCCGGGCCGGATCGTCGAGGCCGGGCCGACCGGGCAGATCTTCGGCAGCCCGCGCGACCAGCGCACCTCGGACTACGTCAACGGGCGCTTCGGCTAGGGGAGTTGCTCGACTAGCCGAGTCGCAGGAGCTGCTCCAGCACCGCCGCGACGCCGTCCTGCTCGTTGCTCACCGTGTGCAGCGGCACCGCCGCCAGCACCTGCGGGTGTGCGTTGGCGACGGCGTACGCGGTGCCGGCCCAGGCCAGCATCTCCAGGTCGTTCGGCATGTCGCCGAACGCGACCACCTCGCTGCGGTCGATCCCGTGCCCGGCGCACCAGCCGGCCAGCGCGCTGGCCTTGGTGACGCCGGGCGCGCTGATCTCCAGCAGCGGGATCGGCGCGGAGCGGGTGATCTCGGCGAGGTGCCCGGCCGCCTCCCGGGCCTCGCTCAGCAGCTTGTCCGGGTCGAGGTCCGGGTGCTTGGCGAGCAGCTTGAACAGGCCGCGCACCGGGCCGCCGGTGCCCAGCAGCTCCTCCGCCGGGCCGATCGGGTGGTCCACGTCCTCGCCCCACATCGGCACCTCGTACCCGGGCTCGCGGGCGAACCCGGCCGGGTACTCGAAGGCGAACGCGGTGCCGGGCAGTTTGGCCCGCAGGATCCCGACCACGGCCAGCGCGGTCTCCTCCGGCAGCGGGAAGGACTCCAGCAGCTCACCGCGCCGCACGTCGACGATCGCGCCGCCGTTGGAGCAGATCGCCACCCCGTGCCCGCCGATGTGCGGGCTGACCTGCTGCATCCAGCGCGGCGGCCGCCCGGTGACGAACACCACCTGCACCCCGACCGCCTCCGCCGCCGCGAGCGCCGCGGCGGTGCGTTCGGTGACGGTGCCGCCGCTGCACAGCAGGGTGCCGTCCAGGTCGGTGGCGATGAGGCGGGGGATGCGGGGTTCGGTCACCGGTCCATCTTCGCCCATGGGCGCCGTCCGGTCACCGCCGAGGGCGCCGGTCCCTTCTCGGCCCTTCCATCGGTCCGCTATAGCCCTTTATCGGCCCTCTTCGGTCCTCCAGGCACCGTTTCCGGCCGATTCGCGCCCGGTGGGAGTGTCCCGCTTCCGTCCGGCGGGCAGAACTGCCCACGGTCACCCCGTCGGCAGGAAGAGCCATGCCCACTCGCCAGCTCCGAGACGAGACTCCCCCGACCGCCCCTCCCGTCGCCCGCGCCGCCACGCGCGAGCCCGTCCTGCTCGGCGACGTGCTCTTCCAGACGCTCGCCGAGATCGCCCGCCGCGCCCCGGACGGGCCCGCCGAGCCGGAGCCGAGGCTCCCGGCCCAGCGCACCCGCCCGCACCCCTAGCGCAGCGGAGCCCGCTCAGCCGAGCTGGGCGAGGCCCTCGGTGGCGATCTTCTCGAAGACGGCGAGGTCGTTGGCGAAGACCGAGTCCGGCACCGGCCAGTGGATCACCAGCTCGGTGATCCCCAGCTCCTGGTACCTGCCCGCCCAGTCGACGAACGCGTCCAGCGACTGCAGCGGCTGCTCCGCCGTCGAGCCCTGGAGCAGCACCTTCTCCAGCGTCGCCACGTCCCGGCCGGTGGCCTCGCAGGCCACGGTCAGCTTCTCGATCTGCTTCTTGATCACCTCTGGCGCCTGCTCGACCGGCACGTCCGCGGGCCCGCGCGGGTCGCCGTACGTCACCCAGCCCTGCCCGTACTCGGCCGCCAGCCGCAGCCCGCGCGGCCCGGTCGCGGCCACGTAGAACGGCACCCGCGGCGTCTGCACGCAGCCGGGGATGTTCCGCGCCTCGACCGCCGAGTAGTACGCGCCGGTCTCGGTCGTCGCGTCCTGGCGCAGCAGCTTGTCGAGCAGCGGCAGGAACTCCCCGAACCGGTCCGCCCGCTCCTTCGGCGACCACGCCTCCTGCCCCATCGCCGTCGCGTCGAAGCCCGTCCCGCCGGCCCCGATCCCCAGCGTCAGCCGCCCGCCGGACACATCGTCCAGCGTGACCAGCTCCTTCGCCAGCGTCACCGGGTGCCGGAAGTTCGGCGAGGTCACCAGCGTGCCGAGGCGGATCCGCTCGGTCGCACAGGCGGCGGCGGTCAGGGTCGGGATCGCCCCGAACCAGGCCTCCTCCCGGAAGGACCGCCACGAGAGGTGGTCATAGGTGTACGCGGCGTGGAACCCGAGCTCCTCGGCCCGCCGCCAGATCTTCTGTCCCTCGTTCCACCGGTGGATGGGGAGGATGACCGTACTCAGTCGCATGCCACCGACCCTACGGGAGCGATCGTCGTGAGCCCCGATCATCGAGGCAGGCCGAACCTCCGGATCAGCACGCTGCGTAGCGTAGTGGACCAACAAGCTCGCGCAGTGGCCGCTACCGCACCCGGCTGCCCCACGGGCCGCCCGGCGAGATACTTCCTCCCGCACCTGCGCGAGTACCGCTGCGGGTCCGCCGGCCCGCTCTCCGCCCGGCGCTGCGGCACAGCCCCGCACCGATCAACCCGGTCGAGCGAAGTACTCCCGATCCGCCTCCACCGTCCAGGGCGATGTCGATAGCCTGCCCCGCAGTACACCGTCGTCTGTTCTCCACGAAGGTCCGCCATGTCACCCGTGTCCCGCAACCGCAGGTCGAACACCAAGAAGCAGCAGGGCAACAAGAAGCGTTCGGGCAACCCGGCTTCCCCGAAGAACATCCCCACCCCGCGCGAGCGGCTGGACCTCTCGGACCTCCACAGCGGCAACCCCTTCGGGCACCCGTCCGGCCTGTCGTTCCTGCAGCGGCTCGCGGGCGCGGGGTCCGCACGACCCGACTGGTTCGGGCCGTCCATCGAAGGGCTCCTCGACGAGGCCGAGGTGTTGCTCGACGCCCAGGGCCCGCGTCAGCTGGAGGACATGACGGCTCACCTGCTGGGAGCACACGTCCACAAGGCCGTCCAGGACGAGCACTCCCTCTTCCTCGGCGACTGGGTCGAGGAACTGATCGACGTGGCGGAGCGAGAGGCACGGGAACAGCTGGCCGACGGGGCGCCCGGCGGCCGGGCTGCCTGCCTGCTCCTGCACGGCCTGACTTCGGTCGGCTCACCTGCGGTCGCGCACATGGCGGATGCGGCACTGTCCCGGCTGCACCCGGTCGTGCACGGCACAGACACCGGGGAGCACTGGCCGGACTGGCTCGGCTCGGCAGCGAAGCCGCTGATGACCGGAGACGTGTGGACGATGCGCGACGTGTACGGCTCACGGATCGGCGTCATCGCGGCCACCAGCTACCCGAACGGTGCCGACCCGGCTGTCTACCTCTTCGACGTCGACGCCTGCGGCTTCGTCGTGCTCGCCGGAGGCGGCACCTTCGACGACGCGGACCAGGCCGCCGCAGCCTGGTGCACCGCAGTTGGCGCGGCGGCCGCCGACTGCGTCCCGCAACCACTCGACAAGGCTGACACGGAAGCGCTGCGCTGCCTCATCGAGGTGGACCTGAGTGAGATCACCATCCATGGGACGGAGTCGCGGGCGGTGTGGGACGAGTGGTTCCGTGCCCTGCGGCGCATCCACGACCTGTCCGACGCCCTGCAGCGGCACGGCAGCTCACTGCCGACGCCCCTCAACCTCTACCAGGACATCGACGTCACGCCGACGGTGGACGCGTTCTCCGCCTGGCTGTGGCACGAGCACGGCGAGGAACCCGAACCGGAGGCCGTGGGCGCGCTGGTCGGCGAGTGGCTGGAGGGTGCCTTGCCCGACACCGCCGACTCGGTGTCACCACATCGGATCGAGCACCAACTCGGTCTGATCAACGACTGGATCCCCGACCATCCGGCCACCATCGGAGCCAAGCGGCTGCTGCCGCACTGGGTGCGATTCCTCGCGCAGCGGGCGAACATCCCCGACACTGCGGCCGCCGCCGCCCTCGCGACTCTGGCCACCGCGTCCGGGGGTGGCCACCGGGCTGCCGAGCACTGCCGCGACGTGCACTGATCCCGTGAGCACGTGGCCGAGCTCGGCGGCTGCTGCCCGCATGGATCTCGCGGGACCAGGGCGTACTGACGCTTCACGACGGTGGACAGGCCGACGACATGGCCAAGCTCTGCGGCACCCGCGTCCGACTCGTCGCGATCTGAGAGCGGGACTCGGACGCTCCCGACAAGCGGTTTGGCAGGTCAGGCTGCGATAGGTGAACGAGGCTTGACCGAGGTCACCGGCGTGCCCAGGCGGACCCGCTCGGTGGCCGTCCCCCGTCACCGTCGGGACCCGCCCGAACCACTGCTCGTCCGCGGCCGACCTGCCGGGTGCCCGGCAAGGCCTGGGGCCGGTGAGGGGAGCCCGGGCGCGGGGGCTGACGGTGGGAGGCGCTAGTCTGTCCGCCGCACCGTATATCTGATCATGTGTCACACGGGGGTTAGTCATCATGTTCCACTCCAGGAGACTGCTCGCCACCGCCCTGGTCGCGACCGCCGCGTTCGGGCTCGCCGCGTGCGGGCCGGACAACTCGTCCGACCAGGCCAAGGGCGGCGACTCCAGCG
Organism: Kitasatospora aureofaciens; assembly: GCF_019192735.1. Lineage (GTDB taxonomy): Bacteria > Actinomycetota > Actinomycetes > Streptomycetales > Streptomycetaceae > Kitasatospora > Kitasatospora aureofaciens_A. The sequence continues at coordinate 47,466 of NZ_JAHTKP010000057.1, forward strand.
CGGCCGCCACCACGGCGCCCACGGCCACCGCGCCCGCCACCGGTGCGGCCACCGGTGCGGCCTCGCCGACCGGGAAGCCGGCGCCCACCGGCAAGCCGTCCGGCGGCGCCGACAACGGGCCGGAGGGCTTCTGCACCCACGACCCGCTGCCGGCCGGGCAGAAGTGGATCGTCCCGGTCAAGGGCACCACTGCGACGACCCTGGCCTACAAGGACACCAAGGACGTCTGCGGGGTGAACGACGTCGGCTTCGAGCCGACCGGCGCCGACAAGACCGCGCCGTTCGCGCCCACCGTCAAGGGGCACCTGAGCTCGGTGGTGAAGCCGCCGAAGGACGTCACCGTGGACGACCTGGTCAAGCACATCAACGAGTGCATCGCCGCGCCGCACAACGACAAGGGCTTCTACCCCTGCCAGAACAACGACTTCAAGGTCGCGATCGACGCGTCCGGCAAGGTCACCGAGATGTGGGAGCGCGCGGTCTCCTGAGGCGTCCCCGCTCGGCCGTCACGGGCGAGCACAGCAAAAGAGCAGGATGGGCGGATCGGCGGTCGGCGCCGGTCCGCCCATTGCGTTTGCATCACGGCGTGTCCGATTCATCGAACATTGGGTGGGAGTGCGGCGATTAACTTTGTTGGCAGTGCTCTCAGTGGACTCTCATAATTCCTGCTGAGACGCGTGACGGACGGTCTGGAGCCGCAGGGGGGCGGTTCGCGAGAGGCCCGCGCGCGCGACATTCCACATTTCCCCGGGGGAGTTCCTTGTCCGCGCCCGAAAACGAATCCGCCGCCGAGCAGCCGACTGCCGCTCAACCTGCCGTTTCCGGCCAGGAGTTGACCGTGGAAGCGGCCGCCGGACCGGTACCGGGAGCCGCGCCCGCGCGCCGGCTGCCGCGCGCCGTCGGCGTCGCGCTGGCCACCGCCGGGCTGCTCGCCGTCACGGCGGCCAGCGCCGCGGTGACCGTCGCCGTCGGCAAGCCGGACGGCCGCCCGGCCGCCGCCGCGCCCGCGCCGACCGTCGCCGCCTCGGCCTCGGTGAGCGCCGCTGCGAGCCCGAGCCCGACGCCCACCGCCGTGCCGGTGCCGGTGCCGGTGCCGGTGCCGGTGCCGACCGCCGTCCCGACCACGCCCAAGCCCGCCAGCACCGTCAAGGGCACGGTCGACGGCGGCAAGCACGAGGGCGACCTGCGCTACTTCCTGCTCCCGATCCCCGACGGCGGCGAGTCGTACGGGCCCGCGGACGGGATGACCATGAGCAACGACGACGTCGCCGACCAGTTCGGCAAGCAGGACGGGATCATGGACATCCTCGGTTCGTACGGGTACAAGGAGGGCGCCTCCCGGATGTACCGCACGGCCGACGGCAAGGCCGAAGTGACCGTCACCCTGCTGCACTTCGGCTCGACCGCGATGGCGACCGCGTTCGTCAAGGGCTACACGGTGAAGTCGCAGGACCCGATCGACATCGACGGCGACCCGAACGCCCACGGCTACGTGAAGAAGCCCAGGCAGCAGGCGTACACCGGGTCGATGACCGGTATCTCCAGCCAGGGCGACGTCCAGTACACGATCGACGTCGAGGTGAAGGGGACGCCGGACAAGGCGCTGCTGAGCGACCTGATGAAGCGGCAGCGCGAGTGGCTCGCCTCCGGCGGCTGAGCCCGCGCCGCCGCCCGTCCCCCGACGTCACCCCTTTCTCTTCTGGAGCCACCTCGTGACCACCGAATCCGTGGAGCCGTCCTCCGGCGACGCGTCTCGGCCCGCCGTTCCGGCGGTTCCGGCCGTTCCTCCGCAGCCCGAAACCGCGCCCCCCGCTATCCCGTTCACCGCCGAGGCGTTCACCGCCGAACCGGCTGACGCCTTCTCGCCCGACGTGCTGTCGGCCGGGCCCGAGCGCGCGCCCCGCGCCCCGCGCCGTCCCCGGCCGGTGCTGCTGGCGGTGTGCGGCCTGGTGCTGGGCGTGCTGGGCGGTGGTGGCGTGGGCTACGCCATCCAGGCCCAGCGCCCGCAGACGCCGCTGCCGCCGATCCAGGTCGCGCGGCCCTCCTACCCGGCCGAGGTGGTCGACCCGACCGCCTTCGCCGCCGAGCAGCCCAAGCCGCCGGCCATCGACGGCGACCTGCGCAAGCTGCTGATCAGCGCCCCGGACGGCAGCACCCCCTGGGGCGAGTACCCGGACAAGCCGAGCTGGCTGTCGGTCGGCGAGCTCGCCGACCGCAGCGGCGACTCGATCCACCAGTTCAAGGACCTGAACTCGCGGGGGTTCCGGCGCGCCGTCGAGATCGACTGGAAGAAGGACGACGTCAAGTACCGCGTGTCGCTGATCCAGTTCACGCCGGACCGCGCCAGTGAGGCGAAGTCACGCTCGGCCTTCTACTACAAGCAGCCGTTCGCCGAGGGCGTCAACGGCGGGTACCAGGTGGACGACGAGCCCTCGCACTGGGCCGAGAGCACCGACCAGTACTACTACGGGCACGCCGTCGCCCAGCGCGGCACGGTGCTGATGGAGGTCGAGGTCTTCGGCACCAAGCCCGTGAATCCCGATGTCGTGAAGGACATCGCCAAGCAGCAGTGGGAGCGGCTGGTATGAGCGACAGCACCGTGACCGGGGCCCCGACCCCCGAGCCGACGCCGACCGCGGTCGAGCAGCCGGCCGTTCCGCCCACCACGTCGGCCGTTCCGCCCACCACGTCGGCCGTTCCGCCCACCACGTCGACCGTTCCGCCGACCGCGTCGACCGTTCCGCCGACCGCGCCCGCCTTGGAGCACGAGCTGCCCGTCGGCGAGCTGCCCACCGCCGAGCAGCCCGCCACCCCGCCCGTGCCCCGCCCGGCCTCCCGCTTCCTCCTCCGCGCGGGCGCCGCGACGGTCGCGGCGGCGCTGGTCGGCGTGGCCATCGGCATCGGCATCATCAAGACCCAGTACGACGACCCCGCCCCGGCCACCGCCGCCGGGCCGTCCGCCGCGCCCGCCCCGACCGCGACCGCGACGCCGTTCGGCGCCAGGTCCAACGGCAACCACTTCGGTTCGCTGCGCGACCTGCTGCTGCCCGTCCCGGCCGGCTACGAGCTCGGCCCCGACGAGGGCGGCTACGGCAACGACGCCGAGATCGGCGCCGAGCAGCTGTCCGCCGAACTGGACGACCAACTCCAGCAGATCCCCAAGGACAAGCGCGACAAGCTGCGCGCCTACTGGGAGGGCCTGCACGTCAAGGCCACCGGTGTGCGGACGTACCGGACCAGCGCGGACGACCTGGTGATCGGCCTGAAGCTGCGCCAGTTCAACCAGCAGGAGGTGCAGAAGCTCAACGAGTACACCGCGGTCTTCACCGGCGACACCGGCCTGTTCCGGATCGGCCCGGAGATCCCGGGCCACCCGGAGGCGCACTGCTACCTGATGCCTGCGCCGCCGTCCGCGCCGATCGACTACCTGGAGTGCTCGGCCGCCGAGGGCGACCTCCTGGTGGTCGCAAACGCCGAGGGTGTCGCGCCGCTGCCCAAGGACAAGATCGTCGCCCTCTTCACCATGCAGCTCGACCGCCTCGCCCGCCCGGGAGCGTCCGTATGACCGACCACGCCACCCCGCAGGACAACGCGGGCACCCCGATGCCGGCCGCCCCGAGCACGCCGGCCGCCCCGAGCACGCCGGCCGCCCCGAGCACGCCGGCCGCCCCGAGCGCGCCGCCGCCCGCAGCCCCAGATC
>NZ_JAHTKP010000058.1 GCF_019192735.1 Kitasatospora aureofaciens
CGGCTCGATGAACTCCCACTCCGCATCAGTCAGTTGCGCTCGCGTCACGCGACATGGTCTACCCGATCAGGCCTCGCCATGAGGGCGAATCCCACAGATTGATCACGACCAAATACGCTCCCTAGTGATTAAAGCCATCGTGACCCTGAACCTGCAGCTCAGTGCAGGTGACAGGGTCGTCGGCACCCACAGGGGAGTAGCGAACTGCCGGGAGGTGCCGACGGGCAGGGGGAGGCCCGTCGGCACGGCGGAGAAGGAACGACGGTTGCCGATGACTCAGTGGCAGTCGCCGCCCTCCGGCGGCACGGGCCCCGTACGCTTCGTCGTCTGCCGCCCAGCGCGGGTGCTGGTCACGCGGGCGATGCGAAGACCTGCGTCCACCAGGGCCCGTTGGGGCCGAAGTTGACACCCACGCCGATGGCCGTGAAGTGGCAGTTGAGGATGTTCTCGCGGTGCGGCGGGCTGTGCATCCACTCGTCCACCACTGCGGCCGGGTCCGGCTGGCCGTAGGCGATGTTCTCGCCCCAGAGGCTCCACCGGTAGCCCGCGGCCTCCAGCCGGTAGTCGGCGTGGTGGCCCTCCGGGTCGGGGTGCTCGAAGTAGTGACGGGCGACCATGTCGTCGGAGTGCACCTGGGCGGCGCTCTGCGCTTGGGCGTTGACCGTGAGAGGACCGCAGCCGGCCTTGGCCCGCTCGATGTTGGTGAGGTCGGCGACCTGCTGGGCGAACTGCGCGCCGGTCCCGGTGGCCGGTGGCGTGCTGGTGACGGGTGCGGCGCCGCCGGACCGGCTGCCGGCGGGTGGCGTGGCGGCGGGTGGCGTGCTGGTGGCGGGTGCGGCGCCGCCGGACCGGCTGCCAGTGGTCGCCGTGGCAGCTGGTTTGGAGGCCCGGGCGGTTGAACTGTTCCGACCGGCGCTGACCGGGGCGGAAGGCGAGCCGCCGGCCGATCCCGTACTGCCGGCCGCAGCCGAGGCCGACGGGCCGGTGGACGCGGAGACGGAGGGGGAAGCGGGGGCGGAGGCAGCAGACGAGGTGTCGCCCGGGATGTTCGGAGTCAGTGGCAGATCACCGGTCACCGCCGCCGACCGGGCCGGGTCACCGCCGCCGGAGTGAGCGGAGGACATCATGCTGTGCCCGGCTATGCCGGCCACGACGAGCGCCGTGGCCGCCGAGATCACCGCAGCGCGGCGGCGGCTGGAGGTGGCTGCCCGCCGCCGGGTACGCCGGGTGCGCGTCCCGGCGGTGCCCGGTGCGGGAGCGAGTGTGTCCTCTTCGGGCGCAGGGCCGTGCCCCGGTCCCTCCCCCATGTACCGCGGGATGGGCTTCGTGAAGTCGTCGTTCATGGTGGTCTGCTTCCTGAGCGGATTCGCGCCGGTGGCTTTTCGTTCCGACACCGTGGGAGACCGCCCGGAAGAACCGGGACAACGAAAATAGTTCGGCCGATCTTCACGGCGGCATTTCTGTTGTCCGCCGCGCCGCGGCAGGTCTCCAGCGCATGGGGGTCCGTGCGATCGAGACGAGTGAGGACAACGGATGCACAGGGAAGGCGGCATAGACACGGAGGCGGTCGCGGCCGCGCGCGCCGGGGACGAACAGGCCCGGGAACGGCTAGTCGCCGGGTATCTGCCGCTGGTCTACAACGTCGTCGGCCGGGCGATGAACGGGCATCCGGACGTGGACGACGTGGTGCAGGAGACCATGATCCGCGTGGTGGGCGGCCTCGGCGGCCTGCGGAACCCGTCCTCGTTCCGGTCCTGGCTGGTGGCGGTCGCGATGAACGAAGTGCGCCGTTACTGGTCGACCCGCACCGCGCCCGCCTCGGCCCTCGATGCCATGGACCAGCTGGCAGACCCGGCCGGGGACTTCGTCGGGCTCACGGTCCTGCGCCTCGGCCTGTCCGGGCAGCGCCGCGAGGTCGCCGAGGCGACCCGCTGGTTGGACGAAGGAGACCGGGACCTGCTGTCGCTGTGGTGGCTGGAGGCGGCCGGCCGGCTCACCCGGGCGGAACTGACCGCCGCTCTGGAGCTGTCCTCGCGACACGCGGCGGTGCGGGTCCAGCGGATGAAGGAGCAGTTGGAGGTCGGCCGTACGGTGGTCCGGGCGCTCGCCGCCTCGCCGCGCTGCCCCGAACTGGCCGAGCTGACCACGGCCTGGGACGGGCGGCCGAGTGCGCTGTGGCGCAAACGGATCGCACGGCACATCCGGGCCTGCGACGGTTGCGCGGATCTCGGCCAGGACCTCGTTCCGGCCGAAGGACTGCTCGCCGGGCTCGCGCTGGTGGTCCCGCTGCACGACGCCACGGCCCACGGCCTCCTCACCGGCGGCCTGTCGCTGCACACCGGCCAGGCGGTGCCCGGCGCCACCGGAACCGTCCCCGCGACGGCTCAGCCGACAGCACCGGACACGCAGTCCCACGCGAACGTTGCGCACTCCTCGCACCGGACCGGAACCCACCCGCGCGGCACCCGACGCGGCGCGCGCCACCGCCTGCGGCACGGTGCCCAGTTGGCCGGTGCGCTCACCATCACCGTCGCCGCACTGGTCACCGTCCGAGCGCTTCCGGACCAGGACGACTCCCCGCGAGCCGCCCCCGCCTCCCTACCGACGCCCGAGATCACCACGGCCCCCGCCGCGGCCCCGACCACGGCCGGCGCCGCCGTACCGACCACCTCCGCCAGTTCAGCGTCCCCGGCCGCCTCAGCCGATCCGACGCCCACCCCGAGCGCGACCCCGCCGCCGCGCAGCCCCGAACAGCAACTCGTCGACCTGATCAACGCCGAGCGCGCCAAGAACGGCTGCCGTCCGCTGCACGTCGACCCCAGACTCCACACCGCAGCCCAACAGCACTCCCAGGACATGGCCGCCCACCACTACTTCGACCACCTCGATCCGGAAGGCAGCCGAGGGAACAGCCGGATCACCGCAGCCGGCTACCAGTGGAGCACGTGGGGCGAGAACCTCGACCGGAAGAGCAAGACACCCGCAGACGTGCTGACCGACTGGCTGGACGGAGCCATCCACCAACAGAACATCCTCGACTGCAAGTTCACCGACGCCGGCGTCGGCACCGCCCCCACCCCCGCTGGCCCACTCTGGACCCTCGACCTCGCCGCCCCCAACTGACTACCCCACCACCCAACCCACCCCTCGGCAGCCCCCGGCCGCCGGGACACCGCGCGGCCCCTGAAGGGTGTCAAAACTCCGATCAGGCTGCTGCCTCCGCCAGGAGGGCGGAGGACCATCACGTTGGAGCTGCCTCGGTCGGGGCCTTGCCCGACTCCACCAGAATCTGCGGCTTGCGGTCCGCGACGTAGCGCCGGACCTGCTGATAGGAGACCTCGGCGCCGTGCTCCTCCACCAAGCGGTGGAAGATCCGGGTGACCGTGTGCCGCTGCTTGCGCGGCGCATCCAGATCGGCCCGCAGGATCCCGTCGACCACCGCCTTGTACGGATCCAGCGCGGTCGCGCGCGGCGGGAGCTTCTTCCGCGGCTCCGGCCAAACCGAGTCCACGGCCTTCCTGATCGTCCGCCACGACGCGTTGTACTTGCGCGCGATCTCCAGCAGCTTCATGCCGTCCCGGTGGTCACGCCGGATCGACAGCTCGACCTTCGCCATCTGCGGCATGACCAGGGCCTTTCACCAGGAGCACTCCCGATGCTGACCTGGCAAGTACCCCGGTGACGTCGAAACTCGTGAACATCACCCATCCGTGGTTCGAGGTGACTCCCAAACTCGCGAACAACTGACGTCACGACTCGTGATTAAAGCCACTCCCGTGTCCTGGAGGGGGACGAGGTGGTTTCCGGGCTGGCTGAGCACGATGAGGACGCTGCCGGGTGGAAGGGGCAGCGAGCCGAGGACTGAACCGCTGCGGGTTCAGTAGAGACTCTAGGTTGTGGCTGTGACCTGCAGGTTTGGCTGCTGTTGGTTGTAGTACTTGGCTTCGTACTCGATGGGTGGGGTGTGGCCGAGTTCACTGTGGAGTCGGGTGGAGTTGAACCAGTCGACGTACTCGGCGGTGGCGATTTCGACGTCGGTGAGGGTCCGCCAGGGCCCTTGGCGCTTGATGAGTTCGGTCTTGTACAGGCCGATGGTCGATTCCATCAGGGCGTTGTCCAGGGCGTCTCCGACGGTGCCGATGGAGGCCGCGATCTGTTCGGCCGCCAGGTGGGTTGCCAGGCGGAACGACGTGTACTGCGATCCGGCATCGGAGTGGTGTATCAACTCCCTTGGTATGATGGGGAATCCGGAGCGGTCTCGCTGCCACAGGCCCATCTCCAGGGCGGACAGGATCAGCGGGGTCTGCTTGTTGGTGGCTGCCGACCAGCCGACGATCCGCCGGGAGAAGGTGTCGACGACGAAGGCGACGTAGACGGTGCCGGCCCAGGCCGCCACGTGCGTGAAGTCCGCGACCCAGACCCGATTGGGAGCGCTCCCGACGAAGTTGCGCTTCAGTAGGTCGGGTGCCCGGTCGACGCTCTTGTCCGAGACGGTGGTGACAACTTTCTTGCCGCGCACCGCTCCTGACAGTTCCTCTGCCTTCACGAGGCGTGAGACTGTGCACTGGGCGACGGTGTGTCCGCGCCGGTTGAGTTCTGCCCAGACCTTGCGGTAGCCGTAGACGCCGTAGTTGCTCTCGTGGATCTCCTTGATGAGTGGGATGAGCTCCGCGTCGCGGCGGGCGCGGGCGGAGGTGGTGCCGCTCTTGTGGGTGTAGTAGGTGCTGGGGTGGATACTGCAGGCGTTCGCGGTGAGCGTCCTGCAGATCGGCTCGACTCCGCCGAAGCGGTCCCGATGCTCGTCGATGAACGCTACGAGCGTGTGTGTGGCCGGTCGAGCTCGGCCGCGAAGAAAGACGCCGCGGCCTTGAGGATCTCGTTGGCCCGCTTCAGCTCGGCGTTCTCCCGCTTGAGCGCCTTCATCGCCGCGGATTCCTCGGTCGTCGTGCCCGGCCGGGTGCCGGCGTCGGTCTGGGCCTGGCGGACCCACTTGCGCAGGCTCTCCGGGCCCACGTCGAGCTTGGCGCCGATCGACCGGATGCACTGGTACTCGGTCTCGTACTGATCACGGGTCTCCAGCACCAGGCGCACCGCCCGCTCCCGGACCTCGCTGGGGTATGGCTTCCTCATAACGGGCTCGATCCTTCCAAGAGAAGAAGTCTCGGTCAAACCCGCAGCGGTTCAGTCTTCAGGTGATCTTCGAGATTCTCTCGGACTGCGAACACGTTCAGTGCGGAGTGGGGGAGCATGAGGCGCCCGCTTTCGGCTTGGACGAGCGGCCTGGTGCGCATCGGGTTCCTGCCGGTCATGAAGGCGTCGACGACCTCTGCTGGTGTGGCGCTGCCAAGATCAAGACGGAACCGCCCGACGACTGCTTCAACTCGTTCCCCGGAGATGCCAGTGTGCGCGGCGATGTCCTCGACTGTGACCGTCACCTCGTCGGCGCCGGGCTCGAACATCGACATGAGACTGGAGCCTGCGAGGTCGATCAGTTCACCGTTTGGCTGGCCAGCCTGTGTCGCGGCCATGGCGCTCAGCACTGCACTGCGCATGGCATCCATGCGGTTGTTCATGCCGTCCTCTTGCAGGCCGTGGCATGCCTGCAGAACGGTGATGGCGTCGGTCGCATCGAAGCCGAGTTCGGCATTCAATGCCGCGCGAACATTCGGATCTTCATCGAGGAGCTCACGGTTGGTTGCCTCGACCATCTCCGGATATGACGAGTTGCGCATCCACACCTCGGCGCCGAGAAGAAGCAAGGTCACCAGGGCGAGTTTGTCGCCCCGATCCGCAGTAGCAAAAGCCCGGATCTGTGCAAGATGAAGGAGCTCGTTGAGGTCCTCTCTCGCCTCCTCAGACACGAAACGGCTCATCTCCTGGTCCGCGACTGGACCGGGGAGCGGGATGCCAGCTGCCGCCGCTTCCTGACACGCAGCAAGGGAGACAAGCGCGAGCAGCTCTACTTGAGCAGCGCTGGCTTCTGCAACAACCGGCACTGTTCCCTCAGGTGCCATAGGAAGCAACGTCAGGCGAGCCACCTCGATGAGCCGGATCGCGTCGAATCGGCGAAGCTTCGCGACAAGATCGGCAAGGGCGCCGTCGAATGTCATACCGGCAGCCGCTTCAGGGTCGTCGGCATCGGCGAACCGGGCCATCAGGTCCATCAGCGACACCCAGGACTCGACCATCGCACGAGCATGCGGGTCAAATGCCGATGATGACGAGGAAGCCTGAGGCTTCCTCCTCTTCCGAGCTTCGCGGCGCTTCGATCGAGAACCCATCGACCAACTTCATCACACTTCGAGACTCTTGAGCCAACAGATTCACACGCCGGACGCGGCACAGCCCAGCGCCACGGGCCTGCAGGGCACGCGGTGACGCTGGGACAGCTCAAGTGCTCACAGAGCAGTCGACCAGACTGCTTGATGCCCGCGCGAGAACGGAATCTCCCGATAGCCCGCCTCGTGGCATACCGGCTGTCCATCATGGAGGTATGACGTCCAGCGACTCCACCCCGGTACACGCGCGACCCGAGATCACAGCGGTGACGCGGCAAGACATCTTCACGTACGTGCGCGGAATGTCGAGCCCCTGGTGGGGAAAGCTGGACGAGGTCACGTTCCTGGAAGGCCTCTACGACCTGGACCGACGCTCGTCAGAGGACGGCCGACTCCCGACTGTCCGGGCCGAGATCCAGCAGCACCGGCTCAACAACGACGACCTGGCCGACGACTGGATTTTCGAGGACCCCAGGTTGGAGCTTGCCCAGGGGCCGGATGAGGTGTTGCTCGCCTTTCTGGCACGGGTGGTCCATCCCGAGGTGGCAGCCGATGTCGAGGAGGCGATGGCGCATGTCGAGGAGCTGAACCGGCTTCTGGCACCGGACGGATGGGGCCTGCGCTCCTACGAGTTCGTTTCCGGCCGCCCGCTGTACACCCCGGTCCGTGTCGCGCAGACGGGCCCGCTGGTCCCGTTGCCGCTGGGCGATGAGGACACGGTCAAGCTCGACCTGGTCCTGGGCCAGACCTACAGCCTCCTGGACTGCGCCGGCGAGGAGAGCGCACGCGACCTGCTGCGCACCGCGGTACTGACCCTGCGTCGCGACGGCGGCTTCTTCCACCCCATGCCGGGGGACGGTTGGACGGAGGCCACGTACGAGGCGGTCCTGACGGTGGAGCGCGAGCTCCTGCACGCCTTCACCGAAGAGACGAAGGACTTGGTCTGGCGGACGCTGGTGAGCGTACTCAGCCAGCTCGGTCGCATCGACGTCCAGGGCCTCGTAGTCGAAGGCGATCCCTGGCCCATGCCCAACATCGCACCGGACTGGCGGACCCAGGGCATCGCACCTGCCACCCCCATCGTTCGCGGCTTCCGCCTCCCCTTCACCACCACCGAGTTCGACGTCACCCGAGGAGACTTCGCCAGCCTGGAGATCCGCGGGTCCCAAGACGGCGATGGGCTCCAGCACCTCTACGACGCCCGCGCACGCCGAATGATCACCGATTTCGTCCTCGACGATCGGCCCCAGGTAGCGACCCTGCTCAGCGTCACCATCATCAAGAAGGGCGACAGCTACACGCCGAGGATCAAGCTCTGGAAGAAGGACAAGAAGAAGGCGGGGGACACCTCCATCTCGCAGATGATGCCGGACACCGGCGCCACCCGGGCCGTCAAGGCGCTCGTCGACACCGGCGACGTTCACGAGAACTTCTGGAAGGTCATCAACTTCCTCCAGGGCTGCGCCGGCCTGAGCACTCCCGGCGACCTCCACCGGCTGGTGACCGGGGACGAAGCGCAGCTGGCCCAACTGCTGACCGGTCAGGACCGGACGATGGTTCTCGGCGCGGTCAGGACCGCGATCGGCGGTGGCCTCACGGAAGAGGACATCCGGCTGATCAGCAACCGCAAGGAACAGCTCCAGCGGTTCGAGCAGCTCCTCACCGATCCGGACTACTTCCAACAGGCGGAGAATCTGGCCACGACACGCGGGGCGGAGGCGGTCTGGCAGGCCTTCTTCGAGGAGAACCAGTGGATCTTCGGTTACGGCCTCAACCTCATCGCCTGTGAATCCATCGACGACGGCAAGCTGGAACGCATCACCACAGGCGCCAGTATTTTCGGCGGGGCCGGCAAGCGCATCGACGCTATCATGCGTTCCAAGGGCCTGATCAGCAGCATGCTCTTCTGCGAGATCAAGACCCACGAGACGGAACTACTCGGCAAGACCCCGTACCGATCGGGCGTCTATCAGGCATCGAAGGAGCTGGGCGGGGGTGTGGCCCAGGTGCAAAAGACCGCCAACAAGGCCCAACAGCTCATCGCCCGTGAGTTCCTCGATCGCATCTACGAGGACGACGGCACCCCGATCGATGTCGGGCTGTCCACCACCCGCCCCCGGCAGGTCGTGGTGATCGGGAGCCTGCAGGAGTTCATCCAGAACGGTGCTGTGAACCCGGAGAAGCTCAGTTCCTTCGAGCTGTACCGGACCTCCATCCAGGACGTCGAGATCATCACCTTCGACGAGCTCTACCAGCGGGCGTGCTTCATCGTCGCGGACCGCTGAGTCTGGTCGACGTCAGCGCATCGGGGCAAGCTCAGCCCCCAGGTGGCAGACCGTCAGCATCACGCTGGCCTGTCACCTGGAGGCGGGTCTGTCTGAAAGGCACTGACACACCCCACACTGGTGAGTGGCCGGCTGGGCCTCAACTAAGGCGTCAATCGACTTCCCCGAGTCATCACCTGTGCCGCGAGGCGACTCCCGCCAGACTGCCTTGGTTTTTACAAACCGAGGCGTTTCCAGAACATCAGCCGACTGTCAGTCAGGGAAGCGGGTCGCCGCATAGTGCAGTTGCAGTGCCAGTAGCAGCCCCAATCGTTGCTCCGGTAGGGCGTGCGACGAACCGCAGCAGTTCAAGCCAGCTTCCCGAATTCGGTTCAGTGCTAGAGGAGTTGGTCGATGTCGAAGACGGCTGTCACCGGTGCGTGGTCGCTCCAGCGTTCGGCATGGGAGGCGGGGCGTTCGACGTAGGCCTCGATGGCGGTGTCCGCGAGTTTCTGACTGACCATCAGATAGTCAATCCTCCAGCCCGAGTCGTTGTCGAAGGCGCGGCCGCGGTAGGACCACCAGGAGTAGGGGCCGGTGCGGTCGGGGTGGAGGGCGCGGACGACGTCGACGTAGCCGGCCTCGTCGTAGACGCGGGAGAGCCAGGCGCGTTCCTCGGGGAGGAAGCCGGCGGACTTCTGGTTGGACTTCCAGTTCTTGAGGTCCTCGGGGCGGTGGGCGATGTTCCAGTCGCCGCAGACGGCGACCTCGCGGCCGTCGGCGGCGGCGCGGGCGCGCAGGGCGGTGAGGTGGACGAGGAATTCCGCCATGAAGCGTTCCTTTTCGTCCTGGCGCTCGGTGCCGACCTCGCCGGAGGGGAGGTAGAGGCTGGCGACGGTCAGCCCCGGGAGGTCGATTTCGACATACCTGCCCGAATTGTCGAATTCCTCCGAGCCGAACCCGATCACGGTCCGCTGCGGCTTCTGCCGCGACAGCACGGCGACGCCGGCCCGGCCCTTGGCGACGGACGGCGCCCAGACCGCGTGCCAGCCGTCCAGGTCGCGCAGTTCGACGGGCAGTTGCTCGGGCTCGGAGCGCACCTCCTGCAGGCAGATCACGTCCGCCTCGGTGCCGGCCAGCCACTCGACGAAGCCCTTCTTGGCCGCCGCCCGGATTCCGTTCACGTTCACACTCGTCACCACGATCACCCGGGCAGCCTACCGAGTGCGCCGGTGCGGTCCCGGGCGTGACGCGCGCCCGCGCCGAATGACGTGAACGCGGTATGAAGCCGTGCGACGGTCGCACCAACCGTCGCCATTGGTCTTGACCATCTCCGGACGAAGCCCCTAGGGTCGCTTACTGCAAAGACCTTTAATAAAGAAGGACGGATAAAGGCCCGCTCTCCCACCTGCCGCAACAGCGGACAGCGGGCCGGGGTTCCGCCCTCCTTCTCGCAGGGCGGACACAACAGGGTGGAGGACACGGTGGGGACGACAGGGCAGCTCACGACGGTTCCGGAACCGAAGTACTGGCACCTGCGCACGGTGCTGCTCCGCGCCATCGACTCGGAGTTCTCCACCGGCCAGGTCCTGCCCAACGAGCGCGAGCTCTCCGCCCGCTTCGGCGTCGCCCGCGCGACCCTGCGCCAGGCGCTCGACCAGCTGGAGCTGGAGGGCCGTCTGGTCCGCCGCCGGGGCATCGGCACCCTGATCGCCGCCCCCCGGGTCGGCGTGCCGGTCAACCGGCAGGAGGAGGGCTGGCCCGGCGTCGGCCGCAGCCAGGCCTGGCGCACGATCGACTGCACCACCGCCCCGGCCTCCGCGCAGCTCGCCAAGAACCTCGGCATCGCCGAGGGCGCCACCGTGCACACCGTCCGCCGGGTCCGCCTCGTCGAGGGCCGGGCCGTGGCCACCGAGTCGCTGCACGTGCCCGCCGCCGCCCTCCCGCACCTGCCCGGCTTCCGCGCCGAGAGCGACCGCGCCCGCTCGGTGCTGCGCCAGCTGGAGCGGCTGGAGGTGGACGGCGAGTCCCGCTCGGTCGAGCTCGGCGTCGCCGAGGCCGACGAGGCCGTCCTCCTGGAGCGCCCGCCCGGCTCCCCGGTGCTGGTGATGACCACCCAGTACGCCGCGGCCGGCCGCCTGGTGGCGCTCGCGGTCTCCACCTACCGCGCCGACACCTGCAAGCTCACCTTCGGCGAGACCGGCCTCGTCGAGGTCACCCCGGTCGCCGCCACCCCCGAGGTGCGCAGCGCCTCCTGAACCATCCCGCACCCACCCTCAGACCGAGGCCCGGACGCCCAACAGGCGCCCGGGCCTCAGTCGTTGGCGTTGGGGGCGAGGTCCGAGGTATGCCGCCCCCTGACCGTCAGGCCCTCGGCGGGTCGACGGCGAAGAGCTGGTCCTCCACGTGGTCGAGGGCCACGCGCAGGGCGCCCATGGCGACGACCTCGGAGCCGAGGGCGGCCAGGGCCACCTCGGGGGCGCGGAGGGTGAACTGGGCCAGGCGTTCGCGGAGGGGTTCGAGGACGCCGTCGAGGCCGGCGGCCCAGCCGCCGACGACGACGAGCCGGGGGTCGATGGCGAGGACCAGGGCGGCGACGGACTGGACGAGGCGGGTGAGGAAGCGGTCCATGGCGACCTTGGCGACCTCGTCGCCCTCGCGGGCGAGGCGGAGGACGCGGGCTACGGCGGCCTCGTCGAGCGGGTTCAGGGGCTTGCCGGTGGTGGAGAGGAGGCGCTCGGGGGTGACCTCCTGGCCGAGCAGGTGGAGGGCGCCGATCTCGCCGGCGGCGCCGCCGTAGCCGCGGTGGAGCCTGCCGTTGATGAGGGAGCCGGCACCGGGGCTGAGGCCGGCCATGACGAAGACGACGTCGTCGGCGCCGACCGCTGCGCCCTGCCAGTGTTCGGCGATGGCGGCGAGGTTGGCGTCGTTCTCGATCAGGACGGGGCAGCGGAAGGAGCGGCGCAGGCGGGCGCCGAGGTCGAGGCCGGTCCAGCCGGGCATCGCGGTGCCGAGCTGGATCGTGCCCTCGCGGTCGACGATGCCGGGGGTGCCGATGCCGACGGCCCACAGGTTGTCGCGGGAGATGCCGGCCTTGCGCAGCACCTCGGCGACGGCGGTGCGGACGGCGGCGAGGCGGTCCTCGGCCTCCAGGGTCTCGTCGACGGGCCTGAAGTGACTGCCCACCACCTCGCCGGTGAGGTCGGCGAGGATGACGCGGATGTCGTGGACGCCGATCTCGATGCCGAGGATGTGCCCGGCCTCCGCCCGGAAGCGGAACCAGCGGGCGGGCCGGCCGCGGCGGCCGGTGCCCGGCTGGCCGTCCTCCCTGGGCTGGTCGACCTCGGCGACCAGCCCGGTCTCCACCAGGCCCTCGATGACGCCCTCGACGGTCGGACGGGAGAGCCCGGTCTCGCCGACGAGCTGAGTGAGGGTCACGGAGTGGCCGGTCCGCAAGGCACGGAGCGTGACCGCCGCGTTGATCCGCCGCAGCAGTGAGGAGTCTCCGCCGGTGAGCCGATCCGCCAAGACGATGCCCTTCGCCGTTCGCGCGACTGCCCTGGCGCGCGGTGTCGAGTGCGCGGTGACCACCGGATGGCCCGCGAGAGTCTGCCGCCCGGCTCGCGGCTCGGCGGCGGGAGGCCGCCTGCGCCAGGGCCGGGGGCGTGGGCCCGTCTCCGAGCCCAGCCGGATGCTACCCGGGTGCGGGCCCGGCGGGCGAGAATCCTCGCAGCTCACCCCGGCTTCGGTATCGAAATGGTACGCACCGGGTGGCGGTGCGTGACCCGGGCTTTACCGGCCGGGCACGTTTCGTCCGATCGGGGGTCGCCGGGAGGCTGCGGACCACCGCGCACGGGCCCCGCCGACGGAGCCCACGCTGCGCCAGGAGCCGATCGACAGGGCGGACAGCGCGGAGCCGATCGAGCCGATGGACGCGAACGAGCCGATCGAGCCGATGGACAGGAAAGAGCCCACCGAGCCGATCGAGAGGAACGATCCGACGGAGCCGATCGAGAGCATCGAGCCGAGCGACGAGATCGAGCCGATCGAGCCGAGCGACGCGATCGACGCCAATGAGTCCGGGGCCGGTGAGTCCGTGCAGCGCGAAGACCGGGGCATGGCCTTGATCGTAGCGGCGGATCAGGGCACCCGGGCGACGAACAGGTGCTGCCCCAGCAGCCCCATCGGGTGCCCGTCCTCGGGCAGTCCGAGGACGGTCGTGCAGCCCGCCGCCGTCAGCGCCGCGCGCCAGCGCTCCGCCGGGGCCGAACACGGGAACTCTCCGGGCTCGTCGGGCTCACCGGGCTCGCCGGTGAGCAGCAGGTCGAGCTGCTCCTCGACCGGCGCGACGAGCAGCAGCCGCCCGCCGGGGGCGAGCAGGCGGACGAGCTCGGTGACGGTGATGTCCGGATCGCCGCCGCCCGTGGCGATGACGACGTCGAACCGGTCGCCGTCGGGCAGCGGGTGGTGCTCGATGGTCTGGCGGGGGCGGGCGGAGAGGGCGCGGGCGATGGCGGTGTCGGTGCCGTCGCCGTCGCCGAGTTCGAGGACCCGCAGGGGTGCGGGGCCGTCGTGCGCCTCGGCCATGCCGCGGACGAGGGAGCCGAGCGCGGCGCCGAAGTAGCCGCGGGCCGCGGTCCAGCGGACCGGGGGGACGGCGGGGCGGGGCGGCTCCTGGCCGGTGATCCGGCGGGGGAGCCGGAGGGCGGCGCGCCGGACGCGGTCGAGGGCGGCGGCGGGGCCGAGGCCGTCGGTCCAGACGTCGGCGGCGGGGCGCCAGGTCTCGCGGACCTCGGCGGCGGCGAGTGCCGCCGCGCCGACGTAGGTGTCGCCGTGGCGGGTGATCAGGCCGCGCCGGGCGAGGGCGTCGAGCCAGCGGAGCACCTGGGGGCGGTACGCGGGGGTGACGAGCACGGTGTCGAGGATCTCGGCCTCGGTGTGGCCGACGGCGGGGTCGGTGAGGACGTCGTACTGCTGAAGGGTCAGCAGGAGCGAGGTGAGGACGGCGTGGTCGAGGCGCTCGCCGAAGGCGCGTATCTGCTCGGCGGTGATGCCGATGGCGTGCTTCCAGGCGGCGGTGGTGGCGGCGTCGACAGCGGCGCGCAGGCGGTGTTCGGCGACCTCGGCGTCGCTGTGCGGTTCGCGGAGGTGGGCGACGACGGCGCCGAGCGCGTCGACGGCGGCGTAGACGTCGTCCTGCCGGGGCTCCGGGCCGACGTGCAGGACGAGCCGCAGCGCGGACAGGTCGTACGCGGCGAGGCCGGGCACGCGGCCGATCCGCCAGAGCAGGTCGGACGGCAGGCTGACGTGGGTGGTGGCGGTGCCGGCGAGGGCGGCGAGCTGGTCGCCGGGGTCCTGGTCGGGGTCGCCGCAGTGGACGGTGCCGCCGGCGAGGAGGGTGGCGAGGGCGAGGTCGACGGCGAGGTCGGTGGCCGGGTGGAGCACGGTGTGCCGGATCGGCGGCGGGCCGAGGATGCCCGCCCAGTGCCGCAGCCGCTGTTCGGCGGCGCGGGCGCCGCTCGCGGACAGCGTGGCGTGCGCGGCGACCCGCTCGGCGACGGCTCCGGGCAGGCCGCCCGGCGTGGAGACGCCGAGCAACAGGCCGATGCCGCTGATCGAGCGTCCGCCGGCGATGACGGCGGGCCGGTCGCCGAGCTCGCGCAGGGCGCTGACCAGGGCGGGAGACGTGGGCAAGGTGATCACTCCGGGTGGGCGGGGGAAGCCGGACTACTGAACCACGCGGTCGGCCCGGTCGACCCCGAATCCCGGTAAAGATTCGTAATGATTTTCATATCAACCAGTCAAGTGCGGGGTGGCGATGCCGCCGCGAACATGCCGGAACTTCGCAATCCGGATAGCTTCCGGAAAGCCTCCCGATGCCTTGACACCCGCTTCGCGTCCTGAATTACTGAGCCTGGGGGTAGCCCTGACCGAACGATCGGTAGGGGTGCGTCCCGGGGCTCGGCCGACCTGCGAAGGAGCGACGATGACCAGCAGCGCACCCGACACACCGGGACGCCTCGGCGAGCCGATCCCGCCCGGACTGCTGGACGCCGGTGAGCGGATGAGCGTCGACGAGTTGCGCGCCCACCAGCTCGCCCGGCTGCAGGCCACCCTCCGGCACGCGTACGACAACGTCGAGCTGTACCGCCGCAAGTTCGACGCCGCCGGGGTCGGGCCCGAGGACTGCCGCAGCCTCGCCGACCTCGCCCGCTTCCCGTTCACCACCAAGGCAGACCTGCGCGAGGGCTATCCGTTCGGCCTGTTCGCCGTCCCGATGGAGCAGGTCCGCCGGATCCACGCCTCCAGCGGCACCACCGGGCGCCCGACCGTCGTCGGCTACACCGAGAACGACCTGGCGATGTGGGCCGACGTCGTCGCCCGCTCGATCCGCGCGGCCGGCGGCCGGCCCGGGCACAAGGTGCACATCGCGTACGGCTACGGGCTGTTCACCGGCGGGCTGGGCGCGCACTACGGCGCCGAGCGGGCCGGCTGCACGGTGATCCCGGCGTCCGGCGGCATGACCGCGCGCCAGGTGCAGATCATCCAGGACTTCCGGCCCGAGATCATCATGGTCACCCCGTCGTACATGCTGACCCTGCTCGACGAGTTCGAGAAGCAGGGTATCGACCCGCGCGGCACCTCGCTGCGCGTCGGGATCTTCGGCGCCGAGCCGTGGACGGAGGAGATGCGGCGCGAGATCGAGGAGCGGCTCGACCTCGACGCCGTCGACATATACGGCCTGTCGGAGGTGGTCGGCCCGGGCATCGCGCAGGAGTGTGTGGAGACCAAGGACGGCCTGCATATCTGGGAGGACCATTTCTACCCGGAAGTCGTGGACCCG
Source organism: Kitasatospora aureofaciens (assembly GCF_019192735.1). Lineage (GTDB taxonomy): Bacteria > Actinomycetota > Actinomycetes > Streptomycetales > Streptomycetaceae > Kitasatospora > Kitasatospora aureofaciens_A. The sequence continues at coordinate 15,387 of NZ_JAHTKP010000058.1, forward strand.
CTGGCCGATCAGCCGGGGGCCGACGAGGTGCTGCCGGACGGGGAGAGCGGCGAACTGGTCTTCACCTCGCTCACCAAGGAGGCGCTGCCGGTGATCCGCTACCGGACCCGCGACCTCAGCCGGTTGCTGCCGGGCACCGCGCGGCCGGCGTTCCGGCGGATGGAGAAGGTCACCGGGCGCAGCGACGACATGATCATCCTGCGCGGGGTGAACGTCTTCCCGACCCAGATCGAGGAGATCCTGCTGCGCACCCCGGGCGTCGCGCCGCACTTCCAGCTGCGGCTGAGCCGGCAGGGGCGGATGGACGCGATGATGGTGCGCGTCGAGGCGCGGCCGGACGCGCCGGCCGAGCAGCGGGCGGCGGCGGGGGCGGCGATCGTCCGGGCGGTGAAGGACGGAGTGGGCGTCACGGTCGTGGCGGAGGTGGTCGAGCCGTACACGCTGGAGCGCTCGGTCGGGAAGATCAAGCGGGTGGTCGACGAGCGCGGGTGAGGCCCGCGCGGGCATCCGGATATCCCGCGCGGGCACCCGGATATGGCGTGACGGAGGCGGACGGCAGTCCGGGGGGTGTGCCGTACGCCTCCGTCGCGTCTACAGCAATGTAGACGGTTGCTGGCGGGAGAGTCCAGCTCAGCGGCGCCGACGCGCCCGCGCGGACAGCGCCAGGGCGACGGCCATGACCACCGCCAGCGCCAGGCTCACCGGGCCGGTGCCCAGGCCCAGGCCGCCGCGGGCCGGGCCCACGCCCGCCCAGTCGGCGAACGAGGCGCCCAGCGGACGCGTGAGCACGTACGCCCACCAGAACCCGGCCACCGGGCCCACCCAGCCGGCCCGCGCGGTGACCGCCGGGACGGCTATCAGCGCGGCGAAGACCAGGCCGGCGATCAGGTAGCCGAGGTGCAGCGTGGCCGCCGACAGGTCGCCCACGGCGGTGCCCAGGGCGAAGGTCAGCAGCACGGCGGCCCAGTAGAACAGCTCCCGGCGCAGCCCGGTCACCCGGTCGATCGCCAGCGAGCCCTCCACGCGGTGCCAGAGCACGAACAGCGCCGCCAGGGCCACCGCCAGCGTGCCCGCCGACACCGCGTACGGCACGTCGAGCGCGACGTGCGCCACGTCGGCCACCATCGTGCCGAACACGCTCACCAGCACCACCACGCCCCAGTACACCCCGGGCACGCAGCGGCGCAGCCGCAGCTGGACGATCAGGGCCACCGCCAGCAGCAGGCCGGCCGCGGCGACGGCGGGCACCGGGCCGACGGTGTGGGCGAGGAAGTCGGAGAGGGTCTCGCCCATGCCGGTGGTGAGGATCTTCACCAGCCAGAACCAGGCGTCCACCGACGGGACCTTGCTCGCCCCGGTCGTCCCCGCCGCGGTCCGGGCGTGGGTGTTCGGCCGGGGCATCGTCGAGTGCTGGGCCATGTCAGCGCCCGGAGCCGTCGACGGAGCCGTCGAGGGAGGCATCGACGGTGGAGCCGACGACGGTGTTGCCGGTCAGCTCGCCGCTCGCGCCGTCCACGGTCACCAGGTGGCGCACGCCGTCCGGGCCCACGACCACGACGGCCCAGGCGGCGGTGCCGCCCTGCGCGGTGACGCGCTTCAGCGACTCGGCCCGGCCACCGGGGACGGCGGCCTGCGCCTTCTCCAGCGCGGTCGAGGCGGCGAGGGAGGGGAGCGGGGCGGGGGCGGTGCCGTCGCCGTTCTCGCTCTGCCCGCCGTGGTGGCGGCCGCCCTTGCCGCCCTTGCCGTTCTCGTCGTGCGAGCCCTGCGAGTCGTGCGAACCGCGCGCACCGTGCGAGCCGTGCGAGCCGTACGAGCCCTGCTCGTCGCCGCCGTTCTCGCCCCGGCCGCGCTCGCCCCCGTCCTCGGCCCAGTTCATCGCCCCGTGGTGCCCGCGCCCGTGCTCCTCGTGGGCGACCGCCAGCGCCAGCCCGCCCGCGCCGACCAGCGCGACGGCGGCCACTCCGGCGACGATGCGGCGCTCCCGGCCGCCCGCCCAGGCGCGCAGCCGCGCCGCCCGGCGCCGCTTCGGCGCGAGCTCCGGAATCTCCTCCGGGCCGTGGTCCGGGCCCTCCGGGAGCGGGGTGGTGGACGACGTGGAGTCGGTCATCGGGCGTTCTCCTTGCCTCGGAAGCTCCGCGCGCCCGGAACCGCCCGGGCCGCGCCCGGCGATCATGACGGACCGTTCCTGAACCTCCGCTTAAGGTGCCGACGGGTCGCTCGGCGGCACCTGGCACCCTGAATGGATGCACATTCTCGTCGTCGAGGACGAACACCGGATGGCCACCGCACTGCGGCGCGGCCTGGAGGCGGACGGACACACCGTCGACACCGCCCACAACGGGCCCGAAGGCCTCGCCCTCGCCGACCGCCACCCCTACGACGTGATCGTCCTCGACATCATGCTCCCCGGCCTCAACGGCTACCGGGTCTGCGCCCGGCTGCGCGCCAAGGGATGCCGCGCCGGGATCCTGATGCTCACCGCCAAGGACGGCGAGTGGGACGAGGCCGAGGCCCTCGACACCGGTGCCGACGACTACCTGTCCAAGCCGTTCTCCTTCGTCGTCCTGCTCGCGCGCCTGCGCGCCCTGCACCGCCGCATCGACCAGCAGCGCCCCCGCCTGCACACCCTCGGCGACCTCGTGCTCGACGCCAACGCCCGCACCTGCACCCGGGCCGGCACCCCCACCCACCTCACCGCCCGCGAGTTCGCCATCCTGGAACACCTGGCCGCCCGCGCCGGCACGGTCGTCTCCAAGCGCGAGATCCTCGACCACGTCTGGGACGCCGACCACGACGCCGAACCCAGCATCGTCGAGGTCCACATCCACGCCCTGCGCCGGAAGATCGACGCCCCCTTCGGCCGCGCCGCCCTCCAGACCATGCGCGGCGCCGGCTACCGGCTCGCGCCGGACGGAGGCTGAGATGCGCGTCGGCATCCGACTCCCGGGCCTCCAACTCCCGGGTCGGCTGCCCCGGTTGCGCCGGTTCCTCCCACGGACGGTCCGCGCCCGGGCCACCGCCGCCGCCGGGACGGTGCTCGGCGCAGCCCTCGCCCTCGCGAGCGCCGGACTGCTCGCCGTCCTGCACGCCGACCTGGTCGCCTCCGCCGCCTCCGCCACCCGCCAGCAGGCCGAGAGCGTCGCCCAACTCGCCGCCCAGGGACGGCTCACCCCCGTCCTCCACGCCGGCCACGGCACCGACTTCCTCCAGGCCGTCGACGCGCACGGCACCGTCCTCGCCGCCAGTCCCAACCTGGCCGGCCGGCCCGCCCTCAGCGCCGACGGCCGCACCGGCTCGCACACCACCGACGACGTCGACCCGCTGTACGAACACCACCGCCAGCGGCTCACCGCCGTCACCGCCGACACCCCCGGCGGGCCGGTCACCGTCTACGCGGGCGCCTCGCTGCGCGCCGCCGACGAGGCGCTCGACATCACCCAGGCCGGGCTCGCCGTCGCCTGCCCGCTGCTGCTGCTCACCGGGATCGTCGTCACCTGGCGGGTCACCGGGCACGCGCTGCGCCCGGTCGAGGCGATCCGCGCCGAGGTGGACGCCATCACCGGGCAGGACCTGCACCGCCGGGTGCCCGAACCCGGCACCGCCGACGAGATCGCCCGCCTCGCCGCCACCATGAACGCGATGCTCGACCGGCTGGAGGCCTCCGGACGGCGCCAGCGCCAGTTCATCGCCGACGCCTCGCACGAACTCCGCAGCCCGCTCGCGGTGCTGCGCACCCAGCTGGAGGTCGCCGACACCCACCCGGACCCGGCCGTGCGGGCCGAGCTGGTGCACGGGGCGCTCCAGGACACCGACCGGCTGCAGAGCCTCGCCACCGACCTGCTGCTGCTCGCCCGCCTCGACGCGGGCGGCACCGACGACCGGCCGCGGCAGCGGGTCGACCTGACGGCGCTGGTCGCCGACACCGTGCTCGGCCGGCCCGCAGGCCCGCACCGGCGCACCACCGACCTCGCCCCGGGCGTCGCGGTCGACGGCATCCCGCTCTGGCTCGGACGGCTGCTCACCAACCTGCTCGACAACGCCGGCCGGCACGCGGCGAGCACCGTCTACGTCCGGCTGGCCGCCGACCGGGCACGCGGCGTGGCCGTCCTGGACGTCGAGGACGACGGACCCGGCATCCCGCCCGCCGACCACGGGCGGGTCTTCGAGCGCTTCACCCGCCTCGACGACGCCCGCAGCCGCGACGAGGGCGGCAGCGGCCTCGGCCTCCCGATCGCCCGCGACATCGCCCGCCACCACGGCGGCACCCTGGCCGTCACCCCGACCCCGTCCGGTGCCCGCCTGACGGCGACGCTCCCGCTGGCGGCGGAGGAGCTCTAGCGGGACACGGGCTTCATCTACCCGTTCGGCGCACCCGGGGTCGTGGGGGCGGCCTCGGCTTCCCAGACTCGGAGGAAAGGGGGTGGACTCAACAGGAGAGGCATCCTCATGAGCATCGGGCTTCGCCGCGTCGTCGCGGTCACCGCAGTGGTTTCGATCGGCCTCGGCGTGGCGTCGTGCGGCAGCGCCAAGCAGTCCACCGGCGGTGCGAGCGCGAGCGGAGGCAGTGCGGCTGCGGTCGGTGCCGTGAAGATCGGCCTGCTGCTGCCGGAGACCAAGACCACCCGGTACGAGCAGTTCGACCGCCCGTTGATCGAGAAGAAGATCAAGGAGCTCGCGCCGGACGCGCAGATCGACTACTACAACGCCAACCAGGACGCCACGGTCCAGCAGACCCAGGTGGACACCGCCCTCACCAAGGGCGACAAGGTGCTGATCCTGGACGCCGTGGACTCCAAGTCGATCCAGTCTTCCGTCCAGAAGGCCCACGCCGCCGGCGTCAAGGTGCTCGCCTACGACCGCCTCGCCCAGGGGCCCGCCGACGCGTACGTGTCGTTCGACAACCACAAGGTCGGCGAACTCCAGGGCCAGGCCCTGGTGGCGGCGGTGGGCGGCAAGGCGAGCGCCGGCGAGATCTTCATGATCAACGGCTCGCCCACCGACCCCAACGCGGCCGACTTCAAGGCCGGCGCGCACAGCGCGATCGACGGCAAGCTGAAGATCGGCAAGGAGTTCGACACGCCCCAGTGGGACCCGAACACCGCCAACCAGGAGGCGGCCGCGGCGATCACCGCGATCGGCGCGAACAACGTGGTCGGCGCCTACTCGGCCAACGACGGCATGGCCGCCGGTGTCGCGACCGCGCTGAAGGCGGCCGGCATCAGCGTCCCGCTCACCGGCCAGGACGCCCAACTCGACGCCATCCAGCGGATCCTGGCGGGCACGCAGACCATGACGATCTACAAGCCGTTCAAGCCGGAGACCGACACCGCCGGGGAGATGGCCGTCGCCCTCGCCTCGGGCAAGGCGCTGGACTCCACCCTCGCGCCGACCACGGTGACCAACGGCAGCGGCAACAAGGTGCCCGCCAACCTGATCACTCCGGTCGTCGTCAGCAAGGACAACGTCAAGACCACCGTGGTCGCCGACGGCCTCTACACCGTCGCCCAGATCTGCACGCCGGACTACGCCGCCGCCTGCAAGGCCGCCGGCCTCCAGTAAACGCGGATCGGTCCCCCACACGAAATACGCCCCGCCCCCACCTCGGGGGCGGGGCAAGGGAGTTGGTCACTGTGGCAGGTGAGACCGTACTGGCCCTGCGCGGGGTCTCCAAACGGTTCGGCGCCGTCCAGGCGCTCACCGACATCGAACTGGAGGTGCACACCGGCGAGGTGGTGGCGCTGGTCGGCGACAACGGCGCCGGCAAGTCCACCCTGGTCAAGGCCATCGCCGGGGTGCACCAGCCGGACGAGGGCACGATCGAGTGGCAGGGCCGGCCGGTCACCATCCACCGCCCGCAGGACGCCCAGCACCTGGGCATCGCCACCGTCTACCAGGACCTCGCGCTCTGCGACAACCTCGACGTGGTCGGGAACCTCTTCCTCGGCCGCGAGATCCGGCGCTTCACCATCCTCGACGAGGTCGCGATGGAGAAGCGCTCCCGGGCGCTGCTCGACACCCTCTCGATCCGCATCCCGAGCGTCCGGATCCCGGTCGCCTCGCTCTCCGGCGGCCAGCGCCAGGTGGTCGCGATCGCCCGTGCGCTGATCGGCTCGCCCAAGGTCGTCATGCTGGACGAGCCGACCGCCGCCCTCGGCGTCGAGCAGACCGCCCAGGTCCTCGACCTGGTCGAGCGGCTGCGCGAGCAGAACCACGGGGTGATCCTCATCAGCCACAACATGGCGGACGTGATGGCCGTCGCGGACACCGTCGCGGTGCTGCGCCTCGGCCGCAACAACGGCGTCTTCGACAAGCGCTACACCAACCAGGAAGAGATCATCTCGGCCATCACCGGCGCCACGGACAACGCCGTGACCCGCCGGCAGGCCCGTGGCCAGGAGGGTTCCGAGTGAGCGAGAACATTCCCGGGAGCCCGCAGGGCGGCGAGCCCGAACGCCACCGCGCCCCGCTGCCCGAGGACAGCATGCCCAAGGGCGGCGTCAACGCGCCCGTCCCGGTGGCGCCCGACGCCATCCCGGCGGTCGACCCGCGGCTGATCGTCCGCCAGGAGGGCATCAAGGGCTATCTGGGTGAGTTCCGTCGCCGGATGAGCAGCGGCGAACTCGGCTCGCTGCCGGTCGTGCTGGCGCTGATCGTGATCTGGTCCGTGTTCGGCAGCCTCAACAGCAGCTTCCTCTCCGCCCAGAACCTGTCCAACCTGTCCCAGCAGATCGTCGGCACCGGCATGATCGCGATCGGGATCGTCTTCGTGCTGCTGCTCGGCGAGATCGACCTGTCGGTCGGCTCGGTCAGCGGCCTGTGCGCGGCGCTGTTCGCCGTCCTGAACGTCACCCACGGGGTCAACGAGTGGGTGGCGCTGCTGGTGGCCCTCGCGGGCGGCGCCGCCGTCGGCCTCATCCAGGGCGTGTTCTTCGCCAAGGTCGGCGTCCCGGCGTTCGTCGTCACCCTCGCCGGTAACCTCGGCTGGAACGGCCTGATGCTCCAGGTGCTCGGCGCGACCGGCACCGTCAACCTGTCCGGCAAGGACATCGTCTCCAGGCTCTACAGCACCATCTACGGGCAGCAGATCGCCGCGTACGGCACGGCCGCCGTCGGCGTCGCGCTGTTCGCCGGAGCCTCGCTGGTCGACGCCCGCCGGCGCCGGGCCGCCGGGGTGCCGTTCCGGCCGGTCGCGGACATCGTGCTGCGGACCGTGCTGCTGGCGATCATCGCCTTCCTCGCCGCCTACACGCTCAACCAGTACAAGGGGCTGCCGCTGGCGCTGCTGATCTTCCTGATCTTCATCGTGGTGCTGGACTTCGTGCTGCGCCGCACCGGCTACGGCCGGCAGGTGTTCGCGCTCGGCGGCAACATCGAGGGCGCCCGGCGCGCCGGTATCAACGTGGCGTGGATCCGGATGAGCGTGTTCACCATCTGCTCGACCATGGCCGCGGTCGGCGGCCTGTTCCTGGCCGCGCAGATCCAGTCGGCCAGCCAGACCTCCGGTGGCGGCAACCTGCTGATGAACGCCATCGCGGCGGCCGTCATCGGCGGCACCAGCCTGTTCGGCGGGCGCGGCAAGACCTGGTCGGCGCTGCTGGGCGCGCTGGTGATCGGCTCGATCCAGTCCGGGATGAACATCCAGGGGGTGAGCAACGCCATCCAGTTCATGATCACGGGCGCGGTGCTGCTCGCCGCGGTGGTCGTCGACTCGCTGGCGCGGCGTACCCAGAAGGCCGCCGGGCGAGCCTGACCACCCGCAGTTGGGCCCTATGCTGCGGGGCATGCCGAGTGAGCTGCGCCTTCATCAACCGGACACCGACCTCGCGTTCATCCTTCGCGAGACCGAGCTGAAGCCCGTCCCGTTCCTCCCCGAGATCAGCCTGCACATGGCCGAGGACGCGATCACTCTCTGGGAGACCACCGAGCGGGCCCGCGGGCGGGCCGGACTGCCGCCGCCGTTCTGGGCGTTCGCCTGGGCGGGCGGGGTGGCCGTCACCCGCTACGTGCTGGACCACCCCGAGGTGGTGGCCGGGCGGACCGTGCTCGACGTCGCGGCCGGGTCCGGCGTGGTGGGCGTCGCCGCCGCGCTGCGCGGGGCCTCGTCCGTCCGCGCCGCCGAGATCGACGCGTACGCCGTCGCCGCGATCGGGCTCAACGCCGAGGCGAACGGCGTCCGGGTGGCGGGCGCGCTGGTGGACCTCGTCGACGGCGACGGCGCCCCGGCCGACGTCGTGCTCGCCGGGGACGTCTTCTACGAACGGGCCATGGCCGCCCGCTTCCTGCCCTTCCTGGAACGGGCCGCCGCCCGCGGCGCCACCGTCATCGTCGGCGACCCCGGCCGGGCCTACCTGCCGCGCGAGCGGTTCACCGCGCTGGCCGCGTACGAGGTGCCGGTCGTGGCCGACCTGGAGGACACGGCGGTCAAGACCACGACGGTGTGGCGGCTGGGCTGACGGGCCGGCTGGGGTCAAGCCGCTGACCGCCTGACGGCGTTTGAACCACTCCCGTTCGAACCTTTCCATTCGAACCACTCCCGTTCGAACGTTTCCCGTCCGGGCGGGAAACCCTTCCCGTCCGGACGGCCGTCGAGGGCTGGCGGCCGTCCCCGGTGCGTGGTCGGCTGGTGACGATGCGTGCGCGAACTCCTCCGTTCCGTCACGTCGTTCCAGTCGTATATCCGCAAACCGGACAAGGACCCGCCATGACCAACCACGACGCCATGCTCGCCTCGCCCGAGGCCGCCGCCGACCTGCTCGGCCGCCTGCCCGACCTGGAGCAGGCCCTCGCCTTCTACCACCGCCACCTGGCGTCCCGCACCGCGATCGACCTGTCCGTCGCGGAGAACATCCTCGTCTTCGAGCACTCGATGCAGAAGAAGGTCTTCGAGGACATCAAACTGATCCCCGAGACGTCCATCAAGTACTCGGCCTCGGCCGGCACCCCGAAGCTGCGTGAACAGGTCGCCGACCTGCTCACCCTGGCGCTCGGCGCCACCGTCGAGGGGGACGACGTCTTCGGCGTGGCCGGGGTCTCCTCCGCCCTGGAGTGCGTGGCCTTCGCCCTCAAGGGCCGCGACCCGGTCGGCCCGCCGCTCAAGGACGGCGACCTGGTGCTGCTCCCGGCGCCGTACTGGCAGGGCTTCAACTGGTCCTTCGAGGAGCGGCCCAAGCTGAAGTGCGTCCCGGTGAACCTGCCCACCACCGGGCCCGACCGGTACCGGCTCACCCTCGCCCAGATCAAGCAGGCCTACCGGGACCAGACCACGCCCGACCGCGCGCCCCGCCTGCTCGTCCTCACCAACCCGCACAACCCGCTGGGCGTCAACTACTCCCGGGCCCTGCTGGAGGAGATCTACACCTGGGTGCTCAACGAAACCGACATGCACATCATCTCCGACGAGATCTACTGCCACTCCCAACTCGACAGCAGCACCACGAAGTTCACCAGTGCCCTGGCGCTGGACGCGTACCGCGAGCAGCCCGACCGGGTCCACGTGGTGTGGGGCTTCGCCAAGGACTTCGGGCTCTCCGGCTTCCGCACCGGCTTCGTGGTCTCCCAGAACACCGCCGTCCGCCGCGCCATGCTCGGCAGCGACGACCCCTCCGAGGCCACCCACCCGCTGCCCTGGTTCACCCCCTTCGACTCGCTGAAGACCTACGTCATCGGGGAACTGCTGAGCGCCCCCGCCGACGGGCCCACCTCCGAGCTCTACACGACCTACGCGATGCGCGAGTACTCCAAGCTGCTCAGCGCGAGCTTCCGTACGGTCCGGGCCGCCCTGGACGCCGCGGGGATCGAGTACGTCCACCACGAGGGCGACAACGCCGCCCAGTTCTTCTGGCTCGACCTCACCAAGTACCTCGGCAAGCGCCCCGACCACTCCCACGAGGAGGACGCCGGTCCGATGTCGCTCGGCGCGCACGGCCTCGACCCGGACGAGGAGCGGCTGTTCGACTACCTCCGCGCCAAGCCCACCGAGGTCTCCCTGCTGCCCGGCGGCGTCATGCACAACTCGGTGCCCGGCTACTTCCGCCTCTGCTACACCGCCCGCCAGCCCGAGGAGGTCCGCGCTGCCGTACAGCGGGTGGGCAAGGCGCTGGGGCAGCTGAAGTAGCCGCTCGGGCCGGCGGCCGACCGCAGCTGCTCCGACCTGCCCGTGCTCCGACCTGCCCGAGGCACTCCGCCGGGGTGTCTCGGGCAGGCCGGCCGGGCTCAGGCGCGCCCGGCTCAGGTTCTGCCGGGGTCAGGCGCGCAGGTCGGCGAGCCAGGCCTCGACGTCGTCGGCGCGGCGGGGGAGGGCGGCGGAGAGGTTCTCGTTGCCGTCCTCGGTGACCAGGATGTCGTCCTCGATCCGGACGCCGATGCCGCGGTACTCGGCCGGGACCGTCAGGTCGTCCTCCTGGAAGTAGATGCCCGGCTCGACGGTGAGCACCATGCCCGGCTTGAGCGGGCCGTCGACGTGCTCCTCGGTGCGCGAGTGGGCGCAGTCGTGGACGTCGATGCCGAGCATGTGGCCGGTGCCGGCCAGGGTGAAGCGGCGGTGCAGGCCCAGCTCGTAGACCTTGTCGGCGGCGAGGTCGCCGAACAGGCCCCAGGAGGTGAGGTGTTCGGCGAGCACGCGCTGTGCGGCGTGGTGGAAGTCGCGGAACATGCCGCCCGGCCGGACGGCGGCGATACCGGCCTCCTGCGCCGCGTACACCGCGTCGTAGATCTTGCGCTGGAGTGCGTCGAACCGGCCGTTGATGGGGAGGGTGCGGGTGACGTCGGCGGTGTAGAGCCGGTTGGTCTCCACGCCCGCGTCGAGCAGCAGCAGTTCGCCGGGCTTGGCGCGGCCGTCGTTGCGCACCCAGTGCATGGTGGTGGCGTGCGGGCCGGCCGCGGCGATCGTGCCGTAGCCGACGTCGTTGCCCTCGACCCTGGCGCGGACGAAGAACGTGCCCTCGATCAGGCGCTCGGCGGTCTCGGTGTCCGTGCCGAGCACGCGCACGACGTCCTCGAAACCGCGGGCGGTGGCGTCGCAGGCGAAGCGCAGCTCGGCGATCTCGAACTCGTCCTTGACCAGGCGCAGTCCGGACAGGAAGACGCGGAACTCCTCGTCGCGTTCGGCGTCCTGTTCGGCGGTGGTCTTGTCGGTCTTGTCGCGCAGGACCTCCTCCACCCCGGCGTCGTGGCCGCGCAGGACGCGGATCGGGCCGGTGGCGGCGCGCAACTCGTCGAGGACCGTGCGGACGTCGCGGCAGGGCAGGCCGAGCAGGCGCTCGTTCTCGGTGAGGCTGTTGCGGCGGCCGTCCCACAGCTCGCCGTGGTTGTCGAGCCAGAACTCGCCGTTCCCGCGGTCGGAGCGGTTGCGCAGGTAGACGGTGGCGTGGTGGCCGGTGGCGTCGTGGCCGGTCTCGGCGGCGGGCGCCAGGACCAGCACGCCGTCCTGGGACTGGTCGCCGGTGAGGTAGACGTAGTCGGAGGAGGGACGGAACGGGTAGTCCGTGTCGTTGGCGCGGACCTTGGGGTTGCCGGCCGGGATCACCAGGGTCTCGCCCGGGTACGCGGCGGACAGCTCGGCGCGGCGGCGGGCGGTGTGCGCGGCCTGCGGTATCGGCGCGAGGTCGGCGCGCTCGGTGTCGGCCCAGCCCTGCTTCATGTTCTCGGCGAGCTCGTCGGTCACGCCGCGGGTCAGGCCGTTCTTCCGGTACTTGATGGTGTCGGCCGGCTTGGCCCCGGACGTGGGCCGGGTGGGCTCGGTCACTGCCGCCTCCTGGATCGGGTCGGTGCTGATGGGTGCGGTGTGCGTGCTCTTGGTGGGCGCGTCCCGTACGGTATACCGAACGATCAGTGGAGAGAAGAGGGGAAGCGTGAGCGACTCCGAGGGAACCGTCCGGGGCGTGCTCGCCGCCAACCTGAAGCGGGTCCGGGCCGAGCGCGGCCTGTCGCTGTCCGAGCTGTCGCGGCGGGCCGGGATCGGCAAGGCGACGCTGTCCCAGCTGGAGTCCGGCACCGGGAACCCGACCCTGGAGACGGTGTTCGGGCTGGCGCGGGTGCTCGGCGTGCCGATCTCCGACCTGGTGGACGGGACGCCGACCGGCGGGGTGACGGTGGTCCGCGCGGCCGACGTCGAGCCGCTCAGCGGGGCCGGCGTCGACCTGCGCCCGCTGCGCCGGATCGAGTCCGGGGACTCGGTGTTCGAGGTCTACGACCAGCAGGTGCGTCCGGGCGGCACGCAGGACTCGGCCGGGCACGCCGGCACCGAGCACACCGTCGTCCAGGCGGGCCGGCTCGGCGTGCGGGTGAACGGGTGCGAGGTGGAGCTCGGGCCGGGCGACTACGTCGGCTTCGACGCCTCGCTGCCGCACGCGTACACCGCGCTGGACGGCGAGGTGGTGCGCTCGGTGCTGCTCCTGCACTTCCGGGCGGAGCAGCGGCTGCACGTGGCGGACCCGCACGAGGGCTGAGGCGGGCCAGAGCTGGGACGGGCGGCTGGGCTGGGCCGAGTCCCGAAGCGTTCGGTATCTCGAACGAGCGGACCGGTGGAGCAGCCCAGCCGCCCGGCCGGTCAGTAGCTGACGATCTGCAGGTAGGTGCCGGGGCTCTCGGTGATGCTGACGCCGGTCACGTAGAAGGTGTGGCCGTCCGGACCGACCGTCAGGCCCGCCCCGTGCTCCAGGCCGAACTGGGCGACGTTCTCGGCGGGGACGGGTTGGTTGGTCGCGGTGTCGTACGCGACCACCGTCGGGCCGGGCAGCTGGGTGTCCTCCAGCACGTACAGCCGGGTGCCGTCCGGGCTGAGCGCGAAGTCCGGGATCTGGCGGATGCCGGTGTTCAGGTCGATCGTGGCCGTCAGGGTGTCGGTGGCGAGGTCGACCACCTGGACCCGGCCGTCCGGCCTGGTCAGCGCGTACACCCGGGTGCCGTCCGGGGTGAGCAGCAGCTCGTCGACGAACCCGGGGGCCGTGAGGGTGCGGACGACGGACGGGTGCGCGGCCACGTTCAGGTGGATCAGGCCCTCCGCGCTGCTGACGTACGCGTCCGTGCCGTTCGGCCGGACGACGATCCCCTTCGGCGCGACCGTCGGCAGGTCCGCGGTGTCGGTGAACGCGTTCTGCGCGGTGGAGAAGGTCAGCAGGCGGCCGGGCAGGAAGGACGGGTTGGGGATGACGTTGCTGTTCGGCCCGGTCTCGCCGAGGTAGACCTTCGACCCGTCCGGGCTCACCGCCAGGCCGGTGGGCGAGCCGGCCTGCCAGCCGTCGGGCCGGGGCTGGTCCGGGAGCGGGATGCTCGCGCTGAGGGTGTTGGCGGTGGTGTCGAAGACGTTCAGGGTGTCCTTGGTGATCAGGTAGATGCGCGTGCCGTCCGGACTGAACGCCTTCGCGCCGCTCCAGAAGTCGGTGCTCGTCGGCACCTGGGCGAGGAGCGCGCCGCTCTGGGTGTCGATGACGTCCAGCTTGCTGCCCGTGCCCGTCTCCTCGCCGACGTACGTGCGGGTACCGTCGGCGCTGACGAGCGCGCGCTGCGCCCAGTTGGCGCCGGGGAGGTTGATGAGGCGGTCGACGCCGGTGACGGGGGTGTTGGGGGTGTCGGCGGTCGCGGTGGATGGGGCGGATGGGGCGCTGCGGGCGGGGAACGGGCCGGGGCCGTCGGTCGGGGCTGCCTCGGCGACCCCTGCGGCGGTGCCCAGCAGCACGGTGGCGGTGAGTAACGCAGCAGACCAACGGGCCTTTGGTATCAGCGAGTTCACTTCGCTTGCCCCTCCTGTGACCGAATCGTGGCGGTAGGGTGAGGCTACGTCATGGGGGCGGCGGAACAAGGCGTGTTCCCCGACTGTTCTCCCGAGCGGCCCCTGGCTGCGGTGTTGCGCTCCGGCCCCCCACTCCCCTGTGGTGGGGGGCCGGAGCGAGCCTGCGCCGCAGGCCGACCCGGGAAGGATGCCAACGGCGGCGGCCCCGCCGCCATGCATTAGCCTCTGGGCCTAAAGGTCAAGAAACCACCAGGTGAGAGCCGGTGCGGTGGGGGTTCCGAGAAGGTCGGAGGAACGGTGCTCACGCTCAGATTCGGTGTCGCGGACGTCGCGAACACCCGGTTCGCCATCTCGCCCCTCGACCACCTGCTCACCGGCGCCGCCCGGCAGGAGGTGCACGACTGCCTCGGCCTGCGCCGCGACCGCTGGTGGCGCGACATCCGGCGCCACGTCCCGCACCGGGCCGCCCCGCTCCTCGACCTGGTCAACGCCTCCGCCGCCGGCCTCCCCAACTTCATGGGCGCCGACGTCGACGCCACCCGCCGCCGCCTCGCCGACGAACTCGACGCCGTCCTCGGTGTCCCGCAGCACACCTTCGAGCAGGACCTCGCCATGTTCGGCAGCGAGGCCGAACTGCCCACCGCCCTCGCCCGCCTGCTCGACGGCGGCACCCGCAGCCTGCGCCAGATCACCGACGGCGCCTGGGCGCTGTTCCAGTCCTGCCTCGCCCCCGACTGGCCCGACATCCGCCGCCTGCTCGAAGCCGACATCGCCCAGCGTTCGCGCACCGTCGCCCGCGCCGGCCTCGGCGCGATGCTCGGCGAACTCCACCCCCGGGCCGCCTGGCGCGACGAAGGCGTCCTCGAATGCACCATCGCCGACTGGAACGGCAGCTTCGACCTCGGCGGCCGCGGCCTCGAACTGCGCCCCAACTACTTCGTCCAGAACGGCATCGGCCTCCTCCTCGCCGAGAACCGCCCCACCCTCCTCGTCCACCCCGTCGGCACCCGCCCCGCCGAGCCCCCCGCCCGCCCAGCCACCGTCGACGGCCTCGCCGGCGTGATCGGCCCCGCCCGCGCCCGCGTCCTGCGCGTCATCGGCAGCGGCCCCTGTTCCACCACCGAACTCGCCCACCACATGGGCGTCACCCCACCCTCCGCCTCCGCCCACGCCGCCGCCCTCCGCAGCGCCGGCCTCATCACCACCCAACGCCAGGGCCGCCAGGTCCGCCACACCCTCACGGACGTCGGCCTCGACCTGCTCCACGACAACCCGGAGCTGCCGGTGCCCGTCTGACCATCTGCCGGAGCCGGTGGAGCCGCACGCGATGATGTGTTCGTGTCGAACAACTTCGTGTCGAACAGCGAGGAGCTCATGAGCGTGAACCCGGATTGGCTGGTCATCGAGGCGGAGTTGGCGCGGCTGCGGACGGCCGGGCTCTGGATGCCGGGCCCCGCCGGCGTGTTGGACGTGGTGCAGGCGGCCGGGAAGGAGCGGGCCCACCAACTGCTGATCGGCTGGCTGCTCGACCCACGCCGCCCCCACGACCTCGGGACCGCCGTCCTCGCCGGGCTGCTCGCCGCCGTTGGCCGGGCGGACCTCGCGGCGGGCGGCGGGCCGGCCCGGGCCCGGGTGGAGCTGGAGGTCGTCAAGGCGCAGTCGCGCGCGGACATCGTCGTCACCGCACCGGAGTTCACGCTCGTCATCGAGCTGAAGGTGCATGCCGACGAGGGCCACGAGCAGACGACGCGCCTCGCCGACGACCACGCCGCCGGTCGCAGGGCGGTCGTCCTGCTGTTCCTGACCCTCGGTGGCGACGCCCCGGCCGACGGCCGCTTCGCCCCGATGTCCCTGCGTACCTTCGCGGACCTGCTGCGCACCGCTGTCGAGCACGCCCCCGCCCCGCGTATCGCGCAGACCCGTCGCGGCCGGGAGACGGCCGTGGACTACCTGGAAACCCTCGAAAGGATGACCGGCATGGCCCCGGACGACCAGGCGGCAGCCCGCATCTGGCTCAGCTACGGCGAACACCTGCCCGCCGCCAGGGAAGCGGCGCGCGCGGTGCTCCGCCGGCTGCCTGCGGCGGTGGCGGCAGCGTTGGGCGGGCTGGAGGTGGGAGAGCCGGTGAAGGTCGTCGGGCCGTTCGACTACGTGGCGGACGGGCACCCGAACCGCAACGGTGCCTTCCGGACGTACGACGAGGTCGGCGTGCTGCTGGCCAAGCCCTCGTGGTTCGCGGCGGACGGTTCCCTGGCGGCGGGCATCGGGTTTGGGGCCCGGGCCGAGCCGGACCCGTTCGAGGAGGGCGGGGAGCTGCGCCCGTTCCTGGGGATCCGCGCGAGGGACCCAGAGGTCAACGCCCGCCTCAAGGAGGTCTGCGCACCGCAGGACCACGTCCACTGGGACCGGTGGCCGCGCTGGGAGTACCTCGACCTGGCCCTCCCGGAGGACGGCGAGGAACTGGTCACCGCCTACGCGGCCCGGGCGGCCGAGCGCATCGCCGCGCTGTGGGAGCGCAACCATGCCCTGATCGACCAGGCCATGGCGGGCCCGCGATGAATCGACGTGCGGACCGTGGCCGTTCGCTCGAAGAGCTGGAGCGCGACAGTTGGCCAACCCCGGCGGCGGACGCGAGCCGTCTCGTCGTGACGGCGCACGCGCTGCGCCGCAAGCCGATCGGCGAGCTGACCGTCGAGGACCTCCGCCTGCTGATCCGGCAGAACGTGGGACTGCCTCAACTCCTGCCACTGGCAGTGGAGGTACTGCGGCACAACCCGCTCGCGGAGGGCGACCTGTACGAGGGCGACCTGCTCGCTGCCGTCCTCACCAGGAACCCGGCCGTCTGGCACGAGCGGCCGGACCTCGGACGCGAACTCGCCGCGATCGTCACGGGATTGGACGAGCTGCCGCCCGGGCCGGCGCAGGAAGTCGGACGTGCCGACTTCCTGCTCCGGCCGGCCAGGCCCGGGGCTGCCGACCGGCTCAGCGCGCCATGAAGCCGGCCATCTCCCGGACCCGCTCGCGCAGTTGCTCCGCGGAGGAGTCCGGGACCGCGCCGACCTGGACGTCCCGGAGGCCGTCGGCCGGGGCTGGCCGTTCGTCGTGTACGGCGTGCCTGCCGTTGGGCTGGGGCGGTCGTGGCGGACAGTGCGAATATATCGGTTGACTAGTGTTCTACTTTAGTAGCACACTTCAGGGGAACGCTTCGGAGGGTCGCTTCGGAGACTTCGGGGAGCGCCTCGTGCGTTCCACGGACCACAGGGGGTCGCCCAGTGATCGAATTCCACGTGGACCGGACGGGCAGCGTCCCGGCCTACGCGCAGATCGTGCAGCAGGTACGAGAGGCGCTGCGGCTGGGACTGCTCCAGACCGGCGATCGCCTCCCGGCCGTGCGCGACGTCGTCGTCTCCTGCCGGATCAACGCGAACACCGTGCTCAAGGCCTACCGCGAGCTGGAGCACTTCGGGCTCGTCGAGGCGCGCCAGGGCTCGGGGACGTTCGTCTCCGGCTCGCTCGGCGCCGTCGAACCGCACGACATGGCGCGGCTGCGCACCGGCCTCTTGCGCTGGGTCGCGGAGGCGCGCCAGGCCGGGCTGGAGGACGAGGACGTGCAGGCTCTGGTCACGTCCGTCCTTGCGGAGGAGCCGGCGGCGGCCGAGCGCGCCGCCACTGGGCAGCACAGGGAGGTCGGCGCATGACCCTCGCCGAGGACCTCGGCGCCCGCGCCGGGATCGCGCTGGAGGCCCGCGGCCTCAGCAAGCACTACCGCGGCCTCAAGGCCCTGGACGACTGCACGTTCACCCTCCCGGCGGGCGGCGTCGTCGCCCTCGTCGGGGCGAACGGTGCCGGCAAGTCGACGCTGATGAGCATCATCAGCGGCATGCTCAAACCGACGTCCGGCGAGTTCCGCGTCGGCGGCGACGGCCCGGCCGGCAGCCGCGTCGTCCTCCTCTCGCAGGACAAGCCGCTGTACCGCAACTTCAGCGTCACCGACATGCTCAACTTCGGGCGTCACACCAACCACGTGTGGGACCAGCACCGCGCCCTGTCCTGGCTGGAGCGCTTCCACATTCCGGTCGACCGCCGCTGCGACAAGCTCTCCGGCGGCCAGCAGGCGCAGGTCGCGCTCGCCGTCGCCCTCGGCGCCTGCCCGTCGCTGCTCCTGCTCGACGAACCGCTCGCCAACCTCGACCCGGTCGCCCGCAACGCGGTCACCGGCGAACTCCTCGGCGAGGTCGCCGAGACCGGGATGACGGTCGTCCTGTCCACCCACGTTGTCGCCGAACTCGCGGGCGTGGGCGACTACTTGCTCCTCCTCTCGCACGGGCGCAACATCGTCGACAGCGACGTCGAGGAACTCCTGGCGCGGCATGCCCGCGTCACCGGGCCGCGCGCCGACCGGCCGCCGCTCGACGGCACCGTCGTCCACGAGCACCACACGGACCGCCAGTCCACCTTCGTCGTCAGGACGCTGCTGGGGCCCGCGACGCACATCGACGTTCCCGGCTGGACCAGCCACTCCGTCTCCCTGGAGGACATCGTGCTCGCCTACCTGAAGACCTCGATCGGGGAGGTCGGCCTGTGAACGAGCGGAGCGGGTTCACCATCAAGGGGCGCGCGCTGCACGAAGCGCCTGCCGAGCGAACCGTACGAAGCGACGCGCGAAGCGGGGTGGGCGCATGAGCAGCGAGACGATCTCCGCCCCGGCCGCCCGGCCTGCGCCCGTCGTGCGGCGCGACTTCTGGCGCGGGATGCTCTGGCTGACCTGGCGTCAGCACCGCTGGCAGATCCTCATCGCCACCGTCGTCTCGGCGGCGATGCTGATCTGGATGGTCGTCAACGCCTCGGAGATCCAGAGTGCGCTCGACCTGTGCACCGGACCGGACTGCTCGAAGGCGATCACCGACGAGCGGGCGTCGCGGCTGAGCCATGCCGCGGTGTACGCGGGCTACCAGCTGAACACGGTGGTCTTCCTGCCGGTGCTGCTCGGCCTGTTCCTGGGCGTGCCGGTGCTCGCCAGGGAGTACGAGCAGCGGACGTTGATGCTCGCCTGGTCCCAGGACATCAGCCCGCTGCGCTGGCTGCTCGGCAAGCTCACCATCCTCGGCGTCATCGTCGCGGCCCTCGCCACGGCGCTGGCCGGTGAGGCCGAACACGTCGCCGGGCTCGCCCATCTCGCCGACCGCACCAGCCTGTTCGACGGGGCGCTCTTCCAGGCGGGCGGCTGGCTGCCGCTCACGCTGGCACTGGCATGGATGATGTTCGGCGTGGCGGCGGGTGCGGTGCTGCGGCGTACGCTGCCCGCGCTGGCGGTCGTCCTCGGCGCGTTCATCGGGCGGACGGTGCTGATGGTGCAGCTGCGGCCGCACTTCATGACGCCACTGACGTCGACCCGCTCGCTGGAGGCCGGCCGGCATGTGGTGACGGCGGGCGACCCACTGCAGCCCGTCCCGAACGACCTGCTGCTGGACGGCGGCAACGGCCCTTTCCTCGATACGGCCGGGCACACCCACGCCTACAAGGAGGTGATGAGCCAGTGGTGCGGCAGCATTCCCGACGGCAAGGACAACGCGTTCGTGGCCTGCCTCAAGCAGCATGACCTGGTCGGCATCCAGCAGAGCTACCAGCCTGCGAGCCGCCTCGGCACCTTCCACCTGATCGAGAACGGCTTCAACCTCACCATGCTCGTCGCCTCGCTGGTGGTGACGTGGTGGATCGTCCGCAAGGGCCGTACGACGATGTGAGAAGCGCTTGACGGGGAGCCCCGGACGCCGAAGCCCGGGGCCCTCGCGCAGACCTGGTCGTACGTGGACCCAGTCGTACGTGGCTTTAGTAGTAATGGCGCAGCTGCGGCCAGAGGACGGACCAGGGGGCGGTGGTGCCGGTGCAGAGGAGGATCGGGGCGTGCTGCTCCTGGTTGGGGAGGGCGTGGCCGTTGTCGACCTGGGCGACTTGGTGGCAGGCGGTGAAGTATCGCTCCACGGCCGGGTACTTGGCCGGGTGGAGGAGCACCACCGGACCGTCGGCGGTGTCCGGGGGTGGACCCCAGTCGGCGAAGGACATGTGGCCGGAGTAGGGGACGGGCAGGCCGTAGTGGGCGCCGTACCGGGCGAGGGCGCCGGCCTCGCCGTAGTTGGAGGCGAACACCACTGCCCGGGACCGGAGTTCGGGCGGGACGGCGGCCCAGCCCGTGCCCGCGGCGGCAGCCAGTTCGGGCCACCCGACCTGCTCGCCCTGCTCGGGGTAGATCCAGGTCACCGCCGGCAGCAGGCGGGCCGGCAGCACCGGCAGGGTGATGACCACGTTCGCCAGCGCGCCCACCGCCAGCCAGGCCGCGAACCTGGCCCACCGGCGGGACGAGTCCGGTGCGGGGGCCTGGAGGCGCTGAACCGTCGGTTCGCAACCGGCGGCCGTCAGCACCAGCAGGAGCGGGAGCGCGTAGTACGGCTTGCCGCCGCTGGCCAGCACCACGAGGCAGATCACGGGGTAGGCGACCGCGAAGGCTCTGGCCCAGCGCAGTTCGGGGGCGCGGCGCAGTCGGCGGAATCCGGTGACCCAGATCGGAATGAGCACGGGGGAGAGGTAGAGCAGCTGCATCGGCACGAAGGTGAGGCGGTTGGCGATGCCGTCCTTGTCGCTGATGCCGGCGGCCACGGTCAGCTGCGGCCAGCCGTGGGCGGCCTCCCACCACAGGTTGGGCAGCACGACGGCCACTGCGACGAGCGCCCCCGCCACCGGCCACCACCCGCGCAGCACCCGGCGCGGGCCGGCCACCCAGATGGCAGGCACCAGGACGACGACGAGCAGCAGCACCAGGTCCTTGTTGAGCAGCGCGACCCCGGTCGCCGCACCCACGGCGAGCCACCACCGTCCGTCCCCGGTGCGCAGCAGCCGCAGCGTCAGCAGGCTGACGACCAGCCAGGCGAGCAGGTCGAAGGTGACGGTGGAGAGCATATGTCCGACCGCCAGCACCATCGCCGAGCAGGCCGCACAGGCGGCAGCAAGGGCCTGGCCGCCCCGAGCGGCGCCGAACTCCCGGGCGAGCAGCGCGACCAGGACGACGGTGACGGCGCAGAGCAGGGCCGACACCAGGCGCAGACCGGTCGGACTGTCGCCGAAAAGGGCCACCGAACCGCGGCCGAGCAGCGGGGTGAGCGGCGGCTGGTCGATGTACCCCCAGGCCGGATGGCGGCCGGCGACGAGGAAGTACAGCTCGTCGCGGTGGAACCCGTACCGGCCGGAGAGCAGGACCTCGAACCCGGCGACCGCGGCCGCCACGGCGAGGACCGGCCCGGCGGCGAAGCCGGGCAGTCCCGGCGCGTGCGCGTTGTCGGGCTCGGCCTCGCGGCCTGGCCCATCCCCCCGAATGTCCACGGCGCGAGTGTGACAGGAGCGGACGCGGCGCGGGAAGGGGCGCGGGGAAAGTCGGGCGGGCCGACTTCCTGTGTGGCGGGATGGAGTTGTCGCCGAGTCTTCGAGGGGGGGAGGTGGTCGGTCGACGGGTCCGGGCCGTGCGGTTGCCCGCGCGGCCCGGACCCGGCGGTGGGGCTTCGCGATCCGGGGCTGCGCGGTCAGTTCGCGGGCAGCTCGAACCCGAGGGCCTCTGCACGTCGAGTACGCCCTCACCTCGCTCGGCGAGAGCGCCGCCATCCCGCTCAACAGCCTGCGCAGCTGGGTCGAGGAGAACATCGACCACGCCTTCACGCGCGAGCCGGCCACGCGCTGACGAGGCGCGCTGAGCCCAACACGCCGACGCCGGGACGGCCTTGGCACCATGGTCAAGGCAGTCCCGGCGAAGGGCGGAGCAGCGTCCGGATCAGCGGACGGATCAGTCGTCGAGCACCATGGCCTCGGCGCAGGCGGCGATGGTGAGGAGCAGCGCGTCGTCCTGGCCGGGGACGATCTTGACCGAGTAGTGCTCGCTCAGCAGCGACCACTCGCGGGAGATGTGCGCGATCTCCTGCTCGCCGTACGTGATGGCGTACTGGTGGTCGGTGATGTTGCCGGTGACGTGGATCTCGGCACCGTTCTCGAAGGTCACGGTGAACTTGTAGACCAGCGGCGAGAAGAGCGCCTTCTTCACGGTGGCGATGGTCTGTTCGCCCCGCTTGATGTAGCGGATGTCGCGGAGCGTCATGATCTTCTCGGAGATCCGGTACAGCTCGTTGCCCTCGACGTCCTGGAGGGCGATCGCACCGCTGAAGCTGAACATCTTCTCGTCGACCTGGAAGACGCGCTCACCGTTGCGCTTGATCCAGAAGTCGTGGGTGGGGGAGAAGAACTTCTCGTCGATGTCGTAGACGACGCCCGCCGGCACGGGCTGGTGGCCGTTCATCAGCTTCTGGCCCAGGTCCATCAGGAAGTTGTCGTGCTGCTCGCCGTGGCCCTGCTGCGGCGTGTCGCTGAACAGTTGCTGCGCGATGCCGAGCAGGCCGCCGAACTCGTTGCTCATGTGTTCTCTCGTCCCCTGTGAGGTGCGTTGCGGGGATGATCTTAGGGACGGGATCCGAGCGGCCGACAGGTCCGTCAAGGGTCTGTTGCACAATCTGCACAGAGGGAAGAGCAGGCCTTTGCCCACGGACTTGTCGCAGGTCAGCCAAGGTGTGGCAGCTGCGCGGTGCGGTGGCCGGGGTGGACCCTGACCGCCACCGACCCCGACGGCACCTCGCACCCCGAGGACGTGACCGAGCGGAGCCCCTGGCCCTGGGCCGAAGGCGGCATGATCTTCAGCGCCCCCGACCTGGACCGCTTCATGACCGCGGCGGACCCACGCGGTCGGCTCGCGGGAACCCCTGGTGTTCAAGAGTGCGTGAATGCTCTATCTTTTGCTCATATTCAATCACGCCCACGCAACTTTGTGCAGGAGGCTCGATGTCCCACGTCGCCGCGGAGATCGCCACCCAGCCCGAATGCTGGTCCCAGGCACTGGAGTTGAAGCCCGAAGGCCTCCCCGAACCGGGTGAGCGCGTCGCCGTAGTGGGCTGCGGCACCTCCCTGTACATCGCGCAGGCCTACGCCGCCCTGCGCGAGGACGCGGGCCTCGGCGAGACCGATGCCTTCGCCGCCTCCGCCTTCCCTGCGGCCCGCCGGTACGACCGGGTGCTCGCGATCACCCGCTCCGGCACCACGACCGAGGTGCTCGACGCCCTCCGGCGAACCCGGCAAACCTCGGGCACCGCCACGACGGCGATCACCGGCGACCTCGACACGCCCGTCGCCACCGCGGCCGGCACCGTCGTGGACCTCTCCTTCGCCGACGAGAAGTCCGTCGTGCAGACCCGCTTCGCCACCACCACCCTGACCCTGCTGCGCGGCCACCTCGCCCTCGCCGCCGCCGACCTGCCCGACCAGGCCCGCCGGGCCGTCGAGGAGGAACTGCCCGAAGGCGCAGTCGCCGCCGAGCAGTTCACCTTCCTGGGCACCGGATGGACGGTCGGCCTCGCCCACGAGGCGGCCCTCAAGCTCCGTGAGGCCTCGGGCAGTTGGACCGAGTCCTACCCGGCCATGGAGTACCGGCACGGCCCGGTCAGCATCAGCGCCCCCGGCCGCGTCGTCTGGTTCTTCGGCGAGCCGCCGGCCGGCCTGGTCGACCAGGTCCGCGCCACCGGAGCCACCGTCGTGCGCTCCGGTCTGGACCCGCTGGCCGAGCTGATCCGCGCCCAGCGGCTCGCCGTCGCCCTGGCCGGGGCCCGCGGCCTGGACCCCGACCGGCCGCGCAACCTGACCCGCTCGATCATCCTCGCCCAGCCGTGACCGTCATCGCCCTCGACGTCGGCGGCACCGAACTCAAGGGTGCCGTCGTCGCCGACGACGGTACGGTCCTGCAGACCGCACGCCGGCTCACCCGGCCCGAGCGGGGCCCCGAAGCCGTCCTCGACACCGTCCTCGGCTGCGCCACCGAACTCGCCGGTCTCGCCCGGGACGCCGGAAGTCCGCCCCGGGCGGCCGGGATCGTCGTCCCCGGCCTGGTCGACGAGGCCACCGGGACCGCCGTCCGCGCCGTCAACCTCGGCTGGCACGACGTCCCGATCCGTGACCGGCTGGCCGAACACCTCGCCCTCCCGGTCGCCTTCGGCCACGACGTCCGCGCCGGCGGCCTCGCCGAGGCCCGCCTCGGTGCGGGACGCGGCAGCGACTCCCTCCTCTTCGTCCCGGTCGGCACCGGCATCGCGGCCGCCGTACTGACCGACGGCCAGCTCCTGACCGGTGCCCTCGGGGCCGCCGGCGAACTCGGCCACCTCACCGTGCGGCCCGGCGGCGACCGCTGCGCCTGCGGCGGCCGGGGCTGCCTGGAGACCGTCGCCTCCGCCGGCGCCGTCGCCCGCCGCTACGGGCAGGCCACCGGCCGCCGGGGCGTCACCGCCGAGGAGGTGCACCGGCGCGCGGCCGAGGGTGAGGACGAGGCCGCACGCATCTGGGCCGAGGCCGTGCACGCGCTCGCCGACGGCCTGGCCGCCGCCACCGTGCTGCTCGACCCCGAGCGGATCGTGATCGGCGGCGGCCTGGCCGAGGCCGGCGAGGACCTGCTCGGCCCACTGCGCCGGGAACTCGTCGACCGCCTGGCGTTCCGCCCGCCGCCCCGGCTGCTCCGGGCCGAACTCGGCGACCAGGCGGGCTGTTTGGGTGCGGCGCTGCTGGCGTTCGGCTTGGTGTCCGGAGGTGCGTGGTGATCGTGACCGTCTCTCTCAACGCGGCGGTGGACGTCGCGCACTCCGCGGCCCACCGGGCCGCCTGTCCCGGCGCCGGCCCCGCGTCCGGAGGTGCGCGGTGATCCTCACCGTCACCCTCAACGCAGCAGTCGACGTCACCTACCGTCTCGACCGCGTAACCCACCGCGGCAGCAACCGAGTCGCCTCCGTGGCCCAACGGGCCGGCGGCAAGGGGATCAACGTCGCCCGCGTGCTCGCCGCGCTCGGCCATGACGCGGTCGTCACCGGCCTGGCCGGCGGTGCCACCGGGGACGCCCTGCGGGCCGACCTCGCGGCTGCCGGGCTGCGCGACGAGCTCGTCCCGATCGCGGGGACGACCCGGCGCACCCCGCACCACCCTCCGGCCCTCAAGGAGAACCATGCCCCTCGTAGCCACCGGCTCGATCGTCGAGCCCGCCGCCCGGAGCCGACGCGGGGTCGGCGCCTTCAACGTCATCCAGCTGGAGCACGCCGAGGCGATCGTCGCCGGAGCGGAGCGGGCCGGGGCGCCGGTGGTCCTGCAGATCAGCGAGAACGCCGTGCGCTACCACGGCGCGCTCGCCCCGATCGGCCGGGCGGCGCTCGCGGTGGCCCGGGCCGCCGATGTCCCGGTGGCGCTCCATCTCGACCACGCGACCTCCGCCGAGCTGGTCCGCGAAGCCGTCCAGCTCGGCTTCACCTCCGTCATGTTCGACGCCTCCGCGCTCGCCTACGACGCCAACGTCCGGGCGACCGCCGAGGTCGTGTCCCGCTGCCACGCGGACGGCGTCTGGGTCGAGGCCGAACTGGGCGAGGTCGGCGGCAAGGACGGCGTCCACGCCGCCGGTGCCCGTACCGACCCGGGCGAAGCCGCGGCCTTCGTGGCGAGCACGGGGGTGGACGCCCTGGCCGTCGCGGTCGGCAGCTCGCACGCCATGCTGACCCGCGACGCCGTCCTCGACCTGGACCTCATCGCCGTGCTCGACGGGGCGGTCCCGGTGCCTCTGGTCCTGCACGGCTCCTCCGGAGTCGCCGACGGCCATCTGACCGCCGCCGTCGAGCACGGCATGACGAAGGTGAATATCGCGACCCACCTCAACAAGGTCTTCACCGCGGCCGTGCGCGCGTGCCTCGCCGGTGAGCACGACCTGGTGGACACCCGCCGCTACCTGGGCGCCGGCCGGGCCTCGGTCACCGACGAGGTCGCCCGCCTGCTCGGGGTGCTGCGCGCCGTGAACCCTTGACTTCAGTGATGCTCGCTGCCACTGTTCTGCCCACCCATCCTGTTCAAAGTTGCGCGATTCAGCCTCCAAGTGGGCGATTTGAAACATCGCACGCGTCGAAGAGGAGTACCCGTGCCCCTGCCCCCACCCCGCATACTCGCCGCCGCGCTGACGGCCGCCACCGTGCTGCTCGCCACGGCGACGAGCTCCAACGCCGCAGCCGCCGGGCCGCGCGCCGCCACCCCGGCCTCCACCGCCACCCCGACCTACACGGTCACCGTCGGCGCCCCCGCCCCCTACACACACCCGACCGACACCCCGGCCGTCCCGTACGTCGACAAGGACGGAACCTTCTACTTCCAGCAGTCGGCCGCCCTCTACGGCGCGAACGACCCGCGCTACTGGGACTTCTTCACCGGTCCCGACTTCGACACCGCCACCCGGTCGAGCGCCGTCAGCGACGCCGTCAACCCGGCCAACCCCGCCGACCGGAACAACGACACGACCTGGCGCTGCAACAACAGCCCCACCGGCCGCGGGGCGACGTCCGCGGGCGGCGGCAGCGGCTACGCGCAGAAGAACTACTGTGATCTGTCCGGGATTTGGGTCGATCCCGACACCGGCGACTGGTACGGGCTCGTGCACAACGAGTTCACCCCGCAGCCCTTCGGTGACGGGCTCCACTACGACGCGATCGACTACGCGGTCTCCACGGACCAGGGACGCACCTGGGCGATCAAGGACCACGCCATCACCTCGCCGTACAGCACCGACCGCGGCGACACCGCCCAGTTCCCCAACGAGACGTACTACTACGGCGACGGCGACCAGCGGCTGCTGGTGGACACCGCGTCCGGGTACTTCTACGTCTTCTACGGCTCGCGGATCGTCGACAAGAGCGGCGGCTGGAAGGCCTTCCACGAGCACGTGGCCCGCGCGCCGATCGCGTCGAAGATGGCGCCCGGCTCGTGGCAGAAGTGGTACGACGGCGCGTGGTCCGAGCCCGGGCAGGGCGGCCGGGAGAGCAACATGGTGCCGGCCGACGCCACCAACCCCACCGGCTACACCCCGACCGCGGCCGAGTACGACCCGGCCAACCCCGGGACGGCGGCGCAGCAGATCGCGGCCGGCACGATGCCCCCGACCTCGCCGCTGTTCGTCATGGACGTGACGTACAACGCCTACCTCGGGCTGTACATCGGCGAACCGCAGGCCGTCGACCAGAGCGGCAACGCGCCCCAGCGCTACTACGCCACCGCGGACCTCGCCACCCAGAAGTGGGTGCCGATCGGCGACAGCGGGAGCTACCACACGGCCTCCTGGTACCGGTGGTTCCTGGACGGCGCCAACCGGACCAACTCCGCGATCGTCGGCAGGACTTTCCGCACCTACTGCGCGTTCGGCTGCTCCGGCGGCGCGTCCGGCGAGTACGTGAACGTCACGATCGACTCCTCCGCTCCCGCCCAGGCCCCCGTGGACGTGAGCAGGACCTACCGGATCGCCAACGGCGACGGCCGGGTCCTCGCCCAGGTCCCCGGCGGCTCGGCCACCACCTCCGTGGCGGCGGCGACCGGCTCCCCGGCGGAGTCCTGGGCCTTCGCGGCCAACGGCGACGGGTCCTACCGGATCGCCAACGCCGCCTCCGGGCAGCTACTCGGGGTCGACTCGGGTGCCACGGTGGGCCGTTCGTGGGGAGCCCGGCCCACCGTCGGGGCTGTCCCTGCGGGTGGAGCGACCGTCGGCCAGCAGTGGTTCCTCGTCCCCGTGACGGCGCCCGGCGGTGGCGGTGCGCTGCGGATCGTGAACCGCTACAGCGGGCTCGTCCTCGGTCTCTCCGCGACGGCGGGGCGGCTCACCGAGACTACGCCCGCCCGGAGTTGGACCGACACGACCGGGACTCCCGTGGGCGGTGCGCGGACCGCCGCCGAGCAGGTCCTGACGCTGACGGCCACCGGGACGGCGGGCTCAGGGCTCGACGGCACCCACACCGTGCAGGCCGCGGGCAAGGCGCTGGACGATCCAGGGCACTCCACCAGCCAGGGCACCCAGCTCATCACCTGGACCCCCAACAGGGGTGCGAACCAGACCTGGGTCTTCACCCGCCAGTCGGACGGGAGTTACCAGATCGCCAACGGTGAGTCGAAGCTCTGCATGGACGTCAGCGGAGGCTCGTCCTCGGCCGGTGCCGAGGTGATCCAGTGGGCCTGCACCGGCGCCGCCAACCAGCGGTGGACGGTCACCCCGGGGACGGGCGGCGGCTACACGTTCGCCTCGCAGAAGAGCGGTCTGCTCCTGACCACCGCCTCGACGGGCGACGGCGCCCTCGTCACCCAGCAGCCCGACACCGGTTCGGCGCTCCAGCGCTGGGCGATCGGCTGACGTCCCGTCCAGCCACGACGGGAAGGGCCCGCGGGAGACCTCGGCGGTTTCCAGGGGCCCTTCCCGTCGCCTGTCAGCGTCGATTAATTCGGTCGGGATTCAAACGATTCAACCGAATCAAATGATTCATCGGGATTCAAACGAATCAAACGTACGGGGGCCTCAGTCGCGGCTCATGGCACGCACCGGATCCTGGTAGACGGCGTCGAGGGCGAGCAGTGCGCCCCCGCGCGCGGTGCCGGTGAGGCCGATGTCCGACAGGACGATCTCGCAGCCGCCGGCGTTCGGCGCCATCACCCGCTCGCGCACCTGCGCGGTCACGCTGTCGATCAGGTACTCGCCGAAGAAGGCGAAGTGCCCGCCGAGGACGATCAGTCGCGGATTGAGGATGTCGGCCAGCAGGGCGAGCCCGGGGGCCAGGTTGTCGGCGATGCGCCGGAGCGCGTCCAGGGTGCGGGGATCCCCGGCGCCCGCGCGAGTGCGCAGTTCGGTGAGCCGGCGTTCGAGGTCGACCAAGGGGTCCCACACCATGTCGCCGGGGTCCGCGGCGTAGCGCAGCAGGGCCCCGCGACCGATCGTGGTCTCCCAGCAGCCGCGGCGTCCGCAGGGGCACAGCTGCTTGGACGGCACCAGCTGGAGGTGGCCGACCTCGCCCGCGTAGCCGCCGACGCCGCGCAGCAGCTGCCCGCCGGCGATGATGCCGACGCCGACGCCGGTCTGGCCCGTGACGTAGACCAGGTCGCGGACGTTCGCGGCCGAGGCCTGGACGTACTCGGCCAGGGCGCCGAGCTTCGCGTCGTTCTCCAGGTGCAGTTCGGGGGCGGCGGGCCCGAGTCGCTCGCGCAGGCCGTCGAGCGCCGGGACGTCGCTCCAGCCGATGTTGGGGGCGTAGCTCACGGTGCCGGTGTTCAGGTCGATCGTGCCCGGTGTGGCCAGGGTGACGCCGACGACGCGTCCCCCGGTGCGGTGGAGCCGGTCGATGCTGCGGGTGATCAGCCGGGCGGTGGTGTCGAGGACGGCGTCGGGGCGGCCGGCGGCCCGCACGTCGAAGGGGATCCGTTCCTCGGCGGTGACCTCGCCCGTGAGGTTGAGCGCGAGGACGCTGACGTAGTCGACGTTGATCTCGGCGCCGATGCCGTGGACGCCGGTGCCGTCGATCTCGACCGCCTGGCCGGGCCGGCCGACCGTGCCGCGGTCCCGCTCGGCCTCGCCCTCGCGGATCAGGCCGCCGTCGAGGAGTTCCGCGGTCAGGTTGGAGACGGTCGCCTTGGGCAGGCCGGTGTCGTCGGCGATCCGGGCCCGGCTGCGCGGGCCTTCGTCGCGCAGGAGCCGCAGAACCATGCCCAGGTTCGCCCGGCGGGACGAGGAGCGGTCCCGGGCGACGGCCGGTCCCGCCATCGCGAGTCTCCGCACGCCGGTCCCGTCCAGTGCTGACCCCACCGATCGCTCCTCTCGCGTGCCACTGCTCTTGACTTTAGCAGAGTTAGTTCAAACAATAACCGAACGAATTCGCCATGGCGCCCGTTCCCCCGCCCGTTCCCCCCAACGGAGGAGACGCACGTGAAGGCCAGATCCACCAGCCCCCTCGCCGCAGCGATAGCGATCGCCACCGCATCGACCCTCCTGGCCGGCTGCTCGTCCGCCGGCGACTCCACTGGCAGCAAGGGTTCCGCCTCGGGCCCCGTCGCCCTCGACTTCTGGGGCTGGGCCCCCGGATACGACCAGGTGGTGGACCGGTTCAACCGAAGCCACCCGAACATCCGGGTCACCTTCGCCAAGACCGCGTCCGGCACCAAGGGCGGCTACACCAAGATGCTCACCGCCGCCAAGGCCGGCAACGCCCCGTGCCTGGCCCAGGTCGGCTACGAGACCCTGCCGAGCTTCGCAGCCGCCGGCGCCCTCACCGACATCACGAAGTACACCGCCGACGCCAAGCCGCAGTTCGCCGACTGGACCTGGCGGCAGGTCACCATCGCCGACCACACCTACGGCATCCCGGTCGACACCGCGCCGATGGCGCTCTACTACCGCAAGGACCTCTTCGCCAAGTACGGCATCACCACGCCACCGGCCACCTGGGAGGAGTACGCCGCCGACGCCGCCAAGGTGCACGCCGCCGACCCGAGCGCCTACCTCGGCAACTTCGGCAACGACGCCTACAACTACGCCGGGCTCGCCTGGCAGGCGGGCGCCAAGTGGTTCGGCACGAGCGGCGACACATGGCAGGTGAGCCTCGACAGCGCCGCCAACCGGAAGGTGGCCGGCTACTGGCAGGACCTGCTGGACAAGAAGCTGCTCAAGGCCGACCCGAGCTACGACCCTTCGCTCTACAGCGACATGGCGGACGGCAAGATCCTCTCGGACGTCAACGCCGTCTGGGCCGCCCCGATCATCGCGAGCAGCGTCAAGAGCGGCGCCGGGCAGTGGGCGGTCGCCCCGATGCCGGTGTGGGACGCGGGCAACCCCGTGTACGGCAACGACGGCGGCTCGGCCACCGCGGTCCTCAAGGGCTGCACCCACGCCAAGGAGGCCGCCGAGTTCGCCACCTGGATGAGCACGGACGCCGACAGCGTCGCCGACCTGATCAAGGTCACCGGCATCTACCCGGCCGCCACCTCGGCCCTGGCCAACCCCGCGCTCGCCCAGCCCGACCCGTTCTACGGCGGCCAGGTCGTCTTCGATGTCTTCAAGGCGGAGAGCGCCCACATCACCACCGACTGGCAGTGGGGCCCCACCATGACCCAGACCTCCACCGACCTCGGCGACGGGCTCGGCAAGGCCGGCACCGGCGGCTCCATCCTGCCGAACGTGCTCGCCGACGTACAGGGCAAGACCGTGGCCGGCCTGAAGCAGCAGGGCCTGAGCGTCTCGGCGGGCTGACGGAACCTGACGAACCGCTTACCTGACGAACCGTCAAACCGTCAAACCGCCTGGCCCCGCGGATCCGACGGCCCATCGACGAGAGGCAGAACCCCATGACCACCGCTCCCACCGGGCGGGCGGTACCGGAGGCCGAGCCCGCCCGGCGACGTCCGCCGCTCCGGCACCCGCGCCCCCGTCCCCGTCCCCGACCCCGCGGCCGGGGCCGCACCGCCGGACTCTTCCTGGCCCCGTTCCTGCTGCTGTTCACGGCCCTGTACCTGGCGCCGATCGGGTACACCGTCCACCAGAGCCTGTTCCGGATGCACCGCTCCGGCCTCGGCCTGACGGCGCCCACGCAGGCGTTCGCCGGCCTCGCCAACTACGCCGCCGTGCTGGGCGATCCGGAGTTCCGCGGCTCCCTGCTGCGGGTGCTGCTGATCGGCGTGGTCCAGGTGCCGCTGATGCTGCTGCTCGCCCTGGTCCTGGCGCTGCTGCTGGACGCCAGGTCGACGATGTTCAAGCGGTTCTTCCGGCTGGCGTTCTTCCTGCCCTACGCCCTGCCCGGGGTGGTGGGCGCGATCATGTGGTCCTATCTGGTCGCCCCGGGTCTCAGTCCGATCACCGCCGCGGCGGAACACCTGGGCCTGCACCTGAACCTGACCTCCGACGGCATGCTCGGGCCGACCATCGGCAACATGCTGACCTGGGGCTGGACCGGCTACAACATGCTGATTCTCTACTCCGCCCTGCAGTCCATCCCGCCGGAGCTCAGCGAGGCCGCCGTCATGGACGGCTGCTCGGCCTTCGGCATCGCGTGGCGGATCAAGGTGCCGATGATCCGCCCGGCCCTCGTGCTGACCACGGTGTTCTCCATCATCGGCACTGCCCAGCTCTACAACGAGCCGGCGATCCTGCACAACGTGGCCCCGAACCTCAGCAGCACCTACACCCCCATCTACGCCGCCTACAACGCCGTGGACGCCAACAACTTCAACGGCGCCGCCACCGAGTCGGTCGTGCTCGCGCTGTTGGCGTTCGTGCTCTCCTTCGGCTTCCTCAAGCTCGTCCAGCGCCGCGGAGCCGCCCTGTGAGCACCGTCACCACTCAAGACCGGCACCGCCCGGCCTCCCGCTGGCTCGTCCTGGGCGTCCTGCTGGTCGCCTCCGTCTACTTCCTCGCGCCGGTGTGGTGGCTGCTGGTCGCGTCGACGAAGACCAGCTCGGGCCTCTTCTCCGGCAACGGCTTCTGGTTCGGCGACTTCGCCCTCTTCGACAACCTGAAGCAGGTGTTCACCCGCCAGGACGGCATCTACGGGGAGTGGCTGGCCAACAGCGCCCTCTACGCGGTGGGCGGCGCAGGCGTCAGCACCCTGATCTCCGCGCTGGCGGGCTATGCGCTGGCCAAGTACCGTTTCCGCGGACGGGAGTTGACCTTCAACGGCGTCCTCGCGGCCGTGCTCGTCCCGCAGCCGCTGCTGGCCGTCCCGCTCTACCTGATGTTCTCCCAGCTCCACCTGGTCAACACCGTCTGGGCGGTCCTGCTGCCGGGCATGGTCAGCCCTTTCGGGGTCTACCTGGCCCGCATCTACGCCGCCGCCTCCGTCCCCGACGAGATCATCGAGGCCGGACGGATCGACGGCGCCGGAGAGTTGCGGATCTTCGCCACCATCGCGCTGCGGGTGATGGCCCCGGCGCTGGTCACCATCTTCCTGTTCCAGTTCGTCTCCATCTGGACCAACTACCTGCTGCCCGTCCTGATGCTCGCCGACGATCACCTGCAGCCGGTGACCGTCGGGGTCGTCGGCTGGCAGGCCCAGCGGGCGCTCGGGTCCGGCGCGGTGCCGCTCAACATCGTGGTCGCCGCGGCCATGGTCTCCGCCGTCCCCCTGGTGATCCTCTTCCTGTCCCTGCAGCGCTTCTGGCGCGCCGGCCTCACCGCCGGCAGCACCAAATGAGGAGGCTCCGCGTGCCCGCCCGGTACCACCTGAGGTTCCAGCTCCACCCCACGCCGGATGCCGCCGAGCGGGCCGCCGAACTGGCAAAGTTCTGCCAGGAAGCGGGAGTTGACGAGGTCGTGCTCCTCCTCGGCGCCGAAGAGCTCTACGCCGGGCACCCCTTCGGCGCGGCCGAGGACCGCCTCTACGACACCGCCGCCACCGCGGCGCCGATCCTGCGCGAGGCGGGCCTCGACGTCAGCCTCAACCCCTGGGTCACCGCCGGCCACGCCGACCGCGGCCGGGCCGACCGCCTCGGCTTCGCCCCCATGGTCGGCCCGGACGGCACGGTCGCCACTGCCCAGGCGTCCTTCGCGTGCCCCCGCTGGCGGTCCTGGATCACCGCCCACTACGCCCGCTTCGCCGGCCTTGGTTTCCGGGTGGTCTGGCTGGAGGACGACTTCCGCTACCACAACCACGCACCACTGGAGTGGGGCGGCGGCTTCGAACCGCTGATGCTCGACCGGCTCGCCGAGCTGGTGGGGGAGAGGGTGAACCGCGAGCAGGTCGTCGCCGCCGTGACCGCCCCCGGCGCCCCCCATCCCTGGCGCGCACTGCTGCAACACGTCTGGCGTACAGTGCAGTTGGAGGTCGCCACAGACGTGGCGCAGGCCGTCGCCGAGCACTCCGGGGGCCGCTCCCGGCTCGGCCTGATGAGCTCCGAGCCCGGCGTCCACTCGGTGGAGGGACGGGACTGGCCGGCCCTGTTCGAGGCACTCGCCATTGACGGCGAGGTCTCCCACCGGCCGCACTTCGCCCGTTACGACGACGCACCCGGGCGTGAACTCGGCTTTTCCGTCTGGATGCTGGAGATACAGCGCGCGCTGCGCCCCCGGTACGTGCGCAGCGAACCGGAGATCGAGAACTGGCCGCACACCGCCTGGTCCAAGTCCGACACGCAGACCTGGTCGGAGCTGGTCACCGCCCAACTCGCCGGATCGGACGCGCTGTTCCTCAACCTCCATCCGATGCAGTCCGGCCGGGCAGGGCGCTTCCCCCGCGTCGCCGACCTGCTGCGCCGCTCGCGCCCTGCGCTCGACTGGATCGCCGAGCGCGTGCCGCGCGACGCATCCACCCACGGTGTGGCGTTGCCGGTGCGCGAGGACGCCGCCGCGTCGGTTCGTACGAGAGGTGGCGGCGACCTCGCCGAGCTGGCCGTCGACCCGGGACCCGCGGCGGACTACCTGCTGCGCTACGGCGTCCCGGTCACCGCCGAGGACGCTCCGGTGCGGGTCCTCTTCGGACGGCTCGCCTGGTCGTACGACGACGCCGAGTTGCGGCGGATGCTCGCCGACGGCCTGCTGCTGGACGGCACGGCCGCGCACATCCTCTGCGAGCGCGGCTTCGGGCACCTGCTCGGCGTCAGCGTCGTCGAGCTCGCCGAGCGCGAGAGCCCGTCGGAGCCCGGTCCCTACGCGTTGGAACGCGTGCTCTCCGTCCCGGGGGCGGGCGAGAGCGACGGCGCCTGGCTGAGCGTCAACGTCCAGCCGGCGCTGGCGCGGCTGCGGCCGGCCGCCGGGGCCGAGGTCTGGACCGAGATCCGTACGCCGGACCGGGAGGTGTGGGGAACGGGCCGGTGCGTCTTCACCAACGAACTCGGCGGCCGGGTAGGGGTGTTGGCCGCTACGGCCGTCGAACTCCTGCCCTGCGACGACGACGGCCGGCGACTGCTGCACGCGATGGTCCGCTACCTGGAGGGCGACCACCCGACCCTGCCGCTGGTCAGCGGCGGCCCTCACTTGATCCCGCACCTCACCCGCACGGAGGACGGCTGGCGGCTCGCCGTCGCCAACGGCAGCGCCGACCCCGCCCGCGTACGGGTGCACCTTCCCGGCGACCCCGCTCACGCCGAGGCCACGCTGCTCGCCCCGCTCGCGTTGCCCGAGGCGATCGGTGTCGCCGTGACCGGCGGCGTCGTGGAGCCAGACCGTGAACTCCCGTACCGGGGTTGGCTGGTGGCCGACTGGCGATCAGCCGGGTTTTACGGTCGGGAAGTTCTCGCCGCCGAGGATCCATTGGCCATGGCGCATGACGGCGGCGAGGTCGTAGGTGTCGGAGTCGACGACGACGAGGTCGGCGAGCTTGCCGGTCTCCAGTGAGCCGATCGTGTCGCCGAGGCCGAGGAGGCGGGCCGGGGTGGCGGAGAGTGATTCGACGGTCTGGTTGAGGGTGAGGCCGTTGACGGTGATCGAGCGTTTGAACGCGACGTCCAGGGTGAGGGTGGAGCCGGCGATGGAGCTGCCGTCGGGCAGCATGGCGACGCCGTCCTTGACCTGGACCTGGAGGGGGCCGAGGGGGTAGAGGCCGTCGCCCATGCCGGCGGCGCCCATGGCGTCGGTGATCAGGGCGACGCGGTCGGCGCCGGCGGTGTTGTAGGCGAGGTCGA
>NZ_JAHTKP010000059.1 GCF_019192735.1 Kitasatospora aureofaciens
CGCCCGACGGATGACCCGGCGCAAGTCGAGCACCGAACTGGTGCTCGCCCGACAGGCCGCCTGCTGATCACCCACCAGCCGACCCACCAGGCCAGCACACCCCGACGTCAATTTCTCCCAACGCCGTTAGCCCTACCCGGGGGCTGGGGGGGGGTAGCGGGATCGCCCCGGACGGCCGGCTCCGGGCACGCCGGGTCCAGCACATACCGCTGGATTCCCAACGATTCCACAGGAGTTGGCTCGTGCGTGAACAGGCACGGCAGAGGCTGCGTTCGTCCGGACGGCGACGGGATGGTCGGCGCAGGGCCCTGGCGGCCGCGGCCGCGGTGGCCGTCGGGGTCATGACGGCGGGTGCCCTGGCGCCGCCCGCGGCGTTCGCCTCCGCCAGGCCGGATTCCGTTCAGCAGAGCCTGGACGTGCTGGTGCGTGACGACGGCGTGCCCGCCGCGCCGGCGAGCGTCACGGGCCGCGACGGCCGGCGTAACCTCCGCGGACGTACGGCGTTTGTCCCATAGTCCGACCGACTTATGGTCTGAGGGGAAGCCGCTATGGCCACTGTGCCGTACCAGAGTTCTGCCGACACCGCCGAGAGGCTGATCGCCGAGGCGATGAGGCAGGGCACCAGCCATCTGGCGACCGGGCTCGACGCGCCTCCGGGGACGTACCTGCGGATCGGGGGCAGGGATCTGGTCAACTTCGGTACCTGCGGCTATCTCTCCCTCGAACAGGACGAGCGGATCCGGCGTGGAGCCGTCGACGCGACCGAGCGCTTCGGCGTTCAGTTCTCGATCTCCCGGTCGTACGTGGCTTCCGGACTGAACCTCGAACTCGAAGCGCTGCTGAGGGAGATGTACGCAGATCACCCCGTGCTGGTGTACTCCTCGACGTCGCTGTGCCACATCTCCGTGCTGCCGACGCTGATGGCGGCCGGCGACACGGCCGTGCTGGACCAGCAGGTCCACTTCAGTGTCCAGACGGCCGCCCAACTCGTCCGGCAGCAGGGGGTCGAGCTCGCGATGGTGCGGCACAACGACCTGGACGCGCTCGAGCGGCGACTCCGGCGTTCGCCGTCCACCGGCCGGAAGGTCTGGTACCTGATCGACGGCGTGTACTCGATGTTCGGTGACGTCGCACCGATCGAGGACCTCGCCCGGCTGCTGGAGACGTACCCTGCGCTGCACCTCTACGTCGACGATGCGCACGGCATGAGCTGGTTCGGGCGACACGGCGCGGGCTACGTCTTCGAGAAGCTCGGGCGACGTCTGAGCGAGCGCGTGGTACTCATCTCGACACTCGCCAAGGGCTTCGGGACCATCGGCGGCGTCGCCGTGTTTCCCACCGAGGAGCTGTGCGGCCGGGTCCGGATCAACGGGGGGCCACTGATGTACTCCCACCCGCTGCCACCTCCGATGCTGGGGGCGGCGATCGCCTCGGCGCGGATCCATCTCTCCGACCGCATCGAAGCCCTGCAGGCCGAACTGGCGGAGCGCCGGGAGTACTGCAACGAGCTCCTCACCGCATCCGGCCTGCCCGTCGTCTCCGACCCCGGGACACCGATCTACTTCATCGCACTCGGCGAGCCCGAGGTGAGTTACAGCATGGTGCGGCGCATGCTCGACGAGGGGTTCTACGTGAACCAGTCGTCCTTCCCCGTCGTTCCCCTCAAGAAGTCGGGCCTGCGCTTCACACTCACCCGGCACGTCGACCGCCACCACATCCGGGGCCTGATCGAGGCCGTGGCACGCCATTTCCCGCAGGCTCTCCAGGAAGCCGGCCGCACGATGACCGACGTCCGGGCCGCCTTCGGACGCATGCTGCCCGAGGCCGGTGCGAAACCGGCCCGGACGGGTTGACCGGCTAGATCGGCTGTCAGGGGGAGCCGGACGGATCGACGTCCGTGCAGTGCCGGGCGGCCGTCGGCGGGCCGTCCGGCAGGCGGGTCAGAGACCGGCAGGCGGTCAGAGACCGGCCGGCGCCGTGGTGGCGTCTGCCGCCTCGGCCTGTGTTCCGGTGTCCTCCGGCGGGAGCTCGTCCCGGCGGGTGATGGGGCGGACCCGGGTGGCGCGGTGGCGATACTGGAGCGGTGACTGTGTACCGGATCCTCGTGGTGGAGGACGATCCAGGGCTCCGCGGGGTCCTTGTGCGGGGCCTGCAGGAGGAAGCCTTCGACGTGCTGGTGGCTGCCGACGGCGCTGGGGCGCTGCGCGGCGCCGACCCGTCCGTGGACGCCGTCGTGCTCGACATCGGCCTGCCGGACTCCGACGGGCGTGATGTCTGCCAGGCCCTCAGGGCCCGGGGCGTCGATGCGCCTGTGATCTTCCTCACCGCCTACGACGGGCTGGTGGACCGCCTGTCCGGCTTCTCCGCCGGCGGGGACGACTACCTCTCCAAGCCCTTCCACGTCGCCGAGCTGGCCGCCCGGCTGCGGGCCGCGCTGCGGCGGGCGGGCAAGAACCCCACCGTCCAAGCGGCCGGGCTGCGCCTCGATCCCGCCCGGTTCGTGCTGGAAGGACCGGGCGGTGAGGTGGCCCTGACCCCGACGGAGTTCCGCCTGCTCGGCTGCCTGATGGCCGCGCCCGGCACCGTCGTGCGCCGCCGCGCCCTGCTGCGGGCCGGCTGGCCGGAGGGCGCGATCGTCACCGACAACACGCTCGACCAGTACCTGGCACGGCTGCGCCGCAAGCTCCGGGACGCCGGCGGGACGGCCGGTATCGGCACCGTCCGCGGCGTGGGATACCGGTACGCATGAGGATGTTCCGCCAGCTCACGGGGCTCCGGCCAACCACGCTGCGGCCCACGATCCTCCGGCCCACGATCCTCCGGCCCACGACTCTGCGCGGGCGGCTCGCGCTCGCCGCCCTGGCGACCAGCGTGCTGTGGGTCTCGGTGGCCACGGCCGCCTTCAACGCGCTGCTCGGCTCGCAGCTGCGCGCCCAGGCCGACGACGTGCTGCGCACCCGGGCCGACGCGGTCGTCGCCACCGTCGAACCCGGGGCCGGCGGCTTCGTGGTCAGGGATCCCACCGACGACACCGCCCTGGACGCCGGCGTGTGGATCTTCGAAGGTGCCAGGCCGATCGAGCAGCCGACGGCATCCCCCGCCCTGGACGCCGCAGCGCGCAAGCTTGCCGGCCGGGCGACGGCCGCAGTGGTCGAGGACCACGGCTCCTACCGACTGTGCGCCGTCCCCGTCCTCGACGCCGGCCGGAAGGTCGGGACCGTCGTGACCGCCCTGTCGGCCAGCCCCTACCGGGCGACCGCCCGTACCGCCCTGATCGGCTCCATCGCCCTGGCAGTGCTCCTGGTGGCGGGGATCTACCTGCTGTCGCGGCGCATGGTCGCCCGGGCACTGCGCCCCGTCACGGCGATGAGCGAGCAGGCGGCGGAATGGAGCGGGACGGACATCTCCCAACGCTTCGGATCCGCTCCCCGCCCCGTGGAACTCGCGGCACTGGCCAACCGCCTGGACGAGCTCCTCGACCGGCTGGCTGCCGTCGTCCGCCACGAGCAGCAGCTGTCCAACGAGCTGTCCCACGAACTGCGCACGCCGCTGGCCCGAGTCGTTGCCGAGGCGGAATGGCTGCTGCGCCGCAGCCGGGGCGCCGAG
The DNA here is from genome assembly GCF_019192735.1 of Kitasatospora aureofaciens. GTDB lineage: Bacteria > Actinomycetota > Actinomycetes > Streptomycetales > Streptomycetaceae > Kitasatospora > Kitasatospora aureofaciens_A. The sequence continues at coordinate 3,607 of NZ_JAHTKP010000059.1, forward strand.
GACCGCGAGCGGTCGCAGCGCGCGATCGCGGCCGACGCGGCGGCCATGCAGGAGATCTGCCGGACGCTGCTGACCGAGGCGCGGGCCGGCTCGCCGCGGGCCTCGGGCCGGAGCGAGCTGCTGCCCATCGTCGAAGCCGTGGCCGAGGCCGCCGGACAGGGCCGACCCGCTCCGGTGATCACGGTCACCGCCGATGCGTCCCTTCCGGTCGTGGCGGTCGGCGTGCCGGCCGGCATCGTCGAACGCATCCTGGCCCCCTTGGTCGACAACGCCCGGCGCCACGGCCGCCACCGGATCGGCATCGCGGTGAGCGGCGGGCCGGCCAACGCGCGGGTGGTCGTGACCGACGACGGCGAGGGCGTGCCGGGGGAGGTCGCGGGCATCGGTGAGGCGGTCTTCGCCCCGGGCTTCCGCGGCGACCCCGAGGACGGGCACGACGGGGCAGGCCTCGGCCTGGCCCTGGCGCGGCGACTGGCCAGGCAGGTCGGCGGCGACGTGATCTGCGTCCCCGGCCCGGGCGGCGGGCGGTTCGAGGTCACCCTCCCGATGGGGTGAGCACACCCACCGGACCGGCGGGCCGGCCTCGGGTCGCGGCCGTCTCCCGTGCCCTGGCCATGCGCCCAGGGCGCGGGCGGCAGTATCCGATACTGACTGTCAGTGGGGGATGACAGAGTGTGTGTCGGGGCGCGGTCACCCTTAGGCCCCGCCTGACGCCGACGAGGCTGCGATGGCCAGTTCCAGGAAGAAGTCCCCCCGCATCACGGTCACTTGTGCGCAGGAGGGGTGCGGAAAGACCCAGGCGCTGCGCCCGTCGCGGCTCGCGCGCTGCGATGGGTACGTCTGCGGCCCGGCACACGGACCTGAGGTCCCTCCCGGCCCGGGGCTTGTGCGAGAACTCGTCATGGGCGCCGCGGGTGGCTTCTGGGGCTGGCGCGACGTCCCGGCGGACGGCGAGCTGCGGACCACTGCGCAACGGGCGCATCGACTGGGTCTTTTCGCCCTGGCCCAGGCCGTGCCCGCGGGCCAGGTGGAGGAGCTGGTCCACGGTCTTGTCGGGCCGTGCGGGCCCGGCAGCCGGAGCATTCTGACGGTCAATGAGATGAGTACCGGGGTCGGGGTGGACGAGACCGGCTGTCTGGAGATCGAGCTGCCGAACGTGGCTGCCGCCTTGCGCTTCATGCTGGACCAGGGCCACACCGCCGGAGTCCTGCTGCGCACCTTCACCGACCGCACCGCCTACACCACCGAGACGGGGTACCCGATTCCCGTGAAGGAGCTCCGAGGCTGGGCCCTGCGCGGAGGCCGGCTGCTCCCCCTCACCGCGGCCGAGGTCGTCGACGCGCACTGCACGGAGGCCGAAACCGGCGAGCCCCTGCCACCCGAGCGCGGCGTCACCTACCGGGACGCCTGGGAGGTGACCTGCCCGGCTCCGCCGACCTGAGGGATCGCATCAGGGGTCTGGCTGCGGGGTCAGGTCGGCGAGAGGGTGGTCCAGGACCAGTAGGACGGAGTAGCACGCGGTGAGACCGGCCCGCTTGGTGTGATCCTGCTTCTCCACCCGTCTGGCTGCGGGATTCCTGCAAATTCGCGCCCTGTCGTGAGCGACATCGGAGTGTGGTCGTAAGCGCCGGGTGTTCAGGTGCCCGGGTATCGCCGCCAAGGGAGTGTGCACAGACATGCCGATCGACCCGATCATCCAGAAGATGCTTGAAGGTGTGCCGGAGATCGACTTCGACACGGTCTCGCCGCAGGAGCTGCGCAAGTCCAATATCGCGAGCGCGGCGGCGCTGCCGCGTACCGTCGAGCTGCCGCGCATCGAGGACCGGATCGTGAACGGGGTGGACGTGCGGGTGTACTGGCCGCAGGCCGAGGCGGGCGGGCTGCCCGTGGTCGTCTACTACCACGGCGGCGGCTTCTTCATGGGCAACCTCGACACCCAGGACAACCTCGCGCGGTCCATCGCGGCCCAGGTCGGCGCCATCGTGGTCTCGGTGGACTACCGGCTCGCACCCGAGCACCCGTATCCCGCCGCAGTCGAGGACGCCTTCGCGGCGCTGAGCTGGGTCGGGCAGCACGCCGCCGAACTCGGCGGCGACCCGGCGCGGATCGCGGTCGCCGGGGACTCCGCCGGCGGCAACCTCGCCGCCATGGTGGCGATCCGCGCCCGCGACACCGGCGGCCCGGCGCTGCGGTTCCAACTGCTCTGGTACCCGGCGACCGCGCTCGACCTGTCGCTGCCGTCGGAGACGGAGAACGCCGACGCGCCCGTGCTGCCCAGGCGGGCAGCGGAGTTGAGCATGCAGTGGTACCTCGCGGGCCTGGATGCGAAGGCTCTGGGTGCTGCGCCGGTGGACGCCGCCAGTCTCGCGGGGCTGCCGCCCGCATACATCGCCACCGTGCAGGGCGACGCACTGCGCGACGAGGGCCTGCGCTACGTCGAGCTGCTGCGGGCGGCCGGCGTCCCGGTCGAACACCGCAACCACGACGACCTGGTCCACGCCTTCACCGGGCTCGCTCCGGTGGTCCCCTCCGCGGCCAAGGCGGTTGAGGTGTCGCTGGTCAGCCTCACGGCCGCGCTGCAGTAGCGGCCGAGCCCGAGGCGGGCTGATCCACGGCCGGGTGACGTTCAGGCCGAATCGTGAAGCTCCAGGTGGGTGTGGCGACTTGAAGTCGCTTGCCTCACCTGGAGCTTCGACGTGCTGCCGGCTGCTGGGAGTTGGCCGGATTGATCACCGACGTGCCATCCAGACCGCAGCACTGCTGTTGATGACCAGTCAGCCAGGGGTGCCTGTGGGCTCGCACCAGACGTCAGGGGCGACGACACCGAGGGAGCGGCCGTGCGGGTCGAGGGTGTGGCCGAGCAGCTTGTCGTGGCGCAGGGTGATCTCGCGCTGGACGACGTCGAGGGTGGGGTGGGCGGCGGCGAGGTGTGCCTCGAAGCGGACAACGTCGGCCACGGAGTGGAGGCTGGCCTGCAGGATGAGGTTGTGGGGGCCGCTGATGGCGGCGCAGTTGCGGGTCTCGGGGAGCCGGACGAGGGCGTGGCCGATGTCGGGCAGGTCGGCAGGTGGGACCTTGGCGCGGAAGGTGACGGCGACGGGCCAGCCGCCGAGGGGGCGGGCGAAGTCGCAGCGGAAGCGCAGCAGGCCGAGTCGGGTGAGCTGGTCGATGCGCCGCTTCACCGTGGAGGTGCTGGTGCCCACGGCGGCGGCCAGGGACTGGTAGGAGGCCCGGCCGTCGTGGGCGAGATGGCCCAGGAGTGTGCGGTCGAACGCGGTGATCTCCTGGGGTCCTTGTCCGGCGCTCAGGGGGCGGGCTGGCGTGGCGAGTTGGGCGCTCTGGGTGGGTGCGAGGGCGTCGATGCGCCAGTGGCCGCCCTCGGTGAACATGTGCGTGATGATCCGGGCGTGGACGGCGGTGACGCCGGGGATGGCCTGCAGGACGTCGAGGGTGTAGCGGGACAGGGCGCGCAGGTCGGCTGCGGCCACCGTGGCGAGGAGGGAGTGGTCGCCGGCCGAGCGCTCGATGGTGAGCATGTGCGGGTGAGCGCAGAGCGTGCGGACGACGCCGTCGGTGCTGCCCGAAAGACAGTCGATCTCGACGAAGGCGGCGCAGACCTGGTCGCAGATCCTCGGGCCGGGCGAGAGTCCGATCCATGCCTGGCCACGCTCGGCCAGGCGGCTCCAGCGCCTGGCCACCGTGACCGGATCCACGTCGAGAGCGCGGCCGAGATCGGTCCAGGAGCCACGCGGTTGCAGCTGCAAGGCGTGGATGAGCGCCAACTCGTCCTCGCTCAGCAGCCTGGCGTCATCCTGCATCTGGCCCCCGCATGTGCGAGATTCCTGCGTTTCCACAGCGTTCGCTGACCAGTCTTGCACGCTGAATCTCAGAGCACCGGTTCAGCCGGGCGCAGAGACGAAAGGACTGCAGTATGAGCGCGACGTTCGGTTCCTACCAGGACGAGATCTACTTCGACGGACTGCGGGGCATCGTGCCGCGGTTCCCGATCGGCTACGACGAACTGGAGGCCAAGGCCCAGGCGGCGCTGCCGGCCTCGGTGCGGTCCTATGTCGCCGGTGGCGCGGGGGACGAGCGCACCCAGCGGGCCAACGTAAGCGCGTTCGAGCGGTGGGGGCTGTATCCGAGGATGTTCGTCGGGGCCGCGCAGCGTGACCTCTCGGTCGAGCTGTTCGGGATGCGGCTGGCCTCGCCGCTGTTCATGGCGCCGATCGGCGTCATCGGCCTGTGCTCCCAGGACGGGCACGGGGATCTGGCCACGGCGCGGGCCGCCGCCCGCACCGGGGTGCCGATGATCGCCTCCACGCTCACGGTCGACCCGATGGAGGACGTCGCCGCCGAACTCGGTGACACCGCGGGCTTCTTCCAGCTCTACACCCCCACCGACCGGGCCCTGGCCGAGAGCCTGGTGCACCGCGCCGAGGCGGCCGGGTTCAAGGGCATCGTCGTCACCCTGGACACCTGGGTGACCGGCTGGCGGCCCCGTGACCTGAGTACCGGCAACTTCCCGCAGCTGCGCGGCCACTGCCTGGCCAACTACACCTCCGACCCGGTGTTCCGCTCCCAGCTGGACCCGGCGGCGCTGAACGACCCGCGCGCCGCCGCCGGGCACTGGGCGAGGATCTTCGGCAACCCGCTCACCTGGGACGACCTGCCCTGGCTGCGCTCGCTCACCAGCCTGCCACTGATCGTGAAGGGCATCTGCCACTCCGAGGACGTCCGCCGCGCGAAGGATGGCGGCGTGGACGCGATCTACTGCTCCAACCACGGCGGTCGCCAGGCCAACGGCGGGCTGCCGGCGCTGGACGCGCTGCCCGGCGTGGTGGAGGCCGCCGACGGGCTGCCCGTCCTGTTCGACTCCGGCATCCGCAGCGGCGCGGACGTGATCAAGGCCCTCGCCCTGGGCGCCACCGCCGTCGGCATCGGCCGCCCCTACGCCTACGGCCTGGCCCTGGGCGGCACCGACGGCATCGTCCACGTCCTCCGCTCGCTCCTGGCGGAAGCCGACCTGATCATGGCTGTGGACGGCTACCCCACGCTCGCGCACCTGACGCCCGACGCTCTCCGCAGCCTCGCCTGACACCACACGACGCAGCCAGCCCCCTCACGCCCAGCCCTCCCACGCGGCTGCCGACCCGAACAATCCACCCGATCCCGAACAATTCCACCCGATCGAAAGGCGCCACCCATGGAAGGCCGGGGTCGAGGTGTTCGTGCGCAACTACGACGGCCTGATCCACGGCTTCCTGAACATGTTCCCCGTCTCGCCCACCGCCGACGCCGCCCTCGGCGAGCTGTACACCCAGCTCAAGCACCGGCTCAACGCCACGACCTGAGGGGTGGGACCTCGCCGACCCTGTGCGACCACGTCCACCCACTGCGGCGTCCTACGATCGAAGGAGGGGCCGCGCCGGCGGCGACCCGCCGGGCGGCCCGGGCACCGCGAGAGCGGACGGAGCGATGGTCCTGTTCGTCGGCACGTCGGGCTGGCAGTACGACGACTGGCGCGGCGTCCTCTATGAACCGGGGACGCCGCGCCATGAGTGGCTTGCGCGGTATGCCGACCGCTTCAGCACCGTGGAGAACAACAACGCGTTCTACCGCCTGCCGTCGTCCGACGCCTTCGCGGGCTGGCGCGACCGCACGCCGCCCGGCTTCCTGATGGCGGTCAAGGCGAGCCGCTACCTCACCCACATCAAGCGGCTGCACGATCCGGAGGAGCCGGTGCGGCGGCTCTGCACCGCCGCGGCGGGCCTGGGGGACCGCCTCGGCCCGGTGCTGCTCCAACTGCCGCCCACCCTGCGGGCCGACCTTGGGCTGCTCGACGCCTGCCTGGGCTGCTTCCCGCCCGGCGTCCGGGTGGCTGTCGAGCCGCGGCACGACTCCTGGTGGACCTCGCAGGTCCGCGCAGTGCTGGCCCGGCACAATGCGGCGCTGTGCTGGGCCGACCGTCGGTCCCGCCCGGTCACCCCGCTGTGGCGTACCGCCGACTGGGGCTACCTGCGCTTCCACGCCGGTCTGGCGCACCCGTTCCCCCGGTACGGTAAGCAAGCGCTCGGACACTGGGCGGCGCGGCTCTCCGAGACCTGGCCCGACACCGCCGATGTCCACGTCTACTTCAACAACGACCTCGGCGGCGCCGCCGTCCTCGACGCCATCGCCTTCGGCGCGGTCGCCGCACGCGCCGGCCGCAGCGTCGCCCATCCCCAGGCCGTTCCCGAAGCCACAGCCGCCCCCGCTACCCCGGTGAGGTACCCGTGATCCGCAACCGAGTGATCGTCTCCGGCCTGGTGCAGGGGGTGTTCTTCCGCGACAGCTGCCGCCTGGTCGCCGAGCAGCACGGCGTGAACGGCTGGGTGCGCAACCTGCCCGACGGCACCGTGGAGGCCGTCTTCGAGGGGGCGCCCGCCGCCGTCGCCCAGCTGCTCCGCTGGAGCCACCACGGTCCGGGGTCCGCGGTCGTGGAGCACGTCAGCCGGCACGAGGAGACGCCCGAGGGGCTGACCGGCTTCGAGGTCCGGCCGACCCCGCGCTGACGGTGCCGAGAGCGCGGCGCTCTGGCGAGGATGCTCGGAGCAGGACCTGTTCGGGCAGGGCTCGACGGCTGTGCGGACGAACTGGACGTGGCCGGCCACGAGATGGCCCACGGCGTCACCTTCGCGACGGCCGGACTGAAGTATGCGGGCGAGTCCGGCGGCCTCAACGAGGCCACCAGCGACATCTTCGGCACCGGTGTCGCGTTCTACGCCAACAACGCCAACGACGTGCCCAGCTATCTGATGGGCAAGCGCCTCGACCTGAACGGCAACGGCACCCCGCTGCGCTACCTGGACCGGCCTTCGAGGGACGGGCACTCGCGGGACTACTGGTACGACGGGATCGCCGGTATCGACGTCCACTACTCCTCCGGCCCCGCCAACCACTTCTTCTATCTGCTCGCCGAGGGCAGCGGGCCCAAGACGATCAACGGCATCGCGTACAACAGTCCCACCGTGGACGGCAGGGCCGTGCCGGGCATCGGCCGCGTGAACGCCGAGCGGATCTGGTACCGGGCGCTCACCACCTACATGACCACCACCACCGACTACTCCGGCGTCCGCGCGGCCACCCTCCAGGCGGCCGCCGACCTCTTCGGCCGCAACAGCAGCACGGTCGCCACCGTCGCCGCCACCTGGTCCGCCGTGAACGTCACCGGCTGACGCCGGCCGCCGGGCGCACTCCGCGCCCGGCGGCACCCAGGAATGGCTCAGAGGAGCTCCGCCCGGGCGGCCTGGATGCCGGCCTGGAATCTGGTCCTGGCGCCGAAGCGGTCCATCAGTTCCCGGACCCAGCGCTGGACGGTCCGGGTGGACACGCCCAGCTGGCGGCCGATGGACTCGTCGGTGAGTCCGGCCGCGAGCAGGGTGAGCAGCTGGCGGTGCCGGTCCTCGGGGGTCTCCTCGGGGTCGGCGGGCAGCCGCATCGCGTGTGACCAGTAGAGCTCGAACAGGCCGGCCAGCGCGTCCAGGAGGGTGGAGGGGCGGATCAGCAGGACGCTCTGCAGCTCGGTGCCGGCGCTGACCGGGAGCAGTGCCCAGCGGTCGTCCAACAGGGCCAGCTTCAGGGGGAGTTCGGTGTGCACCCGGGCCTGTTCGCCCGCCGCCGTGAAGGTGCGGATCTCGGCGAGCCGCTCGGGGTCGCGCAGCACCCGGCTGTGGTACACCACCCGGGTCGTCACCCCCCGTCCCAGCAGGGCGAGTTCGGTCTGCGGATCGGCCCGTCGGATGTAGGGGGGTTTGTCCAGGACCCGCAGCCGCTCGCGCACCCCCAGCTGCAGGGTGCGCCAGAGTTCGGCGATGGACCCGCGGCCGCTGATCACCTCGACCGGGTCGCCCGCTTCGGTGCCGGGTCTGCCCTGGCGGTAGGTGCGCATGAGTTCGCCGATCCGGCCTCTGACCCGCCGCAGTTCGACCTCGCGCCGCAGCAGCAGTTCTTCGAGGGCGACGTCCGGCGGGACGGCCGCCCAGGTGCCGGTGACGGAGCTTTCGACCAGCCCCTGATCGGCCAGCGAGGTCAGCGCGGCGGTGACGCTGGCCACCCGGAGGTTCAGCCGGGTGGCAAGCCACTGGGGGTCGGCTGCCGGAATGCCGAGGAGCCGGAGGTAGAGCTCCTCCTCGACCGCACCGAGGCCGAGTCCGGCGAACCTGCCCGCACCCGGCACGGCATCCTCCTCGCATCCTCCTCCACCAGCGGACGAGTCCCGACTGTGCGCCACTCGTCGCCGGAAAACAAGGGATTGATTGAATGGCATGTTTCCGCCATGTCGGGTTCCTGTCCCATCGGCTCCCTTCCCGGCCGTCCTGACGGCCCCCAAGCTGGGCGACACCCCACAACCCCCAGCGAAGGAGCCCCCCCATGGCCCTTTCCCGCACCGGCCGGCTCGTGCTCGCGGCCGTCCTGGCCCTTCCGGCCGCGGCGGTCGCCGCCCCCGCGGCCACCGCCGCGCCCCCCGCCCAAGGCACTGTGCACGGATACGGCACTGCACACGGCTACGGTCACGGCCACCGTGACGCCCACCGCTACGACGGCGGCGTCTGGGGCGGCTACGTCGCGCAGGGCAGCGGATTCCAGAGCATCTCCGGCTCCTGGACCATGCCCACCGTGCAGTGCAACACCTCCAACGACCTCTTCGCGCCCTGGGTCGGCATCGACGGCTACGGCTCGCAGACCGTCGAGCAGACCGGCGTCCAGGTCGACTGCTCCAGCGGCTCCCCGGTCTACTCCGCCTGGTACGAGATGTACCCGGCGCCGCCCCAGTACTTCAGCGACCCGGTGGACGCGGGCGACAGCTTCACCGCCTCGGTCGTCAACGACGGCGGCTCCGGCTACACCCTGCAGATCACCGACACCACCAAGGGCTGGACGGAGAGCACCCGCCAGCAGCTCAACGGCCAGAACGTCAGCGCCGAGGCCGTGATCGAATCCCCGACGCAGAGCTACCCGTCCTTCAGCCGCCTGGACTTCTCCGGTGTCACGGTGAACGGCCAGGTCTTCGACGCCTATGCCCCGCAGGCCATCAACAGCGGGCAATACACCGAGACCGCGCTCGGCAACGGCTCCTTCGCCATCGTCCCCGCGTAGGACCGGCCCGCCGCCCCGGCCCGTGCCCGCACTCGGGCGGGCCGGGGCGCACCGGTCAGACGCGTTCCTGGGCGCGGGCGGCGCGCCAACTGCCCCAGGCGGACTCGGAGGAGGCGGTCGTCCGTCGGGCGTTCGGCATCAGGTAGACGTCCACCGCGACCTGGCGCTCGGGGTGTACGGAGGGGAAGGACGAGAACTCCAGGTAGTACGGCAGCGGCGGGCGCTCGGTGCGCTCCATGCCCTTGGCGGCCGCGCTGACCGCCAGGTGCATGTAGGTGAACGGGATCAGCTCCGGCGGGCCGACGTGGCGCATCGCGAGCCCGGTGGACGCCGGGACCAGCTGCACACCCATGCCGTCGCGCCCCTGCGCGTCGAAGCGGTCCGGCACCGGCACGCAGATGTCGTGCCGGGTCCGGGCGCCGATGAAGAAGTCGGGGTCGTCGTAGGAGACGCCGAGCGCCTTGGAGCGGGCCGGGCAGTGGCCGTGCGTGGTGAGCCAGCCGCGCAGGCGCTCCCACGCGGTGTCGGCGCTGTCGATCGGGCCGAGGTGCGAGCAGAACGCGACCCGCCGCTGCGGGATCGCGGCCGGGCGCACGTCGGTGCCGGCCGGGCCGACCGTGGGCCAGTCGGTGTTCTGCGGGTTGGTCCGCAGGTCGGTGGGACAGACGCCGTACGCGGAACGGAAGGCGCGGGTGAACGCCGCGTGCGAGTTGTAGCCGGCGCTCACCGCGATGTCGATGATGGTGCGGTCGCCGTACACCAGCCGGTAGGCGGCCAGGGACAGTCTGAGCCTGCGCACGTAGCGGTGGATCGGCTCGCCGACGTGGTGGCGGAACACCCGCCGCAGGTAGTCGGGCGACGTGTTGGTCGCCATGGCGAGCTCCTCCAGGGAGACGGCGGCCTCGCCGTCCCTGACCTGGGCGACGATGCGCGGGATGGCGCGCCGCAGGCGCTCGTCGTGGCTGCTGAGCGTGTCGATCTTCATGGAAGCTGAAGTCCCCCTCCGGTTCTCGGGTGCGTCGAGCGGCCCGGCCGCCGGAATGCGTCGTCCGACACGCTGAACCGCCCTGCTCTGATGACGGATCGATCGATGGCACGTCAGTTGCTAACCTGCGCGGTCACCCCCATGCGCGCCAGGGCCGGACGTCCCGGTTCTCGATGCCAAGGGCGGACGGTTGCGCCCCGACAGCCCGGCCCCGTGAGAACAGGCGGGGACGGGTCCCCGGACCGGGCACATGCCCGGCGGGGACCTTAGATGCTATGAGGGGCGTCCGGACCTGTCCAGCGGGCCGGGGGCGGCCGGGGCCGGGTGGCGCGCCACGGCGGGCGATCCGGCGCGCACCGGCGCCACCAGCGTTGCATGACGCTCCGTCAGGCGCCGACGGGTGCACGAGCGCGCACCCGTACCCGGCCGCCCCGTACCCGAACCCGACTGCTTCAGGACACCGGCTGGCGCAGGATGGTGCGACGGCGTTCCGGGGCGGTCCTGGTCGGGTCCGACAGGTAGATCTCGTGGTGCCGGCCCGCCTCCTTGAGGCCCTCGGCTTCCAGGTAGTCGTGCAGCAGCTTCACCGAGCGCGGCTCGGTCTCGTACGGGCCCTTGTGCAGCACCTGGACACACGGGCCCTCGGTGAAGACCTCCCGGCGGATCCGCCCGGCCTCCTCCGCGCCCGCCTTGGCCGCGGCCTTGGCGAGGGCGGCGGCCAACTGGGCGTCGGTGTACGGGACGGGCTGGCGGATCAGCAGGGTCCACTCCCAGCCGGCCCGGTCGCCCGGGCCGTAGGTGTCCAGCGCGGCGGCGTCGAAGTCCGGGTCGGTGCTGTGCCAGAGCCCCTCCAGCGGCATGACCGCGTAGTCCAGGCCGGTGTCGGCGCGGACGGCGAACTTGAGGGCGTACGAGGCGGCGTACAGCGCCGCGATGGCGGAGCCGAACTCGGGGCTCTGGCCCGGGTCGCCGGAGCCGTCGACGGCGAGGAAGGCGAACTCGGGCACGTCGAGGGTGTGCGGCACGGCCTTCGCGCCGTACAGCGCTCCGCCGAGCTTCCGATGGTCGGTCTTCCCTTGTGCGGGGCCGGACTTGGGGGTGGTGCTCACGGTGGGTGACTCCTCTGTGGTGCTGCGGATCTGCGGTGCTGTGGGTCTGCGGTGCTGTGGGTCTGTGGTGCTGTGGTGCTGTGGATCTGTCCTGCTGTGGGTCTGTGCTCGTGCGGGTCGAGACGCCCGGCGGAGGTCGCGGTCGGCGGCCCCCGACGGGCGAACGAGGCGGCGCGGCGGCGGTCACGGCGCCCGCAGGCGCGGACGTCGGCCGCCCGACCGGGCCGCAAAAGGGGGTCCGGGGCCGCTTTCTCCACCGTTCCGGTCAAGTGATCGGGGGGCAACCGATCGAAGGTTTGACCGATGCGGTCAACAACGCTCGACCCGCTTCTCACTCGGTCGTTCGGCTGCCGACACTGACGCTCACGGTTCCCCCATTCGGATGACGAGAGGGATTGCATCGTGACGCCAGCCGCCCCTTGGACCCCCGTGTCAGTACCGGCCGCAGCGGACCCCCGTTCGGTCCCCTCGCACTGGTTCAACCTCGTCCCGAGCCTGCCCGGCCCGGTGCCCCCGCCGCGTGAGCCCGACGGCGCGCAGCAGGACGCCTGGGGCTCCCGGACCGCCCTGCAGCAGCGGATCCGGCTGGACGCCGTCCGCGCCCAGGACGCCGCGACCGAGCCCTTCCTGGCGATCCCCGAGCGCGTCCGCGAGGAGCTGGCCGAGATCGGGCGGCCCACCCCGCTGCTGCGAGCGCGGGCCCTGGAGCGCTACCTGGACACCCCGGCCCGGATCTACCTCAAGCGCGAGGACGTGCTGCCGACCGGCAGCTTCAAGCTCAACTCCGCGATCGCCCAGGCGTACTTCGCCGCCGAGCAGGGCGTCGGCACGCTGGTCACCGAGACCGGCGCCGGCCAGTGGGGCCACGCGGTCGCCTGGGCCACGCGCCGCTTCGGCCTCGGCGCGGTCATCTACTGGGCCGGGGTGTCCGCCCGCCAGAAGCCGGGCCGGCACGCCGTGATCGAGATGCTCGGCGCCCAGGTGCACCCGTCCCCGAGCGAGCGCACGCCGGTGGGCAAGGCTCTGCTGCGCGACGGCCGGCACCTGCTCGGCTCGCTCGGCACCGCGATCGGCGAGGCGATCAACCACGCCGCGCTGCACCCGGAGACCCGCTACATCTCGGGCAGCAACCTGCCGCACGTGCTGATCCACCAGACCGTCATCGGCCAGGAGACCAAGGCCCAGCTGGCCGCCCTCGGGGAGCGGCCGGACGCGCTGATCGCCTGCGTCGGCGGCGGCAGCAACCTCGGCGGGTTCATGGGCCCCTACCTGGCCGAGAAGGCGGAGCGCGGCGACGGCCTGCTGCTGCTCGGCGCGGAGTCCGCCAGCGCCCCCCGCCTCACCCAGGGCACGCTCCGTTACGACCACGCCGACCCGGAGGGCATCACCCCGCTCAGCAAGTCCTACACCCTGGGCCGGGACTACGAGCTGCCCGAGACCCACGTCGGCGGACTGCGCCAGCACAGCGGCTCGCCGGTGATCGGCGTGCTGCGCGGCACCGGGCTGCTGGACGCGGTGGCGTACGAGGAGGCGGGCGTCTTCGAGAGCGGCCGGCTGCTGCTGTCCACCGAGGGGATGCTGGTCGCCCCCGAGTCCTGCCACGCCGTGCGCGCCGCGGTGGAACGGGCCGTGCTGGCCCGCGAGACCGGGCGGCCGGAGGTGATCGTGGCCTGCATCAGCGGAAACGGGCTGCTCGACCTGGACGGCTACCTCGCCAACCGCTGACCCCGGCCGCACCCGACCAAGTCCACGCGACGTACTCCGCACGGCCTTTCGGCCCCCGCGCGACTCCCCGGCCGCTGCCCGACCTCCCGACACCTGTGCGAAAGGACCGACGTGTCCGACGGAAGCATCATCGAACTGTCCAGCGGGACCAGCCCCGCTTGCCCGTTCTACCTGGGCGACTCGATCGGCGACCGGCTGCCCGAGTACCTGGGCCGGTACGACTTCGACGAGTTCTACCTGGTCACCAGCGAGTCGCTGTACGAGATGTTCGGGCGCGACCTGGCGAGCCGGCTCTGCCGGGCCGGCATCGCCGTGAACCTGATCACCGTGGCCGAGGGCGAGGCCGCCAAGGGCTGGCCCCAGCTGACCGCGCTGTGCGAACGGCTGGTCGCTTCCGGCGCCACCAAGGACTCGATCGTCGGCGCGCTCGGCGGCGGCATGATCAGCAATCTGGCCGGGCTGGCCGCCGCCATGGTCTACCGGGGGCTGCGGTTCGTCGAGATCCCGACCACCATGCTGAACCTCACCGACGGCACGCTCAGCAACAAGCAGGCGATCAACGGAGCGCTCGGCAAGAACCAGTTCGGCGTCTACCACGCGCCGCTGTTCATATGGGCGGACGTCGCGATGCTGCGCGGCGAACCGGTCCGCCAGCACCGCAGCGCCCTCGTGGAGGCGCTGAAGAACGGTCTGGTCAACGATGCCGCCTGGGTCGACCGGCTGGAGTTCCTGCTGGCCGACGGCGTGGCCCGGATCCGCGACAACCTGCTCGGCCTCTGCCACGAGGTGGTGCGGAGCAAGCTGGAGATCCTCGCGCTGGACCCGGGGGAGCGGCAGGCCGGGATCATCCTTGAGTACGGGCACACCGTGGGCCACGCCGTGGAGTTCCTGTCCGGCGGTGCGCTGCTGCACGGCGAGGCGGTCGGCATCGGGATGTGCGCGGCCGCGCGGGTCGGCGTCCGGCTCGGGATCACCGCCCCGGAGGTGCTGGAGCGGCAGGAGCACGTGCTCGGCACGCTGATGGGCGGGCCGACCACGGTGCCGGCGGAGTTCTCGCCGGAGCGGATCGTCGAGGTCATCCTGAGCGACAACAAGCGCCGCTCGGGCAGTGCGGTGCGGTTCGTCCTGGTGCCCGAGATCGGCCGCGTGCACCTGGTGGACGGCGACCACGAGACGCCGGTGCCCGAGCCGCTGCTGAAAAGCGTCCTGGCCGACGCGTAGCCCGTCCATCCTCCCGAACGGAGTCACGCCTTGAACACCGTGCACCCGAACACCATGCACTCGGAGACCGGGCACCAGACCACAATGCAGCAGAGCACCGTGCAGCAGAGCACCGGGCATTCGCCGGAGATCGCCGAGACGGTCTACCGCCTCGACGGGCCGCTGCGCTGGGCGCTCGGCGAGGTGCAGGACCTGCTGCGCGCCGTCGGCGCCGGCCCCGGCCAGCAGGTGGTCGACGTGGGCGCGGGCACCGGCTACGCCGCTGTGCCGGCCGCCCGGGCCGTCGGACCGCAGGGCTCGGTGCACTGCGTGGACGGCAGCCCGGAACTGCTGGACGTCCTCGCCGCCCGGGCCGCCCGCGAGGGCGTCGCCGACCGGCTGACCCGGACGGTCGGCCCGGTGGTGCCGCTGCCCGTCGACGACGGCCGCGCCGACCTGGTGATCTCCACCTACGTGCTGCACGAGCTGGCCGACGACGCGCCGGCCGCGATCGCCGAGATGCACCGGGTGCTGCGCCCGGGCGGCCGGGTCGCCCTGGCCGACTACCGCAAGACCTCGGACCGCGAGCGGAACCGGGAGATCGAGGCCTGGTACGCCCGCCAGCCCGACGGGGCCGGTCCGGATGAGGTCCATCTGCGCTTCTCGCTGGGGGAGTTGGAGGAGATGCTGCGCGCCGCCGGCTTCCAGCGGATCGAGCTGCGCACCTGGCACGACTTCCACGTGCACGCCACTGCGGAGAAGTGACGATTCGTCAGATTCGTCGTCAGGTTCGTTCGTCTGGTTCGTCATCTGTCTTTATCGGAAGGAGAATTGCCGTGGTCAAGCTCGCCTACAACGCCAACGGCCTGCGGACGCTCTCGCTGGAGCGGGCGATCGAGGTGGTCGCCGACGCCGGGTACGAGGGTATCGAACTCTCGCTGCACCCCTCGCACTTGGACCCGTTCGCGTTCGGCCCGGCCGAGGCGGAGCAGGCGCGAAAGGCGCTGGAGCGCTCCGGGCTGACGGCCTGCTGCCTGGCCGCCGGGGCCGACAACCTGCTCGGGCCGGAGCGGTTCGAGCCCTCGCTGATCCACCCCACCGCCGAGGGCCGGGCCCGGCGCGTCGACCTGGTGCTGCGCTCGGTCCGGATCGCCGACGAACTCGGCATCCCCTACGTCAACTTCGCCACCGGCAAGCGCAAGCCGGAGGTCCCCGCGGAGCAGGCCCGCCAGTGGCTGGTGGAGGGCATCCGGCAGGTGCTGGACGGTCCGGGCAGCGCGGTGCTGGCGATGGAGCCGGAGCCGGAGTTCTTCCTGGAGACCAACGACGGGGTCGCGCGCCTGGCCGACGAGCTGGCCTCGGACCGGTTCGCCCTCGCCCAGGACCTCGGCCACTGCCGGGTGGTGGAGGAGGACTACCTCGGCTCGGTCGAGCGCAACCTGCCGTACACCAGGATCATCCAGGTCGAGGACATCAAGGGCCGGGTGCACCACCACGAGATCCCGGGGGACGGCGACATCGACTTCGCCGGGTTCTTCTCGGTCCTGCGGCGCGGCGGCTACGACGGGTACGTCAGCGTGGAGCTGTACAACCACGCGGACGGCTACGAGCACGCGCTGCGCCGCAGCCGCGAGGTGCTCACCGCCGCGCTGGCCGCCGCCGAGCAGCGGGGCTGAGGCCGCCGTGGCCGCCGGCCGGCCCGTGCCAGGGCCACCGCCCCCACCGCCGCCGCTCGCGCCCCGGGCCCAGCACGGGACCGGCCTGACGCCGCTGTTCGACCACCACATCCACACCGATCTGCGCAACGCCGACGACTACGAGCTGATGGCGGTCAGCGGGGTGCTCACCGCGCTGGCCCCGTGCTCGGCCTCGCTGGAGACCCGGGCGTCGGGCGACGCGTTCGCCGCCCGGTTCGAGAGGCTGGCGGTCGCCGAGACCGGGCGGGCCGCCGCGTACGGGATCGACCTGCACGTGGCGCTCGCGGTGCACGCGGCCGACATGGCCGGGCTGCCGGGCGCGCTGGCCGGGATCGAGGCGCTGGAGGGCTTCCTGGACCACCCGAAGGTCCGGGCGCTCGGCGAGCTCTCGCTGCGCGGCGGCGGCCCGGACGAAGTCGAGGTGCTGGAACGGCAGTTGAAGCTGGCGTCGGCGCGCGGCCTGCCGGTGCTGGTGGAGTCGCCGCCCGCACTGCCCGCCTTCCGGGAGCTGCTGGCGCCGCTGGCGGGCGCGGTCGAGCGGGCCGGCATCGACCCGGCCTCGATCGCCCTGCTGGACCTCGACGAGGCGCGGATCGACCTGCTGGCCGAGCATCCGGCCCTGCGCGGCCTCGGCCGCTACGGGATCGCGGTGGCGCCCCGGCAGGACGCGCTGTTCCAGATCCGGGAGAAGCAGTCGCACCGCGAGGTGCTGCGCCTGCTGGAGCGGTTCGGCCCGCAGCGGCTGATGCTCAACACCGGTCTGCACTTCGGTTCGGCGGACCCGCTGGGTCTGGCCCGGACGGTGCACCGGCTCCGACTCCATGGTGTCCCCGAGCAGATCGTGAGGGCTCTCGCTCATGACAACGCGGCCGAGTTCTTCGCCGTACCGCACCGGCTCCCCGCCCACTGAGAACACGCTGCCGACCGAGCACGCACTGTCCCCTCAGAACACGCTGCCCACCGGGAACGCGCTGCCCGAGGAGGGCCTGCCCACCGACCGGGTGCTGGCCGACCTGGCCGGCCTGTGCGCCGCGGACCACGACTACCGGGACGGCACGGTCTTCAACTCGATCTGCTCGACGCCGCTGCCGATCGCCGAGCGGGTCTTCGCCGCCCACCAGCAGGCCAACCTGGGCGACAACCGGATCTTCCCGTCGCTGCCCCGGGCCGAGGCGGAGGTCACGGCGATGCTGGCCGGTCTGATGGACGGGCCCGGCGCGGCGGGCGTGGCCACCTCGGGCGGCACCGAGGCGAACCTCCTGGCGGTGCTGGCCGCCGTCCGCCGTCACCAGCGGCGCTTCGGCGACGGCGTGCCCGCGCGGGTCCTGCTGGGCGACAGCGCGCACTTCTCCTTCGACAAGATCGCCGCGCTGCTGCCGGTGGAGGTGGTCCGCGTCCCCTCCGACCAGCGGCTGCGGGTGGACACCGCCCGGCTGCTGCCCCTGATCACCCCGGACACCGCGCTGGTGGTGGCCACGGCCGGCAGCTCCGAGTCCGGCGCCGTGGACGACGTCCCGGCCATCGCCGCGCACGCCTCGGCGCTCGGCGTCCCGCTGCACGTGGACGCCGCCACCGGCGGCTTCCTGGTGCCGTTCGCCCGCGAGCTGGGCGAACCTCTGCCGCCCATCGGGCTGTCCGTACCCGGGGTCACGTCCGTCACGCTGGACCCGCACAAGTACGGCGGCGCGCCGATCCCCGCCGGGCACGTCCTGTTCCGCGACCCGGAGGACCTGGCCGCGCTGCGCACCGCCTCGCACTACCGGGGCACCTTCGACCACCACGCCCTGCTGGGCACCCGGCCCGGCGGCGCGCTGCTGGCCACCTGGGCGGCGCTGCGGGCCCAGGGCCGCAGCGGCTACCGGGAGGCGGTGGCGGGGCTCTGGGAGCGCCGGGAGCTGCTGGTGCGGCTGCTGGCCGACGCCGGGTTCGAGGTCGCCCCGCGCCCCGAGCTGACCGTGGTGACGGTCCGCCACCCGAGCCCGGAGAAGCTGGTCGACGCGCTGGAGCGGCGGGGCCTGATCGCCTCGGTCGCCCGCCGGCTCGGCCTGCTGCGGCTGGTCGTGCACTGGCACCAGAGCGAGCAGCAGCTGCGCTGCCTGGTCGCGGTGCTGGCCGAGGTGAACGGAGGCGGGCCGTGAAGGTGCTGTTCGTCTCGATCAACAAGCTGAAGTCGTTCCGGCCGGTGCTGCCGATCGGCATGGTCACCATCGCCACCCAGGCCCGCGCGGCCGGACACCAGGTCCGGACGCTGGACCTGATGTGGGAGGAGGACGACGAGCCGGTCGTACGGGCGGCGGTGCGCGACTTCCGGCCGGACGTGGTCGGCATCTCGATCCGCAACGTGGACTCGCAGAACATGCTGGAGCCGGTGGTCTACACGCCGCTCGCCCGCGAGGTCGCGGACTGGTCCAGGGACGAACTGCCGGGCGTCACCGTCCTGTTGGGCGGCCCCGGGTTCTCCACCGTGCCGGAGGACCTGATGGACTTCGTCCGGGCGGACTACGGCGTCACCGGCTTCGCCGAGGAGTCGGTGCAGCCCCTGCTGGAGCAACTGGCCCGGGGCCGGCGGCCGCAGGACGTCCCCGGGGTCATCTACCCGGACGGGCAGGGCGGTTACCACCGGCGCGAGGCGGTCTTCCGGATCGACTACCGCAAGGCGGCCCGCCCCGACCCGGCGCTCTACGACCAGCGGTACTTCGACTACTCGTACGAGACGCACGACCGGAGCCTGAAGGTCCCCGCGACCATCCAGACCAAGAAGGGCTGCGTGCTGGAGTGCGTCTTCTGCAGCAACTTCCTGGTGGACGGCACCGGGGTGAAGTTCGACGAGGTCTCGCGGGTGGCCGACGAGGTGGAGCGGCTGCGCGACGAGGGCCTCGAAGTCCTGGAGATCGTCGACGGGGTGTTCAACCTGCCGCTCAACTACGCGCTGGAGGTGCTGCGGGAGTTCGTCCGCCGGGGCATCCGGATGCCGTGGTCGTGCATGGTCAACCCGGGCAACGTCACCGCCGAGCTGGTCGACCTGATGGCCCGGACCGGCTGCTACTACGTCGAGTTCGGCACCGACTCGGCCTGCGACCGGATCCTGCGCGGGCTGAAGAAGAACTTCCGCCAGCGCCAGATCGTCGAGTCGCACCGCCGGTTCGTCGAGGCCGGCATCCGCGTCGAGCACTGCCTGTTCATCGGCAGCCCCGGCGACGACCGGGACTCCGTGCGCGAGACCTTCGAGGTGATGGGGCAGCTCGTCCCGCCGGCCGCGCCCGACGTGCACGCCTTCTGGACGCTCGGCCTGCGGGTCTGCCGGGGCACCGCCCTGCACGCCACCGCCGTCGCCGAGGGAATGATCACCGGAACGGAGCGATTCATCGTGCCCAAGTACTACGCGTCGCGGGCCGTCATGACGGACGACGCCCTGCTCGACGAGATCCAGGCCCGCGTCCTCGCCAACGACAACTGGTACCTGTGGTGGGGCCTGTCCTCGATCGGCCTGCGCGAGCGCATTGCCATGGCCCGCGCCGAGAGCGAGCGGATCGAGGCCGAGCTGAACGACCACCTGCCGCCGCGCCGCCCGCTCCCGCTCGCCGGGGGCCCGCGACCCGCCGGAGGCACCCGATGACCGCCGGGGTGGACCTGCGACTGACCGGCCCCGGGAAGCTGGACGTCGGCGAGGCCCACCTCCCGACGGCCCCGCTCGGCCCGGACGAGGTGCTGGTCGAGGTCGACCGGGTCACCCTGTGCGGCAGCGACCACGCCCTGTACGACGGGAGCTACGGCGGCCCGAGCAGCTACCCGCTGCGGTTCGGCCACGAGTGGTCCGGACGGGTGGTCGACACCGGCGCCAACGGCCGTTCGCTGCTTGGCCGTTGGGTGACCGGCGACTGCTCCCGCTGGTGCGGCGACTGCCCGCGGTGCGCCACCGACCGCAACGTCTGCGCCCGGATCCAGAAGTTCGGCCTCACCGTCGACGGCTTCTCCACCCGCCTGCGCACGGTGGACCGCCGCTACCTCTACCCCGACACCCACGACCTCGGCCCCGGCCTGCTGGCGCTCTCCGAGTTCTTCGCGGTCGCCGCCCACGGCCTGCACCGGGTGGACCCGCGGCCCGACGAGCGGGTGCTGGTGATCGGCGCCGGCGCCCTGGGCCTCGCCTCCTACCTGCTGCTCACCGGCGCCTACGGGGTCGGCCGGGTGGAGCTGCTGGAGGCGGACCCGGCCAAGGCGGCCGCCGTCGCCGAACTGCTCCCGAGCGCCCCCGTCCACACCGCCGAACCCGAGCCGGACACCGCCGCGCAAGCGGCCGGCGGCTACGCCGCGCTCACCGCCCAGGCCCGCTACGCGCTCACCGTCGACTGCTCCAGCGGCGCGGGCGGGCTCGCCACCGCACTGGCGGCGGCCAGCCCGCGCGGGCGGGTGCTCTGCTTCGGCCTGCGCCGCAGCGCGGCCCTGCGCACCGACCTGCTGGTGGCCAACGCGCTCACTCTGGTCGGCTCGATCGGAGGCACCGGCGGCTTCGCCCGGGCCCAGGAGTTCCTCGCCGGCCACCGGGAGGAGGCCGCCCGGCTGGTCACCCACCACCTGCCCGCCGAGCGGGCCGCCGAGGCCTTCACGCTCGACCCCCGCACCCGGATCAAGACCCAGCTGCTGTTTGGAGAGGAGCCCCGGTGACCACCGACCACCGACCGCCGCACCTGCGCTATCCGGAGATCCGGGAGGCCGCGCTCGCCGACCTGGCGGCCTTCGAGAAGCTCAGCCCCGACCAGGTCCCCGACCACCAGTTCGCGTTGCTGCGCCGCCAGTTGGACCACGCCTTCGCCAACTCGCCGTTCTACCGCGACACCTGGGCCGCCCGGTACGGCTCGCTGCGCCCGGCCGACGCCGACGCGCTGCGCGCCCTGCCCTTCACCACCAAGAAGGACATGCGCGCGGCCTACCCCTTCGGTCTGCTCGCGGTCGGCCGCGAGGAGCTGATCCGCTACGGCGAGTCCACCGGGACCACCGGCAGCCCCACCTCCTCGGTGATCACCTACGAGGACTGGATCCGCGGCAACGTCGCCGTCGAGCGGTCCGTCGCCCACGTCCTCGGCCCCGGCGACCTCACCTTCATCGCCATCCCCTACGAACTGGCCTTCGCCTCCTACGACCTGGACCGCGCGCTGGAACAGGTCGGCGCGGCGGTCGTCCCGGTCGGCACGCTCAGCCTGGTCTGCCCGTTCGAGCGGATGGTCGAGATGATGTGGACGGTCCACCCGTCCGCCCTGGTCTGCACCCCGAGCCGGGCCCTGCGGCTGTACGACATGCTCAAGGACGCCGGACGCGACCCGGCCGAGGTCGGGCTGCGCACCTTCCTCTACGTCGGCGAGACCTGCTCGGAGGCCAAGCTCGCCAAGATCGCCGCGCTCTGGAACGTCCGCCTGTCCAACGCGTACGGCTCGACCGAGACCAACTCGCTCGGCCTGGTGTGCGAGCGCGGCAGCCTGCACCTCACCGAGGACCGGCACCTGTTCGAGGTGATCGACCCGGAGACCACCGAGCCGGTGCCCGACGGCAGCGCCGGCGAGCTGGTCATCACCTCGCTCAGCAGCCGGGCCATGCCGCTGCTGCGCTACCGCAGCGGGGACTTCGTGACCGTCTCCGCCGAGCCGTGCGCCTGCGGCAGTCCGCGCCGGATGCTCTCCCACCACGGGCGGGTCAGCGAGCAGCTGATCGTCGGCGGACGGCGGATCAACAAGCTCGCCCTGGAGCAGACCGTGCTCGCCACCGACGGCGCCGGCCTGTACTGGGCGGCGGGCGTCCGCGGGGACAGCCTCGACATCCGGGTGGAGGCCGAGGGCGACGACCCGGCCGCGCTGTGCGCCGCCGTCGCCGACCGGGTGACCGCCGAGTTCGGGGTGGGCGCGACGGTCGCCCCGATCGACCGGGCGCAGGTCCGCCGGGCGATGGACCGGATGCTCAAGCCCGGCAGCCTGACCGTCGAGGACCTGGAGGCGGTCTCATGACCACGCCCCTGCACCCGGGCCACCCCGGGACCGTCGCCGTCGTCGGCCTCGGCCGGCTCGGCTCGGTGCTCGCCGACCGGCTGGCCGAGCGGTTCACGGTGCTGCTCCACGACGCCGATCCGAAGGTGGCCCGGCAGGTCGCCGCCGACCTCTCGCTGCCCGACATGGAGCCGCGCGAACTCCTCGCGGCCGCCGACACCGTGCTGCTCTGCGTCCCCCCGCAGGACACCGCCCGCGCCCTGCGCCGGCTCGCCGCGCTCGCCGGACAGCTCGGTCGCCGCCCGCTCTTCGTCAACCTGGCCACCAGCGTGCCCACCCACGAGCTGCCGGAGGTGGGACTGGAGGTCGTCGGGCTCAAACCGGTCTGCCAGTTCACCGCGGTGGCGCTCGGCCTCAAGACCGTCCTCGTCACTTCTGCGCCCCGCCGGATCACCCTGCTGCGCACCCTGGCCGCCGACCTCGGCGAGGTGGTGCTCGGACCGGAGGAGGTGGTCGGACCGGCCAACCGGGCCGCCACCAAGGCCGCCCTGCGCGCCTGTGCCGACCTGGCCACCGAGCTGACTGGGCGCGGCCTGCCCGCCGAGATGGTGCAGGCCGCGATCCGCAACGTGCTCGTCGGCACCGCGCTGGACTACCCGCCCGCGGACACCAACCCCTACACCCGCTCGGTGCTGGACGAACTGGCCGCCGAGGCCGCCGCCCCGGAGCCACAGCCCGCGGCCGCGCTCGGCTGGGCCGCCTGGGCCGAGCGCCCCGCCACCCCCGGAGGCCCCGCATGACCCAGGAGCCGGACGACCGCGCGACCCCCACCGCCCTCCACACCAGCGCGCACAGTATCGGCGCGCACTGCGAGACCGCCGCGCTGCGCACCCAGCTGGCGGCGCACGGCCTCGACCTGAGCGAGGCGATGCTGTTCGGCCTGGCCGGCGGCATCAACTTCATGCACATGCCGGCCCCGCCCGGCGGGCGCGGCTTCACCGGCGGGCGCAACGGCCCGTTCCCGGACTTCACCCGGCGGATGGCGGCCGGGGTCGGCCTGGACCTGGACGTGGCCGTCACCGACGACCCCGACCGGGCCTGGCGGGAGCTGCGCACCGAACTCGACCAGGGCCGCCCGGCGGTGGTCTACGTGGACCTGTTCCACCTGCCGTACTTCCACGCCACCCGGCACTTCGGCGCCCACGCCGTCGTGATCCTCGACCACGACCCCCGGGCCGGCACGGTCACCGTCTCCGACCGGCCCGCCCTGCCGCAGACCATCGGCACGGCCGAGCTCGCCACCGCCCGCGCCTCCGGCCACCAGCCGTTCCCGCCCCGGCACGCCCTGCTGCACGCCGACTGGAAGGCCGCCCGGCCGCCGGCCGAGGCCGACATCCGCCAGGGCATCCGGCTGTCCTGCCGGGCCATGCTCCACCCGCCCGTGCCCACCTTCGGCCTGCGCGGCCTGGACTCCTTCGGCGCCGGGCTGCGCCACCTCCTGCGCAGCGACACCCCGCCGCTCGCCGTGGTCGAACAAGTTGCGGGCAACTACGTGGACTTCGAGCTGGCCGGCACCGGCGGGAACGCCTTCCGCAACCTGTTCCAGGCGTTCCTGACCGAGGCCGCCACCCTCACCGGCGACAACCGGCTGGCCGACGCCGCTCTACTTTGCGCCGACAGCGCCGGGCGCTGGGAGCAGCTGCTGGCCGTGCTGCTGCCGGACTGGACCCCGGCCTTCGCCGAACTCGGCGAGACGTACCGGGCGAAGGAGGTCAACTTCCTGGCCGGCACCGCGGATTCACTCGCGGAGGCGGCCCGGCTCGGCGAGCGGCTGCCCGCGCTGCGCGCAGCGGCCGCCGACGAGCTCGGCCCGGTGCGCTCGCGGCTGGCCGAGGAGGTGGCGGAGGCGGTGCGGACCATCGCCGAGACCGAGCGGGAGCTGTTCGCCCTGCTGGGGGACGTGTGAGTGAGCTGACCGGCCTGACCGGGCTGTTGCCGGCCGTCCGTACCCCGCCGCACCACCCGCTCGCCACCGAACCGGACCGCCGCGCGTACGACCAGTACCTGGCCGCCCGCAACCAGTACAAGGAGGAGTTTCTGGACCGGCTAGAGGCCCTCTGTGACAGCGGTCCGGTGCTGGAGGCCGGCCCCGGCTACGGCGGGTTCGCCGGCCTGCTGCTCGCCCGCCGGCCGGTCGACCTGCGGGTCCTGTGTACCGACCCGGGCGCGACCGGCCTGCTGGGGGAGCGGCTGGACGGTGCGGTGCCGATCGGGTACTGGGACACCGGCCGGCCGCTGCCCGCCCACCTCGCCGGGCGCCACACGCTGGTCTACGGCGTGCACGCGCTCGGCGGCTGCACCGACCCGACCGGCCTGCTGACCGCGCTGGCGGCCGCGCTGGCCCCCGGCGGCCGGCTGCTGGTCAACGACCTGCGCCGGGACCCGGACCCGTTCATCCTCGAATACACCCTGCGCGAGATGGCGGCCGACGACTCCCCCGAGGGCGGTTACCGACTGCGCACCTACCTGGACTCCCTGCGCGGCGCCTGGACCTGCGCGGAACTGCGCGCCCGGCTCGACGCCGCCGGGATGGACGACTGGGCCGTCGAACCGGACGGCCCGATGGCACTCACCGTCGAGCACCACCGTTCCTCTGACGACCGGAGAGGCTGATGAGCCAAGAAGCGATCACCCGGAACTTCCTCGACACCCCGAGTTTCTGGCGCGACTACCCCGAGCGGGACATCGAGTTCGTCCGCTGGTACCCGTGCGACGTCAAGCCGCTGACCGCCGAGCAGATCTACGCCCGGCGCGAGAAGTTCCCCAAGACCACGTCCTTCTACGTGCACATCCCGTTCTGCAACCAGGTGTGCACCAGCTGCCCGTACAACAAGTTCTCCACCCGCAACACCCTGGTCCGGCGCTACATCCAGGCGCTCAAGCGGGAGATCGAGCTGTACTCGCAGCTGCCGCACATCAAGGACACCGTCTTCACCTCCGGCTACTTCGGCGGCGGCACGCCCACCACGCTGCGCGCCGAGGAGCTGGACGACCTGCTCGGCTTCATGAAGCAGCGGCTCAACTTCAGCCCGGACTGCTCGGTCACCATCGAGTCCACCCCGGTCGACGTCGACCAGCAGAAGCTCGACGTGCTGCTCAAGCACGGCGTCAACCGGATGAGCCTGGGGGTGCAGACCTTCCACGACCCGCTGCTGCGCTACCTGGGCCGGGCCCGCGCGCACACCGGGGAGTCGGCCACCCGCACCATCGAGCTGATCGACCGCAGCGGCCTGGAGAACCTCTGCATCGACTACATGATCGGCATCCCGGGGCAGACCGGCGAGCTGTGGGAGCAGGACATCCGCACCCTGATGGACCTGCCGGTCACGTCGTTCTCGGTCTACAACTACGCGGTCATGCCGGGCTCCGAGGTGTTCTTCGCGCTGCAGAGCGGCGCCACCCCGCCGTGCCCGAGCACCCGCGAGGCCGACGAGATGTACCAGTACCTGCACACCACGCTGATGGACGCGGGCTACCTGGCGCTCACGTACAACGACTTCCTGGAGCCGATGCGCCCCGAGTGGGAGGCGGCCGGGGTGAAGACCTACCCGGTGCTCAGGGACGGCAGCAAGCCGTACCGCGGCCTGGAGACCGACACGTTCTACCTCACCGACCACCTGTCCCAGATCTGGGGCCGCTGCGGCGACATGGTGGCCATCGGCTCGGGCGCGTACGGGTACCTCAACAACCACATGTACCTCAACGAGCCGGACATCGAGGGCTACATCAGCCGCTGCAACGAGGGCCGGCTGCCCGTGGTCATGGGCGCCTACACCGACGAGCACGAGCAGCGCTGCCGGAGCCTGGTGCTCGGCCTGAAGCTGCTGCGGGTCAAGCGCGCGGTCTACCGCGAGCGGCACGGCGTCGACCCGTACGAGTACTTCAAGGACAAGATGGACGACCTGGTCGCCAAGGGGCTGATCGAGGTCGACGCCGAGGCCATCCAGGTCACCTACCCCAAGGGGTGGTACTACATCGACAACATCTCCAAGACGTTCTACTCGGACGCCAACCACCGGCTCCCGCAGCCCACTTCGGCGAGCACCGAGATCCTCAAGTGGCAGCTCGACCGCACCGACGGCCGAAAGGGGCTCCCCGTTGTCCAGCTCTGACACCAGCGCCCGCCGCACCCGCCGGGGCGGCCGGATCTTCGACCTCGCCGAGCGGACGCCGCAGGGCGACCCGTTCGAGGACGCCGAGGAGTGCCGCGCGTACGACCGCAGCGTGCGCACCTCGATGATCATCCCGATGCAGCACATGATGAAGCTGATCGGGCCCGACTGCGGCCCCGAGAAGGAGGTGCTGGAGATCGGCTGCGCGAGCGGGCTGCTCTCGCTGCGCCTGGCGGCGCTGCACCCCGACTCCACCTTCACCGGGCTGGACAGCAACGACGCCTTCCTGGAGGTCGCCCGGGAGAACACCATCTTCGCCAACCTGGTCTCCTACGGCGGCGACTTCGCCTGCGACTGGGCCCGCTACACCCGGCTGCCGTTCCCCGACGACAGCTTCGACGTGGTGTTCAGCTTCTGCGCGATCAACCGGTGGGACAAGCCGGAGCGGATCCTGCCCGAGCTGGCCCGGGTCTGCCGCCCCGAGGGCACCGTGCTGCTGTACGACCTGGCCCGGGACGCCGACGAGGGCATGGTCTCCTTCGTGCTGCAGTACGCCGGCGGCGACGCGAACGCGTTCATGCGCTCGCTGCGGGCCTCGTACTCCACCGACGAGATGCGCGAGCTGCTGGACAAGGTGGGCCTCGGCCACTGGAGCATCGCCAAGGAGGGCATCAACCTGGTCGTCTCCTCCCGCGCCCGGGAGACCGGCTACACCGTCGGCGAGCCCGGCATCTACGAGCGGATCTTCGACTGACGATCCGTGGGCTCCCTTCAGGTGCTGACGATTCGTCAGTTCACCTGCGGGCGCGGCGCACCCGGAACCCGGTGGCGCCGCGCCCGACCCGCCGCAACGGAAAGGAACACCGCCCATGCCCACCGCCGATCGGCGCCGGTACCGGGTCGGCGTCGTCCAGCTGTCCGTCGCCACCAACCGCCGTGCGGAGAACCTGGCCCGGGCCGAGAAGCTGGTGCGCGCCGCCGCCGACGAGGGCTGCGAACTCGTCGTCCTGCCCGAGGTGTTCGCCACCGCACTGAACCTGCCGAAGAGCCACGAGATCGCCGAACCCGTGCCCGGGCCGACCACCGAGTGGCTGGCCGGCCTCGCCCGCGAGCTGGGCGTGTCGCTCGCCGCCGGCGTCCTCGAACGCGCCGGGGAGCACGTGCACAGCACCGCCGTCCTGCTGGACGACACCGGCCGGCTCGCCGGCAGCGCCCGGCGCACCATGGTGTACGACCTGGAGGCGCACTTCCTCACCGGCGTCACCGGCGCCCGGGTGATCCCCACCCCGCTCGGCCGGATCGGCCTCGCGCTCGGCTACGACGTGCAGTTCCCCGAGGTGCTGCGCGGACTGTTCGCGAACGAGGCCGAGGTCATCCTCGCCCCCTCGGTGCTGCTGCGCCCCTTCGCCGAACCGGTCCGGCAGATGCTGCTCGCCCGGGCCGCGGAGAACTGCGCCTACGTGCTGTTCGCGAGCGCGACCGGCGAGAACACCCTCGCCGGGCTCACCTACATGGGGCGCAGCGCGATCCTGCGCAGCCCGCTGGCGATCGGCGCCTACTCGCGGGACTTCCGCAAGCAGCAGCCGGTGCTGGCCGAGGCGGACCGCGAGGAGGTGCTGCTGACCGCCGACCTGGACCTGCACGAGCTGCGCCGGATGCGGGCGGCCGCACCGTTCCTCGCTGACTTCCGCCGCTCGTCGCTGGGCCGGGCCGTGACCGCGGCGACCCGTCCCGACGACCCGACGACCGCTCCCACCCCCTCGCAGGACGGAGGTCCCGCCGATGAGCGCTGACCGCACCCTCGAAACCAGCCGGCCCAGGGTGGCCCTGATCCAGACCTTCTGGGACCCGGACCCGGAGGTCAACCTGGCCCGGACGCTCGCCCTGCTGGACAGCGTCCAGGACGTCGAGCTGATCATCCTGCCGGAGTTCTTCCTCGGCCCGCCGTTCTACTTCCCCGGCCGCGCCCACCTGAAGGGCGTCATCGACCAGCCGGTGCCCGGCCCGGTCTTCGACCGGCTCGCGGAGGTCGCCCGCGCCAAGCGCTGCTACCTGCTGTGTGGCACGGTCGTCGAGCGCGAGGGCGAGGGCGACGACACCCGGTACTACAACACCGCCGTCCTGCTGGACGACCAGGGCCGGATCGCCGCCAAGGCCCGCAAGACCCACCGCTTCGCCGCCGAGATGGTCACCGTCTCGCCGAGCGACGAACTGGTGCTGGTGGACACGCCGTTCGGGCGGCTGGGGATCTGCGTCTGCTCGGACTTCTGGATCCCCGAGGTGCCCCGGATGCTCGCCATGCGTGGTGCCGAGATCATCGCGGTGCCGGGTGCGGCGCTGCGCGGCAACATCGGGATCACCCGGCCGTGCATCCAGGCCAACTCCTCCTTCAACGTCTGCTACACCCTGCTGGCCAGCGCGGTGGGCGAGGTGACGGGGGAGCGGGCCGGGCGGCAGGTGTCCATCTCGGTGGCCGGGCACAGCACCGTCGCCGCGCCGGAGCGGCTGGTCGGCTCGCTGGACGAGGAGGAGGGCGTGCTGTACGCCGAACTCGACCTCGACCGGGTGCGCGAGCTGCGGGAGGTCGACCTGTCGTTCCGCAAGAGCCTGTACTTCTGCCTGCACGGCCGCCGCCCGGAGCTCTACCAGGAGTTGCTGAAGCCCTACGCCGGCCACCAGGACCTGGCCGCCCTGATCACGGACTACCTGACCAGCAACGGGAGTTGACGCACCATGGCCGCGAACCTGCTGTTCCCCGCCACCGACCGGCTGCCCACCGGCGCCGACCGCGCGCCGTACCTGGACTCCCTGCTGGACTGGGCCGACCGGACCGCCGAGCTGAGCGCCTCCGACGTCCTGCTCGCCTTCTTCGGCCAACCGCTGGACGCCCGCACCCTGCGGCTGACCGGCCTGCACCACGTCGCCGCCTACCTCGGCGACTACCGGCACGAGGAGGAGTTCGAGGCCTGGCTGGAGAGCGTCCGGGTGCACCCCGGGGTCAGCCACGTGTCCACCGGCCCCTCGCACATCGCGCCCCGGGTGCACGGCACCCCCGGGCACTGGATCAACCTGCGGACCGCGCGCGGCACCGAGGTGGAGTTCTTCACCTGCCGCAGCTACGGGGACTGGGCGGACCAGCCGGCCGAGCGCAAGCGCGCCCTGATGTCGCACGTCGGCCTCAGCGTCGACACCCCCGACCACGTCCGCCGGGTGGTGGACTACCTGGCCGGCTTCGAGAGCGTCGAGGTGCTGGCGTACGCGCCGGAGGACGAACTCGGTCACACCTACGGGCACTTGCTGCGCACCGACACCGACCGGGTGCTGGAGCTGGTGCACGCCGGACGGAGTCAGCCGTGAGCGGATTCCCGAAGCCGGCCCGGCTGCCCGACAACTCGCCCGGCCGGTTCTACGTCAACGAGGAGTGCACCGACTGCGACACCTGCCGGTGCATCGCGCCCGACGCCTTCGTCCGCAACGACGCGGCCGGCTACACCTACGTCGCCCGCCAGCCGGCGGACGACGACGAGGAGGACCTGGTGTACGAGGCGATGGACTGCTGCCCGGCCGACGCCATCTGCGAGGAGGAGTGAGCCCCAGGCGGCCGCCGAGGATCCTCGGCCTCGGCGGCTCGATGCGCCCGGACTCGACCAGCCAGCTCCTGCTGCGGCGGGCGATCACCGTCCTGGAGGGGGACGGCTGCCCCACCGCGCTGCTGGACCTGCGCGAGCTGGACCTGCCGTTCTGCAACGGTGACAAGCGGGAGCCCTGGCCCAGCCGCCCGGACGTCAAGCTGCTGCGCGAGGAGGTCCGGGCGGCGGACGGCGTGATCCTGGCCGGCCCCGAGTACCACGGCACGATCGGCGGGGCGTTGAAGAACGCGCTCGACCTGCTGGACTTCGAGCACGTCGAGGGCAAGGTGTTCGGCGCCATCTGCGCGCTCGGCGGGCGCAGCAACTCCAACGCGCTCAACCACCTCCGGCTGGTGGTCCGCTGGTACCGGGCCTGGATGGTGCCGGAGCAGGTCGCCGTGCCGCAGGCCAGGACGGCGATGCCGGGCGGGGTGCCGGCGGATCCCGAACTCGGCGCGCGGGTGGACGAACTGGCCCGCAGCGTCGCCCGCGCGGCGGCGCTGCTGCGCGCCGGGAGCGACTGAGCGGGCGGCCGGGACGACCGGGGCGCCCGCGCAGATCCGTCCAGAACGTGTCCAGGACAGTCAAACGCGGGCGCCGAGGCGTTGATAGCGTCCTCCCTGTGAATAAGCCGCACACAATGGGTGCGCAAATCCGGGGGGCCGAAGAATGGTTCCCGGTGCTGCCCAGACCAGTACTCGCGATCAGTCTTCGCCACCCGTCGAACGGAACTCCGCGGGAGGCCACCTGGCTTCGGCTCACCGCGTTTCTGTTCAATCGCGGGATTTCGGACGACCGTACCGTCGGCATCGAAATCCTGTATGACGACCCGGAGTCCACGGCGCCCGAGCGCCGGCGTTTCGACGCCTGCCTGTCGGTGCCGCGCGACCGGATCGCCGGGCTGTCCCTGCTCGACCGGCGCCGGGACAGCCTGGGCATCCGGGTGCTGCCCGTCCTGGACGAGCGGCTGCTGCTGTGGTGGGGCGGCTCGGCGCACGTCGGTCCGCCGGTCCGCCACCGGCACGTCAGCGTGGCCGCCGGGCCGCCGCTGCGGGCCTCCTGGCCCCGCTACC
Organism: Kitasatospora aureofaciens; assembly: GCF_019192735.1. Lineage (GTDB taxonomy): Bacteria > Actinomycetota > Actinomycetes > Streptomycetales > Streptomycetaceae > Kitasatospora > Kitasatospora aureofaciens_A. The sequence goes on from NZ_JAHTKP010000059.1 coordinate 34,310, forward strand.
GGATCTACCGCGGTTCGCCCGTCCTGGCGCCCGGGAACCCCGAGACGGTCGGCTGGTACGCGACCGCGGCGCCGGCCGTCCCCCAGGAGGGCGGCCACCTCCCCCCGTGCACGCAGTCCGGCGTGCCCCGCCGGCCGTACCGTGCGGCCCGGCGCGTCTCCGGAAGGGGCTTACGGTCATGACCACGACGACCACCATGGACTGGGACCGGGCCTACAAGGCCGGTGACCACCACCAGTACTGGGAGCTCAGCGCTCCCTCGCCCGACCTGGTCGGCTTCCTCGCCGCCACCCCGCCCGCCCCCGGCGCCCGCGCGCTGGACCTCGGCTGCGGCACCGGCTGGGACACCGTCGCGCTGGCCCGGGCGGGCTACCGGGCGACCGGGGTCGACATCAGCCCGGAGGCCATCGGCCTGGCCGTGGCGCGCGCCGCCGAACTGGACCTGGAGATCGACCTCCTGGTCGGCGATGTCCGTGAACTCGACCTTCCCGACGAGGAGTTCGAGCTGCTGGTGGACCGCGGCTGCTTCCACCACCTGGGCCCGGAGGACCGCGACCGCTACGTCACCGAGGTGGCACGGTTGCTGCGGCCCGGCGGTCTGCTCTACCTGCGCGGCAGCCGCGGCGGGACGTTCCCGTTCAAGCCGGTGGACGCCCCCTCGCTGGCCCGGCACTTCCCGCCCGACCAGTTCAGCACCGGCCCGCTGATGCCGTTCCAGCTGCACACCGACGTCCTCAAGCTGGACGCCAACGCGGTGCTGCTCCGGCGCGCCGACTGACCTGGCGCGCCGACTGACCTGGCGCTGCGACTGCTCCGGCGCGCCGCTTCCCGGCCGCGCGCCCTCACCGTTCGCGCCGACCCGGCCATGGCCCGCCCGGCGGATTCCGCCGGGCAAAGGCCCGATCCGGCGCGGCATTCCGACGCTCATCGCTTCCCGATGCCCGCCCTCGAATTCCGGCTACCGGCGCCCCAAGAAATGAGCCACCTATGCCCACCACGGAAAGCCAGGACCGCAAGAGTCCCTGGCTGATTCTCGGCGTGCTCAGCATGGGCTTCTTCATGACGCTGCTCGATATGACGATCGTCAATATCGCGCTGCCGCATGTGATGTCCGGCGTGCACGCCTCCCTCGACGAGGGTCTGTGGGTGTTCAGCGCCTACATCCTCGGCTACGCCACCCTGCTCATCGTCGCCGGACGACTCGGCGACCTGTTCGGACCACGCCGGGTCTACCTGTACGGTCTCGCCATCTTCGTCGGTGCCTCCTGCCTGTGCGGGATCGCACCCAACGCCGGCGTGCTGATCGCGGCCCGGACCGTCCAGGGGATCGGCGGCGCGATGCTCGCCCCGCAGATCCTGCCGATCGTCACCATGGTCTTCCCGCCGTCCAAGTGGGGCGCCGCCTTCGGCTTCACCGGCGCGCTGTCCGGCCTCGCGGTCCTGACCGGGCCGACGCTGGGCGGGGTCATCGTCAGCTACCTGGACTGGCGGTGGATCTTCTACCTCAACCTGCCGATCGGGCTGGCCTCCGCCTACCTGGTGCTCCGGCACGTCGACGACTACCGGCCCGGCAAACGCCAGCCACTCGCCCTCGTCCCCACCGCCCTGCTGATCCTCGGCCTGACCGGACTCGCCTTCGGCCTGATCGAGGGCGAGCGCCTGGACTGGGGCCTCGCCGCCTGGGCGGCGATCGCGGCCGGTGTGCTGGTGCTCACCTGGTTCGCCGTCGACCAGCGCCGGCACCAGCGCTCGGGCCCGCTGCTCCCGTTCGACCTGCTCCGGCTGCGCAACTTCGCCTCGGCCAACATCATCGCCTCGATCATGGGCTTCTCCATGCTGGGCGCCTTCCTGCCGATCTCGCTGTACCTCCAGATCGTGCTGGACATGTCCCCGCTGCGGGCCGGGTTCACCATCGCCGCCATGCCGCTCACCTCGGCCCTGGTGGCCGGCGTCGGCGGCAAGCTCTCCGACCGCGGCTCGGGCAAGGCCGTCATCCTCACCGGGCTGGCCTGCTTCACCGCCGGGCTGGGCTCGTTCATCCTGGTCACCGGGACCGACACCAGCACCCTCCAGCTGCTCGGGCCGTTCGTGCTGACCGGCCTGGGGATGGGCCTGGTCTTCTCGCCGCTGTTCAGCGTCGGCCTGCGCCAGGTGCCGCCGCCGCAGGCCGGGGTGGCGTCCGGACTGGTCAACACCGCCCAGGAGGTGGGCGGGCTGCTGGCCAGCGCGGCGATCGGCGCGGTGCTGTCGCTGCGGCTCTCCAGCGGGCTGCGGCACTGGGTGGACCAGCAGGCGCAGGCCCTTCCCGTCGAGGCCCGGGCGGGGTTCAAGCAGGCCTTCGCCCCGCTCACCGACGGCGCGCTGAAGATCGGCAGCGCCGGCCCGCCGCCCGCCGCGACCGGCGCCGGTGACCCCTCCCAGGTCGCCAAGGTCCAGGAAGCCTTCGCCGACGCCTTCACCAGCGCCATGCACAGCGGACTCGTGCTGCCGGTGGCCCTGCTGGCGGTCGGCTGGGTGGCCGCCTTCCTGCTCATCCGCGACGTGCCCGCGCCGTCCTTCGGCGCTCCCAAGCCGCCTCCCGCCAGGACCACCACCAGTGGCGCCACGGCCGCCACCGAGACGGCCTGAGGCCGGCCGCCACCACACACCGCCCGAAGCCCGAACCATCGCAAGCCCGAACCATCGGAAGCAAGGAGTCCTCACATGTCCGAGTCCCCCAAGATCCTGTCCACGCACATGATGGCCACGTACATGGTCAGGCCGGGCTGCGCCGAGCAGGCCCGTGACATCATCGCCCGCCACTGGCCCGCCCTGAAGGCGCACGGCCTGGTCACCGACGAGCCCGCGACCGTCTACCACAGCGAGAGCGAGCACGGCCCGGTCTTCTTCGAGATCGTCACGTGGGTCGACGAGAACGCCGTCAGCCGGGCCTTCAACACCCCCGAGGTGAACGCGATCTGGCAGGAGATGGCGGCCATCACCGAGGCCCGCGAGGGCCGGCCGCCGGTGGACTACCCGATCGTCCACCGGATGGGCTACTTCACCGACGAGCCGGACGTCCACGAGGAGGAGGCCTTCACCGGGCTCGCCCACTACCTCGTCCGCCCCGACAAGGTCGCCGAGTTCCACGGTCTGATGGCCCGCGACTGGCCGACCCTGCGCGACGAGAAGCTGACCACCGGGGACCGCGCCGTGGTCTACCACGGTGAGGACGCCTCCGGTCCGTTCTTCCTGGAGATCGTCCGCTGGTACGACCAGCAGGGCCCGAGCATCGCGTACCGCAACGACAAGGTGAGCGCGATCTGGCAGGACGTGTTCCGCTACACCGAGGGCCGCGGCGGGCGGCAGGCCGCCGAGTACCTGTGGGGCGCCGAGCTGAAGTTCCCGTACCACGACGCGTCCTGACGTAACGTCGACCGCGTCAGAGCCACCGCGCCGGACGGGCCGGGCCCCTCGTGCCCGGCCCGTCCGGTCCCGTCCGCCTGGAGAATCCCCGGTGACCCGCAAGACCCCCCGGCCCCTCGCCACCCTGCCCGCCCCCGTCCTCGCCGACCAGCTCAGGGCCGCGCTGGAGGACAGCGCCGTACCAGGCAGGGCGGAGGGCGAGAAGGCCTACCTGAAGAGCCCGCTGGAGCACATCGGCGTGCCCCTGCCCGCCATGCGCACCGTGGTGCGGAACTTCCTGCGCCGTCACCCCGGGCTCGACCGGGACACCCTGCTGGAACTCACCGAGGAGCTGTGGGCCCCGCCTGTCCACGAGTCCCGCTCCTGCGCGGCACTGCTCCTGGAGGGCCGCGCCGACCTGCTCGAACGCCAGGACACCGGCTTCCTGGAACAGTTGCTGCGCGAGTGCGAGACCTGGGCGCACGTCGACCTGATCGCCCCCAAGGGGGCCGGCGCGATGCTGCTGCGGCTGCCCGAGACCGCCGAGGACTTCCTGCGCTGGAGCCGCGACGAGGACCAGTGGGTGCGCCGCGGCGGCATCCTCTCCTACCTGCTGGCGCTCCGCGACCGGGGCGAATTCCCGCACTACTTCCCGGAGTTCTCCCACCTCGCCGACCCGCTGCTCACCGACTCCCGGTTCTTCGTCCGCAAGGCGATCGGCTGGGCGCTGCGCGAGGGCGCCAAGCACCATCCCGAGGAGATCGCCGACTGGCTGCGCAAGCGGCTGGCCCGGGTCTCCGGTCTGACCCTGCGCGAGGCGATCCGGCCGGTCGACGACGATATCTGCCGTGAACTGCTGCTTGCCCACGCTGAGTTGAACCCCCGCCGTCGTTCCTGACCGCTTTTGTGGTCCCCCCAGACGCACCTGACGCACCGATACGGAGGCCCGATGTCCCCGCAGCGCCCCGCCGACCCGACCCACCGGCCGCTGCCGCTGGTCCAGGTGCTCGCCGAGGACGGCCGGCACCGGACCATCTGCCGGATGTGCCACGGCGGTTGCGGCGCCATCGTCACCGTCGACGACGGCCGGCTCACCGCGATCGAGGGCGACGCGGAGAACCCGAACAACCGCGGCTTCCTCTGCGCCAAGGGCCGGGCCTCGCTGGAACAACTCCACCACCCCGACCGGCTGACCACCCCGCTGCTGCGCACCGGCCCGCGCGGCAGCGGCGAGTTCCGCCCGATCGGCTGGGCGGAGGCCCTCGACCGGGTCGCCGCCGCCCTCGACCAGGCGCGCCGGACCCACGGCCCGGAGTCGGTGGTCTTCGCCCAGGGCACCGACCGCAACTACCAGGAGTGGCTCTTCCGCTTCGCCAACAGCTTCGGCAGCCCCAACGTGCTCGGCCCGGCCCACGTCTGCTTCTACCCGCGGGTGATGGCCGGGATCCTCACCCTGGGCGGTTTCACCTTCTGCGACTACGAGGGGAGCCCCGACCTGGTCCTGATCTGGGGCTCGAACAAGGCGCTCACCCACGGCGACGGCGTGATCGGCACCCGCCTGCTGTCCGCCGTCCGGGACGGCACCCGGATGATCGTCGTCGACCCGCGCCGGACCTCACTGGCCGCCCGCGCCGAGCGGTTCCTGCAGGTCCGCCCGGGCGAGGACACGGCGCTGGCGCTCGCGATGATCCACACCGTGATCGAGGCCGACGCGTACGACCACGAGTTCGTCGCCGCGCACACCGTCGGCTTCGAGGACCTCGCCGCCCACGTCGCCGACTACCCGCCGGAGGCCGTCGCCGAGCGGACCGGCATACCCGCCGAACAGATCCGGGCCGCCGCCCTCGCGTACGCGGCCGCGCCGAGCGCCGCCATCGAACTCGGCACCGGTCCGCAGCAGCACCGCGACTCCTTCCACACCTGCCGGGCCCTGCTGCTGCTCTCCGCGATCTGCGGCAACCTCGACCGGCCCGGCGGCGACGTCCTGTGGGACCCGCCCGGCATCGACGGCCGGCGCTCCTTCCCGCGCGCCGAACTGCTCCCGCCGGAGCAGGCCGCCAAACGCCTCGGCGGGGACCGGCACCGCATCCTCGCCATGTCCGGCTGGGCCCACCCCGGATCGGTCTGGGACGCCGTCCTCGAACCGGACGCGCCCCACCCCGTCACCACCATGCTGGTGCACGGCAGCAACCTGCTGCTCAACTACGCCGACTCCGACCGCGTCCAACGCGCCCTGGAACGGCTGGACTTCCTCGCCGTCGTCGACCTGCGTCTCACCCCCACGGCCGCCATGGCCGACCTGGTCCTCCCGGTCGGCGGCTGGCTGGAGCGCGACCAGATCGTCGAGCACGCGCACTACGTCGCGGCCCGCCACGCCTTCGCCCGGGTCGGCGACAGCCGCTCCGACGAGTGGATCCTCACCGAACTCGCCCACCGGCTCGGCCTCTCCGCCGACTTCTGGCCCGACGCCCGGGACGCGCTGGACACCCGGCTCGAACCGATCGGCATGGACTGGCGGCAGCTGGCCGAACTCCATTACCGGGCCACGCCGTTGGCGTACCACAAGTACCGCACGCGCGGCTTCGGCACCCGCAGCGGCAAGGTGGGCCTGCGCTGCGATGCCCTGCGCGCCTTCGGCTACCCGCCGCTGCCCGTCCCCGGCCCGCCGGTCGGCACTCCCGAGGACGGCCGCTACCTGCTGACCTCCGCCCACTCGCCGTTCTACTTCAACTCCGAGTTCCGCGACCTGCCCTCGCTGCGCTCCAAGGAGCCCGAGCCCCTCCTGGACATCCACCCCGATGCCGCCGCCCGGGAGGGCCTCGCCGACGGCGACTGGGCCGAGATCGCCACCCGCACCGGCCGCATCCGCCTGCGCGTGCGCCTCACCGACCGGATCGCTCCCGACGTCGTGGTCGCCCCCGCAGCCTGGTGGTACCCGGAGCGCGGCCCCGGCGGGGGCTGGCGGGACAGCAACGTCAACCTCCTCACCAGCAACGACGACGAGAACCCCGAGATGGGCTCCTCCACCTTCCGGGGCCTGCGCTGCCACGTCACCCGGGTCGCCTGATCCGGCATCAACTGAGGTGAATCCGACGTCGGCGTGGGTGGCCAGCAGCACCGCGTCGTGGCCGCTCGGCAGCCGGACCTGACCGAAGGGACAGCCGGCGCGCCGCTCGGCGTATTCGAGTGGGGGCCGGACAGCGGCCCCGGCGGACAGGGGAATGCGGCCTGCTTCTCGTGAGCCTCGGTTCAGCCGGTTTTGGCGAGCATGTCGTGGATGGACCTGATCACGATGTCGGGGCGGTCGAGCGGGATGTCGTGGGAGCTGTTGTCGGCCACGACCAGGCGGCGGTCGGGGGCGGCGTGGGCGAACGCGGCCTGCGCGTCACGCCACAGTTGGGCGTCCTGCTCGGAGGTCTCGAACGGCGTTTTTGCCGATGCGATGACGATCGCCGGAAGGTCCTGGGGCCAGGACACCTGGTGGTAGGCGTGGTGCATGGCCGCGTAGTCCTGTGCCACGGCGAGCAGTTGGCGGGTCTGGGGGGTGGAGGGCCGGGATGCCAGGGCGGCGATCTGGTCCTTGTTGGCGGCCACGACTCGGTCGATCTCGCCGTCGGTGTAGAAGTCGGGCAGGCTGGCGTCGATCAGAACCGCGCCCGCGACCCAGCCGGGGTGGCTGCGCACGAAGTAGGTGGCGATCTCGCCGGCTTCCGAGTGCGAGGCCAGGACCACGTTGTGGGTGGCGCCCGCTGCCGTCAGCACGGCCGCCAGGTCCGAGACGGCGTTGTCGACCCGCCACGGTCCGGCCACCTCCGCACTGGCGCCCAGGCCGGAGCGGTCGTAGGTGATGATCTCCGATCCGGTCTCCTTGGCCAGGGCGGGCACCAGGTCCTTCCAGTAGGACGAGTCCTGCCCGCCGCCGGCGTCCAGCACGATCGCGGGCAGGTGTCCGGGCGTCACATGGAAGGCCAGCCGGTGTCCGTTGTTGGAGACGGTCCGCGCGTCGGAGCCTGCCGTTGGAGCCTGGCCGGCCGTGGACGACGATGCCGCCGACGGCGCGGCCGCGCCGGGGGAGCCGGCGGCGCTCGGGGCGTGGGACGCTTCGCACGCGGTGGCGGTCCCGAGCGCGAGAGTGGTGGCGGCGAGCAGGAGTGCTGAGCGCCGGCTGCGGCGCGGCAGTGGGCGTGGAGTCATGGGTTCGTCCTTGAGGGAGTTGTGACGCGACAGGGGAGATCGCGCTTCGCCGATGCGTGACCTGCCGGCTCTGCGAGACGAACACCAGTCTTCGCGTCACACCGCCGCCGGTCGATGCGACCAGCCCCCGAGAGCCCCGGGGGGCTCAGCCCACCGAACGCGGTAGGGCTACCTCCCCCCGAACCGAGCCGGGCCCACGGCCTGGGCCCGCCACCGGTCCGTCCAGCCCGGCGCACGGGCCGGGCTTTTGTACACACGCGCAGCCACCCTCGGCGCAGAGGCCGCTGCCGGGGACCGACGGTGAGGGGGATTGTCGGGCGGGTCGGCGGCGACGCCCCCGACCCGCCCGCTCCGCACCGGCGAGGGGTGAGCCGGCGCGGAGCGCCCCGGCGTTACTTGGACTCGACCCGCCCGAGCGGGTCGGGTCCGGCCGTCAGCGCGTCACACGCTGCCTGCCAGGCGGAATCCCCGGGGTAGAGCTCGGTGCGGAGGTAGGCCCAGGTGAGCCGCTGGATCACGGCGACTCGCTCGGGGTTCTCGTCCGTGGTCTCGGCGACGTCGTACCCGGAGACTCCGCCGAGCCCGTGCTCTGCGTCGAACAGGGTGAGCAGGGACTTGCGGCCGGGGGAGAGGACGTACGGATCGGTGTGCCAGGCCGGGCCCCGGACCGTCAGGTGGGTGGAGGTGTCCTTGTCGCCGGCGACCACGAGCGCGGGCGTCGTCATCCGGGAGAAGTCCGTGGTCGAGAGGAAGGGATAGTTCTCGGTCACGGCCTCGGTGACGGCATCGCCGCCCCTGCCGGGAGCGGCAAGCAGGACGCCCGCCTTGATCCGGGGCTCGGCCAGGCTCACTTCCGTCCCGTCGTCCGGATCGGTGAGCCGGGCGCCCAGCAGCAGGCTTGCGGTGTGCCCGCCCATCGAGTGCCCGGCTACGGCGACCCTGCTGTGGTCCAGGCGCCCGAGGAGCTGCGGTACGGCGGCCTCGATCAGGTCGAGCCGGTCGAGGATGTGCTTCATGTCCTCGGCCCGCGATCGCCAGTACAGCGGTGCCCCGGGGGTGTTGGGGTCCAGGCGCAGCGTCGTCGAGCTGAGATGGGTGGGCTGGATCACGACGAAGCCTTGCGCCGCCCAGAAGCTGGCGAGGGGGGCGTAGCCGTTCAGCGAGGAGAGGTTGTTCGAGTAGCCCTGACCGTGCGAGAGGAGGATGACCGGCAGGTCGGTCCCGGTCACGGGCGCGGAGACCCGTACCTGCAGGTCCACGGCTCGGCCGGGTGCCGGCAGCACGACCGGACTGATCGAGAGGACCGGGGTGGGCGAGCTGAAGGTCTTGGCTGTGTGAGTCGATGCACTCATGATGCGCGTGTCCCTTCAATGGCCTCTCCTGCCGGGCTCGTTCGGCCGGCGGCGGGGGAGGCGAGCAGGAGCGTCCGGCTTCGGCTACGCTGAAATCGGAACGTTGTTCCACTTACGATACGGAACGCTGTTCCGTTTCGTCAACGGTCATCGGTCATCGGAGGAGTGTGTGGTGCCCAGTGCGAGCCAGTCCGGAGACGTGCCGGCCCGGAGCAAGCGGGCCGACGCGATGCGCAACCAGCAGACGCTGCTGGCGGCCGCCGCCGAGGTCTTCGTCACCTCCGGCGTCGACGCGCCGATCCGTGCGATCGCGGCCCGAGCGGGCGTCGGGCTGGGGACGATCTACCGCCACTTCCCGACCCGGGCGGATCTCGTCGTCGCCGTCTACCGCCACCAGGTCGAGGCGTGCGCCGAGGCCGGCCCGAGCCTGCTGGCCGGTGCCGGCTCCCCGTTCGCGGCACTGCGGCAGTGGGTCGACCTCTTCGTCGACTTCCTGGTGACGAAGCACGGACTCGCCAACGCGCTGCAGTCGGACAGCAGTGGCTTCGACGCGCTGCACGCCTACTTCCTCGACCGCTTGGTGCCCGTCTGCACGCAGTTGCTCGACGCCGCAGTCGATGCCGGCGAAATCGGGCCCGGTACGCACGCTTATGAACTGATGCGCGGCATCGGCAACCTCTGCATCGGACGTGACAGCGACCCGCGCTACGACCCTCGCCGATTGGTCGCACTGCTCCTCAAGGGGCTGCAGCGACCCCAGTCGTCCTGACGTCGACGACACTCGGTGACTCCGCCTGTCCGCGGGCTGCGGCGGTAGCTGGGCACGGCCGGCCTCGCCGCACCGGACTCGGAGCATCCTGTGGGGACGCGCCTCAGCCGTCGGCGGCGAGGCGGTCCAGCCATTCCCTCAGCAGATGCTGCTCGGCGCTGCTGAGGGTGGTCTGCTCGGGCAGTGCGGCGCGCAGGGCGCGGGCGGCGCCGGCCGGGCCCGCGTCCCGTACGGCCGGCTGCTGGTTGGTCACGGCGGTGACCATGGCCGTCCGCAGCGCGGTCAGCAGGGCCGGGTTGCGCTCGTCCTCGGGCAGGGACAGCCAAGTGAGCACCGCGCCACGGGCGGTGGCGTGGATGAGCGTGGCCGCGAGCTGTTCGTCGACGCGGAGCCAGCCGCCGGCGGCGAGGCGGCGGATCCGGCCCATCAGGATCTCCATGCCGGCCGTGAAGGCGGCCGAGGTGGCATTCCCCGGCTCGCTGTACATCAGCGTGTAGAGCGCGGGATTGGCCAGGCCGAACTCGACCGCCAGGTCCCAGCCCGCCTTCAGGTCCTCGACGGGGTCCTGCGGGTCGGGGTCGACGTGCTTGGCCGCGAGGAACGCGGCGAAGCCGTACTCGGCCACCGCTTCGAGCAGCCCGTTCTTGTCGCCGAACAGCCGGTAGATGGCCGGCGCCTGCACGCCCGCGGCGACCGCGACCGCGCGCGTGGTGACGGCGTCGCGGCCCTCCCGCTCCAGCAGGCCGATGGCGGCCTCGATGACGCGTTGCCGGGTCTGCTCACGGCCTGCGGCCGCGGTGTCGGAGTCGGCGGCGGCGCGGTCCTCGGCGGGTGAACGTGGTGGCATGTATCGACGATACCGCAAGGCTGTTGCCGCCGTTATTATCGGTGCTAACGTGAAGTTGTTTCCATTGGAACCAGGGTCCTGGAGTGCAACATGATCATCGTGACCGGAGCCACCGGGCAGCTCGGACGCCAGATCGTCGAACGGCTGCTCACTCACGTGCCGGCGGAGCGGGTCGGCGTCAGCGTCCGAAACCCGCGGAAGGCGCAGGCGTTCGCCGATCAGGGCGTGCGCGTGCGACGGGGCAACTTCACCGAGGCCGACAGCCTCTCCCACGCCTTCGAGGGCGCCGCCCAGGTGCTGATCGTCTCCGTCGACAAGATGGGCGAGGAAGCCGTGCGGGACCACCGTGCCGCGATCGACGCGGCCGTCGCGTCCGGCGCCCGCCGCATCCTCTACACCAGCCACATGGGTGCCGGCGCCTCCTCGCGGTTCCAGCCCTGCCGCGACCACGCCGCCACCGAGGACGCGCTGCGCGCCTCCGGCGTGCCGTTCACCTCGCTGCGCAACGGCTTCTACGCCGCCAGCGCGGTGCAGTTCCTGGGCCACGCCGTGAGCTCCGGCCAGGTCGTGCTCCCCGCGGACGGGCCGGTCGGCTGGACCGCCCACGCCGACCTCGCCGACGCGGCCGCCGTCATCCTGGCCGACGAAGGCCGCTTCGACGGGCCCACGCCCCCGCTCACCGCGGCGCAGGCGCTGACGTTCGACGACATCGCACGCCTGGCCACCGACGTCATCGGCCGCACCATCACGCGAATCACCGCCCCCGATGACGAGTTCCGGCACCAGCTGGTGGGCCGTGGGGTTCCCGCCGAGGCGGCGGACCAGCTGCTCGGCATCTTCGCAGCCGCCCGGGCCGGCGAGTTCGCCGCCGTCGACCCGACGCTGGCCACCCTGCTCGGCCGCGAACCCATCGCCATGAGCACGGTTCTGCGCGAGCAGCCGCCCGACCACGACGCTCGCTGACCGGCCCGACCCCGGTCCGGGTGCCGGTCCTCGTCAGCCGGCGTGGGTGCGGTCGGTGGCGGCTGCCGGCCAGCCGCGCTCCAGCAGGTCGAAGGCGTGCTGGACGGCCCGACGCGGATCGGCCTGGCCGCGGGCGAGGTTGACAGTCTCCAGGGCGAAGTGGGCCAGGGCTGCGCAGGTGGGGTCGGACTCGGGGGCGCCGATGTCCTCGGCGATGGCGTGTGCCAGGGCGGTCTCGTGCCGCATCCAGATGCGGTGCGCGTGCTCGCGCAGTGCCGGGGTGCCGTTGACGAGCGCGAGGAACGAGGCGAACCGGGGATCGGCGGCGGCGTCGATCCGCACGCGCAGGACGTAGTCGCGCAGGGCTGCCGGGATCGGCAGGCCGGCCGGGCGCTCGCGCACCGCGGCGACCAGGCCCGCTTCCACCTCGGCGTCCTCGTCGAAGACCAGCGCCTCCTTGCCGGAGAAGTGCTTGAACAGGGTCGTGGTGGAGACGTCGGCGGCCTCGGCCACGTCCTTGATGCTCACCTGGTCGTAGCCGCGTTCGAGGAACAGTTCCAATGCCGCGTCGGCCAGCGCCTTGCGGGTGGCGGCCTTCTTGCGCTCCCGGCGCCCCATCGTCTCGGGCCTCATCGTCTGGCTCACGGGGACCACCCTAGCCTTCGACTGACTCAATTCAAAAGTTGATTCATTGCACTTTTGAACCGAGTGTGCTCTTCTGGAGCCGGTCGGGCCTCGCTGATGCCGCCGCCGTGCCCCCGCAGGCCGGTCGGCCCCCTCGACCCCGAGGCCCAGCAGCCCACTTCAAGCACCAGCAGTCCACTTCGAGCAAAGGAACCTCGCCATGAGCAGCACCCCCTCTCTGCCCCGCATCGCCGTCATCGGCGCCGGCCCCGGCGGCCTGACCTGCGCACGGATACTCCAGCGGCACGGCATCGCCGTCACCGTCCACGACCTCGACGCCTCCGGCGACGCCCGCTCCCAGGGCGGCACCCTCGACATGCAGGCCGACTCCGGCCAGCGGGCGCTGCGCGCGGCCGGGCTGCTGGACCGCTTCCACGCGCTCGCGCGCCCCGAAGGCCAGCAGGTACGCCTGCTGGACCGGGACGCCACCGTCCTGTTCGACGCCGCCCCCGGCATCGAGGAGGGCTACAAGCCGGAGATCGACCGGGGTCAACTGCGCGGCCTGCTGCTGGACTCCCTCGCGCCCGGCACCGTTCGATGGGGCCACAGGCTCACCGCCGCCACGCCCCTGGGCGACGGCACCCACCGCCTCGACTTCGCCGACGGCACCAGCACCGTCGTCGACCTCGTCATCGGCGCCGACGGAGCCTGGTCGCGGGTCCGCCGGCTCCTCAGCGACGCCGCTCCCCGCTACACCGGGGTGACCTTCGTCGAGACCGGACTCGACGACGCCGACACCCGCCACCCCGACCTCGCCGCCCTGGTGGGCAACGGCAGCATGATGGCCCTGGCCGACAGCAAGGGCCTGCTCGCCCAGCGCAACAGCGACCACCGCATCCGCGTCTACGCCGGCCTGCGGATCGACCTCGCCTGGTGCGAGAGCCTCGACCTGGACGACCCCGAAGCCGTGCGCGAGGCGCTGCGCCGGCACTTCACCGGCTGGTCTCCCACCCTCCTGCGCCTGATCACCGAAAGCGACGGCGACTTCGTCGGCCGGCCGCTGTTCGCCCTCCCCGTCCCGCACACCTGGACCTCCACCCCCGGCGTGACCCTCCTCGGGGACGCGGCGCACCTGATGTCCCCGTTCTCCGGGATGGGCGCCAACCTGGCCATGCTGGACGCCGCCGAACTCGCCGAGCGCATCGCCACCGAGGCGAGCCTCGACGCTGCGGTCCGGGCCTACGAGGCCGTCATGCTGCCCCGCGCCGCCGAGGCCGCCGAAGGCGCGGCCGAAGGGCTCGACAGTGCCTTCTCGCCGGACTCCACCGCGCACGCCCTCCAGCACATGACCGCCTTCGCCCACGAGCACCAGGGCGCGCAGTAACCACCCGGCCGGCGGCAACTCCCGGATCCGCTCTTCGAGTCGAGGCATGAACCGGATCTTCAGGCGATCGCCGCCGCCCGCGCCCGCCGCGCCGCCGCTGCCTCCGGGGGCAGTCACGACGGTGGGGGTGTGGGCGGCGTGTGCGGCGGCTGCGGAGGCGGATGCGGGGGAGGCTGCGGCGGCGGACTGTGAAGCCCGGAGCCGATGCCCTGACCTCGCGAAGGTCCGGTTCACGGATGCTGTGGGGCGGCGTGGCCGAAAAGCCGCCGGGATCGGACCGGGACAGGTCGGGTGGCTTCCGTTCAGAGGAAGTACAGGCGGCTCAGTGGCACGTCCTGGGCGGGTTCGGAGCGGAGCGGAGTGCCGTCGAGGGTCACCAGGCCGTTGCGGGGGTCGACGAGGACCTCGCCGAGCCGGGTGTTGCGCACCATGTCGGCGGGGCCGATGCCGCGGGTGCCGTGGACGGCGACGCGGCGGCGCCGGGTGGTCATCGCGTCGTACGGGCGGCCGTGTGTGCCGGCCTCGGCGGCGGCGCGGCTGACGAAGGCGACCGAGAGATCGGCGGGGGTGGCGCCGTGGGCGCCGAACAGCGGTCCAAGGACGAGGGGTCGTCAACTGCCTGCTTTCATGGGTGTTTGAGTGAGCGTGACCATTGTCTGGTGAGTTCGTTGACCGTGGTGTGAGTCTGACGGAGCGGGCGACGGCGCAGGGTGTGCATCCGCAGACTGCGCATCGCTGGTTCCGTGAGGGGAGATTGCCGGTACCGGCGTGCGAAGCGAGGTGGGGGTGCCCCCGGACGGAGTCTGGGGGGCGGGCGGCGCATGACTCTGGTGAGTGTCGAGGCGTATTCGTCGCGCGCTGTGACGGGTGGTTTGGGTTTTGCCGCAGATGAGTGAGTCGAAGAAGCTGCTGCGGCAGATCGCCCGGCCGATTGTTGCCGACGGGCCGTCCGGTGTGTCGATACGTGACCGTCTCAAGGGCCTGACGCCCGAGGATGTAAAGGTGTTGCGGCTGGTCGGCGAACA
>NZ_JAHTKP010000005.1 GCF_019192735.1 Kitasatospora aureofaciens
TCCACCAACACCGAGACCACGGACGTAACACACACGACGGCGAGCGCGGAGCGGAAGGAGAGTGTGGCACCCGCGATGAGCGGTGCGGCTGCCAGCAGCGGGAGTCCCGTGTACGGCTGAGGCGCGAGACGGTCCAGCAGGACGCCGGCCACGAGGACCAGCGCCGCGAGCATCCACGGCACCTTCGCCAGCGTGGGTCGAAGGACTTTCACAGTGCATCTCCCGTCCCGGCCGATCAAGGCCAGAGCGCAGGCCCGGGCCAGCCTGTCACATCACGGACTTACACGATCTTTCGGACACGCTCGTGGTCGCCTGCAGGGGCTCGAGGCCTAGCTGGTCCACTCCTCCGTCGTCGTCGGCGGCGCCTCGCGCCTGGCAGAGAACACGGTGGTGGGCCAGCTGGGGCTACTCCGGGTTACTGGCGCCGAGCAGGGGCATGTTCTTCCGCGGCGTGGCTGGCGAAGTCGGCGACTTGCTCCGAGGAAGGTTCGTCCGGGGCCCGGACGATGTCAACGCCGATCAGCAGCGAGGCCCAGAAGCGCAACCGAGACCAAAGCTGAGACCACGACACGAAGAAGACCCCGACCGGAAACCCGGTCGGGGCCTTCAACTGCCTTGCTAGGCAAAGGCGGAGGATACGAGATTCGAACTCGTGAGGGGTTGCCCCCAACACGCTTTCCAACTGTTCGTCCGGCTGTTCAGAGGCGAGCGCAGGCGTCCTGACCTGCGGTGGAGCGATGCGGCTGCCGGTCGTCGAACGCGCCCGGACGACGGTGAATGCAACCAGAACTGCAACCACAGCGAGGCATGCCCCGCGCGGCCAGGAGGTGGTGCCTCACGGGCCGTCACCGCCCAGGCGGAGCAGGCGCGCGCAGAGCGACGACCAGGACGAGGCGCACGCCCGCCGCGTTGTTGCTGCCCCAGCCTCTCGCGCTGAGCTACGTGCTCCAAGAGCGCGAGCAGAGGACCAGGCGGTAGCCGTCCGGATCGGCGATGGTCACACCGTACTGGTCCCAGTACGAATTGTGCGCGGCGACCCGGGTTCCGCCTGCGGCCACGAGCTGGTCGATCACCGCCTCGTCGATCGGGGTGCCGAGGTAGATGACGAAGAGGTCGTCCACGGTGGGGGTGGGCTCCAGCGGGCGGGCCGGGTCGTGGGTGAGCTCGAAGTGCCAGGCTCCGGCGGGCGGGCCGACCATGAGCAGGTCGTGCTCGCCGGGAACGTGCTCGGTGGTCCGCCACAGGACGTCGAGCCCGAGCCCGGTCACGTAGAACCGCTCGGCGGCGGCGAGATCCCGGGACGGGCGGGCCACCCTCACATGGGTGGAAGGGGCGATCACGCCGAACGCTCCAGGGCAGCGCGCCAGACAGGGCTGTCGACGTAGTGGTTGTCGAAGCGCTCCGAGGTCGCGGCCAGTTCGCTCGGATCGGCCTCGCCGCGGGTCACTCGGCCCAGGAGTCGCAGGTAGTCGAAGCGGTCCATCCCGTGGGTGAACACGCACAGGACGTCGGCCTCGGCTCCCGGGGCTGCCCTGAAAGCATGCGGGGTGCGGGGCGGCACGGCCAGGAAGTCGCCCGTGTGCAGGACGGTCACCTCCTGGTCGAGAAGGACCTGTAGGGATCCGCCGAGCACGAAGAAGATCTCCCAGGCCCGCGTGTGGAAGTGAGCGGGCGCTCCGGCCGCTCCCCGGGCGAACGTGGAGCGGTAGCTCGTGAACGCGCCGGCGGTCTGCGCCGAGTCGGCGAACAGGCTCATCACGGCACTCGGATCGGCGCAGGTCTCCGCCTCGCAGCTCCTGACCAGCACTGCCGCGGCGGCGGGCATTGTGGCGTCGTCAGCTATTTTCATGATCACGACCTTACTTTTCGACTGTGGCATGGGTGGGCCGCGCACCGGTCTCGCATGTTCGCATCCGGTAGGCGGTGGGCGGGCTGTCCCGTGAAGGTTCAACCGACCGTGGAAGCAGGAACAGACCTGGCCGTTTCCGGCGAACGGTGTTCCCTGGGGCAGACGAGAGCGGGATGCTCCGACTCCGCTGCTGCGGCGACCGGAGCACTTCTTCGGCGGGGGAACCTGAGTGCGACCAGGCTGGTGATGGCGATGCCCGCCGAGGCGGCGAGCATCGCGGGGCGCAGGCCGTCGACAGCGACTGCGGTCGAAACCGGATCGCCCTTGCCCGGGGCGGTGATCGCGACCAGTACCGCGAGGCCCACCGCTCCGCCGGTCTGCTGAGCGGTGGAGGCCATCCCAGAGGCGATGTCCGGCCGTGGACGGGGAAGGCCGGTGTCCCGGTGGGCGGTGGTGTGGGCGTGCTCGACCCGTTCGTCACGGGTCAGCCGACCTTGTGGGCGGGGGTGGTGGCGAGCTCGCGTATCGCGTCGGCGATGGCTCGGAAGTCGTTGCGCAGGATCTTGGAGTGGTTGCTCGCGACCTTCGCGCTGAGCCGGATGTTCGGGTTACGGGCGAGCACCGGGTCGAGGTTGGCGCGGATCTGTTCCATCAGCTTGGGGTCGCCGCCCAGGTTGCCTCCGGTGGCGAGCACGTATCGGGCCGGTACGGTCAGACGGTCGAAGACCGGGTTGAGGGCGGCGGGCGCGCAGAGCTCGTTGATCTCGATGTTGATCTCGGCGTGTTGCGTGGCGCTCATTCGCGCGGCCAGGCCGAGCGGGCGGGCGATCGGGAACAGCGGGCTCAGTCGGCGGAACAGCTTGCGGATCTGTTCCCGGGCAGCGTCGTCGAGCCACTCGTGCGGCAGGGCGCCGTCCACGGACACCGCCCCCAGGGCGCGGTCCGGGTTCCGGGCGGCCCAGTGCATGGCGAGCATGGCGCCGTAGGACCAGCCCACCAGGATCGGCCGGTCCACGCCCCTGGCGGTGAGGACGGCGTCGAGGTCGCGGATGCACGCCTCGAAGGAGTAGTCCGTGGCGCGCTTCGATTTGCCGCGGGCGCGCTCGTCGTAGGTGATGTGGCGGTAGCCGCTGCCGAGCTCGGCGATGACGCGTCGCCAGTGCTTCTGGTCGGCGTAGGAGCCGTTGAGGTAGACCACGGGACGGCCGGGGCCGCCGGTGTCGGTCACGGCCAGTGCGGTGTCATCGATCGGCACCATGCCGGTCCAGGCGGACTGCTTGATGGTCATGGTGTGCCTTCTTCCAGTGTCCGAGGTGGATCAGGAGGGGTGGACGGTGCTGTCGCCGTCGGAGGTGCGGCCGCGCACCGCGTCGGCCTCGTCGGCCTCTTCGGGCCGGCTGGCGTTTCAGAGGGTGCGGGCGGTGATGTCGCCGTGGGGGGTGGTGGCGTGGATGTCAAGTTCGGCGGTGCCGTCGTTCTTGAGGGCGTTGCTGATGCGGCCGTAGCCGGTGCCGGCGTCCAGGGCGGCCGAGACGCCGGGGGCGGCGCCGACGGTGATGTCGCCCATCTGGGTGCTGAGCCGGAGCGTGCCGCGCACGGCTTCGGTGATGCGGATGCTGCCGCGTGCGGTGCTGATCTCGGCGGGGCCGCCGAGTCGGCCGATCTCGACGTCGCCGTCGACGGCGGTGAGGCGCAGGCTCGCGGCCTCGTCGATCTTGATCTGGTGGTAGGCGCCTTCGAAGGCGATGTCGCCGAGGCGGCCGACGGCGCGCAGTTCGGTGCAGGCGGTCTTGGCCTCGATGTTCGAGCCGGCGGGCAGCTGGACGGTGATTTCCAGGGAGCCGGAGGAGCCGAGGAGCTGGTTCTTGGGCTCGGCGGTGTGGATCCGCAGGACGCCGTCGGCGTAGGTGACGGTGGTCTGCTCGGCGGCCTTCACGTCGCGGCTCTTGGAGGGGTTGGCGGGCAGGACCTCGACGGTGGTGTCGGCGCGGTCGGCGGCGATGAGCTGGACGCGTCCGGCGGGGATGTCCAGGACGGTGGTGATCGCGGTGGTGGTGGCGAACTTCTGCATGATGCTCTCCTGGAGCTCGTGAACTCGTTGTTTCTGACTCCGCAAAGCTACGTTGCGTTCGAGGATCACGCAATCAATTCGGTGCGACGAACCGTTATCAATGCAGGTGGCAGCCTGGATTTCGTTGCAACGGATGTGAATCTAACGCAATGACAGATGGCCTGGCGTTGCATTGGATGGCGGGCGAACGCTACGCTGGCGGCCTCAGGGAAGAACGAAGGGAGATCACGGTGCCGGGAGGCAGACTCACCCAGCAGGAACGTCAGCAGATCGCGCTGGGCGTGGCCGACGGGCTCGCCTACGCGGAGATCGCCCGGCGCCTGGACCGTCCCACCTCGACGGTCACGCGTGAGGTGATGCGCAACGGCGGCCCCACCGCCTACCGCGCCGACCTGGCCCACCGCGCCACCGAACGCCGCACCCACCGGCGCAGGCAGACCGCGCCCCGCGGGCCGGGGGCGCCGGGGCAGGGACACGGGCGCGACGAGGAGGCCGTGCGCGAGTACGAGGAGACGTTCACCACCCTGTTCATGCAGCAGGGTCTGCCCAAGATGACCGCCCGGGTGCTGACCTGCCTGTTCACCAGCGACGCGGGCAGCCTCACCGCGGCCGACCTCGTCCAGCGCCTCGAGGTCAGCCCGGCCTCCATCTCCAAAGCGATTGCGGCCCTCGAAAGCCTGGGCCTCGTCCGGCGGGAACGTGACGAACGCCGCCGCGAGCGCTACATCGTCGACAACGACATCTGGTACCAGTCGACGCTCGCCAGCGCCCGCGGCGTCGCGCAGCTCGCCGAGACCGCACGGCAGGGCATCCCCATCCTCGGCCGCGGCACCCCGGCCGCCGCCCGCCTGGAGAACATCGCCCGCTTCAGTGACTTCATCAGCGAGAGCATCATCCGCGCCGCCGAGCAGGTCCGCGAAATCCTCTTCACGAAACCCGAAGCGAACACGGGCGGTGCTGCTGCGCCAGCCCCGGATCGCGGGTAGACAGCCGTCGCCGGGTCGCCCGACTGATGCGCCTATCCGGCCTTCAGGGCCGCCATCGCCTGTGGCCACAGCGCACCACGATCCGGGTCTGACACTCCACCGACAGCGCCCGATGATCAACGTGAACTCCGTGCGAGGATTGATAACTGGGGCGTTATCAGACGGGGGACGCGAGTGGAGCTGCGGGACATCGAGATCTTCCTGGCCCTGGCCGAGGAGCTCCACTTCGGGCGCACCGCCGCCCGGCTGCATGTGAGCCCGGCGCGGGTCTCCCAGGCGATCAAGCAGCAGGAACGCCGCATCGGCGGCGCCCTGTTCGACCGCACGAGCCGCAGCGTGCGCCTGACCCCCTTGGGTCAGCTCCTGTGCGATGACATGCGGCCGGTCTACACGGGCCTGCTCGCGAGCCTGGAGCGGGCCAGACTGGCCGCCCGAGGCGTCTCCGCCGTACTCCGCATCGGCATGATCAATACCAACGGCTACGACCTGCGCCCGTTCTGGGAGGCCTTCCGATCCCGGCACCCCCAGTGCGAGTTGCGGATCCGCCACCACGCTTCCCAGGAGCCCTTCGGCCCCCTGCGCCGGGACGAGATCGATGTTCTGGTCGCCTGGCTGCCCATCGAGGAGGCCGACCTCACCACGGGCCCGGTGCTGTTCACCGAACCCAAGGTGCTCGGCGTCGGTGTGCACCACCCGCTGGCCGAGCGGGGCTCCGCGTCGCTGGAGCACCTCGCCGACTTCGGAGTGCAGGCGCCGGTCGCTCCCGTGCCCGAGTACTGGGAGGACGCGTTCCAGCCCTTCTTCACTCCGGCCGGCCGCGCCGTCCCGCGCCGGGAGATGGCGGCGAACTGGGAGGAGAACATCGCCATCGTGGCCGACGGCGGAATGGTCACCCTCACTGGTGCACATGCCACCCGCTACAACAGCCGTCCAGATATCGCCTATCTGCCCATCGACCAGGACCCGTGCCTGCGGTGGGGCCTGGTGTGGCGCACCGAGACAGAGAACGACCTCATCCGCGGCCTCGCACAGACCGTGCGCAGCCTTGGCGCGGCCCGTCTCTGAGTGGCCTGGTCTCGCTGCACGCCGCCCTGGGGCGGAACGGGTTCGGGGGCACGGTGGTTACTTCGGGTCGTTGTTGAACTTCGAGGTCGACCAGAGGTAGCCGAGCACGGTCAGGGCCAGGCACCAGGCGACGGCGAGCCAGCCGTTGTTGCCGATGTGGCTGCCGAGGAGGAGCCCGCGCAGGGTTTCGATGGCGGGGGTGAAGGGCTGGTACTCGGCGATCGGCTGGAACCAGCCGGGCATGGAGTGGACGGGGGTGAAGGCGCTGGAGAGGAGCGGCAGCAGGATCAGCGGCATGGCGTTGTTGCTGGCGGCTTCGGCGTTGGGGCTGACCAGGCCCATGCCGACCGCGATCCAGGTGAAGGCCAGAGCAAACAGCACGAGCAGTCCGAGCGCGGCCAGCCAGTCGAGGGCGGTTGCGTGGGTGGACCGGAAGCCGATGGCCACGGCGACGGCGCCGACGAGGACCACGCTGGCGACCGACTGCAGCACGCTGCCGACGACGTGTCCGACGAGCACGGAGGGGCGGTGGATCGCCATGGTGCGGAAGCGGGCGATGATGCCCTCGGTCATGTCGTTGGAGACGGAGACGGCGGTGCCGATCGTGGTGCTGCCGATGGTCATCAGCAGCAGGCCCGGGACGATGTAGGCGATGTAGGCGGAGCGGCCGCCGCCGCCGATGCCGGCGCTCATGGTGTTGCCGAAGATGTAGACGAAGAGCAGCAGCAGCATGATCGGGGTGAGCAGCAGGTTGAGCGTGAGGGACGGGTAGCGGCGCGCGTGCAGGAGGTTGCGGCGCAGCATCGTGTTCGAATCGCGCACGGCGAGGGAGAAGGAACTCATCGGACGGTCTCCTTGGACTGGCTGGGCTGGTTGGGGATGGTGGTGCCGCCGGTGAGGGCGAAGAACACGTCGTCGAGGTCGGGGGGTGTGCACGGTCAGCTCATCCGCCTCGATGCCGGAGGAGTCCAGCCGGTCGAGGACGGAGCGCAAGTCGCGCTGGCTGCCGTCGCTGGGGATCTGCAGCGCCAGTGCCTCGTCGTCCCGGGTGACCTCGCCGAGCGCGAGGGCGGCGGACCGGTAGGCGGCCGGGTCGGCGAAGCGCAGCCGGACGTGGCCGCCGGGGATGAGCCGCTTGAGTTCCTCGGCGGTGCCCTGGGCGGCGATCTTGCCGTCGTTGAGCACCGCGATGCGGTTGGCGAGTTCGTCGGCCTCCTCCAGGTACTGGGTGGTGAGGAAGACGGTGACGCCGCCCGTGACCAGCCCGCGGATGATCTGCCACATGTTGTGCCGGGAGCGGGGGTCGAGACCGGTGGTCGGCTCGTCGAGGAAGATGATCCGCGGGTCGCCGACCAGGGTCATGGCGATGTCCAGGCGGCGCTTCATGCCGCCGGAGTAGGTGGAGGCGGGCTTCTTGGCGGCCTCCACCAGGTCGAAGCGCTCCAGCAGTTCGGCGGCGACCCGCCGTCCCTCGCGCTTGGGCAGGTGGTGCAGGTCGGCCATGAGGAGCATGTTCTCCTCGCCGGTGATCAGGCCGTCGACGGCGGAGAACTGTCCGGTGACGCCGATCGCGGCGCGCACGGCCTGCGGGTGGGTGGCGAGGTTGTGGCCGCCGATGTGGATGTCGCCGGTGCCGGGGTCGGCGGAGATGAGGGTGGAGAGGATCTTGACGGCGGTGGTCTTGCCGGCGCCGTTGGGGCCGAGCAGGGAGAAGATCGTTCCTTCGGGGACGGCGAGGTCGACGCCGTCGAGTACGACCTTGTCGCCGTAGGACTTGCGCAGCCCGTTCGCCGCGATGGCCAGGTTCGTCACGATGGGTGCTCCTTTTAGGGGTTGCGGGCGTTTCAGAGGCTGCGGGCGGTGATGTCGCCGTAGGCGGTGGTCGCGTGGATGTTCAGGGCGGCGGTGCCTTCGGTGTTCCTGAGCGCGTTGTGGATGCGGCCGTAGCCGGTGCCGGCGTCCAGGGAGGCGGAGACTCCGCGGGCGGCGTCGATCGAGATCTCGCCGTGCTCGGTGCGCAGTGTGACGGTGCCGTGCATGGCCTCGGTGATGTGGATGTCGCCCTTCTGGGTGCTGATCTGTGCGGGGCCGCCCAGGCGGCCGACCGAGACGTCGCCGGCGAGGAGGGTGAGGCTGGCGCTTTCGGTCTCGTCGAGCTTGACCGTGCCGTGCGCGCCTTCGAAGGTGACGTCGCCGAGCCGTCCGACGCCCTGGAACTCGGCGCTGGCCGTCTTCGCCTCGATGCGCGAACCGGCGGGCAGCTGGACCGTCACCTCGACGGATCCGGAGTTGCCGAGGATCCGGTTGTTTGCCGCCGGGGCCCCGATCCGCAGAACGCCGTCGCCGTAGACGACCGTGATCCGCTCCGCCGCCTTCACGTCGCGGGCCTTCGAGGCGTCCGCGGGCAGGACCTCAACCGTGGTGTCGGCCCGGTCGGCGGCGATGAACCGGATGCGCCCGGCGGGGATGTCCAGGACGGCCGAGACCGGGGCGGGGGTGTCGAACTTCTGCATCGTGCTCTCCAGTGGTTCGTTTTTCTGACTTCGCAAAAGCTACGTTGCATTCGAGCATGGCGCAACACATCCGTTGCTCAAAATTCTCATTAGTGCAGGCGAGGGGCAAAGTATCGTTGCAATGGCCTTGATCTTAACGCAACGATCGCCACCTCGCTCGTTGCATTGGATTGAGCGTGAACGCTATGCCCGGGGCATCAGGGAAGCGTGAAGGGAGATTGCGACCGGCGGTCTCTACCCGGCCGGCCGCGTCGAGCAGCAACTTCACGGCCACCATCGCCCCGAGACGACCGCGCGCCGGCCCTGCACGCGGATCGCCTCGATGGCCACCCGGGCGACGTCCTGCGGATCGCGCATTCGACTTCGGAGCTGCTCGTCTACCCGGCCGGCTTGGTGTACGTGAGGACGAGGTTCCCGCCGTCGAACACCTGACTGTCGGTGAGGGTGAGGATTCGGTGGGCGAAGTCCGCACCGAACATCGGGATGCCGGAGCCGGCGACGATCGGGTACTGCTTGACGATCAGCTCGTCCACCTCCGGGAGAAGCTGGCCGGCGAGGTCGGCACCGCCGCAGAGCCAGATCCCCAGTCCGTCCTCCTGCTTGAGCTTGCGGACCAGAGTGAGCGGGTCCTCGGACGTGACCTCCACCGCCGCGTCGGGGCTTTCGGTGCGCGAGCGCGAGAAGACGATCTGCCGCAGGTGCGCGTAGGGGCTGGTGAGGCCGACCTCCAGACCCGGAATGTAGGTGCCGCGGCCCATGAGCACGGTGTCGAAGCGGGTGTTGGGGACGTCGTCGACGCCGAGAGCCTTACGGCCCGGAGTGCTGAGGGTGTCGGCGTACTCGCAGACGAGGTGTGGGAGGAAGCCCTGGCCGACGTGCTGGAAGAAGAAGTCGAAACTGCCATCGGGAGCGGCGATGAACCCGTCGATGGTGGTGGCGATGAAATAGGTGAGCTTGCGCAAGGTGATCCGTTCTGGTTCGACGGTCCGCCGCAACGGTGGCCGGTTGGCGGGGTGATCCGGCACAAGGCGCATCCACGGCCCGCGTGGGTCCGCCCCTGGTTGCTTTCTCGCTTCCCTTGGACGGTGAGAGTCAGGCTCCTGTCGGCGGGACCCATTCGGTGAGCTGGACGGCCACCCCGTTGGGGTCGACCAGCCGCACCACCAACTCGCCCCAGGGCTCCTGTCGAAGGGGCACGGCTATGGCGGCTCCTTCGTTTCGCAGCCGCTCGTATTCGGCCGCGATGCCGGTGACCGCGAACGAAACGATCACCTCGGTCGGCCCCAGGCCGAGCCCGTGCCGTTCGAGGTCGCGCCGCACCAGCACGAGGTCGACGGCCGCGTCGTCACGGCCGAGCTCTACGAAGTCCTCGTGTACCAGGACTTCGCGAAATCCCAGGTGGGTGGTGAAGAACCGGCTTGAGGCGGCGGGATCGTTGACCGTCAGGAACACCGTGGAGGACACGACGTTCATCGCGCAGACCTCTTTCGTGCTCGATCGTTGGGATGGATCAAGCTTCGGGCGCGGCGGTGCGGGGAACAACGGCGATTGTCGCAACGGTCGTTAACCCCTGGGTTGACGATCTCCACTCTCACGCAGCACGGGGGAGCAGACCAACCGTCAGCTGGTGGCCCCGCACCGGCCATCCGTTCACACCACGCCCTCAGTCGGGCAGGGGCCCCAGGTCGCGCGCGACGCGGACGAAGGCGCGGATCATCTCGCTCTCCGACTCGGTCCGCCACACCAGCGAGTACGCCAGTGGCTCCAGCCCCTTGACCGGCAGGTAGGTGATGTCCGGGCGAGGGAAGTAGCGGGGCACATGCATCGGGAAGAGGGACACCGCCTCCCGCATGCCCACCAGCAGGAAGATCTCCCCGATGTTGTTCACCTCGGCGCCCCGGTCAATGACCCGGCTGTGGGGTGAGAGCCGCGGGACGTAGTGGTCGAGCCAGTAGTCGGCTGCCGAGCTGACGTCCACGTGCGGGAAGTCGCTCATCTCCTCCAGGGTGACCGAGGACCACCGCGTGAGTGGATGCTCGTGGTCCACGGCCAGCACTCTCGGCTCGGAGAAGAGTGTGGGACCCACGGTCAGGTCGGGTTCGTCGACGGCGGGCCAGGTGACCAGGATGTCGGCCTCCCCGTTGCGCAGTTGCGCGAAGGGATCGATGAAGTCCGACATCCGCACCCGCAGCTCCCACTGCGGGTGGCGGGCGCGAAAGGTCTCGAAGTACCGGCGCAGCTCCTGGATGTTGGCGGGGAACAGGCTCACCCGTAGCGTGCCCGTCTTGCCCCGGGCGGCCAGCCGGGCTCGCTCCAGAGCCTGCGTCAAACCCTGGTGCAGCAGCCGCAGATCGTCCCGAAGCTGCTCACCCAGCGGCGTCAGCCGGACGTTGCGGCTGTCCCGAGCGAACAGCTCCGCACCGATGGCGCGCTCCTGCTTCTTGATCGCCTGGCTGACCCGCGCCACGGAGACATGCAGCCGCTCCGCAGCCCGGCCGAAGTGCAGTTCCTCGGCCAGGGTCAGGAATATCTCGATGTCACGCAGTTCCACACGTCCCCGCTTCCCCCATACCGCCACGCAGCGGACCGCCATGATCTATCAGACCGGGCTCGCACGGGCCAACTTCGAATCGATGATCGTACTGGCTACGGCGTGCGTGTGAAGGAGCGGCGGTAGGAGCGGGGAGACACTCCCCGGCGGCGCGACGTCGTGCGGCAGCTCGTTGCGCACCGGTGGAGCCGCGGCCGCACTCGGCGCCGCACCGCTCCTGGCCCGCTCCCACACCTCACGCATCGGCCTCGGGTCACGACCGGCTGTCCTGCACAGCGCGACCACAGTCGGCCAGGGCGGAACGGTCTGCCCGGCGAAGTACCGCGACAACGAGGAACTGCTGCCACGGACTTCACGGGCCAGCTCGCGCAGACTCCGCCCGGTCAGATCACGCAGCTGCCGCAGCTGCTCCGCCAACTCCTCGCTCATGCCTGCCAACCCCTATCCAGATCCACGCACCGATCGTAGGCGTTGTGATCTTCGAGGATCGGGCCCGGCACCGTACCGGCGGGCGTCAGGGGTCGGTGGGCGGTTCGGCGTGCAGGCTGGGCAGGTTGACGGCGATCGCCTCCCGGGTGCTGGGGGCGATCACCACCACGGCCTCGTGCTCGGGCCGGGGTTCTCCTCGTGGTGCGGGACGAACGGCGGCACGAAGATGTAGTCGCCCGACCTCTCGACCCGGGGTCGGCCGGTTCCGACCGGCCGTCCCTCCCTCGGTTGCCTCGGGTAGATCGTCCGGGCGGCCGAACAGCTGGGCTTTGACGGAGCGTTGGCCCCGACCGGCCCGTGGTGCGAGGATGCCTGGCTGACCACGGCGCGCACCGGCGCCCGACCACCACGCCTACGTCGCCAGTCCCCTCGACGTGACCGACCCCCTCGGCCTCGGCCCCGCCGTGCCCTGCGGCGAGGAGGGCCGCGGGGTCAGCCGCGCCGACGCGAGACCTGGAGTGTCCAACCTCAGGGTGGAACTTCCAAGGCCGGGTAGTTAACGTTTCCGCTGGTCACGCAAGGGGTTCAGCACCTGTGTGATTGCCGCGTAGCGGCCCGTGCGGACTCTCTTGATCATTCCTCTCTCGGTCCAGCGGGCGAGTTGGCGATAGGTGGTGACGAGGGTGACGTCGCCGAGGAGCTCGGCGATTTCTCTGGCTCGCCACTGCCGCTCGGGCTCTGCCTGCAGCACGGCGAGGACGCGTGTCATGCGGTTGCCGGCCTGGCCGGCGCCGACGTACTCCCGGACCATGGTGGTCGGCAGCGCGGGCGGAGAGGGCGGAGGTTGTAGGAGGGCAATCGTCACGGAGGCCACGGTCCGGCTCCCGTCGGGGCGGCCGTCCATCTTGCTTTCCGCATAGCGCGAGATGGGCGACTTCACCTTCCTGGTACTGACGCGAGGCCGACGCTCCGGCGACAGCGCCGACAGAACTCGCCGTCCGATCGACCCGATCCCCTGCTCGACGATTCCTTCCGCACGTACCAGCAGATCGCGGGCTGTTTGGAGAGCGATCGTGAAGCCACAGCGGTCGGGGTCGGTCCCCGGCCGGGACTCCGCAGCCTCGACCATGGCCCGACGCAACAACTGGTAGAGGGTCAGCAGGGACCACATCTCCTGCTCGACACCGACCGGGTCGCACGAACGCAGGCCTCGTCACGGCTGTGACAGAGCGCCACCAGATCGTCGGCGTACCTGATCAAGGTCGGTGAGCCCACTGCCAGTTCACCGGCACGAGGGCCGGAGGTGCGGTAGCGGACTCCGGCGGCCTCTTCCATTCCATGCATGGCCACGTTCATCAGCACGGGAGAGATGATCCCGCCTTGCGGAACCCCCTCCTCGGTCGGGGCGAAGGAACCGCGGTCGATCATTCCCGCCTTCAGCCACTGCTCGACCAGTCCCCGGGCGGGGAACTGTCCGATGGAGGCGAGAAGGTGATCATGGTCGATGCGGTCGAACGCCGCCGCCAGGTCCGCGTCGAGGATCCACTGCCGCTTCGGGCTCTTGCCCTTGGCGGCCAGGAAGATCGCTCCGATCGCGTCGTGACAGCCACGGCCGGGACGAAATCCGTAGGACCTCGGCTCGAACCGCGCCTCCCACTCGGGCTCCAACGCGTTCAACGCCACGGCTTGAAGACACCGGTCGATGATCACGGGAATTCCGAGGCCGCGCTGACGGCCATTGGCCTTGGGGATATACACCCGCCTGACGGGCAAGGGCTTCCACGGGGCCGCCCGATGCTGCATCCAGTCAGCCAACTCGGCCTTCCCCCGGGGCAGCAGCACGACCCGACCGTCGATCCCCGCTGTCTTGCGGCCGGCGTTGACCTCCGTCACCCGCCGCACGCTCACCAGCGTGTTGGAGCGGGAACGGAGCATCAGTTTCTGGAGATTACGGACCCTTTTGAGGTCCCCTGCCTGCGTTGCCGTGAAGATCCGCTGCCTCAGCCGCCGTACTTCCTTCTCCGCGCCCTGCCAGTCGATCGACTGCCAGTCGGTGAAGTCGCCCTCCGGTCCGTTCACCCTGGCGACGGCGTCGTCCTGGGCGGTGTCCGCCACGGATGATGGTGTCGCCACGGTGTCCAACTTGCCCTTCGGTTCCAGTGCTGATGCCATCGAGTCCTCACAGGCCCACCTGACCCACGTCAGCACCCTTTCGGGTCCGGGCAGAGCCCGTATCCGGCCGGTTATGCGGGGCGACCAGCGGAGGTGCCGGCCATCTGCCCCGGTTTCCCGCTGCCTTTCGGCGACCGGCGTTCGCTTCTTGGGCCATCCTGTGCCCGCTGGGGAGTTGAGCCTTCCTTGCGGTCGGCTGACCGGACGCCTTCACGTCCGGACCCCAACGGGGTTTCCACGTTCCACACGAGTGAGATACGACCGGGGTGGGTGCCCCCTAAACTCCGGGACGGCGATGCTCTCCCGGCTGATGTTGGGTCCTCAGCCGGCGCCTGCCGCTTCTCAACGGCCAGTCCTGCACCCCGCTGGAACAACCCATCGGCGGGGCCCACGATCACGAAGCATCGTCAGGGGTTCACTCACGTTCACCCGTCCGGTCTTCCCCTTGCCTGTGACCCCCGGATGGAACGAGGGCTCTTGGGCTTCTCCTCCGAGCTTCACACCCCGCCGTTACCGGCGACGCATGTCGAAGTGGGGACGGGCCTTGAGCACTGGCCCGGAACTACGCTGTCGACATCAAGTCGATCCTCCTGTCAGGTAATTCACTCAATCTCGTGCGACTTCGTGTCGCACCCCAGCGTTCGTGATAGAGGCGCACAAGACTGTCGGCGGGGTAGCGCTGGGCGTCCAGCAGGGTGGTCACCAGCCGGTAGGAGCCGTCGAAGCCGCTGCCGTCCGTGCAGACGACGCGCACCTGGGCCTCGATGATGCGCACGGCGACACCGCCGATGACCGAGAGATACGAGGAGTCCGCGAGAGGTTCCAGGACCGGCGGGCGGCGGCGCCGGCTGATGCGGCCAACGACGCGTGCGCCGGTGGCGTGCACGGCGGCGAGGAAGTCGTTGCCGTCGAAGCCCCGGTCCCACAGCACCAGCATCTCGGGGCTCAGGTGATGCAACAGTCGGGTGGCGTAGGAGGTTTCGCCTTCTCGAGTGGGGCCGAACACTGCACCGATCACCGCGCGCGTCCCGGTCTCGATCAGCGTCATCAACTCGATCTGGGGACAGCCGCCGTGCGGGCACCGCCCCAACCAGCCCCGGTTGCGCTCGCTGTCGGGTGTCTTGATCGAGCTGCAGCCGTCGAAGGAGACCGTGCGGTAAGGACCGAAGCGCACTCCTGGCGTCCGTGGTTGAGCCAGCGCCCCAGCCACCACCTCGAAGAGGGCTTTCATCGGGGCGCAACCCACTCGGCGGCGCAGATCGCGCAGACCCTTCGCACTGGGGGCAGGCAGGACGCCGCCGGTCCCGGAGGTCAACTTGTCCCACACCAGCCGGTATCCGACCTCCGGAAACAGGCACATCGCCACCAGGAAGTACACCCCGACCCGGGACGGCAGGTCCCGTAGCCGATGCTGGACCGCGCGGGTCTCCTCCAGAATGGCATCCACCAATTCGAAGGGCAGAAATGGGGTCAGACCACCCAGATGCCCGGCAGCGAACCTCCCGGCGGCCACGGTAACCGTACGGGTGATGGCCGTCACCGGGACGGGCAGGACATGATGAGACGGCAACGGAGCTCCTCGAGTACAAGCTGTCTTGGTCGACTGCCTGTACCAACGAGCTCCGTTGCTCTACGCCGGGCCCACCTTCAACGGATTTGCATGACCTGCAGAAACGTTAACTACCCGGCCTTGGAGGTTCCTCAGTCGCCTCCACAGCAACGCCGTCGAGCGGTACGTCTCCACGGCTCAGAGTGCTGTGGAGACCATCGAAGCGAAGATCGACGACCAGGGACTTCGGAAGGCGCTCGTGAAGCGCCCACATTGGCGGCATGACTGGATCGGTTTGGTCGTGATCGGGGCGCTGGCCTGCTTCTTCGTCACCTTCAACAACCGCGTCACCTGTGCCCAGCATCCTGCCGATCCCTATAACTGCCTCACGGGCAGCCAGGTCAGCTGGGTGAGGGGCGCCTTCCTTGTCCTCGTGGCCGTGGCAATGCTCTGTATGACGATCGTCGACAACTTTCGCGGGCAGCGGGTCAACAGGAGCGCCTCTGTGCTACTCAAGGCCATACGCACCCTTGAGCTGTGTTCTCGGGTGGCGGGTGCGGAGCACCCCGCGTACACGGATAGCGCGAAGCTCGTGGCCCAAGTCCGAGTGCTGCGCGAGTCGCTGATCAGGTCGGCGGCCCAGGCCGCCTCCGACCTCACGGCCAACACTCCGCCTGACCGCGAGGTGCGAAAGCGAGCTGCTCGGGTGGCCGATCACCTCGGGGCCATCACCGACCGGTTGGCGGGTGACCCGACCGGTGCCGCGAAGGAGATCGGTCAGGCCACGGCGGTGATCGTCAGCTCGGTAGTGGTTGGCAAGTGGGACGATCTTCTCCAGGCCGAGCCCTTCATATCCGGGAACTTCACGAAGCTCAAGGACCGACCGAAGCAGAAGCGGCCTCTATCGGCGGACCACCTTGAGGGCCGTAGCTTCGCCTGGGCACTTTTGCGCTCTCTGGCGGCGGTGGCGTTGTTCTACGGCGCGTTTCACATGTTCAACGGCTTCCCGATGACACCCTCGCTCATCCTCTCGGTCCCGGTGCTGGTCATGCTCACCTATGCGCAGCTCGCGGCCGCTCACGGCCTGGTGGAGGCCCGTCGGATCATCAGCGTTGCTCTGAGCGTCCGCAGGTCTGTTGAAGCTGCTTCCGGGAAAGCAGAGGCTGAGCCGGCGGCGACGGACGATGAGCCATCGGCGGCGGCCTGACGCCGCGCTCCGTCAACGGGTCAACTGCAACCAGAACTGCAACCACACAACGACGAGGGCCCCGACCGCTGAGCGGTCGGGGCCCTCGTTTGCCCTGGCGGGCGAGGCGGAGGATACGAGATTCGAACTCGTGAGGGTTTTATCCCAACACGCTTTCCAAGCGTGCGCCCTAGGCCTCTAGGCGAATCCTCCGTGGGAGAGCTTAGTACATGTTTTGGGGTGGTCGCGACCAGCTATCCCGTAGGTGGGGAGGCGGGGGTGGCCTGTGGATCGTCGGGGCCGGGATCCGGTAGTGTGGGGGTCAGCCCCTCGTGTGGCGTTATCTCTCTGAACCCCCCCAGGGCCGGAAGGCAGCAAGGGTAGGAGGGCTCTGGCGGGTGCACGGGGGGTCTTTGCGTTCCCGGGCGAGTGGTGGGGGACGAGGGGCGACGCGTTTGTCGGTCCGTCCCGATATCGTCGGGGGTGTGTCCCTAGCCCTGTACCGCCGCTACCGCCCCGAGACCTTCGCGGAGGTCATCGGGCAGGAGCACGTGACCGCTCCGCTCCAGCAGGCCCTGCGTAACAACAGGGTCAACCACGCGTACCTGTTCAGCGGCCCGCGCGGCTGTGGAAAGACGACGAGTGCGCGCATCCTGGCCCGCTGTCTGAACTGTGAGCAGGGGCCGACGCCGACGCCCTGCGGGGAGTGCCAGTCCTGTCGGGACCTCGCGACGGGCGGGCCCGGCTCGATCGATGTGATCGAGATCGACGCGGCGTCCCACGGTGGTGTGGACGACGCGCGTGAACTGCGCGAGCGGGCGTTCTTCGCGCCGGTGCACAGCCGGTACAAGATCTTCATCCTGGACGAGGCGCACATGGTGACCTCGGCCGGGTTCAACGCGCTGCTCAAGGTGGTGGAGGAGCCGCCGGAGCACCTCAAGTTCATCTTCGCGACCACCGAGCCGGAGAAGGTCATCGGGACGATCCGGTCCCGGACGCACCACTATCCGTTCCGGCTGGTGCCGCCGGGCACGCTGCGCGACTACCTGGCGGAGGTGTGCGGCCGGGAGGGCATCCAGGTCGAGGACACGGTGTTCCCGCTGGTGGTCCGGGCCGGGGCCGGGTCCGTGCGTGACTCGATGTCGGTGATGGACCAGCTGCTGGCCGGCGCCGGCGAGGGCGGCGTCACGTACCAGATGGCGACCGCGCTGCTCGGGTACACGGACTCGGCGCTGCTGGACGAGGTGGTGGACGCCTTCGCCGCGCAGGACGGGGCGACGGTGTTCCAGGTGATCGACCGGGTGGTCGAGGGCGGGCACGACCCGCGCCGGTTCGTCACGGACCTGCTGGAGCGGCTGCGCGACCTGGTGATCCTGGCCACCGTGCCGGAGGCAGGCGAGAAGGGGCTGATCGACGCCCCGGCGGACCGGGTCGCGGTGATGCAGGCGCAGGCGGACGCCTTCGGGGCGGCCGAGCTGAGCCGGGCCGCGGACATCGTCAACACCGGGCTGACCGAGATGCGCGGGAACGCGGCGCCGCGGCTGCAGCTGGAGCTGATCTGTGCCCGGGTGATGCTGCCGGGCGCGTACAGCGACGAGCTGTCGCTGCAGGCGCGGCTGGACAAGCTGGAGCGACGGGCGGCGGCCGGCGGGTTCGCCGCGCCGGTGGGCATGCCGGTGGGCATGCCGCCGATGGTCGCGCCCGCCCCGATGCCGGCAGCGGCTCCGGCCCAGGCCCCGGTGCCCGCACCCGTGCCCATGGAGGCTCCCGCCCCCGTACAAGCCGCCCCCGTACAAGCCGCCACCGTGCAGGCGGCCCCCGTGCAGGCGGCCCCTGTACAGGCCCCCGCACCCGCGGCCCCCCCGGCGCCCGCCGGGCCCGCGCCGGGTGCATGGCCGATCCCGCGCAGCTTCCCGCCCGCAGGCGGGGCCCCGGCTGCGCCGGCCCCGGCCGCACCCCCGACCCCGCAGCCGCAGGCCGCCCAGGCCCCTGCCCCGGCTCCCGTGCCCACCCCGGCCCCCGCACCCGCGCCCACCCCCGCCGCCCAACCGTCAGGTGCCGCGCAGCAGGGCGCCGCGCAGGTCCGGCAGCTGTGGCCGCAGATCCTGGAGGCGGTGAAGAACCGCCGCCGCTTCACCTGGATCCTGCTCAGCCAGAACGGCCAGGTGGCCGGGTTCGACGGCAGCGTGCTCCAGGTGTCGTTCATCAACGCGGGCGCCCGCGACAGCTTCGTCGGCAGCAACAGCGACGACGTGCTGCGCCAGGCGCTGTCCGACGCGCTGGGCGTGGACTGGCGGATCGAGTGCATCGTCGACCCGTCCGGCGGAGGCGCAGGCGCCCCCAGCAGCACCCCAGCCACCGGCGGCTGGGGTGCCCCAGCACGTCCGGCCGCCGCCGCGCCCCCGGCGCAGGCCCCCGCGCCGGTTTCTGCGCCCGCGCCCGTCCAGCCGCAGCCCCAGGCCCAGGCCCAGGCGCCGCAGGCCATGCCCGCCCCCGCGCCCGTCCGGACCCCGCCACCGGTGGCCACTCGCCCCGCGCCGCCCGCACAGCACGTCGCGCCGGAGGACGACATCCCGGAGGAGGACGACCCGGACCTCAACGAGGAGGCCTTCTCGGGCCAGGAGCTGATCATCCGCGAACTGGGCGCAACGGTCCTGGAGGAGATCCACCACCGCGGCAACTGAGCAGCACGTAGGCTCGGCGGTGACGACCGCACAACAGCGACGACCGCACAACAGCAAGGAGTGAGCCGTGTTCCCCGGTGGTGGCCAGCCCAACATGCAGCAGCTGCTGAAGCAGGCGCAGAAGATGCAGCAGGACCTCGCCAAGGCGCAGCAGGAGCTGGCCGAGGCGAAGGTGAACGGTACGGCGGGCGGCGGCCTGGTCGAGGCGACGGTGACCGGCGCCGGCGAGCTGGTGGCGCTGACCATCGCCCCGGCCGCCGTCGACCCGGAGGACACCGAGACCCTGGCCGACCTGATCCTGGCGGCGGTCCGGGACGCGAACCAGACCGCGCAGAAGATGCAGGCCGAGCGCATGGGCCCGCTGACCCAGGGCCTGGGCGGCGGCATCCCCGGCCTGCCGTTCTGACCAGCGGAACACGAACGAACAGGCACGAACGAACAGACACGAACGCACAGGCACGAACAGGTCTGAAGTTCAGACGACAGACCCATGTGATTTCTGTGGGAGTCGGGCGTCGGGCGGTGTGTCCGGCGCCCGATTCGTTGGATGATGGCACCGGAGCACCAGCCGGCACACCAGCCGACGCACCACCGACCATCCGAAGGAAGGCGCGACGTTGTACGAGGGCGTGGTTCAGGACCTGATCGACGAACTGGGCAGGCTGCCCGGCGTCGGGCCCAAGAGCGCGCAGCGGATCGCCTTCCACGTCCTGCAGGCCGACCCGACCGACGTCCGCCGCCTCGCGCACGCGCTGCTGGAGGTCAAGGACAAGGTCCGCTTCTGTGCGGTCTGCGGCAACGTCGCGGAGGCCGAGCAGTGCCGGGTCTGCCTGGACCCGCGCCGCGACCTCGCCGTGATCTGCGTGGTGGAGGAGCCCAAGGACGTCGTCGCCATCGAGCGCACCCGTGAGTTCCGCGGCCGCTACCACGTGCTGGGCGGCGCGATCAGCCCCATCGAGGGCGTCGGCCCGGACGACCTGCGGATCCGCGAGCTGCTGTCGCGCCTCGCGGACGGCACGGTCACCGAGCTGATCCTGGCCACCGACCCCAACCTGGAGGGGGAGGCGACCGCCACCTATCTGGCCCGGCTGTGCAAGCCGATGGGCCTGAAGGTGACCCGCCTGGCGAGCGGTCTGCCCGTCGGCGGGGATCTGGAGTACGCGGACGAGGTCACCCTCGGCCGCGCCTTCGAAGGGAGACGACTGCTCGATGTCTGACCGGACGATCAACCAGCAGCCCCACGCGCCCCACCAGCCGTCCCACGGACAGCCGCACGGGCAGGCCCACGGGGAACAGACCCAGCCCACCCCGCACACCGGGCACACCCCGCACACCCACGCGCACGGCTCGGAGCCGGACGACTTCGCCGTGCAGATCGCGGATTCGGTGGAGAGTTTCGTGCTCGCCGTCACCGAGGTCGCCAAGGGCGACGAGCCGGGCAGCGCCGTCTCCCTGCTCCTCCTGGAGGTCTCGCAGCTGCTGCTGGCCGGTGGCCGGCTCGGCGCGATCGAGGACGTCGTCCCGGACGACCGTTTCGAGCCCGATGCCGGGCCGGAGCCGGACGGCGAGCTGCTGCGCGAGCGCCTGGCCGCGCTGCTGGCGCCGATCGACGTCTACCACGAGGTCTTCGACCCGTACGGACCGCCGGAGAAGCCGAACGCCTTCCGGATCTCGGACGACCTGGCCGGTGTCGTCGGCGAGCTCCAGCACGGTCTGACCCACTACCGCGAGGGCCGGGTCAGCGAGGCGCTGTGGTGGTGGCAGTTCTCGTACCTCTCCAACTGGGGCACGACGTGCTCGGCGGTGCTGCGGGCGCTGCAGTCGCTGATCGCGCACGTCCGGCTGGACAGCCCGATCGGCGCGGTGCCGGACGGCGCCGACACGGACGATGACGGGCTCACCGACGAGCAGCTGGAGCAGCAGGCCGGGGACCTGATGGCGGCCGAGCTGGGCCTCGGGCGGTAGCGCGGCTTTCCCACCAGGGCTCGCTGTCCCGGGGCTCGCCGCCGGATGGCTCGCTGCCGGATTGTGACGAACACCTCAGCAGTCCGCCCGGAAAAGAAATCCGGCCGGATCGCCGTCCCTTCGTCCGGCGAATCTTCGGGGCCGTCCCGGATGCCCCGCAGACCTGCCGGTGCCACCACCCGCACCGCCGACCACCTGCTGAAACAGCCGTCTCATCATATGGAAACCACCGGTCGCGGCACCCCTGCTCGGTAGACTGGCGCGGACCGCAGACCCCCCTCCCCGGGGGGTGCGGGGGCCCATCCGCCCCCGAAAACGACACAAGTCGAGGAGCGCACGTGGGCCTTGTCGTGCAGAAGTACGGCGGCTCATCCGTTGCGGATGCCGAGGGCATCAAGCGCGTAGCCCGCCGAATCGTTGACGCCAAGAAGGCCGGCCATGAGGTCGTCGTCGTGGTGTCCGCGATGGGCGACACGACGGACGAGCTCATCGAACTCGCGGAGCAGGTGTCACCTCTCCCCGCCGGCCGCGAGTTCGACATGCTGCTGACCGCTGGAGAGCGCATCTCCATGGCCCTGCTGGCCATGGCGATCAAATCCCTGGGGCACGAGGCCCAGTCCTTCACGGGCAGCCAGGCCGGTGTCATCACCGACTCCGTGCACAACAAGGCGCGCATCATCGACGTGACGCCGGGTCGCATCCGCACCGCCCTCGACGAGGGCAACATCGCGATCGTGGCCGGCTTCCAGGGCGTCTCGCAGAGCAGCAAGGACATCACCACGCTGGGCCGGGGCGGCTCGGACACCACGGCCGTCGCCCTCGCCGCCGCCCTCAAGGCCGAGGTCTGCGAGATCTACACCGACGTGGACGGCGTGTTCACCGCTGACCCGCGCGTGGTGAAGAAGGCCCGCAAGATCGACTGGATCGCGTACGAGGACATGCTGGAGCTGGCGTCGTCCGGCTCCAAGGTGCTGCTCGACCGCTGCGTGGAGTACGCCCGCCGCTACAACATCCCGATTCACGTACGCTCGTCCTTCTCGGGTCTCCCCGGGACGATCGTCAGCAACGACAACCCGAACAAGCCCGAAGGGGGCGAGATGGAGCAGGCCATCATCTCCGGAGTCGCCCACGACACTTCCGAGGCCAAGGTCACGGTCGTCGGCGTGCCCGACAAGCCGGGCGAGGCGGCGCGCATCTTCCGCGCCATCGCCGACGCCGAGGTCAACATCGACATGGTGGTGCAGAACGTCTCCGCCGCGTCCACCGGGCTGACCGACATCTCCTTCACCCTGCCCAAGACCGAGGGCCAGAAGGCCATCGACGCGCTCGGCCGGGTCAAGGAGGGCATCGGCTACGAGTCGCTGCGCTACGACGACGCGATCGGCAAGATCTCCCTGGTCGGCGCCGGCATGCGCTCCAACCCGGGCGTCACCGCCACCTTCTTCGAGGCGCTGTCCGCCGCGGGCGTCAACATCGAGCTGATCTCCACCTCGGAGATCCGCATCTCGGTCGTCACCCGCGCCGAGGACGTGCCGGAGGCCGTCCGCGCCGTGCACAGCGCCTTCGGTCTGGACAGCGAGTCGGACGAGGCGGTCGTCTACGGAGGCACCGGGCGATGACCCGGCGGCCGAACCTCGCCGTCGTCGGCGCCACCGGCGCGGTCGGCGAGGTGCTGCTCGGTCTGCTCTCCCTCCGCCAGGACGTCTGGGGCGAGATCCGTCTCGTCGCCTCCCCGCGCTCGGCCGGCCGCAAGCCGGTCGTGCGCGGGGAGTCCGTCGAGGTCGTCGCGCTGGCGGAGGAGGCCTTCGACGGGATCGACGTCGCGGTGTTCGCCGTGCCCGACGAGATCTCCGCGCGGTGGGCGCCGATCGCGGCGGCCAAGGGCGTCGTCGTGGTCGACGACTCGGCCGCGTTCCGCACCGTCGAGGACGTCCCGCTGGTCGTCCCCGAGGTCAACGCGGCCGCGCTGCGGATCCGTCCGCGCGGCATCGTCGCCAGCCCCGCCAGCACCACCCTCGCGATGATCGCGGCCGTCGGCGCGCTGCACGCCGAGTACGGGCTCGTCGAGCTCGTCGTCGCCTCCTACCAGGCCGCCTCCGGCGAGGGCCGGCGCGGCGAGGCCGCCCTGCGCGAGCAGACCGCGCTCGTCGGCGGTATCGAGATCGGCCGGCAGACCGGCGACCTGCGCGCGGTGATCGCCGACCACGGTCCGTTCGCCGCCCCGCTCGCGCTCAACGCCGTGCCCTGGACCGGCACCCTGCGGGACGGCGGCTGGTCCTCCGAGGAGATCGGGATCCGCGACGAGTCGCGCAAGATCCTCAGTCTGCCCGCCCTGAAGGTCTCCGCGACCTGCGTCCGCATCCCGGTCGTCCGCACCCACGCGCTGGCCGTGCACGCGCTGTTCGAACGCGAGGTCACCCAGGAGCACGCGCAGGAGATCCTCCGCGGCGCGCCCGGCGTCGTCCTCTACGACGACCCGGAAGCGGGCGAGTTCCCGACCCCGAACGACGTGGTCGGGACGGACCCGGTGTGGGTCGGGCGGGTCCGCCGGGCGCTCGACGAACCGGCCGCGCTCGACCTCTTCCTCTGCGGCGACAACCTGCGCAAGGGCGCGGCGCTCAACCTGCTCCAGATCGCCGAACTGGTCGCGGGCGAGCTCCGGCCTGCGTAGCGGCGGGCTTCGGCTTGCGTACTGGCGGCCTTCGGCCTTCGGCCTGCGTCGTGGCGGGCTCCGGTTTGTCCGGTGCGGGCGCTACCTCCCCACAATCTGTCCGGAAACCCTGTCGAATTTCCTGGAGGCCGCTTCCGCCGATGCGGAAGAATGTCCCTCGGGCTGGGCAACCATGACAGGGGATCGAGTGTCCAACGGGCGTGGCGAACGTGATGGTGGGGGCAGGGGCGGGCATCTCGGCGGCGGCCGCGGTGACGTTCCCGCCGCGCGCCCAGCGGCCTGCGAGTAGGCCGGAAGAAAGCCAGATGACCGCGGTCGCACCCGGTGCGGCGGACTCCGGGGCCGGTACCGACGCGGGTACCAGCGAGGACCTGCTCACCGAGACCTACCAGGCCCACTACCGCTCACTGCTGCGGCTCGCCGCGCTGCTCCTGGACGACCTCTCGACTTGCGAGGATGTCGTCCAGGAGGCGTTCATCCGGGTCCACGCGGCCCGGCGGCGGGTCCGCGAACCCGAGA
This sequence comes from Kitasatospora aureofaciens, assembly GCF_019192735.1. Lineage (GTDB taxonomy): Bacteria > Actinomycetota > Actinomycetes > Streptomycetales > Streptomycetaceae > Kitasatospora > Kitasatospora aureofaciens_A. The sequence continues at coordinate 24,211 of NZ_JAHTKP010000005.1, forward strand.
AGACCCTGGCCTATCTGCGGCAGACGGTCGTCAACCTGTCCCGCTCCACGCTGCGCCGCCGGATCCTCGGCCTGCGGCTGCTGCAGAAGCCGATGCCTGACATGGCCAGTGCAGAAGAAGGCGCTTACGATGCGCTGGAGCGCGACCAGTTGAAGGCTGCGCTCCGTGGTCTGCAACGCCGTCAGCGGGAGGTTCTGGTGCTGCGCTACTTCGTGGACATGACGGAGGCGCAGGTCGCCGAGACCCTGGGCATCTCGCTCGGATCGGTGAAGGCGTACGGCTCGCGCGGACTCGCCGCACTGCGCGTCCAGATGGAGGCCGGACATGGCTGACGGCGCCGGCAAGTGCAACGCGGGCGGGGGAGCGGGGGACGGGCGCTCCTCGGGGCGCGATGCGGGCCTCGGCTCGGGCCTCGGCTCGGGCGCCGGCTCAGGCGCCGGCTCAGGCGTCGGCCCGGAACTCAACGCAGGCCTCCACGCAGGCCTCCACGCGGGCCTCGACTCCGGCCTCGACGCGGACCTCGACGCGGACCTCACCACCGACGAGCTGATCGTCCGTGACCTGATGCATCGTGTGGTCTCCGACATCCAGCCCGCCCCCGGCGGCCTGCCCCGCATCCGGACCGCTGTACCCCGCCGCCGGGCCGCCCGCCGCGGCGCCTGGACCGGGGCCGCCGCGCTGGCCGTCGCCGTCGCCATCGCGCTGCCCACCCTGCACACCGGCGACCACCTCGGCCTCTCCGGCGGCCCAGGCTCGCCCCACGCCAACGGCCCCGCCGCCACCGCCCCGAGCGGCACCACGCCCGACGGCACCACCGTCCCCGGTGCCTCCCCGCACCCGGACCCGGGCGGCCCCGGCGCCGGACAGCCCTCCGGCACGGCCGGCGCCTCGCCCACCCCCGGCGCCAGCAGCGTCCGCGCCGACGGCGGGACCACCGCGCCCGCCACCGCCTCCAGCAGCGGCGACGGCCCGGTCGTACCGCTCTGCACCCGCCTCGACCTCGGGCAGGACGGCCCCCAGGTCGGGTCGGCCGACGCCGGCGGCAGGATCTACGGGTGGTTCGCCGTGACCAACGTTTCCGGGCGCAGCTGCCGGCTCGGCGGGCCCGGCGCGGTCTTCGTCACGGCGGTCAGCGGGACGGACCGCAGCCGGATCCGGGTCACCGACCACACCGCCGGCGACCCGGCCACCGGGCTGCCCCTCGCCGACACCGACCCGCCCGTCCTCGCCCCGCAGGCCGGCTACCGGGTCCCGTTCGCCTGGATCCCCGACGCTGTCTGCCCGACCGCCGGCCCCGGCACCGCCACCGCCGCACCCACCGGGCAGAGCGGCGCCAACCAGGCCGCGCTCACCACCCAGGCACCCGCCGCCACCGGCGCCCCCGGGTCCGGCGCCTCGGCGGCGCCCACCTCCAACCCGCAGACCTCGGCCTCGCCGACCGCCGGCCCCACTTCGGCCCCCAGCCCCACCGCCACCCCGACCCCGAACCCCACTGCCCCCAACCCGCCCAGCGCCACCATCGCCTACACCCCGGCCCCCGGCAGCCCGTCGGCCGCCATGGCGGTCCTTCCGGGCGCCTGCGCGGGGACGGTGTACCGGGGAGGCCTGCAGGCGGTGAACGCGCCGACGCAGCAGCCGTCGGGGACGCCTTCGGCAGGTTAGGCGGGGGAGAGGGCTCGGGCAGGGATACCGGCGCCCCGGCCGCCCCGCCGCTGCCTGCCCGGACTGTCCTCGACGGCGGTGCCAGCCCCCCTGTGGTCAGGGGCCGTGTGAAGAGTGGTTACCGTGGGGGGTGTGTACCGGTTCCTCCTCACTCCGCGCTGGCTGAGCGGCACCGCGCTGGCCGTCGTGGCCATCGCGGTGTGTCTCTGGCTGGGCTCCTGGCAGCTCGGCCGGTTCGAGGACCGGGTCTCCTCGCACCGGGAGACCGGCCGGTCGGTCACCGATACGAGTGAGCCGAGGCCGATCGACGCCCTGCTCACCCCGGCCGGCCCGCAGGTGACCACCGACACCGTCGGCAAGCCCGTCACGGTGACCGGAAGTTACGACCAGGCGCACCAACTACTTGTCCCCAACCGCACGTTGGACGGCAAGCAGGGCTACTACGTGCTCACCCCGCTCCGCACCGCCGACGGCCACGCCGTCGCCGTGGTGCGCGGCTGGGCGCCCGGCGTGCCCGCCGAGGGCGCCTCCACCGCGGCCGTGCCGCCCGGCGGTGAGGTGACCGTCACCGGCCGGCTGCAGGCCGGGGAGACGAGCGGCAGCAACGGCGCCGTGGCGGGCGGTCTCCCGGCCGGCCAGCTCGGCACGATCAACCGGGCGGCGCTGCTCAACGTGCTGTCGTACGACGGCTGGTACGACGGCTGGGTCGCCGCCGACGCGGTGCCGGCCGGGCTCACCCCGGTGCCGACGGTCCAGCCGCAGGGCGGTGACGGGCTCACCCTGCGCGCGTTCCAGAACCTGGGCTACACCCTGGAGTGGTTCGTCTTCGCGGGCTTCGTCGTCTTCATGTGGTTCCGCCTGGTCAGCCGCGAGTCGGAGGCCGAGCAGGACCGGGCCCTCGGACTGGACCCGGTCCTCGACTGACGTCCGACGGCCTGACGTCTGACCTTCTGACCTTCTGACCTTCTGACGTCTGACCGCCTGACCTCCGACCGCCGTCAGCGGGTCGGCTTCGCGGGCGCGCCCGGCACGGCCGGCTTGGACGGCACGGCCGGGGTCGTCTGCGTCGACGTCCAGGTCGGTGTCGGGGACGGCTCCGGAGTTGGACCGTCGTGGCACCGGCCGTGGCCGCCGATCTCGTCCTCCGAGTCCTGGTGGTCGATGTGGTGGTGCAAGGTCCGCCCGGTCTTCGTCCTCTTGGACCCCTTCGACCCGCTGCCGGACCCTTTGGACCCGCCGCCGCCCTTCGACCCGCCGGACCCGCCCTTCGCGAGGTGGACCACGTCGCCCCCGCCCTGCGGCTGGTAGACCGCCTGTACGACCGCCACCGGCCCGAAGCCCGCACTCGCGCGCGTGGCCGTAGCGGCAGCAGTGGCTGTGGCTGTGGCTATGGCCGTGGCCGGGGCTGTGGCCGGGGTCGAGGGGCTCGACACCCGCGGCCCCGCCGGGGGCGGGCACTCCGCCTCGTTGCGGTGCCCGCCGGAGCAGCCGGTGAGCACCAGCGCCCCGGCCACCCCCACCCCCGCCAGCGTCACCCGACGCCTCACGCCGACTCCCCGTCCCCGCCGAGGCCGTCCGGCCGCGCGTCCGACTGCACGTCCAGGCGCGCGTCCAGCTGCGCGCTCAGGTGCCGCCGGACGAAGTCGATCTCCAGCCGCAGCTGCCTGATCCGCTCCTCCACGACCAGCGACCCGTGCCCGGCGTCGTACCGGTAGACCTCATGCGGCTTGCCGAGCTGCTCCAGCCGCTCGACGTAGTTCTCGATCTGCCGGATCGGGCAGCGCGGGTCGTTGACCCCGGCGCTGATGTAGACCGGCACCCGTACCCGCTCGACGTACGTGAGCGGCGAGGAGGCGGTGAAGCGCTCCGGGACCTCCTCCGGGGTGCCGCCGAAGAGCGTCCGGTCGAGCGACTTGAGCGCCTCCATCTCGTCCGCGTACGCGGTGTGATAGTCCGCGACGGGCACGGCGGCGACGCCCAGCGCCCAGCTCTCGGGCTGCACGCCGAGGCCGAGGAGGGTGAGGTAGCCGCCCCAGCTGCCGCCGGTGAGCACCAGTCGCCGCGGGTCGGCGAGGCCGCTCGCGACCGCCCATTCCCGGACGGCGGCGATGTCCTCCAGCTCGATCAGGCCGACGCGCTCGCGCAGGGCGTCCGTCCAGACCTGGCCGTAGCCGGTGGAGCCGCGGTAGTTGACCCGGACCACCGCGAAGCCGTGGTCGAGCCAGGCGGCCGGGCCGGCGGCGAAGGAGTCGCTGTCGTGGTGGGTGGGGCCGCCGTGGATCTCGAACACGGTGGGGAAGGGGCCTTCGCCGGCCCCGGCGGGCCGCTGCACGAGGGCGTGGACGCGCCCGCCGGGCCCGTCCACCCAGACGTCCTCGACGGGGACGGAGCCGGGCGGCACCGCGCCGGGCGCCCGCAGGACGACCGTTCCGGCGGTGGAGCGGACGGCGGACGGCTCGGCGGCCGAGGACCAGAGGTACTCGACGGTGCCGTCCGGGCGGGCCGTGGCGCCGCCGACGGTGCCGCGCGGAGTGTCGAGGCGAGTCAGCCGGCCGTCGGCGAGGGAGTACGAGAACAGCTCGCTGCGGGCCTCGTACTCGTGCTCGACCAGCAGCGCCTTGGCGCCGGGGCGCCACTGCGCGGAGACGTCGCCGGGCAGTTCGCGGCCCTGCTCGTCGCGCAGCGGGAGGGCGGTCTCGGCGCCGGTGGCCACGTCCCAGATCATCGGCTCCCAGCGACCGGTGCGCTGGTGGGCGACGAGCAGGCGGGGGTCGCCCTCGACCGGGGCGAAGCCGAGGCAGGCGACGCCGCGCGGCTCGTCCCGGCCGGTCACCTCGTCGAGCTCGGCGACGATCTCGACGGTCTCGACGGCCGCGCCGGTCACCCCGTCCGCGCCGTTCTCGCCGGTCGCACCACCGGAGAGGCGGACGACCCGGATCGCGGAGTGCATCGCGTCGCCGTGCTCGGTGTGGTCGATGGCGAGCAGGGTGCTGTCGTAGCTGAGGTCGCCGACGCCGCCGTACTCGTCGTGCCGGTAGATCTCGACGGCCTCGGCGGCGCCGGGGCGGCGCAGGTGCAGGGTGGTGCCGTCCTCGTCGGTGGAGCGGCCGACGACCACGGTGCCGTCGCGGCCGAGGGCCAGGCCGGCCGAGTAGGAGGGGGCGAGGCCGGGCACGGCCGCCTCGTCGGGCCCTCCGGCGAACGGCTGGCGGCGCCAGACGCCGAACTCGTCGCCGTCGTGGTCGTCGAACCACCACACCGAGTCGCCGCCGGGGGACAGTTCGGCGTCGGTGGTGCCGTTCGGCCGGTCGGTGACCTGCCGGTGGGTGCCGGTGGCGCGGTCCCAGGCGTAGACCTCGTAGGTGCCGGTTGCGTTGGACACGTACAGCGCCCGGTCGGGGGCGTCCTCGGCCCAGTCGGGCAGAGACACCCGCGCTGCCCGGAACCGCTGCTCCCACGCCGGTACGGCGCTCTTCTCCTCGCTCATCCGACCATCCAACCCGATCGGGGGGACGGAACGGAACGGGCGGGTGGGCGCAGGCCCGCCCGTCCGTTCCGTTCCGCCCCTCGTCGGGGGTCCGGGACCCTCGTCCGCGGTGGGCTCAGGCGCCCGGGCTGGGCTCAGGCGCCCGGGACGAGGTCCAGGAAGCCGTGCACCGAGGCGATCCGGCCGTCCGGGCCCGCCACCAGCACGTCGAAGCCGATGACGATCGGCTCGGCGCCGGCCGGACCGAGGTTCCAGGTGAAGCGGGCGATGTCGTGGTGCGCGTCCACCGGGCCGAGGGTGAACTCCATCCCCGGGAACTGCGCCTGGGCGGCGCCGATCAGCGCGTCGATCGCGTCCCGGCCGGTGACCGCGGCCAGCGGGTCGGTGTAGCGGCCGTCCTCGGCCCACGCCTCGTCGACCAGCTTGCGGCGGGCGGCCGGGTCGGTCTCGTTCCAGACCGCGAGGTAGCGCTCGGCGAGCTGCTGAAGGGTGGCGGTGGTGATCTCGATCATCGTCTTCTCCCGTGTGCTGGCGGGTGGTTGGGCGGGTCGTTCCCGTTGCTCACAACCGTAGGGACGGGCGGGCGCGGGCGAATCCGTCACGTATCGGTAGGGGGGTACGTACGGTTCGCCGGTCGCGCCGGGGGCTGTGTAGGTAGGGTCGAGGCATGCTGTACGGGAGGGAACGCGAGCAGGCCGTCGTGGACGGGCTGTTGGACGGGGCGCGGAACGGCCGCAGCGGGGTGCTGCTGCTCCGGGGCGAGCCCGGGATCGGCAAAACCGCGCTGCTCGACCACGCGGTCGCGGCGGCGGGGGAGGGGTTCCGGGTGATCCGGGCGGCCGGCGTCGAGTACGAGGCCGAACTCCCCTTCGCCGGGCTGAGTTTGCTGCTCGCGCCAGGTCTGGACCGAATGTCCGCCCTGCCGGACCCGCAACGGCGGTCGCTGGAGGCGGCGTTCGGCCTCGCCTCGACGCCTGCGCCCACCGGTCGGCTGCTCGTCGGGCTTGCCACCCTCGGGCTCCTTGCCGAACTGGCCGCAGATCAACCGCTGTTGTGCATCGTCGACGACGTGCAGTGGCTGGACCACGCCTCGCTGGACGCGCTGCTGCTCGCCGCCCGCCGGCTCCAGGCCGAAGGGGTCGCCCTGCTGCTCGCCGCCCGCACCGGCGGCACCTCACCGGACCAGCAACTCGGCCTCCCCGAACTGCATTTGACCGGCCTGGCCGAAGCCGACGCCGACCGCCTGCTGACCCACCGCGCAGGCCCCGACCTGCCCGCCTCCGTCCGGGACCGGCTGCTCACCGAAGCGGCCGGTAACCCGCTCGCCCTCACCGAACTCCCCGTCACCGTCGGGCTGGAGACGCAGTCACCGGGCAGCCTCCCGCTCACCAGCCGCCTCCTGATCGCCTTCCACGGCCAGGTCACCGGCCTGCCCGCCGCCACCCAGACGCTGCTGCTGCTCGCCGCCACCGAGGAGAACGGCGAGCTGGACGTCATCCTCCCCGCCGCCCTGGCCCTCGGCGTCACCGCCGAACACCTCGCCCCCGCCGAGGAGTCGGGCCTGGTGACGGTCGCCCCCGACCGCCGGCTCGCCTTCCGCCACCCGCTCCTCCGCGCCGCCATTCTCCAGCGCGCACCACACCTCCAGCGCCTGACCGCCCACCGGGCCGTCGGCGAGGCGCTGACCGACGGAGACCGCCGCACCTGGCACCTCGCCCTCGCCGCCACCACCCCCGACGCCGACCTCGCCGACGCGCTGGAACGCACCGCCGTCCGCGCCGAATCCCGCGGCGCCCACGGCGGCGCCGCCGCGGCCTACGAGCGGGCCGCCCGGCTCACCCCCGACCGCGACGGCGCCACCCGCCGCCTCGTCCTCGCCGCCGAAGCCGCCACCGAAGAAGGCAAGTTGGCGCACGCCGAGGCACTCGCCGACCAGGCCGCCGCCCGCACCGACAGCGCCCTCGCGCACGCCCTGCTCGACCACGTCCGGGCCATCGCGCACTTCTGGCGCGGCTCCTACCCGACCGCCTACCGCCTGCTGCTCGACGCCGTCGGCAGCGCCATCGAACCGCCGCACGCCGCCCGCATGCTGTTCCAGGCCTTCCACGCCGCCTGGTACGTGGGCGAAGAGCCGACGATCGCCGTCCTCGACCGCCTCGCCGCCCTCCCGCTCGCCGAGGACGACCCGCTCACCCCGCTCGCCCGCCACCTGCCGGCCGCCGTCTTCCCGGCCCTCGGCCGGCCCGCGCCGCCGCTGCCCACGGCCCGCGCCACCGCCGACGCCGCCCGCAAGGCCGGCGCCGAGACCCCCGCCGACCTCGTCCAGCTGTGCGGCGCCGCCCTCGTCCTCGGCCGGGACGACGAGACCGCCGAACTCGGCGGCGAACTTGTCGCCGAGGCCCGCGCCAAGGGCGCCGTCGGCGTGCTGCCCACCCTGCAGTTCTTCCTCGCCGAAGCCGAGCTCTTCCACGGCCGGCACCGCGACGCCGAGATCACCGCCACCGAGGCCCTCGCCCTCGCCCGGGACACCGGCCAGCACCAGTGGGTCAGCCAACTCACCGCCCTACTTGCTTATTTGGCCGCCCTCGCCGGCACCACCGACACCTGCACCGAACTCGCCACCGCCGCCCTCACCACCACCGGCCCGCAGACCGCTGCCCCCGCCTCCGGCGAACCCTGGGCCCACTGGGCGCTCGCCCTGCTCGACCTCGGCCACGGCCGCGCCGCCGACGCCGCCGACCGCCTGCACACCCTCACCACCGGCCGCTACCGGCACCACGTCAGCGCCACCCGGGCCGTCCCCGACCTCGTCGAGGCCGCCGTCCGCCTCGGCACCCCCGACCGAGCCGCCGCCCCCTACGAACGCTTCGCCCGCTGGACCGCCGCCGCCGACCGCCCCTGGGCCCACGCCCTCCGCCTCCGCTGCCAGGCCCTCCTCGGCCCCGACGAACTCGCCGAATCCGCCTATCGCGCCGCCCTCGACCTGCACGAGGGCACCCACCGCCCCTTCGAACAGGCCCGCACCGCCCTCCTCTACGGCGAGTGGCTCCGCCGCGCCCGCCGCCGCACCGACGCCCGCCCCCACCTGCGCGCCGCCCTCGAAACCTTCGAACGCCTCGCCGCTCACCCCTGGGCCACCCGCGCCCGCACCGAACTCACCGCCACCGGCACCACCGCCCCCACCCCGTCCCCCTCCGACTCCCCCTTCGCCACCCTCACCCCCCAAGAACTCCAAATCGCCCGCCTCGCCGCCCAAGGCCTCACCAACCGCGACATCGCCGCCCAGCTCTTCCTGAGCCCCCGCACCGTCGCCCACCACCTCTACAAGGCCTACCCCAAACTCCACATCACCTCCCGCACCGACCTCCCCACCCTCCTCTGACCCCCACCACGCCAAGGGCCCCGCCGGATCTCTCCGACAGGGCCCGTTCTGTTTAGTCCTCGGCGTCGCTGGCTCCATCGCCTAGAGCGTGCTTCCAGCCCTGGGAATGGTGCTCCCGGTGATAGGCCAGATGTGCTTCGTCGATCTGATGACCGCGAGCCTCGCGCAAACGCCCGAGATTGGCACCTGTGGCGCGGTCGGTGATCGTCAGGTCGTCCGCGATGGTCAGCATGCCGAAGTCGAACAGCGTGTGATGGTTGGGGCAGAGGCAAAGGACGTTGACCGCGAGATCAGGGCCGTTATGCGGCCTTCCCAGCGCACGGATGTGAGCCGCTTCTGCGTAGGCACCCGTCGGGGTGGTGAGCCGGGTTCCACATACCTGGCAGGTGAAGTCGTGGGCCTGCTTGACGTAGTTCGCAACCTTGGTGCTCCGGACGATCCGCTGGACCGTTTGTTCCAGGCGCGTCGGGACCTCTTGCCCAGCGAGCTGCCGAGGTTGCGGCTTGTTATTAGGTAGCTCGTCGGTGGAAAGCTTCGCGAGCCGGTACCGCCAGACCAGATACCCAGACTGGCCGTGGTCGTGCCAGCAATCTTCAACGCGGAAGAGCCCGTCGTAACGGAACCCAGCCGTCGGCGAGTACTGGGAGTCTCCCTTGGACCCGCGGATCACTCGCACGGGAGTGCCAGTGGTCAGGCTGGTAGCCAGGGCGGCGTTACCAAGAGTAAGTGCCTGGTCCCTTACCTGTTGGCCTGACTCAGAACGACCGCCCTGCCCGGTGTAGATGATTTCGTCACCAAGGTCCCTATCGTCCTCATAGCCGCCGGACACGACGATGGATTGAGCTCCGAGCTTCTCGGTGCCGCAGATCCCTGCCTGGAGCTGCCGGTGCACCACTGCGTCGTACAGAGCCCGTCGACTCGCAAAGACGCGGCCGACCTCGATCCCAGGGACAGCTCCAAAGCCATCAAAGGCAGGAGTAGCCCGGTCAGTATCGTTCAGCAAAGCTACTGGCCTCTCAGTGTCAAAGAAAACGGCTCACCAGTACGTTGATCACACGGTTCCGAGCCGCAGGGGCAGCCGCCGCGAGCGCGTAGAAGCCGCGCTCCTGTCTGCCCCCACGGGTCGCGGTCGTTGAGCCACAGATGGCATCCACCCGAGTCGGCTCTGCCACGGGCCCTAACTGATCTGCTCGGCGATCCTTGTATCGCGAAACGCGCACCGGCAGGACAGGGTTCCACCATCTGAAGGCCGGTCAGCAGAGGTTCGAGGACCACTGCCGCGCAAGGTTTCTCTCAGAGCTCTCCAGGGGAGCCGGGAGAAACCAGTCAGGGCCGGTGTCCCTTGCGGGACACCGGCCCTGAGCTGGTGTTACTGGGTCGGGGTGGCGGGATTTGAACCCACGGCCTCTTCGTCCCGAACGAAGCGCGCTACCAAGCTGCGCCACACCCCGGTCTTGCGGTTTGTTGCTCTGTCTCCGTCGCAACGAGTAGAACTCTACCGGACGCTCGCCGAGACACGAAATCCGATTCCCGGCGGGCGTCCGGTGCAGGTCAGCGGGGGGTGGGGGCGAGGGTGAGGAGGGTGGCTTCGGGGGGGCAGGCGAAGCGGACGGGGGTGTAGCGGTTGGTGCCGCAGCCGGCGGAGACGTGGAGGTAGGCGCGGCGGCCGCCGGCGGTGTGGGTGGAGAGGCCCTTGACCCGCTTGGCGTCGAGGTCGCAGTTGGTGACCAGGGCGCCGTAGAAGGGGACGCAGAGCTGGCCGCCATGGGTGTGGCCGGCGAGGATCAGCGGGTAGCGGTCGGCGGTGAAGGCGTCGAGGACGCGCAGGTAGGGCGCGTGGACGACGGCGAGGGAGAGGTCGGCGTCGGCGGAGGGGCCGCCGGCGACGGCGGTGTAGCGGTCGCGGCGGATGTGCGGGTCGTCGAGGCCGGTGAACTCGAGGTCGAGGCCGGCGACGGTGAGCCGGCCGCGGGTGTTGGTGAGGTCGAGCCAGCCGGCCGCGTCGAAGCCGTCGCGGAGCTTCTCCCAGGGGTTGTGGACGGCGCCGGTGATGCCGCGGCGGGCGGTGCCGTCGGGGTTGTTCATGCCGTGGACGCCGCTGCGCATGGCCTGGAGGTAGCGGGCCGGGTTCTTAGGGGCGGGGCCGTAGTAGTCGTTGGACCCGAAGACGTAGACGCCGGGGAACTCCATCAGCGGCCCGAGGGCGTCCAGGGTGGCGGGGACGCCGAGCGGGTCGGAGAGGTTGTCGCCGGTGTTGACGACGAGGTCGGGGCGCAGGCCCGCGAGGCTCTTCAGCCAGCGCTGCTTCTTGCCCTGGCCGCTCACCATGTGGATGTCGGAGACCTGCAGTACCCGGATGGGCCGGGCGCCCCGGGGCAGGACGGGGACCTCGACCCGGCGGAGCCGGAAGGAACGGACCTCGTACCCGGCGGAGTAGGCGAGGCAGGCGGCGCCGGTGGCGGCGATTCCGAGGGGGACGGAGTACAGCGGTCGCATCGTTCCATGCTCTCAGACGGCGGATCAGCTGGTGAACGTCCGGCGGCCGGTCGCGGACACGGCCGCGCCGGAACCTCACGGCGGCGCCGGAACCTCACGGCGGCGCCGGAACCCCACGGCGGCGCCGGAAGCCCCGCGCCCGTTAATGCCGGGCACCCGAACGCCGCAGGTGGGAGACTCGGGCCATGACGACGCTCAAGGAGCAGCTGCAGGAGGACCTCACGGCTGCCATCAGGAACCGGGACGAGCTGCGCTCGTCCACCATCCGGCTCACACTCGCCGCCGTCACCAGCGAGGAGGTGGCGGGCAAGGAGAAGCGCGAGCTCTCCGACGACGAGGTGCTCAAGGTCCTCGGCCGCGAGGCGAAGAAGCGCCGGGAGGCCGCCGAGGCGTTCGACCGCGGGGGTCGGGCCGACCAGGCCGAGCGGGAGCGGGCGGAGGGCGAGGTACTGGCCGGGTACCTGCCCAAGCAGCTCTCGGACGAGGAACTGGCCGCGATCGTGGCGGCCGCCGTCGCGGAGAGCGGGGCGACCGGTCCGCAGGCCATGGGTGCCGTCATGAAGCTGGTGAAGCCGAAGGTGGAGGGTCTGGCCGAGGGCGGCCGCGTCGCCGCCGTCGTGAAGGCGGCCCTGGCGGGCTGATCGGCCTCACTGAAACCGAGGCCCCAGGGCACAGAAAAGGGCGCCTCCCGAGATCATCTCGGGAGGCGCCCTCCGTTGCAGCAGGCTCAGCCGTTGTTGCCGCCGTTGCCACCGCCGCCGTGCTTGCCGCCGTTGCCGCCGATGACGCCCGGCGGGAAGGTGAACCCGCCGCCGATCATCCCGCCGCCGGGGTTGCCCCCGCCCGGGGTGCCGCCGGGGTTCCCGGCCGGCGGCGGGTTGCCGGCCGCCGGGGTGTTCGGGTCGCCGGCCGGCGGGCTCGCGGGCGTCGTGGCGTTCGGGTCGGGCTTGGGCTGCGGGTCCGGGATGTTGATGGTCTGGATCTGCTCCTGGGGGGCGCCCTTGAGCGCCTGGTTCATCGCCATCTGCCAGATCGGGCCGGGGCCGGTGGCGCCGAAGACGCCGTCGTTGTCGTAGTACGTGTCGCCGATCTTGATGTTCTTCATCTTCACGCCGCCGGCCGGGCCGCCCAGCCAGACCGAGGTGGCGAGGGACGGGGTGTAGCCGCTGAACCAGGCGGCCTTCTTCTCGTCGGTGGTACCGGTCTTACCGGCGATCTGCCGGCCGTCGTCGAGCTTGAGGGCGGCTGCGGTGCCCTTCTCGGTCACGTTGAGCAGGACGGTGTTGAGCGCGTCCGCGGTCTGCTCGGAGAAGGCCTGGCTGCACTGGGACTGCGGGACCTTGACGTCCTTGCCGTCGACCGTGGTGATCTTGTTGATCGCGATCGGGGTGCAGTACTTGCCTCGGGCGGCGAAGGTCGCGTAGACGTTCGCCATGGTGAGCGGGCTCAGCTCCAGGGTGCCGAGGACCATCGAGGGGACCTCCTGGAAGGGGTCGCCCTTGGCGGACTGGGTGACGCCCAGCTTGTTGGCCATCTGCTTGATCGCGCAGAGGCCGACCTGCTGCTCCATCTCCACGAAGTACGTGTTGACGGACAGGGCCATGGCCTGCTTGAGCTCGTACGGGCCGACCTCGCTGGTCGACTCGTTCTTCACCGTGGCCTTGGGGTTACCGGGCGACGCGATGTTCTTCCAGGTGCCCGAGCAGGTGGACATGTTCGGGTAGTCGATCTTGTTTTCGGACGGGAACGCCTGGGTCGGCGACATGCCCGACTCCAGGGCCGCCGCGGCCAGGATCGGCTTGAAGGTCGAACCGGTCTGGAAGCCGTTGCCGCCGCCCATCACGGAGTCGACGTTCAGGTTGACGACGGTCTGGTTCTTGTTCGGGTCCAGGCCGTACGGGCGGGTCTGGGCCATCGCCAGGATCTTGCCGCTGCCGGGCTGCATCATGGTCGCGGCGGCCGACACCGGGTCGGTCACCAGGACCTTCTTGGGGTTGGTGACGGCGGCCTGGGCGGCGGCCTGCTTGTCCGGGTCCAGCGTGGTGTAGATGTTCAGGCCGCCGGTGTCCCACAGCTTCTTGCGGTCCGCGGCGTTCTTGCCGAACACCGGGTCCTGCTTGATCACGTGGCGCACGTAGTCGCAGAAGAAGCCCATGCCGGCCTGGGCGGTGATGCAGCCGTTCTGCGGGTCCTTGTACTTCAGGCCCAGCGGGGCTGCCTTCGCCTCCTTCGCCTGGTCCGCCGTGATGTGCTTGTTCTCGACCATCTTGTCGATGACGACGTTGCGGCGTTTGACCGTGTTGTCGGGGTAGCGCACCGGGTCGTACTGCGACGGGTTCTGCACCATGCCGGCCAGGGTGGCGGCCTCGGCGATGGTCAGGTCCTTGTTGCTCTTGCTGAAGTAGCGCTGGGAGGCGGCCTCGACCCCGTAGGCCTGGTGGCCGTAGAAGGTGATGTTGAGGTAGTTGGTGAGGATCTGGTCCTTCGTCAGATCCTCCTCCAGCTTGATCGCGACCTTGAGCTCCTGGATCTTGCGTCCCAGGGTCTTGCGCTGAGCCTCCAGGACGGCGGCCTGGTCGTCACCGGCCTTCTCGACGTTGACGTTCTTCACGTACTGCTGGGTCAGCGTCGACGCGCCCTGCGCGGTGGTGCCGCTCTCGGCGTTCTTGCCGACGGCGCGGAGGACGCCCTTCAGGTCGACGGCGCCGTGCTCGTAGAAGCGGGCGTCCTCGATGTCGACCTGGGCGTGTCGCATGAAGGGCGACATCTGGTCGGCGGTGAGGACGGTGCGGTCGCGCTCGTAGACCTTGGCGATCAGGCCGCCCTTGGCGTCGAAGATCTGGGTGGCCTGGGTGAGCGGAGGTGTCTTGAAGTCGTCGGGGATGTTCTGGAAGCTCTCCGCCGTGTCCTTGGCGGTCAGCCCGATGGCGCCGACGGCGGGCAGGGCGAGGCCTGCCAGCAGAACTCCGGAGAGCACGCTGACGCCCAGGAACTTCACTCCGTGTCCCGCGAAGTCCAGCGGTGACCCGCGGCGCCGGCCGCGCGGAGCTCCGGTGTTGCCTGGGGGCTGGGATGCCTGGGGGCGCTTCGGTGCCATGAGGAGAACCCTACGTCCCGGAATCCCGCACATAGGGGCAGGTGTTCGCCTAGGCTTGTCACAAGCTTGCGACAGCTTCGGTGCGTCAACATCACTCACTCTTGTGAGTGCGGAGACTTGCCCGAATTGCCCACTCTTGAGCGGGTTTTGAGGCAGCTGTGGCCTGCTGTACCCGTGTGAACGGTAGCACTCAGTGATGGCGCGCGTGGCGAGAGTGGGTGTCGCGCGTTTGGCAAGGCTTGCGACCTGCGATCACTCCAACGAGTGAGCTGACCGATACCCATAGTCCAATCGGGTCATTCGAGATTGAGCCCGAAGGGGCTGTTGCAAGCTGTCGTTCTTCCGTAACGTCCTCAACTGGCAACGGTGAATATGCCGTTGCCGCCGTGGGGGAGCCTCGATACGGGAGAGGACGGCGCCGGGATGGGCTGGGTTGACGACTGGAGTGCGCAGGCCGCCTGCCGCACGAGTGATCCGGACGAACTGTTCGTCCAGGGGGCGGCGCAGAACCGCGCCAAGGCGGTGTGCAGCGGTTGCCCCGTCCGTACGGAGTGCCTGGCGGACGCGCTGGACAACCGGGTGGAGTTCGGGGTCTGGGGCGGGATGACGGAGCGCGAGCGCCGGGCGCTGCTGCGCCGCCGGCCGACGGTGATCTCCTGGCGGAAGCTGCTGGAGACCGCCCGGACGGAGTACGAGGAGTCCCTCGCGACCGGCGTGATACTGACGGACTACGCCCAGGCGGGCTGACCCGGAACGTCGGTACCGGAAGGTCGGTACCAGCACCGGGCACCACGTACCAGAGGCACCAAGCACCACCTCCGGGCCGCCCCACCGGCCCGGGCCCGCGCCTACGCGACGCCGCTCAGCCGTTCCCCGATGGCCCGCAGCCCGTCCAGGTCGTGCACGTCGCCCGGCAGCGCGGCGACCTCCACGATCGGCACGTCCGGGTACACGGAGACGAAGCGGTCGCGGGTGCGGCGCTCCCTCCCCATGATCTGCATCCGCTCGGCGTGCAGCCGCAGCAGCCCGGCCGCGAGCAGCTCGGCCTCGGGCGAGGAGCGCTCCGAGCCGTTCTCCTCCAGCGCCTCGGCCGCCGCCAGAGCACGCTCCGCGGTGAGCTGCGGGGCCCCCGAGCCGTGCACCCGGTTGAGCACCAGCCCGGCCAACGGCATCCGGTCCGCGGCCAGCCGGTCGACGAAGTACGCCGCCTCGCGCAGCGCGTCCCGCTCCGGCGCGGCCACCACCAGGAACGCCGTGCCCGGCGCCTTGAGCAGCTGGTACGTGCGGTCGGCGCGCTCGCGGAAGCCGCCGAACATCGAGTCCATCGCGCTGACGAAGGTCTGCACGTCGGTGAGCAGCTGGGTGCCGAAGATCTTGCCGAGGGTGCCGGTGAGCAGGCCCATGCCGACGTTGAGGAACTTCATCGCGCTGCGCCCGCCGACCTTGGCCGGGGCGGTCAGGATCCGGATCACCTTGCCGTCGAGGAAGGACCCGAGGCGGTTGGGCGCGTCCAGGAAGTCCAGTGCGGAGCGGGACGGCGGGGTGTCGACGACGATCAGGTCCCACTCCTCGGCCGCGCGCAGCTGGCCGAGCTTCTCCATCGCCATGTACTCCTGCGTGCCCGCGAAGCCGGCCGACAGGGACTGGTAGAACGGGTTCTCCATGATCGCCTTGGCCCGTTCGGGTTCGGCGTGGGCGAGCACGACCTCGTCGAAGGTCCGCTTCATGTCGAGCATCATGGCCTGGAGTTCGCCGTCGCCGGTGACCCCCTTGACCACCCGCGGGGTGTTGTCGAGCTCGGTCAGGCCCATGGACTGGGCGAGCCGGCGGGCCGGGTCGATGGTCAGCACGACGACCTTGCGCCCGCGTTCGGCGGCGCGCAGCCCGATCGCCGCGGCGGTGGTGGTCTTGCCGACCCCGCCCGAGCCGCAGCAGACGATGATCCTGGTCTTCGGGTCGTCGATCAGCGCGTCGACGGCGAGTCTGCTGCCCGTGCTCCGTACGCCGTTGCGGTTCGTTCCACCCGTGCTCATGCGCCCACCTCGCGGCGCTCGGCAGCCGCTTCGCACAATGCGCACCTCTTGATGGTTCGCTCGCTTCGCTCGTTCACGATGCCCCCTGCCGCTTGAGTTCGCCCGCCAGCCGGTACAGCCCCCCGAGGTCCACGCCCTCGCCCAGCAGCGGGAGTTCGTAGGTGGGGAGCTTCAGCTGCTGGAGGTCGGCCCGCTGCTCGCGCTCCAGCTCGACCCGCTCGGCGTGCTCCCTGGCCTGTTCCAGCAGCGGGTCGAGCAGCGGGTCCACCGCGGCCCGGACGGTCTCCGGCTTGCGCGAGCGCCCCCCGAGCCCGGCCTCGCCGAGGGCCAGGGCGACGTCCTCGCGGTGGTTCCCGTCCACTGCGGCGACCGCGGCGGCGTCCAGCAGCGGCGGCCGGACCATGTTGATCATCACTCCGCCGACCGGGAGCCCGGCCTCGCGCAGCTCGGCGAAGCCGTCGACCGTCTCCTGCACCGGCATCTCCTCCAGCAGGGTGACCAGGTGCACCGCGGTCTCCGGCGACTTCAGCACCCGCATCACGGCCTGCGCCTGGGTATGTATCGGCCCGATCCGGGCCAGTCCGGCCACCTCGGAGTTGACGTTGAGGAAGCGGGTGATCCGGCCGGTCGGCGGTGCGTCCATCACCACCGCGTCGTAGCTGCGGCGGCCGTCCGGGCCCTTGCGCCGGGAGGCCTCGCAGGCCTTGCCGGTGAGCAGGACGTCCCGGACGCCGGGCGCAATCGTGGTGGCGAAGTCGACGAAGCCGACCTTCTGGAGCGCCTTCCCGGCCCGGCCGAGTTTGTAGAACATCTCCAGGTACTCAAGCAGCGCCAGCTCGGTGTCGATGGCCAGGGCGAAGACCTCGCCACCGCCCGTCGAGCCGGCCGGCAGGCCCAGCTGGGTCCGGGAGACCGAGGCGATCCGGCGCTCCTCGTACGGCAGCGCGGCGATCCCGAACAGTTCGGCGATGCTCTGCCGGCCCTCCACCTCGATCAGCAGCACCCGCCCGCCCTCGGCGGCGAGGGCCAGCGCCAGCGCGGCGGCCAGCGTGGTCTTCCCGGTGCCGCCCTTGCCGCTGACCACGTGCAGCCGGACGCCCTCCCAGTCGGGGTCGCGCCGGGCCGCCTGGCCGGGGGTGCGTGCCACGCTCCGTCTCCGTCCGTCTCCGAGGGCCGGGGGCCGCTCCGTCGGCCGGCCCCGTTCTCCGGTTGCCCTCTCGCGAGAGTAACCAGGGAGCGGGCCGGATGCCCGGAGCACCGGGGGGACCGGGCCTGAATCATGCCCCCTTTGTGGGCCACCTCACACGCCGGTCCGCCGGCGGCGCCGATCGCCGGGGCGGCTCGTCTAGAGTCTGGCCATGACCAAGTGGGAATACATGACGGCGCCCCTGCTCGTGCACGCCACCAAGCAGATCCTGGACAACTTCGGCGAGGACGGCTGGGAGCTCATCCAGGTCGTGCCGGGTCCGAACCCGGAGCAGCTGGTGGCCTACTTCAAGCGGGAGAAGAACGCGTGAACGAGCGTAGTGAGCGAACCATCATGTACAGCGCGTCTTGCGAAGCACGCGCCGAGCGAAGCGAGGCGTCGGCATGAGCAAGGTTGAGTCGAAGCTTGCCGACCTGGGCCTGAGCCTGCCGCCGGTGGCCGCCCCGGTCGCCGCGTACGTGCCGGCCCTGCGCTCGGGCGAGTTCGTGTTCACCTCCGGCCAGCTCCCGGTCGTCGGCGGCAAGCTGCCGAGCACCGGCAAGGTCGGCGCCGAGGTGTCCCCGGAGGAGGCCAAGGTCCTCGCGCAGACCTGCGCGCTGAACGCGCTGGCCGCGATCAAGTCGGTGATCGGCGACCTCGACCTGATCGAGCGGGTCGTGAAGGTCGTCGGCTTCGTCGCCTCCGCCCCCGACTTCACCGGCCAGCCGGGCGTGATCAACGGCGCCAGCGAGCTGCTCGGCCAGGTGCTGGGCGAGGCCGGTGTGCACGCCCGCAGCGCGGTCGGCGTCGCGGTGCTGCCGCTGGACGCCCCGGTCGAGGTCGAGCTGCAGGTGCGGGTCAAGACCGCCTGACCGTGATCACGAGGCGGGGTTGGGCCTGTCCAACCCCGCCTTCGTGCGCTTAGCATCCGGGCATGGACCATCGAGCAACGACGCTCCCGATGCCGCCCGGCTGGCCTGCCCGGATCCGGGCGGTCGACTCCGGCGTGCTGACCCCGCCGGTGCCCAAGCGCGCCGCGACGGTCGTGCTGCTGCGCGACGCCGCCGCCGGGCCGGAGGCCTACCTGCTGCGCCGGCGCACCTCGATGGCCTTCGCCGCCGGCATGTACGCCTACCCGGGCGGCGGGGTGGACCCGCGGGACGCCGAGGCCGAGCTGGCCTGGGCCGGACCGGGCCCGGAGGAGTGGGCGCGGCGGCTCGGCGTGGACGCCCGGACTGCGCAGGCGGTGGTCTGCGCGGCCGTCCGCGAGACCTTCGAGGAGGCCGGCGTGCTGCTGGCCGGCCCGGACGCGCACAGCGTCGCCGAGCCGCGCGACTGGAGCGCCGAGCGTGCCGCCCTGGAGGCGCACGAGCTGTCCCTCGCCGACTTCCTCCGCGCGCACGGCCTGGTGCTGCGCAGCGACCTGCTGGGCGGCTGGGCCCGCTGGATCACCCCGGAGTTCGAGGAGCGCCGGTACGACACCTGGTTCTTCGTCGCCGCCCTGCCGTCCGGCCAGCGCGCCGCCCTGGAGGTCGGCGAGGCGGACCGGGTGGCCTGGATGACGCCCGCCGAGGCGGTCCGCGGCTACGACGAGGGCCGGTTCGGCATGCTGCCGCCGACCGTCACGGTGCTGCGCGAGCTGTCGCCGGTGCGGACCGCCGCCGAGGCCGTGGCCGCCGCCGGCCGGCGCTCGCTGGACCCGGTCCTGGGCCGGGCCGAGGTCCGCGGAGACCGCATGACCGTTCGATGGCCCGGGTATGACGAGCTGACCATCGACGGGGACTTCCCCGAAGACTGACCCGAATCCCGGCGCAACCGACGAGACCAGCGCAACCGACGAGACCAGCGCAACCGACGAGACCAGCGCAACCGACGAGACCAGCGCAACCGACGAGACCAGCGCAACCGACGAGAAAGGACCGACGCCCGATGACCCACAATGACGTGGCTCGCCGGACGGCACCCGAGATGCCCGCCCGCCGCCTCATCCCCCGCACCGCTGCCTGCGACAGCCCGGTCCCGTTCGTCGAGCTGGCCCAGCGGGCCCTCGTCCGGGCCCTCCCGCTGCGCGCCCTGCACCGCGACGGCGAGGGCGGCCGGTGAGCGGACTCCTCCCGGGTGACCCCGCCGTCGCCGTCGGCGGCGAGGCCACCGCCCGGGCACTCTGCGTGCTGGCGCCGAACCCGTCGCCGATGACGCTGGACGGGACCAACACCTGGCTGCTCTCCGAGCCCGGCTCGGACCTCGCGGTGGTGATCGACCCGGGCCCGCTGCACGAGGGCCACCTGCGCCGGGTGATCGACCTCGCGGAGCAGCAGGGCAAGCGCGTCGCGCTCACCCTGCTCACCCACGGCCACGCCGACCACTCCGAGGGCGCGGCCCGCTTCGCCGAGCTCACCGGCACCGAGGTCCGCGCCCTGGACCCGGCGCAGCGGCTCGGCTCCGAGGGCCTGGTCAACGGCCAGCGCCTGGACGTCGGCGGCCTGGACCTGCGGGTGGTCGGCACCCCCGGCCACACCTCGGACTCGCTGACCTTCCACCTGCCCGCCGACGGTGCGATCCTGACCGGTGACACCGTCCTCGGCCGCGGCACCACGATGGTCGCCCACCCCGACGGACGGCTCGGCGACTACCTGGACTCGCTGCGCCGCCTGCACACCATGGCCTCCGAGCGCGGCGTGCGGACCGTGCTGCCCGGCCACGGGCCGGTGCTCGCGGACGCACTGGGCGCCGTCGACTACTACCTCGCCCACCGGGCCACCCGGCTCGCCCAGGTGGAGACGGCGGTCGAGGCGGGCTGCCGGACCGCGCCCGAGGTGGTGGCCCGGGTCTACGCGGACGTCGACCGCTCGCTCTGGCCGGCCGCTGAGCTGTCCGTCCGGGCCCAGCTGGAGTACCTGGAGGAGCACGGGCTGATCCCCGATCTCGGCTGAGCCGCCCGGGAGGCTGGGCTGCCGGGGAGGCTGAGCCGCCCGGGAGGCCGAGCGGCCCGGGAAAGCGTCGAAGGGCCCGCCAGAACGCCGAAGGGCCCGTCCGAGCGGACGGGCCCTTCGCAGCCTTCGGGCGTCAGCGCGAGCGGCGCGACAGCCGCTCGACGTCCATCAGGACCACCGCACGCGCCTCCAGCTTCAGCCAGCCGCGGCCGGCGAAGTCGGCGAGCGCCTTGTTGACCGTCTCGCGGGAGGCGCCGACCAGCTGGGCCAGCTCTTCCTGGGTGAGGTCGTGGGCGACGTGGATGCCCTCCTCGGACTGCACGCCGAAGCGGCGCGAGAGGTCCAGCAGGGCCTTGGCGACGCGCCCGGGCACGTCGGAGAAGACCAGGTCGGACATCACGTCGTTGGTGCGGCGCAGGCGGCGGGCGATGGCCCGCAGCAGCGCGATGGAGACCTCGGGGCGGGCGTGCAGCCAGGGCTGGAGGTCGCCGTGGCCGAGGCCGAGCAGCTTGACCTCGGTCAGCGCGCTGGCGGTCGCGGTGCGCGGGCCCGGGTCGAACAGCGACAGTTCGCCGATCATCTCGCTGGGGCCGAGGACGGCGAGCATGTTCTCGCGTCCGTCCGGCGAGGCGCGGTGCAGCTTGACCTTGCCCTCGGCGACGACGTACAGCCGGTCGCCCGGGTCGCCCTCGTGGAACAGCGACTCACCACGGGCGAGGGTGACCTCGGTCATGGAAGCGCGCAGCTCGCCGGCCTGTTCGTCGTCGAGTGCCGCGAAGAGTGCGGCGCGCCGCAGAACGTCGTCCACGTGCTTCCTCCTTCTCGGCCGTTCGGCGGGTGGGCCGTCCGGCGCAAGTTCCGTTCAGTGTCCTGCATCACCAAGCATGGCGCATGTCGCTCCGATCATATGAGGAGGGGGTAGGCCGAGGTGTGCCGCGCGGGGCCATTCGTACCGACGGGCTATGCCGTATCGAAGGGGCGTCCGCCGGGTCGCGTCGCGGGGCCCGCAGGGTCGAACGCGGATTCGGTTGGGTCGAGCAGGGATTCGGCCACAGCTGTCCGGGCGTAGAGGACGGTGTGTCCAGCCCGGTGGGCGCTGGTCAGGCCCGCGGCGCGCAGCGCGGTGAGGTGCTGCGAGACACCTGCGACGGACAGGCCGGTGCGGCGGGCCAGCTCGGTGGTCGAGGCCGGCGCCTCCAACTCGGCCAGCAGCCGGGCCCGGGACTTGCCGAGGACGGCGGACAGCGCGTCCGAGCAGGTCCTGGGGCGGCGGGGCTCCCACAGGGTGGCCACGCCGCGCGCCGGGTAGATCAGCTGCGGCGGGTCGGGCGGCAGCACACGGGTCAGTACCCGGGGCCAGGCGAAGGCGGACGGCATGAGCAGCAGCCCCGCCCCGGCGTGCAGCCGGGTGACGGCGCAGTGCCGCCGTTCCAGGAGCAGCGCCGTGCCGTCCCAGCGGACCGTCTCGTGCAGGTCGTCCAGCACCCGGGCGGTGCCGTGCTCGGCGGCCTGCCGGGAGCGGTGGAACACGTCCGCCTCCAGCAGCGCGCGGATCCGGGCCCAGTAGGGGGCGAGCGCGATCTCCCAGTACGCCTCGATCTCGGCGGCGAGCTGCGGGAGACGGCCGGGCGGGTCGCGGTGGAGCGGCTCCAGGGCGGCGGGCAGCCGGCCGCCGGCCTCGGCGGCCACGATGTCGAGGTCGGCCCGGACCTGGGTGGTGCCGGCGGCGGTGATCGCGGCCAGTTCCTCGGCGAGGGTGGGGGCGGCGCCCGCCGGGGTGGGGTTGAGGAAGTCGGGCAGGTGGCCGGTGGGCGGGACCATCGCGGCCAGCCGGCCGCGGTCCAGCCCGGCGGCGGCGAGCCGGGCGCGGACCTGCCCGTCCCAGCGGCGGTGCAGCGCGGGGACGGGGGAGTGGGCGAGGGCGCGGAGGCTGGTCACCACCTCCTGCATGGGGGAGACGGCGAATCGGGTCTGTGCGATGTCGTTGGCGGAGAACGTCAGTGCCGTCTGCATGCGGGCCCCTCCCGGAAGATTCGGCCTCAGCTTAATCACTGGCGGGCCGTCAGGGCCGGGCCGCACGATGCCCGGGACGCGCCGCACCCGAGGAAGCGCCGCAACCGATCCGTACGAAAGCCGGTGACCCCCGCATGTCCACTAACACTGCGTCCACCCACACTGCCACCCCCGCGTTGCGCGAGCGGGCGCTGAAGCTGCGGGAGCTCGGCGCGGAGGGCGTGCTCGTCCTGCCCAACGCCTGGGACGCGGGCAGCGCCGCCGTGATCGCCTCGGCCGGCGCCCCGGCGATCGCCACCACCAGCGGCGGCGTCTCCTGGTCGCTCGGGCACGGCGACGGCCAGCGGCTGGGCCGTGCGGAGATGGCCGAGGCGGCCCGCCGGATCGTCGCGGCGGTGGACGTGCCGGTCACCGTCGACGCCGAGGGCGGCTACGGCCCGCTGCCCGCCGATGTCGCCGCGACCGTCACGGCGCTGGTCGGGGCGGGTGCGGTCGGCGTGAACCTGGAGGACTCGACGGCCGTCGGCGGCCCGCTGTTCCCGGTGGCCGAGCAGGCCGCGCGGCTGCGGGCGGCCCGGACGGCGGCGGTCGGGGCCGGTCTGCCGGAGCTGGTGGTCAACGCCCGGACGGACGTCTTCCTGTTCGGGCTGGGCGGCCTCGACGACGTGCTGGTCCGGGCCGAGGCCTACGCGGAGGCGGGCGCCGACGGCCTGTTCGTCCCCGGGCTGCTGGACCTCGGCGCGCTGGCCGAGCTGTGCGAGCGCTCCCCGCTGCCGGTGAATGCGATGGCCGTCGCGGGCGGTCCGACCGTCGCCGAACTCGCCGCTACGGGGGTGCGGCGGGTCAGCGTCGGCACCGGCCTCGCCCAGCTCGCGTACACCGCCGCCCGTCGGGCCGCCGCCGAGCTGCTGGGCGCCGGGACGCTGGCGGAGCTGGACGGCTCGCTCGGGTTCGGCGAGCTGAACGCGCTGTACCGGGGCTGAATGCGTCGTGCCGCGACTGAGCGCGCTGGACCGGGCCTGAACGTGCTGGACCGGGGTTGATCGGCCCCTCCCCCGAGCGGGCCGATCAACCCCGGTGGTCCGGGGATCAGGCAGCCGGCGGCGGCAGTTCGCGCAGCCGGCTGACCGGGGAGAGGGCCAGCGGGACGAGCATCAGGGCCGAGCCGACGGCGATCGCGGCGAGCCCCTGGCGCAGCCCCATCGCCCCGCCGATGACGCCGCCGAGCAGGCCGCCCAGCGAGCCGCCGCCGAACAGCAGGGTCCGGAACGCCGCGTTCATCCGGCCCATCAGCGCCGGCGGCGTCAGCGTCTGCCGCAGGCTGACCATCACCACGCCGGCCACGCCGAGGCCCAGGTAGCTGACGAAGAACGAGCCGACGAACAGAGCCATCCGCACTGCCTTGGGGCCGTCCGCGAACGGGATCAGCAGCGGGCCCGCGAAGATCGCCGCCATCGACACCGCGTAGACCGCGCCGAGCCGGAACCGCTTGACGACCCGTCCGGAGAGCGCCGCGCCGACCAGGCCGCCGACCGAGGAGGCGGAGAACACGACGCCGATCTCGGTGGGCGTCAGCCCCTGGTCGCGCACCGCGTACAGGACGAACATCGTCCACACCGAGATCATGGAGAAGTTGCAGAACGGCCCGACCAGGGCGAGCGGGCGCAGGATGCGGTCGCCGAAGACCCAGCGCAGCCCCTCGGCCAGCTCCCGCCCCAGGTGGCGCCCTTGCGCGGGCGGCTCGGGGCGCGGCTCCGGCGTGCGGATCCACAGCAGCGTCACCAGCGAGACCAGGTAAGAGAAGGCGTCCACCACCAGCGTGACCGGCGCGCTCAGGGCGCCGACCAGCACGCCCGCCAGGCCGGGGCCGGCGACGTCCGCCGTGGACGAGGTGACGCCGAGCTTCTGGTTGGCCTCGACGTAGTGCTTCGGGTCCTTCACCAGGGTGGGGACGAAGGACATCCAGCTGACGTCGAACAGGACCGAGAAGACGCCGATCGCGCAGGCGAGCGTCAGCAGCACCGGCAGCGTCAGGTGGTGGGTCGCGGCGAGCAGCGGGATCAGGCCGATGAGCACCATCCGGGCGCCGTTGGCCAGCAGCATGACGCGCTTGCGCCGCATCCGGTCGACCAGGACGCCGAAGAGCAGGGCGAGGCCGAGGTACGGGACGAGCTGCAGGAAGCGCAGCAGCCCGACCTGCTCCGGGGTGGCGTTGAAGGCGATGACGGCGGTGAGGGGCAGGGCCAGGGTGGTGACCTGGGTGCCGAGCAGCGAGAGCGTTTCGCCGGACCAGAACTTGAGGAAGTCCCGGTTGTGCCGCAGCGGGGCCGTCGGCTGCTCGGCCGAGCGGGTCTGCGGGTCGGGCCCGATCAGTGTCGCAGTCATCCGGTGGTGCTCCCCCCGAGTCGTTTCTAATGGTTGTCGCGTGATCAACCGCTAGAATCATGGCAGCTGGACTTGATGGTTGCAAGGGGTGGCTACCATTAGGTCATGGTTACCGTCACCGCTCAGAGGGCTGCGGCGGGCTCGTCCGGGTCCGCCCTGCCGCTCGCCGTTGCGTTCGCGAACACGCTCGTCGCCGTCCGGGGAAAGGTCCGGGAGACGCTCGGGACCCCGGACGAACTCGCCGCCTGGCTGGCGGCCAACACTGGTGCCCCGGAGGTGGCCGTCGGCGCACCCGACCTGACGGCGTTCCGGGCTCTGCGCGACGCGGTCCGGGCCGTCCTGCGCGCGTACGTCGACGGCGAGCCGGCCCCCGCCGCCGAGGTCGAGCGGATCAACGAGGCGTCCGCCGCCGCCCCGCGCTGGCCGGTCCTGACGCCCGCCGGGGCCGGGTACGCCGTCACCCAGCGGACCGACCGCGATCCCCTCCCGGCCGCGCTCGCCGCCCTCGCCCACGGCACCGCCGACCTGCTCGGCGGTCCGCTCGCCGCCGACCTGCGGGCCTGTCACGGGCCGGGCTGCGTCCAGTTCTTCGTCAAGGACCACCCGCGCCGCGAGTGGTGCGGTCCCGGCTGCGGCAACCGCGCCCGGGCCGCCCGCCACTACCACCGGCAGCGCGAGCAGTCGGCGTAGAAGCGACGCCACGCAGAAATGACAGTGCGCCCCGGAGGATCAATCCATCCGGGGCGCATGGCCATTGAGCGTCGGTCAGCCGGTGGAGCCCAGCTCGCCCAGAGCCTTCTCGATCTTGGCGCGGTGCGCCGCCTCCCACTCGTCGAGCGTCTCGGCGGCCTCCTTGGCCGGCTTCGGTGCAGCATCAGGTTGTCGCCGGGCGGGCACTGCATGGTGAAGGCCGGACCGGCCACCCGGGGCGGGCCCGCCCACAGCGGACGGATGCCGATGTCCATCACCTGGGCGCGGCCGAGGAGGTCGGCCAGGGTGGTGGTGGGAATGTCCGTGAAGTCGTGGTCCATGGTCTGCCGCGTTGTTCGACTGGTCGGTCGGTGCTGTCGGCGCAATATCGGACCGGCCCGCGTGGTGAGCTTCAGACGGTCGGCCGGGCGAAGAACTCGGCCAGCACCGGCGCCAGGACGTCGGCGGCCACCTCGTGCGTCTGGTCCGCCAGCGTCCGGTACTCGGCGCCCGGGACGGCCGCGGCGACCTCGCGGGCCGGCGCGCGCAGCAGCTCCGGGCTGGCGCCGCCGTCGAGCACGAGCGCGGGCACGGCCACCTCGGCGAGGACCTCGACCGGGACGGACCCGCCCGTCTTCGCCCCCAGGGCGGCGGCGTCGTAGGCGAGCGTCGGCGCCACGGCCTCGAAGGCCGGCCACACCGGCGCGCCGCGCATCTGGTCCACCATCCCGGCCGGCATGCCGACGAAGGTCATGAACCGGGCGGCGGCGTCGCTGCGCCGACCCTCGGCGAGCGCCGCATCCAGGTCCTCCAGGTACGCGGTGAACCGCTCGCGCTGCCCGTCCTCGGTGCTGAACGGCGGCTCGTAGACGGCGATGTGGCTGATCCCGACCCCGCTCGCGGCGGCCCGCAGCGCGAGCGCCGCGCCGGAGGAGACCCCGATCACGCGGGCCGAGCCACCGGCGGCCTCGATGACGGCCGCCAGGTCCTCGATCTCGCGCTCGACGGCGAACGGCGCGGTGTCCCCGCTCGCCCCGCGCCCGCGGCGGTCGTAGGTGTAGGCGGTGTGGTGCGCCGCCAGCTGCTCGGCCACCGCCGTGCCGGGCCCGAACGCCCGGTGGCAGAGCGCGCCGTCGACGAAGACGACGGCCGGGCCGGAGCCGGTGACGGAGTAGGCGATCGCGGTGCCGTCGGCGGAGACAACGGTGTTCATGGGGGTTCCCTTCGGGGGTCTGCTTCTTGCGCGTTTCTCGCGTGCTTTCGCAGGGGTAGACCGGGCACCGCCGCAGAACTCATCGCTCTCGGGCAGAAATCTTTTCGGGTTTTCTGCGCGGGGCTTCCCGGGCCGTCACACCAGGGCGACGACCAGCAGGACGAACGCCGTGACGATGACCGCGACGCGCACGTAGTGGAACCGGTCCCAGCGGCCCAGCTGCTGCCGCCAGTCCGCCGGGACGCTCTCGGTGGTCCACCGGGCCACCCGGGAGTTGATCGGGACGAGCAGGGCGACCGACATCACCACGCTGAGAACGAGCAGCCCGGCGGCCGTGGCGACCAGCCCCGCCCCCGCGCCGCCCCACGCCACCGCCGACCAGACCACTCCGAGCACGACCGAGCCGATGTACCAGAACGGCATGACCCGGCCGAGGAGCCGGGCCCCCGCGGTGCGGGCCGCGAGGCCGCCGTTGTGCGGCAGCCCGTCGACGATCGGGTTGACGAAGGCCGCCACCGCGAACTCCACGCCCACCAGCAGGCCGACGACCACGACGGTGACGACGGCGAGTGCGTTCTGCATGTTCCCTCCCGAGGCTTCCGGCGCATCGCAGTTCTAGCGCCGCTAGATTCTGGTGTGATGCTAGACCGGCCTCTGCTCGAATGTCTAGCAGTGCTAGAATCCAGTCATGTCGGTACAGGAACGCAAGGAACGCGAACGGGCCCACCGCCACCAGCTGATCGTCGCGACAGCCCGCGAACTCGCCGAGTCCCAGGGCTGGGACGCCGTCACCACACGCCGGCTCGCCGAGCGCATCGAGTACAGCCAGCCCGTGATCTACGGGCACTTCCGCGAGGGCAAGCGCGAGATCGTCGGGGCCGTCGCACTGGAGGGCTTCGCCGAGCTGACGGCGGCGATCCGGCGAGCGGTGGCCGACGGTCCGGCTGGCCGGGCGGCGGTGGCGGCGCTCGCCGGGGCGTACGTCGACTTCGCCGGGCGCAACCCCGCGCTGTACGACGCGATGTTCCTCCTCGACACCGGCCTGCCGTTCGCCGTCGAGGCGACCCCGGCGCCGCTGCGCGAGGCCTTCGGGACGCTGGTCGAGACGCTCGGGGAAGTCGCGGGGGACGCCGATCCGGCCGTCTTCGTGGAAGTGTTCTGGTCGGCCCTGCACGGGCTGGTCTCGCTCACCCGCTCCGGCCGCCTGCCCCGCGAGGCGGCGGCGCAGCGGCTCACCGTCCTGGTGGACCGCTTCGCCGGGGGCTGACGCCCGACTCCCGGGTCCCCGCCTCGGCGACCGTGTTCCCCCGGCACCCCCGCTGACCATGACGGATGTCATGTCGGACAGGTGCGCAAGGACACTGACGAGGCCTCAGCGCCCGCTCGTAATGTTGTGGCCATGGAGATCACGAAGAGCACCTCGACCCCGGCCCGCCGCACCGAGTGGAGCCTGGCCCTGCTGGGCGGCCTCAAGCACCAGGGCGAGTTCGAGGCCCGCGAGCGCACGGTGCACGTCGCCGCGGTCGGCGGGGCCAAGCTCGACCACACCGACGCCGAGCTCCCGGCCGGTCCGACGCACCTGGTCAAGGCGGCCCTGGTGGGCGGCGCGGAGCTGGCCTACCCCGAGGGCGCTTCGGCCGAGGTGGACGCGTTCTCGGTGTTCGGCGGTGTCGACCTGACGGTCCCGGCCGGCACCACGGTCGAGGTCAGCGGGTTCTCCCTGCTCGGCGGCCGCAGCAAGGGCATCGCCGGCGAGCCCGGCGGCCCGGTGGTCAAGGTCCGCTCCTACTCGCTCGTCGGCGGCGTCAAGGTCCGCCAGGGCCGGTAACCCCTGCCGCGCCCCCGCCGGGCGCTGCGGACGTGGCCAATGCGGCGCACGGGTTCGGCTGTCCGGCGTAGCCTTCGTCCATGGCAGAGAGCAAGGTCCGGAAGACCGCGGCCAAGCCGGCGGTGAAACCGAGGAAGCCGGAGTCGCGGCTGGCGATGGTGCGGCGGGCGCGGAGGATCAACCGGGAGCTGGCGGAGCTGTATCCGTACGCGCATCCGGAGCTGGACTTCGAGAACCCGTTCCAGCTGCTGGTGGCGACGGTGCTGTCGGCGCAGACGACGGACCTGCGGGTGAACCAGACGACGCCGGCGCTGTTCGCGACGTACCCGACGCCGGAGGACATGGCGGCGGCGAACCCGGAGGAGCTGGAGGAGATCATCCGCCCGACCGGGTTCTTCCGGAACAAGGCGAAGTCGCTGATCGGCCTGTCGATCGCGCTGCGCGACGAGTTCGGCGGCGAGGTCCCGGGCCGCCTCGACGACCTGGTGACCCTGCCCGGCGTCGGCCGCAAGACCGCGAACGTCGTCCTCGGCAACGCCTTCGGCGTCCCCGGGATCACCGTGGACACCCACTTCGGGCGGCTGGCCCGGCGCTTCGGCTGGACCGCCGAGGAGGACCCGGTGAAGGTCGAGGCGGCCGTCGCCGAGATCTTCCCGAAGTCCGAGTGGACGATGCTGTCGCACCGGGTGGTCTTCCACGGCCGCCGGATCTGCCACTCCCAGAAGCCCGCTTGCGGGGCCTGCCCGATCGCGCCGCTCTGCCCGTCGTACGGCGAGGGCGAGACCGATCCGGAGAAGGCGAAGAAGCTGCTCAAGTACGAGCTGGGCGGTCAGCCCGGCCAGCGGCTGAAGCCCCCGGGGGACTTCCCCGGCGAGGCCGCCGCCCGCGCCGACGCCGCCGCCCACCAGGGGCGGGTCGCGGACCTGGCGGTGGGCGAGTGATGCCCAGGGCGATCGAGCGGGACGGCCTGCCGGAGTGGCTGGAGCCCGTCCGGGATGCCGCCGAGCGGGTGCTGCCGGAGCAGCTGAGCCGTTTCCTCCCGCCGGTCGAGGACAGCCGGGCCGCCGCCGTGCTGATGCTCTTCGGCGAGGGCCCGGACGGCCCGGACCTGCTGCTGACCGAGCGGGCCCGCTCGCTGCGCTCGCACGCCGGGCAGTCCTCATTCCCCGGCGGCGCGCTGGACCCGGAGGACGGCGACCCGGCCGGGCCGGGCCCGATCGCCGCGGCGCTGCGCGAGGCCTGGGAGGAGACCGGCCTGGATCCGGCCGGGGTGCAGGTGTTCGCCGAACTGCCGGCCCTCTACATCCCGGTGAGCCGGTTCGTGGTGACCCCGGTGCTCGGCTGGTGGCGTGAGGAGTCGCCGGTCCGGCCGGTGGACCAGGGCGAGACCGGCGCGGTGTTCCGGGTGACGATCGCGGACCTGGCCGATCCGGCGAACCGGGTCCGGCTGCGGCATCCGTCCGGTCATCTGGGCCCGGCCTTCGCGGTGGCCGGGCGGCTGGTCTGGGGCTTCACAGCGGGGGTGATCGACCGGGTGCTGCACCACAGCGGCCTGGAGCGGCCCTGGGACCCGTCCCGGATCGTCGATCTGTCGGACGAGGCGCTGGCCCTGGTGCAGGGCGACACCGACCGGTCCCGCGCGCTGCTGGGCGGCGACGCCGGTCCCTCGTGAGGGCCCGTCCGCGCGGCGGCGCCGCCGGTCGTGGGAGGGTGTCCGGGTGAACGTCCTGGATGTGCTGCTGATCCTCGCTGCCGTCGGATTCGCCGTGTCGGGCTACCGGCAGGGCTTCGTGGTGGGCGTCCTGTCGGTGGTCGGCTTTCTCGGCGGCGGCCTGCTGGCCGTCCAGCTGCTGCCGCTGCTGCTCGACCACCTGAGCCCGGGCACCATGGCCTCGGTGGTGGCCGTGGTGGTGGTGATCGTGTTCGCCGCGATCGGCCAGGCGATCACCACGCACTTCGGCTGGAAGCTGCGCGGCCACATCGACCGCCGTCCGGCTCGGGTGCTGGACGCGGCCGGCGGGGCGGTCGTCAACGTGATCTCGATGCTGCTGGTGGCCTGGCTGATCGGCTCCGCGCTCGCCGGAACGTCACTGCCGACGGTCTCCAAGCAGGTCCGCTCCTCGGCGATCCTCGGCGGCGTCCAGAACGCGCTGCCCGACGACGCGCCGAACTGGTTCTCGGACTTCTCCAAGGTGCTTGCCCGCAACGGCTTCCCGCAGGTCTTCAATCCCTTCGAGCACGAGCCGATCACCCAGGTCGACACCCCCGACCCCGCGCTGGCCGCCAGCCCGGCGGTGGCGAAGGCGAAGCAGAGCCTGGTCAAGGTGGTCGGCACCGCCACCTCCTGCGGCAAGACCCTGGAGGGCAGCGGCTTCGTCTTCGCCCCGCACCGGGTGATGACCAACGCCCACGTCGTCGGCGGGGTCGACGAGCCGACCGTGCAGATCGGCGGCGTCGGCCAGCTCTACGACGCGACGGTGGTCCGCTACGACTGGCAGCGCGATATCGCGATCCTGGACGTGCCCAAGCTGAACGCGCCTCCGCTGTCCTTCGCCGGGGAGGCGAAGACCAACGACAGCGCGATCGTGGCCGGCTTCCCGGAGAACGGCGCCTTCAACGTCCAGCCGGCCCGGATCCGCGGCCGGATCCAGGCCAACGGCCCGGACATCTACCACCGCGGCCAGGTGGTGCGCGACGTCTACTCGGTCCGCTCGCTGGTCCGCCAGGGCAACAGTGGTGGCCCGCTGCTCACCCCGGACGGCCAGGTGTACGGCGTGGTGTTCGCCAAGTCGCTGGACAGCGCCGACACCGGGTACGTGCTCACCTCGGCCGAGGTGAAGGACGACGCCGAGAAGGGCAGCACCGCGACGGCGCGGGTGGACACCCAGGGCTGCGCGCTCTGACGCAGGTCGGCGCGCCGGGACGGGGTCGGGCCGGATATCCGTCGCATCGTCAGTCCGCCCTGGTAGCCTCTGCCGCGCTCACCCGTTCGGCTCAATCCGGCGCCGGCCCGGAGTGAGCGCAACGGGAGGTCGTGGTAGTCCGATGATGGGTCACTCGCACGCGGTCAGCGGAGCGATGCTGTATGCGGCATCGGCGCCTTTCCTTCCCCCGTTGCTGCTGCACACCACACTGCAGCCGGCGGACATACTCATGGGCACGGTGCTGTGCGCGGGCGCGGCCCTGCTGCCGGACCTCGACCACCACGACGGCTCGATCGCCAACTTCCTCGGCCCGGTCTCCAAGGCGCTCTGCCGCTTCGTGGCCTGGGCCTCCGGCGGTCACCGGCACGCCACCCACTCGCTGCTGTTCGTCGCGTTCATGGGCGCCGGCACCTGGGCGGGCGTCACCTTCCTGGGCCGCTACTTCACCCTCGGGGTGACGTTCTTCCTGCTCGCCCTCGCGATCCGGGCGCTGCGGCTCTGCCCGCCCGGCGACGGCCCGGAGGCGTGGATCACCGTCATCGGCCTGGCCGCGCTCGGCACCTTCGGGATGAACACCTGGATGCCGAACGCCCCCGGCTGGCTGCCGTACGCGGTGGCGCTGGGCACGCTGGCGCACCTGCTGGGCGACTGCCTGACGAAGAAGGGCGCGCCGCTGCTCTGGCCGCACAAGGAGCGCTACGAGGTGGTGCTGATCAAGCGCAGCGGCAACAACGTCGAGACCAAGGTACTGGTGCCGATCATGTCGGTGGCGACCTTCGTCCTGCTCTGGTTCACCGCGCTGTCACCGACGATCGTGAACTGAGCCGAACTGTGGCGCGTCGTGAACCGAGCGGCGCTTTTTGACGGGATGCGGCGCGAGGCCTCAGGTCTCGCGCCGCAGTCGTACGCCCACCCAGCGGGCGCGCCGGCCGAGGATGCGTGGGATGCCGAGCTGCCGCTGCGCCGAGCGCTGACGGCCGTCCGGGCCGTCGTAGCCGAGGTCGTCCGCCCAGTCGGAACGGTGGGCGGACCGGTGCGAGCTGTTGTGGCGTCGGCCGCGCGATGCGCCGCCGCGATCGGGCATCCAGGTCATACCGGAATGGATGCCCCTGGGCCGGTCGGGGTAACCGTCCGAGGGGCATCGGAAGTGGCCTATGCGTTTGTCATATGAGCACAACATTAAGGAAGTTGGGAGCCAGGTCCCGGTCCGGCCCTCACTCCTTGTGCCGACCGACCCAGTCCAGCAGCTCCGCCGTGAACTGCTCCGGCGCCTCCTCGTGCGGGAAGTGCCCGACGCCCGGCATCAGCCGCCAGCGGTACGGCGCCGCCACGTACTCGCCGCCGCCGAGCGCGGTGTGCGACAGCAGCACCGGGTCCGCCGCGCCCTGGACGTGCAGGGTGGGCGCGGTGATGGGCTTCTTCATCCGCCGGGCGAACTGGATGCCGTCCGGACGGGCCATCGACCGCAGCAGCCAGCGGTACGGCTCGATCGAACAGTGCGCCGTGCTGGGGATCTGGATCGCCTGCCGGTACGCGTGCACCGCCGCCTCGTCCAGCTTGTCCGGCCCGGTCCACTCGTCCAGGTACCGGCCGACCAGCGCGGCGTCGTCGGCCACCAGGCGGCGTTCCGGTATCCACGGCCGCTGGAAGCCCAGCACGTGCTCGAAGGCGGCCATCTGACGGCGGTCGGTGAGCAGCGCCCGGCGCAGGTCCCGGGGGTGCGCGGCGGAGACCACGGTGAGGCTCTGGATGACCGACGGGCGCATCACCGCCGCCACCCAGGCCAGCGTGCCGCCGGAGGCGTGGCCGACCAGGTGGGCCCGGCGTTCGCCGAGCGAGCGGATCACCCCGGTGATGTCCAGGGCGAGGTTGCCCGGGTCGTATCCGCGCGGGGTGCGGTCGCTGCCGCCGATGCCCCGCAGGTCGAGCGCGACCGCGCGGTAGCCGGCCGCGGCGAGCGCGGTCAGCTGGTGGCGCCAGGCCCACCAGTACTCGGGCCAGCCGTGCACCAGCAGCACCAGCGGGCCCGCGCCCAGCTCGGCGATGTGGAACCGGGCGCCGTTGGCCGCGAGGTCGCGGTGCGTCCACGGGCCGCTCTGCCGGATGCTCCAGGCCTCGGCCTCGGCCGCCCCGGCGGCCCCGTCGGCGACCCCGTCGACGGCCTTCCGGCCGGGCTCCAGATCGGGGCCGGAGTCGGCGGACTGCTGCGAGGGCACGGGCTTCTGGTCAAGCGGCATACCGAGAGCGTGTCACATCCGTGTGCCGGACACGTGCCCGGCACTCGTTGTCGGTCCGCCCAACGGGGGCGGCCGGGGCGGAATCCGCTGCGAAACCCGTGGTGAAACGCTTTGCGAAACCCGTAGCGGAATCTGCGCCGGAACCAGCGACGGAATCCGTTACGGAATGCGGCCCAGCGCCCGGTCGATCTCCTCCTTGGTGGCCGGCCGCGGCCGGGCGTTCTTCAGGACGTCGGCGGTCTTCTGGGCGCCCTCGATGGTGCGGACCGGCTTCTCGATCCTCTTGAACGAACGCCACGCCAGCAGGCCGAGCAGCACCGCGAGCAGCAGGTAGGCGCCGGCCACGATGAAGAACGACCAGCCGAGCGACAGGCCCAGTGCGTGGATGCCGAAGGCCGCCGCGGCGCTCAGCATCGGGACGGCGGCCAGCGCGACCACGCCGGCGACCGTCAGCGAGACCCCGCCGGAGACGCCGCGCTTGACGTCCGCCCGCAGCTCGGCCTTGGCGAGCGCGATCTCGTCGTGGACCAGCGCGGACAGGTCGGCGGTGGCCGCCGCGAACAGCTGCCCCACCGAACGCTCGCCCTCGTAGGGCGCCCGGCCGTTGCTGGACGGGTCTGCGGCTCCTGCGGGCATCAGCGGTTCTCCTCTGCGGCTGTGCGGCGTGACGCCGCCGCGCGGTGCGGTTCCGGGGGCCGGAGGGGGCCCGGTGGCGTCAGTGGACTGTCGACAGCTCAGAATCATGCCCCTACCGGTCAGTCGGACACCACTCCGGGGGCCCCGGCGGAGCGACGTGTCCCGGTGTCACGGAGCCGGGGGAGGGGCGTCGGGAGAGCCCGGGCGGGCCCGCTGAGCGGTCCTCAGCGGGCCTTGGTGGTCCTCAGCGGGACGACTCCGCTCCGCCGTCCGTCCGGTCGTCGCCGGGGTGTGGTGCGAACTCGGCCACCCGGGACCGCCAGGCCGGATCGTCCTGCTGGTAGACGTCCGGGATGCCGTCGCCGTCCAGGTCCCGGTCCTCCTCCTCGCACAGCTCCCGGTAGTGCCGGTTGCGCAGCTTGAGCAGCACGGTGGCGACCAGAGCGCACAGCAGCGAGCCCACCAGGACGGCGGTCTTGGCGCGGTCGGCCAGCGCGAGGTCCCCGGGGAAGGCCAGCTCGCTGATCAGCAGCGAGACGGTGAAGCCGATCCCCGCGAGCACCGAGACCGCGAACATGTCGGCCCATTTGAGCTGCGGGTTCAGCTCCGCCCGGGTGAACCGGGCGGTCAGCCAGGTGCCGCCGAATATGCCCACCGTCTTGCCGACCAGCAGGCCGATGACGATGCCCAGCGGCGCGGCCTGGGTGAACACCTCGCGCAGCGCCGAGCCGGAGATCGTCACCCCGGCCGCGAACAGCGCGAACACCGGGACGGCCAGGCCGGCCGAGAGCGGGCGGACCAGGTGCTCGATGTGCTCGCCGGGGGAGTGCTGCTCGTCGCCCTCGCGGTGGCAGCGCAGCATCAGGCCCATGGCGACGCCCGCCACGGTGGCGTGCACGCCGCTCTCGTGCATCAGCGCCCAGATCACGAAGGCCAGAGGCACGAACAGGTACCAGCCGTGCACCCCGCGCCGGTGCAGGAACCAGAACAGCACCAGACCGGCGAAGGCCAGGCCGAGCGCCCAGAACTTGATGCCGGAGCTGTAGAAGATCGCGATGATCAGGATCGCGATCAGGTCGTCGACGACGGCCAGGGTGAGCAGGAAGGCACGCAGCGCCGAGGGCAGGTGACTGCCGACCACGGCCAGCACGCCGAGTGCGAAGGCGATGTCGGTGGCGGTCGGGATCGCCCAGCCGCCGGGGTGGCCGCCGCTGCCGGAGTTGGTCAGGGCGAACAGGATCGCGGGCAGCGCGACGCCACAGACTGCGGCTATGACGGGCAGCAGCGCAGCGCTCGGGCTGCGCAGCTCGCCCGCGACGAACTCCCGCTTGAGCTCGATGCCGGCCACGAAGAAGAAGATCGTCAGCAGGCCGTCCTTGGCCCAGTCGCCCAGCGTGAGGTCGAGGTGGAGCGGGGCGGACGGGCCGATGGTGTGGTCGAGGACGCTCTCGTACGCGTGCGGCCAGACGTTGGCCCAGATCAACGCGATCACGGCGGCGATCAGCAGCAGCACGCCGCCGACCGTCTCGGTGCGCAGCGCGTCGGTGATGTACGTCCGCTCGGGCAGTGACAGCCGGCCGAGAAGCTGCCGGCGGCGGGTCGTCGGCTGGTTGACGGGCGGCTGATCGGTCACGCGCGGACCTCCTGAGGACTGGGAACGGCAAACGACTGCACGTGTGGTGCAGTTGCCGACCAGACTTCCCGGCGCGCCCTGTGACGCCCGGACTCCTGTTCGAGGATCTTGATGCGTCTTTGACAGTCTAACGGGAGCGTTCGTGTGACATCCGGATTGTCCTATTCAAGGACTTAAGCCCCGCGAGCGCTTTTTGCACCCTCGCGTGGCACCCCACCTGCACCCGAATGACCTCGGCCGCATGCAGAGAGTGACCGCGTTTCTATCGTCGGGTGCAGGTGGGGCTGGCGGTGATGGCCGGAGCGCGGTCGCTGCGCAGCCGCGGCTTCGTCCAGAGCGCGTACGAGGCCCTGCACACCCTGGCCGCGAACCGGCGCACGCCGGATGCTGCGCCCGAACAACAACTGTGCCCCGGGCGGTGAACCGCCCGGGGCACAGCCCGCTGTCTCAGCGCACTCGTCTCAGCGCATTTGTCTCAGGGCACTCAGCCGTTGCTGCCGGCCGGCGGCAGCTGGGCCTGGATCTGGCTCATCACCGTGCTGTCGGCGAGGGTGGTGGTGTCGCCGACCTCGCGGCCCTCGGCGATGTCGCGCAGCAGGCGGCGCATGATCTTGCCGGAGCGGGTCTTCGGCAGTTCGCCGACCACCTTGATCTGCTTCGGCTTGGCGATCGGGCCGAGCGTGCGGCCGACGTGCGCCCGCAGCTCCTCGACCAGCTCCGGGGTCTCGGTGGCTCCGCCACGCAGGATCACGAAGGCGACGATCGCCTGGCCGGTGGTGGCGTCGGTGGCGCCGACGACGGCGGACTCGGCCACCGAGGAGTGGCCGACCAGGGCCGACTCGACCTCGGTGGTGGAGATGTTGTGGCCGGAGACGAGCATGACGTCGTCGACCCGGCCGAGCAGCCAGATGTCGCCGTCCTCGTCCTTCTTGGCGCCGTCGCCGGCGAAGTAGCGGCCCTGGAAGCGCGACCAGTAGGTGTCGATGTAGCGCTGGTCGTCGCCCCAGATGGTGCGGAGCATCGAGGGCCACGGTTCGGTGAGGACGAGGTAGCCGCCGGAGCCGTTCGGGACCTCGTTGGCCTCGTCGTCGACGACGGTGGCCGCGATGCCCGGCAGGGCGCGCTGGGCGGAGCCCGGCTTGGTCTCGGTGACGCCCGGCAGCGGGCTGATCATGATGGCGCCGGTCTCGGTCTGCCACCAGGTGTCCACGATCGGGGTCTTGCCGGCGCCGATGTGCTCGCGGTACCAGATCCAGGCCTCGGGGTTGATCGGCTCGCCGACGCTGCCCAGCACCCGCAGCGAGGACAGGTCGAACTTCGCGGGGATGTCGTCGCCCCACTTCATGAAGGTGCGGATCGCGGTGGGGGCGGTGTAGAGGATCGTCACGCCGTACTTCTGGACGATCTCCCAGAACCGGCCCTGGTGCGGGGTGTCCGGGGTGCCCTCGTAGATGACCTGGGTGGCGCCGTTGGAGAGCGGGCCGTAGACGATGTACGAGTGGCCGGTGACCCAGCCGATGTCGGCGGTGCACCAGTAGACGTCGGTGTCCGGCTTGAGGTCGAAGACCGCGTGGTGGGTGTAGCTGGCCTGGGTGAGGTAGCCGCCCGAGGTGTGCAGGATGCCCTTGGGCTTTCCGGTGGTGCCCGAGGTGTACAGGATGAACAGCGGGTGCTCGGCCTCGTGCGCCTCGGGGGTGTGCTCGGTGGACTGGCGCGCGGTGATCTCGTGCCACCAGACGTCGCGGCCCTCGGTCCAGGCGATCTCCTGCCCGGTGCGGCGGACCACCAGGACGTGGTCGACGCCGTCGGCCTTGGTGAGCGCCTCGTCGATGGCGGGCTTGAGCGCGGACGGCTTGCCGCGGCGGTAGCCGCCGTCGGCGGTGATGACGAGCTTGGCCTGGGCGTCCTGGATGCGGGAGGCGACGGCGTCGGCGGAGAAGCCGCCGAAGACCACCGAGTGGGTGGCGCCGATCCGGGCGCAGGCGAGGATCGCGACGACCGCCTCGGCGATCATCGGCAGGTAGATCGCCACCCGGTCGCCCTTGACGACGCCGAGCTCCAGCAGCGCGTTGGCGGCCTGCGAGACCTCGTCCTTGAGCTGGGCGTAGGTGATCGAGCGGCTGTCGCCGGGCTCGCCCTCGAAGTGGATGGCGACCCGGTCGCCCAGGCCGGCCTCGACGTGCCGGTCGACGCAGTTGTAGGCCACGTTGAGCTTGCCGTCGGCGAACCAC
The DNA here is from genome assembly GCF_019192735.1 of Kitasatospora aureofaciens. Classification (GTDB taxonomy): domain Bacteria; phylum Actinomycetota; class Actinomycetes; order Streptomycetales; family Streptomycetaceae; genus Kitasatospora; species Kitasatospora aureofaciens_A. The sequence goes on from NZ_JAHTKP010000005.1 coordinate 62,277, forward strand.
TTGGCGAACGGCGGGTTGGACCAGTCGAGCGTCTCGGTGGGCTCGACGGCCCAGCTGAGGCGGCGGGCCTGCTCGGCCCAGAAGCCCAGGCGGTCCTCGGAGGCCTGCGCGTACGCGGCCGCGGTGACGTTGGCGGCTGCGGCGAGCTCTGCCGGCGGGGCGAAGCGCCGCTCCTCCTTGAGCAGGTTGGCCAGGCTCTCGTTGCTCAACGCGCACTCCTCATCGAGTCATGATCTGGGGCGATCCCGTGCGTGGGGATTGTCCCGTGTGTCCCAGCGCACAGCTCACCAGGCGAACGGCCCAGTTGACAAGAGGCACCGGGTAATTGGTGTAGACCTTTGACCGAGAGTCGAACGGACGTCGTCGCGGCGGGGGTGGGTCCGCGCCCCGGCCCGCCCGGCGGGGACACGGACCCGGCTCTCAGGCGGCCAGCCGAGGATCCTCCTCGCTGCCGTCGGCGTGCGCCCGGTCGGGCCTTCCATTCACTCCTTCGGGCGGGCACCCCGCCGGCGCGGCCTGTACCGCCCCCGGGTGCGCTTCGGCAGAGTCTGCTTCGGCTGGGTGCGCCTCGACTGGGCTGAAGGTGCCGCTGGCTCGGTCGAGGACGTACGCCTGGGCGGTCGCGAAGTCGAAGTACATCCCGACCAGGCGCAGGGTGCCCTCCTCGACCCGGCGCTCCACGGCCGGGTTCGCCATCAGCTGGTCCAGCTGCTGGACGACGTTGGTGATGCAGAGCTGTTCCACGAGGTCCACCACCGGCCGGGCGGCGAACTCGGCAGGGACCCGTCGGAGCCGGTCCAGCGAGCCGCGCCCGTTGCGCAGCCAGCGGGCCAGCGGGGTCGGCGGACCGGGGCACTCGTGCACACCGTCCAGCAGGGCCTTCATCGCACCGCAGCCCGAGTGGCCGCAGATCGTGATCGAGCGCACCTCCAGGGCCTCGACGGCGTACTGCACCGCGGCGGCCACCGAGTCGTCGGCCGCGCCGGGCTCGAACGGGGCCGGCACCAGGTTCCCGACGTTGCGGACGGTGAACAGGTCGCCCGGGCCGCTGTTGGTGATCATGCTGGTGACCATCCGCGAGTCCGCGCAGGTCAGGAAGAGCTCGGAGGGGGTCTGCCCCTCCCGGGCCAGCCGGGCGAGTTCGGGCCTGATCAGCGGGGCGGTGTGCTGCTGGAACACCCGGACGCCGTCGAGCAGCCGGCCGTGCGGGTCCTCCTGCTGCTCGATGCAGTGGTGGCCGACCCAGGGTGTCCACGCCCGGCACCGGTGGGGGCCGGGGGAGCTGCCCGCGCGGACCGTCCCGTCGGGGTCGAGCACCTCGTCGTCCTGATGTCTCGTCACCATCGAGACCCGGCCGCCCGCGGCCTGGTGCCCGGTGCGCCAGCTGTGCAGGGTCTCGTACGCGGCGTGGTCCAGGAAGGAGCCGTCGTGGACCACCGTCACCTCGGCGTCGGCGGGGACGCCGGCCAGCGCCCGGCTCAGCCGGGGTACGGCGGTGAAGGTGAGCGGGCCGTGCGTCTGGACCGTCACCGAGCCGTCGGGGCCCGCCAGCACGTCCACATGAGCGCGGGTCAGCCGGTAGAGCGCGAGCAGGACGGCGGTGGCGGCGCCGAGCGTCACGCCCCACAGCACGCCGAACCCCACCACGCCCGGCACGGTGGTCAGGTAGACCGGGAACTCGCGGTGTCGGTGCACGTTGCGGATGTGCGCGAAGCTCATCATCTGCAGCCCGACGACCAGCACCAGTGCGGCCAGCGCGGCGAGCGGGATCCGGCGCAGCCCGCCGGTCAGCGCCAGCGCCGCGGCGAGGACCCAGACACCGTGCAGCACCGAGGACCACTTGGTCTGCCCGCCCGCGCGGACGTTGGCGGTGCTGCGCACCGCGCCGCCGGCGATGGGGAGTCCGCCGATCAGCCCGCTGACCATGTTGGCGACGCCCTGGCCGCGGAGTTCGCGGTCGAGGTCTCCGCGGCGGCGGGACATCCGGTCGACCGCGACGGCGGAGAGCAGCGACTCGACGCTGGCGACGGCGGTGACGGTGAGGACGGCGGCGAGCACGCCGCCGAGCGGGCCGTGCGGCAGGGCAGGGACGAACGCGTGCGCTTGCCAGGCGGGGAGTTCGATGTGCGCGAGCCGCAGGTTCATGGTCAGGGCGAGCGCTGTGGCAGCGGCGACGGCGGCCAGCGGGCCGGGCAGCCTGGCCAGCTTGCTGCCCAACTCGCCTGCGCGACCCGGGAGTCGGCCGAGCCGCGGCCAGCCGAGCAGGACGGCCACGGTCACCGTGCCGACCAGTAGCGCGGGCGGGTGCGGGCCCGCCAACTGCCCGGGCAGCGCGAGGAGGTTGGCGATCGTGGAGCTCTGTGGGGAGCCGCCGAGGACGACGTGCAGCTGCGCGACGGCGATGGTGAGCCCGACCCCGGCCAGCATGCCGTGCACGATCGCGGGCGACACGGCGAGCGCCGTTCGGGCCACCTGGCGTGCACCGAGCAGGAGTTGGAGCAGGCCGGCGGCGAGTGTGATGGCGCAGGTGGCCTGCCAGCCGTACTGGGCGATCAGCCCGGCGGTGATCACGGTCAGCGCGGCCGAGGGGCCGCTGACCTGGAGGGGCGTGCCGCCGAGCAGGCCGACGACGATGCCGCCGACGGCCGCTGCGGCGAGGCCGGCGGTGAGCGGGGCGCCGGTGGCGAGCGCGATGCCGAGGGAGAACGGCACGGCGATCAGGAAGACCACCAGGGAGGCGGAGAGGTCCTGCATCCACCGGGCGCGCGGGCCGGAGTCGGAGCCCGGCGGTGCGTGGTCGGTGGTGTCGGAGGCGATGGGGGCGCTGGAGATGTCGAGGGTCATTGTCTTCCCGTCTGTCCGGGGGAACGAACGCAGTCAGGTCCGGTGGTGAGTCCGGTGGTGGGGCTCTGGGGCGGATCGGCTGTCGTGGGTCGCGACGGTGTGGCGGGATGGCGTGGGCGCGGCGGGGAGTGCGGGTGTCACCGGCCGGACCTTGACCATCAGGGCCCGCCAGGGGCCTCGGCGAGGAGCGGGGGCCTCACAGAGGGCCGTCGGGACGGACCATCAAGACTCGGTAAACCGAGGGTAATGAAAGCTTTGCACAGCGTCATTCGGGGCGGAAGGGGAAAAGCCCCTGATTCACCCCATTGGGTGGTGTTCGAACCGCGGGGAATCTGCTGGTGGGCGCGCCGAACACGCCGAACGGGCCGTGGCCTCCCCGGAGGCGGGGGAGGCCACGGCCCGTTCGGGCGCCGGATGCCGGTCCGGCAGGCGTTGGCGAGGGGGGCGAGTGGCCGGCGAGGAGTCGGTCAGACGTGTGCGCCGGCCGGGGCGGGCTGCTCGCCGTCGGGCGTGAACTCGCCCAGCACGAAGGAGTGGTCCACCTGGTTCGCGAGGTCGACGCCCACCTTGGCGCTGGCCCAACTCTCCGCGTTGCGCAGGTGGAAGAGCACGGCCTGCTCGGTGTAGCGGTGCGCGTCCCGCCGGTCGAAGGAGGCGTCGACCTCGGACCGCAGCTGCTCCAGCACGGCCCGGTTGGCCGGCTCCAGCGACTTCAGCGGCGGCTCGGCGCCCTGCTCCATGCGGCGCACCCAGTCCGAGTGTCCGAAGGTGGCGAGCAGGTCGTCACCGACCTCGCGGCGCAGGAAGTCGAGGTCGTCCGGGCCCTGCACCTTGTTGCCGATCACCCGCAGGTGCACGCCGAAGTCGCGGGCGTAGTCCTTGTACTGGCGGTAGACCGAGACGCCCTTGCGGGTCGGCTCGGCGACCAGGAAGGTCAGGTCGAAGCGGGTGAACAGGCCGGAGGCGAAGGAGTCGGAGCCCGCCGTCATGTCGGTGACCAGGTACTCGTCGCGGCCGTCCAGCAGGTGGTTGAGCAGCAGTTCGACCGCGCCGACCTTGGAGTGGTAGCAGGCCACCCCGAGGTCCTCCTCGGTGAACGCGCCGGTCGCCAGCAGCCGTACCGAGCCCTCGTCCAGCGCGATCGGCCGGGCGCAGGCGGCGTAGACCGGGTTCTCCTCGACGATCCGCAGCAGGCGCGAACCCCGGCCGGGCGGCGTGGTTTTGATCATCTCGTCGGCCGAGCCGATCAGCGGATTGCTGCCGCGCAGGTACTCCTTGATCTCCGGCAGGTGCGCGCCGAGCGAGGGCAGCCGGGCGGCCTGATCGTCCGTCAGTCCGAGTGCGGGGCCCAGGTGCTGGTTGATGTCGGCGTCGACGGCGATGACGGGCCGGCCAGCGGCGGCCAGGTGGCGGATGAACAGTGCGGACAGCGTGGTCTTGCCGCTGCCACCCTTGCCGACGAAGGCGATCTTCATCTGGGACTCCGGCTCTTGCTCTGGGGCTCTCGCTCTGGAGGGCTGCCTGTGGGGATGGGCGGGACGACTGTGGAGCCGACTGTGGGGGCTAACTGGAAATCGTTATCGTCTCCGATAGTGGTCATGCTAGCCGGGGTTTGGGGCTCCTCGCGGAAGGGAAATGAGGATTGCCTCTAACGGGTGATGCGGGGTTGCTGTTCCGGGAGGGGCCGCCGATTCACTACTCTCGGGTAGGTGAGCACTGGAACTGATCCCCTCGCCCCGCTGGTCCAGCTCCCCGGGGTGCCCGACGCGGTGGCCGAGGTGCGCAAGGCCGTCGACCGCCTCTACGGCCACCGGGTGATGCGCCGCCGCGCGGCCGAGGTCACCTCCGAGTCCGCGCTCCGGGGCGCCCGCGCGTCGGCGGCGCTGGCCGGGGCGGACTGGCCGCTGGAGGAGGTCCGGCGCCGTAGTGACTTCAGCGCGGACGACGAGGCCAGGACCATCGGCGCCGCCCTGCGGATCTCCGCCGAGGCCGGCCAGCTGCTCAGCATCTGGCGGCACTCGCCGCTCCAGGTGCTGGCCCGGCTGCATCTGCTCGCCGTCGGCGACACCGACCCGTCCGCGGGCCGGCCGCGGCGGGCGGGGGAGACGGCCGAGGAGGTGTTCCCGCTGGAGCTCAAGCCGGTGGAGAGCGTCGAGGCAGCCGTGGTGGACGCCCCGCTGCCCGCGCTGCCGCCCGCCCCGGGCGCCGAGGAGGTCGCCGCCCGCCTCGACCAGCTCTCCCGGCTGCTGGTCGCGCGCGCGGAGGGGCAGGGCGTGGGGACGCCGGCTCTCGTGGTCGCCTCGGTGGTGCACGGCGAACTGCTCGCGCTGCGGCCGTTCGGCTCGTACAACGGCGTGATCGCGCGGGCCGCCCAGCGGATCGTGCTGATCGCCGAGGGGCTCGACCCGAAGTCGATCTGCCCGGCCGAGGTAGGCCTCGCGGAGCTCGGCACGGACGCCTACCGGCGTGCGCTGGCCGGCTACCTGGCCGGGACCGGGGAGGGGATGGCGGCCTGGATCGCGCACTGCAGCAAGGCGTTGCGCCTCGGCGTACGCGAGAGCACGGCGGTCTGCGAGGCCATGCAGCGCGGGATGGTCTGACCGGTCGCGCTTACGGACACTGCGCTTGCAGACATGGAGATGCGGCGGCACCTGATCCTGCTGGGTGCCGCCGCTGGTACAGGTACCGGGTGACCATGCATGCACCGGAAGTGCCGATCAGACGGGGATCCTGCCCGTTCGTCTGGTCCGGCGGCCCGACAGCGGGTCGGCTGCATGTGGGTGCTCGGTTATCTGTACGTGCGGTCCGTGGGCCTGAAATGCGTTGTCGGTTTGACCTCTTCGGTCCTGACCGGGTCTCGCGGGCCGTGCTTCATTTGTATCGCGTTTCGGGCGAAAGGGGAACCCGAAACAGGAAGTCTGCGGCAATTGCCCGTTTTGTCCCAGTTGTAGAGGGTTGTGGGGCTTCGGGTCGGCCGGCTTCGGACGGGGGCCGAGCCCGGCGGGTGCGCGGGCTCAGACGGTCGGGCGGCGGCGCCGGGCCAGGTACCAGACGACCCCGGCGGTGAGCACGGCCGTCCCGACCGCCACGGCCGTCAGGACCGACCCGCTCGGAGCGGAGAACTCCGGGAGCCGCCGCCGCAGTTCCACCGGCTTGTCGAAGACCAGCACCGGCCACTCCCGGGCCGCCGCCTCCTTCCGCAGCGCCCGGTCGGGGTTGACGGCCGACGGGTGGCCGACGGCCTCCAGCAGCGGCAGGTCGGTGGAGGAGTCGCTGTACGCGTAGGACGCGGCGAGGTCGTAGCCCTCGGTCTCGGCCAACTCCCGGATGGCGGCGGCCTTGTTCTCGGCGTAGGCGTAGTACTCGATCTCGCCGGTGTAGCAGCCGTCCTCGATCTTCAGCCGGGTGGCGATCACATGGTCCGCGCCGAGCAGCGCGCCGATCGGCTCGACCACCTCGGAGCCCGAGCTGCTGACGATCACCACGTCGCGGCCGGCCGCGTGGTGCTGCTCGATCAGCGAGGCGGCCTCGTCGTAGATGATCGGGTCGATCAGGTTGTGCAGGGTCTCGGCGACGATCTCGCGGACCTGCTGGACGTTCCAGCCCCGGGTGAGCGACGAGAGGTACTCGCGCATCTTCTCCATCTGGTCGTGGTCCGCGCCGCCGACCAGGAACACGAACTGGGCGTACGCGCTGCGGAGTACGGCCCGACGGTTGATCAGACCGCCCTGGTAGAACGGGCGGCTGAAGGCCAGCGCGCTCGACTTGGCGATGATGGTCTTGTCCAGGTCGAAGAAGGCCGCCGTCCGCAGGCCGCCCGGTCGGGGGCGGGCGGGCGCGGGGGCCTCGGCGGTCCCGGTGGCGTCGCCCGGGGACTCGTCGGCGTGGTCGGCGGCGTTCTCGGTGGTGTCCACGGGAACCGAGGATAGAGGGAGCCACAAAACACCCCGCCATTCGGCGTACTCGCGGGCGTGCGGGTTTGTGTTTCTGGCCGCTCGGGTACACCATGGAAGTCACGGATCGTTCGCGACCGTGCTAACCCGGTCCGGCTCCTCCCCCCCGAGTCGGGCTGTGGATAGACGACCCCCGCTCTCCCCCCCGGCGGGGGTCGTCGCACGTCCGGGGCCATTTTCAGGGCTTGAAGGCCCTTCGCGGCGGGTACCGCCGACCGGCTGCCCGAGGTGTACAGGCGGTGTCGGCGCGGGGGTCCGTCGACCATCTTTCGTCACTCTGTGTTGCCGTTTGCTCATCTCTGCCGGTGGCCCCACGCTGTCCCGTTCCAGCGGCGCGGTACGCCCGAACTGCTTCGGGCGAGGTGTTCAGCGAGACCGGGCGGCAGGTGTGCGCGGTGCCGACGGTTCATCTCCGTGATCCCCGTTCGTCAATTCTTGGCTCATTAGCCCCCCGCCCGGGTGAACGTTTTTATCCACAGGCTTCGAGTTGTCCCCAGGGATTCGGAAGCCTGATGACGGAATCCGGATCACCCCCCACCGTGATGGTCGGCGGCGGTCGCCAGGCACCTCCTTCAGGGTTCTTCAGGGCTCTCGGGGCTCTCCCGGGCGACCGTTCGCCGGAACCGTCCGACGTGCGCCGTCGGCCGTCCCAAGCGGTCGGCGGTGCTGAGGGGAGACCGCCATGTCGACGCCGATCACCGGCCACGCCACCGCCGAGGTGCCCGAGGTCACCGGCCCGCTCGTGCTGACCGAGGACGAGCACCTCGCCGAGCACCTGCTGCGGCTCTGCGCCGCCGCCGGCACCGATCCCCGGCTGATCCGGGGTGCCCCGCCGCCGCGCGGCCTCTGGGAGAGTTCCTCGCTCGTCCTGGTCGGGGACGACCAGGTGGCCCTCTGCGCCGGGCTGCCCCGGCGCAGTGGGGTGTTGCTGCTGGGGATGGACCTGGACGACCCGGAGGTGTGGGTCAGAGCCGTCCAACTCGGCGCCGAGCACGTGCTGTTCCTGCCCGACGCCGAGGCCTGGCTGCTCGACCGGATCGCCGATGCGGCCGAGGGCGTCGGGCCGCCGGCGCTCACCGTCGCCGTGCTCGGCGGCCGGGGCGGCGCCGGGGCCTCCACCCTGGCCTGCGCCCTCGCGGTCACGGCGGCGCGGGTCGGCCGTCGGACGATACTGATCGACGGCGATCCGCTGGGCGGAGGCCTGGACATCCTGCTCGGCGGCGAGACGGCCCGCGGGCTGCGCTGGCCCGATCTGGCCGGCTCGCGCGGGCGGGTCAGCGGGGCCGAGCTGGCCAGGGCGCTGCCGGCATTCAAACGGCTGTCCGCGCTGTCCTGCCTCTCCTGGGACCGCGGCGACACCCTCGCCGTGCCGCCCGAGGCCATGCGCAGCGTCCTCGCCGCCTCCAGACGGCGCGGCGGGCTGGTCGTGGTCGACGTGCCGCGCCATCTCGACGCGGCGGCCGGGCAGGCGCTGGAGCAGTCCGACCTGGCCCTGCTGGTGGTGCCGGCCGAACTGCGCGCGGTGGCCGCCGCCGACCGGGTCGCGGCGGCGGCCCGGATGCGGCTCGGGGACGTCCGGGCGGTGGTCCGTCCGCTGCGGGCCTTCGGACTCCCGGCTCCGCGGATCGCCCGTGGACTGCGGTTGGAGCTCGCGGGGGAGCTGGAGCCGGAGCCCGGGCTGGCCGAGGACGTCGAGAAGGGCGTGCCGCCCGGGATCCGGGAGAGCGGTCCCCTGGCGCGCTTCTGCGCCACCTTCCTGGACGAGGTGATGCCGCCGGTGCCGGCGGTCGAAGGAGGTGTGTACTGATGGTCCGTCTGCGCAAGGCAGCATTCCGGGGCGGCTCACAGGGCCGGGGCGACGGTGCGCGGGAACACCGGCCGCTCCGGAGCGTGCCGCCGCCCGGCGGGCCGCCCGAGGCACCCCGGCCGTGCCCCTACGGGCGGACGGCCCGGGAGGAGCGGACGGCGGCGCTGGTGGACGCGGTCCGGCTGCGGCTGGCCGAGTCGGGTGCGGCTCCGACGGACGGGTCCGTCGCCGCCGCCCTGCGGGCCACCCGGCCGCCGCTCGGCGGGGACGAGGTGCTGGACACCGTGCGCTCGCTGCGCGCCGAACTGGTGGGTGCGGGCCCGCTGGACCGGCTGCTGGCGGCGCCGGACGTCACGGACGTCCTGGTGAACGGTCCGGACGAGGTGTGGGTCGACCGTGGCGGCGGCCTGCACCGGGCCACCGGGGTCCGGTTCGCCGACGCCGAGGCGGTCCGGCGGCTGGCCCACCGGCTGGCCACCGCGGCCGGGCGGCGGCTGGACGACGCCCGGCCCTGGGTGGACGCCCGGCTGCCGGACGGCACCAGGCTGCACGCCGTGCTGCCGCCGATCGCGGCCGGCTGCACCCACATCTCGCTGCGGGTCTGCCGGCCCCGGCCGTTCACGCTCGCCGAGTTGGTGGCGGGCGGGGCGCTGCCACCCGAGGGCGCCGACCTGCTGGCCGGCATCCTGCGGGCCCGGCTGTCGCTGCTCATCTCGGGCGGCACGGGGACGGGCAAGACCACGCTCCTCGCGGCCCTGCTCGGCCTCGCCGGGCCGGACGAACGGATCGTGGTCGCCGAGGACTCCGCCGAGCTGCAACCGGCCCATCCGCACGTGGTCCGGCTGCAGAGCAGACCGCCCAACCAGGAGGGCCTGGGGGAGCTCACGCTTCGGGACCTCGTCCGGCAGGCACTGCGGATGCGCCCCGACCGGCTGGTCATCGGCGAGGTGCGCGGGGCCGAGGTGTCGGACCTGCTGGCCGCGCTGAACACCGGGCACGAGGGCGGCTGCGGCACCGTCCACGCCAACACGGCGGCGGACGTGCCGGTGCGGCTGGAGGCGCTGGGCTCGCTCGCCGGGCTCGACCGGCCGGCGCTGCACAGCCAACTCCGGGCCGCGCTCGACCTGGTGGTGCACCTGGTCCGGGAGCCGGGGTCGGGGCGGCGCCGGGTGGCCGAGATCCACACGCTGGCCGGGGACCGCGACGGCCTGGCCGTGACCACTCCGGCGGTGGAGTTCACGGCGGAGGGCGGGATGGTCCCGGGAGCGGGGTGGGAGCGGCTGGTCGGGCTGCTGGCGGCGCGCGGGGTGTCACTCGGCGCCGGGCCGCCGTGACGGGGCTGGCGGCGCCGAGTGTGCGTGCGGCGGAGCTCGGGTTCGTCCTGCTGCTGGCCGTCTGCTCGGCGGGCGCCCTGGCGCTGTTGGGGGCGTGGGGCAGGAAAGGCAGATGAGTCGATCGGCAAGGAGGTTTGTGAAATGACGGATCGTCAGGCCTCGCTGTGGTGGGCCATGGCGCTGTGTGTGATGGCGATTGCCGGGTGGCGCGCGTTGCAGCAGCAGGTGCCGGGCGGTCGGCGGTCCAGGCTGGTGCTGGCGGGGGCCGGCCCGCCGGTGCCGCCCATGGGGCCGGCGGTGAGCGGGAGTTCGGCGATTGTGCGTCGTCCGCCGAGGTGGCTGGTGCCCGAACTGCTGCTCCTGCCGACGGGCTTGGCGGCCGGGCATGCCGTGGCCTCGCCCGTGCCGGTGCTTGCTGCCGTCCTGGCCTTCCTGCCGCTTCGGCGGTGGCGGGAACGGCGGCGGGTCGCGGCGGAGGCCGGGCGGCGGGCGGCCGGTGTGGTCGAGCTCTGCACCGGGCTGGCCGGTGAGTTGCGCAGCGGGTCGACACCGGAACAGGCGTTGCACCTGGTGACGACACGCATCGCCGCCGACCCGGAGGCGCTTCGCCGGCTGGGCGAGGAGCCGGTGGCGCGGCTGGCGGCCGGCCGGTACGGCGGGGACGTGCCCGCGGCGCTCCACCTGCTCGCCGAACTCCCGGGCGGGAGCGGGGCGGCGGCGATCGCGGCCTGCTGGCGGGTTGCCTCCGACGGCGGGGCCGGGCTGGCCGCCGCGCTGGACCGGGTCGCGGAGGCGCTGCGCGCCGAGCGGGCGCTGGCCGAGGAAATCGCCGGCGAGCTGGCCGGTCCGCGGACGACGATCGCCGTCCTGGCGGCCCTGCCCGCCGCCGGGCTCCTGCTCGGCGCGGCTCTCGGGGCACGCCCGGTGAACGTCCTGCTGCACACGCCCGCCGGGCTCGGCTGCCTCGCGGCGGGAGCGGCACTGGAGGGCCTGGGCGTGGCCTGGACGGCCCGGATCGTCCGGGCGGCGGCCCAGGGGGCTCTGGAGGCCCCTTGGCGGCCCGCTGGGCGGTCGGGCGGGGGCGGTCTGCGGGCGCGGGTGGTTCGGATGGCGGCTCGGGGCGACGTGGAGGCTCCTCGGCGGTCCGCCGGGCGTGGTGCTGTGCCTCGCCGAGGGATGTGGCGTGGGTGGCCTGGGGTATGGCGTCCCGTCTCGGCCCGGCCGGGTGGCGGTGATGCCGTGCAAAGCAGACGGGCCTGGGCGTCGCGTCCGCTGTCCGCCCGGCCTTCTGGGCGTCCGGGCGGCGGGAGTTCGACGGGAGGGCCTGGCGGGGTGTTGTGGCGAGAGGTGGTGTCGGGGTGATGTGGGGTGTGGCTGCCGCGGTGGCGGTAGCGGGAGTTGCTTCGGCGCTCAGGTGGGCGAGGCGGCGGAGAGCGTCTGCCTGGTTCCGGGCACAGGCTCGGACGCGTGCCGGGCCGGGGCCGCAAGTGGCTCCGCCGGTGCGGCGAACGGCGATGGCGCTCGTGGCCGGGACCGGGTCGGCTGTGCTGCTCGGCGGTGGCGTCGGCCTCGTCGTCGGGGTGGGCCTGGCGGTGGGGGTGTACCGAGCACTGGCGCGGGCACGGTCGCCGGCGGACCGGCGAGCGGACCTGGAGGAGGAGCTGCTCACCCGGCAACTCCCGCTCAGCGCCGAGCTGCTGGCGGCCTGCCTCGGGTCGGCAGCATCGCCCTCCGTGGCGGTCGTCGCGGTCGGCCGGAGCGTGGGTGCCCCGATGGGGCCCCGGCTGGTGGCGATCGGTGCCGAACTGGCGCTGGGCGCACCGCCGGAGCTGTGTTGGAGCCGGCTGAGCGAGCAGCACCCCTCGCTGGCGCCGCTGGCCGGCTGCATGGTCCGGACGAGCCTCGGCGGCGCTCCGGCAGCCGGGCCGCTGATCGGGCTCGCCCACGCCCGTCGGACGGCGGCCGGCCGGGCTGCCCAGGCCCGGGTCCGCCGTGCGGGGGTGCTCGCGACCGCACCGCTCGGGCTCTGCTTTCTTCCGGCCTTCGTGCTGATCGGCGTGGTGCCGGTCGTCATGGGGCTGACCACCCGGTTCGCGCTGGCGATGTGATGAAGCATCAACAGCGAATCGGGCAATCGATCAAGTCGACATCGGATCAGAGGAGAAAACCATGGCTGTAGTGATCACACCCAGGCCCGCCGCCGGGCGTCCGCTCCGGCACCTGCTCGGGGTGTGGCGGCGCAGGAGCCGCTGGACGGTGCTCACGGTTCGTCGGGCGGCCCGGACCAGGGGCCGGTCGGACGCCGGGATGACCACGGCGGAGTACGCGGTCGGCAGCGTTGTTATCTGGGGTTGTCAAGAAACTTGGCTGGTCAACAGGATCTAGAGCTTTCAGTTACATGAGGCACGTTGGAGGGGCGTGATCTCACTCGGCTGCGGTTGCGGCCGTGAGACTCTGATCCCATGACAGCGATCTCGGATGATCAGTACGGCAAACACAAGAAGTTCCGGGAGTTCGCGGATTGCCCGCGCTGCGGCTACATCGACTTGCCGTCCGGAACGCTGAACGAGGACCAGACGGTTGAGACCCGGGTCTGCGAGGAGTGCGGCTCGAAGGTCGAGACGGTGCCGTACTTCACCACACCGCCGGGGGAGGCGACGACCTTCTTCGAGAGCTGACTTGTGCCGCTCTCACGCCTCCGCTGCGTGTCATCGACCTTCGGTCGATCCGGCAGTGCCGCGCCCGCTTCGCTGCGTCTGGCCGGACGGCGGCGAGAGTGCCCTTCCGCCGGGTGTGTTGGGCTTCCAGCCGCGCGGAAGCCCCGGCGGGGGCTCCTCCGGACCCCGCCCCCGCCGGATCCGATTCCGGCGTCAACGCCGGTTGCCGAAAGGATCTGTGGGCGGGCGACTTCGGGGGTACGGTCCCGTGCACACGGGTTCAAGGCGTGCACGGGATGGGGACCAGCATGGCACCTCCGGATGGAATCAGCATCGGCCAGCGGATCGCGGCCTACGAGGATGTGAGGGGTTTGAGCCATCGGCAGCTCGCCGACCGCGCTCACGTCTCGTACAGCCTGCTCACGAAGGTGGTGTCGGGGCACAAGCCGGCGACGCCGGAGTTCGTGGCAGCGGTCGCCAGGGCCTTGGGAGTTGAGCCGGGCGACCTGCAGCCGCCCTCGTACAGTGACGGCATGGCCGATGACCCGCTGGTCCCGCTGATGGGGCCGATCCGCACCACGCTCGACCTGTACGACCTGCCGCCGCAGGAAGCCGTGCGCCCGCGGGCCCTGCCGGCGCTTCGAGCGGCGGTGCGGCAGGTGAACGCGCTGGCCCAGGCCGCGAAGTACAAGCCGATGGTGGCGATGCTGCCGGGGCTGCTGGTCGAGTTGCACACGGCCGCGCACGAGTTCACCGGCGAACAGCAGCGGCAAGCGTGGGGCCTGCTGGCGGAGGCCTACCGGTGCGGGCACTCGGTCGGGATCGCGATCGGCCTGAACGACCTGTCCGCAACGGCCCTGGCCCGGATGGACTGGGCCGCCCAGCGGGCCGGTGACCGGGCGCCCGCGCTGCGGGCGGCCCGCGAGTACCTGCGGGTCACCGCCTACCTTCGCGTCGGCGACCTGGCGGCATGCCGACGTCTCCAGGAGTCCGGCCGCGGCCACCTGGACGGCACCGACGCCAAGACGCCGAGCGCGCTGGTCACGACCGGCCAGCTCCACCTCGGCTCCGCCGTGGTCGCTGCCCGCGCCCGGCAGACGGACGTGATGAAGCACCACTTGAACGAGGCCGAGAAGGTCGCCGCGAAGACGGGCGAACGGCCTGACCTGTCGCTGCACTTCGGGCCCACCAACGTGCAGGTCCACCGGGTGATGACGCTGGTGGAGGCCGGCGAGCACGACGAGGCGGTGGCCGCCGCGAAGGGCCTGCGGTTCCCGGCCGGCTGGGCGCCGACCAGGATCGGGCACCACCACATCGACCTGGCCCGCGCCTACCGGTGGATGGCCAAGCCCGAAGCCGCGCTCGACCAGCTCGACGCCGCGTACGCGGTCGCGCCCGAGCAGGTCTCCCGGCACCCGCTCGCCCGCGAGACTGTGACCGCGCTGTCACGCTCCGCTAGCCGCCGGAGTGTACGGCTGTCAACCTGGATCACACGAACGGGCATCTGACGATCTTTCACTTCTGGTGAAATTCACGGCCTTACATCAGCGGCATCGTGGTGTTCAGGCCCCCGAGAGGCGAAGCCCCGGGGCATGAGATCGGTCCGGACCGCACGCGGTCCGGACCGGCGCCACCACCACACCACTGATCTCCCTGGAGCCCGTGATGGCCGCTACCCGCCGCCCGCCGCACCCCGCCCCGACGCCGTCCGGGCCGCGCAGATCCGCCGGGGACCGCCTGCGGCGCAGTGCCCTGGCCACCGCGGCGGCCGGCTGGGCCGACTTCTCCCCGGCCGCCGACCCCCGGATGCGCCCGGCCTCATGAGCACGGCGACCGCCCCGGCGCCCACCGTCGAGAAGCCGTCCGTCGCTCACCTGCCCTACCGGCCCGAGTCGGCCTCGGCGGCCCGCCGCCTGGTCCGCGGCAAGCTCGCCGAGTGGGGCTTGGACGAGCTGATCGACGACGCCGAGCTGATCATCTCCGAGCTGGTGGCCAACGCCGCCAAGACCGGCTGCTTCCTGCGGATGACGGTCGAGATCACCCGGATCACCGCTGGAGCGGTGCGGATCTCGGTCACCGACGGCAGCCGGGTCCTGCCGGTGCTGATGGACGCCGGCCTGGCCGCCGAGGGCGGGCGGGGGCTCGCCCTCGTGCACCGGCTCACCAAGGGCCAGTGGGGCGTCACCTTGGAGACGCTCGGCAAGACGGTTCATGCGGATCTGCGGATGCGGGGTGCGTCGTGACCGGCCAGCACCGAGGACAGCATCGGGACCCCGTCCACGACGCCCTCAAGACCCTGGTCGTGCTCGGGCACCTGGCGGTGATCGGCCTGCTCGGCGTCACCGTGCACCAGGAGACCTCCCACAGCACCACGGCGGCGACCACCCCGGACAGCGACCCGCCGAGCACCACCTGAGCCCCCGCCCACCCGCAGTTCCCCCGGCTGCGGGCAGGCGGGCCCCGGGGCGCCGGCCGACGACGACACCGGCCGGCGCCCCCTTCCACGCACCTCGGCACCACACACCACGGACCGAGAGGACGAGATGACCATCACCCAGCACACCGCCGCACACGCCGCCGCCGACCGGCTGCACGGCCGAGCGGCCGTCCGCAGCTTCCTGGAGGGCCCCGAGCTCACGGCGGCCGACCTGAGCATGGTCCTGCTGGTCCGCGAGGACAGCGAGGACGCCGACCGGCCGATGCCGACCGTCACCGTCGCCGAGATCCCACAGACCGTGCGGGACCTGGCCGCCGTCGGCATCCGGTCGGTGAAGGTGTTCGCCAACAGCCTGGGCCGCGACGCGCACGCCACCGGAGCGGTCGCGCCGGACTCCCTGATGGTGCGGGCGATCCGCGCCGCCAAGGACGCCGAGCCCGGCATCGCGGTGATGACGGAGAACTGCCTGTGCGGGCACACCGACACCGGCGAGTGCCACCTGACCGTCGGCGGCCGGATCGACCTCACGGCGACTGCCGAGCTGATCGCCGCCCAGGCCGTGATCCAGGCCGGGGCCGGCGCCGACATCGTGGGCCCGGCCGCGATGACCCGGGGCACCACCCAGGCCGTGCGCCAGGCTCTGGACGAGGCCGGTCACCGCGACGTGGCGACCATGCCGCACCTGATCTTCGACTCCGCCCTCTACGAGGGCTACCGCACCACCATGCGGGCCACCCCGGCCTCGGGCGCTCGCCGCCCGTTCCAGATCAGCCCCCGCAGCCCGGAGAGCGCCGTGGACACCGGCCTGGCGTTCCTCGGCGAGGGGGCGGACATGCTGCTGCTGGAGCCCGGGATGCTGTCGGTGGACATCCTCACGGCCCTCAAGCGCCGCACCCCGGCGCCGCTGATGCCGTTCTCCGTCTCCGGCGAGTACACGCGCCTCGCACCGCTGGACCCGGCCACCGGGCGGCGGGACTTCCGCCCGCTGCTGGAGGTGTTCACCATGCTCAAGCGGGCCGGGGCCGAGCGGATCATCACCTACGCCGCGCTGGACCTGGCCCGCCTGCGCGCCTAAACGCCGGCGGTGGGCCGGACCTCCGCCAGGATGCCCTCCGCGCCCTGGTCCAGCAGGAGGCCTGCCACCTGCACGCCCAGCTTCTCCGGCTCGCTCAGCGGGCCGGAGAAGCTGGCCTCCACCTGCCGCCTGCCGTCCACGGAGGTGACCTGCCCGTGCAGGGTCAGCACGTCGCCGTCGGCCTTGCCGAACGCGCCGACCGGCACCGAGCACCCGCCGTGGAGCTCGGCGAGCATCGCCCGCTCGGCCCGCACCTCCGCGTCGGTCACCGGGTCGCCGGACCCGGCCAGGATCTGGCGGGCCAGCTCGTTGTCCTCCCGGATCTGGATGCCGAGGGCGCCCTGGCCGGGCGACGGGGGGAACAGCTCGATCGGCAGGATCTCGCTGATCTCCTCGCCGCGGCCGAGCCGCTTGATCCCGGCAGCTGCCAGGACCACGGCGTCCAGCCGCTGTGTCCTGAGCTTGCCGAGCCTGGTCGGGACGTTGCCTCGGATCTCCACCGGCACCAGGTCGGGGCGGACGTGCAGCAGCTGGGCGATCCGGCGCGACGCCGAGGTGCCGATCCGGCCGCCGCGCGGGAGGCCGGCCAGGGTGCTGCCGCACAGCGCGTCGTGCACGTCGGCGCGGGTGGGCGGGGGCAACAGGATCAGGCCGGGCGGGTTCGCGGTCGGCAGGTCCTTGAGCGAGTGCACGATCACGTCGACCTCGCTGGACACCAGCGCGTCTACCTGGTTCACGGAGAACGCCGAGCCGCCGCCGCGCTCCGACACCTCCCGCAGGGCCGACCTGCGGTCCTGGTCGCCGGCTTCCGTGATCACCCGCTGTCGGAAGACCACGTCGGGGAAGCGCTCCCGCAGCGGCGCCAGGAACTCCCTGACCTGGGCCTTCGCCAGATGGCTGGCCCGCGACCCCACCACCAGTGTGCTCATACGCCAACTCCCAGCATCTGACGAGATGTTGACCGCATGCTACCCGTATCGAACACGCCCGGTTTCCGACGGTTTGTCGGGACCTTGGAAGGAGCCTTTCGTGCTGGACACCACCCGGACCATCCGCATCGGCGCCCGCACCTCACCGATGTCGCTGGCCCAGGTCGCCCGGGTCACCGAGGACCTGCGCGACCGCTACCCGGACGCCCAGGTCGAGCTCGTGCCGTTCACCGCGGCCGGCGACCTCGAACCCGGCCAGCAGGCCGAACTGCACGACAAGGGCGCCTTCACCGGAGAGATCGAGGAAGCCCTACTGGCCGGTGTCTGCGACATGGCCGTGCACTGCATGAAGGACGTCGCCGGCTACCCGCTGAACGCCCCGGGCACCGTCTTCGCCGCCCACCCCGCCCGCGCCGACATCCGCGACGCTCTGATCCACCCCGGCGGCCTGACCCTCGACCAGCTGCCGCCCGGCACCCGCGTGGGCACCGCCGCCGTCCGCCGGATCGCCCAGCTCACCGCCAGCCACTCCCACCTCGAACTCGTCCCGAGCCGGGGCACCGCGAACCTGCGGCTGGCAGCCCTCAAGGCCGGCAAGGTCGACGCCCTGGTCCTGGCCGCCTCCGGCCTGGAGCGCATCGGCGAACAGCAGCACATCAGCGAGGTGCTGTCCGTCGAGCAGATGTGCCCGCCGCTCGGCGCCGCCGTCCTCGGACTCCAGTGCCGGGCCGACGACCCGGAGATGATCGCCCTGCTCGCCCCGCTCGGCGACCGCCTCACCACCCGCGAGATCACCGCCGAGCGGACCGTGCTGAACCTCCTGCGCGGACACTGCAACAGCCCGATCGCCGGACACGCCCGCGCCTTCGAAGACGGCCGCCTCGCCCTGCGGGCCATGGTCTTCACCCCCGACGGCGCGAGGGTGCTGACCGCCAGCCGCACCAGCGACCAGCTCACCCCCCAGGCTCTCGGCGAAGCCGTCGCCGAAGCGCTGATCCGCGACGGTGCCCGCGAACTGATCGACGCCATCGCCCGCTGAGTCCGGCGGGTGACCCCTGCTGCAGAGGGGCCCGCCACGGGTTCGCCCGAAAGGGTGGATCTGTGGCGGGCCCCTCAGCTTGACGCGGCCGGTCAGAGCTGATGATCAGTCAACTAGCCGATCCGAGTGAGCTTTTGGCGAGATCCAGGTGGCGCGTTCATATGATTACGATGCGTGCCCGTCCGAGTTGATCTCTGATGGGACCATGGCATGACTTACACCGATGAGGACGTCCGCGAGGGCCGCCGGCTGATGGACGAGGGCCGCGAGAACAGGTTGGCGCTCGGCGACAAGCTGCTGGCGGTCGCCGGGCTGAACAGCGACAGCGTCTTCGAGGAGTTCTGCGGCCGGATCGGGCTCGCGCCCTTCACCGGGCGGGAGTACCGCCACACCGCCCGCATGGCCACCCCGACGATCCGGCAGCTGATCGCCGAAGGCGGCGTTCACGTCAGCTACAGCACTTTGCGTGAGGGTGCCCGGCCCAGGCCAGGCGGTATTCCGGCGGACGAGGGCTGGACCAAGCTCCGTGCCTTGTTGAAGGAGGCCCGTGAGGCCGGCCGCGACCGTGTCACCCTGGCGTCCTACCAGCAGGTTCTGGGCACCGCGCCCGCTCTCAAGGAGCTGGTGGACCCGGGCACCGGGGACTCCACCAAGCTCATGGCCTACCTGGGCGGGCTGAGCGGCGGCGAACGGGAGAAGATCGTGTGCTCGCTGCTGGCCGACGACGCCGGCCTGCGAAAGTCGGTCCGCCGGACGATCGACGCTCAGACCCGCCGGGAGCGCGACCGCGAGGACCTGGACGGCGCCGAGCCCACCGCGCAGTGGATGCCCCTCGCCCGGGCTCTGGTGGCCCTCGGTGACCAGGCCAGCGGCTTCGTGAACCGTCACCCCTCCGCCCAGCTTGTCGAACAGCAGCTGCCCGCCGCCCGGGAGGCGCTGGTCAAGCTGGAACTGGCCACCGCCTGGATCACGATGCGGCTCGACAGCACGGCGAGGCCCGCGCGCGGGCGCCGTCCGGCGAAGGTCGCGGTGGCGGTGTGACGCCGCCGACCGTGGAGGAGACGGACGAGGGTCTGGACGCCGACATCGAGGAGTTCGCCCGGCACAGCCGCAGCGGCGGCTGGGCCCTGGCCCTGCTGGTCGCACGCCGCGTCGAGCCGCACGTCGGGAACGGCGTGACATTCGAACAGCGAGCGAAGCGTTTCGACCGAAACGCTTTCCGACAGATCAGCGCAAGGGAGTTCGCCAGCCGGTCCAAGACCGCGACCAAGCGGGTCATGGCCCTGCACGAGGCGTGGATCAGGGCGGCGGAGGCCGGCAAGGTCCCCACCCTGGAACGGGTCGCGGCGGGTGAGCACGTGGATCTCCCGGATGAGGACGAGGTGCCGTTCTACGGCAAGGACGGCTTCTACAAGGGCTACGAGGCACGGATGTCCAAGGGCGACCGCCGGGACGCCCTTGAGGCGGAGGCCGAGCGGGCTGGCGTCAGTCCGGGAAGTCCGGTCTACGTCGCCCAGCACCCGACGGCGGTCAAGGCCGCCGTCATCGCCGACGAGGTGACTCGGACTGCCGCCATCGAAGGTGTCGCCGAGTACCGAAGGCGGGAGGCGGAAGCCCAGGACCGGGCGGACCGGCAGGCCGCGCGGGCGGTCGCCGAGAGCCACGCCAGGGAGCTCGACGGCCGGGCCGGCACGTGGTCGCCGGAGTGCGACGGCGAGGCGATGGACCCCGCCGTTGCTGCGGCCGCCGTGCGGGCCGCAGCCGAGCCGGGCGAGGCCGATGCCGCCCTGCAGGTCTTCAACGAGTTGGCCCAGGTGCGGCTGGGGACGCTGCGGGTGCTGTCGCTGCTGCAGCGGCACCCCGTCCAGCTCACCGGCGACCGGGGCAGGACCATCACCGAGCTGTGCGAGGCGACGAAGGCCGCCCTCGACTTCGTGACGGACCTGGTGGCCAGCCCGTACGCGGTCCTGGACGATGCCGCGCTGCAGGCGTTCCTCGAAGAGAGCGAGAGGCTGGGGTGAGCCGGGGCGAGGACAAGCCGCCGACCCGCGCCGAACAGGACGCCGTCGACGTCCTGATGTGGCTGTATGCGCGGGCCGGGCACGAAGTCTCCTACGCGGACATCTCCGCCGGGGTCGGCCTGCCGGACGGCAGCCGGCTGCGGACGGCGGTCCGCCGGGTGCGCGTGGCCGCTGCCCACGACGGCCACCGGCTGGAGCAGTTCATGCGCTCCAAGGACCCGCTGCGGCGCGGGGCGATGACCGCGCGCTTCCACCGCGCCGGTCAGGGCGACGACCTGGGCTTCCGGGACGCGCTGCTGGCCTGCCGCAAGAGCGTGGCTTCGATGGCCGAGATGCAGCGGGCGTGCGCGTTCGAGGCGACCAACCCGAGCAGCCCGGACGCCGACGCTTTCTCGAAGATGGCCGAGACCGCGGACGGGGCGATGCGGATGGTCAGCGGCGTCGAAGGACTCGGCAGCAAGGTCATGAAGAACCAGCGGACCATGACCAGGATGGCGGAGCGGATCGCCGATCTGGAGGCCCAGGTCGTCCAGTTGAGCGCCCACCCGCCGGCGGCGAGCGCCTGACGTAGGCGTGGGTGCCCGGACGGTTCCGGGCACCCACATGGGTCAGCCGGACCGGTTGACGCTCTTGAACAGCTGCCGTCCGGCCTCCCGGACGGCGATCACCTCTTCCTGGGCGTCCGCGAGCCGGCGTTTCAGCTCGGCGTTCTCCGCGCGGGCGGCGGCGAGCTCGTCCTTGACCTTCTGCACCTCGGCCTGCAGGTCTCCGATCTGCTGTGTGGCGCTTCGGGCGCCTTCCTGGTCCAACCGGGCGCCCAGGCCCCGCTGGACGGCCCGTTTGAGGCTGTCCCGTTCCTCGCTCAGTGCTCTGATCTGCGTGCGGGCCAGTTCGAGATCCGTTGCAAGGCTCGCCGGCGAGGCGCCCGTTCCGCTCTCGCGTCGGCGTCGGGCAGCCCTGTCCTGTCCCTTCATCGCGGCCTCGATGTGCTCGCGCACGCCGTCCGCGTAGACCAGCCAGTTGGACACCCCGGCTGCGCGGGCCACCCCGAGGAAGGTGATCGCCGTGCCGCTGTCCTTCATCGCGTCGATCGTCGCCAGCACCTTTCCGCGCTTGGCCTGGCTGTCGCGCCGTCTCGCATCCCGCAGGGCGTCGGCGGGCTTCCGCCCGGTCCCGCTCACGCCCCGGCCCCGTCCCGCCGCGCGGGCCTGAACACCGGCATCGGCAAGGCGACCGCCCCGCGTCCGGCCTGGGCCGCGCGGACCTTCCGCAGCACCGCCGACGCCTCCTCCACCCGCTCGCGCTCGTCCGGGTCCATGGCCTCGACCTGGTCCCGCATCTGTTCCACCCGCTTCTTGTACGCCGCGATCTCGTCGTCCATGTTCCGCACCACGAAGTCGTCGACGTCCATCATGACCGCCCGCTCGCGCTGGGCCCGCAGCTGGCGGACGTGGTCCTCCATCGCGGGCAGGTAGGACGGGTCCGGGTGATACGACGGGCAGCCCACGCACTGGAATCGGATCGGGCACGCGTGCCCGCCGGCCCTCACGTTCGACGGTTCCGTGCAGTTGCCGAACGGCACCTGCACCGAGCCCCGGAAGTAGGCTGTCTCCGACAGCGGGGTCAGGCGCCCCTTGCGGTCGGTGGTGTGCAGCCGCATCACGTTCACCGCCTCCCGCTTCCGCTTCGCGGTGATCTTGTAGTAGCCGCGCGTGGTGGCCTCCGAACGATGGTCCATCAGCTCGCGCAGCACATCCGGGTCGATGCCCGCGTCCGCGTGCCGCTGGCAGAACGAGTGCCGGAACGCGTAGGGGAAGACCAAGGACTTGTCGAACGGAACCCTCGTCCCGTCCGGCCCGAACTCCTCGGCGAACAGGGCTACTTCCTCAAGGTCGGCCCAGGCGCGGATGATGTTGGCGACCTGCTCGGGCAGCAGGTGCCGCAGCTGGCCGTTCTCCCCGGCCGGCGGGAAAAGGTAGCCCTCGCTGCCGGTGGGCAGGTCCAGCCCTTCCCGCACGGCCAGCCACCGCTCGATGGTCTCGACCGTCTCCGAGGTGACCGGCAGGTGCCGCCGGGTGCGGCCAGCCTTGCGGTTGTCCCAGATCAGGATCGACTCCTTGCCCTCGCGCTTGAGGCAGTTGAGGCGCAACTCGCCGATCTCATACGGGCGTCGGCCGGTGTCCCGCAGCAGCTCGTAGACGGCCCGGCACATCTCGTGGACCTCCTCGGGCGTGAGGCGGCCGTGCGTGACGCCCTTGCCGATCAGGTGGATCTGGTCGTCCAGCTGGTAGATGACGTCCTCGGGCAGGGCCCGCCCGGCCTCGTCCTCCTCGCTCACCTCGTCCGGGGCGATCGCGTGGCTGGGGTGCCGGGCGAAGTAGGCGGACATCCCGCCCAGGTGCCCGGCCGCGCGCCCGTAGTCCAGGACCTTGAAGAAGAAGCCCAGCAGCGCGTTGCGGGCCTTGTTCTTCATCGGCTCGCCGTCCAGGCGCGGCAGGTGCCTGAACGCCTCGACCACGGCGTTCATGTCGGCGAACGTCAGGACCGCCGCGTCCGTGCCGCCACCGGGCCGCAGCGCGAGTGCCCTCGCCGCGGTGAGGCAGGCGCGGTGGGCCCGGCGGACCTCGCCGGTCGTCGGCTTCGTCTCATCGATCCAGACGACCAGCACCCGGCGGAGCCACGGCTGGGTCACCTCGGTCAGGTCCAGGTCGCCGGGCCGGCTGGTCCGCCCTCCGCGCTTGCCCCGGACTCCCAGCTCGGTGAGGTCCAGCGTCGGCTGATCGGCCGGATCCGCCCCGCGGAAGCGGGCGAGGGCAGCGGCCACCACCCGGTGGGTCTCGCGCATCAGCGCGTCGACGTTCGACGTCGAGCGAGGGGGCAGGCCGCCTTCGGGCAGAGCGGCCACGCTGTCGGTGACCTCGGCCAGGTGGGCGATCATCTGGCGCGTGGCGAGCGGGTCGATCTTCTGCCCGCGAGCGTCCCGCTGCTGGAGCGCGTACAACACCTCCAGGCGTGCGACCGGGTGCAAGGGGGCGAGTGAGAACTGATGGACCACCAGGTGGGGGGCCTGCCGGTCCAGCCAGGCGGCCGGCACCGTCGCACCCGCCAGCCGGGACGCGGGGTGCCGCTTGAAGCGGCGGATGTGCTGGAAGCACAGGGCGTGCGGGCCGCGGCCGTCATAGCGGCAGCCCCGCACGCGGCAGCTGGCCACCGCCGGGTACGGCTGCTGCCGGGCGACCCAGGCGTCCAGCGCGGAGGTGGGGTTGCGGTCCAGGTCCTTCTGCCGCAGCGAGGCGTGGGAACTGCACAGGTTCCACAGGTGTGACTCGCGCGGGCACTTCTCGACGCGGCACCGGGCCTGCACGCCGGTCATCGTCCGGTCCCGCACCGGCACGAAGACCGCCTTGAACTCCTTCATCGACAGCCCGCTGACCCGCTGGGCCTTCGCGCAGGTCGTGCACAGGCTCTTGGCGCGCGCCAGCGCGTCGCAGGCCGCCGTCCCGCACCGGTACACCACCGTGCGCGGATGCTCGACATCGCCGGTGAACACCAGCGTCTGCGGATCCCACTCGCCCTCGCGCCAGCCGTCCGTGACCTGCTCGCGCAGCCACGACGACCACTGCTCGGCCTCCAACGGCGCCCAGCCTGCCGATCGTTCGCCACCGGTCTGCGGCCGGTGCAGCGGCACGACGTTACCCACCCTGTTCCATCCTCCCCTGACGGCGCCGGGCTGCCACCAGCTCCACGGCGTCGCGTTTCTCCTGGTCACTGGCGTGCGAGTAGCGGTCCTGGGATGCCGGGGACCGGTGCCCGGCCAGGTTCTGACGCACGTCCCGCGGCACCTTCTTGCGCCGCCACCGGGTGATCGCCGTGTGCCGCAGCATGTGCGGCCTGGCCCTGAACCCGGCCCGCGTCGCCAGCCGCACAAACAGTTCGTACGTGTTGTCGTACTTCATCGGCGAGCCCAGCGGAGCACGGAACAGGTTGACGAACACCATGTCGCAGTACTCGGCCTGCGGCACCGCGTCCCGCTCGTAGCGGTAGTCGGTGTACAGGCTGACCGTGTCCTCGTCCACCGGGATCCAGCGCGGGTCCACCGACTTGGCGAAGGCGTTGTTGCTGTTCACTCGGCGTTTGACGTGCACGTGCGGGCCTTTGACCTTGCAGCCCAGCAGCCGCGAGTCCGGCAGGAAGTGCATGTCCTCACGCCGCAGACCCAGCGCCTCGCCGATCCGCATCCCCGTCACGGCCAGCAGGCCCACCAGGAACCGGTCCCTGGCGTGCGTGGTCGCCGCGATGACCTGGTCGACCTCCTCGTCGGTCAGCCACTCGTAGCCGGGCACCGCGACCTTGAACTTCAAGCGCCGGCCCTCGATCTGGAGGTTCTGGCCGTCCTCGCCCGGGTCGAACCCGGCCGGGGCGAAACGCAGGAACCGCGGCTCGACCAGCATCGTCACCACCGTGGCCGGGACGCCGAGCCCGGCCAGCGAGCACCACCGCAGGAAGTCGGTCATCGTGCCCGTGATCTGGTTCGCCGTGCTCTTCTCCCGGTAGCGCCGCTCGGCCCCCGGCCGGCTACTGCGCGGCGGCAACGGCTCTTCCACCAACCACCGTTGGAAAGCCAGCAGCTGAGCCAGCGTCGGCTCGGTCCACTCGACGCCGAACTCCTTGCACCACGACAGGTACAGGGCGACCCGGGGAGCGTACGTCTTGCCGGTGTTGAACTCCCGGCCCGCCAGGAACAAGCACGACTGCTCGTGCAGCTCGAAGAACTCATCGACTACCACCCACCGGACGCTCCCGTCGGCGGACACAGCACGCTCGGCCCGGTAGTGACGAGGCAGCACATCTGCTGTAACCAACGTGCCTTAACACCCCCCAGATATCATGCAGGCAAGTTGAGATCTACCCTACTTGCCTCATGTGCCTTACGGCTTCTGGTCACCCAAGATAACCTTGGGCGCCTGCGCCCTCGCGGCTGGGCTCTACAAGATCGTGACCAGTGCGACCGTCACGGGGGCGCTGACCGATCTGCTGGAGCGGGCGCTCCATGCGACGTAGACGTGGCCGTCGGCGCGGTGACGCGGGGTTCGTCACGGCGGAGACGGCGGTGGCCCTGCCGGCGCTGGTGCTGCTCGCGACGCTGCTGATCTGGGGCGTGCTCGCGGCGGCGGCCCAGATCCGCTGTGTGGACGCGGCCCGGGTCGGTGCCCGGGCCGCCGCCCGCGGTGAGGTGGACGCCGCCGCGATCGCCGGCGCTGCGGCCCCGCCCGGGGCCCAGGTCCGGATCGCCCTGGCGTCCGACACGGTGCGGGTCACGGTGGAGGCGCCGTGCACGGGGCCGGGCAGGCTCGCCGGCCTGCTCTCGGTGCGGCTGAGCGCCGTCGCGGTGGCGGCACGGGAGGACACCCTCGTGGGAGGAGGAACGGGATCATGGCCGACCTGATCCGGCGGCCGGTAGCGGCTCGGGCGCGGGCTGTGGCGGTCAGGGGGCGTGGGCCGGACGCCGGCTCGGCGACCGTCTGGCTGCTGGCCTTCGCGATGCTCGGTTGTTCGGTGTTCGCGTCGACGATGGCGGTCGGCGCGGTGGTCGCCGCCCGGCACCGGGCCGAGGCGGCGGCCGACCTCGCGGCTCTCGCGGCGGCGGACCGGCTGTTGCTGGACCCGGACGGCGGGTGCGGGTGGGCGGCGGGGATCGCCGGGGCGCAGGGCGCGGGTCTGGCGTTCTGCGCGGTGGACCCGGACGAGGACGCCGTGGAGGTCGTGGCCGAAGTGCCGGTCGGCGGACTGCCCGTACGCCTTCCGGTCGGTCCGGCGCGCGCCCGGGCCCGCGCCGGACCGGTCCGGGCGCCGGTCACGGCAACGGAGGAGGGCTCATGAGTCCCCGTCAGCGGATTCGGCGGTCCCGTCCGCCGCCTCCGGAGCACCGGCCAGCAGGACGTCCAGGAGCCGGACGGCGGCGTCCTTGTCCAGCGGCTCGTTCCCGTTGCCGCACTTGGGCGACTGCACGCAGGACGGGCAGCCGCGCTCGCATTCGCAGGCGGCGATCGCCTCGCGGGTGGCCGTCAGCCACTGGATGGCCCGCTGGAAGCCGCGTTCGGCGAAGCCGGCCCCGCCCGGGTGGCCGTCGTAGACGAACACGGTGGGCAGCTCGGTGTCGGGGTGCAGCGGGACGGAGACGCCGCCGATGTCCCAGCGGTCGCAGGTGGCGAACAGCGGCAGCAGGCCGATCGAGGCGTGCTCGGCGGCGTGGGCGGCACCGGGCAGCTGGTCGAGCGGGAGGTCCGCGTCGAGGAGCTGGTCCTCGGTGACGGACCACCAGACCGCGCGGGTGCGCAGCGTACGGGGCGGCAGGTCGAGTTTGGTCTCGCCCATGATCTCGCCGGTCGAGATCCGCTTCCGGAGGTAGCCGACCACCTGGTTGACCACCTCCACCGAACCGAAACTGAGCCGGCCCTCGCCCCAGCGGACGGTGATGTCGGTGTCGAGCACGGAGATGGAGGTGATGTCGCGGGCGGCCGTGGTGTACGGCGGGTCGGCCGGTTCGACCAGGGCGACCGAGTTCTCCAGGTCGAGCTCCCGGACCAGGAAGCTGCGTCCCTGGTGGATGTGGACGGCTCCGGTGTGGACGGTGGTGTGGGCGGCGGAGGCGTCCACCGTGCCGAGCAGGCGGCCGGTGTCTGCCTCGACGATCTGTACCGGGCTGCCGCCACTGCCGCGCAGGTCGACGGCGTCGGCCGCGCGTTCGCGACGGGTCCAGTACCAGGAGCCGTCGCTGCGGCGGCGCAGCAGGCCGCGGCGTTCCAGGACGGGCAGCAGCGGTTCGGCGGAGGGTCCGAACAGCTCCAGGTCGGTGTCGGTGAGCGGGAGTTCGGCGGCAGCGGCGCACAGGTGCGGGGCGAGCACATGCGGGTTGTCGGGGTCGAGCACGGTGGCCTCGACGGGCGCCGCGAACAGCGCCTCCGGGTGGTGCACCAGGTAGGTGTCCAGCGGGTCGTCCCGGGCGATCAGGACGGCCAGCGCGCCCTGGGCCTCGCGCCCGGCCCGGCCCGCCTGCTGCCAGAGCGAGGCCCGGGTGCCGGGGTAGCCGGCCATCAGGACGGCGTCGAGTCCGGAGACGTCGACGCCGAGTTCGAGAGCGGAGGTGGAGGCGAGTCCGAGCAGTCGGCCGCTTTGCAGGGCGCTTTCCAGGGCCCGGCGTTCGTCGGCGAGGTAGCCGCCGCGATAGGCGGCCACCCGGTCGGCGAGCGGTCGGCCGAGTTGGTCCTGAGCCTGGAGGGCGACGAGTTCGGCGGCGCGGCGGGAGCGGACGAAGACGACGGTGCGGGTCTGCTGCTCGACCAGGTCGGTCAGCAGGTGCGCCGCCTCGGCGGTGGCGGTCCGCCGGACGGGCGCGCCGTGCTCGCCGACGTTCTCGGTCAGCGGCGGTTCCCAGAGGCCGAAGACCATCGGCCCGCGCGGCGAGGCGTCGTCGGTGACGGCCACGGCGGGCAGACCGGTCAGACGGCGGGCGGTGGCGGCCGGGTCGGCGGTGGTGGCGGAGGCGAGCAGGAAGGTGGGTGACGAACCGTAGCGGGCGCAGACGCGGCGCAGTCGGCGCAGCACCTGGGCGACGTGCGAGCCGAACACGCCCCGGTAGCTGTGGCACTCGTCGACGACCACATAGCGCAGCACCTTCAGGAAGGAGGCCCAGCGGGCGTGCGCGGGCAGGATGCCGCGGTGCAGCATGTCCGGGTTGGTGAGCACGTACGAGGCGTACTGGCGGACCCACTCGCGCTCCTCGGGCGGGGTGTCGCCGTCGTAGAGGGCGGCCCGGACCCGGGGCGGGGCGAGTTCGGCGGCCCGGCGGCGCTGGTCGGCGGCGAGGGCCTTGGTCGGGGCGAGGTAGAGCGCGGTGGCGCCGCGGCCGTTGCGGGCCTCGGTGCCGTCCAGCAGATCGCTCAGGACCGGGGCCAGGTAGCCGAGCGACTTGCCCGAGGCGGTGCCTGTGGCGATCACCACAGTCTGGCCGGTTTTGGCCAGGTTCATGGCTTCCGCCTGGTGCGCCCAGGGCTGTTCCACGCCGACGGTCAGCGCGGCGGCCACGATCTCCGGCCGGATCGAGTCCGGCCATGGCGCATAACGCGCAGGTCGGGCGGGAAGGTGCTCCGTATGGGTGAGCCGGTCGGACCGCCCCCGGGTGGTGGACAGGGTCGCAAGCAGTGCCTCGGGCAGGCTGTGTCGGGGCGGCATGGGGACCCAGTGTGTCACCGGCGTGACGGAGAATCGTCGTAAGCCATCGTGCGGGCATGGTCGCAGGTGGTTGAATGTGGCCGTGACGGCCGTATGGCCGTGGGTCGCAGCGCCGAGGCTTGCCACGCGTTGGCTGGGCGCGCCCAGGGCTCGCGACCATGCGGTGGCGGCCGTCCGGCCGAGGAACGCACATGACGTAGCAAGGCAAGGTGCTGGAGGTTCCGTGGACCTGTCCCTGTCGACCCGTTCAGTCGGCGATCGTACGGTCGTCGA
This sequence comes from Kitasatospora aureofaciens, assembly GCF_019192735.1. Taxonomy (GTDB): domain Bacteria; phylum Actinomycetota; class Actinomycetes; order Streptomycetales; family Streptomycetaceae; genus Kitasatospora; species Kitasatospora aureofaciens_A. The sequence goes on from NZ_JAHTKP010000005.1 coordinate 90,878, forward strand.
GGTTGGCGGCGAGATCGATGTGTACACCGCCCCGAAGCTGCGGGAGCAGCTGGTCGAGCTCGTCAACGACGGCAAGTACCACCTCGTCGTCGACATGGAGGGTGTGGACTTCCTCGACTCGACCGGCCTGGGTGTGCTGGTGGGCGGTCTGAAGCGAGTGCGCGCTCACGAGGGCTCGCTGCGCCTCGTCTGCAACCAGGAGCGCATCCTGAAGATCTTCCGCATCACCGGCCTGACCAAGGTCTTCCCGATCCACACGTCGGTGGACGACGCGGTCAGCGCGACCGACTGACGCGGCCGGGCCGGTCCCCGTGGCCGGCCCGCCCGAATCACGCGTCCGGGGGTGCCGGGGCCGATCGCCCCGGTGCTGCCCGGCCGCACCGGGGCCGGCGCAGCCGGCCCGCAGGGGCCGCACCTTCGGCCCCGGTCGGAGCACCCCTAGGGGGAGAGATGGCAACCGTCGAACTTCGATTCAGCGCGCTTCCCGAGCACGTGCGGACGGCCCGGCTGGTCGCCGCGGCAGTCGCCAGACGAGCCGGGGTCGACGAGTCGGTGCTCGACGAGGTGCGACTCGCGGTGGGCGAGGCGTGTTCCCGCGCGGTCGGCCTGCACCAGCGCGGTGGCATCGGCGGTGCGGTCCGGGTCGCGCTGACCGACCAGGAGAAGCGTTTCCTCATCGAGGTCGAGGACGAGGCCGGTCCGGCCGCCGTCCCGGCCTCCGGAGCGGCCGCGGGCGCCGACCCGGACGAGGACACCCTGGGCCTCGCCGTGATCACCGGTCTGGTCGAGGACCTGGAGGTCACCAACGGCGCGGGCGGCGGGCTGATCCGGATGAGCTGGCCGGTTTCGGCCGACGCCGTCGCGGTCTGAAGTCCCGCGCGCAACAGTGCCCGGCGTCCGCTCGTCCGGCGTCCATTCCCCGGGATCCCGTTGACAAATTGTTGAGGCTGGCGGTTCGCTGCTTCCGGCACGACCGGGTCCGATCGCTGATCGGACCTGTCGCGGAAGAGGACAACCATGCGGATACGCATTCTTTGGCCGGCCGGGCAGGCGACCGCCACCCTGCGGACCACGCCCACTGCCGAGGCGCTCTGGGCCGAGCTGCCGATCAGTTCGTCGGCCAGCACCTGGGGCGAGGAGGTCTACTTCGGGACGCCGGTCAGCGTGCCACGCGAGGTCGACGCCGAGCAGGTCGTCGAGCCGGGCACGGTCGCGTTCTGGACGGACGGCGACAGCCTCGCGCTGCCGTACGGGCCGACGCCGATCTCGCGCGGTGACGAATGCCGGCTGGCCAGCCCCTGCAACATCCTCGGCGCGCTGGACGGCGACGCCCAGGTGCTGCGGACGGTCCGGTCGGGCGATCCGATCCGGGTCGAACGGGCCTGAGCCGGTCCGAGCGGGCGGGAACCGGGGCCGGGGACCCGGCCGTGTAGGTTCGACGACCGAAGACGACCGAACCGAAAGGCTTCTCCCGGTGAACAAGCGACTGCTGGCCGTACCCGCTCTCGGCGTGCTGCTCGCGTTCGGCGCCGTCGGCTGCGGCGACGACAACAGCAAGCAGCTGGAGTCCTGGGCGTCGAACGTCTGCGGCTCGGCCAAGGACCCGATCGCCCAGGCACAGACGGCGCTCGCCGACACCGGCCAGGTGAAGACCGGCGAGGCCCCGGCCGACCTGCAGAAGCGGCTCTCCACCGACATCGGGCGGCTGGCCAAGACCAACCAGGACATCGCACAGGCCATCGACGCGGCCGGGGCACCCAAGGTGACCGACGGCGCCAACCTGCAGAAGGACACCGTCGCCGAGCTGAACAAGGCGGCCGACGGCTACCTGGACGTCCAGAAGAAGCTGGACGCGCTGCCCAACACCGACCAGGCGAAGTTCGCCGACGGGCTGCGCAGCGTCGCCGACCAGGTGCAGCAGCTGGCGTCGCTGTCCACCCAGGCGCAGGCCAAGCTCCAGCGCGGTGAACTCGGCGCGGCCATGGCCAAGCAGGACGGCTGCAAGCCCGGCGCGTCCACCGCCCCGAGCGGCGGAGCGAGCGCCGGGACGAGTGGCAGCGCGACCGGCACCCCGGCGCCCGGCGCGACCGGCACCCCGACCGGTGCTCCGAGTGGCACCCCGTCCGCCGGTGCGACTGGCACCCCCGGCGGCACCCCCGCCCCGTCCGTGACGGGCAGCGGCAGCCCGGCGGCCACCCCGTCCGCCGCGCCGTCCACGCCCGCGCCCAGCGCGAGCTGAGCGGGCGCACGCCTCGCGGCACTCGCCGCACTCGTCGCACTCACCCACCCGTCACACCCCTCACACCCGTCAGACCCGCCGCGCCCGGCCCGGACGCGGCGGGTCCGCACCCCGCCCCGGGGGACAATGGCGGGGTGATCAGTAGCCCCGTTCTCGACCCCACCCGCCTCGCCAAGCTGCGCGAGGCGCTGCTCGCCGCCTCGTTCACCGCCGACGGCTGTCTCGACCTGCTCGGGCCCACCGGCTACGCGGCACTGGCCCGCAGCGAGGCGGTCCCGGCGCTGCGCGCGACCCGCGGCGGCAGCCCGCTGGAGACGCTGGTCAGGCTGTTCCTGCTCCAGCAGCCGGTGCCGTACAAGGCAGCGGCCGCCGCGCTGCCGGTCGAGGACTGCCTGGCCGACGGCTGGCTGCGCCCGGACGGCGATCTGGTGCGCGCCACCGTGGACGTCCGCCCGTACGCCAACGAGGTCTCCGGAATGCCCAGTTCGGACGCCTGGGTGGTCTCTGACCTGGGCTGCGCGGTGGGCGGCGCGGGCGGCATCGGCTCCGGCGAGACCGCCCACGGCGTGGCCCGCAAGGACCTGGTGCTCGGCGTCGGCGGCGCGTCCACGACGCTGGCCAACATCACCGTGCGCCGCCCGGTCCGGGCCGCGCTGGACCTCGGCTCGGGCTCCGGCGTGCAGGCACTGCACGCGGCCCGGCACGCCCAGCGGGTCACCGCCACCGACCTCAATCCCCGCGCGCTGCGCTTCTCCGAGCTGACCCTGGCGCTGTCCGGCTTCGACAACACCGAGGCCCTCACCGGCAGCCTCTTCGAGCCGGTCGGGGAGCGGAAGTTCGACCTGATCGTCTCCAACCCGCCGTTCGTCATCTCGCCGGCCGGCCGGTTCACCTACCGCGACGGCGGCATGGCGGGCGACGACCTGTGCCGCAGCTTGGTCCGCTCGGCCGCTGCCCACCTGGAGCCGGGCGGCTACTGCCAGTTGCTGGCCAACTGGCAGCACGTCAAGGGCGAGGACTGGCACGAGCGGCTGACCGGCTGGGTCGCCGGCACCGGGCTGGACGCCTGGATCGTCCAGCGCGAGGTCCAGGACGTCGCCCAGTACGCCGAGTTGTGGCTGCGCGACGGCGGCGACCACCGCGGCCCGGGCGGCGATTACCAGGCCCGGTACGGCGAGTGGCTGGACGCCTTCGAGGCGGGCCGGGTCGAGGGCATCGGCATGGGCTGGATCACCCTGCGGGCGAGCGGCGCCGAGCGCCCGACGGTCCGGGTGGAGGAGTGGCCGCACCCGGTGGAGCAGCCGCTCGGCCCGCACATCGAGGAGTGGTTCGACCGTCAGGACTTCCTGCGCTCGCACGACGACGCGGGCCTGCTCGCGGCCCGGTACGTGCTGGCCGACGAGGTGGTCCAGGAGCAGGTCGGCGCGCCGGGGGCGGAGGACCCGGAGCACGTGATCCTGCGTCACAACCGCGGCATGCGGCGCGCCACCAAGGTGGACACGGTGGGCGCCGGCTTCGTCGGGGTCTGCGACGGGACGCTGTCGGCGGGCGAGATCGTGGACGCCATCGCGCAGTTGCTCGGCGAGGACCGGGTGGTGCTGCGGGACCGGGTGCCGGAGTCGCTGCGGCTGCTGACCGAGCAGGGCTTCATCCGTCCGGTCGGCTGACGCGCTCGCCGGGCCGTTCTGGCGCGCTCGCCGGGCTGTCCTGACGCGCTCGCCGGGTCGTACCGACGCGCGCTCACCAAGCCTCGCTGGCACGCTCACCGGGCCGCAGGGAGCACCGGTTCATCTCCCCGTGGCCCCCGGTTCGCCCATCGGTCGCCGGACGGCTCTCCCCCGTTGGCTCCCGACTGTGAAGCTCTGTCCACAGGCTGTGGACAGAGCTGGGGAGCCGGGGGGCGAGGGGTGGACACGACGACGGCGGCCGTGGGCGGGCTGGTGCTCGCCCTCTTCGGTGGCGCACTGCTGCTCTGGTGCGCCGCCGAACTGCGCCTTCGCCGCCGGGTACGCCGCCGGGGCGTGCCGGCCGTGGCCGTCGTCGTCGCCGAGGACGACGCGCACGGCGAACTCGACAGCGCGCCGCTGCTCGCCTTCTCCGCCCTCCCGTCGGTCGGCGGCCCCGGAGCCGGGCGGGTCGCCGAGCGGGTGCTCACCCGTCCGCGCGGCCACACCCCGCTGCGCCGTCCGGACCGCTTCGCGCCCGGCGCCTCCGTCCGGATCTGTTACGACCCGCGCCGCCCGAGCCGGGTCGTGCTGGCGGCGGGCGAGATCAGCCGGCCCGCGGTGGCCGACCTGCTGTGGAGCGCGCTCGGCACGGGCTGCCTGGCGGCGGGCGTCGGCCTGCTGGCGGCCGTCGTCGGTTGAAAGAGCCGGTGGGGCCGAAAGGCCGTACGCACCGTTCGCACCATTCGCACCGTTCGGGCCCGATCGGCCCGGGCGAATATCCGTTGACAGATCTTGAAATCCGTCATTCCATCCTCCGGAACCCGCCGAAGCCCCCCTCCACGGGGCGCGATCCTCCATCATCGGGTTACCGTTCGAGTGGCGTCGGTGGGCCTGGCAAGTGAAAAAGCGGGATCCGTCCGTTTGACAAGGGTGGCCGGGGTACGGTCACACTCCGCTGGTGGGGTAGTCGTTCAGCGGCAGCCCCGGGACGGTGGAGGGGTCGGGCGGAGCGCAGCCCGTGCTGCCAGCGCCGACCAGCTCACATAACGACCGGGAGAGAAGAGCGAAGGTGTCCCCGAGCAGCGAGACCGCGCACGGACAGCGACTCGTCATTGTCGAGTCGCCGGCCAAGGCGAAGACGATCAAGGGCTACCTGGGCCCCGGCTACATCGTCGAGGCGAGCGTCGGGCACATCCGCGACCTGCCCAGCACCGCGGCCGAGGTGCCGGACAAGTACACCGGCGAGGTGCGCCGCCTCGGGGTGGACGTCGACCATGACTTCGCTCCCATCTACGTGGTCAACGCGGACAAGAAGTCCCAGGTCAGCAAGTTGAAGTCGCTGCTCGCGGAGTCCGACGAGCTCTTCCTCGCCACCGATGAGGACCGCGAGGGCGAGGCCATCGCGTGGCACCTCCAGCAGGTCCTGAAGCCCAAGGTGCCGGTGCACCGGATGGTGTTCCACGAGATCACCAAGACCGCCATCCAGGAGGCCGTGGCCAACCCGCGCGAGCTGAACCAGCGCCTGGTCGACGCCCAGGAGACCCGCCGCATCCTCGACCGCCTCTACGGCTTCGAGGTCTCGCCGGTGCTGTGGAAGAAGGTCATGCCGAAGCTGTCGGCCGGCCGCGTGCAGTCCGTCGCGACCCGCCTGGTGGTCGAGCGCGAGCGCGAGCGCATGGCGTTCCGCAGCGCGTCCTACTGGGACCTGGTCGGCACCTTCGGCACCGGCCGTACTCCGGCCGACGCCGCCAACCCGGAGACCTTCGGCGCCCGGCTCGCCGCGGTCGACGGCAAGCGGATCGCCAGCGGCCGCGACTTCGGCTCGGACGGGCGGCTCAAGGCCGCCAGTTCCAACACCCTGCACCTGGACGAGCAGGCCGCCCGGCAGCTGGCCGCCGCCCTGACGCAGACCGCGTTCAGCGTCCGCAGCGTCGAGTCCAAGCCCTACCGCCGCTCGCCGTACGCGCCGTTCCGCACCACCACGCTCCAGCAGGAGGCCAGCCGCAAGCTGGGCTTCGGCGCCAAGCGGACCATGCAGGTGGCCCAGAAGCTGTACGAGAACGGCTTCATCACCTATATGCGTACCGACTCCACCACCTTGTCGGACACCGCGGTCGCCGCCGCCCGTGCGCAGGTCACCCAGCTCTACGGCGCCGACTACCTGCCGGACGCACCGCGCACCTACGCCAGCAAGGTCAAGAACGCGCAGGAGGCGCACGAGGCCGTCCGCCCCTCCGGTGACCGCTTCCGCACCCCCGCCGAGACGAGCCTGAGCGGCGACGAGTTCCGGCTGTACGAGCTGATCTGGATGCGCACCGTCGCCTCCCAGATGAAGGACGCGGTCGGCCAGTCCGTCACCGTCCGGGTCGGCGGCGCCTCCGCGGACGGCCGGGACGTCGAGTTCTCCGCCTCCGGCAAGATCATCACCTTCCACGGCTTCCTCAAGGCCTACGTCGAGGGCGCCGACGACCCGAACGCCGAGCTCGACGACCGCGAGCGCCGGCTGCCGCAGGTCGCCGAGGGTGACCCGCTCGCCGCCGAGCAGCTCACCCCCGAGGGCCACGCCACCAAGCCGCCGGCCCGCTACACCGAGGCCTCGCTGGTCAAGGAGCTGGAGGACCGGGAGATCGGCCGCCCCTCCACGTACGCCTCGATCATCGACACGATCATCCAGCGCCGGTACGTGTTCAAGAAGGGGACGGCGCTCGTCCCGTCCTTCCTCTCCTTCGCCGTGGTCAACCTCCTGGAGAAGCACTTCGGCCGGCTGGTCGACTACGACTTCACCGCCAAGATGGAGGACGACCTCGACCGGATCGCGGCCGGCGAGGCGCAGTCCGTGCCGTGGCTGAAGCGTTTCTACTTCGGCGAGGGCGACGGCCACGCCGTCGGCGGTGCGGCCGAGGCCGGCAACGGCGACGGCGACCACCTGGGCGGCCTGAAGGAACTGGTCACCGACCTCGGCGCGATCGACGCCCGGGAGATCAGCTCGTTCCGGATCAGCGACGACATCACCCTGCGGGTCGGCCGCTACGGCCCGTACGTCGAGCGACCCTCCGCCGTCGAGGGCGAGCCCGGTCAGCGCGCGGACATCCCGGACGACCTGCCGCCGGACGAGCTCACCGTCGAGCTGGCCGAGGAGCTGCTGGCCAGGCCCAGCGGCGACTTCGAGCTCGGCCCGGACCCGGTCAGCGGCAACATGCTGGTCGCCAAGGACGGCCGCTACGGCCCGTACGTGACCGAGATCCTGCCCGAGGGCACGCCCAAGACCGGCAAGAACGCGATCAAGCCGCGCACGGCCTCGCTGTTCAAGACGATGTCGCTGGAGACCGTCACCCTGGAGGACGCGCTGCGGCTGCTCTCGCTGCCGCGCGTCGTCGGCGCCGACGCCGAGGGCGTGGAGATCACCGCGCAGAACGGCCGCTACGGCCCGTACCTCAAGCGCGGCACCGACTCGCGCTCGCTCACCAGCGAGGACCAGCTCTTCACGATCACCCTCGACGAGGCGCTGGTGATCTACGCCCAGCCCAAGCAGCGCGGCCGGGCCGCCGCCGCCCCGCCGCTCAAGGAGCTGGGCACCGACCCGGTCAGCGAGCGGCCGGTGGTGGTCAAGGACGGCCGCTTCGGGCCGTACGTGACCGACGGCGAGACCAACGCCACGCTGCGCAAGGACGACGAGGTCGAGACCATCACGCCGGAGCGCGGCTACGAGCTGCTCGCCGAGAAGCGGGCGCGCGGGCCGGTGAAGAAGGTGGCGAAGAAGGCGCCGGCGAAGAAGGCGACCGCCACCAAGACGGCGGCAGCCAAGAAGACGGCAGCCAAGAAGACGGCGGCAAAGGCGACGACCGCGAAGAAGACGACCGCCAAGAAGACGGCGGCCAAGAAGACCGCCGCGAGCAAGACCACGGCCACCGATGAGGGCTGATCCTCCGACAGTGGCCTCGGGCCCGCGTCTCCCACCCCGGGGCGCGGGCCCGAGGTCTGTGCGGGGATCGTCACAACCCGGTGATGAGCCGGATCCGGAACCCCGTTCGTCTCTTTCCGGCCGACCCCCGCCCGCTACGCTGACCGTATGACGAGCGAGGAGCAGCCCACCCCCAGCGCCGCCCCGGCCGCCAGAGCCGCCATGCCCGACCTGGTCGAGGTCGCGCCCGCCGGAACCCCGGTGGAGCGGGCGCGCGCCCTGCTGCGCACGCGCCCCTACCGGCGCCTCTGGACCACCCAGCTGATCGGTGGCACCGCGGACCGGCTCGGTCTGCTGGTGCTGCTCGCGCTCACCGTGATCGCCGCCGCCCTCGGCGGCCAGTTCGGCGACCTGCCGCGCAGCCTGGCCTTCGCCGTCGCCGCGGTCCTCGCCGCCCGGCTGGCGGCCACTGTGCTGGTCGGCGTCCTGCTGCTCGGGCCGGTGCACCAGTTGGTCGCAGGAAAGCTCGACCGGCGCTGGACGCTGTTCGGCGCCGACGCGCTGCGCGCCGTGCTGATCGGCATCGCGCCCTGGTGGACGATCTGGCTGGGCTCCGGCCCGAAGCCGTCCGGCGGCGCCACGTATGTCCTGCTGGCCACGGTCTTCGTGACCGGCGCCGCCGAACGGGTCTGGGGGATCGCCAAGGCCGCCGCCGTCCCGGGCCTGCTGCCGCCCGCCGACCCGTACGCGCCCGCCGCCGAGCAGCGGCCGTCCGCCGCCAACCTGGACACCGTCCGGAGCATCGACCGGTTCACCGGCTGGGCCACCGTGCCGCTCGCGGCCGTCGGCCTGATCGCGTTCACGCTGCTCAACAACATCGTCGCGGCGCTCGGCTCGGACTGGTTCCGGACCCACCAGGTCACCTTCGCCGCGCTCGGCGCGGCCGGCCTGTTCACCGCCGCCGCCGTCCGCGGCTACCTCCAGCAGTTGCCCGGCGGCCCGGTCGCCGTCGCCCCGCACTCGCCGCTGCAGGGCCTGCGCGCCCCCACCGACGCCACCCCCGGGCCCGCGCTCAGCAAGGGCCGCACCGGCAGCGCCCCCTACTTCACCTTCGCGGTCGCGGCCGGCTACGCGTCGATGGCCGGCGTCGCCGCGCTCGCGCTGCTCACCGCCGCCGAGCACCGGGCCGGGCCGATCGGCTACGGCCTGCTCGTGCTCGCCGCCGCCGGGGCGCCCGCGGCCGGCGCCCGGCTCACCCGGGCCACCCTGCCCTCGCTCTCCCGCCGCCGCCTGCTCGCGCTCGCGCTGCTCGCCGAGGGCGTGACGCTGATCCTGGCCGGGCTGGTCCTCGACTTCGTGCTCGTCCTGGTGCTCACCGTGCTGGCCGGCCTCGCCGCCGGGATCGTCGTCTCGGCCGGACGCACCCTGCTCGCCCAGGAGGTCGAGGAGGCCCGGCTGCCCAAGGTCACCGAGCACCTGTATGCGGTGCTGCGGGCCGTGGTCGGCAGTGCGCTGGTCGTCGTCCCGCTGATCGCCGGCGCCTACGGCGACGTCGAGTACGGCACGGTCAGGCCCGGCTCGTTCACCTTCATCCACGGCGGCGCGGCCCTCGCCGTCGCCACCGCGGGCCTGCTCACGCTGGCGCTCGCCGCCGTCGTCCTGCTCAAGACGGACGACCGGCGTGGCACCGCCCCGTTCGGCCGCGACCTGATCGACGCGCTGCGCGGCGACAGCGGCCCGGCGGCGCACCGCACCACCGGCACTGGCTTCTTCATCGCCCTGGAGGGCGGCGACGGCGCCGGCAAGTCCACCCAGGCCCAAGCGCTCGCCGAATGGATCCGCGGCAAGGGCCATGAGGTCGTGCTCACCCGCGAGCCCGGCGGCAGCCCGGTCGGACAGCGGCTGCGCGGTCTCGTCCTGGACGTCGGCAACACCGGCCTGTCGCACCGCGCCGAGGCGCTGATCTACGCGGCCGACCGGGCCGAGCACGTCGAGAACGTCATTCGGCCGGCCCTCGCCCGCGGCGCCGTCGTCATCACCGACCGGTACATGGACTCCTCCATCGCGTACCAGGGCGCCGGCCGCGACCTCGCCGCGACCGAGGTCGCCCGGATCTCCCGCTGGGCGACCGGCGGGCTGGTGCCCGACCTGACCGTCGTCCTCGACGTCGACCCGGGCAAGGCCCGCGAGCGCTTCACCGAGGCGCTGGACCGGCTGGAGTCCGAGCCGACCGAGTTCCACCAGCGCGTACGAGCCGGCTTCCTCGCCCTCGCGGCCGCCGACCCGGCGCGCTACCTGGTCGTCGACGGCAGCCAGGCGCCCGGCTTCGTCACCACCGCGATCCGGCACCGGCTCGACCGCGAGCTGCCGCTCTCCGAGCAGGAGAAGGCCGCCCGCGCCGAGCAGGAACGGCTCGCCCGTGAGGAGGCCGAGCGGCGCGCCGCCGAGGAGGCCCGGAAGAAGGCCGAGGCGGAGGCCGCCGAGCGCAAGCGGCAGGAACTGCTGGAGCAGCTGCGGGCCGAGCAGGCCGAGAGGGAGCGGCTGGCCAAGGAGGAGGCCGAGCGGGTCGCCGCCGAGGCCCGGCGCAAGGCTGAGGAAGAGGCCCGGCGGAAGGCCGAGGAAGCAGCGCGGCGCAGGGCTGAGGAAGAGGCCCGGCGCAGGGCCGAGGAGGAGGCGAGGCTGGCCGCGGAGGCGGCCGAGCGCAAGCGGCTCGCCGACGAGGCGGCGGCTCAGGCCGAACTCCAGCGGCAGCGGGAACTCCAGCGCGAGGAGCAGCGCCGCAGGGCCGAGGAGGCGCTGCAGCGGGCGGAGGAGGCCCGGCTGGCGCAGGCCGCCGCGCTCGCCGCGGCTGCGGCGGCGGCCGAGACGGCGGCTGGCCGTGCCAAGGGTGCGGATGCGGGCGTGGGTGCTGCGGATGCGGGCGCGGGTCGTGGGCGGCCGGCTCCGGGGGATGCGGTGACCACCGAGCTGCGGGCGGTCAAGGACGCTCCGGGTGAGGTCGGGGACGAGGCGACGCGCGAGCTGTCGCTGCGCGACCGGCAGGCTGCTGCCCGGGCGGCGGGGGCCGTGGACGAGACCGCGAAGCTTCCGGTGGTTCCGGCCTCGGCCGTGGACGAGACGGCGGTGCTGCCGCCCGTCCCGGTGGCTGCGGACGAGACGGCCGTGCTGCCCAAGGTGCCGGCCGAGGCCCCCCGGACCGAGGTGCTGCCGCGGGTCGAGCCGGGCCGTACCGAGGGCCGGGTGCCCCCGGGTCTGTGGCGCGAGGAGCCTGCGGACAGCACGCGGGAGCTGCCGGTGGTGGGGGAGGGCCAGGCCCCGGCCCCGGCTCCGGCCCCGGCCCCGGCTCCGGCCCCGGCTCCGGCGCCGGCCGGCGCTGAGCCGCGACCGCGGCCCGAGTGGGCCGAGGAGACGCCGATGGACGACCTGCCGAGCCTCACCGACACGCTGCTCGGCTCGCGCGACGAGTGGGCCCGCTGGGAGCACGGCGGCCCCACCGGCCAGGCCCCGCAGGCCCCGCAGGCCCCGCGCGGCGGTGCCGACGGCGGCCAGGGCGCCGGTGGCGGCGGTGGCGGTGACGCGGGCGACGGCGGCAAGGGCAAGGGCCGCCGCTGGGGCCGGCGGGGCTGAGCCCCGCGCCGGTGGGCGGAACGCACGACGGACGACGGGCGGTGTTGCCGGGCTGAGAAGTCCCGGCGGCGCCGCCCGCATGTGCTGCCGGGTGGTGCGCGCCGACTGTGGGTGGCGGTGTGGCGCGGGCCTGCGGTGGCGCGGGCCGGCGGCGGGGCGCGGGGCGGCCGTGTGATGTGGTCGGTCGTGTGGCGCAGGACGGCTGTCCGGTGCACGGCGCCCGCGTGGCGTCGGGCGGCCGGGGTGTGCCCGGGCGGGCGTCGGTCGGATGGCGCAGTGGGTGTCGGAGGGGCCACGTATGCTCGACGGCGGGGAAGAGGCGCCACTGGAGCGCAGCCGTACGGAGCTTGGGAGCAGCAGTGGCCGTCTGGGACGACCTGGTGGGCCAGGAGCGGGTGGTCGAGCAGCTGACCGCCGCGGCCCGGGCGGCCGGGGCGACGGTGGCGGCCGGGCGGGGGAGCGGGCCGGCGGAGGGGGCGAATGCCTCCCTGATGACGCATGCCTGGCTGTTCACCGGTCCGCCCGGGGCCGGGCAGGTGACGGCCGCGCGGGCGTTCGCGGCGGCGCTCCAGTGCACCAGTCCGGATCTCGCGCTGGGCGGCACGCCCGGCTGCGGGTTCTGCGACGGCTGCCACACCGTGCTGGCCGGCAGCCACGCCGACGTGAAGTACGTCCGGAGCGACGGCCTGTCCATCGGCGTCGGCGACATGCGCGACCTCGTGCTGCGCGCCTCCAGCTACCCGACCGGCGGACGCTGGTCGGTGATCCTCGTGGACGCCGCCCACCGGCTCACCGAGGCCGCCGCGAACGCCCTGCTCAAGGGCGTCGAGGAGCCCTCCCCGCGTACCGTCTGGCTGCTCTGCGCCCCGTCCGTTCAGGACGTGCTGCCGACCATCCGTTCGCGCTGCCGTCTGCTGGTCCTGCGCACGCCCGCCGCCGAGGCGGTCGCCGACATGCTGGTCCGCCGCGACGGCGTCGAGCCGGAGACGGCCCGGCTGGCCGCGCTGGCCGGGCAGGGTGACATCGAGCGTTCGCGTCGTCTCGCCGTCGACGAGCAGGCCCGCACCCGGCGCACCGAGGTGCTGCGGATCCCGCTGGAGGTCGCCGACATCGGCGGTTGTCTGGCCGCCGCCCAGCGCCTGGTGGACACCGCCAAGGCCGACGCCGAGGCGCTCGCCGAGACCCAGGACACCAAGGAGACCGACGACCTGAAGGCGGCCTACGGCGCCGCCGAGGGCAGCAAGGCGCCGCGCGGCATGGCCGGGGCGGTCAAGGAGCTGGAGAAGCGGCAGAAGAGCCGGGCCACCCGCACCCGGCGGGAGACCCTCGGCGTCGCCCTGCTCGACCTGCTCGCCTTCTACCGGGACGTGCTCGCGCTCCAGCTCGGCTCGACCGGCGTGCTGGCCAACGAGGACCAGCGGCAGGTGCTGAACCGGGTCGCCCAGGCCGGTCCGCCGGAGGGCACGCTGCGCCGGATCGAGGCGGTGCTCGCCTGCCGCCAGGCGCTGGACCGCAACGTCGACCCGCTGCTCGCGGTCGAGGCGATGACGGTGGCGCTGCGGGCCGGCTGACGCACCGGGGCGTACGTCTCCCCGCGCTAGCGGACTGTCCCACCTTCGAGTGAACGGGCGATACGCGCCGGGCACACCCGCGTGTGACCGTCGGGTCGTCTTGCACGCTGGTGGCCGACTGCGCCCCGACGCCGGGGCCGTCGCGTCCCGTACGGCGCCGGGTCCGCCCCGGTCGTCCGGCCCTCCTCCCGAGGTGGTGCGTCCCGTGGTCCGTTCGCTCCTCGTCATTCCCCTGCTGGCCGCTGCGCTGGGCGGCCTCTGGCTCGCGCGCGGCGCCCACCAACGCTGGCGCGACCTGCGCTCCGCCGAGGCCTACGAGCTGGCCGGAGACCGGTGGCCGATGCTGGTGCGGGCGGCCGGGGCGATGGTGTGCGGGGTGTGCGTCACGGCGCTGACGCTGCTGACGGCCTTGGGCGCCTTCGGTGGCCTCAGCCGGACCGACCAGGAGGCGGTGGAGAAGGCCGAGCCTGCCGTGGACGCGGCGAGCGCGGTTGGGGCGGAGGGGGCGAGCATCCGGCAGCAGGCGGCGCCGCCCACTGCCGGCGCGGCCGCCGTCGCACCGGCAGCCGCCCAGTCGCCGGCCGCGACGCCCGCCGCCGTGGCCAGCCGGTTCGACAGTGTCGGTCACCCCGGCGGCGGAGAACTGCTGCAGTCCGCCGTGGTCGGGCCCGACGGCCGCCCACGCAACGTTCGGGTCTGGCTGCCGCCGCAGTACGCCAAGGAGCCGAACGCCCGCTTCCCGGTCGTCGTCATGCAGGCCGCCACCCCGCGCCAGACGGCCGACGCCGAGGTCCCGGACGTCTTCGAGGGCATCGGTGCCGCCCTGCAGAGCGGCAAGGCCCGCCCGTTCGTCCTGGTTGCCCCCGAGGCGCCGGACGGCACCGCGCACCCCTGCGACCTGGTCGCCGCCGCCCCGCAGGCGGTCGCCGACGATGCGACGCTGCGCACCACCATCGCGGCCTCCTTCCGCACCCTGCCGCCCGGCCCGGCGTCCTGGGGCACGCTCGGCGTCGAGGGCGGCGCGCCGTGCGCCGCCGCGGCCGGGCTGACCCGCCCCGACCTGTACGGCGCGGCGGCCGCGGTCTCCGGCCGGTACGACGCCGCCGCGCTCACCCAGGCCGGCGCGGAGGCCCCCGCAGGTACCGCGGCGAAGCTGCTGCTGGCCGCCGCCAAGGGCGACGCCGCCGGGCTCGACGCGGCCCGCAAGCTTCAGGCCGCGCTGCACGCGGGCTCCGGACCGGCGGCCAAGGCCGACGTGAAGATCTCGGACAACGTGCAGGACTACACGCCCGACCGGGAGCGGCTGCGGCTGGTCCGGCAGGCGGCGCAGTATCTGGCCGACACCCTGTCCAAGGCGTCCTAGTACCACTTCTGGGGCGTCCCAGCACCGCTCTCGGCGGGCACTACGCTGCCCGGTACCCGGCCCGGGTACCGGGCAGCTCTTATTTGACCAGGCGCTTGGCCGGGCGATCGAAGGGATCTGGATGAAGGCCACCGGGCGGATCCTGGCGGCGGCGTTCGGCGTCGCCGGGTTGCTGGCGGGCGGGTGCAGCTCCGGGACGTCCGGTGCGGGCGGCTCTGCGGGCCCGGCTGCGGGCGGCGGTCCGGGGGCGGCCTCGTCCGACGCGATCGGGCCCGGTGGATCCGCGGCGCCCGGCGTCACGCCGCTGGAGCCGCTCCCCACCGCCGTGCCGGCCGCGCTCGGCCCGTACTACGGGCAGAAGCCGGCCTGGCAGCCGTGCGACGGCGGGTTCGAGTGCACCACCTTCCGGGTGCCGCTCGACTACGACCACCCCGCCGACGGCGACCTCACCCTGTCGGCCGTCCGCGCCCCCGCCGTCCCCGGTGGCGCGTCGGCGGCCGGCCGGCTCGGCTCGCTGCTGCTCAACCCGGGCGGCCCCGGCGGCTCGGCGATCGAGTACGTGGAGGCCGCCGCCCGAACGTACGACCTCGGCGTGCGCGCCCGGTACGACCTGGTCGGCCTCGACCCGCGCGGAGTCGGTCGCAGCAGCCCCGTCACTTGCCTGAGCGGCGCCCGGATGGACGCCTTCACGTCCGTCGGCCTCACCCCCGCGGACCAGCGCGAGATCGACGCCCTGGTCGCCGCCGACAAGGAGTTCGCCGAGGGCTGCCGCCAGCGGGCCGGCACGGCGCTCGGGCATGTCAGCACCGTCGAGGCCGCCCGCGACATGGACGTGCTGCGCGCCCTGCTCGGCGACGAGAAGCTCACCTACGTCGGCAAGTCCTACGGCACCTTCCTCGGCGCCACCTACGCCGGGCTCTTCCCCACCCGTGCCGGGCGGCTCGTCCTCGACGGCGCGATGGACCCGTCCCTCGACTCGGTCACCGGGAACCGCACCCAGGCCGGCGGCTTCGAGACCGCCTGGGCGGCCTTCGCCAAGGACTGCGCCCGGCGCGACGACTGCCCGCTCGGCCGCACCGAGCAGGCCGTCGGCGACCAGCTCACCGCCCTGTTCGAGGCCGTCCGCGCTAACCCACTGCCGACCACCGGCAACGGCCGCCGGCTCACCGAGGCCCAGGCCACCACCGGCGTCATCGAGGCCATGTACGCCGACTTCCTGTGGCCCAAGCTGCGCACCGCGTTCACGGACGCCAAGGCCGGGGACGGCACCGGCCTGCTGAAGCTCTCCGACTCCTACTACGGGCGCGAGGCGGACGGCTCGTACCCCAGCCTGATGTTCGCGAACACCGCGGTGAACTGCCTCGACCTGCCCGCCCCGTTCGCCGGCCCGGAGGACGTCCAGCGGGCGGTGCCGGACTTCGAGCGGACCTCGCCGCACTTCGGCCGCGACATGGCCTGGATGGCGCTGACCTGCGCCTACTGGCCGGTCAGGGCCACCGGCGCGGCGCACACCGTCCGGGCCGCGGGGGCCGCCCCGATCGTCGTCATCGGCACCACCCGCGACCCGGCCACCCCGTACGCGTGGGCGCGGTCGCTCGCCGCGCAGCTGGAGTCCGGCCGGCTGCTCACCTACGACGGGGACGGACACACCGCGTACGGACGGCACAACGTGTGTGTGGACGGCGCGGTCAACCGCTTCCTGCTGACGGGCGAGGCTCCCGAGCAGGGCAAGCGCTGCGGGCCGTAGGTCGGGGGAGCTGGAGGCAGCTGGATAGTTTCAGCTTCAATCGATCATCGATACGACGTTAGGATGAGCGCTCCCTGCCGCCTTCCTCTCCCCGGAGCGCACCGTGCTCGGAGTCAACGACCTGGCGACGTACGTCCTCGGCGCCCTCGTCATCGTCCTGCTGCCCGGCCCCAACTCCCTGTACGTCCTGTCCGTCGCCGCCCGCAAGGGCATCCGGACCGGCTACCGGGCCGCCGCCGGGGTCTTCGTCGGCGACTTCACCCTCATCAGCCTCACCTCACTGGGCGCCGCCTCCCTCCTGAAGGCCAACCCCGCCGTCTTCGCCGTGGTCAAGCTGGGCGGCGCCGCCTACCTGCTCTGGATCGGCTTCGGCATGCTCCGCGCCGCCCGCCAGCTCTGGCGCGAACGCCGTGCCGCGGCCGACCCCGCCGCCGAGCAGGCCCCCGAGCCCGTCGAGCACCCGTTCCGCCGCGCCCTCGTGATCAGCCTCCTGAACCCGAAGGCCATTTTGTTCCTTCTGTCGTTCTTCACCCAGTTCGTCGACCCGAGCTACGGGCAGCCCGCGCTGTCCTTCGCGCTGCTCGGCGGCATCCTGCAGACCTTCAGCGTCCTCTACCTGACCCTGCTGATCTTCGCCGGCACGACCCTCGCCGCCGCCTTCCGCCGCCGCAAGCGCCTGTCCGCCACCCTCACCAGCGGCGTCGCCGTCCTCTTCGCCGGCTTCGCCGCCAAGCTCGCCGTCTCCTCGGCCTGACCCCCGCCGGATATCCCGGTACGGATCACCCGCGAACCTGTGTAGACTGGCCCGCGTTGCCGCGACACGCGGCAGCAGCGCCGCCTTAGCTCAGTTGGCCAGAGCAACGCACTCGTAATGCGTAGGTCGCGGGTTCGAATCCCGCAGGCGGCTCCAAAGCAAACCCCAGGTCGGGCCTCTGACCTGGGGTTTTCTTGTTCGGATGACCATGGGAGTCGGGCAAATCGGGCACTTGGACTCTATGCATCGCAATGCGTAGGTCGTCGGTTCGTTGGCGTCACTGATTTTCTGGGTGGCCCCTTTGACCTGCCGTTTTGCCGATGATGGCGAGTTGGTCCACTCAGTGTCGGACCGCCTCGGTGGACGGCCGGTGGACAAGCGTGCATTGGTAGTGCAGATGGTGGCGCCGGGCGACATCAGGAGTGCGGCCGGGATTGTCCATTTCCGACAAGGCGGAGAGCCTGCCAGCTGCGGTGGTGGAAGCTCGGGGATCGCGTTGTCGCACCGATGGAGCCAGCACCCGGCCTGGCTCGGCTCCGCCGCTGCTGGACGCCTTCGCCGCAGGAGGTCTGCGTGTCGCGGCCGCGGCGAGATCGGGGGCGAGGCTTCGGCCGCTGCCCTCCGGCGCAGATCTCACGACCTGCCGGATCATCCAGGAGGCCCTGACGAGCGTCACCAGGCGTGCCGCCACCGGGCAGGCCGTGGTGTGACTTGCCGACGCGGGCAACCGCCTGCGGATCACTGTGGGCAATGACGGCCCGACCCGTGCAAACCTGGTCGACCGCACTCGGCTGCGGCATCCACGGCCCGGTCCGTCGGCGGCCATGTGCACACCCGGCCGAAGTCGGCAGGGACTTCGGCGTCACTGCCGAGCTGCCGGCCGAATGAGCAGGCAGTCGACGTCGGACGGGCGGAGTCGGCCGCGGGGGAGTGACCGCTCGCACGATGGATTGTCGCTGTCCGCACGCGAGTGGGCGCAGCTGATGCCCTCGCTGTGCCCGTGCTGATCGACTACTGGATCCAGTCCGCCCTGTTCGGCATGACGAGGGCGAGCAAGCTCACGGAACGGGAAGTCGGAAGCCGTCGAGGCCTACCGGCAGCTCCTGCTCGTCCGGTACGAGACGCTCTTCCTCTGGGATCGCGTCCAGGTGCTCCACGGAAACCCGAGCGCCTACGACGCGCAGTACGTCGCCCGGGCCGAGGTGCTGGGCGCGACGCTGATCACCAGTACGCGAGGATCAAGCGCAGTGGTGCCGCGAAGGGTGAGATCGAAGTCTTTGGCGCGAACTGACCTGTGGGCCGGCCGGGGCCGGGAGGTGTGGTGTCAATGCTGCACCGTCTGTCGGCGGAGGTCGGCGAGCAGCTGGTCGAGCAGGTGCTCCTCCTCGATGCGGATGGCGTGCCCGGTGACGGCTGCGGCGAGCGCCGGGTCCCAGGGGGTGGGGGTCGGGGTGCCGGTGGTGAGCGGGGTGCCGAGGCCGCGGTCGACGGCGGCGAGGTAGGAGGGGGCGTCGTAGCGCCAGGGTGTCGCGCCGGGGAGGCGTAGGACGCCGGTGGCGATGCGGATGCCGCCCCAGTCGAAGTCTCCGTGGTAGGCGATCGGGCAGCCCTGGTCGGCGATTCGGGTGAGCAGGGTGCGGGCGGCGACGGAGAGGTTGCCCTCGACGCAGATCAGTGGTGGGCAGTCCGGTCCCAGTTCGTCGGCGGCGGCGGCGAGGACTGCGGGGTTCTCGCAGACGTGGACGAGGCGACCCGCGAGGCCGAGGCGAGGTGGTTGCCCGGTCAGCTGGCGGAGGGTCAGCAAGCAGGGTTCGCCGCCTTCGTGGGCGGCGGCGAGGATACGGCCGGTGGTGCCGACGGTCGAGCCGGGCAGGCCGAGGGTCAGGGCACGGGAGGAGAGTTCGTCCAGTGCCACGCCGACGGCGGCCCAGGCGGCGCGGCGGCCCGCGGCGCCGGACATCGCGTCGGCGGGCGGCCCGGCGAGTGCCCGGACGGCGGAGTGGACGAGGGTGGCGAGCGGGCGGCCTTCGTCCAGCGCGTGGGCGTCGCCGAGGGTTCGGGCGGAGAAGGCGGGGAGGGTGAGGCCGTCTGCCGGGAGTTGGGAGAGCACGGGGACCGCGTCGGCGGCCAGGCGGCGGGCTGCCGCCGGATCGCCTCCGGAGAGCCGTTTGAGCAGGCCGGTCGCCTCCACCTTGGCTCGCCAGGAAGCGAGTTCGGGCCGCTCGGTGACGGTCGGGTGGTCGAGTACGGCCCATGCCTGCTGCCACGCCGCCGAGAGGCGGGCGTCCTGGGCCCGTCGGTCCGTGACCGGGCCGGCCAGTGCCACTACCGCCGCCGCGAGGCCGTCCGGGCAGGCCAGGGACTCGCGCAGCACCCGGTCGACCTCGGCCAGGGGAACGGTCAGTGAGGTGCCGGAGCGCAGACGGCGGCCCAGCAGAAGCTCGATCGCGCGGCGCTGCTCCACGGTTGCGGTTCTGAGCGCGACCGGGGTGTCCAGGGCACGCCCGGTCGACAGCCGCTCGCGCACCCGGTCCACCAGCCAGGCGGTCTCGGGGCCGCCGAGCAGGCGGCGCAGTCTCGGCAGATCGGTCACCGGCTACACCGTCGAGTCGTCGAGGAGGGACGGCTGCGCGCGGTCTTCGGCGGCCTTCGGCGCGGGAGGGCCGGGGATGTGCGGGACCGGCCGTTCCTCGCGGGTGCGTGCGGTGCCGTCCCACCGCCAGGGGGTGACGAGGACGGCGTCGATCCCCTCGCGGCGGCTCAGCTGGGCGATGCCGATTCCGGGCACGGTGGGATAGCAGGCCCACTCACGTTCGCTGGTCATGACGACATCGAGGTCGAAAGAGGCCAGCAGTCCGAGGCACTTGGCCCGGGAGTCGTCGTCCACTCCCGCGAACGCCTCGTCGAGCGCGATCAGGCGCGGGGCGTGCGGATGGCCGGAGGAGTAGTGCGAGGAGGCGGCTGCGAACAGCGGTACGGAGGCGGCGAGCACCCGTTCGCCGCCGGACGCGGGACCGGTGGCGGGCTTCCACTGGCCGTCCTGGCGGCGCTGGATGGTGAAGGAGTGCCAGCCGCGGTAGTCCAGGGCGCGGGTGAGCTGGTCGGCCCAGGAGTCGGCAGGGTGGTCCTCGCGGTCCTGGGCGATCCGGGCCTGGAGGAACTCGCCGACCTGCGCGCGGTCGGCAGGCGTCCAGGCGTCCGAGGACTGGCGCAGCAGGCGGGTGCGGACGGCTTCGAGGCCGGCCGGCGCGTCCTTGGCGGGCTGCCACTGCAGGCGCAGGGCCATGCCGGTCGAGGTGGGGCGGGCCGCCAGGTCCTCGTTCATCGCCGCCATCTGCTCCTCGGCGCTGGTGATCAGCTCCTGGAGTGCTCCGGCGACCTCGCCGACCAGGTGGTTCTCCAGCAGTTCGCGTTCCTTGGCGGAGAGCAGCAGGCCGCGCTGCTCGACCTCCTCGCGCAGCGAGTCGGCGAGGGCGGGCACGTCGTGGGGGCGGCCTTGGAACACCACGTCGACGATCATGATGCCGTCGTGCAGGGTCATGCCCACCGAGTGGCCGTGGCGGCCGAGGGCGTCGGTGAGCACCTTGTGCTCGGTGGAGATCCGCTGCTGGATCAGCTCCCAGCGGCGGTCCGAGTCGTCCGTGCCGTCGAGTTCCTGGTTGATGGTGCGGGCCAGTGCCACGGCCGGAGTCGGCGCCCAGGTCTCGTCGGGCGCCGGGACGGCGATCCCGGGCAGCGCGGCGGCGAGCAGGCCGGTGGCGGCGAAGGAGCGCAGGGCGGTCACGGCGCGGTCGCGTTCGGCGGCAGCCTCCTCGATCCGGGCGCGGATCTCGCTGCGCCGGCCCTCGGCCCGGGCGCGGGCGGTCATGGCGGCGTCGCGGGCGCGCCGGGTGGTCTTCTCCTCGGAGTCCCGTGCGGCGATGGCGGCATCGGTATCGGCCAGCCGGCGGAACAGTTCCTCGACGCTCGCGCCGACGGTCTCGGCCAGCACGCGGTGGCGCTCGGTGGCCGCATCGGCCGTTCGGCGGGCGGCGGTCTCGGCGTCCTCGGCTTCGGCGAGCGCGCCGGCGGCGGTCTCGGTCTCCGCTTCCGCCTCGGCGGCGAGGGCGGCGGACCGTGCCCGGGCGGTGGCGGCCGGGAGTAGCGCGGCGAGGGCGGCGGTGTAGCCGGACACGGCGTCGCGTACCCGGTCGAGTTGCTCGCGGTCGGCGGGCAGGTCGGTGTCCCGGGCGTAGTCGGCGGCCTCCTGATCGGCGCGTTCCGCGTCCTCCTGCCGGGCTGCGGCCTCCTGTGCTGCCTCGTCGAGCCGGTCGGCCAGGCGGCGTACCGCCTCGGCCTCGTGGCCGTGGCGGGCATGCGCCTCCCGCAGCGCGTGATCGGCGGGCGCGCTCTGCTGCTCGGCGGCCAGCGTTGTGGCGCGCGCCCGGACGGTGCCGCGCTGCCGGTCCAACTCGGCGATCTGGTCGGTGAACTCGCCGCTCCGGACGGCGAGTTCGGCAAGCCTGGCGCGGCGGGCGGCCTCCCGGGCACCCTCGCCGATGTAGTGGGCGGCGGGCTTGGTCCAGCGGCCGGTCAGCGCGCCGATCCGGTAGCGGCCGTCGGTGGCCACCCAGGTGTGGTGATCGCCCTCCGCGTCAAGGCCGGTCGCGCCGAGGCCGATCGCACCCAGGGCGGCGTGGACGGCGGTGTCGGCCAGGGCGGCGGCCAGTGGATCGGCCCGGTCGACGGCCGGGCGCAGTACTGAGGAGAGGCCGGCACCGGGGGCGGACGGGCCGGAGGACAGCAGGACGGCGTCGTCCGCGTCGAGCAGGGTGCCGTCCGGGGTGAGCCAGGCGTCGAGCAGTCCGGCGGCCTCCAGCGCGGCCTCGATCCCGGCCCGCTGCTCGGCCGGTACGGTCTCGCCGAAGTCGACCGCCCGCCACAGCGGCGCTCCGGCGCGGTCGGAGCGGGCATGCGGATCGCGGGTGTGCGGCGGTGGCGGGGTGTCGTGACCGCCGGACTCTAGGCGGGCGATCTCCTCGTCCACCGAGGCGAGTTGGTGCCGGGTGGCAGCGTGCTCGGCGTCGAGCGCGGCCTCCTGGCGGGTGAGGGCTCCCACGGCTGTGCGGTAGGCGGCCTCGGCGGCCTCGGCGGCCGGGTTGGGGCCGGCGAGGGCGTCCGTCCAGGCTTCAAGTGCCGAGAGGGCGTGGTCGGGGTCGGGCAGGCGCAGCTCGACCGTACCGGCGGCCCAGGTCCGCCAGGCCGTGACGAGGTCCGTGCCCCGCTCGGTGACTGCCTGTCCGGCCTCGGCCGAGCGTTCCCGGGCGGCCTCCAGGTCGGCGGCGCGGCGGGCGGCTTCGGCCTGCGCGGCGAGGGCCTGCCCGCGGGCCCGCCCGGCGGTGGTGAGCAGCGTGGTGAGGCCGGCGACGGCCTGGCGGCGGCGTTCGACGGCGCGCTCGCCGACCCTGCGGGTCTCCGGGAACGGCGCGCGGTCCCGTTCCAGGGTCTCGGCCACGGCCGTGTGGTCGATCCCGGCGGCCTCGGCGGCCTGCCCGGCGGCCGAGTCGGCCCCGGCGAGGGCGGCCTGGTCGGTGTCGTGCTGGGCGTGCGCGCCGGCGGCGCGGCGCTGCCAGTCGTCGGCCTGGCGGCGGGCGGTGCGGCAAGCGTCGGCGCGGTCGTCGGCGGCGGCGCGCAACGCTTCGGCGGTCTTTGCGGCCTGTTCCAGCTCGCGGGCGGCGTCCATCTCCGGACTGCGGTTCAGGGCGTCACGGGTGGCGGCCAGGGTCGCCCGGCTGTCCTCCAGCTCTTCCAGACGGGCTTCCGCCTGCGTCAACTGTTCTTCGGCGGTGGCGTGTTCGGTCTCGGCCTCGCCGAGGTCGCGGCCGAGGTGCTCGTACCGGCTGTGGGCGACGCGCAGCACGCCGGCCTGCCGCTTGGCGGCGATCTGCGCGTAACGGCGATAGTGGGCGAGGAAGTTGGCGGCGGCGCCGGACGCCTCGGCCAGCGCTTCCAGGGCGTGCCGCTCCTCGTCCAGGCCGCGGAACGCCTCGGCGACCTCGCCGACCAGGGCCGGATCGAGTGGCGGCAGGGCCTCGGTGAGCGCCTTGGAGAGCAGCTTCTCGTCCGGCTTCTTCGACAGCTGCGGCTGGCGCAGTTGGATCAGCAGGTTGACCAGGGCCTCGTAGCGGCCCTGGCCGAGGCCGAAGAGCTGCTCGTCGACGGCGCGGCGGTACTCGGCGGCGGTGTCGTGCACCAGGCCGTGGCCCTGGAGTGCGTCGCGCAGCCGCTCCCGGGTGAACGGGACGCGGGTGGCGGACAGCAGTGGCAGATCGGGGCCGATGCGCAGGGTGGTGGTGAAGAACCAGTGCTTGGCGATGCCGCGGCCCTTGACCGCCTTCAGGCCGCAGCCGATGGTCCGGTACTGCGGTCGTCCGTCCTCGTCGATCCGGCCGAACTCCAACCAGGTGTAGCCGGTGCGTTCGTCGTTCGGGTGCTTTCCGCCGAGCAGTAGGTTCCACTCCATGCGCTTGGCGCGGTCGCCGTCCGGTTCGACGCGGTGGGCGGCGAGTTCACCGTCGAGCAGGAAGGGCAGGGTGAGGGCGAGCACCTTCGACTTGCCGGTGCCGTTGTTCCCGCGCAGCAGCAGTCGCCCGTCGTGGAAGCGGAACTCCTCGGCGTCGTAGTGGAAGATGTCGACGAGCCCCGCGCGCAGCGGCTGCCAGCGGTTCTTGGTGGGCTGCGGCAGGGTCATGAGCGGGAGCGGGCCTTTCGGATGGTCGGGGCGGCCAGGGCGTATCGTGCCAGCGCGGGCTTGGCAGTGACCGACTCGCCGTTGCGGGTGATGAGGTCGAGCGCGGTCAGCCGGTCCAGCGCCTGGGCGAGCAACTCGGCCGCGGCTGCGGGCTCGGCGGCGGTCTTGCGCCAGTACGAGCGGTGCTGCACGGCCAGCTGCCTCACCAGATCCACCAGTTGCGGCTCGGTACAGGGGCCGTGGACGGTGGCGAGGTGGGCGGCGACCAGCAGGGTGGCATGGCCGTCGGTACCCTGCTCGGGCATCCGGACGTCGGTGAGCTCGTCGTCTGGATCCGCCATGGCGATCCCCTCGGTGCGCAACTCCGCTACCAGGCCGGTGATTTCGGTGATCCGACGGGTGATCGCGTGGCGCTGGGAGACCAGGTAGGCGCGCTCGTCCTCGGGCAACTCGGCGTAGTACACCACCGGATCGTCCAGCAGCCGGCGGGTCAGCCGGTGACGCAGCGCGCGGAGCCGCAGCTCATCGGTGTCCGGCGCGACCTCGGCGGTGAGCGCGGCAAGACGGTGGTCCGGGTTGACGGCCTCGACGGTGGACGGGCCCCGCGTCGCGGCGAGCAGCGTGGCCAGGACGCGGCGGCGAACGTCGTAGAGCACGTCGTTGGACGCCTCCGACAGGTACGCCTCCTCGTCGCCCGCCACGCGGTGCAGCACCCCCCACTCCAACAGCAGCCGGACGGCGGCCACCAGATCGGAGCGCTCCTCACGGCGGTCCATCCGGAACTCGATCCCGGCGGCAGCCAGCGCCGGGTCGCCCGCTGCCGTCAGCACGCCGTCGGCCAGCCGGCCGAGGGTGATCTGTGCGTCCGCCCGCTCCAGCGTCGCCAGCGCCAGGCAGAGCACCACGTAACGGCGGCGGGTGAACGGCACCTTGGTACGCGGGGCGCGGGCGGGCCTGGTCGCGTCGTCCAGGCGGGCCGGCGTCTTGTAGAGCCGCGCGGTCTCGGTGTCGACCACGAGCCGCCAGCCGGTCTCCTGGGTGAACCAGGCCGCCAGTTCGCCGGCGTGCTTGCGCACCAGCCGGAAGTCGTCGTTGCCACTGGTCATCAGCGGCGATGCCAGCAGCGCGCGGGCGGCGCGCCGGCGCTCGGCCTGGAGGTCGGTGGCGTCGGTCATACCGCGCTCCCGGCGGGCGCGAGGTCGATGATCTCGATGATGTGCTCGGGCCCGTGCAGCACACCGTCCGCCGTCGGGACCCGCACCACCGTGTCGGGGTCCACCAGCTTCAGCCGGACCTCCATCGTGCCGTCGCCGGTGATCGCCGAGGACTCGCTCTCGCCTGGTACCCGGGCCGAGAGGGCGTCGCCGAGGACCGCGAGGAACAGCTGGAAGGTGTGCGGGTCGAGGCCGTCCGGGCCGGCCAGCTCGGAGAGCAGGACCGGGCCGTCGGTGGCCAGCCGGGCCCGGGCGGCGGCGGTCTGGGCGGCCTCCAGCTCGACCTGCCGGGCCAGCGCCTGCCGCTCGGCCGCCCGGTCGGCGACCCGGTTGGGCATGCCGCGCCGTTCATATGTGCCGGTCTCGCGCAGCCGGGGGCTGATCTCCAGCGGTGGGGCCTGCGCCCAGGGCGTACCGGCCGGGAGATCGGCCTGTTGCCAGGCGGCCTCGGTGGCGGTGTCCACGGTCAGATGCCGGGCTGGGGTGAGGGCGAAGGCCGCTCGCCAGAGCCGGTGCGCGGCGTTGTCATCCGGGGTCTGCGCGAAGAACCGGGCCAGCGCCCGGAAGTCGGCCGACCGGTCCGAGCGTCCGCCGCGCCGCTCGTTCAGCGCGGCGACCGTGTTGACGAGCGCGGTGATCGCGCTGACCGCCGCGCCGCGCAGCAGCTTCGCCTGGGAGGGCTGCCTGCTGGAGCGGCTGAGGAACCAGTCGGTGAGGCCCCGCCATCGGTTCTCCCAGGCGGTCAGCGCGGCACTCGTTGCCGCTGCGCGGGCCTGCTCCGCCTGCCGACCGTCCACGTCGGCCTCCGGTACGGCATCCGGCAGGGCATCCCCGGCTTCGCGCTGCGCCGCGGCCAGCAGCAGCCGCTCCACACCGGCCGCGTTCAGCCGGGTGAGCAGGTTCGCGATCTGCGCGCCGCGATTCGCCAGATCGGCGATGAACCGCTCGATGTACTCGACGAGGCGGTCCTTGTACGCGATGAACGCCGCCTCGTCACCGTCCTGGAAGTCGATGGTGCGACGCAGCGAGGCCATGAACGCCTGGGCGTTGTCCGCGAGACTGCCGAACCGCTCCGCGATCTGGAGCAGCAGCAGATGTGCTTTTCCCGGATCGGGATCAGGGTGCTCCGCCAGGACGAGCAACGACCCCAACTGCTCGGCGATGTCCGCCAGCGCGACCGACTGCAACTGGCCGCGCCGGCCCAGCGCCTGCTCGTACACGGCGAGTGCCCGCAGGGCGGCCTGGCCGTGCTGGGTCAACTGGTAGAGGTAGCGGGCCCGATGGAAGTCCTCGACCGATGTCACCCGGCCGGTGTCGGCGTCCGCGCGGAGATTCCCCCAGCCGACCAACTGCTCCAGCGCGCCGCCGACCGCCTCGATCGACGCGACCGCCGAAGACGCCTCCGCCGCCGCGTCCCGACGGAGCTCGGCGGCGACGTCCTCCGGCCGCAGATGGACGATGAACCGCTCTCTCGCCTGGGCGAAGACCGCCAGGACCTGGCCGTACAGGACCGCGTTCGGAGCCTGGAGGTAGGCGAACGGTTGGGGCTGCGGAGCGCTGGACACGCACTCCAGTCTTGCAGATCCGGTTGTCTGCGTGGGCGGGGCAGGAAAATCGGTTGGCCGGACGCCTGCCCGGGTAAATTGAGACGCTTCGCAGCGGCGGTTTGTGGAACAAGGACAACGCGGTCGACAAGGCGGCCTACGGTGCCGAGATGGCCGCCGGTGGACAGCCGGTGGACGGACGCCTTTGGCCGGTGCGGCACGGGGCGGCACAGCCCAACCTGCCGCGCATGCTCTGATCAGCAAGGACGTCATTCGGTGGCACAGGGCGGCATGACGTAGCACGAACCCAGGTGGGCTCGTAATGCGTAGGTCGCGGGTTCGAATCCCGCAGGCGGCTCAGTGAAGGCCCAGGTCAGATAGCCCCTGACCTGGGCCTTTTGCCTTCCCAGGGCCTTTCGTGTGGGGCCTGTGTGGGCGGGAAGCGTTTTATGACCGCTCCCGGTGGACATTCGGTGGGCAATGGTGCAGCGAGCGTGCACGCCGGTGGACATGGGCCTGAATCGCGCAGCGGCGGAGCCGAGTGGTGATCTGTAGCGACCCAACAAGCGGACCGCGGCCGGGCTCGGACATGATGACGAGGCAGGTGGCTGGTTTTCCTGGAGGTGATCCGGGACCACGCAAGCACCCCGCGGTCGTGATGACGACCCCCGGCGAGCGGCGGAGTGGAGAGCTGGTCAGTGTGCGATGGCGTCGATCATCTCTCGGGCGCCGGCGCGGATCAGTGCCTCGGCTACGGCTTCGCCGATGGCCTGCGGGGTGAGCCGGTCGCTGGTGCGGCTGGCGGTGAGCGTGGTTGCGTCGCCGGGGGTGAAGACCATGGCCCGTAGGGCGAGGCAGCCGTCATCGAACGCGCGTGCGTGTCCGGCGATCGGGCTGTTGCAGTGCCCGTGCAGGAGGTTCAGGCCCAGGTGCGGGAGCACAACACCAGGCGGTAACCGTCCGGATCGGCGATCGTTGCTCCGTGCTCGTCCCAGTACGGGTTGTGTGCGGGGACGCGGGTGCCGCCGGCCGCGATCAGACGGTCGATCAGGGACTCGTCGACCGGGCTGCCCAGGTAGACCACGAACAGGTCGTCCACGGTGGGGGTGGGCTCAAGCGGGCGCTCCGGGTCGTGAGTGAGCTCGAAGTGCCAGGCTCCGCCCTTCGGGCCGACCATCAGCAGGTCGTGCTCGCCCGGGATGCGCTCGGTGGTGCGCCATAGGACTTCCAAGCCGAGGCCGTGCACGTAGAAGCGTTCGGCGGTCGCGAGGTCGCGCGAGGGGCGGGCCACGCGGACATGGGCGTTGGGGTCGATCATGCCGTTGCCTCCAGGGCCGCACGCCACAGCGGACTGTCGACGTAGTGGTTGTCGAAACGTTCCGCCGACTCGGCGATCTCCTTCGCGTCGGCCTCGCCACGCATGACTCGGCCGAGCAGCCGCAGGTAGTCGAACCGGCCCATGCCGGGGGTGAACACGAACAGGACGTCCGCCTCGCAGCCGGGCGCCGCAGCGAAGGCGTGCGGGGTGTGCGGCGGCACGGCCAGGAAGTCGCCGGCGTTGAGCACGGTGATCTCCTCGCCCACCAGTACCCTGAGGGAGCCGCTGATGACGAAGAACAGCTCGGTCGCCTTGGTGTGGCAGTGCGCGGGTGCCCCGACGGCGCCCTTGGCGAACGTGGACCGGTAACTGGTGAAGCCATCGGCAGTGCGGTCGGAGTCGGCGAGCAGTGTCATCACGCTGCTGGGATCGGCACAGGTCTCGGCTTCGGTGTGACGGGTCAGCACCGGCTCGAACGGCGCGGCCGACGAGAACCCGATGGGCTCGGCCGCCTTGTGAGCCGGCTCGGCCTGCCCACTGCAGAACACCTCCTTGACGAGCCTCTGATGCGCCTTCTGGAACGCCTCGGCCGTGGCGGCGAAGTCGAGTTCGGCGTCCCCGGTGGTGAGTGAGGCGGTCAGGGTCTTGCTGCCGTCGGGCGTGCTGTACATCAGCGCCCCCCAACCCCAGAAGCCGCCGTTGTGGTTGAGGACGGTGCCGCCGTCCGTCTCCTCCACGAACAACCCCAGGCCGTAGCCGAATTTGGGGTGCGGCGTGCGCATTTCGGCCAGCAGCGAGTCCGGCAGGAGCTTGCCGCTCATCAGCGCGGAGATGAACGTGTGGAGATCCTTGGTGGTCGAGATCATGTCACCGGCGGCGGAGACCCAGGAGACGTTGAAGCGGGTGACGTCGACCACCTTCCACTGGCCGGCGTGCTCGTACCGGTAGTAGCCGTGGGCGTGCGGCTCGGGGATCTCCGGCGAGGCGTCCGGCACCACGGTGCCCGACAATCCCAGCGGCTGCAGGATCAGCCGCTGCATCTCCTCGGCGAACGAGCGGCCGGTGACGTTCTCGACCAGCAGCCTGGCCAGGACGTAGTTGGTGTTGGAGTAGCTCCAGTCCGTTCCCGGCTCGAACCGCGCCGGCTTGGACAGCGCCAGCCGTACCAGCTCATCCGGCTGGTAGGTGTGGAACTGGTTGTCCACGTACTCCTGGCCCTGCCAGGGGATCCCCGGCGCGACCGTCCCGTCGTCGTAGTACTCGCCGGTGTAGTTGAACAGCCCGCTGGTGTGCTGCAGCAGCATCCGCACCGTGATCCGCCGGTCCAGCCCGAACCGGGGCAGGTAGTCATCCGCCGGGCTGTCCAGCCCGATCCTGCCCTCGGCCACCAGTTGCAGCACCACGGTCGCGGTGAAGGTCTTGGTGGTGCTGCCGATCCGGAACCGCCCGTCGGTCGGCGGCTTGGCGCTCTCGCCCAGCTTGCGCACCCCGGCGCTGCCGACCCACTCGCCCCGCTCGTCGTTCACGCGCAGTTGCACCCCGGCGAAACCGGAATCGACGATCTCCTCGATGGCCTTCTGCAGCTCCGGGCGATCCTGCCCAGTGGGGGGGAGGGACATGGCTGTGCTCCTTATGGGATGCGTGGGTGGTTGTTGCGGTGAGGGTGCGTGGCTGCCCAGGGCGGCGATGAGGTGGTGCCGGCCGCCGAGGGCGTGGGCGTGCGTGGGCGAGCGCGTCGACGGTGGCCGTGCTGCGTTCGCTGTGCGGGATGCCTCCCCGGCGCGGCCTCCCCGGCGTTCGCGGGTTCGGCCCGGTGGGACCGTGGTGGTCAGGTCCGGTTGCACCTGCCCGTGATCTTGGGGGCACCTCGGACGGTCTTGTCGCCGTAGGGGTGCGCAGCCCGTTCGCCCCGATGGCGGGGCTGGTGTTGAGGGGTGTTCCTTCGGAGGGAGCGGGTCAGAGGCTGCGGGCGGTGATGTCGCCGTGGGAGGTGGTGGCGCGGATGTCGAGATCGGTGGTGCCGTCGTTCTTGAGGGCGTTGCTGACGCGGCCGTGGCCGGTGCCGGCGTCCAGGGCGGCCGACACGCCGGCGGCGGCGCCGACCGTGATGTCGCCGGACTGGGTGCTGAGCTGGACCGTGCCGCCCATGGCCTCGGCGATCCGGATGTCGCCCCTTGCGGTGCTGATCTCCGCGGCCCCGCCCAGCCGGCCGACCTCGATGTCGCCGTCGACCGCAGTGAGACGGACGCTCGCGGCCTCATCCAGCTTGATCCGGCGGTACGCGCCCTCGAAAGCGACGTCGCCGAGGCGGCCGACGGTCCGGAGTTCGGCGCCGACCGCCTTGGCCTCGATGCGGGAACCGGCGGGCAGCTTGACCGTCACCTCGATGGATCCGGAGGGGCCGAGGTACTGGGTCTTCGCCGAATTCTCGATCCGCAGGACTCCGTCGGCGTATCCGACCGTGGTCTGCTCCGCTGCCTTCACGTCGCGGCCCTTCGAGGCGTTCACAGGCAGGATCTCGACCGCGGTGTCGGCCCGGTCTGCGGCGATGAACTGGACGCGTCCCGCGGGGATGTCCAGGACGGCGGAGATCGGGGCGGGGGTGTCGAACTTGTGCATCGTGCTCTCCCTTGTGCTTGCGGCTCGTTGTTTCCGAACACTGGAAACACTACGTTGCTTTCCAAGTCCGCACAACAAGATCTTTGCCAAGAAGCAGCATCTATGCAGGTGGGAGCGCAATAATCATTGCAACGCCCTCTCGCTTAACGCAACGATGGAACAGTCGACCGTTGCAATGCATTGAAGGTGAACGCTATGGTGGAGGCGTCAGGGAACGCCGAGCAGCACCATGGAGCACCCGTGGGGCATGAAAGGGGTCGTGATGCCGGGAGGCAGGCTCACCCAGCAGGAGCGCCAGCAGATCGCGGTCGGGCTGGCCGACAACCTCGCCTACGCGGAGATCGGCAGACGTCTCGACCGTCCGACCTCGACGATCACGCGTGAGGTGATGCGCAACGGCGGCCCCACCGGCTACCGCGCCGACCTGGCCCACCGCGCCACCCAGCAGCGCACCCACCGGCGCGGGCAGGCCACGCCCCAGGGGCCGCAGGCGCTCCCGCAACCCTACGGACGCGACGCCGAGGCCGTGCGCGACTACGAGGAGACCCTCACCACCGTCTTCATGACCTCGGGCCTGCCCAAGATGATGGCCCGGGTGCTGGGCTGCCTCTACACCACCGACACCGGCAGCCTCACCGCCTCCGAACTCGCCCAGCACCTCCAGGTCAGCCCGGCCTCCATCTCCAAAGCGATCACGTTCCTCGAGAGCCTGGACCTCGTCCGCCGGGAACGCGACCAGCGCCGCCGCGAGCGCTACGTCGTCGACGACGACCTCTGGTACCGGTCGATGATCCGCAGCGCCCGGGCCAACGACCAGTTCATCGAGACCGCGCGACAGGGCATCGGCATCCTCGGCCGCGGCACCCCGGCCGCCACCCGCCTCGAGAGTGCCTCCCGCTTCCTCGACTTCGTCAGCGAAGGGCTCATCCGTGCCGCGGAGCAGGGTCGCGAGGTCCTCTACACCAGGACCGAAACGACCCCGGACGGCACCGACACACCACGTTCGGATCGCGCATAGACAGCCGTCTCGATGGTCACAGCCAGTGGTGCCCGCGCCGGATCCTTCATCCAGAGCCGCCCCCTCGCGCCTCCGCCAGGTGGCCTCGTTCATGCAGAGGTCGGTGAGGTCGACAAGTCCACTCGTGTACGGGCCCCCTCGTCGGCATGGGCCAGCACCGCGGCGGGCAGCCGTGCTGGAGCCGGGAACGGCCGAACTGCGTGAGCGATGCGTGAGCGGACGAAGCAACACGTGGCGCTTCGGGCGAGATTGTGGATCACAGCGCAACGCCCTGACCTGCGGGCTCATCACCAAGCGATCGATGCTGGCAGCAGCCAACATGATCACTCCCGGGCTCGTAATGCGTAGGTCGCGGGTTCGAATCCCGCAGGCGGCTCAGAAGTGGAAGGCCCGGGTCGGAGAATCTCCGATCCGGGCCTTTTTGTTGCCCGGGGGAGGGTGGGGTGGGGTGGCGGTATGAGGAATTCATAGGGGGAACGTGAGGGCCGGGAACTGGTGACGGGCCCGAGTGATCGTGAAGACTCTGCGGCAGAGAGAGGCCCGCTGACCTGCGGGTCGTCACTACTGGGGGAGATCGATCATGGACGTCGCCACGCTTCTCGCGCTTCCGGTGCTGGGCATGGGCATGCCGGAGGGGTACGGGCGGAAGGACGCCGAGTACGGGGTCGTCATCGAGGACCTGGACGGCGTGGGGCTGGAGTCGGTCGCACTGCTCACGTTCTGTCTGGCCGCGCAGCAGGCGCACACCGCGGGGTCTGCCGGGCTCGTGGCATGAGCCGCGGGACGGGGGTCGGGGAGATGCCGCTGGGGTTCAAGCGGCATCTGCGGTCGGCGGTGGTGCCGGGTGAGGCGGCGTATCTGGTGTCGCCGCGGGCGGTGACGGCGGTGCGCGGGCGGCCGGCGGAAGTGCTGGCGCCCTTGCTGGACGGGAGCCGGACGTGTGCGCAGATCGTTGCCGAGGCGGCTCGCGAACTGCCGCAGGAGCAGGCGGTGTTGGCGCTCCGCAGGTTCATCGCCGCGGGTCTGGTGCGGACCGTGGGGGAATCGGCGGACGAGGCGGCCGAGGCGTACTGGGACCTGGCCGGTCTCGACGGGGGTCGGGCCGGCGAGGGGGCGGCCGGGGTGCGGGTGCTGGCGCTGGGCGGGGTGGATGCCGGGGCCGCCGAGGAGGCGTGCCGCCGGTCGGGTCTGCGGGTGGTGGGGGAGGGCGAGGAGGCGGGGCTCACGCTGGTGCTCTGCGCCGACTACCTCGACCCGGAGCTCGCCGAGGTGGACGCCCGGCAGCGGGCGGCGGGCCGGCCGTGGCTGCTGGCCCGGCCGGTCGGTGCCGAGCCGTGGACGGGGCCGGTCTTCCGGCCGGGCCAGGGGGCCTGCTGGCACTGCGTCGCCACCCGGTTGCGGGGGCACCGGAGGTCCGAGCTGCCGTTGCAGCAGGCGCTGGGGACGGCGGCTCCGTTGGCCCGGGCCGAGGCCTCGCTGGACGCGGGGCGGGCTGTCGGTCTGCACACCGCCGTCCTGGAGGCCGCCAAGTGGCTGGCCGGGTACCGGTACGAGGGGCAGGACGGGATCCACGCGCTGGACACCCTGACCCTGCGGGGCGGCCTGCACCCGGTGGTGCGCCGGCCGCAGTGCCCGGAGTGCGGGGACGGCGGGCTGGTGGCGGGCCGGGTGCGCCGGCCGGTCGAGCTGTCCGCGCAACCCAAGCGCCCGGAGGGGGAGGGGAACGGGCATCGCGCTTTGACGTCACGTCAGATGCTCGACAAGTACGGGCACTTGATCGATGCGGTGACGGGGATCGTCAAGGACGTGCGGCGCGATCCGCGCGGTCCGGCCTTTGTGCACAGCTACGTGTCCGGCCACAACCTGGCGCTCGCCCCGGAGACCCTCGGCGGTCTCCGGGCGGGGCTGCGCGCGCTGTCGGGCGGCAAGGGGCTGACCGCCGAGCAGGCGAAGGTCAGCGCGCTGTGCGAGGCGGTGGAGCGGTACTCGGGGTCCTGGCACGGGGACGAGCCTTCGCTGCGCGCGAGTTACCGGGAGTTGGGCCCGGTCGCCGTGCACCCTGCGGAGATCCAGCTGCACGACGAGCGGCAGTACCGCGGCCGGGAGCGGTGGAACGCCGCACACTCCGCCTTCCACCATGTCCCGGAGAAGTTCGACGAGGACGAGCCGGTGGACTGGACCCCCGTCTGGTCGCTGACCGCGGGCCGGCAGCGCCTCGTGCCGACCTCCCTGCTGTACTTCTCGGCCGGCGGCGACGGGCCACGGGTGCCGCGGGCCGACTCGAACGGCAACGCGGCGGGCGGGACCCTGGAGGACGCGATCCTGCAGGGGTTCCTGGAACTGGTGGAGCGGGACGCGGTCGCGCTCTGGTGGTACAACCGGACCCGGCAGCCCGCGGTCGACCTGGACGCCTTCGGCGCGAGCGAGCCCTGGCTGGGCCGGCTGCGCGAGGACTACCGGAGCATCCACCGCGAGGTCTGGGTCCTGGACCTCACCGCGGATCTGGGCATCCCCGTGATGGCGGCACTGTCGCGGCGGACCGACAAGCCCGCCGAGGACGTGCTGTTCGGCTTCGGCGCACACCTCGACCCGGGCGTGGCGCTGCGCCGGGCGATGACGGAGATGGGCCAGCTGCTGCCCGCCGTCGCCGACGCCCGGGCGGACGGGACCGGGTACGCCCTGCGGGACGAGGAGCCGTACACCTGGTGGACCACCGAGACGGTGGCCCGCCAGCCGTACCTGCTGCCGGACCGGACGCAGCCCGCCCGGGGCCCGGGGGGCTGGGCGTACACGCCGCGGACGGATCTCAAGGAGGACCTGGACGCGGTCGTCGAGCTGGCGCGCGGCCGGGGTCTGGAGGTGCTGGTGCTCGACCAGACCCGGCCTGACCTCGGGCTGCCGGTGGCCAAGGTGATCGTGCCGGGCCTGCGGCACTTCTGGGCCCGGTTCGGCCCCGGGCGGCTGTACGACGTGCCGGTGGCGCTGGGGCGGTTGGAACGGCCCACCGCCTTCGAGAACCTGAATCCGATTCCGCTATTTGTCTAGACCGCCAGGAGAAGGAGGCCGCTGGTCAGAGCGGGCGTCAGGGTAGAACGGACGGAGAGATTCCGCTTCTTTCCCTGGACAGGTCCCATGTCATATGCTCCGGTCCGTCATGCGGACGGGGGAACTGAGGGGGCCCGGATTGAACGATGACCAGAGCGCCCAGCCACCGCAGCGACTGGTCGACGCCGCCGAGAGCATCGCGCCGAGACTGGCACGTGTCATGCTCCATGCAATTCTGGCGTCCTATCTACTGATCACCCTGCTCAACATTCTGAGCGAAGGCCTCGGACCGCTCGCCGTGCTCGCCGGCATGGCCGGTGTGCTCGGGGTCTTCGCGCTCCAACTGCTGCATTCCGCACCGGACCTGCGCCGCGCCCCGCTGCGCCGTCGGCTCGTCCCGCTCGCCGTCCAGGCGGCGCTGACCTTTCTGCCACTGACGGTTCTCCACTGGCAGTGGGGCAGCATGGGCGGCTTCTTCGCCGCCTCCTGCCTGCTGCTGCTCCCCGCGCGGTTCGGCTGGGCGCTGTACGGCCTGACCGGCGTGCTGATGATGCTCTACGCCGGGTTCGCCGGAATGCCGGTGGCCGATGTCTTCTACATGGGCCAGTCCACCTGGCTCACCGGCCTGGTGGTCTACGGCATCACCCGGCTCACCGAACTCGTCGCCGTGGTCCACGAGGCCCGCAACGAGCTGGCCCGGCTCGCCGTCGCCAACGAGCGGCTGCGCTTCGCCCGCGATCTGCACGACCTGCTCGGGTACAGCCTCTCCGCGATCTCGCTGCGCAGCGAGCTGATCCGCCGGCTGCTGCCGGCCCACCCGGAGCGCGCCCGTGAGGAGGTCTCCGGGGTCCTCGACATCTCCCGTCAGGCGCTCGCCGACGTCCGGCTGGTGGCCAGCGGCTACCGGGACATGTCGCTGGTCCAGGAGTGCGCCTCCGCGCGGGAGGTGCTCCGGGCCGCCGAGGTGGACGCCAGCCTGACGGTCTCCGTCAGCGACCTGCCGCCCGCGGTGGACACCGTGCTGGCGACCGTGCTGCGGGAGGGGATGACCAACCTGCTCCGGCACAGCCGGGTGCGCGGCTGCGTCATCGAGGCGGTCCAGCAGGACGGCGCCGTGCGGCTGTCGGTGGTCAACGACGGTGTCGAGGCGGGCGTCGGCCCGGTCGATCCGCACGGCGGCAGCGGGCTGGGCAACCTGAGCCAGCGGGTCGAGGCGATGGGCGGCACGCTCACCTCGGGGCTGCGTCCGGACGGGCGGTTCCAGCTGATCGCCACGGTGCCGGTCGAGGCCGCGCCGGCGTCCCCGGGACCGGAGCTCCAGCCGCTGAAGGTGCTGCGCAAGCTGTCGAGAAGAATGGCCGCCTGATGCCCGAGACCGTGACGCACCGGCACCGGACGGTCGAGCACCGGACATCCGAGCACCGGACATCCGAGCACCCGACGTCCGGGTCCGTGACGCCCGTCGTGCGGATCCTGCTCGCCGAGGACGTGCACATCGTCCGGGGCGCCCTGGTCGCCCTGCTCGGGCTGGAGCCCGACTTCGAGGTGGTCGCGGACGTCGACCGGGGGGACGCGATCCTGCCCGCGGCGCTGCTGCACAGGCCCGACGTGGCCCTGCTGGACGTCGACCTGCCCGGCATCGACGGGCTGGCCGCCGCCGCGCAGCTCGCCGCCCGACTGCCGTCCTGCCGCACGCTGATGCTCACCAGCCTCGGGCGGCCCGGCACGCTGCGGCGGGCCCTGGACGCGCAGGTGTCCGGATACATGCTCAAGGACGCCCGGCCGGAGCAACTCGCCGCCGCGGTACGGTCGGTGGCCGCCGGGCAGCGGGTGATCGACCCGCAGCTGGCGATGTCGGTGTGGGAGAGCCGGGAGTGCCCGCTCACCGGCCGCGAGACCGAGGTGCTGCAACTGGCCTCGCCGGGCGCTGGTGTCGGCGAGATCGCGCGGGCCCTGCACCTGTCGGAGGGGACCGTACGCAACTACCTGACGTCGATCGTGGTCAAGGTCGGCGGGCGGAACCGGGTCGACGCGATCAGGATCGCCCGTGAGGCGGGCTGGATCTCCTGAGCGGCCCCACAGCCGGCCTGAACGGCCCTACCGCCGGCCTGAACGGCCCTACCGCCGGCCTGAACGGCCCTACCGCCGGCCTGAGTCGGCCTACAGCCAGCCGCGTTCCCGGGCCGCCCTGGCGGCCTGGACGCGGGTCCGGCTGCCGGTCTTCGCCATCGCCGCGGAGAGGTGGTTGCGGATCGTGCCGTGCGCCAGGTGGAGCCGGGCGGCGACCTCGGAGAGCGGCGCCCCCGACTCCGCGGCCTCCAGGACCTCCCGCTCGCGCGGCGTCAGCGGATTGGGGACGGCGGTGAGGGCCGTCACGGCCACCGACGGGTCGATCACCCGCCGGCCGGCCGCCACCTGGCGCACGGTCTGCACGATCTCCTGGACGCCGGCGTCCTTGGCGAGGAACCCGTCGGCCTGGGCGGCCAGGGCGCGGGTGAGGTAGCCGGGCTGGCCGAAGGAGGTCAGGACGATCACCCGGCACTGCGGGAGCTCCTGCTTGACCCGGGCGGTCACCGCGAGGCCGTCCTGCCCCGGCATGTCGATGTCGAGCAGGGCCACGTCGGGCCGGTGCCGCCGGATGGCGGCGAGCGCCTGGTCGCCGTCGCAGGCCATGGCGAGGACGGAGATGTCCTCCTCCTGGTCCAGCAGTTGGCCGAGGGCGTCGGCGATGACCCGCTGATCGTCCGCGAGTACAACGGTGATCACCGGAGGTCCTCCTCTTGTCGGGACGCCCCGGGGGCCGGGGCGAGGTCGGCGGGCGGGCCGTGGGCGGGCACCCGCGCGACGATCTCGAAGACCGTGCCGGAGTGTTCGGCCCGGAGCGTTCCGCCCAGCACCGAGACCTGGGTCAGCATACTGGGCAGCCCGCTGCCCGCACCGCCGCCGACCAGGGCGTCCGGGCCGTCCGGGCGGGCCGGCGGAACGCCGTTGTTGGCGATCGCCAGCCGGATGTCACGGCCGGTGACGCGCACCGCGATCCGCACCCGGTCGGCGGTGCTGTGCCGCAGGATGTTGGCGGTGCACTCGCGCAGCATCCAGCCGAGCGCGTCGGACGCCCGGGGCTCCAGGCCGTCCAGGACGGCGCGCCCGTCCGTCGCGTGCGTTACCTGAGGGACGTCGACCTCCCGGTCGACCTGGATGCCCACCGCGCGCAGCGTGTCGGTCGCGCGGTCGAGCGCCGCCCCGAGGCGGACCTGGCGGTAGCCGGGCGCCTCGAACCGGACGTCGTGCAGGACCGACCGCAGTGAGCGCTCCAGCGCCGATAACTCCGCGGACCGGGCCGGGTCCGCGGCGGCCCGCTCCCGGGCGGGCCCGAGCCGGCCGGCCAGCGCGGCGAGCCGGTCGCCCACCGGGTCGGCCGCGCGGGCCGGCCGGCGGCGCCACCGGGGGTACCAGGACACGATCACCGCTTCCGGGCGGCCCGGCGGAACGCCGCCAGCGCGAGGGCCGCGAACGCCGCGGTCCAGGCAACGAACACGGTCGGCGTCTGCCAGCCCGGCAGGCCGCCGGCGATCAGCGTCCGGCCCGAATCGGCGATCTGGAAGGAGGGGGTGGCCTGGGTCAGCTTCGCGACCCAGGCGGGCAGGATCTCGGTGGGCAGCCACAGGCCGCCGAGCAGGGCGAAGAACATCAGCGCGACCATGCTGGCCGCGTACGAGGTCTCACCGCTGGTCAGCAGGCCGATCACGACGCCCAGCGCGCTGAACGCGAAGGAGCCGACGGCGACGACCGCGAGGGCCATCGCCCAGCGGGCCGGCGACAGGTGCACGCCGTTGACCAGCGCGCTGGTCGCGAACACCGCGACCACGGCCGGGACGCCGACCGAGACCGCCGACAGCAGCTTGCCCAGCACCACCTGGGCGGACGTCAGCGGAGTCAGCGTCAGCTGCTGGAACCAGCCGCTGCCGCGCTCCTGGGAGAGCCGGTGGCCGGCGGTCGAGAGGCAGGCGGAGACGGTGGCGAAGGCCGCCATGTTCATCATGTAGTTCGACGCGAAGGTGGCCGGCGAGGTGTCGCCGATCCGGCCCTTGTTGAGCTGGACGAACACGATGTTCATCATGACCGGCATGAGCAGGGTCATCACGAGGAAGCGCGGGTTGCGCAGGGTGCGGCGCACCTCGAAGAGCAGGTAGGAAACCATGGGGGCTGAGCCTCCGGGAGGGATGGGAAACGGGTGACGGCGGGGTGAGTGGGCGTCAGCCGGCGGCCGAGGCGACCACGGACAGGTAGGCCTCCTCCAGGTCCACGGCCTGGACCTGGAGGTCGGAGGCGTCCGGCACCCGGAGCACCAGGGCGCGGACGGTCGCGTCGGGGTCGACGGTGGCCAGCGTCAGGCCGTCGGGGCCGTCGGTGGACCCGGTGACGCCGGGCAGGGAGAGCAGTTCGGCAGCCGGGATCGGCCGGGCGGAGCGGAACCGGACGGTCGACCCGCCGGACCGGCGGCGCAGCTCGTGCGGGGTCTCGTCGGCGATCGTGCGGCCGCCGGCGATGACGACGACGCGGTCCGCCGCGTGCTCCACCTCGGTCATGTGGTGGGTGGAGAAGAGCACCGACCGGCCGTCCGCCGCCGCGGCCCGGACCTGCGCCCAGAACGACTGCCGGGAGGCGATGTCCATCTCGTTGGTCGGCTCGTCCAGGATCAGCAGCTGCGGACGGCCGACCAGGGTGAGCCCGAACCGCACCCGCTGGCGCTGGCCGCCGGACAGCTTCTCGACCCGGCGGCCGGCGATGTCCTCCAGCGACGCCGCGGCGAGCACCTCCGCCACCGGCATCGGGTCACGGTGCAGCGAGGCGACGAAGGAGAGCAGTTCCTTGACCGTCACCTGCTCGGCGAGCCCCGCGGTCTGCAGCATCGCGCCGACCCGGCCCGCCTCCAGCGCGGCGCGGGGGGTGGAGCCGAACACCCGCACCGTGCCGGTGCTCGGCTCGATCAGGTCGAGCAGGGTGCCGATCAGGGTGGACTTGCCGGCGCCGTTCGGGCCGAGCAGCGCGACGATCTCGCCCGGGCGCACCTGGAAGTCGACGCCGTCCACGGCCTTGACGTCCGCGCCCGGATAACGGACATCCAGGCCGCGCACGTCCACCGCGAGAATTCCCGAATCCGGCTCCGCTGTGGTGTTCACGCGTTCCGCTGCCATGACTGCCATTCCTCTGCTCCATCCTGCATGTGTGGGTGATTCCGAGCCTATTCCGCCCGATATGGGGATGCCCAGGGCCACTTGTCGTCACTGCGTCATGACAGTTGTCACGGGTCTGCGGCGAGTCGGCCGGAAATCCCCTTCGGGGGCGCGTTCTGGCAGGTCTGTCAGGGGTCGGGAATGACAGCTGTCACGGCCCGCGGGTGATTTCTGGCTGCTCTGTCACCGCGCTCCTCTGACAGTTGTCACTGGAATCACCGAATGGTTGACCGGGTGGCCGATGGGGTGCGAGAAATGTGTCACCGGCCGAACGGGAGAACGAAAACCGGAAAGGCCGGAAAGTGTGGGGCGAACCCGCTCCGCACAATTCCCGAGATTCTCGCTGTGTCAGCGATTCTCGCGATTCTCTAAAGAGGAGACA
Source organism: Kitasatospora aureofaciens (assembly GCF_019192735.1). Classification (GTDB taxonomy): domain Bacteria; phylum Actinomycetota; class Actinomycetes; order Streptomycetales; family Streptomycetaceae; genus Kitasatospora; species Kitasatospora aureofaciens_A. The sequence continues at coordinate 130,854 of NZ_JAHTKP010000005.1, forward strand.
CCATGTCGAACAACATCAACCCCGCCGCCGGCATCGACTTCGACGGCCTGGACCTGGAGGTCCTGGAGGTGGGCGAGGTCCGCGACGCCGTGCAGCTCCCGGAGACCGGCGCCTCCTCCGGCAGCAGCAGCTGCGACTCGCACTCCACCTGCGGCTCGACCTCCACCTGCTGCGTCTGATCCTCCCCACGGACGACGACCGCGGATGACCTCACTCGGGAGCCGGCGGGGCACGCCCTGCCGGCCCCCGAGGGGGCGCCGTCGGCAGACCCCTCACATCGTCGGCAGACCGCTCACATCAAGGAGACCCCGCATGCCGCGTGCAGCGACCACCCAGCCGGCGGGGCCCGACGTGCCCACGGCCGGGGCAGCTCGGACCGGGGCGGCGCCCTGGGTCCTGGTGCGTGCCAATCTCGTGACCGCGCCACCCCGCCCCCGACTCCACCACCCCGAACTGGAGACCATCCACCGGCTCCGGACCGGCCGCCACCGGGACGCCCGCGCACTGCTGGCCGCGCTGTACCCCCTGGGCAGCCGCGAACAGCAGCCCGAACTGCGCCGGGCGGCAGTGGCGTTGGCCCGGCGCGTGCAGCGCGACCTGGACGCCGTCGCGGTCGCTCCCGCCGTGCCGCAGGCGCCCTCGGACGCGCTGCCCGAAGCCGTCCGCGAGGCCGCCGAGCGCTGGCGCGCCGCCCTCGCCGACGAACACGACGCCCTGGCCCGGCTCTCCGGCCTGCTCGCCGAGCAACTCGCGGGCGAGCGCGCCTGGTTGTCGGAGACCCTGGCCGATCCGGCGCTCCAGCTCGCGGCCACCATGTCCAGCGCCTCGCTGGCGGCCACCGCCCGCCGCTACGCCTCCGCCGCCGGCCGGCCCGACAAGCAACTGCGCAAGCGCGAACCCCGGCTGCTGCGCACCGCCGCGCGCGCCCTGCACCGCACCAGTCCGTTCTCCCACTACACCGCTGTCGGCCTGGCCTGGGACGACCGGCGGTCCGGCGACATCCGGGTCTCCGACGGACCGTTCGACCTGGACCCCGGCACCGGCCTGGGCATCCGCCTGACCACCGACCTCGCCGCGCTGCACCGGCTGGTCCGCGCCCGCCTCGCCGCGCTGGGCGCGGCCGAGCCGCTCACCGCCGCGCACGTCACCGCCGACGACGGCGAGACGCTCCGGCTCCAGCAGCCCGTCGACGACGCGGGCGGCCAGTCCCGGATCGTCGACGGCCGCAGCCGCACCGTCACCCTGCGCGCCTCCGCCGCCGTCCGGGCCGTCCTCGACGTGCTCGCCGCCGGGCCGCGCCCGCGCGCGGAGCTGGCCGGGCTGCTCGCCGGCGGCGACCCCGAGCGGGCCCCGCGGGCCGCCGCGCTCGTCGACAGCCTGGTGACGGCTGGTGCGCTGCGCACCTGGGACCCGGTCGACCCCGACGACACCGACCCCGTCCGCGCCGCCGCGGCCCGGCTGCGCGCCCTGGACCTCCCGGGCGCCGCCGCGCTGGCCGACGACCTGGACGCCATCGCCGCCGCCACCGACGCGCTGCACCCGCGGCACGGCTCCGGCGACCGTGCCGCCGCCGTCGAGGCGCTCACCGACGCGTGGAGCGCCGCCGGGGCCACGCCCGCCCGGCCCGCGTACGAGGACGTGTCCGCCGCCCGGCCGGTGGCCTTCCCCAGTGCGGCCTGGGCCGACGTCCAGGCCGATCTGGCCGACCTCACCGCCGTCGCCGACATCTTCGACAACACCCACATCGGGCACGCGATCCTGCACCGCTCGCTGGCCGCCGAGGTGGGCGTCGGCGGGACCATCCCGTTCGCCGAACTCGCCCGCCGGCTGCCCGAGTTCCTGGCCGGCCAGACCCTCGACCGGGACCGCCTGGTGGCCGAGGTCTGCGCCGACTACCCGGCCGTCGCGACGCTCGTCGAGCTGCGCGCCAAGGCCGCCGCCGAACTCGCCGCCGCGGGCCGGGCCGGCCGGCGCGAGGTGGTCTGGACCCCGGCCCGGCTGCGCCGCTGGGCCGAGGCCGTACCGCCCGAACTTCGCCGCGACCGGCAGGCGTTGGCCTACTTCGTCCAGCCCACCGGACAGCACACGCGGCCCGACGGCACGCCCCGGATCGACGGGGCCGTCCTCAACGCCGTCCACGACGGCTACGCCCAGATGACCTCCCGCTTCCTCAGCGGCTGGGACGGCGAGGTGGTGACCGCGATCCGGGCCCGGCTCGCCGAGCTGCTCGGCCCGGAGGCGGTCGAACTGCGGCCGGTGCACGGCTTCAACGCGAACGTCCACCCGCCGCTGCTGGAGCGCTCGTTCGGCACCACCGACCGGCCCCACCCGGACGTCCCGGGCGAGGCCGTGCTCGATCCGCTGAGCCTGCGCGTGCGCGTCGGCGCCGGCACCCTGAGCGCCGAGGACGCGGACGGACGGCCCGTCCACCCCGCCTACTTCGGCTTCCTGGTGCCCTTCCTGCTGCCCGCCCGGGACGCCGCCCTCTACATGCTCGGGCGCGGCCCGCTGGTCCGGATGGACCTCGGCGCGGACGTCGAGCGGGAGAGCGACCCGGCGGAGATCGTCCACCACCCGCGGGTGACCGCGGGCCGGGTCGTGGTGACCCGCCGGGCCTGGACCATGCCGGTCGAGGCGTTCCCCGTCCGGCGCCCCGGCGACGACGACACCACCGCGCTGCTCGCCATGGAGGCCTTCCGGCGCCGCCACGACATCCCCGCCCGGGTCTTCGTCCGGGCCGAGCCGCAGGCCGAGGGCGCCTGGCAGCAGTTCGTCGCGATGCGTACCAAGCCCGTGCCGGTGGACCTGCGCTCGATGCTCGACCTGCGCTCGCTCCCCGCCTGGACGGCGGGCGCGGCCCGGATCCGGGTCACCGAGGCCCTGCCCGACACCGAGGACCGGCCCACCGACCTCCTGGCCGGCGACCGCTGCACCGAGTACGTCCTGGAGACCGTCGTGGCCGCCGGACCCGTCCCCCGTGAGGAATCATGACCAACGACCGACCCGCAGGAGTGCCGGTCCTGGTGCTCTCCCACCACGCCGAGAGCAAACTGGCGCTCACCACCGACCTGGCCGCCGAGCTGCTGGCGGAAGGCACCGGGCCGCTCGCGGAGGGCGCCGGGCTCGGCCTCGAACGGCACTGGCTGCACGGCCCGCACATCCGGATCTGGGGTGCCGGGGACCGGCTCGACGCCGTGGCCGCCCGCGCCCGGGCCGTGCTCGACCGGCACCGCTCGCCGCAGCCGCTGGACGAGGCCGGCTACCTGGCCCGCTCGGAGGCCCTCGGCCGGGCCGAGCTGGTGCCCGGACCGTACGGTCCGCTGCGCCCCGACAACACCGTGGCGGCCGAGGAGCTGCCCGCCGAGCAGATCACCGGGCTCATCGGCACCGCCGGCTTCCGGCTCAAGCAGCAGGTGATGGCCGAGTTCCTGCCCGCCCTCGCGGTCTCCCGCGGCCTCGGCGACCTGCCCGGCGGCATCAGGGCGATCGCGCCGATGGTCGCGCTGGCCGCGACCTGGCCGGTCGGCGGGGTCCGCTCCGGACACCTCACCTACCGCTCCCACCTGGAGGAGTACCTCCACCTCCACGACCCCGACGGACTGCTGCGGGCCCGCTTCGCCGAGCAGCACGCCCGGGTCGCGGAGCCCGTCGACCGGATCGTGGCGGCCGTCCTCGACGGCATCGACGACGACCACCCGGACGGCGCCCGGCGCGGCCCGTACACCGGCGCCGACCCGGTGACCGCCGCCTGGTCCGCCGCCTTCGGCCGGGCCCTGGGGCACGCGACCGCCGCCGCCGAGCGCGGCGAACTCGGCGAGGACCTCGGCCCCGGGTACGCCGCCCGGGCCGCCCGGCACTGGCCCGCCGAGCAGGCCCGTTGGGAGTTCGGCGACGACCGCGGCTACAGCGAGTTCCACCGGTCCCTGCGCCGGCTCGACCACCTGCCGGAGCGCGTCCACGTCACCGAGTTCGCCGCCTACCGCTTCGTCGTCAACCAGTTCCTGCGCACCGTCCCGCTGCTCGACGTGTCCCCGGTGGAGCGCTACTTCGCGGCGTTCGCGCTGTGCGACTCGGTCGAGCGGCTGCTCGGCGTCGACTGGCGCGAACTCCTCGCCACCGGGGCGGAGGCCCGCTCATGACCACATCGTCCACCTCGTCCACCTCGTCCACCTCGTCCATCCCAGCGGACGCCCCGCGGCTCCGGCCCGGCGCCCAGGTCAGGGCCGTCGACGACGGACTGATCCTGCACCGCGCCGGCAGCACCGTACGGCTGCGCACCGCCCCCGGCCTGCCCGCCCTCTGGCGGGCCGCCGGGCTCGATCTCGTCACCGGCCCCGAGCCGGTGGCGGACGGCGCCCGCCGGGCGCGCTCCGTGCTCACCGGGCTGCTCGACGAGCACCGCCTGCTGGTCCGCCGGGAGGCCACCCCGACGGCGGCCCAGACCGCCGCCCTCGCCGCGGACGACGGCTGGCACGATCCCGCCGAGCTGCACTGGCAGGTGAGCGGCGAGCCGGAGTGGACGGATGCCGCCCAGGTCGCCCTCGCCGGGCAGGCCGTGCCGGCCCGGGTCGCCACGTTCGCCGCCGAACCGGGCCTGCTGCTGCGCCTGACGGCCCGCGATGCCGCGAACCGGCCGGTCGGCGAGGCGGCGGTGCTGGCGCACGGGGACGGCGTCGCGGTCGTCGACGGGCCCGAGGGGCTTGCCCGCTGGGCGCGTCGGCACGGTGGTGCCGATGCGTCGGATGCGACGCAGGTCCTGCCTGTTCTGGCGGCCGCCGTCGCTGTCCACCGCGTGCTGCGGGCCCTCGCCGGGCAGGTGCAGCCGCATCTGTGGCACTGCGTCACCCGTGACGGCGTGCAGTTGCGCGCGTTGCCGGCGCCCGCCGACCTCGTCTCCCGGACCCCGCGTTCGCTCGGCGCCGACCCGCGGACCGCGCCGGACGACTTCGGCCCGGTCATCGACGGCCTCTCGGTGGACTGGGACCCGGAGCTCGGGCCGTGGCGCGAGCCGCACCCCGGGCGGCTGTTGCAGATGCCGACCGCCCTGACCTCCTGCACCCTCCCCTCCGCGGGCCCGTTCCCGGCCGGGGAGCGGACGGTGGTGGGCCTCGGGGACACCCACGACGCCGCCTGGGTGGCGGCGGCCCTGGGCGCGGCCCGGCAGGCCGCGGCCGCGATCGCCCCGCCCGGCGCGTACCCGGTGGCCGGGCTCGGCGACCTCGGCCTGGTCGCCGACCTCGCCGCCCGGTCGGCGGTGACCCTCGCGCCCGCCGTCGCCGAGGCGCCGGAGCAGTGGCAGCGCGTCGAGCGGCTGCCGGACGCGGCCCGGATCCGCTGGGCGGAGGGCATGGCGGTCCTGGCCCGCTGGTCCGCCGAGGCCGCCCAGCCGCGCCTCGGCGAGGTCCGGCTCCACCGGGGCGGCCTGCTGCCGGTCGCCGAGGCCGAGCTGTGGCTGCCGGGGGAGGCCGAGCCGATCCGGCACCGGGCGGCCGCCGCCGACGCCGACACGGCCGTGGCGGAGGCGCTCCGCCTGGCCACCGCCCGGACCCAGCTGCTGGTCGGGGACGGGGACGCCGAGGCCGACCTCTCCGCGGAGGTCGTCGACCCGCGCGCCACCGCGCTCGCGGCGCTGGCCGGGGACGCGGAACTGGTGGCCCGCCTGGAGACCGGCGAGGCCGGGGCGTACCGGCAGGCCCTGGACCGCCTCGGCACGGCGCTCCCGGGCACGACCGTCCGCCAGCTGTTGGTCGGGCCGCGGTGGCAGGAAGCCGCCGTTCACGTGGGATGGGTAGGTGCATCGTGAGTCTTCTGGCAACCGAGCCTGCGGCGGCGGCCGTTTCGTCGCCCGAGCGGCTTCTGGACGTGCTCCGCGAGTGGGCCGCCGGGCAGAGCGCCGTCGTCGGGCGGGGCGCCGTCGCAGGGCAGGGCGCCGGCGCCGGGCAGATCGCCGTGGTCGGGCAGATCGCCGTGGTCGGCCTCGACGACGCCCCGGCCGCGGAGGCGAGCCTGCTCGACAACGCCGCCCGGGACGAGGGCCGGACCACCCTGGCGGCCCGCCTGATCGGCGACGTCCTCCAGCTCGGGCCGATCCTGCCCCCGGACGGCCGGGCCTGCCTGCTCTGCGCGGACAGCCGGCACCGGGCCGTGCTCGACGACACCGGCCTCAACCCCACCGTCACCGAGGCCGGGCTGGAGGTCGCCGACGACCTCGGCCGCGCCCTGCCCGGCGCGCACTGGCTGCCCGCGGTGCCCGCCCTCCTGGCGGAGCTGTGGCGGCGGACCGAGGCCTGCGACGAGGCCACCGGCCGTCCGGTGCTCTGCCTCGACCTGGTCACCGGCACGCTGACCTGGCACCGCCTCACCCCCGTGGTCGGCTGCCGCGGTTGCGACCGGGGCGCCGAGGACCCGCAGCCAGGCCCCTTCGTGCCGCGGACCATGAGCGGCCCCGGCTCCCTGCGCTGCCAGGCCGCGCCCGACGGCGAGCGCCTGGAACGCCTGCTGGTCGACCACCGCTTCGGCCCGATGCGCCGCGCCTACCGGGACGCCTTCGCCCCCGGCGCGCTGGTCGGCGTCGAGGTGGCCCTGCCCGGCGTGCACCGGCGGCTCTGGGGCTACGGGCGCGGCGACGACCACGCCGGCGCCCGCACGGTCGGCCTCCTGGAGGCCGTCGAGCGCGAGAGCGGCTGCCGCCCGCAGCGCCGGCACCGGAAGGTGACCGCGAGCTACCGCGACCTCGGCGACCTGGCCCTCGACCCGGCCCTGCTCGGCCTGCCCGCCGCGGAGTACGAGGCCCACCCCGCCACGATCCTCGACCCGTACCGCCCCGGCACCGTCACCACCTGGGTGCCCGCCTGGGCGCACGCGGAGCAGCGGCACGTCCTGGTCCCGGAGCACGTGGCGCACTACGGGGTGCCCTCGCGGCCGGACCAGGCGATGTTCGTCTACGAGTGCTCCAACGGCTGCGCGGTGGGCTCCAACCGTGAGGAGGCCACCTTGCATGCGGCCCTGGAGGTGCTCGAACGGGACGCCTTCCTGCTGCGCTGGTACGCCCGCGAGGCCGCGCCGCCGATCGTCCCCGAGGCGCTCACCGACCCGACCGCGCTGCTCTTCCGGCAGCGCGCCCAGGCCGAGGGGTACACCGTCCACCTCTTCGACGCGACCCTGGACACCGGTGTGCCGGTGGTCCAGGCGCTGGCGATCGCCCCCGACCGCCCGGACGCCGCCAGCTTCTCCGCCGCCGGCGCCCATTTCGATCCCCAACGGGCGGCCCGGGCCGCCCTGTTGGAGGTCGTGGTGATGATCCTGCTGCAGGGGCGGCGGCCCACGGTCGAGCGGGAGCAGCGGCTGCGGATGCTGGACGATCCCACGCTGGTCAAGGACATGGAGGACCACGTCGCCCTGTACACCCTCCCCGAAGCGCTGCACCGCTTCGACTACCTGCTGGAATCCGGCCTTCCCGCTACCGATCTGAGTAACCGTCAGGAGGCGTGGGAGCAGACCCGGCGCAGTGACGACCTGACCGGTCTGCTCACCCGGGTGCTGGACGAGATGGCCGCGGCCGGGATGCCGCCGGTGATCGTCGACCTGACGAGCCGCCGGGACGCCGCGCTCGGCCTGAGCACCGTCAAGCTCGTCGCACCCGGCGCGGTGCCGGTGACCTTCGGGCACGTCCACCACCGCACCACCGGCCTGCCCCGGCTCGACCGCGCCCGGGCCCGCACCGGGCACCGCGGTGCGCCGCTGCCGCACCCGTTCCCGTAGGTCCGTTTCCTGCAGGCCCGTTCTTTCAGGCCCGTTTTTCGTCGGCCCGTTTCTCGTAGGCCTGTTTCTTGCAGGCCTGTTTCCTGAGGAAGCCCATGCCCAGTGTCACGGCCACCGTCGCGTGGCAGTCGCTCCACGTCTTCGCCCACGGCGACCGCACCGCCGCCGACCACCTGTACCTCGCCGCCGCGGCGGAGGGCCGGCAGGCGGTGGACGACGGCCTCGCCACCGGCTGGTTCGCCCTGCGGTACTGGGAGGGCGGGCCGCACGTCCGGCTGCGGCTGCGGGACGCCGAACCCGGCGTCGCCGACGCCGTCGCCGACCGTCTCGCGGCGGCCACCGGCACCCTTCCGGGTGCCGCGCCGCTCGACGCGGGGGCCTTCTACGCCCACACCGCGGACCCGGACGGCGCCGCCACCCTGGGCTGGCAGACGTCCGGCACCGTCCTGCGGCCCGCGTACGAGCCGGAGGTGGAACGCTACGGCGGGCCGCGGGCGCTGCCGCTGGGCGAGGAACTGTTCCAGCGTTCCAGCGAGTTGGCCGCTGCCGCGCTCCCCGGTGTGCTCGCCGGCGCCCCGCGGACCGGCGTCGCGCTCGGGTTGCTCGCCGGGCACGTCGCCGGGCTGCTGGACGCGGGACACGACGAGCTCACCGTCGCGGCCGTGCTGCGCCGGTACGCGCTCTCCTGGGCCGCGCTGCCCGGCGCGCCCCGGGTGGACGTGGCGGCCGCCCGGACCCGGGCCGAGCGGGAACACGACCTGCGGCCCGAGCAGTTCCGGACGGCCGTGGCGCGCCTGCGCGGGCAGGGCGGAACCGGGGCCGGGACCGGGTTGCCCGGGCGGTGGGCCGCCGCTGTCGGGACGTACGCACGGGAGTTGGCGTCGCTCGGCGACGACCTGCACCACGGCGTGTGGCCCGCACTGACCAGCCAGTGGCACATGCTGGCCAACCGGCTCGGAGTGCCGGTCGCCGACGAGTCCTTCCTCGCCTGGCTGGCGAGTCTCGCGCTAGCCGGCGCGGGCGGCCCGGAGGCCATGCACGCCACCGGGCGCACCGCCGCCACCGACTTCCTCCAGGCGAGCAAGTTCCGGCGCGGCTCGATGGACCGCCAGGCCCCGCGCAAGGCGGCGGCCCGCCCCGACCCGGCCGCCGGCCGCGACCTGCTCCCCGGCGGGCAGGTCCGACTGCCGCCCGCCGACCCGACCCGGCTCACCACCCCCGACCTGGCGGGCGCCCTCGGGCTGCGCCGCAGCGCCTACGGGCGGTTCGAGGGTGAGCTGGCGGCCGCCGACCTGGGCACGCTGCTCGGCCTGGCGGCGGGTGTGACGGCCACGGTCGACGTCGAGGAGGACGGGCGGCCGATGCGGCTGGATCTGCACGCGCACCCCTCGGCGGGCGCCGTCCGGCCGGTGCTGCTCGACGTCATCGTGCAGCGGGTGGCCGGGATCGCCCCCGGCAGCTATCGCTACCTGCCCGGGCCGCACGCCCTCGCCCCCCGCACGGCGGTGGACACCGCCGCCCTGCTTAGCGCGTCCCCGTACACCGAGCCGCGCGAGGGCGGGTTGCGGCCGGTCGCCGCCGAGGAGGCGCCGGTCCTGCTGCTGCTCGGCATCGCGCCCGGCGCGATCACGCCCAGGTACGGGCAGCGCGGGATCCGCTTCGCGCTGCTGGAGGCGGGGCACCTCGCGCAGAACCTGCTGCTCGGCGCGACGGCCCTGGGCCTCAAGACGCTTCCGATCGGCGGGTTCTACGACGACGAGCTCGCGGTTGCCGCGGGGTGGGACGGGCTGGTCGCCCAGCCGGTGTACGTCGTTCCGGTGGGGGTGGGGCGGTGAGCCGGGGCGTGGTCGGCGTTCCCGGCGGCGATCGGTGTGTGGGGGTGCCGGCCGTCGTTGCCGTCCCCAACCCCGATCTGCGCCGGCTGCTCGCGGCCCGCGTGGACGGGCGCGGGTCGGTCGGCGCCGGGGATTGCGTGCAGGCAGGGGTGGGACGGTGAACCGGTTCGTTGTCGCCGTGCCCAATCCCGATCTGCGCCGGCTGCTCGCGGCCCGCGTCGACGGGCGTCGGTTCGTCGCTGCTGAGGACCGCGTGCAGGCGCGATTCGCGGTGGTGGAACGATCCGGCTGGCTGGTGGTCGGTGACGCCGCGCTCGCCGGCGACGACCGGCCCGTCCCCACCGGCGCCCTGCCGCATCACGCGGCCGTGGCCGCCGGGCTGCTGCGGCAGCTCGACGGCGGCCGGCCGGGCGGCTGGTACGCCCTCGACCTCGACGGGCAGCGGCTGCGAGGAGGCCACGGTGCCCCGGATCTCGGCTGATCAGCGCATCCCCGCGCTGCTGGCGGCGGTTCGCGGGGGCCGGCTGCCGGCGCGCCCCGTTCCCGGCCGGCCGTCCGCCGGCCTCGGCGTCGGGCACGGCCCCGACGGGCTGCTGGTCACCGGCGGGCCCCGGACCTGGCGGCTCGGCGGCGCGGCGGGCGTCCGGCTCGGCGAGGTCCTGCGCGGCCGGGCGGCCGACGACCGTGAAGCCGAGCTGCTGCATGCCCTCGGCCTCTGGGAGGCGGATGACCCCTGGGAGGCGGACGGCGCCACACCGGCCGACGCCACACCGGCCGCCCGTGCCTTCGGCGACCCCGCCGTCCTGGACGCGGCGCTCCGGTTCTGCGGGCGCTGGGCGTCGACCACGCGTCACCACTCCTCCGGTGCGGGTGCGGTGGAGGCCTGGCGGCAGGTCCGGCCGGTCGTCGTGGGGGATTCCGCGCTGGCCCGGGCACTGGTCCGGGAACTCGCGGCGAGCTGGCCCGACGCGACGGGCGGCCGCGAGCTGCTGCTGGTCGTCGACCGCCGTCCGGACCCGGCCGAGACCAGGCCCCAACTCCCGGTCTCCGCCAGGGGCGGGACGGTCTCGATCGGTCCGTGGACCGAGCCCGGCGAGACGCCGTGCCCGTCCTGCGTCGCCCACCGTCCGCCCGCCATCGGCCCGGTCACGGGCGATCTCGGGCTGCTCGCCGCCCTGGCGGTCGCCGAGGTCGTCCACACTGTCGCCGGGATCGGCCGCGGAGCCCGCCCCGGCCTGGTGGTCGAGCACACCCCCGGCACCGGCACCACCCGCGCCCGCGGCCTCGGCCCGGACCCCGACTGCGCGCGCTGCGCGGGCCGTCCGGCCCGTCCGGACCGGGCCCGCGAGGCCGCCGCGGCCCTCCCCGCGGTGCTTCTCGCCGCCGCGCCGCCGCGCCGCTGGCGCGCACAGGCCGGGGAGGAGGTCCACTACACCGAGGCCGCCGTCGGCCTCCAGCACGCGGCCGTCCCCGGTGAGCCGCTGACCGCCGACCGGTTGGCGCCTCCGGCGGACCCGCGCTGGACGGAGTTCCTCGTCAAGGTCGCCGGCCGCCGCTCCGCCGACCCGGCGATCGACCGCTGGGCCCCGTCGGCGGGCAACCTCGGCGCGGGCGCGCTGATCGCACCAGGGCGCGACGGCGCCTTGCTCGTCCAGCCGCGGTTGGCGTCGGACGATCCATCGGCGCTCCAAGCGGCAGTGCTTCCGGGCGAGTTGGGCGAAGGCGGCTTCGGGGTGGCGGTCGATGTCGCCCGGCTGGTGGGCAAGTACGGCACCGCCGGGCAGCGGATCGCCGCCGCCGAGGCCGGGGCGCTGCTCGCGCAGATCGTCACGGCCGCCTCGGCGGTCGGCCTCCGGGCCCGGCTCGCCGATCGGCTGTTCATGCCAGAACTACCCACCGGAATAAGGGCGTTCGGCGGTATCGAGATCACGCCGGGAGGTCGTCGGAACACCCTCGCCGAAGCCGGACTGCGGGCCCGCCGCAGCCGCCGCGACCTCACCTGGCGGCCCGCCGACCGCGGCCACCTTTCCCTCGCCCTCCGGCGCGCCCGGGCCCGCGCCCGCACGGCCGGGATCGACGGCAGCGGCATCCGGCTGACGCTGCTCCCGCCCGGCACGGCCGCCGACGTCCTCATGCAGCCCGGCCTGCCCGGGCGGGCCGCCCTCCTGCTCGCCCACACGGACCTCACCCGGCGCACCGACCCCGACGTCCTCCGCGACGCGGCGGCCCTGCTGGCCCTCACCGCCCTCGCCGGCGGCGAACTCGGGCTGCACTCCTGCCTGGTGCACGGCCTCGTGCCGGTCGCGGCCGCCCAGCGGCTCGGTGGGGGACTGATCGACCGGGCGGCGCTGATCGGCCTGGTGGTGGGGCACCAGAACGGAGAAGGACATGGCTGACGGAAAGACGGCCTCGGCCGAACGCCGCTTGGACGAAGGCCGCTTGGACGAACGTCTCTCGGCCGAACGCCTCGTGGTGCTGAGGCCCGCCACGGTGGCGGTGCCGACGCCGGACGGCCTCTTCGTCCGTACCCTCCGCGGCGAACACACCCTCGACGCGCCCGCCCTCGGCCGGACGTGGCCGCGACTCGCCGGCCACCTCGAAACCGGCATCGATCCCGCAAGGCTGCCGCGCTCTCTCGTCGACGCCCTCCTCGACACCGGGGCGGCCGTCCTCGTACCCCCCGGCCTCGCCGCCTCGGACCTGCCCTGGCACCGGTATGCCCTCGCCTGGGCCGCCGACCCGGCCGCCGCGATCGAACGCATCGCGGGGACGGCGTGGGAGGCGGTCGGCGGCCGGGTGGAGACCGGCGCGGTGCAGGCCGCTGCGCGGGAGTGGGGGTTGCCCGGGGTGCTCCCTGCCCGTCCGGGTCCTGGACTGACGCTGTCGGTGCGGACGGGTGGCGTCGGCAGCGCGCTGCGGATGATCGAGGCGAAGGGCGGCCTGCTGGTCGAGCTCGTGGGGGCGGAGCGTCCGGCCGCCGAACTGCCGCCCACCATCGCCCCGCCCGTCCGGGCCGTTGCCGCGGCCGCCGTGCTGCACGCCGCGCTCGCCCTCGCGTCCGGGCCCGGCGGATGGCACTGGCCCGAGATCCCGGTGTCCATCGACCCCCGGACCCTCACCCTCACCGGTGCCGCGGGCACGTCCAGCCGTTAGGAGCTTCCCGATGCCCGCTACCGCCACCGGCCAAGAACTGTGGGACCTCGTCGCGAGCGGCCGCCCCCAGGGCCGACCCGCCTACACCCGGCCGGCTTCGCTGCCCGGCGCCGCCCTCGAACTGCCGTACCCCGGAACGGATCCGCTGGCCGAGACCGAGGCCCGGGTGGTTGCGGCGGCACGGCATCTGTCGACGCTCACCGCCCTGACCGCGATCGTCGACGGCACCCTCGGCGTGCGCCGACTCGAACCCCACGACCTCGTCGGACCGCACGCCGCCACCGCCTCCATCCGAGGCGTCCGCGTCGCACGCCTGTCCGTCATCGGAGCCGACGGACACACCGCCGAGTACGACCCGGCACGCCACGCCCTGGTACCCGCGAGGGACTCCTTCGCGCCGGTCGGCCTTCGCCTCGAAGCGGACCTCGACCGGGTCCCGGAGGGCTACGCGCCCGTGCGCGAGGTCGTCGGCCTCCTGGAGGCGGGCATGCACCACGCCACCGCGGCGTGGCTCACCGGTCTGCTGCTGCCGGGATGGGTCGGCTCCGCCGGCCCGGCCCCGGTCCCTGACCGGCCGGCGGCAGCGGATGGGCTGCCCGACTCCGACGGTTCGGCTCGTGCGTCCCGGGCCTCGGACCAGCAAGCGACGGCCGCGGGCGGGCCGGTTGGCTCCGCCCGTCCGTTCCAGGTCTCCGCGTGGCATGCGCCCGGCATTCCGGGTACCTCGCCGCAGCCGGCGGCAGCGGCGGATTGGCCGCTCGACCCCGAGCGCTTCACCCGCCCGTTCGGCGACCTGCTCGGCGGGCTCGGGGTGCTGGACGTGCTGTGCCGCCGGAGTGCCGGGCGGGGGCCGCTCGGGCTGGCGCCCAGCCGCAGGCCCGACCCTCGGGGAGCGGAGGCGCTCCCTGGCCTGCTGCGGGCGGTTGCGGCGGACATCGAATTGACGGATGGCCAGGACGCGCCGCTGCGACTGGTGCCGGTCTCCCCGGCTGCCGTCGCCGCAGCTTTCACCTATCCCGCGCACCGGGTGGACGCGGCGGCCTGCGACACCGCCTTTCTGCTGGTCGGCCGTCGGGACCGGGCCGCCGGACCCGCCGCCGTCCGCGGTGCACTGCTGGCGGCCGGCGCCTGCTACCAACGGCTCGCCCTGGCAGCCGGCGCCCACGGCTACTTCCTCCGGCCCGTCCGGAGCATCCGCGCGCCCGAACTCGCCGACGCAGCCCGGCTCCGGCCCGACGAGGTGATCCTGCTGACCCTCCTCGGCGGACGCAGCCGCTACGTCGAGCTCTCCCTCCCGAGCAGCTGCCTGCCGTTCCGCTGAAGTGTGGGTTCTGCCCGGTGGGTGGGTGCCTGTCGACTTGTTGGTGGGGCTGTTGGGCCCCCGACCCGTTCATTGGGGCCGGGGGCGGCGGTGGGGTGCCGGGGTCAGCCGGTGAGGGTCCAGCGCTGGTTGTCGCCGCCGGTGCAGGTCCACTGGCGGACAGGGGCGCCGTTGTCGGTGCGCCAGTCGGCGACTTCGAGGCACTTGCCGCTGGAGGTGACGCGGAGTTCGACGCATTTCGCTCAGCCGCCCTGGATGACCCAGTCGCTGGGGGCGGTGGGCCCGCACTTGGTGGCCTGGGCCGGGGCGCTGTAGTCCCGGGCGTTGGCGCCCGCCCAGCCGACCCGTTGCTCGCCGCTCTCGTCGGCGGGGTAGAAGGTGAGCCCGGTCTCGGGGTGCCAGGTGCTCGGCGCCGGGGGCGGAGGAGTCTCGCCTTCCGGCACGGTGAAGTGGATCGACTCAACGGGACCGGTGACGGTGACGGCGTCGCCGTCGGTGGTGAGGCAGTCGATGTCGATCTCGACCCGCACGATGTGGTTCCCCGGGAACACGTGCTGGACGGTGGCGTGCCCGCGCGCCTCGTGGCCGCTCGTGGTGCGGGCGTCGACCCGCGCGGTGAGCCGCTCGCCGGGGTTGGGGCCCGGGCCGTGCTCGTTGAGGAGAGCCCAGGCGTGCAGGCTCTGGTGGTGGGGACGGGTGGCTTCGGCGGCCTGGGCCGGAACCGCTGTGGCAGCGGCCACGGCGGCGGTGAGCGCGATGCCGGCGATGAGCTTTCGGATGGTCGTTCCTTCTCGTTCGCAAGGGAGTTGGGATCCTCGCCCTTTGGTGCCTCAAAGATCCGAGTGGGGACCGGACTTGAACGTCCGCCGCAAGAACGGGCCGGCTCCCCCGCGCGGGGGAACTGGGCGGTCACCGGGTGGCCTCGCGTATCGAGTCGAGGGCGAGGGCGCCGAGGGTGAGGGCTGCGGCGGTGGTGGCGACGGCGATCGGGGTGGGGCCGTGGTCCGGGGTGACGCCGAGGAAGTCCAGGCCGGCGAGGTGGTTGATCATGCCGTACCAGAGCATCGGGTAGAGCGACTGGAACAGTCGCGGGCCGCGGGTGACGGTGCCGCAGAGCAGGGCCAGGGCGGGGACCAGGAGCACCCCGGCCAGGGCGGCGGCGACGGCTCGGGTGTGGCCGGCGGCGAGCAGCCGGGTGATCGGGACGGCGGCGACGGCGAGGGCCAGGACGACCCCGGCGAGCAGGCCGGCCAGCAGGCGCCGGGCCGGGGAGGGGCAGGCGGCGAGCAGGTCGTCGATGCTGCCGCCGTCCGCCCGGTTGCCCATCCGGGACCAGAGCAGCACCGGCCAGAGCATGGCGAAGGGCAACACGGGGTGGGTCGGGCCGTCGGGTGGCACGGCCGCCGCGAGCAGGGCGAGCGTGAGCGCGCCGGCCCACCACAGGCGCTTGCCCTGGACGAGGATGCGCAGTTCGCCGACGAGGGCGGCGAGTACGGTGCCACCCGGCCGGGCCGGGGTCATCCGGGCCGGATCGAGGACGAAGGCGGGCGAGTCGGCGCTGGGCCGCCGCCCGGCGTCAGGCGCCGGCTCGCCGGGACGGGAGGGACGGGAGGGACGGGAGGGACGGGAGAGATCGGAGGGCCGGAAGGGACGGAAGGGCCGGAAGGGCCAGGGGAGACGGGAGGCCGGCAGGGAGCCCCCGGCCCGCGCCGCGGCCCGGTCGAAGCGGTGGAACCACATCGCCCCGACCAGCCCGAGCGCCACCGCGACCGCCACCAGCAGGCCCGCGTCGGCCGCCAGACCGCCCGCCTCGCCCGGGCCGAGGCCGGGCCAGTCGAAGGTGCCCAGCACCCGGTTGTCGGCGGTGAGCCCGACTCCGAACTCCACCGTGTCGGCCGGGTGCCCGCCCGCCGCGATGGCTTCCCGGATCGACGCGGTGATCCGGTGCATGCCCAGCAGGTCGTAGCCCCCGCCCGCCTGCGCGCCGAGCACGCCGACCAGCCAGACCACGAACCAGACCAGCGCGCCGAAGCCGTCGCGCAGCCCGGGCACGGTGTCGAAGAGCACCGCGCAGGCGGCGACCGCGGCCAGCAGCGGCAGCGTGATCAGTACGTACGGCAGCAGCAGCCGCACCACGTCCACCCGGTCCGAGTCGCCCTTGATCAGCTGCACGGCGAGCGCCGTCCCGGCGAGGGCGAGCAGCATCGAGCCGAGGACCATCAGGTTGCTGAGGAACTTCCCGGCCAGGTAGGCGAGTCGGCTCAGCGGGGTGGCGGCGAGGATCTGCCCGACGCCGCTCCGCTCGTCCCGCCCGATCGTGCCCCGGGTGATCCCGAAGCCGGCCAGCGAGAGCCAGACCGCGCCGCCGAGCGCGGTCACGGTGCCGACGTAGCCGCTGGTGTAGCGGCCGTGGAAGTCGCTGACCTGGAAGACCTGCCAGCGGGAGTCTCCGACCGGCGCGGCGAGCAGCCCGAGGGCGAGCGTGCCGAGCAGGACGACCAGGTAGGCGGGGCGGCGTCGGCGCTCCCGGAAGTCGGCGAGCGCGAGGGCCCCGAGGGCGCCGGTGGTCACCATGCCATCGCCTCCTTCACGGCCGGGGCGGCTGGGGCGGCTGGGGCGGCCGGGGCGGAGCTGAGCAGCAGGTACGCGTCGTCGAGCCGGGGCTCGGCCGGTTCGGCCTGCGGGGCGGGCCGTTCGCCGGAGAGGATCCGGACCCGGACGCCCTGCGGGGTGCGCGTGGTGCCGCCGAGCAGGAACCGCGAGCGAAGCAGCGGAAGTTGACCCGGTTCGACGGTCAGCTCCCACACCCGGCCCTCGGCCGCCCGGAGCAGCCCCTCCGGGGTGTCATGGTGCAGCAGCCGGCCCCCGCCCATGACGGCGATCCGGTCGGCGGTGGCGGCCACGTCGGAGACGATGTGGGTGGAGAGGATGACGATCCGCTCCGCGCCGAGCCCGGTGAGCAGGTTGCCGAAGCGCAGCCGCTCCTCCGGGTCGAGCCCGACCGTGGGCTCGTCGACGATGAGCAGCCGCGGGTCGTTGAGCAGCGCCTGGGCGATGCCGACCCGCTGGCGCATCCCGCCGGACATCGCGCCGAGCCGCTGCCGGCTCGAGCCGGACAGGTTGACCAGGTCCAGCAGTTCGTCGATCCGGGCCTTCGCGGAGCGGCGCCGCAGGCCCTTGGCGGCGGCCAGGTAGCCGAGGAACTCGCGGGCGGTGAGCTGCGGGTAGACGCCGAAGTCCTGCGGGAGGTAGCCGACCGTGCGGCGCAGCGGGCCGGGCCGCCGCGCGATGTCGGTGCCCTCCCAGAGCACCTGCCCGGAGGTGGGCCGGGTGACGGTGGCCAGGATGCGCATCAGGCTGGACTTGCCGGCGCCGTTGGCGCCCAGCAGGCCGAGGACGCCGGGCCGCAGGGTCAGCGAGAAGGAGTCCACGGCGCGCTTGCCGCCGCGGTACTCCTTGGTCAGGTCGTGGATCCGGAGCGTCTTCATGCCCGCCATGCTTCCGGCGGTGGCGGACGGGCACATCTGCCGTTCGGCAGATATGAGCGCGGGAAAACGGCGGTAAACGAAGGAAGGGTGTGCCGAAAGGCACACCCCTCCCCGTACTGCTCAGGCCCTACTCGTCGTCGAGCCCGCCGACGTCGCTGCCGTCCGGGGTGCCGCTGATCGCGTACCCCTGGCGGCGCGCCTCGTAACAGGCCACCGTCGCGGCGGCGGACACGTTCAGCGAGCCGACCCGGCCCAGCTGCGGCACGAACACCACCTGGTCGCAGAGCGCCAGCGCCTCGGGCGTGATCCCGCGGTCCTCGTGGCCCAGCACGAAGGCCACCGCCGGGGTCAGCTCGGCCGCGAACATCGGCACCGCCTCGTCCGCCAGCTCCAGGCCGACCACCTTGAAGCCGTCCGCCTTCGCCGCCGCCACCGCCTCGGCCGCGGTCGGGAAGTGCTCCACCTTCAGGTACTTGTCGGTCCCCATCGCGGCCTTCTGCGCACCGGTCGAGCGCACCGACGGGGTGTCCCCGGTCAGGTACAGCTTCTCGGCGCCCATCGCCGCGCCGGTCCGGACGACCGAGCCGACGTTGAACGGCGACTGCAGGTTCTCCAGGATTATCGCGAGCCGGAACTCGTTGCTGCGCCGCCACGAGCGGTGCAGACGCTTCAGTTCGGTCCCGCGCAGCTGCTTCACGACGTCGTACCTCGTCCACTCTCGGAGCCCTCGCCCGCCGGGCGGGGCCGCGCTTCCAGAATCCGGAACCCGTTGGCCGACGTGACCCGGGAGGTCGGGTAGCCCTGCTCGTTCAGCCACTGCTGCAGCGAGTCCGAGCCCAGGTGCTTCTGCACGACCAGGAACGCCGAACCGTCGGGGGTCAGCCGGCCGAGCCAGTGCGTCAGCAGCCGGCGCAGCGCGGCCTTGCCGATCCGGATCGGCGGGTTGGAGTAGATGGTCGCGAAGCGGACGTCCTCGGGGACGTCGTCGGGCAGCGCGGCCTGCACGTTGCCCAGCCCCAGCGCCTCGGCGTTCAGCCGCACCAGCTCCAGGGCGCGCTCGTTGACGTCCACCGCCCAGACCGGGAGGCGCTTGCGCCGGGTCGCCCAGGTGAGCGCGATCGGGCCGTAGCCGCAGCCGATGTCCAGGATCGGGCCGCGGACGCGCGGCGGCGGGGCGTGCTCCAGCAGGATCCGGGTGCCCGGGTCGAGCCGGCTGCGCGAGAACACCCCGGCGTCGGTGGTCAGTTCCAGGGTGACGTCCGGCAGGGAGACCGTGATCGGCCGGCGCTCGCTGGCGACCTCGGGTGCACCCGTGAAGTAGTGCGAGCCGGACATGCTGTTCCCCGTCGTTCGTAAGGGCCTCGGGGCCACCGGGTGGGTGTGGGTAAGCCCTGGTACGGCACCGATCGTACCCCCGGCGGCCCGAGGCGCGTCCCGGCGCGGGCCGGGTGCGGCCCCTCCGGTCGGGCGGTTACAGGGTGCCCGGGGTCTTGCGGGTGGCCACGTTGATCCGGTTCCAGGTGTTGATCGTGAAGCACACCGAGATCAGGTGGGCCAGCTCCTCCTCGCCGAAGTGGGCGGCGGCCCGTGCGTACACCGCGTCCGAGACGCCCCCGCCGATGGCGGTGATCTCCTCGGCCAGCGCCAGGGCGGCCCGCTCGCGCTCCGAGTACACCCCGGCCGGAGCCTCGTGCCACACCGGCAGCAGGTAGATCCGCTCGTCGGTCTCGCCGGCCTTGCGGGCGTCCTTGGCATGCATGTCCAGGCAGTACGCGCAGCCGTTCAGCTGCGAGGTGCGCATCTGCACCAGCTCGACCAGGGCCGGGTCCAGGCCCTCGCGGGCGGCGGCGTCCAGGGCGATCATCGCGCGGAACACCTTGGGGACGGTGCGGGCGTAGTTGAGGCGGGCGGGGGCTTCGGTGATCTCGTTCGTCGTCATGACTACGACTCTAGGGAGGGAATGCACCATGGCTATGGGTCATTCGATCACTGGATTCGTGGGTCAATTGTGGGGGAGACGGGTGACCGGGCAACACGCCGGGGCGGCGTCGGCACGTCGCGTCCGGGCGCCCGGCGGCGGATACTGAGTACCGCCATCCGGGCCCGTGGGAGCCTCCGAACAGCGAGGACGGACGCCATGCCGCAGAATCACGAGGACTACCTGATCGACGAGGCCGTCGAGACCGTCGAGCCCGACGACGAGGCACCCGAGGGCGACGAGTACGACGAAGTGGCCGAACGCCGGGCCCTCGGCGCCGACCCCGCCACCGACGTCGCGGACGCCGCCGAGCAGAGCCGGGTGGTCCAGCTCGACGAGGACGAGTACCGGGAGTAGGGCTACCGAGCCACCGGGCCGCCGGGCTACAGGGCGCGGCGGCGCTGGAGCCACGCGAACGCCGCCCAGCCCGGCAGCACCGGCAGGATCAGCGTCAGCGAACGGTAGAGGACCACGGCGGCCACCGCGCCGCCCTCCTCCATCGACGCCGCCGACTGGAGCAGGCCGACCAGCACCCCGTCCATCACACCCGCCCCGCCCGGCGTCGGCGCCGCGTTGCCGACCGGGCTGCCGGTCAGGAACACCACCGCGACCGCCGCGAACGACGGCTCCCGGCCCACCGCGCGCGCACAGCAGTACAGGCAGGTGGTCAGACACATCGAGACCAGCAACTGCCCGGTGATCCCGACCGTCAGCCGCCCCGGATTGCGCAGCAGCTCCAGCAGCCGGGGCAGCACCTCGGCCGTCAGCGGCCGCAGCCGCGCCGCCAGCCACCGCCGGGCCGGCGGCACGGCCGACACCGCGGCCAGCAGCACCGCGGCCCCGGCCAGACCGCCCGCCACGGCGGGCAGCGCGTCCAGCTCGGAGCCGCCCGGCTCCTGGCCCAGCAGATAGACGAACGCGCCCAGCTGCAGCAGATGCAGCACCAGGCCGATCAGCTGGCCGACGCCGACACTGGACAGCGCCTGTGCGGTCGGAATGCCGGACTGCTGCAGAAGCCGGGTGTTCAACGCGACCCCGCCGACCCCGCCCGGGGACACCAGCTTCACGAACGACCCGGCGACCTGCGCGAACACCGCGTTCCGGAAGTCCAACCGCTCCGGCACGAAGCCGACGAACCCCATCGCGGCGGTCACGTGGCTCGCCGCCGCCGCGACCAGGGCGAGCAGCAGCCACACCGGATCGGCGTCGGCCACGGCGGCGATCGGATTCTGCTCCGCCGAGAACAGCTGCGGAATCAACAGCCACCCGGCCACCACGCCACCCGCCACGGCCAGCAGCGTCCGAGGCCGCAGCCGCTCCAGTTTCACCGCCCGCACCGGCGCCTGCGGCCGCATCCGCAGCACCTCGGCCCGGATGGCGTCGAGCAGATCGGTGGGAGGCGCGGCGGCTTCGGCGGGGGTGGTGGGGTCGGCCGCTGGTGACTGTGCGGTGGTGGCTTGGCGCGGGAGGACTGGGGCGGGATTGCGCCGGCTGGCTGCCCGCTCGGTGGCTGGCGGGGCTGCTGTGCGGCGTTTGAGGGAGTGGCGGGTGGTGGGGGCGAGGGCTATGGGCTGGAGGAGGGGGAGGGCGGCGGCGACGGGGTCGGGGCCGAGGGTGGTGACGGCGGTGCGGACGGAGCGGGCGGCGCCGGTGCGGAGGGCGAGGGTGGTGAGGAGCTGGGCGATGTCGCAGCGGAGGACCAGTTCGCTCGCCGCGATGTCGCCGTCCGCGAAGTCGGTCAGGTGCACCGCGCCCGCGTCGTCCACCAGGAGGGCGGAGGGGACGAGCGCCCGGTGCGCGATTTCCCGGCGCTGGAGGAGGGCGAGCTGCCGCCAGGCGTCGGTGAGGAGGGCGTCGGTGATCTCCTCGTCGGCGAGTTCGTCGAGGGTGCGGCCGGCGAGGTGCTCGTAGGCGATGAGGGCGGTGTCCTGGCCGAGGCCGGCGGTGGCGGCGATGCGGCGGGTGCGGACGCCGGCGGCGATGGCCGCGTACGAGACCAGGGCCTCGTGTTCCAGGCCGGTGCGCGGGGAGCGCAGGGCGCGCGGGTGGGGCGCGGTGCGCAGTCGCAGGCGCCGCCAGGCGCGGTGGACGGCGGCGGCGGTGACGGCCTGGCGGTCGAGCAGCTGGACGTCGAGGTCGGGGTGGCCGTCGGCCTGGTGGACGCGGTAACGGTCGGGGCCGGTGGGGTGGACGTCGGTGGGGCGGAGGCCGCTTTCGCGGAGGCTGCGGCGGATCTCGGCGGGCCGGGGCCGGGGGTCGGGGCTGCCGACGGCGTAGAGGACGCCGTGGGCGGCGGTCCAGCCGAGGAGGAGGCCGAGCAGCAGGGCGGTGGGGGTGGCGTAGCCGCCGGCGAGTCCGGCGAGGCCGGAGAGGGCGAGGACGGCCCGGGGGACGCGCCGTTCGCGGCTGCCGGAGGCGGTGATGAAGGCGAGGACGGGGGCGAGGTAGCCGTACACCGGCTCGCTGTGGCCGAGGTGGCCACCGGGGAGGGGCTGGGTGAGCGCGGCGGTCAGGGAGGCCGGGGCGAGTCCGTCGGCCCAGAGGTCGAGGGCGAGCGAGACACCGTAGGCGAGGACGGCGGCGAGCAGGCCGTCGGAGACCTGTTGGAGGGCGCGCCGCCGGTCGGGGCCGAGCAGGCGGCGGGCGGCGAGGCCGACCGGGAGGAGCAGGACGGCGGCGGTGGTGAGGCCGCCGGCGAGGCCGGCCAGCGGGCGGGGTACGAGTTCGGTGGCCTCGGCGACGTCGGCGGCGACGCCGCCGGTGGTGGCGCGCGCGTAGTCGGCGAGGAGCAGGGCGAGGGCGATGCCGAAGAGGCCGGTGAGCAGCCGGATCAGGGCGACCGGCTGCCGGATCCGGCCGGTGCCGGCCACCGGTCCGCGCGGGCCCCGCGGTCCGCGCGGACCGTGCACACGTATCTGCCCCGGCGCACCTGCGGTCTCGCCACCGCCGGTGCCGCCGTCCGTTCTCCCCGTCACGATCGCCACGGGGGGCATGCTCCCATGCCGTCCTGAGGACCGGGCCGGGCTCCCTGCGCCTGCCGGGTCGGCAGGGCGACCAGGTGCCGCAGGTTGACGTGCCGGGGGCGGCTGATGGTGTGGGCGATGAGACCGTCGCCTGTCTGCGCCGGGACGCCGGACTGTACCCGGAGGACGCCCGGTTGAGCGCGCTGGTCGGCGAACCCTCGGTGCGCAGCGAGGAGTTCCGCCGGCTCTGGGCGGACCACCAGGTGCGGGAGAAGACCCACGGGGTGAAGCTGATCCACCACCCGCTGGTCGGTGAACCGGACTTCGGCTGCGAGACGTTGAGCGTGAACGGCGCGCCGGACCAGCTGCTGGTGGCGTTCACGGCGCCGGCCGGCTAGCCGACGGCGCAGAAGCTCGCGCTGCTCGCGAGTTGGACGGCGGACAGCAGCCCTGTACGGGCGGAGTGAGCGGGCGCGCGTGTCTTGAGGTGTGGCCCGGGCCCGCCGTCACTACTCTGCGTCCATGAGCGCCTGCGAAACCGTGCGTCCATGAACGCTTGCGAAGACCTCGCCATGGCCCCCCGGACCATCGATCCCCTCCCGCCCACCGACGGCTGCGCCGAGTGCCTGGCCCAGGGCCGCCGGGACTGGGTGCACCTGCGGATCTGCCTGGACTGCGGCCACATCGGCTGCTGCGACTTCTCGCCGCAGCGGCATGCCACCGCGCACTTCCATGCGACCTCGCACCCGGTGATCCGCTCGTACGAGCCGGGGGAGGACTGGC
Source organism: Kitasatospora aureofaciens (assembly GCF_019192735.1). Lineage (GTDB taxonomy): Bacteria > Actinomycetota > Actinomycetes > Streptomycetales > Streptomycetaceae > Kitasatospora > Kitasatospora aureofaciens_A. Next base: position 154,136 of record NZ_JAHTKP010000005.1, read on the forward strand.
GATGGTGCTTCGTCCACGAGGTCATGGGCTGAGCGGCTGAGCAGCTGGGCGGCTGGGCGGCTGAGCAGCTGAGCAGCTGAGCGGCCGAGGGCGCAGGGGTGCCGTTTCCGGTGGCACCGGGATGAAACCCGGATAAAATCCGGACATAACGCCCGTGCGGCCCTCCGGCCGACGTCCGTCCGGCCGGTGACCGCCGAAGGGAGGCCGACGATGACCAAGCGAACATCGGGCAGCACCGACAAGCTCCGCCGGGGCACCCAGGAACTGCTGGAGCGCCGCGGCATGGCGAGCAGCCCCAAGCCGCTCGTGCCACGGCTGCGCATGAACGCCCCACCCGCCGCCACCGCCGGGTTCGCCGCCGGCGACCCCTTCCGGCACGGCGGACGCGAGACGGGGATGTCGGCGGCGCACGCCGCCCCGGCGATGCACGCCGAGCTCAAGGGCCACCGGCACCGGGGCGCGGAGAAGCACTCCGCACACTGAACGGTCCTGCAGTGCAGGGGCGGGCGCCCGATTCGGGTGTCCGCCCCTGACGTGCGATCAGGGTCGGCTTTCAGGGTCGGATCGGGGGCCGTCCCGGATGGGCCGGGCCGCCGCTCTCGCACAGACTCGTCCGGTAAGCGCCGCCACTCGGCGCCACCACTCGCCGGGCGAGCCCCAGTTGGAGATCGATCTGCATGAACACCCGTACGCGCAGCCGTCGTTGGACCGTCCTCGCGGCTACGGGGGCCCTGCTGGCCGCCGTCACGGCCGGGGCGGCGACGCCCGCCCTGGCGGCGGACCGGACGCCGGTCGCCGTCGCCGCCGCCACGGGCGAGGCCGGGCCGCTGGACCGGGACACGCTCGCGAGCACGATCGACGCCCTGCCCGCGAACATCACCGGCGCGCTGGTCCGGGTCGGCGGCCGGGGCGCGCACTGGCGCGGCACGTCGGGGGAGGACGTCCCGGCGGACGCCCGGTTCCGGATCGGCAGCATCTCCAAGGTGTTCACCGCCACCGTGATGCTCCAACTCGCCGCCGAGGGCAAGGTGGACCTGAACGGCACCGTGCAGCAGTACCTGCCCGGGCTGCTGCCGGCCGGCTACCCGCCCGTCACCGTCGGCCAGTTGCTCGACCACACCAGCGGCCTGCCCGGCGGTGGCGGCATGACGTCGGGGGACGGCAGCGCGCAGTGGTTCGTCGCGCACAAGGCGGACGGCTGGACACCCGAGCAGGTGGTTGCCGACATGCTCACCCAGCCGATGAGCTTCCAGCCCGGTACGGCCCAGCAGTACAACGGCAACAACACCTACGTCGCCGGGATGGTGATCGAGAAGGTCACCGGCGACACGTTCGCCGACCAGGTGGCGCGGCGGATCGCCGGCCCGCTCGGCCTGCGCGACACGTACGTCCCGGCCGCCGACGACCTCGACCTCCCGGACCCGCACGCGACCGGCTACGTGGACGTCCCGGCCGCCGACGGGACGACGACCCGGGCGGACGTCACCGAGCAGAGCCCGTACCCGTGGGCCGAGGGCGGGATGATCTCCACCCCCGCCGACCTGGAGCGCTTCCTCACCGCGCTGTTCCGCGGCCGGCTGCTGCCGCCCGCCCAGCAGGCCGAACTGTTCAACGTCCCGGACCTGCCGAACAACCACAACAAGAACTGCGAGATCGGCCCGACGGCCGGGCACGCGTGCTTCAGCAAGGGCCTGATGCGCGCCACCCTGCCGAACGGCACGGAGATCTGGGGCAAGACCGGCGCGCGGCCCGGTTACAGCAGCGGCGTGTTCGCCACCCGCGACCTCTCCCGCACCGCGGTGATCGCGCTCAACCCGACCGGCCTCAACGGCGAGGAGTTCCCGACCCTGTGGAAGCTGGCGACCGCCTCGTTCGGCTCCGGCCAGGTATACGGCTCCCACTGAGGTCAGTGTCGGTGGCCTGCGGTACGTTCGTGCCGTTCACAGGGCACGGCAGGACGACGGGGGCACACGATGGCCGACGTGATCACGGAGGAGCCGGTCGAGCTCCAACTGGAGCGGTACCGGACCGAACTGACGGGCTACTGCTACCGGATGCTCGGCTCGGTCTTCGAGGCCGAGGACGCCGTCCAGGAGACCATGGTCCGCGCCTGGCGCGGCCACAAGGGCTTCGAGGGCCGGGCCGCGCTGCGCTCCTGGCTGTACCGGATCGCCACCAACGTCTGCCTGGACGCGCTGAACGGCCGCAACAACCGGGCCCGCCCGATGGACCTGGCCGGCCCGGTGACGGTGGCCACCGCGAGCGACACCCAGCTGCCCGAGGTGACCTGGATCGGCCCCGCGCCGGACGGCCGGGTACTGCCCGAGACCGGGGACCCGGCCGAGGTGGCCGCCCAGCGCGAGTCGGTGAAGCTGGCGTTCGTCGCCGTGCTCCAGCGCCTCGCGCCCCGGCAGCGGGCGGTGCTGATCCTGCGCGAGGTGCTCGGCTGGAAGGCCGCCGAGGCGGCCGAACTGCTCGGCGTCACGGTGGCCTCGGTCAACAGCGCGCTCCAGCGGGCGCGCGCGGTGCTCGCCGCGGACGGCGAGGCCGCCCGTCCGGCCCCCGCCCTGGACGACGACCACCGCGCGCTGCTGGACCGCTACGTCAGCGCCTTCGAGGCGTACGACATGGACGGCCTTGCCGCGCTGCTGCACGAGGACGTCACGCTCAACATGCCGCCGTACGCGATGTGGCTGCAGGGCCGGGACGAGATCCGGGCATGGATGCTCGGCCCGGGCCACGGCTGCCGGGGCTCCCGCCTGATCCCGGTGACGGCCAACGGCGGCCCGGCCTTCGGCCAGTACCGGCCGAGCCCGGCGGGCGGGCACGAGCCCTGGGCGCTGATCGTGCCGGAGGTGTCAGCGGGCCGGATCACCGGGTTCACCAACTTCCTCGACACCGACGTGGTGTTCCCGCTGTTCGGCCTCCCGCCCCGGCTCGAAGCCGAGGAGGCCGGCAGGTAGGGCATCAGGTTCCGGCGCCACGGGCAGGACGTCGGCCAGTCCGCTGAACGCGAGCAGTTCCCGCAGGGAGCCGCTCGCGTTCAGCAGCAGCACGCCGACCCCGTGCCGGGCGGCGGCGAGCCGGAGCCGGGCGAGGGCGTCGACGACGGCCAGGTCGGGGGCGGTGAGGGCGCCGAGGTCACAGGTCAGTGTGGGGTGGGCGCTGATTCGTTTGGTCTCCATGCAGATTGGACTGCTCCGAGGGCCCCGGCTCATCGGTCCGGGGCGAGGACAGTCCGGGGCGAGAACGGTCCGGGGCGAGAACGACTCGGGGCGAGAAATGGCCAGGGGTGAGAACGGCCCGGCCGGTGGCAGAGTAGGGGCCGCAGATACCCCCGTGCCCGAGGAGGACCCGCCGTGTCGGCCGAGCCCATGAAGTCCCGCGAAGAGTGGCTGGCGTCCCTGCCCCGGATCTACGCGGCGGCCGGCTGCCTGCTGCGGGACGAGTCCGGCCGGATCCTGATCGTGAAGGCGGGGTACCGCGAGCACTGGCAGTTCCCGGGCGGCACGATCGACCTCGGGGAGGGCCCGGCCGAGTGCGCCGCACGGGAGTTGACGGAGGAGACCGGCATCGTCAAGGCCGCCGGCGACCTGCTGGCCATCTCCTGGACCCACCCCTCCGCCGAACTCGACCACCCCGCCGAGCACTTGCTCTTCGACTTCGGCACCGTCCCGGACGGCACCCCCGTGACCGTCCCGGCCGGTGAGCTCGACGACTACCGCTGGGTCTCCGACGAGGAGGCGCTCGTGCTGCTCGGCCCGTCCCGCTCGGCGCGGCTGCGGGCGGCGATGGAGGCCGCTGTCGACGGGCGGGTGCGGATCGTCACCACGAACGTCTCGGGATTCTGACGGGCGGTCGCGAGCGGTGCGGGCCCCGGGGCGGTCGACCGTCCCGGGGCCCGTCCGCGGTTCACGGCTGCCTCGGGTCCTCGTTCCGGGCGGCGATGATGGCGGTGATGGCCTCCGAGATGAAGGTCGCGGCCTCGGCCCGGTCCACGTCCAGGTCGGCGAGCACGCCCGTGCCGTTCTCCTGCTCCAGCAGGGCGAGCAGGATGTGCTCGGTGCCGACGTAGTTGTGCCCGAGCTTGAGCGCCTCGCGGAAGGTCAGCTCCAGGACCTTCTTGGCCTGCGCGTCGAACGGGATCAGCGCGGGTAGCTTGTCGGCGGGGGCCGGCAGGACGGCGGCCGTCGCGGTGCGGACCGCCTCCGCGCTGATGCCCTGGGCGGTGAGCGCCTTGGCGCCGATGCCCTCGGGTTCGGCGATCAGGCCGAGCAGCAGGTGCTCGGCGGTGATCTCGGCGTTGCCGGCCGTCCTGGCCTCCTCCTGCGAGACCACGACGACGTGCCGGGCCCGGTCGGTGAAGCGGGCGAAGCCCTGGCTGGGGTCGAGGTCGTCGGGGGTGGCCGGGTCCTTGGGGACGAAGCGTTTCTGGGCGGCCTGCTTGCTCACGCCCATGCTCCGGCCGATGTCGGTCCAGGACGCGCCGGAGCGGCGGGCCTGGTCCACGAAGTGGCCGATCAGGTGGTCGGCCAGGTCGTCCAGGTGGTCGGCGGCGATGACCGCGTCGGACAGCTGGTCGAGCGCGTCGGTGTGGACCTTCTTGATCGCGGCGATCAGGTCGTCGAGGCGCAGCGGAGTCGTGCTGGGAACAACGGGATTCTCCATGCGTCAACCGTAGGTTGTCGATGCCATATCGTCAACCGATAGTTGACGATGTTTCCGGGTAGGCTTCGAGAAATCGGGTGACAGGACGGAGCGAAGGTGTCGGACATGGCTGCCGAGCTGCGGATCCTCACCCTGCCCGAGGCCGAGGTGCCGGCCGAACTCAAGCTCCGGGTGGCCGAGTTGCAGGACCTGGCCTGGCCGGGCCCGCCCGGTCCGTCCGGTCCGTCCGCCGGGCCCGTGCACGATCCGGCGCTGCGCCCGCTCTCCATGCTGCTGCTGGACGGCACCCGGGTGGTGGCCGCGCTGGACGTGCTCTCCAAGGACCTCGTCCACGCCGGCCGGACGTACGCGGCGAGCGGGCTGTCCACCGTGGTCACCGACCCGGCCTGCCGCGGCCTCGGCCACGGGCGGCGGCTGGTGGCGGCGGCCCGCGCCACCGCCCGGGACGGCGGCGCGGACCTCGGGCTGTTCACCTGCGACCGCGGGCTCCAGGGCTTCTACGAGAGCGCCGGCTGGGGGTCGCTGCCGGGCGCGGTGCTGGTCGGGGGTACGGCGGAGGAGCCGTTCCCCAGCGACCGGGAGGGCTTCGACAAGGTGACGATGGCGGCCTTCTTCACCGCGCACGCCGAGCGTCACCGGGCGGACTTCCCGCACAGCCGGATCGCCCTCCACCCCGGGACGATCGACAAGCTCTGGTAGATCGACAAGCTCTGGCGGGTGCCTGCGACGGGTGCCTGCGACGGGTGCCTGCGACGGGTGCCTGCGACGGGTGGCCGCGTACGGCGGTGGCCGCCTACGCCTCGGGCAGCAGGCGGGCCCGGACGGCGTGGATGGCGGCGGGCGCGACCCCGGCGGAGAGCAGGTAGCCGGCCGGGTCGAAGCCGTCCAGCGTGGCGGCCAGCGCGGCCTCGGCGGTGGTGCCGGCCTCGGCGAGCACCGCGTCGATCCGGCGGTACTGGTCCGGCAGGCCCAGCATCCCGTACAGGGGGCGGACGTTGGGCCCGCTGAGCAGGTAGTCCTCGGCTATCGCGGCCGCTTCGACGCCGGCCAGGGCGAGCAGCAGCAGGGCGGCCAGACCGGTGCGGTCACGCCCGGCGCCGCAGTGGACGACCAGGCCGCCGGGCCGGGCGCCGGCCACGGTGGTGATCAGCTCGGCTGCGGCGTGCGGGCAGTGGTCCAGGTAGGGGCGGAGCGCGAGCGGGGTGCCGTCCAGCCGACCGTGCGTCTCCCACCAGGCGGGGCCGGCGAGTTCGTCCAGCGGGACGCGGATCAGGTCGATGCCCTCGGGGAGCGGGAGGAGCGGCTTGTACTCCTCGGTGTTGCGCAGGTCGACGACGGTGCGGACACCGTGGGCGCGGAGGGCGTCCCAGCCCTCGGCGGTGAGGCGGTCGAGGTTGTCGGCCCGGACGATCGCGCCGCGGGCGGTCGGGCGGCCGGAGGCGGTGGGCAGTCCGCCCAGGTCGCGGACGTTGAGGCAGCCGTCCCAGACGAGGGTGCGATCCTCGGCGGTGGTCAGCGCGTGCGTCCTCATGGGGTTCCCCGTTTCCTCGACCGGGGGCCCGTTACCCCCTCGTTATGTAAGGACTCCCGGGAGATCCGGATGGTTCCTCGGCGTTCGAGTCGTCGGAACCTGCCGTTCAGGCGGCGGTGGGGGCGTCGGCCTCGGCGCGGACCAGCTTCTCCATCGGCTCGACGGCGATCTGACCGAGCATCGAACCGCCCACGATGGCGCCGATCAGGAAGACGGTGGACAGCCAGGCCATGGTCGCCACCGGCAGGGTGAACGCGCCGACCACCCGGGCCACGCACTCGGCCAGCAGCGCGGTGCCCCAGATCGCCGAGAACAGACGCTCGCAGCGGCGGAAGGCGCGCGAGCCGGCCGCCCGGCCCTCGACCAGCCGCTGCCAGGCGGCGGCGCGGTCGCGGTTGCCCTTGGTCACGAAGGGCATCAGCATCGGGGTCATCACCGGCCGGCGGAGCAGCGCGGAGACCAGGATCGCCAGCGCCACGGTGCCGCTCAGCCCGCCGTCCTTGGCGATCATCAGCCGGGCGTCGCCGGTGACGAAGGTGAGCGCCAGGCCGGCCAGGTTGACGGCCAGCATCAGCGAGGCCCACAGGTTGAGCTTGCGCTCGCGCAGCAGGCCGAGGACGGTCCGGCCGGCCGGGACGGCGCTGCTCCAGGCCAGGGCGGCGAACTCGCTCAGGCCGCAGACCGAGTGCAGCAGGTAGTAGCCGGCCATCGGGGCGGCCACGTCCAGGGCGAGCGGGCGGAGCGCGGAGACCAGCGGGTTGGGTGCCTTCTTCGCGTGCTTCGCGGCGGCCGGGGCGGCCTCGGCCGGGGCGACGGTGGCGGCGGCACTGAGGGTCTGGCTCATGGTGGGTTCCTCCCCGGCTGGTGGCCACGGGCCGGTGCCCGCGTCGTGCCTCCAGTTTTCCGGGGCGACCCTCCGTCAGAGCAGTGTCGTCCGTTGCCGGATCCGTATGACAGACGTCATGGTGCGCGCCGTGACACCGCCTCCGAGCTGCGACGTCATTCCTGCGTCGGCGCCGTGAAGGTCCACAGTTCGCGGCCCGGCGTGTCCTCGCAGCGCACGCTGCGGTGGTCGCGCAGTCCCTCCGCGTGGAACTCCCGGGCGGTCGTCATGGCGGTCCTTCCCGGGCGGTCGGCCGGCAGGGGGTGGGGTACGGATCGGTGGCGGGCCGGGCGCGGGGGGCGTCATGCTGACGGCGTGGTCCGGACGTGGGAGGCCGCCTTGGAAACGGGGCCCGATTGCTTCGTCTACTGACAACCTGGGCTGGGAGGGCCCGGCCGGGCTGTGGGCGAACGGCAGCCGTCCACGGGACCTTGGGCCCGGCCGTCCGTGGTCCGAGGACTCGGCCCGTTCCCGTCGCCCGGATGGCGCATGATGTGGCGGGTGCAGAGTGCAGAGCGCCCCGGAGCGGGCACCGGCAACCCCGTCGGCCGGTCCGGACCAGTACCCCCTGCCGGCCCACCACCGGGCCCGGCCCCTGCCCCCACCGACCTGGCCGAGGCGGTCCAGGCCGCACAGCGCGGCGACGAGGAGGCCTTCCGGCTGCTGTTCCGGACCGTCCAGCCGGGCCTGCTCCGCTATCTGCGGGTGCTGGTCGGCGGACGCCCGGAGGACGCGCAGGACGCCGAGGACATCGCCTCCGAGGCCTGGCTGCAGATCGCCCGCGACCTGCGCGACTTCTCCGGCGACGGGGACGGCTTCCGCGGCTGGGCCGCCACCATCGCCCGCAACCGCGCGCTGGACCACCTGCGCGCCCGGCGCCGCCGTCCGGTCGCCGACCTGCCGTTCGAGTACCTGGCCGAGCTGTCCGCCGGGGACGACACCGCCGGCTCCGCGCTGGCCCGGGTCGGCACGGGCGACGCGCTGGCGCTGATCTCCCGGCTGCCGCGCGACCAGGCGGAGGCGGTGCTGCTGCGGGTGGTGATGGAGCTGGACGCCGAGAGCGCCGCGCAGGTGCTCGGCAAGCGGGCCGGCACCGTCCGGATGGCCGCCCACCGGGGGCTGCGGCGGCTGGCCAAGCTGCTGGAGCAGCCGTTCGGGGCGGGGACGGGGATCCCGGCCGCGCAGGTGGCGGACCGGGCCCTGGGGGCGGCCGGGAAGGGCACCGGCAAGGCCGCCGGGAGATCCGCGAAAGAAATTCCTCCGCAGGGTGTGACAGAACGCCGGGCCGCGACGCTGAAGGACATGAGATGAGCACCAACCGATCCCGTCGGATCGACCGTGATACTGCCGAGCAGCTGCTCGGCGGTGCCGTGGGCGGCCCGTCGGCCGGGCAGGACGCCTCGCTCACCGGATCGGACGGTACCGGGCAGCTTGCCCGCGTACTCGCCGCGGCCGCCGCTCCCGCGACGGCCGCCGAGCTGGCCGGGGAGGAGGCCGCCCTGACCGCGTTCCGGGAGGCCCGTCTCACGCCCGACCCCGTACAGATGACCGCACCCGTCCGGAGACGATCGATGGCAACCGCCACGCTGGCCAGGGCCTTCAGCGCGAAGGCCGCTGCCGCCGTGCTCGGCGCCACCGCGCTGTGCGGGGTCGCGGTCGCCGCCGGTACGGGCAACCTGTCCTCCGCGCTGGACGGTGGCCCCTCGGAGCCCGAGCACTCGCTCGCTCCGGTCGGCACCCCCGGTACCTCGTCCGCCGCGGGGACCGGTACCGCCTCGACCGGCACCCCGTCCGGCCGCCCGTCCGGCACCGGTTCGTCCGCCACCGGTTCGTCCGGCGGCGGCTCGCAGGCGCTCAAACCGTCGGCCACGCCGTCGCCCGGAGCGTCCTCCGCGGACGGGCACGGCACTCCGCCGGCCTCGCCCGCGGTGGTCGCCCTCTGCCACACGTTCGCCGACCGGACGGGCAAGGGCGAACACCCGGCCCGGCTGGTCACGGACCCGCTGTTCGGCCCACTGGTCATGGAGGCCGGCGGACCGGACAAGGTGGAGGACTACTGCGTGGCGGCGCTCGGCCGGGCGGCGAACGACGCCCCCCGGAGCGCCACCCCGCAGCCGCACGATCCCGGCCGTCCGGGCCCGAGCGCCGACCCCGGCGGTGGGACCGGAAACGGGACCGATGCCGGAAAGGGCAACGGTGACGGCGGCGCCGGCAAGAACGGCGGCGGTGGCACCGGAGACGGCAGCGGCGGCAAGCCCGGCAAGGGCGGGGCCACCGGCCTCCCGCTGACGGCGCTGCCCACGCCGCCCGACGTGCACCAGACCAAACCCGACAACTCACCGCCCCAGAGGTGAGCCCAGAACTCCGGGTGGGTGGCGAGCGACTCCCCCCGGGCTCGCCGCCCATCCGGACCGAACCACCGCCGTACCCCGCAAGGCCGCAGCACCCGCAGTAACCGCAGTACCCACCCGAAGACCCCGGGTGGCCGGTCGGCTCCCCCGTGCCCGCCGTCCACCCGGCCGGCCCCCGGCCGGACCGGCAGGCGCTCACCCCGGACGCGCCGCCGGCCCGGCCGGCCCGGAACGTGTGGCCCGCCCGCCCGCAGTCCGGGCGGGCCACACACACCCTGTGCTCCACCCAGACCACACCTGGACCGACCGTGACCGTCACTGTGTACGACCACGAGCCGGCGGTCGGGGATCCGCTGCCCGGTTCCCCGGCCGCCTCACCTTCTCCCGAGGCCGTCGAGACCGCCTTCCTTCCGGCGTTCGTGGTTTACCCGCCCGCGGATACCGCCGATACCGCCGAACTTCCGGTGGTCGCGGCCTCCGCCGCCCCCGAGTCACCGTCCCCCGAGTCACCGTTCCTGGAGCCGCCATCCCCGGAAGCGGCCGAGATCGCCGCCGCCCCGGTGTTCGTGGATTCCTCCGGCCGCCGCCGTCGGCGGATCCGCCGGCTGGCCGTCCTGCTCGCCGTCCCGGCGGCCGGCTACCTCGTGCTGCTGGTCAGCACGGTGCTTGGCGGGCCCACCGTCAGCGCGCCGTTCCTGCCGCTGCCACAGCCGCCCGCGGCGGCCGCCCCCGCGCCCGAGCCCACGGCGACCACCGCGCCGAGCGAGCCGGCGCCGACGGACCTCGGGACGGCGCGCCCGGACTCCGTCCAGCCGGCCCCCGTCCGGCCGACGACGGTCGCCCACCACCCCACCACCCCGGCGGCCCCTGCCCCGTCGGCCGCACCGGCCGCGCCCGGAGGCGTGCCCGTCGCTCCCGAGCCGCCGGCGGCGACCGCCACTCCGACACACGGCGGGACCAGCACCGGCACCGCCGCTCCCACCGTCGGCCCGCCGCCCGGCCACGGACACCCGACGGGCGCGCCGGGCAAGCCGACCAAGCCCGCTCCGGCCCCCTGACGCCGACCCCCTGACGCCGGCCCCGTGACGCCGACCCCCTGACGCCCGGCTCCCCCCCGTCCGCGCAGCGCACCGTCCGCGCTGCGCCGGTCCGTCGTGCCCCAAACCCCTCCGTCCCCTCCCGAAAGCACCCGCCCCGTGAGCGCAGCCCGCCGCCGAAGAAGCCCCGCACCCGCCTCGCCCGCCCGGCGGGGCCGGCGCGGGATCCCCCGTCAGCGGCCGATGCGCACGCACTGGCTGCTGCTGACCGTCCTGCTGTTCACCCTCGTCACCACCCTGCTGTTCCAGGGCTACACCCAGCACCTGTACGACGACCGCCCCGACGGGGACGCCACCCCGGCCGCCGCGGGCACCGTCCCCGAGGCGATCCACACCGGCGGCCCGGTGATCGACACCGTCGACGGCAAGCCCCGCAGCGCGACCCCCAAGCCCGGCACGATCGCCCTCACCTTCGACGACGGCCCGGACCCGCGGTGGACCCCGAAGATCCTCGACGTCCTGCACCGGGCCGGGGTCCACGCCACCTTCTTCGTGGTCGGCACCCAGGCCGCTGCCCACCCCGAACTGGTGCAGCGGATGATCGCCGAGGGCCACCAGCTCGGCGTGCACACCTTCACCCACACCGATCTCGGCGCCGCGCCCGCCTGGCGCCGCACGCTGGAACTGCGCGAGGCCCAGCTGACGCTGGCCGGGGCGGCGGGCGTGACGAGTTCGCTGCTGCGCCCGCCGTACTCCTCGACCGCCGACGCCCTGGACGACCCCGGCTGGTCCGCCGTCCAGCAGGCCGGGCGCGAGGGCTACCTGACCGTGCTGACCACCCAGGACAGCGAGGACTGGCGCCGCCCCGGCGTGGGCGAGATCGTCAAGAACGCCACCGGCGGGCCCGGCAACCAGGGCCAGATCCTGCTGATGCACGACGCCGGCGGCGACCGCTCGCAGAGCGTCGCCGCGCTGGACGGTGTGCTGTCCACGCTGAAGGCCCGCGGCTTCCGCTTCACCACCGTGAGCGACGCGGTCGGCCTGCCCGACCCGGTCCGCCCGGCCGGGGCGGGCGACCACTGGCAGGGCCTGGCCCTGATCTGGCTCATGCGGGCGGGCAACTGGGTGCTCAGCGTGCTGGGCTGGCTGCTGTGGGCGGCCGGCGCGGTGAGCGTGCTGCGCGCGGTGGCCGTGCTGGTGGCCGCGGCCCGGCACAAGCGGCTGCGCCGCCGCGGCTGGGGCCCGCCGGTGACCGAGCCGGTGAGCGTGATCGTGCCGGCGTACAACGAGGTGGCCGGGATCGAGCCGGCGGTGCGCTCGCTGCTCGCCTCGGACCACCCGGTCGAGGTGATCGTGGTCGACGACGGCTCCACGGACGGCACCGCCGACCTGGTGGAGTCGCTGGACCTGCCGTACGTCCGGGTGATCCGGCAGGAGAACGCGGGCAAGCCGGCCGCCCTCAACACCGGGATCGCCGCCGCCCGGGCCGAGCTGCTGGTGATGGTGGACGGCGACACGGTCTTCGAGCCGGACGCCGTCCGGATGCTGGTGCAGCCGTTCGCCGATCCGGCGGTCGGTGCCGTCTCGGGCAACGCCAAGGTGGTCAACCGCGGCGGGCTGCTGGGGCGTTGGCAGCACATCGAGTACGTGGTCGGGTTCAACCTGGACCGCCGGCTGTTCGACCTCGGCGAGTGCATGCCGACCGTCCCGGGCGCGGTCGGCGCCTTCCGCCGCTCCGCGCTGCTCGCCGTCGGCGGGGTCGGCGAGGAGACCCTGGCCGAGGACACCGACCTCACCATGGCCCTCTGCCGGGACGGCTGGCGGGTCGTGTACGAGGAGCGGGCCAAGGCCTGGACGGAGGCGCCCGCCTCGCTGAGCGCCCTGTGGCGGCAGCGCTACCGCTGGTGCTACGGCACCCTGCAGGCGATGTGGAAGCACCGCGGCGCGCTGGCCCAGGGCGGGCAGGCCGGCAAGCTGGGCCGGCGCGGCCTGCTCTACCTGCTGATGTTCCAGGTGCTGCTGCCGCTGCTCGCCCCGGTCGTGGACGTCTTCGCGCTGTACGGCGTGGCGTTCCTGGACCCGGTCCGGATCATCGGCGTGTGGGCCGGGTTCCTGCTGATCCAGATGCTGATGGGCGCGTACGCGTTCCGGCTCGACAAGGAGCGGCTGGGACCGCTGTGGAGCCTGCCGCTGCAGCAGTTCGTCTACCGGCAGCTGATGTACCTGGTGGTGATCCAGTCGGTGTTCACGGCGCTGGCCGGCTCCCGGCTGCGCTGGCAGCGGATGCAGCGGTACGGCAGCCTCCAGGTGCCCGTCGCCGCGGACACTCCTCCGGAGCCGGTCGGGGTGGGCGGCTATCGTGCACAGGTGCACGAGGCGGCCCGGAACCCCGGGCACGGCACGTGAGGGGAGTTCCAGGTGATCGGACGGGCGCTCAACGGGCGGTACGAACTCGTCGAGATACTCGGCGTCGGCGGCATGGCCACCGTCTGGCGCGGGGTGGACCGCGTGCTGGGACGCCAGGTGGCCGTCAAGGTCCTCAACGGGGGCCTCGCCGACGACCCGCGCTTCGCCGAGCGCTTCAGCCGGGAGGCGCAGCACGCGGCGATGCTGGTGCACCCGAGGATCGTCATGGTCTTCGACTCGGGCGTCGACCAGGGCACGCCGTTCATCGTCATGGAGCTGGTGCACGGGCGCTCGCTGGCCGCGGTATTGGCGCAGCAGCCGACCCTGCCGGTGGAACGCGCCGTCGGCATCGCGGCGGCGGTCTGCGAGGCCCTGGCGGTCGCGCACGCGGCCGGGCTGGTCCACCGGGACATCAAGCCCGGCAACATCATGATCACCGACGACGGCGGGGTGAAGGTCGTCGACTTCGGCATCGCCCGCGCCGGGTCGTCCAGCAACCTGACCCAGACGGCGAGTGTGCTCGGCACGGCCGCGTACCTGTCGCCCGAGCAGGCCACCGCCTCCGCGCTGGACGGCCGCACCGACCTCTACGCGGTCGGCTGCGTGCTGACCGAGATGCTGACGGGGGAGACCCCGTTCACGGCCGAGACCCCGGTGGCGATCGCGTTCAAGCACGTCAGCGAGCAGCCGCTGCCGCCGTCCACCCGTCGCCCCGGGCTGCCGCCCGCGCTGGACGGGGTCGTCCTCCGCCTTCTCGCCAAGAACCCCGCCGACCGGCCGGCGGACGCCGCAGCGGCGCGGGCCGAGCTGCTGGCCACCGTCCCGGGCCTGGCCGTCGGAGACCCGACGGCGGAGCTGCTGGCGACCGCAGCCCCGACCCAGATGCTGCCGCCGATTGCCCCGGTGAACTCGGACCAGCAGCACACCACCCTCCTCCCACCCCAGGCCCCGGCCACCTCCCTGATGGCCCCCGTCCCGGCCGCCCCGCCCGTGCCCCCCACCCGGGACCGCCGTCGCAAGCCCCTCGTCCTCGGCGCCTTGGGCGTGGCCGGCCTGGCCGGGGTCGCCGCCATCGCCCTCACCGCCTTCGACGAGCCCGCCGGCAACGCCGCCGCCAAGCCCCCGGCCGCCGCCACCGCGCCCGCCGCTGCGACGCCCACCCCGACCCCGAGCGCCGCCCCCACCACCGCGGCCGGCCTGTCCGCCCCGAGCCCGACCGTCCCGCGCAACCAGCCCCCGGCCGTCCAGCTGAACGCCCTCCGCCAGGCCGTCGCCCAGACGCCGATCGGTGGCAAGGAACGCGACCGCCAGATGGAGCTCCTGCGCGTTCTCGACAGCGCCGCTGCGAGCCTCAACGAGGGCAATCCCGACGACGCCGCCCAGGGGTTGAAGGACGCCCAGAAGCTGGTCCGCGACCTGAGCAAGAAGCACGCCATCGACGGCCCCACCACCCAGAACTGGAACTCCCGGCTCGGCGCCCTCTTCAGCGCCCTGCACACGGCGGCCGACAACCAGAACGACTGACGGGACGTCCGGGGCCACAATGGGCCCGTGCTGACCATCGGATCCCTCGTCCTCGGCGTCTCCGACATGCCGCGCGCGGTCGCCTTCTGGACGGCCGCGCTGGGCTACGCCCCGCGCAACGGTGTGGTCGAGGAGGACTGGACGGTGCTCGTCCCCGCCGACGGGAACGGCGTCCAACTCGCCCTGGGCTTCAGCGAGTCGCCCGTCCAGGAGCACCCGCGCGTCCATCTCGACCTCTATGCCAAGGACGCCGCCGACCAGGCCGCCGAGGTCGAGCGCCTGCTCGCCCTCGGCGCGCAGGAGGTCGCCTGGGACCTCTACCCCGAGGACCCGGACTTCGTCGTCCTCGCCGACCCCGACGGCAACCGCTTCTGCGTCATCGACACCGCGCACGGCTGATTCGTTGTCCACAGCCTGTGGATAGTGGAGGGAGCGGGAAGTCGGATCGGCCGACTGTGCCCGTGCCGACTCGCGGGGAGTCGGCACGGGAGCAGTTGGGGCAGGGGAATGACGTGGTGTGGTTCGTGTGGATGCCCTCCGGTGCGGTCGTCTACCGGGCGGCGGTGTCGTGCCCGCCTCGTGGAGTCCACGGGCCTGTGATTCCCTGTCCGATCGGTAGGTGAAGGACCTGGCAGTGCGGCGGCCCTTCGCGCGAGTTCGCGCGAAGGGCCGCTGGGTTTAGGCGTGGTGGTCGAATTGGCCGGCTTTGATGGCTTGGAGGAACGCGGCGAACGTGGTGGGCGCGGTGCGGATGATGAGGTGGTCTTCGTCGGACTCGCGAAGTTCGACCAGCCCGTTGACGGCGCGCACCTCCACACATTCATTGCTTGAGGCGCTGAAGCTGGACTTCTGCCACTCTGAGCTAGGCATAGGTGGATTTCATTTCTTTCATGATGGATCGGATGAAGTCGCGCGATTGTTCTTCGGAAAGAGCAGTGGAGTCCAAACTGGAGAAGATGGTTCGGTGCTTGGCCAGGTTGGCCGGTGAGTCAAAGAACAGAGCGCCCTGGGAAACGTCCATCTCGATGGTGTCCAGCTCAGGGACCGGCCCCTCGATGTAGGTCAGGTTCTCGCCGGCGCCCGGGAAGGTGTCAACGGCGAACGGCACCACTCGAACGGAGATTCCGGGCTGTTCGGAGTCATCAAGCAGGGCGGCGAGTTGATCCACGAGCACCATGGGACCGCCGAACTGCATTCGCAGAGCGGCCTCGTGGACAAAAGCTCGGAGGGGAGTTGCCCCGGAACGAACAACTTCCTGGCGCCTGAGTCGAAAGGTCGTCCTAGTGTCGATCTCTTGTGAGGACAGGGGAGGAACAAGCCGGGCGAACACTGCGGATGCGTAGGCGCTGGTCTGGAGCAGGCCAGGCATGTAGACCGTGTTGCAGAAGGTGATTCGCTTGGCGTGACCCTCAAGCTCTGCCACCTCAAGGAAATCGACGGTCAGGGTGTTGCGGTACTCCTCCCACCAGCCCTTCCCGCGCTCCGAGGCCATGTCGGCTAGCGCATCGATCAAGGGCCGGTTGGTGCACATGCATACGGCGGCGATGGTCCGCAGGCGTTCGACGCTGATCCCACTCTTCCCGCTCTCCATCTGTGTGACTTGGGCAGCGTGGATGCCGAGTTCGCGTGCCAGCTGGCTACCGCCGAGGCCGGCCTGCTCCCGGATCCTCCGCAACTCCGTTCCCAGCCGCCGCTGGCGCAAGGTTGGGTTCGATCGAAGGGCCATGGCGTCCTCTCTGCGGGTAATGAGATCAGTGTGCCGCAGGCCTCGGAGGCGGTGGCAGTCACGTTCGGGGGAACTTCTGGACAGTGGTCTCAAATTTGAGACTCTGTGCGCTATGGTCGATCTCACATCGATCCGACGGGTCGTCAGTAACGCCCTGTCGCACCGCAGAGCAGCCATGCCCTGGCCTGGCTCACGGCGACGTATCCGTCGACTCACCCCTCCACACAACGCCCGGGAGACCTCCCATGCGTCACCTCAACACGCCCTCCCTCGCCATCGCCCGCCAGTCCCTCCACGACGCGATGACCCGCGTCGGCTGGTCGCCCTCCGCCATCGCCGACGCCGAACTCGCCCTCGTCGAGCTGCTCGTGAACGCCTGGCGGCACGGGGACACCCCCGCGCCCGTCGTCCAGATCCTCGCCGTCAACAACACCCTCCGGGTCTCCGTCGCCGACGAGAGCCCCAAGCTCCCCGAGCAGCGAACCCCGGCCCCCCTCGCCGAGTCCGGGCGGGGCCTGCAGCTCGTCGAGGGCCTCACCCACCGCTGGGGTGTCGACCCGCAGAAGCGTGGCAAGTTCATCTGGTTCGAGCTGGAGCTGGACGCCGCCTGATGCCCATCCACCGCCACCCGATGAAGCCGACCGACCCTCGCGTCCGCTTCTACACCGAGGACCAGATCCGCACGCTCATCGCCGAAGTCAACGAGCGCGGACGCAAGTTCGGCCTGGTCTGGCCCTCCGCGACCACCGACCGCACCCTCGACGGTCGAGTGCTCGTCCGCTTCAACACCGCCCCCGCCACAACCCTGCTCAACCTCCTCTCCCTCCTCCTCGACGCCGAGCGGGGTGACCCGTGGGAGTCCTGATCCCCCTCGTCACCACCCCCGCCGCCCACACCGAGCGGACCACCGTCCACCAGCTCGCCGCCGAGCCCGTCCCCGACGCCACCGTCCAGCTCCGGGTCGCCGTCGACCTCGACGTCCACGCCGCCCCCGGCGCCCACCTCGCCTTCCCGCTCACCCGCGACCAGGCCGAGGACCTGCTCTTCTCCCTCGCCGCCCGCCTCGGCTTCAACACGCCGATCAGGCTCCGCCGATGAGGCCCGGTACCGCCGACTTCCTGATCGGCGCGGCCTTCGTGGCCCTCCTCGCCCTCGCCCTCGCCACCGTCGTGCTCGGCGTCATCGCGACCCTGAGGATGCCGCGCCCGGACGACGACCACCACCGGCCGCCCACTCCCGACCGGAAGCGCAACGGCATACCCGGCTGAGCCCGGGCATCAGCACGGCGGGTACGCGTGCACAGGCCCGCCGTGCTGGATCAGCCCTGCCGGATCAACCCCGCCGCCGGATCCGGCCCGCCACGTTGCTGCGGGATCACCACGGACAGCCAGTCGGCAGACGCTGGGCACGACGGAGGCCCCCGGCTCCGTCGTGTCGGACGGAACCGGGGGCCTCCGGAAGATCTGCGGGACTCAGGCGCCTCAGGTGGTCGTCTCGGGCCGCTTGGTCTCGGTCGCCTTGGTCACGTTGGTCGGCGTGACGGCGGGGCGGTCGGCCGGCTGCTGGGCGGTGCTCTGCGCGGTGCCCGCCGCGGCGGTGTCGGCCGGGGCGTCGTCCTCGCGCAGCGCCTTCGTCTCCGCCTTGAGGATGCGCATCGACTTGCCGAGGCCGCGGGCCATCTCCGGCAGCTTCTTGGATCCGAACAGCAGGACTACGATCGCCAGCACCACCAGGAGGTGCCAGGGCTCAAGACCGTTCCGCAGCATCCCCGGCCACCGGTCCCTTCTTGTCTAGAGTCACGGGAGGGCTAGCGCCCACGCTGGCCAGTATGCCTGGCCGCGGCGACGAACGGATACACCGGCCGGGAAACGCTGGTCAAAAACCGGGTGCCGCGGGAGCGGAGTGCGCGTGTCGGCACCCGGGTTCGGCCGGAAACAGACCCCGGGTGCCGGCTGCCCGCACGGGTCCACCCCCGGGTGGAGCCTTAGCCCATCCGACGGGCCAGCAGGTACCCGCGCCGGGTCGGGGCCTCCTCCGGCAGGCCGTCCCGCTCCAGCCGCGCCTCGACCGAGAATCCGGCCTCGGCGAGTCGCGCGGCGACGGCGTCCGTCTCCAGGAAGTGGAAGTCCACGTCGACCTGGTGCCCCCACCACTCGTCCATCCGCCGCACCTCGGTGCCCAGGTGGAACGAGACCAGCAGGACCCCGCCGGGCCGCAGCACCCGCCGCATCTCGGCGAACGCGGGCGCCAGTTCGGCCGGTTCCAGGTGGATCACCGAGTACAGGGCCACGGCCGCCGCGAACTCGCCGTCCTCGGCGGGGAGTTCCAGCAGGTCGCCGGTGCGGAACGCGGCCTTCGGGTGCTCCCGCCGGGCCAGCTCCACCATCCGGGGCGAGAGGTCGATGCCGACGACCTCGGCCCCGCGCCCGGCCAGCCACCCGGCCACGTGCCCGGGCCCGCACCCGAGGTCGGCGACCACCCCGCCGGCCGCCTCCTCCACGACGACCCCGAGCAGCGCCCGGTCCACCGCCTTGTACGCCAGCTCACCCCCGATCCGCCCCAGATACTCCTCCGCCACGGTGTCGTAACTCCCGCGCACCCGCCCGTGATCAGCAACCATGCCGCCCACCTTGACACGCCCGGCCGCGCCCGGGCGCTGAATTCCGGCGGTACCTTCGACGCATGAACGAGCCGGCGATCGGGATCACCAAGCACCGGGGCCCTGCGGAGGCCGAGGACGAGTGGCTGAGCCGCTTGGCGGACGCGGCGGAGGCCGAGGGCCTCGACGGTTCCGTCTCGCTGGAGGAGATGGCAGCCATGCTGCGCGCACACCGTGGCTGATTGCGCCTGAACGGCGGAGAGCCCCCGCCCGGGGGCGGGGGCTCTCGATGACTCGCGTGGATCGTGCCGGGGCGGCCGGGGTCAGGCGGCGGCGGGTGCGGGTTCCGGGGCGGGGGTGGCGGCGGGGAGGTGGCGCATCAGGCGGTAGGCCAGGAGCGAGGCGCCGAGGGCGAAGACCAGGCCGACCACCGCGGCGACGTGCAGCCCGTCGGTGAAGGCCGCCCGGGTGGTCTCCAGCAGGTCGGCGCCGAGCCGGCCGGGCAGGTGGGCGGCGACGGTGACCGCGCCGCCGAGGGTGTCCTGGGCGGCGCGGGCGGCCTCGCCGTCCACGCCCGCCGGGAGGGCGCCGTCCAGCCGGTGGCGGTAGACCGCCGCGCCGGCCGCGCCGAGCAGGGCGATGCCGAGCGAGCTGCCCAGCTCGACCGCGGTCTCGGAGGCGGCGGAGGCGGCACCGGCCCGCTCGACGGGGGCGGCGGAGACGACCATCTCGGCGGTCATCGTCATCGTGCCGACGGTGCCCGCGGCCAGCACGCCCGCCGCGGTGAGGATGAGCGCCAGCGGGGAGTGCGCACCGACCTGCGTCATCATCGCGAAGCCCGTCGCCCCGACCAGGAAGCCGCCGCCCATCAGGACCGCCGGACGGACCTTCCCGGCGAGCGCCGAGCTGATCCCGACCGCCGCGCCGACGCCGAGGCTCGGCACCAGCGACCAGAGCGAGGCGGTGAGCGGGCTCATCCCCTTGACCAGTTGCAGGTACTGCGAAGTGAAGAGGGAGAAGCCCATCATCGCGAACATCGCGATGGTGTTGACGCTGATCGCCCCGCTGAACGTGCGGATCCGGAACAGGCTCAGGTCGAGCAGCGGGTCGGCGGCGGTGCGCTGGCGCCACACGAACGCGGCGGCGAGCAGCAGCCCGGCCGGGAGGGCGAGGGCGGGGAGCAGGCTCCACCCGTCCACCGCGAGGGTCTTGACGCCGTAGACCAGCGGGAGGATCGCGGCGATCGAGAGCGCGGCGCCGAGCAGGTCGAAGCGGCCGGTGCGGGCGCCGGAGCGGTACTCGGGGAGCAGCACGGGGGCGGTGAGCAGCACCACGGCCATCACCGGGACGGCGAGCAGGAACGCGGAGCCCCACCAGAAGTGCTCCAGCAGCAGGCCGCCGGCGACCGGCCCGAGGGTGGCCCCGGCGGTGAGGATGCCGCCCCAGGCGCCGAGGGCGATCTGCCGCTGCTTGGGGTCGTGGAACATGTTGCGGATCAGCGCGAGGGTCGAGGGCATCACGGTGGCCCCGGCGGCGCCGAGCAGGGCGCGGGCGGCGATCAGCTGGTCGGCGTCGTGGGCCCAGGCGGCCAGCAGCGAGGCGCCGATGAAGCCGGTGGCGCCGATCATCAGCAGCCGGCGGCGGCCGATCCGGTCGCCCAGCGAGCCCATGGTGATGAGCAGCCCGGCGAGCAGGAACGAGTACATGTCCATGATCCACAGCTGCTGGGTGCCGCTGGGGGCGAGCGTGGTGGAGATGTAGGGGACGGCGAAGAAGAGCACGCCCATGTCCATGGCGAGGACGAGTGTCGGCAGAAGGAGGACGGCCAGGCCGATCCATTCGCGACGGCCTGCGCGGCCGGTGGTTGCGGTCATGAGGAAGACGGTACGGACGTGTCAGACGTTTGTCTAGATCCTTCGTCTGAATCGATCGTCTTACTCGGCCGTGCTACACGACCGTCCAGATCTTCCGTAGCATCGGGGGCATGGGAAACCGCGAAGACCTCATGGCGGGCGCCAAGCGCTGCCTGTACGAGAAGGGCTACGGCCGCACCACGGCCCGGGACATCGCCACCGCCTCGGGCGTCAGCCTGGCCGCGATCGGCTACCACTTCGGCTCGAAGGACACGCTGCTCAACGCCGCGATGATCGAGGCGATCGGGGAGATGGGGGTGGCTCTGGGGGCGGTGGTCGTCGCCGCGAACCGGACGTCCGAGGACCCGGAGGAGCGCTTCGTCGCGGTGTGGGAGGGCCTCAAGGGCGTCTTCGTCGAGCACCGGGGGCTCTGGGCGGCCCAGTTCGAGGCGCTCGCGCAGGCCGCGCACGCCCCCGAGCTGGCGCAGGCGTTCTCGGAGGCGCAGAAGGAGGGCCGGCTCGGCCTCGCCGCGCTGTTCCAGGGTCTGCCCGAGGTGCCGGACACCGAGGAGGAACTCGCCCGCGGCGCCTTCTACCAGACGCTGCTGGCCGGGTACGTCGCCCAGTGGCTGGCCGCCCCCGAACTCGCGCCGAGCGGACGGGACTTCCTGCGCGGGCTGCGGCTGGTCAGCGAGAGCGTCCTGGAGCCCGCTACGCGGTGACCACCGTGAGCAGCACCACCGAGTCGACGTGCGCCAGCAGCCCGTGCCGCTCCTGCGGGACGGGCGCCAGCTCGCCCGCCGACAGCTCCTGACGCCGGCCGGCCACGGTCAGCGCGACCCGGCCGCGCAGCACCTGGACGCTGCCGGCGGTCGGCGGGGTGTGCTCGTCCAGCGAGGTGCCGCCGGTCAGGGCGATCACCGTCTGCCGCAGTAGGCCGTCGTGCAGGACGAGACGGGCGCTGCGCCCGTGCGGGCTCTCGGCGGCCTTCGCGGCGTGCTCCACGGCGAGCTGTTCGAGATCGGCCCTGTCGGGATCCGCCCTGCCGGGGTCGGCCCTTCCGGGATCGGCCATCGCGCGTCCTCCTGACCCTGCGTGCCCCCAGCGTCGCGGACGCGGTCGGCTCGCGCACCCGGAGCCGCTCGGCGTGCGGGCCCCGCCGAGTGCCCGCATCGTGGAGGCATGGCGACGACCAACGAGGGATTTCTCAGCGGGTTCCAGGTCAACCGCTCGCTGCTGACCGGCGGCGCGGTGCTCACCGGCATCGGCGCGGTGCTCGGCGCGGCCGGGGCGGCGATGGTGTGCGCGGCGCTGGCCACGGCCGGCCGCAGCTGGGTGCGCAGCCTGGAGACTCCGCCCACCGCACTGGCCCAACGGGCGCTGCACGAGGCGAAGGTGGCGTCGGTCGCGGGCTGGGAGGCCTGGCGCGCCGAGCACGGGTCGCCCAACTGACCTTCACCCGTCCGGCCCATGGGGTGGACGGGGAGCGGCGGGCCGCCATGGGGGTGCGGCCCGCCGCAGCTGTGAACCTACCTACAGGCCGAGCGACTTGGCGATGATGCTGCGCATGACCTCGCTGGTGCCGCCGTAGATCCGGAAGACCCGGTTGTCGGTGTAGAGCCGGGCGATCGGGTACTCCAGGATGTAGCCGTAACCGCCGTGCAGCTGAAGGCACTTGTCGATGACGGTAGAGGCCGACTCGGTGCAGAACAGCTTCGCGGCGGCCGCGTCGGCGACGGTCAGCTCGCCGTGCTGGTACAGCTCCAGGGCGCGGTCCACCACCGACTGCTGCGCCACCACCTGGGCCTCGCAGTCCGCCAGGGTGAACTTGGTGTTCTGGAACTCGGCGACGGCCTTGCCGAACACCTTGCGGTCCTTGACGTACTGGACCGCGAACCGCACCGCCGCCGCGGCGGCCGCGTACGCGCTGACCGCGATCGCCAGCCGTTCCTGCACGAGGTTGTGGGTCAGGTAGGAGAAGGCCCTGCCCTCCTCGCCGAGCAGGTTCTCCACCGGCACCTTGACGTCGCTGAACGCCAGCTCGGCGGTGTCCGAGGTGCGCAGGCCGATCTTCTGCAGCTTGCGGCCGACGGTGTAGCCCTCGGAGGCCGTGTCCACGCAGAGGATGGACAGCCCGGCCCGGCGGTTCTCCGGGTCGTACGGGGAGGTGCGGCACACCACCAGGACGAGGTCGGCCAGCACGCCGCCGGTGATGAAGGTCTTGGCGCCGTTCAGGACGTAGTGGGTGCCGTCCTCGGAGAGCCGTGCGGTGGTGGTGATGCCCGCGAGGTCGGAGCCGGCGCCCGGCTCGGTCATCGCGATCGCGGTCATGATGTCGCCCGAGACGAAGCCGGGCAGCCAGCGCCGCTTCTGCTCCTCGGTCGCGTACTCCAGCAGGTACGGCAGGACCAGCCCGGTGTGCACGCCCGACGAGCCGAAGCTGACGCCCGCGCGGGCGGTCTCCTCGGCGATCACCGCCTGGTACTTGAAGCCGCTCTCGCCCGCGCCGCCGTACTCCTCGGGCACCTCGATGCCGTAGACGCCGAGCGCGCCGAGCTGCCGGTAGAAGTCGCGCGGGGGGTGGCCGTCGGCCTCCCAGCTCTCGTAGACCGGGACGACCTCGTTGGCGATGAAGTCCCGGACGGTCTCCCGGAAGGCCTCGTGGTCCTCGGTGAACACGGTGCGGCGCACGGCGGCGCTCCCTTCGGTGGTACCAGCGGTGATCCGGCCAGGTGGTGGCCTCACAAGTTAATCCCGGGTAGCTTCGGCTGTCCAGGGTCGGCGCTCCCGGAACAGTCCGGTGATCACCGGTCCCGAGCCGGGACAAGTGAATCCTTGCTAGCCTTCGTTCGGCGAAGCGGCGCGAACCGGGAGGGGCATGGCATGGTGGTCCGACGGCCGCCCGGGCGGCGCGCCCAGATCCTCGCGGTGGCGGCCGACCGCTTCCACCGCAGCGGCTACCACCAGGTCTCGATGACCGAGGTGGCCGCCGGGGTCGGCATCACCGCGCCCGCCCTCTACCGGCACTTCCGCGGCAAGCCCGAACTCCTCGACCGCGCCGTCCGGCTCGGCCTGGACGCGCTGGCCGATGGGCTCCGCGCGGCCGACTCCACGGACGGGCTGGGCGAGGCCCTGGCGGCCGTCGCCGTCGGGCACCGCCCGCTCGGCACCCTGGTGCAGCGCGACGCGCGGCTGCTGCCGCCGGCCCGGCGGGCGGCCCTGCGCCGCGAACTGCGCGCGGACGCGGCGCTGATGGTCGCCGTCCTGCGCGCGGAGCGTCCCGAACTGTCCTGCGAAGACGTGGAGTTGCTCTGCTGGTCGGCGCTCTCGGCCTGCGCCGGGCTCTCCTACCAGTCGGCCGCGCCGCAGCCCCGTCGCGCGGAGGCGGTGCTGCGCGAGGTGGTCGCGGCCGTCCTCGCGGTCTCCCTCGACGGCACCGGCGCCGGCACCGTTGCCGGCCCGCAGCCGCGCGTCGCCGTCCCCGGGCCCCGGCCGCAGGCGCGGCGCGAGGAGCTGCTCGCGGCGGCCGTCCGGCTGTTCCACGAGCGCGGCTTCGACAACGTCAGCACCGACCAGCTCGGCGCCGCCGTCGGCATCTCCGGCCCCAGCGTGTACCGGCACTTCGACAGCAAGGCGCAGCTGCTCGCGGCCTCGCTGGTGCGCAGCCGCGAGCGCCTGTGGCACGAGGTGGACGGCGCGATCTCGGCCGCGCCCGACCCGGACGCGGCGCTGGCGGCCGGCCTGGCGGCGTACGTCGGCTTCGCCCGGCGCAACGGCGACTATCTGGGCGCGATGCTCAGCGAGACGGAGCGGCTGGCCCCGCCCGACCGGCGGGTCGCGGTGGACTTCCGCCGGGACTTCCTGCGGACCTGGGTGGGCCTGCTGCGCCGGGTGCGCCCGGAGTACGACGCGGTGGAGGCCCGGATCCGGGTGCACGCCCTGTTCGCCGTGGTCAACGACGGTGTCCGGAACCGCCCGCACAGCGCCCGCCCGGACCTCGGCGACTGCCTCCTGCGCCTCGCCCGGGCCGTCCTCGGCCTGTCCTGACGTGCGGCTTCTCCTGACGCGCCGCCGGGCCGGGCCCCCGCCCCGCGCTGGTGGGGCGGGCACCCGGCCCGTGGGGGTGAGGCTGCGCCAGGGGCAGGGCGCGGCCTAGTAGAGGACGTGCGGGTAGTACACGCGCGCGTCGAAGTTGCCGTTGCCCTGCACGGCGCCGATGTTGCCGCCGTTGCCGGTCGCGGCGAGGCCGTTGTTCTGGTTGCTCGCACCCGAACCGGTGGCCGTCTGCTGGGTGCTGACCACGTTGCCATGGACGTTGCCGATGATGTTGTTGGAGCCGGTGTTGCTCACGACGCTGCTGTTGGAGTGGTCGATGGCACCGGCGCCGTTGTCGGCGTGCGCGGTGGCGGCACCGACACCGACGAGGAGGAAGGCCCCGAGGGCGGTGACGGCGGCGGCTGCGCGAATACGGGACACGCTGGTCTCCCTGAGCTGGAGTGCGAAATGTGGCGCGATCCGGAGTGGCCGCTCCGTGGCGCCGTTGCCTGACGTCGCACGATCAGCATTCACCACCGATGTGGACGAACTCCACCGAATGGGTGGCAATTCGCCCGATGGTGTCATGGCGCGGGCATATCCGGGGTTCGTGCGACTTCCGGCAGTGAAGGTCAAGTGTCCGTGAAGAGTGGAGAGTTGGAGGGGGAGTCGAATGGTGTCGACAAACCCCGACTGTCAATACCGAGTTGACCGAGGGTCGTCAGAGAGAAAGAAATGGTCGCCGGATAGTCGCACTGGCACACTGGGTTCCCATGTCTCAAGGTCTCCCGCCCGAGCCCGTCCCCGCCGAGGATCTGCGTACGACCGAGGTCGATCTCGGCGGCCTGGTGAGCGTCCTCGCCACCCACCTGTACTCCACCCCGCTGGTCGCCCTGCGCGAACTCGTTCAGAACGCCCACGACTCGCACACCCGCCGGCTGCTGGAGGACCCGGACGGCGACCACCGCCCGCTGATCCGGGTGCGCGGCGACGCCGCCCGGCGGACCGTCGGCATCGAGGACACCGGGGCCGGCCTCACCGAGCCGGAGATCCACGCCTACCTCGCCACCGTCGGCACCGGCTACACCCGGATGCTGCGCGAACTCACCGGCAACCAGGAGCTGATCGGCGCCTTCGGGCTCGGCTTCCTCTCCGCGTTCTCGGTGGCCGACGAGGTCGTCGTCACCACCACCTCGCACCGCGAACCGGGGCTCGGCCACCGCTACCGCAGCCGCGGCGGCGAGCAGTACCTGGTCGAGCCGGTGCCGGCCAGGTCGCAGCCGGGCACGGTCGTCGAGCTGACGCTCAAGGCCGAACACGCCCACCTCGCCGACGAGGACGCCCTGCGCGCGGTGCTCGGCCGGTACTGCGTGCTGCTGCCGATCCCGGTCTTCGTCGGCGACGACGACGAACCCGTCAACGCCGTCGAGGTGCCCTGGCGCCAGCATCCCGAGGGCGACCCGCACGAGGCCCGGATGCGCTTCGCCACCGCCTTCGGCCGCCGCTTCGAGCCGCTGACCGCCTTCCCGGTCAACCCGGTCGAGGGCGGCACCGACGCGATCGGCCTGCTCTGGGTCCAGGACGGCGGCACCTACGGCAGCAGCGACAACCGCGACCTCGCCGTCTACCTGCGCGGCATGCTGCTCGCCGAGGACGCCCGCGACCTGCTGCCCGGCTGGGCCGGGTTCATCGGCGGCGTCGTCGAGTCCAGCCGGCTCACCCCCACCGCCAGCCGCGAGGACCTCCAGCGCGACGAGCACTACCGCGCGCTCCGGCAGACCCTCACCGACGCCATCGTCGACGGCCTGTACGAGACCGCCCGGCTGCGGCCCGCCACGTGGCGCCGCATCCTCACCCGGCACGGCCAGGACCTCCTCGGCGCCGCGCTCTGCGACGAGCGGCTGTTCACCCTGCTCGCCGACGACGTCCCGGTGCCCACCTCGCAGGGCGACCTGACGGCGGGCGCGCTGCGGGCCGCGGGCGGGGGAGCGGTGCACGTCGCGCTCGGCAGCGGCGGCGGCTTCGAGGAGATGCTGTACCGGGCGATGCAGGTGCCGATCGCGCGCGGCGACCGGTACGCCGTCCTGCCGTTCCTGCGCCGGTACGCCCGGCTGCGCGGCTGCCGCCTGGTCGAGCTGGGCAGCGAGCACGGCGACCGCGCGATGTTCCGCGACCCGGAGCGCCCGCTGCCCGCCGAGGAGGCCGCCTGGCTGGCCGGCGCCCTCGCGGACCCGGGCGAGCAGCTGGTCCCGGCGCGGTTCGACCCGCCGGGCCTGCCGCTGGTCCTGGTGCCGGACCGGGAGGCCGAGCGGAAGGCGCGGATCGAGGACGACCGGGCCGACGCCCGCATCCCGTCCGCGGCGCTGCGGCTGGCCCGGGCGTTCACAGCCCGTACCGACGGCGAGGTCCGGGCCCGGCTCTACCTCAACCTGTCCTGCCCGGCCGTCCAGGACCTGCTCGCCGCCTACCGCGCCGGGCACACCGGCAGCGCCACCGCGGCCGGGCTGCTCCGCTCGCTCAAGGTGATCATGGCCGCGGCGGGTCCGGCGGGCACGTCGGGTTCGTCCGGCGGGGACCTGACCGCCGCCCTGTCCGGCGTCGGCACCGCGGTCTCCGCGCTGACCGCCGCCGTCCCGGCCGGCCTGCCGGACGTCCCGGACACCCCCGGCGCCCTCTCGGAGGAAGCGTGACCGGCCTCCCGGACGGATTGTCAGTGGCAGGCGGCAGACTCTTCATCAGCACGACGCAGGGGGGAACACGATGACGACCGACATCTGGGCCTGGGTGCACGACGCCCACCAGCAGCTGGCCGAGGCCGGCCACGGGCGGCTGGCCGACGCCATCTACGAGCTCCCCGGCCACGCCAACGAGGGGCGCAACGAGCAGCTCGACGCCGCCTTCCCGGAAGCGCTGGCCGCCGCCCGCTCGCTCGGCCTGCCCTGGGTCGAGGTCTACCTGCGGCACTGGCGGATGCAGAACCTGCTGAACAAGCGCCACCAGGGCGAGCAGGCCCTGCCCGAGGCGGTCGACCTGCTGGAGTTCGCCCACCGCGAGGAGACCGCGGGCTGCCCGCAGTCCGTCTGCGTGGTGCAGGACTTCGCGATCTGCCACGCCCGGGTCGACGGTCCCGGCTACGCGCCGGAGCGGCTCGCGGTGCTCGGCGAGACGCTGGAGCGGATCGAGCCCGCCCGCTCCTGCTTCGACTGCCTCTCCCGTGAGTACTCCGACGCGCTGGAGGACGACGGCCGTGCCGAGGAGGCGCTGGCCCACCTGGACACCGCCGCCGCCCGGATGCAGGCGGCCGGCGAGCGGCTCTCGCTGGAGTTCCACCACTCCCGGGCCGGCACCCTGCACAAGCTCGGCCGGTACGAGGAGGTCCTCGCGCTGCTCGACACCGCCGAGCAGGCCGCCCGCGCCGGCGGGCGCGACCTGGGCGAGAACGACCGGCTCTGGGGCGCCCTGCTGCGGGCCCGCGCGCTCGCCGCGCTCGGCCGCGCGGAGGAGGCGCTGGCGCTGCTGCCCGCCCGGGACGACGCCGAGCGCCACGCCGACCTGCGGGCGAACTGGACCGAGACGGTCGAGCTGCTGGTCGCGGCCGGCGCCAGGGAGAACGACGCCGAGCTCGGCGCCGTCCTGGCCGGCTGGGTCGGCTACCTCGACGGCACCGGCGCCCACCGCCCGTGCGTCGACCTGCTGCTGGCGGCGGGTCGGCTCGCCCTGGCCCGCGGAGCCCGGACGGTGGCGCTGACCCTGGCCGCGACCGGTGAGCGTAAACTCGCCCAGCTGCGCCGCACCGACGGCGTGGCCGGGGAGATCGCCGCACTGCGGGCCGCCGCCGAGGCACTGCCGGCACCCGAGCTGCCCGTCCCGCCGGGCGAACTGACGGCGCACCTCGCCGAGGCGCAGGTGCCCCACGAGACCGGCGCCGACCTGCTCTCCGTCGCCCTGGACCGGTACCGGGGTGAGCAGGCCGGCGCCACCGAGCTGGCGGTCGACCTGGCCGCCGCACTCGGAAGCCTCGGCCACTCCCGGGCCGCCGCCGACCTGCTGTGGGAGCGCCTGGACGCGGACCCGGCCAGTGAGCTGCTGACCGGCGTGCTCGGCGCCCTGCTGATCGACGCCGGGGACGGCGAGGGCGTGCGCCGCTTCGCCGACCGGCTGGCCTCGACCAGCCCGGCCGACGGGCACTGGGTGCGCGCCCGCTTCGCCGCCGCCGAGAGCCGCTGGGCCGAGGTGGTGGAGCACTGCGCGGCGATCCTGGCCGACCACCCGGACCGGATCAACACCCGCCGGCTGGCCGCCGCCGCGGCCACCGAGCTGGGCGACCACGCGACCGCGCAGCGGCTGTACCAGGAGATCCTGGAGCACGCCCTGCCCACCGAGGGCACCCCCGAGGACCAGCTCCACCGGACGGT
Organism: Kitasatospora aureofaciens; assembly: GCF_019192735.1. Classification (GTDB taxonomy): domain Bacteria; phylum Actinomycetota; class Actinomycetes; order Streptomycetales; family Streptomycetaceae; genus Kitasatospora; species Kitasatospora aureofaciens_A. The sequence continues at coordinate 183,164 of NZ_JAHTKP010000005.1, forward strand.
CCAGCAGCCCGACCTCTGGCACCTGGTCACCGCGGCCACCGCCAACCGGGACTGGGCCGTGGTCCGCTCCACCGGCGAGCTGCTCGGCATCGAGTTCGACGAGTCCGAGGGGCCGGTGGACGAGGAGTGGCAGCTGGTCACCGTCCGCGCCACCCGGACCAACGGCGCGACCGCCGACCTGCCCGCCCTCCGCACCGGCCCGGCCACCGCCCGGCTCCTGCCGGTGCTCGGCGACGACCTGACGCTCAACCACGGCGACGTCGTCGTCTTCGCCCCGGCGCTGCTGGAGGACCCGCCGGGAGAGGAGGCCCCCGAGGCGGAGCGGGTGCGCTGGCGGCCGGCGTTCGAGATGCTGACGCTGCTCGACCCGGCCGGGTACACGACGTACTGGATGGACGGCGCCTGGCCCGGCGACGAGGCCTGGGCCGCCCTGCGGGAGGGCCTGCGGGAGTCCGGCCACGCGGTGTGGGCGTACAGCGGGGAGCAGTACAGCGTCACCGACCCGGCGGAGGAGGACGGTCTGCTGCCGGGCATCTATGCCGCCGTCGGGGTGCCCCCGACCGCCTCGGCCGCCGAGGCCGACGCGCTGCTGCACCGCCTGACGGCCGACTGGCCGCATCCGCTCGCCTGGCTCGGCCTGGCCGAGGCGGCGGGCACGGACGTCGCGCGGCACGAGGACATCGCCGAGCGCTACGGCCTCTGACCGGCGGGCGCCCTCGCCCCCACCGGGCGTGGGCGCTCCCCGGGGCTCCGGCTCTTCCACCAGGAGAACGTCGAAAAGGCCGCCGCGTTCTTCGACCGGCACGGCCCCAAGGCGATCGTGCTGGCCCGCTTCGTGCCGATCGTGCGGACCTTCACCCCGATCGTCGCCGGGGTGGGCCGGATGAACTACCGCAGCTTCGTGATCTTCAACCTCGTCGGCGGCGTGCTGTGGGGCGCCGGCGTCACCGTGCTCGGCTACTTCCTCGGCCGGATCCCCTTCGTCCGGGACAACATCGAGGCGATCCTGGTCGGCATCGTGCTGGTCTCGGTGATCCCCGTGGCGGCCGAACTGCTGCGGGCCCGCCGTTCCGGCGCGGCGGCCCGCGCCCGGCACCGCGCCGGGTAGGCGTCCGCCGCCCCCGTCACCGGACGTCACGTACATGTGCGTTCGGCAGTTCGATCAGGCAAGGTGTAACCGGAGATCGAACGGTGGCCCGGAGCCACCAGGGGTGGCAAGGAGCGGAAGTGCCGAAGCGGGGCCGACCGGGCGGAGGCAAGCGGGCGAGGGGAGGCCGGGCGGTCCGTCAGGCGCGGCAGACGCCGCCGGCGCGGCCGGTCCACCCCGCCGACGCGCCGCCCACCGAGGGCCTGCTCGGCCACCCCGCCCCGGTCGTCGAGCCGACCACCGTCGTCCCGCTCGCCCCGCCCATCGTGGAGACCAAGGGCCTGCTGGCCCCGGAGCCCACGCCCGAGCCGCAGCTGTCGCCGTCCCTGGCGCTGCCGTCGACGGTGAAGGGCGGAAAGGCGTCCGAGCAGGCGACCGACCAGCCGCCCGAGGACGCGTCCCCGTACCGCCGCTCGGTCGCCGAGGACACCCTCACCCCCGAGGAGTGGCGGGCCGCCGGCTACACCCCGCCCACCGGCATCCCGGCCCCCGAGCTGATGCCCGGCGCGCCCGGCGAGGCGCCCTGGCCGGACCGGATGCGCACGCTGCTGCGCACCCCGATGTCCGAGCGCCCCGCCTTCGAACGCACCGCCCGCGAGCTGCACCCCTCGGCGGCCCGGAACGTCCCCCGCATCCTCGACCTGACGCTGCGTATCGGCGAGCTGCTGCTGGCCACCGGCGAGGCCGCCGAGGACGTCGAGGCGGCGATGCTCGGCATCGCGCACGCCTACCGGCTGGACCACTGCGAGCCGCAGGTGACCTTCACCCTCATCGGCATCTCGCACCAGCCGTCGCTGGTCGAGCCGCCGATCACCGCGGACCGGGTGGTGCGCCGCCGCACCTCCGACTACACCCGGCTGAGCGCGGTCTACGAGCTGGTCGCGGACATCACCGCGGAGAAGGTCTCGGTCAACGACGCCTACCGCCGGCTCGCCCTGATCCGCCGCAACCGGCACCCGTACCCGGCCTGGGTGCTCGCGCTGACCACCGGCCTGCTGGCCGGCGCGGCGACGTTCCTGGTCGGCGGGCGGATCGACGACAAGGCCTGGCTGGTCTTCGCGAGCGCGTTCATCGCGGCCGTGCTGGGCGACCGGCTGGCCTCCGCGCTCGCCCGGCGCCGGCTGCCGGAGTTCTACCAGTTCGTCGCGGCCGCGATGCCGGCCGCCGCCTCCGGGATCGTCCTGTCCTTCAACGACTGGGGCCTGCGCGGCTCGGTCGTGATCACCGGTGGGCTGTTCGCGCTGCTGCCCGGACGGGCCCTGGTCGCCGCCGTCCAGGACGGCCTGACCGGCTTCTACATCACGGCCGCCGCCCGGCTGCTGGAAGTGATCTACCTGGTCGCGGGCATCGTGATCGGCGTGATGCTGATCCTCTACCTGGGGGTCGGCTTCGAGGCGAAGCTCCGGCCGGACGAGAGCCTGGTCGGGATCAGCTATCCGCCGGTCCAGATGGTGGCCGCGATGCTCCTGACCCTCGCGTTCGCGATGCTGCTGCAGACCGACCGCCGCTCGCTCGCCCTGGTCACCCTGAACAGCGGCATCGGCTGGGCCAGCTACGGCGTGCTGGCCTACAACGGGGGCCTGTCCCCGATCGTCGCGACCGGGGTCGCGGCCGGCCTGGTCGGCCTCTTCGGCCAGCTGATGGCGCGTTACCGCAACGGCTCCGCGCTGCCGTACGTGACGGCGGCGATCGGCCCGCTGATGCCCGGTTCGGCGCTCTACCTCGGGATGCTCTCCTTCGCCCAGGGGCACTCCAGCGCCGGCCTGGTCTCGGTCTCCCGGGCGGCGGCGATCGCGATGGCGCTCGCCATCGGTGTGAACCTGGGTGGCGAGATCGCCCGGCTGTTCATGAAGCTGCCGGTCAGCGCGGAGCGTCCCTCGCTGTACCCGGTCGTCCCGCGCCGGGCCGCCAAGCGCACCCGGGGCTTCTGACCGCGCGTTGGACCGGTGTTGGGCTCCGGTCCATGTCGCGGCAGGCAGGACGCAGGACCAGGAACGAAGGTAAGACCCATGACCACACTGCTGGACGGCTACCGCGAGCACATCATCGCCGCGCACAAACAGCCGCTGTTCCTGCTGCTGGTCGGATTCATCACCTCCTTCGTCTTCATCCGGTTCAGCGTGCGGATGATCCGTGCCCAGGTTCGCTGGTGGCCCGGCAACGTCACCCCCGGCGGCCTGCACATCCACCACATGGTGTTCGGCCTGGGCTTCCTGCTGGCCGGCGGCGTCGGGGTGTTCGCCACCTACGGCGGGCACCCGTGGATCGACTGGTTCGGGCTGCTCTTCGGCATCGGCTGCGGCCTGGTGCTGGACGAGTTCGCGCTGATCCTGCACCTGGACGACGTCTACTGGAGCGAGCAGGGCCGCAAGTCGGTGGACGCGGTGATCTTCGGCATCCTGTTCACCGCCCTGCTGCTGGTCGGGTACGTGCCGCTCGGCGTGGTGCCCGGGGAGGAGACCCGGTGGGGGCTGATCACCGTGATCTCGGTCAACGCGCTGGCCTCGGTGATCACCCTGCTCAAGGGCAAGGTGTGGAGCGGCCTGCTCGGCATCATGGTCCCGGGCCTGTCCTGGATCGGCGCGGTCCGGCTGGCCCGGCCGACCAGCCCGTGGGCCCGTTGGCGGTACGCCACGCGACCCCGCCGCCGGGCGCGTGCGCTCCGGCGTGAGCGCCTGCTGCACCGGCGTGCGGACCGGGCCCGCACCTGGCTCTTCGACCTGATCGCCGGCGCGCCCGACAAGGTGTCCGCCAACCACCCCGCCGCCCACCGGGTGGCCGAGCAGATGGCCGCCAGGGCCACCGCCCACCTCGACGCCCACGCCGCTCGGGCGCTGGCCCGGCGCTCCGCGCGGCTGGCCGACCGGCGTTCGGCCGCCGCCGCGGGTGCCGCCGGGCCGGCCGGGGCCGGGCAGGGCCAGGCTGCCCCGCACGAGGGCTCCGGCTACGGGGCGTCAGGGAGCTACGGGGTGTCCGGGAGCGGGCACGGCCGGGGGCGCCGGGCGCAGCAGCGCCGCCGGACGGTCCGGGCCGGGCGCAGTCGGACGTACGCGGTCCGGCCGACCGGGCTGGAGCCCCGGTCCGAGCGACACCCCCACGTGCGGACGCACACCCCCCGGATCCGCCGGTAGTTCGTATACCTTGTGCGCCCGGCCGGAGTTGAGTTCCGGTCGGATCATCCGATGGTCACCCGGCTGGTGGAGCGCGTTCCGGGTGTGAAAAGCGCCGGACTTGAGACCATGTGCGATGAGTGACCGTTCTGTCACGCAATAGGACACTTTCGTCGGACCACCCGCCCGGCCGCCTCCTCACCGAGTGCCGCGGACCGCCCGGCCGCTGCCTTACCCGGTTGCTGCCGCTGCCCGGTCGCTGCCACTGCCCGGTCGCTGCCGCTCCCGGTCAATGACCCGTCCCACCGCGTGACCCGTCCGACCCGTGAGAAGGGAAGTCTCGTGGCGCGCAGGCTCCTGCCGACCCTCCTGTTCTCCCTCACCGCCCTGCTCGGGCTGCTCCCCGCCGCCCAGGCCGCCCCGGCGGACCCCGAACCGGCCGCCGGCCCCGCCGCCGACCCGTACCCCTCCGCCGACGACGTCGACCGGGCCCGGGCCGAGGCCGACCTGAAGGCGGCCTCGATCGCCGGCATCGAGGCCGGGCTCACCGCCGCCAGGGGCGAGCTGGACCGGTCCGGACGGAGCGCCGAACAGGCCGTCGAGGCCTACAACGGCGCCCAGCTCGCCCTCGCCCGCGCCCGCACTGAGGAGACGGCCGCCGCCCGGCGGGCCGCCGCGGCCGAGGCCGACCGGGTCGCCGCGGCCGACGCCGCCGCCCAGCTCGCCGCCGAAACGTACCGGCAGGGCGCCGGCGCCGAACTGTCCGCGCTCAACGCCCTCCTCGGCGCGCACGGGCCGCGCGAGGCCGGCCGCCGCGCCGCCGTGGTCGGCGTCGCCAGCGACCGCACCCGGCAGATCCTCGACGCCGCCACCTCCACGGCCGCCGCCGCGAGCCGGGCCTCCGGCACCGCCCGGGCCGCCACCGAGGCAGCGGGGAAGGCAGCGGTCGAGGTCGGCGCGGCCAAGGGCCGGGCGGAGGCGCGGTTGGCAGCGCAGCAGAGCGAGGTGGCCGCGATCGGCCGCCGCCGCGAACAGCTGCTCGCCGATCTGGCCGCCGCACGGCACACCACCGTCGAGCTGGAGCGGCAGCGCCGCGAGGCCCTGGAGGCGACCGCCGCCCGCGCCGCCGCCGAGAAGGCGGCGGCGGAACAGGCCGCCGCCGAAGCCGCTGCCGCCGCTGCGGCCCAGGCCGGTCCGGCGGCTCCGCCCGCCCGCCCCTGGTCCGCCGAGGGCGCGGCCGCCGCCGTCGCCTTCGCCCGGTCCAAGATCGGCCTGCCGTACATCTGGGGCGGCGAGGGCCCGGCCGGCTACGACTGCTCCGGGCTGACCATGATGGCCTGGCGCGAGGGCGGCAGACAGCTCAACCACTTCGCCGCCGACCAGTACGCCCAGAGCACCCCGATCCGCTACCGCGACCTGCGCCCCGGCGACCTGGTCTTCTGGACCGACACCGGCCGCGCCGCCGACATCCACCACGTCGGCCTCTACATCGGCGACGACCAGATGATCGAGGCGCCCCGCGTCGGCATGCCGATCAAAAAGGCCAGCCTCTGGATCATGGGCACTCCCGACTTCTACGCCCGTCCGTAGCGGTCAGCGCCTCGAACGGGGCGGCCACCATCGGGCCGGTCCTGGTCAGTTGTAGGACGCCGGCTCCTCCCGGCGAGTGCGGAGCAGGATTCCGCTCCAGATCCAGGCGGCGGAGAGCGGGAGCGTCAGGACGGAGACACAGACCGCCTCGCGGGTCCGCGTGGCCATGCGGTCGTCGCAGTTCAACGTCGGGTCGGGAACGAATAAATGAGATGACGTCATCGGGAGCCGGTCGTACGGTGGCCCAATGGGCAACACAACCGATGACGGGGCCGTCGAGACGGTCAACGGGATCCGGATCCGTGCCATCGACGAGGACGAGGTCGCCGCGTGGGACCGCGCGCTCGCCCTCGGTTTCCTGCGCTCGCACGCCGAGAGCGCAGCCGACTACCGCCGCCTGCAGTGGGAGCCGGGGCGGGTGCTCGGCGGCTTCGACGAGGGCCGCTGCATCGCCACCTTCCGCAGCTTCGACGTCGAGCTGACGGTCCCGGGCGGGGCCACCGTCCAGGCCGACGCCATCACCGCCGTCACGGTCAGCGCCACCCACCGCCGGCGCGGTCTGCTCAGCGCGATGATGCGGCGGGACCTGGCCGAGGCCCGCGGGCGCGGCTCGGCGGTGGCCGTCCTGATCGCCGCCGAGTACAACATCTACGGCCGGTACGGCTTCGGCCCGGCCACCCGCGGCCACGGCTGGAACGTCGACCTCAACCGCACCCGCGGCCTGCGCGACGGCCTGCCCACGGTGCCCGGTGGCCGGATCGACTTCGTCACCATGGAGGAGGCCCGCAAGACCGGGGCCGAGCTGCACGACCGCTGGCGGCTCACCCAGCCCGGCGCGCTCGCCCGCGACGAGCTGTGGTGGAAGCGCAACACCGGCGAGGTCAGGGTGCCGGGCTTCGAGTTCAAGGAGCCGTTCGTGGCCGTCCACCGGGACGCCGAGGGCACCGCCACCGGCGCGGTGGCCTACCGGGTCGACGACGCCTGGGACGGCAGCTACCCGAACTGCACCCTCACCGTGGTCGACTTCCTCGCCCTCGACCGGGCCTCGGCCGCCGAGCTGTGGCGGTTCGTACTCTCCGTCGACTGGGTGCGCAAGGTCGTCGTCGAGAACCTCGGCCCGGACGACCCGCTGCCCCTGCTGCTCCAGGACCCGCGCGCCGCCACCCCGTACGTGGACAACGCCGACTTCACCTGGCTGCGGGTGCTCGACGTCGAGGCCGCGTTCAACGCCCGGACGTACGGCGCGCCCGGGCGCGTGGTGCTGGCCGTCGAGGACCGGCTCGGCTTCGCGGCCGGTCGCTGGGCGATCGAGGTCGCGGCCGACGGCACCGGCCGCTGCACCCCCACCGAGGACGCGGCCGACCTCGCCCTGGACGCCTCCGGGCTGGGCACGCTCTACCTGGGCGGCGAGACCGTCCCGCGGCTGGCCGCGGCCGGCCTGATCACCGAGCTGCGCCCGGGCGCGGCCGCGGCGGCGGACCTGCTGCTGCGCACACCGCTGCTGGCCTGGAACCCGGACAACTTCTGAGGTTTCCCGCCTTGCGCCGAGAGCCGGCCCGCTGAGCTGCGGGCCGGCTCTCGGCGTTTCTCAACGTACCGCGCCCAGTGCCTACTTGACGGCCGTCTTGCCGATGGTCGGCAGGATGAAGTCCTGGATCAGCCCCTTGGCGTCCCGGACGATCGGGCGGAACACCCGGTAGCGGGAGAGGTTGATGATCCGGGCCACCATCGGCGTCGAGCGGTGCACGTACTGCCGGGTGCGCTCGGTGTCCTCGGTGCGGTCGAACACCCAGTACAGGACGACGATCATGAGGTTCAGCCAGAGCAGATCGGGCAGCAGCTCGGCGAGTTCGGCGTCCAGCTTGGGGGCCAGGTCGGAGCCGGTGAGCACCTCGCGGAACAGTTCGACGGCGGTGGCCCGCGCCGGGTGGGACTCGTTGGAGAACGGGCTCAGCGCGCTGTTCGGGTCGGCCGCCGTGCGGAAGAACTGGGCGGCGAACTCGTGGTACGGCGTCGCGCAGTCGATCCACGAGGCGACGGCGATCTCCAGACGTTCCGCGAAGTCCCGGGTGCCGGCCAGCCGTCGCCGGGCGTCGGCGGCGTGCTCGTACGTCATCCGGTCGTAGAACCCCTGGATCAGGAATTCCTTGGACGAGAAGTAGTAGTAGGCGTTGCCGACCGAGACGCCCGCCTCGGCGGCGATGGCGCGCATGGTGGTCTTGTCGTAGCCGCGCTCCCGGAAGAGGCGCATCGCGGTCTCCAGGATGAGCGCCCTGGTGGCCTCGCTCTTGTCGGTCTTCGGCTGGGCGCGGCTGCCCCGGGGCTCGACGGGCGGTGCGACCGCTGTCGCCGCCGCGCCACTCTCCGTGCCGGGTGCGGCTGCCGCCTCGGCCGTGCCGCTCGTGCCGTCCGTTCCGTTCGGTCCGTTCGTCGCTTCCAGGTCGTCCACGAGCACGAGCCTAGCCGGAGACCAGACTCCAGCCGGTGTCGGTGCGCGCAGCACCGGATGCCCCCTCCGCATCCGGTGCTGCCGCTCCGCCCCCGTTCATTTCGAACGTGTTCAAAAGCATGCCGGAACTGTAGCGCGTTGGATTGAACATGTTCAACTCCGGGTGTGTGGGAGGCTCGTCACATGATCGGTTCCGATGAGACCACCATCCGGCGCGGCGGGGTGCACGACGCCGAGGCCGTCGCCGACCTGCACGCCCTCAGCTGGCGCACCACCTACCGCGACATCGTCCCCGCCGAGGCGATCGGTGACGGGCTGGCCGCCGAGCGGCGCGAGCTGTGGGCTCTGCGGCTCGCCGCCGACTACGGGGACCCGGCCAACACGCCCGAGCTGCTGATCGCCGAACAGGCCGGGGAGGTCGTCGGGTTCGCGTACCTCGTCCCGCAGTGGGACGGCCGGGTGCTGCTCGACAACCTGCACGTCCACCCCGGTCGCACCGGCGGCGGCATCGGCCGCGCCCTGCTGGCCGAGGCCCGCGCCCACGTCGCGGAGCGGCACCCGGGTGCCGAGCTGTACCTGGAGGTGCTGCAGGACAACACCCGCGCGGTCGCCTTCTACGAGCGCGAGGGCGGCCGGCGGACGGCGACGCAGGAGGGCGCGTTCCCGGGCGGCCACCTGCTGCCCGAGTACGTGTACACCTGGCCGGCGGCGCAGCCGTAGTCAGGCGTCATCAGTTGTAGTCGTAGACCGTCACCGGCACCCCCCGCTCCACCAGCCGGGCCGCGACCAGCGGTTCGACCCGCTCCCAGCGCCCGCCCGCCAGGCCGCAGCCGATGCGCGGCATGTGGACGGAGGCGCCGAGTTCGAGCGCCCGCTCGCCCAGGGCCGTCAGCGCGGCGTCGATGGCCTCGTACCGCACCGGCACGCCCGTCGAACGCGCCGTCCGGATACCGCGCTGGCCGACCATGTTGGCCACCCAGACGTACGGTTCGACCCGCACCAGCTGGAGCGCGCCCAGCCCGAAGTCGTTCCGCGCCCGCTCCCGGTGCCAGCGCCGGTACGCCGCCTCGGGCTCGGGCCAGCGCTTCGATATCCCGACGACGAAGCCCTTGCCCCAGCCGCCGAGGTCGTTGCAGACATGCGCGATCACCTTGACGCCCTTGGCCTGGGGCGCGGTGGCGTCGCCTCGGACGTACGTGATCGTCGACATGCTCGAACGCTAACGCGCCACGCCGACAGTTCGTTCGGAATTTCCGAGCGCCCGGGAGCCCGTCAGGTGGCGCCGCCCGGCGAGGGCGATCAGCACGGCGAGAACGGCCGCCCCGGCGGGCAGCACGTAGCCGGTGCCGGGCGAGGCGTGCTCGGCGACCGTCCCGGCGAGCGCGGCGCCGGCCGAGATGCCGACCACGATGCCGGACACCGCCACCGCCATGCCCTCGTTCAACTGCCGCTGCGGCAGCAGCTCCTGGATCAGAGTCATGCCGGTAACCATGGTCGGCGCGGTGCCCGTGCCGGCCGCGAACAGCGCAACCCCGAGCAGGCCGAGGCCGGCTCCGCCCAGCCCGGCGGCGAGCGGCAGGAGCAGCAGCGCGGCCATCGCCGCGACCCCGCGCAGGAAGCGCTTGCCCGGTGCCCCGCGCGGCGCCAGCAGCCCGAACAGCAGCCCGGCGACGCAGGAACCGGCCGCCACCAGCGCCAACAGCCCTCCCGCGACCGGCTTGTGGCCGAGCGCGTCGGCGTACGCGACGGTGGTGATCTCCATCGAGCCGAAGACCGCGCCGGTGGCGAGGAAGGTCAGCACCAGGACGCGCAGCCCGGGCACGCGCAGCGGCGAGCCCTGGCGTCCCTGCGGGGAGAGTCCGGTCAGGGGCGGTTCGGTGCGGCGCTGGGCGGCGAACAGCAGGGCGCCGGTGGTGCCTATCGTCCCGGCGGTGAGCAGTCCGGCCTCCGGCGCGACCGTCGTGCACAGCAGCATCCCGAGGGCCGGCCCGGCCATGAAGCAGAGCTCGTCCAGCGACTGTTCGAAGGAGTTGGCCAGGTGCCGGGCGGCCGGGTCGGCCCGGTAGAGGTGCGCCCAGCGGGCCCGCGCCATGCCGCCCAGGTTGGGCGCCGCCGCGCCGGCCGCCCAGCAGGCGTAGAGGGTCCAGTCGGGCGCGCCGAGCCGGACGCAGAGCAGCAGGCAGAGGAGCGGTACGGCGTTGTACAGCGTGGCCGGGACGGTCACCCGCGCCTGCCCGTACCGGTCGACCAGCCGCCCGAGCAGCGGCATCCCGATCGCGCCGGTGGCCAGCCCGGCCGCCGCGACGGTGCCCGCGAGCGCGTACGAGCCGCGCCGCTCGGCGATCAGCACCACCAGCGAGACGCCCGTCATCGAGAGCGCGAGCCGGCCGAGCAGCCCGGCCAGGGTGAAGGCGGCGGTGCCGGGGGCCGCGAACAGCCGCCGGTAGGACGCGAAAAGGGCATGCGAAGGCATGGGGCTCCTGGGGAGACGTGGGGGATGCCCCCAGCCTCGCCCGGCCGTCCGCCGCCGGTCCAACACCTGTTCCGCCGCACTGACAACACGGTGTTGTCAATCCGCCGCGTTGTTAATCTGCCGCCATGCCCGTCGACCTGCACCCCCGCCTGCTCCGCGGCTTCGTCGCGACCGCCGAGACGCTGCACTTCGGCCGGGCCGCCGGGCGGCTGCACGTGGCCCAGCAGGCGCTCAGCCGGGACGTCCGCATGCTGGAGCGGCTGCTCGGCGACGCCCTGTTCACCCGCACCACCCGCAGCGTCGAACTCACCCCGGCCGGGCTGCGGTTGCTGCCCCAAGCCCGCCAACTCCTCGCCCTGCACGACGAGATCGTCGCGGGCGCCGCCGAGCGACCGCTGCTGCTGGACCTCAACAGCGACGTCACCGGCCCCGACCTCACCGCCGACCGGGTCCTCGCCCGGGCCCGCGCCGCCCGGCCGGAGGGCGACCTGCTGGCCCGCTTCCACGGCGGCCTCGCGGCGGCCGCCGTCGAACTGTTGGCCCACCGGCTGGACGTCTCGTTCGGCCGCTTCGCCGGGCTGACCGCCGAGCTGCGCGGCCAACTCGCCCAGCTGCCGGTCCGGCTGGAGCGGATGTCGGTGATGATGGCGGACACCCACCCGCTGGCCGGCCGCCCGGTGCTGCGCCTCGCCGACCTGGCCGGGCACCCCGTCGACATCTGCGCGGGCAACCCGGCCACCACCGAGTGGGCCGACCTCGGCGCCCGGTTGCTGCGCGAGCACGGCCTGACGGCGGCGGCGCCGTACGTGCCGCCGGTGGGCGTGGACGAGACCGCCCGGTACCTCGCCCGGCACGGCGACCCGATGCTGACCACGGTCGGCGGCCCGCACATCCCGGGCGCGGTGAACGTGCCCCTGGTCGAACCGGTCCCGCTCAGCCTGGTCAGCCTGGTCCACCGCCCGGGCCTGCGGCACCCCGGCCTGACCGCACTGGCCGATGCGGCAGCGGCCCTCGGCGCAGCCGAGGCCTGGCTGCGCCGCCCCGCAGGCAGCTGGCTGCCGACAGCGGACGCGGCGCTGCTCCCGGGCTGAGCCCGGCCGGCGCTGCCCCCGCGCCGCCGCCCGCCCTGCGCCCCCCCGCATCGGAATTACCGGGCCCCCGGCGGTTGTTGTGCCCGGAGACGCGCACCGCCCCTGCCGCTCGGGGGGCGGCAGGGGCGGTGCGGGTACGCCGGGGTGGCGGCAGTGGGTGGCCGGGTCAGGCCGCCTTGACGGCGGAGATGTCGAAGCTGAGCTTCACCTTCTCGCCGATCAGCACGCCGCCGGTCTCCAGCGCCGCGTTGTAGGTCAGCCCGAAGTCGGTGCGGTCGACGACGGCAGTGCCCTCGAAGCCGACCCGCTCGGCGCCGTAGGCGTCGGTGGCGCTGCCGGTGTAGTCGAGGTCCAGGACGATCGGGCGGGTGGTGTCCTTGATCGTCAGCTCGCCGCTCATCCGGTAGGAGTCGCCGCGCAGCCGCTCGGTGGAGGTGCTGCGGAAGCGGATCTCCGGGAAGGAGTCGGCGGCGAAGAAGTCGCCGGTGCGCAGGTGCTCGTCGCGCTGGGCCTGGTTGGTGTCGATGCTGGCGACCTTGATCACCAGTTCGGCGGAGGAATTGCCGGGCGTGGTGCCGTCCAGGTGCAACTTGCCGTCGTAGTCGGTGAAGCGGCCCTTGACGTTGGTGACCATCGCGTGGCGGACCGAGAAGCCGATCTCGCTGTGCGTGGTGTCGATCGCCCAGTCGCCGGTCAGGTGGGCGAGGGTCGGGCCGGCCGGGGTCTCGGCGACGGCGACGGTGGTGGTCTTGGTGCGGTTGAACAGGCCCATGGCTCCTCCTCGGGTTCGAAGCCACTTGTTTAGGCTTCAACTTTCTGGACTCCACCATAGACCCACTTCGTTCAAACTTCAACCACATCGGAGCTCGGACGTGTCGGACCCCGCAGTTAGTCTTCGAGGACGCCCCCGCCGCCCCGCTGCCCCCCGCCCAGCCGCCCCCGAGAGAGGCCCGCCCATGTTCGTCCTGCACGCGCTCTGGCGCGCGGACGGCCGGCTGGCGCTCTGGGCCGAGGACGCCCGCCGCTACCCCACCGCGACGGCCGGCGAGCCGCCCGCCCGGCCGGCCCCGCGCGCCCACCCCTACGCCTGCCCGGCCACCGAGGTGGCCGCCGTGCTCGGCGGGATCGGGCCGGGCCTCGGCTGGCTGGCCGGCCAGGCGCCCGAGCGCTGGGCCACCCTGCTGCTGCCCACCGTCGGCGGCCTGCCCGCGCCCTCGCCCGACCTGTCGGTCGCTCCCGTGCGCGGCGGGGCGGCGCTCGCGCCCTGGCGGGTGCCCGCGCTGGTCTTCGACGCCGGGGCGGCGGCCCAGCTGCTGGGTGAGGTCTTCGACCCGCACTGGGCCGTGACCGGCACGGATCTGCCCGGCGCCGGGCGTGTCGAGGTGATCTACGGGCCGTCGCTGCGCTGGCTCACCGGGGTGCACGACCTCGCCTGGCGGACGGTCGGCGGCGGCCGGGTGCTGCCGCTGCCGGTCGTGGCGGACGGTGCCCCGCAGGCGCGCTGGCGGCCGGACCTGACGCCCGCCGGTCGCCGCGAGGCCGCCGCCCTCGCGGCCGGCTGTCCGCCGCTCGCGCTGGGGGAGTGGCCCGCCACCGATGTCACCGGCGAGGCGCTGGTGGACGCCGCGCTGACCGCCCTGGCGGACGCCGAGGCCAGGGCCGCCCTCGCCGCCGCGCCGCCGCTGCTGCGCGGCGCCGCCACCGCGACGGGCGCGGCCGAGCACTGGCTGACGGCCCTGTCCACCCCGGACGGCACGTTCACCGCAGACCCGGAGGACCTCGCCGAACTGCACCGCCGGATCTCCGCCTGGTATGCCGCCGCCGAGCCCGCCGACCCCGCGCTGCGGCTCTGCTTCCGCCTGCTGGAGCCCCTCGGGCCGGACGCGGACGACCCCGAGGGCCGCCCGTCCGACGACGCCTGGCAGGTGGAGTTCCTGCTCCAGGCCGTCGACGAGCCCTCCCTGCTGGTCCGCGCCGCCGACCTGCACGAGGGCGGCGCCGCGCTCGCCGCCCTCGCCCGCAAGGCCGAGGATCCGGCCGGCGTACTGGCCGCCGAACTCGCCCGCGCCGCCCACCGATGGCCCGAGCTGGACGGGCTGCGCCACCGCTCCCGCCCGTCCGGCCTCCCGCTCGACCGGGCCGGGGCGCTGGACTTCCTGCGCGTGGCCGCCCCAGCCCTGGCGGAGAGCGGCTTTGGTGTGCTGCTGCCCGCCTGGTGGCGCCGGAAGCCCCGGCTCGGGCTCGCCCTGCGCGTCACCACCCCGCCCGCGCCCGGCTCGCTGGCCGTCACCAGCCAGGTGGACCGGGACGCCGTGGTCGCGTTCCGCTGGCAGGCCGCGCTCGGCCCGGACGGCGATCCGCTCAGCGAGCGGGAGCTCGCCGAACTCGCTGCCGCCAAGCAGGGGTTGGTGCGGGTGCGGGGCACCTGGCTGGAGGCCGACCCGGCGCAGATCGCCGCTGCGCTGTCCTTCCTCAGCCACCAGCGGGACGGCGCCCTCGCCACAACACAGGTGCTGCGGCTGGCACTTGACCCGGAGGCCACGGTCGCCGGGCTGCCCGTCACCGCCGTCCGGGCGGACGGCCCGCTCGGCGACCTGCTCGCGGGCCGGTCCGCCCCCGCCCCGGCCCCCGTCCTCCCGCCGGACTTCCGCGCGACCCTCCGTCCGTACCAGGAAAGGGGGTTGGCCTGGCTGCGGACGATGGCCGGGCTCGGCCTGGGGGCCGTCCTGGCCGACGACATGGGCCTCGGCAAGACCGTCCAGACCCTCGCCCTGCTGGCCGCCGAGCAGGCGGAACGCACCGAGCAGGCCGAGCGCACTGACCGAGCCGAAGGCACCGGCCACGGCCCGACCCTGCTGGTCTGCCCGATGTCCCTGGTCGGCAACTGGCAGCGCGAGGCCGAGCGCTTCGCCCCCGGCCTGCGCCGGTACGTCCACCACGGCTCCGGCCGCCTCGGACCGGACGAACTCGCCGCCGCCGTCCGCGACACCGACCTCGTCATCACCACCTACGGCCTGGTCCAGCGCGACCTCGCCGCCCTCCGGAAGGTCCGCTGGCGCCGGGTCGTCGCCGACGAGGCGCAGCACGTCAAGAACGCCGGCACCGCCCAGGCCCGGGCGATCCGCGCGCTGCCCGTCACCGTCCACCGGATCGCCCTGACCGGCACCCCGGTGGAGAACCGGCTGTCCGAGCTGCACGCCGTCCTGGACTTCGCCAACCCCGGGCTGCTCGGCCCGGCCGAGCGCTTCAAGGAGCGCTACGCGATCCCGGTCGAGCTGCACCGCAGCCCCGACCGCACCGCCGAACTCCGGCGCCGCACAGGCCCGTTCGTCCTGCGCCGGCTCAAGACCGACCCGGCGTTGGCGGCCGAGCTGCCCGCCAAGCAGGAGATGACCGTCTGGTGCAATCTCACCGCCGAACAGGCCGGCCTCTACCAGGCGGTGGTGGCCGACCTGTTGCAGCGAGTCGAGGGCATCAAGGGCGTGGAGCGGCGCGGCACGGTGCTGGCCGCGATCGGCAAGCTCAAGCAGGTGTGCAACCACCCGGCCCAACTGCTGCACGACGGTTCGGCGTTGGGCGAGCGCTCGGGCAAGGTCGCCCGGCTGGCCGAACTCCTCGAAGAGGCGCTCGCCGAGGGTGATCGCACGCTGGTCTTCACCCAGTACGCCGAGTTCGGCGCGATGCTCCGCCCGTACCTGGCCCGGCGGCTCGGTGAGGAGGTGCTCTACCTGCACGGCGGGCTCTCCCGGGGCCGCCGCGAGGAACTCGTCCAGCGGTTCCAATCCCCGGACGGGCCAAGGGTGTTCATCCTCTCGCTGCGGGCCGGCGGTACCGGCCTCAACCTGACCGCCGCCACCCAGGTGATCCACCTCGACCGCTGGTGGAACCCGGCGGTCGAGGAGCAGGCCACCGACCGCGCGTTCCGGATCGGCCAGCGCCGGGACGTCCAGGTCCGCCGGCTGGTCTGCGTCGGCACGGTCGAGGAGCGGATCGACGAACTCCTCGCCGCCAAACGCTCGTTGGCCGACACGGTGGTGGGGGAGGGTGAGCGCTGGCTCACCGACCTGCCCGCCGACGCACTGCGCGAACTGGTCGAGCTCACCCGCGACGACGCGGTGGCCGAGGAGGAGGACGGATGACCGAGCACGACCCCGCAGCCGTGAACGCCCCGGCCGTGAACGTCGCCGCCGTGAACGTCGCCGCCTACTGGCGCGGCGACTTCACCCTGCGCGCGGAGGAGCCGGAGGAGGAGGGCGAACCCTCGCTGCGCCGCCTCGGCCCGTCCGGCATCACCGTGCGCGGACGCGACCTCGCGGCCCTGCTCGCCCCCGCGTATGACACCTTCCGCGGCTGACCCCGCCCTGCTCGACAGGGCTTACAACACCCTCCGCTCCCGCAGCCCCCGCCCGGATGTCACATCCGCAGCCGCCGCCCGGTCGTCCAGGTGAGAGCCCACCACCGGGTGGGCCCACGCGACGACCGAGGAGATCCGCCATGGCCCGCATCTCGCTCACCCCGCCCCGCACTCCGCTGCTGCGCCTCGCCGAGTGGTACTCCCGCCGCTCCTACGGCAAGGTGCTCGACCCGGGCCTCGCCCTCGGCCACAACCCCCGGGTGCTGCGCGACTACTTCTCCCTGGAGCGCCGCGCCGCCGGCTGGAAGGCGCTCGACCCCGGGCTCAAGCACCTCGCCGTGATGGCCGCCGCCGCCCGGATCAACTGCTCCTGGTGCATGGACTTCGGCTACTGGGAGGGCACGCAGCTCGGCCTGTCCCCCGAGAAGATCGCCAAGGTGCCGCAGTGGCGCGAGCATCGCGACGCCTTCGGCCCGCTGGAGCTGCTGGTGCTGGAGTACGCCGACGCGATGTGCGAGACCGAACCGGCCGTCACCGACGCGCTGGCTGAGGAACTGCTCCTTTGCCTCGGCGAGGCCGCCTTCGTCGAACTGACCGTCATGATCGCCCTGGAGAACCTCCGCTCCCGGATGAACAGCGCCCTCGGCCTCACCAGCCAGGGCTTCTCCGATGCCTGTGCGGTACCGTCGGCCGGGTGACGGACACCTCCAGCGCACCCGATCTGCAGGCCTTCGAGCAGCACCGGCGAATGATCTTCGGCATCGCCTACCGGATGCTCGGCAGCATCGCCGACGCCGAGGACCTGGTCCAGGACACCTGGCTGCGCTGGAGCCAGGTCACCGGCCCGGTCGCCAACCCGGGCGGCTACCTGGCCCGGACGGTCACCAACCTCGCCCTCAACCGGCTCGACTCGGCCGCCGTCCGCCGCGAGTCCTACGTCGGCCCGTGGCTGCCCGAGCCGCTGGTCAGCGAGCCCGATGCGACCGAGGACGTCGAACGGGCCGAGACGGTCTCGCTGGCCGTGCTGGTGCTGCTGGAGAGCCTCTCCCCGCTGGAGCGGGCGGTCTTCGTACTCAAGGAGGTCTTCGGCTTCTCCTACAAGGAGATCGCCGAGTCCCTGGACCGCACGGAGGCCGCCTGCCGCCAGGTCGGCAGCCGCGCCAAGGCGCACGTCCACGCCGGCCGGCCGCGCTACGACGCCCCGCCGGAGCTGCGCCGCCGGGCCACCGACGAGTTCCTCGCGGCCTGCGTCGGCGGCGACCTCAACCGGATGCTGGAACTGCTCGCCCCCGACGTCACCTCGTGGACCGACGGCGGCGGCGTCGTCCAGGCCGCGCGCCGCCCGATCCACGGCGCCGACCAGGTGGCCCGCTTCATCCTCGGGCTGTTCCGCAAGCTGGGCGAGCACGCCGCCGCCCGCCCGGTCCTCGTCAACGGCCAGCCCGGCCTGCTGCTCACCCTGGACGGCGCGGTCGACTCCGTCACCGTGTTCGACTTCGTCGAAGGACCCGACGGCGAGCCGCGGATCGCCGCGATGCGTGCCGTCCGCAACCCGCACAAGCTCACGCACCTCACCACCGGCGGAAGCGGGGCTTGACCCTCGACCTGGTCGAGCCACCAGAGTCACCGGCATGGAGAGCGACCTGCACAGCATCGGCGAACTGGCCCGCGCCAGCGGCCTGGGCGTCGGCACCCTGCGCTACTACGACGGCGCCGACGTGCTCACCCCCGCCCGGGTCGACCCGCACACCGGCTACCGCTGGTACGGGCCCCGGCAGCTCGCCGACGCCCGGCTACTCGCCCGGCTGCGCCGCGTCGGCCTGCCGCTGGCCGCGATCCGCGCCGTGCTCGGCGCCGCCCCCGGCTCCGGCGAGGCCCACCGGGTGGTGGACGCCCACCTGCGCCGCCTGGAGGACGGCCTCGCCGACGCCCGCCGCGAGCTCTCCCTGATCCGCACGCTGATCGACCAGAGGGAGAACCCGATGACCACCGCCCCCGCCGAACTCCGGCTCACCGTCCCGGCCCAGGACCTGGCGGCCGCCCTCGACGCGGTCCGCCACGCGGTCGGTGCCGACCCCGAACTCCCGGTCCTCGCCGGGGTGCTGTTCGACCTGGACGGTGCGGTGCTGCGCCTGGTCGCCACCGACCGGTACCGGATGGCGCTCGCCGAAGTGCCCCTCCCCGAACTGCCTCTCCCCGCCGTGCCTCTCCCCGCTGTGCCCGACACCGCTGTGCCCGACACCGCGCCGCCCGCCGGCGCGATCGTCCCCACGGCCCTGGTGGACGCCCTCCGCGCCCTGCTCGGTGCGGGCGCCGCCGAGGCCGAACTGACCCTCGGCGGCGGCCAATTCCGCGCCGGGACCGGCGGCCACCGGATCGAGGGCGCCACCCTGGACCTCGACTACCCCGACTACCGCGTCCTCACCCGGCTCGACCCGCAGCACCGGGTCGGCCTGCCCGCCGCCGCCCTGCGCGGCGCCGTCGAGTCCGGCGCCACCCGCACCCTGCCGTCCGGCCCGCACGGCGAGGACTGCGTGGTCACCGTCCTCGCCCTCGGCCCGGACGGCCGTCTCGCGGTCGCCCCGGCGGATACCGAGCCCGCACCCGGCGAGGTCCGGGTCGCGGTCAACCGGGACTTCCTGCTGGACGCCCTGCGGGCCGGCCGGCCCGAGCAGCTGGTCCTCGAACTCGGCGGCCCGATCGCCCCCTTGGCGATCCGCACGCCCGGCCGGGATGGCACCTTCTCCATCCTGATGCCGGTCCGGGTGCCCGAACTCGTGTGATCCGCCGAGTGATCCGGACGTCCGGTACTTCCTGGGCTCGTCGGCATGGGAACCCCGGGGGACTCCGTCACCGCCTGGGCGGCACTCGCGCCCGCCGCCTGCCGCTGCCTGGAACTCGCCCACCAGGCCTGGTGCCACGGTGGCCTGCCGGTCGGCGCGGTGCTCACCGACGCGGCCGGCGCGATCGTCACCCAGGGCCGCAACCGCGCCTACGACCCCCCGGGCGGGCCGGACCCCCTCCAGGGCACCCCGCCCGCGCATGCCGAACTGAACGCGCTCGCCCGCGCCCGGACCGGCTGGGACCTCGCCACCCACACCCTGTGGAGCAGCCACCGCCCCTGCGCGATGTGTGCGGCGGCGGCCGCCTTCACCGGCGTCGGGACGGTCCGCTACCTCGCCGACGACCCGTGGCCGTCGCCGCCGGCCACCGGCCCACCGCCGCCGTCCCCCTCCTCGGCCCCGCCGAGGACCGCTGGACGGCGGTGGTGGCCACCGCCCTCTCCCTCGCCGACACCGTCCGCACCGCCGGCCCCGCCCTCGCCGCGGACCCACCGACCACCCGCCTGGCCATCACCCGGCGACCACCCCCGACCTTCCTCCCGACCTCCCGACCCTCCTCACCACCCTCTGGCCCCGCATCACCGAGGCCGCCACCCGCTAGGGTCCAGGACCCGTTTGCTGCTGCTAGCGGCCTGCTTGCATTTGCAAGCGCTGTGTTGCACGCTGTGGGTATGGCCTCACTGAACGTCGGCTCGCTGGGCGAGTACATCCGCGAGCAGCGCCGGAACGCGCAGTACTCGTTGCGGCAGTTGGCGGAGGCCGCCGGCGTGTCCAACCCCTACCTCAGCCAGATCGAGCGAGGGTTGCGCAAGCCGAGTGCGGAGATCCTCCAGCAGATCGCGAAGGCGCTGCGGATCTCCGCGGAGACGCTGTACGTCCAGGCCGGGATTCTGGAGGAGCGGCGGGGCGAGGGCCTGGAGCTGCGGGCCTCGATCCTGGCCGATCCGCTGATCAACGAGCAGCAGAAGCAGGCGCTGCTCGCGGTCTACGACGCCTTTCTCAAGGAGAACGCCGCCCTGCGGGGCACGGTGGCCGACGCCGAACCTGCGGCCGACACCGCCACTCCGACCGACGGCTCAGCCACCTAGACACCGGGAGGACCGGTCATGCCGATCACCGACGAGATCAAGAAGACCCTCACCGACCCGACCCCGCTGTACGCCCTCGCCGGCGCCGGCGACCTCGCCTACGAGAAACTGCGCGAGGTGCCGGGCAGGGTCGAGGCGCTGGCCGCGGACCGCAAGGGCGCGCAGGAGAAGGCCGGCGCCAAGCTCCAGGAGGCGCAGGCGAAGCTGGCCGAGGCGCAGGCCAGGGTCACGGACACCGTCACCATGCTCCCCACCGACTTGAAGGCCCTGCAGGAGCGCGCCCAGGACTTCGCCCTCCAGCAGGTGGGCCGCGCGGTCGAGTTGGCGGTGAAGGCGAAGGAGACGTACGACGAGCTGGCCGAGCGCGGCAAGGTCGTGGTCGAGCGCACCCGCCCGGGCTCGCCGGACGTGCCCGCCGAGCCCGAGCTGCTGGAGGCCGAGGTGGTCTCGGACGAGATGGCCGAGGACGAGGTGGTCGAGGCCGACGCCGAGCCCGTGCCGAAGAAGAACGCCCGGGCCCGGAAGGGCGTCGACGGCGGCGAGTGAAGCGCCGCCGAACGGGGCACATCCGGTGACCGCGGAACGTTGACACCTGGGCGAACGGTTCGCCGTGCCAGGATGGACGGCGGCCCACACGCCGGAGCCGAGAGACAGAGGAGACCGCGATGGGCGGAGTGGCCCAGATTCTGGACCTGGCCTATCTGAACCCGATCTGGTGGTTGTCCGTCGCCATCCTGGGCTTCAAACTGTTCGCCCTGCTCGACGGCGCCTCGCGCCGCGAGGACGCCTACCGGGCGGCGGACAAGAAGACCAAGCCGTTCTGGCTGACGATCCTGGCGATCGCGTTCGGCTGGGACCTGCTGTTCGGGGCGAACTTCTTCACCGGCATCGGGACGCTCGCCGGCCTGGTCGCCTCGATCGTCTACATGGTGGACGTGCGCCCGGCGATCCGGGAGCTGACCAACCGCGGCGGCCGGGGCGGCGGCCGGAACAACATGGGGCCGTACGGACCCTGGTAGACCGCGAGCCGCACGGACAGCACGAGCTCGGACAGAACGACCGCCGACAGAACGACCCCGCCCGGGCAGGTGAAGCACCTGCCCGGGCGGGGTCGTTCCCGCACGACGCCCTCACCCGAGGATCAGCTGCACCGGGTTCCGTTCCAGCAGCAGCACCGCGACGTCGTCCGTCAGCGCGCCGCCGTTCAGCTCCTCGACCTCGGCGATGGCGCTGTCGACCAGCCGGCCGCGGGTCAGCCCGGCGGACTGGTGGTCGCCGACCAGGTCCGCCAGCCCGTCCTGCCCGAGGCGCCGCGACCCCGCCCCGACCCGGCCCTCGATCAGCCCGTCGGTGTAGAGCAACAGCCGCCAGCCGGGCCGGAGTTCGAGGCGGTGGGCGGGCCAGGCGGCCTGCCCGTCGTCGCACGGGAGGAGCCCGAGCGCGGGCCCGGCGAGGTCGGAGGGCAGCGACATCGGCTGGTGGTCCCGGCCGAGCAGGAGCGGCGCCGGGTGTCCGGCGAGATAGAGACGGGCCCGCTCGCAGGCGCCGAGCGCGTCGAGTTCGCCGCAGTCGCCGCCGGGTTCGATGACGAGCATGCAGAGCGTCGCGAAGATCTCGTCGCTGCGCCGCTCGTGTTCAAGGACGTGCTGGAGGGTGGTCAGCAGGGCCTCGCCGGTGAGGCCCGCGAAGACGAGGGTGCGCCACGCTATCCGGAGGGCGACGCCGAGCGCGGCCTCGTCGGGGCCGTGGCCGCAGACGTCGCCGATCACGACGTGGACGGTGCCGTCGTCGGTGCGGACGGCGTCGTAGAAGTCGCCGCCGAGCAGGGCGCGGCGGCGGCCGGGACGGTAGCGCCGGGTGAACGAGAGGCCGGCGCCGTCGAGCAGCGGGGTGGGCAGCAGGTGGCGCTGGAGTCGGGCGTTCTCCTGGCCGCGGAGTTCGGCCTCGACCAGGCGGCGCTGCGATTCGTCGGCACGCTTGCGCTCGACGGCGTAGCGCAGGGCGCGGGCCAGCAGCGGGCCGTCCGTCTCGTGCTTGATCAGGAAGTCCTGGGCACCGGCGGCGACGGCGGCGGCGCCCAGTTCGGCGCCGGCCGCGTCGGTGAGCACGACGACGGCGGTGTGCGGGGCGCGGCGGAGCAGTTCGTGCAGCCCTTCCAGCCCGTCCGAGGGGCCCCCAGCCTTGGCGGCTGGGCGGTGCCCCCATTCGGGGTGCGGCAGGTCGGCCGGGGCGGCGAGGTCGAGCAGGACGCAGCTGAACTCGTTGGTGCGGGAGCGCCCGCGCCGGTTTCCGTTCGGGGCGGGGGCCAGCAGGCCGGTGGCCTGGTCGAGGCCGCGGACCCAGTGGACCTCGATGGAGGCCCCGCTGTCGGCCACCGCCGCCTTGATCAGCTGGGCGTCGGAGGCGTCGTCCTCGATCACCAGGAGCTTGAGCGGCGCGGCGCCGGTGGAGGCCTCGCCGGGTGCCGGAACGTTTCCCGCCTGCGACCGGGGGTGAGGTATCGGGGGAGCGTCCGTCAGCGGGACGGCCGTGGCCGGGCGGCCGAGGGCATGGCGGGGGAGGGCGCCGTCGAGGGCGCCCGCCGGGTCCGCGGCACCAGGTGCCCGCCCGTCTCCCGTTGCGGGCATCGGTGGTTCCTCCCTTTCCCCGAGTGCGTAACGGCCGAGGTCCGTCCGCAGTGCCCGCCTGGCACCCTGCGTCGGGGAACTTCTCGCGACCATAACGTGATCTCCGGGGATTTCTCTGACCCACCGGCACCGTTGTGGTTGGTGCCACGCCGGTGGCGGTGTGGTGATCGGACTCGGACGACGGCTCGGGCCCGTTCCCGGCGGCTGCCGGGGTGGGCGGGGAGAGGGGTACACGATGGTGACACGGATCACCCTGGTCGAGGGTGACATCACGGAACAGCAGGTGGACGCCGTGGTGAACGCCGCCAACTCGTCCCTGCTGGGCGGCGGCGGGGTGGACGGTGCGATCCACCGCAAGGGCGGGCCGCAGATTCTGGAGGAGTGCCGCCGGCTGCGCGCCTCGCACTGGGGCAAGGGGCTGCCCACCGGGCGGGCGGTGGCGACGACGGCCGGGCGGCTGCCGGCCCGGTGGGTGATGCACACCGTCGGGCCGGTGTACCGGGCGGAGGAGTACGAGGAGCAGGCGGAGCTGCTGGCCTCCTGTTATCGCGAGGCGCTGCGGACGGCGGCGGAGCTGGGTGCGCGCACGGTGGCCTTCCCGGCCGTGTCGGCCGGAATCTACGGATGGCCGCCGGCCGACGCGGCCCGGATCGCGCTCTCCACCGTCGCCGAGGTGGCGGACGGCGGTGACGAACGGGCCGGGGCTGGGCTGGACGAGGTGCGGTTCGTGCTGTTCGGGGCAGAGATGTACGAGGTGTTCGAGCGGGCGTGGCAGGTGCTGCGGGAGCCGCGGGAGGCGGGCGAGGGCTGAGGCAGGGCGAACGCCGGGCGGCGGTGGTGATCGCCGTTCGGTGGCCTCCATCGTGGCGTGACGGGGCGTCAACGCGCCAGAGGAATTCGATAACTCGTTCGAGTGAAACCGGCGGGTCGCTGTCGGACCACGACCACTGCCCAGCCGGCACCGCAGAAACACGGCCCCGCGAGCACCGTAGAAGCACGGCCCCGCGAGCCCCGTCCTACGGCGCGAGCGCCGTCCAGGGCACCGTGACCTCGCCCTGCCGCCACCGGCCGCGGGCGTCCACCAGCGGCCAGTCGCCCGCCAGCGCCGTGCACGCGGCCACCCAGCGCTGCCGCGCCCCGAACGCCCCGTACGGCGCGGCGGCCGCCCAAGCCCGGTCGAAGTCGGCCAGGAACCGGTGCACCGGCCGGCCCGGCACGTTGTGGTGGATCAGCGCCTTCGGCAGCCGCTCGGCCAGGTCCGACGGCTGGCCGAGGCCGCCCAGCCGGGCCGCGAAGGTCACCGTCCGCGGCCCCTCCGGGCCGAGCGCGACCCAGACGTGCCGCCGCCCGATCTCGTCGCAGGTGCCCTCGACGAGCAGCCCGTCCGGCGCCAGCCGCGCGCAGAGCCGCTCCCACACCGCGGCGACCGCCGACTCGTCGTACTGCCGCAGCACGTTGGCGGCCCGGATCAGCTGGGCCGGCGCGCCGCCGTCCAGCGGCACCTCGAAGCCGCCGCGCCGGAAGGTGAGCAGCGGCGGCTCGGCGTACGGCAGGGCCGCGGCGACCCGCTCCGGCTCGATCTCGATCCCGACCACCCGGACGTCCGGCCGCACCGCGCGCAGCCGCCCGGCCAGTTCGACGGCCGTCCAGGGCGCGGCGCCGTAGCCGAGGTCGACCGCCACCGGCGGCCGGGCGGCGGCGCGCAGCGCGCGGCCGAGGGTGTGGGCGATCCAGCGGTCCATCCGCCGCAGCCGGTTGGTGTTGGTGGTCCCCCGGGTGACCGTCCCCACCGGCCGCCCGGTCCGCCCACGGGCGGGCGTGGTCGCGGAGTCGAAGGAGGCAGCCATGCCGAGAAGGGTACCGAGAAGGGCGCCCCCGGGGTTCGGCCACCATCTCCCACCTGCGGTGATGCCCGGCCGGCGATCCGGTCCGCCGATCCGGGAATGCCGAACATCGGCCGGGTGGTTGGCACACTGGCGGTGATGTGTGCCCGGACGGGGCAGCGCACACCGGACAGCGGGCGGGCCGTGCGCGGGCCGCCGGGAGACGGGCCGCACACGAGGAGGCTTCAGCCAGGTGATCCAGCACCCCGTCCGTTCGGTACGCCGTGCCCAGTCGGCCGCGCCCGGGCGCGGCCGGTTCCAGTCGCTCGTCACGGGCCGCCGCCGCCCGCGCCGGATAGCCATGATCAGCGTCCACACCTCGCCGCTGCACCAGCCCGGCACCGGGGATGCGGGCGGGATGAACGTCTACATCGTGGAGCTGGCCAAGCGCCTCGCCGCGCTCGACGTCGAGGTCGAGGTGTTCACCCGGGCGACCTGCTCGGACGACGCCCCCACCGTCGAGCTGGCCCCGGGCGTGCTGGTGCGGCACGTCACCGCCGGGCCGTACGAGGGCCTGATCAAGGAGGACCTGCCGGCCCAGCTGTGCGCCTTCACCCACGGCGTGCTGCGGACCGAGGCGGGCCACCGCCCCGGCCACTACGACCTGGTGCACTCGCACTACTGGCTCTCCGGGCAGGTCGGCTGGCTGGCCGCGCAGCGCTGGGGTGTGCCGCTGGTGCACACCATGCACACCATGGCGAAGGTGAAGAACGCCGCGCTGGCCGAGGGCGACACACCCGAGCCCGCGGCCCGGGTGATCGGCGAGACCCAGGTGGTCGAGGCCGCCGACCGGCTGATCGCGAACACCACCGAGGAGGCCGCCGAGCTGGCGCTGCACTACGCCGCCCGGCCGGACCAGCTCGCCGTCGTCCACCCCGGCGTCAACCTGGACGTCTTCCGCCCGGGCCGGCCGGACGTGCGGGCGGCGGCCCGTACCCGGCTGGGGCTGCCGCAGGACGCCGCCGTACTGCTCTTCGCCGGCCGAATACAGCCGCTGAAGGCGCCCGACGTGCTGCTGCGCGCCGTCGCCGAGCTGCTGGACCGTCGCCCCGGCCTGCGCGAGCGGCTGGTCGTCCCGGTGGTCGGCGGGCCGTCCGGCACCGGGCTCTCCCGGCCGGAGAGCCTGCACAAGCTCGCCGCCCAGCTGGGCATCTGCGACGTGGTCCGGTTCCACCCGCCGGTCGGGCAGGCGCAGCTCGCCGACTGGTACCAGGCCGCGACGGCCCTGGTGATGCCTTCGTACAGCGAGTCCTTCGGGCTGGTCGCCCTGGAGGCGCAGGCCTGCGGCACCCCGGTGGTGGCCGCCGCGGTCGGCGGGCTGCCGGTTGCGGTGCGGGACGGCGTGACCGGCACGCTGGTCCGCGGGCACGACCCGCGGGACTGGTCGCACGCGCTGGAGCCGTACGTCACCGACCCGGGCCTGGTCGCCCGGCAGGGTGCGGCGGCGGCCCGGCACGCGGCCGGCTTCGGCTGGGAGACCGCGGCGGCGACCACCGTCGAGGTGTACGCCGGCAGTCTGGCCCGCCCGGCGGGGCGGCTGGCCGCGGCCCGGCGGCGCCTGGCCTGACACCGCCCGGCCCGACACCGCCTGCTGCGCGCACCGGTACCGCCGAGTAACGTCACCCCCATGGCAACCCGCACCAAGGACGAGGCCCTGACCCTCCTGCGCACCGCCCTGGACGACGCCGGGGTGGCCTGGGAGCCGGCCGCCACCGACCCGTACACGCTGGTGGCGACGCTCCCGGGCACCCGCAAGCTGAGCACCGCCTGCGCCCTGCGGGTCGGCGACCACACCCTCTCGGTGAACGCCTTCGTGATCCGCCGCCCGGACGAGAACCACGAGGCCGTCTACCGCTGGCTGCTGGAGCGCAACACCCGGCTCTACGGCGTCGCCTACGCGATCGACCCGCTCGGTGACGTCTACCTGGCCGGTCGCCTGCCGCTGGCGGCGCTGACCGCGGACGCGGTGGACCGGTTGCTCGGGACGGTGCTGGCGAACGCCGACGAGCCCTTCAACACGCTGCTGGAGCTGGGCTTCGCCTCGGCGATCCGGCGCGAGTGGGAGTGGCGGACCAAGCGCGGAGAGTCCACCCGCAACCTGGCCGCCTTCTCCCACCTGGCCGCCCCGGCGGCCGAGTAGCCGGACCTCAGGAGCCCGCCGGAGCCTTCGCGGCCCCGGCGGGCTCCGACGGCCGCACCTCCTGCACCTCTGACACCTCCGGCACCACCGCTGCCGCCGCACGCGTCCGCCGGCCGAGCACCACGTGTCCGAGCGCCGCGACGCTGCCGCAGACCGCGCATGCGCCCCACAACACCGAGGGGCCGGCATGCTCCAGCAGCACACCGCCGGCCGCCGGGCCGAGGAACGAGGCGAGCGACCAGGAGAGCGAGTAGACGCCCTGGTACCGCCCGCGCGCGTGGGTCGGCGCCAGCTCGGCGACCAGGCTCATCATGGTCGGCGCGTTGAGGATCTCGCCGATCGTCCAGACCGCCACCGAGCCGGCGAAGATCCAGGCGGACGACCCGGCCAGCGACGCCAGCCCGAAGCCCCAGCCCGCGAACAGACAGCTGGCGATCAGCAGGCCGGTCCGGGAGCGGCCCTCCATCCACCGGGTGAGCGGGATCTGCAGCACCACGATCAGCACTCCGTTCAGGCCGATGACCAGCCCGTACTCGGTGGTCGTGATGCCCGCGCCGCCCATGTCGACGGCCAGGGTGGTGCTGCCCTGCTGGAAGACCAGGGCGAGCAGCAGGTTGAGCGCGACGACCACCATGAACCGGCCGTCCCGGAACACCGCGCCGAGGCCGATGGCCGGCTCCTTCGCTGCGGCCGAACCCGAACCCGAACCCGCGGCCGAACCCGAACCCGACGCATCGGCCTCCGGCTTCGTCTCCGGGATCCGGATGAAGATCACCACCGCACAGACCAGCGTGGTGAGCGCGTCCAGCAGGAAGAGCGTGAGGTAACCGTGGGTGGCGATCAGACCGGCCGCGGCGGCGGAGAGGCCGAAGCCGATGTTGATCGCCCAGTAGTTCAGCGCGTAGGCGCGGACCCGGTCCTCGGCCGGGACGAGGTCGGCGATGATCGCCGAGGTGGCCGGCCGGGAGGCGTTGTTGCAGAGGCCGACCAGGAAGGCCACCACCGCGATCGCCACCTGGCCGTCCGTGAAGCCGAGTACGGCGGTGAACAGCGCGGTGCCGAGCTGGGCCGCGACCAGGGTCGGGCGGCGCCCGATCCGGTCGGTCAGCACCCCGGCGCCGAGGGCCGCGATCGCGGAGCCGAGGCCGAACAGCGAGGCCACCAGGCCCGCGTAGGACGCCGAGTAGCCGCGATCACTGGTCAGGTACAGGGCCAAAAACGTGACCACAAATGCGCCGAGCCGGTTGATCAGCGTCGAGGTCCAGAGCCACCAGAACTGCCGTGGCAGCCCGCCCATCGTCTCCCGCAACATTCTTCGGAACCGGGGGTTGGCGAGCACGTGGAAGAGCATGTGGGGGGCTCCCGAGGGCAGGCGTCCGCCGAGCGGCAAGGGCAGGTCCGCTCAGCCGACAGGTGTAAGTGGCAATTGCGCGTGGCACACATTACACACGGTGGAAGGTCCCCACCAGCGGTTTTCCGGGCTCCACTAAGCTGGGCGCCATGGCTGACACGACGTACCGACTCATCCTCCTCCGCCACGGCGAGAGCCAGTGGAACCAGAAGAACCTGTTCACCGGTTGGGTCGACGTCGACCTCAACGAGAAGGGCGAGAAGGAGGCCGCCCGCGGTGGCGAGCTCCTGGCCGCCGAGGGTCTGCTGCCCGACGTGGTGCACACCTCGCTGCTGCGCCGCGCGATCCGCACCTCGCAGATCGCCCTGGACAAGGCCGACCGCCACTGGATCCCGGTCAGCCGCAGCTGGCGTCTGAACGAGCGGCACTACGGCGCGCTCCAGGGCAAGGACAAGGCCCAGACCCTGGCCGAGTTCGGCGAGGAGCAGTTCCAGCTCTGGCGCCGCTCCTACGACACCCCGCCGCCGGTGCTGGCCGACGACGCCGAGTACTCGCAGGCCGGCGACGCCCGCTATGCCGACATCCCGAGCGAGCTGCGTCCGCGCACCGAGTGCCTGAAGGACGTCGTCGACCGGATGCTCCCGTACTGGTACGACGCGATCGTCCCGGACCTGGCCTCCGGCAAGACCGTCCTGGTCACCGCCCACGGCAACAGCCTGCGCGCGCTGGTCAAGCACCTCGACGGCATCTCCGACGCGGACATCGCCGGCCTGAACATCCCGACCGGCATCCCGCTGGTGTACGAGCTCGACGCCGACTTCAAGCCCGTCGCCAAGGGTGGCCGCTACCTCGACGCGGAGGCCGCCGCCGCCGCCATCGAGGCGGTCAAGAATCAGGGCAAGAAGTAAGCCCGAACGCACGTAGGCCCCGTCGCCCGGCTCGCCGGGCGGCGGGGCCTTCTGCTGTTCAGTAACCGCCCAACCGGCCTGCTCGGCAAGGGAGTTCGGCGCCCCGAAAGTGGTTCAGACCATTGACGGGCATGGGTGGGCGCTCCTACGGTGTGGGCATCGGGCTGGCGCAGGCATGCCAAGGACCCCGGTCCGGCCGCGCACCCCCACGCGCGCGTCTGCGCCCGGCGCACTCCATCCACCCCCACGGAGGAGCACCATGCGCAAACGTCATCTCGTCGGGGCGGCCGTCGCCGCGCTGGCGATCCCGCTCACCTTCGCGCTGCCGGCGCAGTCCCACGGCTACATCTCGACGCCCCCCAGCCGGGCCGCGCTCTGCGGCGCCGGCGCGGTCCAGGACTGCGGCGAGATCCAGTGGGAGCCGCAGAGCGTCGAGGGGCCGAAGGGCTTCCCGGGCGGCGGTCCGGCCGACGGCACCATCTGCGCCGGCGGCAACGGGCGCTTCGCCGAGCTGGACGACCCGCGCGGCGGCACCTGGCCCACCACGCCGGTGGCGGCCGGGCAGGACCTCACGTTCACGTGGACGTTCACCGCGCGGCACGCGACCACGGGCTTCACGTACTACCTGACCAAGCAGGGCTACGACCCGAGCCGCCCGGTCACCCGGGCCGATCTGGACCTGACGCCGTTCCTGACCGTCCCCTACGACGGCTCCCAGGTGCCCAGCACGGTCAGCCACACCGCGACCCTGCCGAGCGGGCGCACCGGCCACCAGGTGGTCGTGTCGGTCTGGGAGATCGCGGACACCGGCAACGCCTTCTACTCCTGCACCGACGTCCAGTTCTGACAGCTCGGACAGATCTGGCAGTACTGGCGGCTCGGACAGTTCGGACAGTTCTGACAGGACTGAAAGTTCCGAGAACCGTGGTGCCCGGCCGCCGTCACGAGCGGCCGGGCACCACGGCGATGCCTCAGTGGCCGCCGCAGCAGCCGCCGTCCGCGCCGCCACACTGGCAGGGCGCGCCGGACTGGCAGCCGCAGCCGCAGCCCGGGCCGCAGCCGCACCCGGCCGCGAGGACGGGCAGCAGCTTCGGGGTGGGCGGCTCGACGGTGTCGTGTGCCGGCGCCGGTCGGGTCGGGTTGGCCTTCATCGTGCTGAACCCTCCTTGTGACGGGCACACTTCCGGTGCCTACAGCTTCGAGTGAACCTGCCGTTCGGAGGGAGCGTCAACAGGCGTGCAGTGGTGGGACGTTCGGAGAACCGTGCGCCCGCACCACCCTCGTCCGAGGTTTACTCACCCTTCGGGGTGAGCGCAGCGCCGGGTCACGGAGGCTCACTCCGCGGCCGCGGCCTCCGAGGAGGCGATGAAGTCCGCGACGTGCTCACCCGTCACCAGGTACACGACGCGCTTGGCGACCGACACGGCGTGGTCCGCGAAGCGCTCGTAGTAGCGGCCGACCAGGGTGATGTCGACGGCGGTCTCGATGCCGTGGTCCCAGCGGTCGTCGATCAGGTGCGACAGCAGCTCGCGGTGGAGCGTGTCGATGGCGTCGTCGTCCTGCTCCATCTCCAGGGCCTTGTCGACGTCCTTGGTGGCGATCACCAGGCCGGCCTTGGCCACCAGGCGCTGGGCGAGCTGGCCCATCTCCAGCACGGTGGACTGCAGGTCGCTCGGCACCGCCGACTCGGGGTAGCGCATCCGGGCGACCTTGGCGACGTGCCGGGCGAGGTCGCCGCAGCGCTCCAGGTCGGAGCTCATCCGCAGCGAGGTGACGACGATGCGCAGGTCGGTGGCGACCGGCTGCTGGCGGGCGAGCAGGTCGATCGCGCGGTTCTCCAGCTCGTGGTGGAGGTCGTTGATCTTCTCGTCGGCGGCGATCACGCTCTCCGCCAGCGCCAGGTCCGCGTCGAGGAGTGCGGTGGTCGCCCGGCCCAGGGCCGAGCCGACCAGCCGGGCCATCTCGATCAGGCTGTCGCCGATCGCATCGAGTTCCTCGTGGTACGCGTCGCGCATGCTCTCTCCTCAGTAGCTGTGTCGGTGGCGGTGCCGACCGGTCATCCCGTCCGACCGTCTGCACGTCGTACGTATGACCGCTGCTGGTGCGCGAATGGTACGCGCACCCCGGGGCGGCGGCTGCGGGTTCGGCACGCCGCCCACTCCCACACGGGCTGCGTGGCCAACTTTCCGTCGCCAGGGCGACCACGCACGACCCGTGCGGTGAATCGGCAGCTACGTGAAGGTGAATTCTCGGCAACGCCAGGCCGATGCCTTCATCCGACCCTTGGGGAAGGCCCAGGCCATGCGCTTACGCTGGCCACATGGACGTGAACGTGGCCGCCGCCGCTGCCTGCGCCATAGCCGGGCTCGGCGTCGGCCTCACGGCCTCCATCGCCTTCCGCTGGAGTGAGCGCGAGCAGGCCAAGGGCAGGTACAGCGGCACCAACGGCAGGAACTACGGACGGCACCAGAATCTGGGCGCAGTCGCCCAGGAACCCCCGCTGCCGCCGGGGGTCGACACCGTGCTCTCCGTGCTGCGCTCCTGCGCGATCGTGCTCGGCGAGGCCGACGAGGTCGTCAAGGCCAGCTCGGCGGCCTACGCGATGGGCCTGGTGCGCGGCGGCGCGGTCGCCGTCGACCAGATGCTCGCGCTGGCCCGCGCCACCCGCCGGGACGGCGAGATCCGCCAGGTCGAGCTGGATGTGCCGCGCCCCGGCGCGGCCCGCGCGGCCGAGCCGCTCGCGGTCTCGGTCCGGGTCGCCCCGCTGGGCTCCCGGCTGGTCCTGGTGCTGGTCGAGGACCAGACCGAGCGCCGCCGGGTGGAGGCCGTCCGCCGGGACTTCGTGGCCAACGTCAGCCACGAGCTCAAGACCCCGGTCGGCGCCCTGTCGCTGCTCTCGGAGGCGGTCGCGGACGCGGCCGACGACCCGGAGGCGGTCCAGCGCTTCGCCGGCCGGATGCAGATCGAGGCGACCAGGCTGGCCAGCCTGGTCCAGGAGATCATCGACCTCTCCCGGGTCCAGGACGACCGGCTGATGGTCGACCCGGAGCCGGTCGCGGTGGACGAGCTGATCGCCGAGGCGATCGACCGCTGCCGCCAGCAGGCCGCCGCCAAGCAGATCCTGATCGCCGCCGGCGGCATCGCCGGCCTCTATCTGCACGGCAACCGCGGCCAGCTCGCCGCCGCGCTCGGCAACCTGGTCGAGAACGCCGTGAACTACAGCCCGCCCCGCACCCGGGTGGCGATCGCCACCCGCCGGATCTCCAGCGCCGCCGCGCTCGGGGAGGCGGACGGCGAGCTGATCGAGATCTCGGTCACCGACCAGGGCATCGGCATCTCCGAGAAGGACCGCGAGCGGGTCTTCGAGCGCTTCTACCGCGTCGACCCGGCCCGCTCCCGGGCCACCGGCGGAACCGGCCTCGGCCTCTCCATCGTCAAGCACGTGGCCGCCTCGCACGGCGGCACCGTCTCGGTGTGGAGCGTCGAGGGCCAGGGCTCGACCTTCACCGTCCGCCTGCCCGCCGGACAGGCACCCGCCGACGACGAGCCCGACGTCGACGAGCCGGACATCGACGAGCCCGACGTCGACGCCGCTGAGCCCGCCACAGCACCCCGAACCCACATCACGGACCGTACGGACCGTACGGACCGTACGGACCGGTCGCTCCCCGCCGGGGAGCGGGAAGCACCCCTGTCAAAGACAACCCAGCTTGCCCCGGAGGCCTGATCGTGACCCGAGTACTGGTGGTCGAGGACGAGGAGTCGTTCAGCGACGCCCTCTCGTACATGCTCCGCAAGGAGGGCTTCGAGGTGGCCGTGGCCGCCACCGGCCCCGACGCGCTGGAGCAGTTCGAACGCAACGGTGCCGACCTCGTCCTGCTCGACCTGATGCTGCCGGGCCTGCCGGGCACCGAGGTCTGCCGCCAGCTCCGGGTGCGCTCCAGCGTCCCGGTGATCATGGTGACCGCCAAGGACAGCGAGATCGACAAGGTCGTCGGTCTGGAGATAGGCGCGGACGACTACGTCACCAAGCCCTACTCCACCCGTGAGCTGGTCGCCCGGATCCGCGCGGTGCTGCGGCGCCGCGGCGAGGACGGCGGCGCCGGCGACAACGGCGGCGGCCCGGGCGCCCTGGAGGCCGGCCCGGTCCGGATGGACGTGGACCGGCACGTGGTGACGGTGGACGGCGCCAAGGTCGACCTGCCGCTGAAGGAGTTCGACCTGCTGGAGATGCTGCTGCGCAACGCGGGCCGGGTGCTCACCCGGATGCAGCTGATCGACCGGGTCTGGGGCGCGGACTACGTCGGTGACACCAAGACCCTGGACGTCCACGTGAAGCGCCTGCGCGCGAAGATCGAGCCGGACCCGGGCGCCCCGCGCTACCTGGTCACGGTCCGCGGCCTGGGCTACAAGTTCGAGCCGTAAACCGCGAAGGACACGCGGAAGGCCCCCTCCGGCAGTTGCCGAAGGGGGCCTTCGCGGTTGCGCCTGCCGGGCCTGGCGGGCCCGGCAGACGCTCTGTGGTGCGTCAGTGGGTGCCGGCGGACGGCGTGGCCGCACCGGACGGCGTGGCGGCACCGGTGGCGCCGGCAACCGGGGTCGCCGGGGCGGTGGTGCCCGCCGGGGTGGCGGCACCGGTGGCGCCCGCCGCCGGGGTGGTGGCGCCCGGGGTGGTGGCCGCCGGGGAGGCGCTCTTGGTGGGCACGGCGATCGGGGTCGGGGTCGGGCCGAAGCCCTTGAACAGGCCCTTGTCCGGGCTCACGCCGGCCTGCACGTCGACCTTCTGGCCGTCCTTGAAGGAAAAGGTGGTCGGCACGACGCCGCCGACCTTGACGCCCACGGAGGCGATCTTGGCGGACGGGTTGCCGTCGCCGCCGATCAGCACGGCGCTGCCGGCCGGGACGACGATGCTGCTGAGCGGGGCGCCCGCGGCGTCGGCGAAGGTGGCGGTGCCGCCGCTGCCGACGGCGATGGACTGCAGCTCGACCGCGTCGGCCCCGGTGTTGGCGATGTTCACCGTCACGTTGGCCGGGCCGGTGCTGTCGCCCGAGGTGTCGGTTCCGGTGACGACGACGATGTTGTTCAGTCGGACGTTCGTGCCGAGCGTCGCCGCAGCGGTGTCCGGCTTGATCTGCAGGGTGTCCGGCTGGGTGCCGGCCGCGCAGGAGGACAGCGAGGCGATGGCGAGGGCGGCAAGGGCGGCGATGCTGCCGCGTCGAAGGCTGCGGCTCACGGCGGCGGCTTCTCCTAGGTCACGTGTCGGTTGGTCAGGTCTCGGATCGGTAGGTCAGGACTCAGATTATCGACCTCACTTATGCGCTCCTCACGGGGTGGTCCCCGTGTCGCACTCCCGGGGTCGACCGGGGGTCCGTCCGGCCGCACTCCTGACGTGTCCGGGCCACGCGAAGGACAAGCTTCGACCAAGATCGAATAACGATGCGGATACGGCCCGATAAACGGTGAAAACTCAAGATCCAATCACGGTTTCGGGACTGCTGTGCAAGGTTTCGCCGGGCGCCGGAACCGCCTCCGACCTGCGGGAAGCCTCTCTCGAACACCGGTCGCAGCACGTCATGGGGGTCCTTGTCAAGCCCCGAGACCTGCCCTGACCTGCGAAAACGCCCTTCGGGTGCGCCGAAAAGCGTGTTATTCTGGAAAGCCACGGAAGGGGTCCTGTCACATGACGTTCAAGGTTGGCGACACGGTGGTCTACCCCCATCACGGGGCCGCGCTGATCGAGGCCATCGAAATTCGCCAGATCAAAGGTGTGGACAAGACCTACCTGGTGCTCAAGGTGCAGCAGGGAGACCTGACGCTCCGCGTGCCCGCCGAGAACGCGGAGTTCGTCGGCGTGCGCGATGTAGTCGGCCAGGAAGGTCTGGACCGGGTCTTCGAGGTGCTGCGCGCACCGTACACCGAAGAACCGACCAACTGGTCCCGTCGCTACAAGGCGAACCTGGAGAAGCTCGCCTCGGGTGACGTTATCAAGGTCGCCGAGGTTGTGCGCGACCTCTGGCGCCGCGAGCGCGAGCGCGGCCTCTCGGCCGGCGAGAAGCGGATGCTCGCCAAGGCGCGCCAGATCCTCGTCAGCGAGCTTGCGCTGGCCGAGAACACCAACGAGGACAAGGCGGAGACGCTGCTCGACGAGGTCCTCGCCTCGTAGTGCAGTCGGGCTGCCGCCCATCGCTCACAGCGCCCGGTGCCGGCGCGCCGCTCCCTGGAGGAATCCTCCGGGAGTGGTGCAGTGGCACTTCGGGCGCTGAGGCGTGTCCGGACGACACCTCCCGCCCGAGCCGGTCCAGGCCTGCAAGACCGTTTCTGCGGAACTCTGGGGGCCAGGGACCGGTGGTTCTTCGGAAGGGGTCCGTGCGCCCGTCGTGCACGCCATGGCCATACCCACTTCCCCGAAGGAGTGAAACCTGAACGCGTCAGCAGCAGTCGCAGCAGCAGTGGTGCCCGCCGCCGGACGCGGTGAGCGGCTGGGGCCCGGCGCCCCGAAGGCCCTGCGGGAACTGGGCGGCGTGCCGCTCCTGGTGCACGCCGTCCGGGCGCTGGCCCGCAGCCGGGCGGTCGGCCTGGTCGTGGTGGCCGCGCCGGCCGACGGGGTCGCCGAGGTGGTCGCCCTGCTGGACAGCCACGGGTTGGACGGCAAGGACATCCGCGTGGTGGCCGGCGGCGCGACCCGGCAGGAGTCGGTCCGGCTCGGCCTGGCCGCCATCCCGGCCGACGTGGAGATCGTCCTGGTGCACGACGCGGCCCGTCCGCTCGTCCCGGTCGAGGTGGTGGACGCCGTCGCGGCCGCCGTCCGGGCCGGGGCCGAGGCGGTGGTGCCGGCGGTGCCGCTGGCCGACACCGTGAAGCGGGTCGAGCCGAACCCGGGCCGCCCCGAGCCGGTCCTCGACACGCCCGACCGGTCCACCCTGCGCGCGGTGCAGACCCCGCAGGGCTTCCGCCGGGCGACCCTCGTCGAGGTGCACGCCAAGGCGCTGGCCGAGGAGGCCGCCGGCGGTACCGGCGCACCGCCGGTCACCGACGACGCCGGTCTGGTCGAGCGCTTCGGCGGCAAGGTCGTCGTGGTGCCCGGCCACGAGGAGGCGTTCAAGGTCACCCGTCCGCTGGACCTCGTGCTCGCCGAGGCCGTACTCGCCCGCCGGAGGGCCGCCGATGCCTACTGATCCGCTGCCTGCTGATCCGATGTCGACTGATCCGCTGCCTGCCGATCCGCTGCCCACTGGCCCGATCATCCCCCGCGTCGGGGTCGGCACCGACGTGCACGCCTTCGAGGCCGGGCGCCCGCTCTGGGTGGCCGGACTGGAGTGGCCGGACGCCGAGTTCGGGCTCTCCGGGCACTCGGACGCCGACGTGGCCGCGCACGCCGCGTGCGACGCGCTGTTCTCGGCGGCCGGAATCGGCGACCTGGGCGCGCACTTCGGCACCGACCGCCCGGAGTGGGCCGGTGCGTCCGGGGTGAAGCTGCTCGGCGAGGCGGCCCGGCTGGTGCGCGAGGAGGGCTTCGAGATCGGCAACATCGCGGTCCAGGTGATCGGCGTGCGCCCGAAGATCGGCAAGCGGCGGGCCGAGGCGCAGGCCGCGCTGTCGGCCGCGGCCGGCGCGCCGGTGTCGGTCTCCGGCACCACCACCGACGGCCTGGGCCTCACCGGCCGGGCCGAGGGGCTGGCGGCGATCGCCACCGCCCTGGTGTACGAACGGCGTTGACACCGGACCACTCGGTCGGTCGCTCGGTCGGTCGGGAATAACCCGCGGCTGACGAGTGTTCAACAGGCTTCGCGAGGGCCCGAGTCGATAGTGTTCGGCGCGGGCCCACGCAGACTGTCCTCCGCTGGGTCCGTACCCACGCTGACGAGAAGAGGTTCCCGATGAGCGCCCAACTCTCCGACCGTGCCAAGGCCCTGATCGACGGCAAGAGCTTCGCCGTGGTCTCCACGATCCAGCCCGACGGCAGCCCTCAGTCCTCGGTGGTCTGGGTCAAGCGGGACGGCGAGGACATCCTGTTCTCCACCGTCGAGGGGCGCCGCAAGCACCTCAACCTGGTCAAGGACCCGCGCATCACGCTCGTGGTCAACCCTCCGGAGAGCCCGTACGAGTACTTCGAGGTGCGCGGCGAGGTCAGTCTGACCACCGAGGGCGGCCGTGAGCTGATCAACGAGCTCGCGCTCAAGTACCGCGGCGAGGAGGTCTACAACTGGGACGGCCCGGAGGACGTCCGCGTCGTCGTGCGAATCACCCCGCGCAAGGTGGTCGGCAGCATCTGACCGTCGTCGGGCCTGCCATTCCCCGGGAATGTCGCGGGGCACCCCCTCGTGCCCACTACGCTTGACGCTGTGAGCATTCGCCTGTACGACACCAGCACCCGCCAGGTACGCGACTTCGTCCCGCTTGTACCGGGTTGTGTCTCGATCTACCTGTGCGGCGCTACCGTCCAGTCGGCGCCACACATCGGGCACATCCGGTCCGGGCTCAACTTCGACATCATGCAGCGGTGGTTCGCCCACCGCGGCTACCAGGTGACGTTCGCCCGGAACGTGACCGACATCGACGACAAGGTCATCGCCAAGGAACGCCAGCTCGGTACGCCGTGGTGGCAGATCGCCTACGAGAACGAGCGCGCGTTCAACGACGGTTACGACGCGCTCGGCTGCCTGCCGCCGACCGTCGAGCCGCGGGCCACCGGGCACATCCCCGAGATGATCGAGATGATGCAGGGGCTCATCGCGAAGGGGCACGCCTACGCGGCCGACGGCAACGTCTACTTCGACGTGAAGTCGTACCCGGACTATCTCGCGCTCTCCAACCAGAAGCTGGCCGACCTGCGCCAGCCCGAGGGCGAGGGCGAGACCGGCAAGCGGGACCCGCGCGACTTCGCGATGTGGAAGGCCGCCAGGCCGGGCGAGCCGAGCTGGGACACCCCGTGGGGCCGTGGCCGCCCCGGCTGGCACCTGGAGTGCTCGGCGATGGCCCACAAGTACCTCGGCCCGGCTTTCGACGTGCACGGCGGCGGGCTCGACCTGATCTTCCCGCACCACGAGAACGAGATCGCCCAGTCCAAGGCCTACGGCGACGACTTCGCCAAGTTCTGGGTGCACAACGCCTGGGTCACCATGGCCGGCGAGAAGATGAGCAAGTCGCTCGGCAACTCGGTGCTGGTCTCCGAGATGGTCCAGCGCTGGCGGCCGATCGTGCTGCGCTACTACCTGGCAGCCCCGCACTACCGCTCGATGATCGAGTACAGCGAGGAGTCGCTGCGCGAGGCCGAGGCCGGCTTCGGCCGGATCGAGGGCTTCATCCAGCGCACCGTCGAGCGCTGCGGCCCGGTCGACGCGGCGCCCGAGGTGCCGCCGGCCTTCGCCGAGGCGATGGACGACGACCTGGGTGTGCCGCAGGCGCTGGCCGTCGTGCACACCGCCGTCCGCCAGGGCAACAGCGCCCTGAACGCGGACGACAAGGAGAACGCGGTGGCGCGATTGGCCGAGGTCCGTGCGATGCTCGGAGTGCTGGGTCTCGACCCGCTCGACCCGCACTGGGCCGGGACGGAGCGCGGCGACGACCTGCACGGTGTGGTCGACTCGCTGGTCCGCCTGGTCCTGGACCAGCGGCAGGCCGCCCGCGAACGCAAGGACTTCGCCACCGCGGATGCCATCCGCGACCAGCTCGGCCTGGCCGGGCTGGCGATCGAGGACACCCCGTCCGGCCCGCGCTGGACGATCAACAGCCAGTAACCCCATCTGACGATCGGGGTGAGGGTGGGCCGTACCGGACCGGTGCGGCCCTCCCGCATGACGTAGCGCATGCCATCGGCCGCCGCCGCCAGAGCGGGGCGGCCGGGCATGCCGGACAGACAGGAAGTACAGCCATGGCCGGCAACAGTGCACGCAGGAACCGCCGCAACCCCGGATCGAAGAAGGGCGCGTCTGTCGGTACCGGCGGCCACAGCCGGAAGGCGCTCCAGGGCAAGGGCCCGACCCCGCCCGGCGAGGCGCGCAAGGGCCACCCGAAGCAGCGCGCCGCCAACGCCGCGGTCAAGCGCGAGCGGGACGCCAAGGCTCGCGCCGGCATGCGCCGCGCCGGGGCCGGCCGCGGCGGCCGGGGCGGGGCGGGCAGCGCCGAGCTGGTCTTCGGCCGCAACTCGGTGGTCGAGGCCCTGCAGGGCGACGTGCCGGCCAACGCGCTGTACGTCATGCAGTTCATCGACACCGACGACCGGGTCCGCGACGCCTTCCAGGCCGCCAACGACCGCGGCATCCCGCTGATGGAGGCCCCGCGCGCGCAGCTGGACCAGATGACCGGCGGGCTCAACCACCAGGGCCTGGTGCTCCAGGTGCCGCCGTACGAGTACGCGCACCCCGAGGACCTCCTGGTCGATGCCTCCGACGCCGGGCAGGACGCGCTGATCATCGCGCTGGACGGTGTCACCGACTCGCGCAACCTCGGTGCCGTGGTCCGCTCCGCCGCCGCCTTCGGCGCGCACGGCGTGGTCATCCCCGAGCGCCGCGCGGCCGGTATGACCGCCGGTGCCTGGAAGACCTCCTCGGGCGCCGCGGCCCGGCTGCCCGTCGCCCGCGCCACCAACCTGACCCGCACCCTGGAGGCCTACCAGAAGGCCGGTCTGATGGTGGTCGGCCTGGCCGCCGACGGCGAGGCCGAGCTGGGCGACCTGGACCTGCTGACCGGCCCGGTGGTGATCGTCGCGGGCAGCGAGGGCAAGGGCCTGTCCCGGCTGGTCTCGGAGACCTGCGACATGCGGGTGCGGATCCCGATGTCGGGCCTGACCGAGTCGCTGAACGCCGGTGTCGCGGCGGGCATCGTGCTGTACGAGGCCGCGCGGCTGCGCGCCAAGCGCTGAGGCGCGGGAGCGGCAGCTGCTCGGTAGCCGAAGCGGCTCGGTAGCGAGAGCACAGGTAGTGGCCGGGGCGCAGGAGATCTTCTGAATTCTCCGCAATCCGGGTGAAAAGCGATCGGGCCCGACCGGGTCCGATCGCTTTTCTCATGATCATTTCAAGTGGGCGCCGGATATCCACTCGGGAGAGTGTCCTAAGCGGCCGTCACCCGGTTAGACGGGCGTGGACACCAGAACACCTCGGCGCCCCCTGTTCGGCGACGGCAGCACCGGGATAGACGCGGGCCCCGGCCTCAACACCGTCAAGGTGCCGTCGGACCCTTCGCGCCTCAGCAGCACCCAGGCGAGCTTCCGGCTCCGGCTCGGCGGCCCGGTCGCGCCGCTGATCGAGGCCCCGGCCGGACTGCTGTCCACCGGTGCCGCGTTCGGCGACCCGTACGCGAGCCAGGGCCTGATCCGCCGTCCGCTGGTCACCCCGCAGGTCGTCGTGCCCGCCTCCGCCGTCCCGGCGATGGCGGGGGCCGCCGGGGCCGGCGGGCCGCGCCGCAAGGGCCGGGTCACCGCCGTCACCTGGACCGGCCAGGCGCCCCCCGGGGACCTCGCGGCCACCCGGCTCCTGGAGGCCGTCCGGCTGACCGGTCCTCCCTCGGGAGGCGGTGGCGTCGGCCTGGCCGAGGCGGACACCCAGGTGATCCCGTCCCTCGCGGGCGCCCGGACCGTCCCCCGCCAGCCGCGTGAGGGCGCCGGCTCCGCGACCGACGCGGGCGTCGGCCCGGTCGGCGCGCCGCAGGGCTGGACCCCGAGCGGCGAGCTGCCCGAGGTCTCCGCCGCCGACGCCGACGGCAAGCAGCCCTGGTACCCCGGCCGCCGCGTCGACCTCGGCCTGGTGCTGCTGCCGCTGCGCGCCGTCCTCGGCTCGCTGGCCGTCTACGCCGGGTTCAGCAAGCTCTGCGACCCGGTGTACTTCGACGGCGGCGAGCGCGGCTCGATGATGCGCTGGCTGGCCTCGCTGCACCCCTGGAAGGTCGCCGAGCCGCTGCTGGCCTTCGCCATGGCGCACCCGGTGGGCTCCGGCCTGGTGGTGTCGTTCACCGAGATCGTGGTCGGGGTGCTGACCATCCTCGGCCTCTGGCAGCGGCTCGCGGCCGGTGCGGCGATGTTGCTCTCCGCCGCCCTGCTGTTCACCGTCAGCTGGCGGGCCGTGCCGGTCTACGACACCCCCGACCTGATCTTCCTCGCCGCGTGGAGCCCGCTGCTGATCGCGGGGGCGCCGTTCGCCTCACTGGACGGGCGGCTCAACCTGGAGGCCTGGCGGCGGTACGGCACGGGCGCGCCCGGGGCCCTGCGCCGCCGGGTGCTGCGGCGGGGCACCGTGGTGACCACGCTCGTCGTCGGCCTGACCCTGCTGCTCGGCTCGATGCTCGGTGCGGCGGTCCGCACCAGCGCCCGGCCGCACCAGGCGCCGGGCCGGCCGGCCTCCGACTACGGCACGCCGGTCTGGCCGAGCGGCTCGCCGTCCGGCGCCGCGGGCGGGCAGGGCACGTCCACCACGCCCGCGCCCGCCGCGTCCCGTCCGTCCTCCGCGACGGCCAGCCCGACCGCCCCGCCGTCCTCCGCCCCCGCCTCCCGCCCGGCCACCCCGACGCCGAGCGGCAAGCACTCCACCAAGGCGGAGAACGGGACGAGTTCGGCTCCGGGAGCGGCCCCCTCGGCCGCCGCGCCGCCGGCCGGCTCCACGCCCGCCCAGCGCTCCACCCCGGCCCCCGCGGGCTCGGGGACGGCGTCCAAGTCGAGCCCCAGTGGCTCCGGTTCGGGCTCCGGCCTGCTGGGCGGGGTGCTCGGCAGCGGGCCGTTGGCCGATCTGTCCGGCGGCGGCCACTCGACCCGTCCGGGGGCGCCGACGTCAACCTGACGGATGGGAACGGCAGTCGGCCGGGTGCTCCGTGGGGGAGCACCCGGCCGACTGCTGTTTCGACCGGCCGGGGTGGCTACTGCGGGGCGCGGCCGACGCCGGCGGCGAGCTCCTTGGCCGCCTCCGTGAGGTCCTTCGCGGTGTCGATTGCGCGCCAGTACACGCCCTGCGGCAGCTGGTAACCCGCCAGCCGCTTGCCGCGGGCGAGTTGGGGGAAGGTGGTGCGCTCGTGGTCGCCGACGTCCGGCAGCAGCTCGGCGAACTCCGGGCTGAACACGTACAGCCCCGCGTTGATGAGGAACGGCGAGGGCGGCGCCTCGATGAAGTCCAGCACGTTGCCGAACTGGTCGGTCTCCACCGCGCCCCACGGGATCCGCGGCCGGGCCAGCGCGAGCGTCGCGACGGCGTCCCGCTCGTGGTGGAAGGCGGCCATGTCGCGCAGGCTGAAGCGGGTCCAGATGTCGCCGTTGGTGGCGTACCAGGGCTCGTCCGGGCGGGGCAGCGCCTTGGCCGCGTACTTGAGCCCACCGCCGCGCCCGAGCGGCTCGGCCTCGACCACCGTGCGGACGCGCAGCGGCAGGTCCGCCTTGTCCAGCCACTCCTCCAGCACGTCGGCGAGGTGCCCGCACGAGACCACCACGTCGGCGACGCCCTCGGAGGCGAGCCAGGCCAGCTGGTGGCCGAGGATCGGCGTGCCCGTGCCCGGGATCTCGACCAGCGGCTTCGGGCGGTCGTCCGTGTAGGGCCGCAGCCGGGAGCCCTGGCCACCGGCCAGGATGACGGCCTGGGTGACGGGCGTCGTGGTCGGCCGGGGCGGGTGGAGCTGCTGGAGGTGCTGCGGTTGCTGCGGGGACGTGAGGTCGGCGGTGGGGCCGGAGTCAGCGGTCATGCCTGAACAATAGGCGCGTGCGGACCGGGTATGGAGGGGGCCTTCGGCGCCTTCGGGGCTTGCGGCCTTTGAGGTTCTTGAGGTCCTTGGGGCCGTCAGCCCGCGATGCCCGCCGCGAACGAGCCGTCGCAGACCGGGCGGGCGAAGGAGCGGGCCCGTTGGACGTCGCCCTGGTACTTCTTCACCGTCGCCTTGCCCAGCTCGGTGGCGAGCGAGGTGCAGTACGGCGTCAGCGACGGCTGCTCGCGCATCGAGCGCTCCAGCAGGTCCAGCGCGGCGGCCGGGCTGTGCGCGCGCAGCTCGTCCAGCAGCGCGACCCGTAGCGCCTCCTGCGGCGCCAGCCCGTCCGGCGCCTTGTCGGTGGCACCCGGGGACCGTCCGATGCCGGCGCCGTCGCCGGTGGAGGCTGCCACGACCTGCTGGTTGAGGTTGGTCGGCGGGGCCCACGGCACCCGGGTCACGGCGAGGGTGCCGGTGGTCACCAGGACCACGGGCAGGGTGAGGGCGACGGTCTGGCCGATTCGGCGAACTAGCTGCTTCACGCTCAGGAGCGTAGCGGTGGGTGCGGGCCGGATCGCCCTCCGTTACACCATCGAGTGACGCCGTGTCCGGGTTCGTCCCTGCGCCGTGTTGACGCGGGGGTGTACGGACGGAGCCCGCCGGACCGGGTGCGGTCCGACGGGCTCCGTGTGGCGACTTGTGCAGCGCTCTGTGAGGCGCCTCGCGCAGCGCCTCGTGCGGCGCTTTGAGTGGTGCTGCCGTCAGCTGCTGAGGCGGGCGCCCGAGCTGGTGGAGAACACGTGGGCCTCGTTCGCGATCGGCACGACGTGGATCGTCTCGCCGCGGGCCGGGATCTGGCGGCCGTGCACGCGGACCACCAGGTCGCGGTCCTCGCCGCCGATCTTGGTGGTGCCGTAGACGAAGCCGTCCGAGCCGAGCTCCTCGACCACGTTGACGGTCACCGCGACGCCCTCGATGCCGCCCGCCGGGACGATCTCGAAGTGCTCCGGGCGGATGCCGACCGTCACCGACTTGTCGCTGCCGGCGCCGGCCAGGTCCTCGC
This sequence comes from Kitasatospora aureofaciens, assembly GCF_019192735.1. GTDB lineage: Bacteria > Actinomycetota > Actinomycetes > Streptomycetales > Streptomycetaceae > Kitasatospora > Kitasatospora aureofaciens_A. Next base: position 226,937 of record NZ_JAHTKP010000005.1, read on the forward strand.
GGGAGACGTTGACGACCGAGCCGCCGAACTTCACGCCGCCGTCCACCAGCGGCACCTCGACCAGGTTCATCGCCGGCGAGCCGATGAAGCCGGCCACGAACAGGTTGGCGGGCTTGTCGTACATGTTGCGCGGGGTGTCGACCTGCTGCAGCACGCCGCCCTTCAGCACCGCGACCCGGTCGCCCATGGTGAGCGCCTCGGTCTGGTCGTGGGTCACGTACACCGTGGTGATGCCCAGACGGCGCTGCAGGCCGGCGATCTGGGTACGGGTCGAGACGCGGAGCTTGGCGTCCAGGTTCGACAGCGGCTCGTCCATCAGGAAGACCTGCGGCTGGCGCACGATCGCGCGGCCCATCGCGACCCGCTGGCGCTGACCGCCGGAGAGCGCCTTCGGCTTGCGGTCCAGGTACTCCGTGAGGTCGAGGATCTTCGCGGCCTCCTCGACCTTCGTGCGGATCTCCGCCTTGTTCACGCCGGCGATCTTGAGCGCGAAGCCCATGTTCTCGGCGACGGTCATGTGCGGGTACAGCGCGTAGTTCTGGAACACCATGGCGATGTCCCGGTCCTTCGGCGGCAGATGCGTGACGTCCCGGTCGCCGATCCGGATCGCGCCGCTGTTGACGTCCTCCAGACCAGCCAGCATGCGCAGGCTGGTCGACTTGCCGCAGCCCGAGGGGCCGACCAGCACGAGGAACTCGCCGTCCGCGATCTCCAGGTCCAGCGCGTCCACCGAGGGCTTGTCCGCCCCGGGGTAGACGCGGGTCGCCTGGTCGTACGTGACAGAAGCCATGGTCGTTGCTCTCCTTCACCGGCAGGAACGTGCCGGACGATCCGAGTAAAGGGGTGTCGTTGGTCTCCGCCGGCCCGCCTTGTGCTCCGAACTGGTCTGAACCACTGCACGAACCGGCTCCCGGCGACGCTACCTGCGCTTCCCCCGCTTGTCAGCCCCCGTCCCGCCCGATTTCCGCATCGTTTCCATCACGCCCACCCCGCCCCACCAACCACCGGATATCCCCCCACCCCGCCACGTCGGCCCGGTAGACTGCCCCCGGTGCCGCCGTGATCCCTTGCGGACGGCCACCGTGCCTCCTTAGCTCAGCTGGCCAGAGCACCGCTCTTGTAAAGCGGGGGTCGTCGGTTCGAACCCGACAGGGGGCTCCGTCGTCAACCCCAGGTCAGGCTTCTGACCTGGGGTTCTGTTCAGGGCCGCCGCGGCTGTGTGCGCACGGCGTGCATGGTGTTCATGAGCGGGTTCAGTCCTCCGCCCGATGGGTGATGAGCGCCTCGGTTTGGTCTCCCAGGAACTCGTACCACCGCCGCTGCAGGCAGACGTATCGCGTATCCGCTTCGACGAGGCTGAGGAAGGCCGATACGGTTTCGGTCAGACGTTGCTGCAGCCCGGAGTCGGCCAGCTGTCCGTCCTCGGTGAACGCCTCGTAGGCAGTGGCCAGGCTGAACATGTCCGGATAGACGCGGGTGCCGAGGTGCTCCAGGGGGACCCTCAGTGCCCACAGCCCGCGGTTGCCTCCGACCAGGGACGGGGAGGCGGAGACAAGCATCGCGTGCTTGGTCTTGAACGGCTGCGGTTGGACACGCGAGACCCAGTCGATCGCGTTCTTCAGCACGCCCGGCACGGAGCCGTTGTACTCGGGGGAGGAGATCACGAAGGCGTCGCACCGCTCCAGCCGGTCGCGCAGCGCGAGGGCGCCGGCCGGCAGCCCGGCGCTGGCCTCTACGTCGCCGTCGTACAGAGGCATCCCGAACTCGCGCATGGTGGCGAGGTCGACGGTGGCACCGCTGCCGGCGATCAACCGGGCCACGAGGGAGGCGAGGCGGCCGTTGATTGACTCGGTCCGCAGTGCGGCGCCGAAGACAAGCACCCGCAGCGGACCAGGGTGGCCGCGGTCCGTGGGCATGGGTACGTCCTATCGTCATCTGCGCATGCGCCCGGTCGGGGCGCCACACGGACCACTGTGGTCCCGGTAGGGCTGCCGTGCGACCGGACCTGGGCCTTTCGGAGGCAGGCGGCCGTGGCAGGGCCGGTCGCGTCACGGGGAGTCTGCGTGAATCCGGCATTGGGCGTAACTGATATCGATACATATAAGCGGACTTAACGCCCTCTTGAGGTCGGAACTACACGTCGGAGTCCCTGCCCATCTCTCATGTGGTCGGCCGTGGCCCAGCCGACGATGCGGCGGGAGAAGAGGTCAAGGACGACGGCGAGGTAGAGCCGGCCCTCGTCGGTGGGCACGTGGGTGATGTCGGCCGTCCATCGCAGGTTCGGGACGCTCGCGGTGAAGTCGTGGCTGATCAGGTCGGGGGTGGTCGTGGCCTGCCGGTCTGCCGGCGGGAGGGGCCGCGGCCGCGCCACACGTAGTAGCCCTGTCGTGACACACCCAGCAAACTACGACGGCTCATCAGTCAGTCGTCAACACCTCTTTAGGACTTAGGGTGGGCGCGAGGCCCCGACAGGACGGTGACCAGCACCATGGCGAAGCGGTACGAGCAGATCGCGGCCAAGCTCAAGGCCCAGATCGATGACGGAAGCCTGCCCCCGGGTGAACGGCTCCCCGCGGAGACGGAGCTGGCCGACATCTACGAGGTAAGCGTCCCGACCGTCCGGCAGGCCGTTGGTGTTCTTCAGGCTCAGGGGCTGGTGGACAAGCAGCACGGGCGCGGCACGTTCGTCCGCCGGCAGCCGACCCCGGTCACCCGGGACAACCTGCGCCACCAGTGGGAGAAGAACCGCGCCCGCGCCCCCGAGTCGGAGCGCGTGAAGACCGGCGCCACCGAACACGACACCGGGCTCACGGTGAACGATCTCGTCTTCGCCTCCAAGTACGAGAAGACGCCGGCGAACGCCGATCTTGCCGCGGCCTTCGGAATCCCGGAAGGCACCATGCTGCTGGAGCGCACCTACCGCACCCGTCGCAGCGGGGAGCGCGCGCCCTTCGACACCTCCCGGTCCTATCTCGTGCTCGACATGATCGAAGGCAACCCGGACCTGCTCCGTGACGACCAGGAGCCGTGGCCCGGCGGCACGCAGAACCAGCTGTTCACCGTCGGCATCGAGCTGGACCGCATTGTCGAGACCTTCCGGGCCCGGCCGCCGACGCCGGAGGAGACGGAAGAACTCGGCCTGCCGGTGGGTGTGTCGGTGATCATTCTCCGGAAGACTTGCTTCGATACGACGGACCGCGTGGTGGAGGTCGCCGACGTTGTACTGCCCGGCGACCGCACCGAGATGGTCTACACGACCCAGCTGAGCAGGTGGTGAGCATGGCCAATCTCGTTACCGTCATCACGGCTGTCCATGGGCCGAGCGCCGAGTATCTGGCGGACGCCTACAAGTCTCTTCTCGACCAGGACCTTCCGGACGGTTGGGACTGGCAGTGGGTGATCCAGCAGGACGGCGAGACCGACGACGTGGCGCCGCACGTCCCGGACGACGCACGGATCAGCTTCGGTCAGGGGCGCCACGGCCGAGCGGGCATGGCGCGAACCTTGGGGTTGTCACGGGCCATTGGGCAGTTCGTGAAGGTGCTCGACGCCGACGACCAGCTGCCCGCGGGCACTCTGGCCCGTGACGTTGCCGCCCTCACCAGCCGGCCGGACGTGGCGTGGACGACGTCCCGCGTTCTCGACCTCATGCCGGACGGCAGCACGGTCGGCTTCGACCAGGACCCGCCGGCCGGGCCGATCGAGCGAGGTGAGGTGCTGGCCCACTGGAAGGCCCACGACTTCCGGGCTCAGGTGCACCCGGCGACGCTCTGCGTCCGGCGGGACCTGCTGCTCGCACTCGGCGGGTGGATGGCGCTTCCGGCGTCCGAGGACACCGGCCTGCTGCTGGCGCTCAACGCGGTCAGCCGCGGGTGGTTCGTCGAGGAGACCGGGCTGCTCTACCGGAAGTGGCCGGGACAGAGCACCCACCAGGCCGCGCACAGCCAGGAGACCGAGCGCGCGGCCCGCATGGCGGTCATCCAGGCCCGGGCGGAGGCGTTGCTCGCGATGGAGACTTGGCAGTACGCGGCAGCCTGACGGTTCTGCGTCTCGGCTCAGGCCCCGGCGACGTCTTGGTGGTTCAGGGGGTGTCGGGGTCAGGGGGGAGGGTGAGGGTGGCGACGGCGCCGGTGGTGGGGTGGTTGGTGAAGGTGAGGGTGGCGCCGATGACGCGGGCATGGCCGGTGGCGATGGTGAGGCCCAGGCCGTGGCCGCGGCCGCGTTCGGGGGCGTTGGTGCGGAAGCGCTGGGGGCCGTGGCGGAGGAGGTCGTCGGGGTAGCCGGGGCCGTGGTCGCGGACGGTCATCCGGCGGCCGTCGACGTGGAGTCGGACCGGGGCGGCGCCGTGGCGGTGGGCGTTGAGGATGAGGTTGCCCAGGATGCGGTCGAGTCGGCGGAGGTCGGTGCGGACCCGCTGGTCGGCGGTCACCTCCACCTCCACGTCCAGGCCGGTGAGCGTGACGGTACGGCGGACCGCGCGTTCCAGGGGGACGGCCGAGAGGTCGGGGGTCTCGGCGTCGGCGTCCAGACGGGAAACCTCCAGCAGGTCCTCGACCAGGGAGCGCAGGGCCTGGACCCGGTTCTGGACGAGTTGGGTGGGGCGGCCGGGCGGGAGCAGTTCGGCGGCGGTGACCAGGCCGGTGACCGGGGTGCGCAGCTCGTGGGCGACGTCCGCGGTGAAGCGCTGCTCGTCCTCCAGGCGGCGGTGCAGGGTGCGGGACATCAGGTCGACGGCGGCGGCGAGGTCGGCGACCTCGTCCCGGCCGTCGACGAGTTCGCCGATCCGGGTGTCGGTGCGGCCGGCGGCGATGCTCCGGGCGGCCGTCGCCGCGGTGCGCAGGCGGCGGCTGATCCGGTCGGCGACCAGGACGCCGGCCAGGACCGTGGTGAAGACCGACGCGACGACGGCGATCAGGATGATCCGGTCGAGGTCGGCGATGGCCTGCCGGTCCTGGGTGAAGTCCACCCGGACGGAGAGCACCCCGCCGCCCTGGACCGGGCCGGCCGCCCACATCGACTCGCCCTGCGGGCCGGCCGCGAGCAGCGAGCCCTGGTGGCCGCCGTGCGCGAGCGTGTGCAGCGAGGTCGGCAGGGCCGGGTCGTCCAGGGCGGCGCCCTGGCCGGCGGTCTCGCCGCTGCGGCCGTAGGCGCCCAGCGCCGCGTCGAGCGCGGACAGGGCGGAGGCGCGGGCCTGGTCGACGTGCTGACGGATCATCGCCTGGTGGACCAGCAGGCCGACGGCCACCGCGACCAGGACCGAGATGGCGGCGACGGCGGTGGCGATCTGACGGCGCAGGGTCATTCGGCGCAACGTCATGTGGCCCAGGGTCATGCGGCGCAGGGTCATGCGGCGCAGGGTCACGACGGGCGCCGCAGCTTGTAGCCGAACCCGCGGACGGTCTCGATCCGGTCGGCGCCGATCTTGGCGCGCAGCCGCTGCACGTGGACGTCGACCACCCGGGTGTCGGCGCCCCATTCGTAGTCCCAGACGCGTTCGAGGAGGGTGGAACGCTCCAGCACGATGCCGGGCGCGGCGGTGAACTCCAGCAGCAGCCGGAGTTCGGTGGGGGTGAGCGGGACGAGGCGGCCGTGGACGCGCACCTCCATGCTGTCGGTGTCCACCTGCATGCCGTCGAAGCTGCGGACCGTGGGGGAGTGCGCCGGCGTCGGCTCCGCGGGCAGCGGGGAGCCGATGGCCGCCGGGGAGTCCACGGCCGTCGGGGAGTCGACGGCCGCCGGGACCACGCGCACCCGGCGCAGCACCGTACGGATCCGGGCGACCAGCACCGCGCTCTCGAACGGTTTGACGACGTAGTCGTCCGCTCCGGCCTCCAGGCCGGACACCACGTCCACCGGGTCGGTGCGCGCCGACATCATCAGGATCGGCAGCTGGCTCTCCTCGCGGATCCGGCGGCAGAGCCCGACCCCGTCGAGGAGGGGCAGCATGACGTCCAGCAGGATCAGGTCGGGCCGGACGGTGTGGAACGCCTCCAGCCCCTCCAGGCCGTCGGCGGCCGTGGAGACCGGGAAGCCGTAGCGCTCCAGGGCCATCCGGGTGGCCTCCCGGATCACCTCGTCGTCCTCGACGAGCAGGATGCGCGGGTGGGCGGGCGTGGCGGCGGTGGGCGTGGCTGCGGCGGTCATGGCTTCGCTTCCGGGGGAGCCGAGGTCGGTCGGGCGGGCGGCTGGACGGTGGCTCGCGGGGACGGGACGGCCGCGCCGGGGACCGGTTCGGGTCCGGCCGGCGACGGGCGGACCGGCGCGGGGGGGCGCACGGTGCCGGGGGCGACGGAGGGCTTGGACTCGGGGACGGCAGAGCTCGCCGGACCGCTGCCCGACTGACCGGTGCCTGATTGGTCGGTGCCGAGGATCGGGCCGATGCCCTCGACCTGCTGTTCCAGCAGGCTGAGCCGGACGCCGTCCCAGTGGTAGTGGCTGTTGGTCCGGGTGGAGACGGTGGTCGGCTCGTGCAGCCACAGGTCGGTGCCGACGGTCTCCGCGCTGAACCCCTTCAGGACCTGGACCCGGAGGATCGGCAGCAGGCGGTCGTCGGCCTGGGTGTAGACGTGCAGCACGACCGCCGTGGGGGTGGCGACGGCGGCGATCAGCTCGGGCCGCCCGTCCCCGGTGAGGTCGCGGAACTCGGGGCTGCGGACCTCGCACGTGGCGCAGGAGTCGAGGGCGCGCCGCTCCTCCTGGCTCACTTCGGGATCCTTGGCGAGGACGGCGCGGACGTCGACCGTGGTGATGTCGCGCCCGGGGACGGTCACGTCGGGGACCGGCTGCGGCGGCGCCTGGGTGGCTGAGCCGGACCCGGCGGCGGGCGAGGTCGGCGGCGGCGACGCCGCCAGGCCGGACCAGAGCGGCTGGGGCACCAGCGGCGGCGTCACGGGCTGGGCCGGGCCGTGGTCCTGCAGGCCGCCGGGGGTGGCCCGGCCGACGGCCAGGGCCGCGAGGGCGACGAGGACGGCCAGGGCGGCGAGGGCGGCCGCCGGTACAGCGCCGGGCCGGCGGCGGAGTGGAGATGCTGCTGATGCCACGGTCGGTGCTCGTCCTCCTGGTCTACGGCGATGCCCCTGGTCTGCGGCGATGCGCCGGGTCGTCCTCGCACCGGCCCTGATGGGTCGTCCTCGTACCGGCCCCGGCGAGTTGTACCGGCCCCGGTGAGTTGTACCGGCCCCGGTGATAGGTCGCCCGGACCGCGGTCGGCGGTTCCGTCGGGCGGACCCGCAGCCCGCGTCAGGCCAGGTCCGCCAGGACGATGATGTTGTCGGTCCAGTGCCCGTCCGCGCCGATCCGCCCCCCGCACGTGATGAGCCTGAGCGCGGGCGCGGGCGTGTCGCCGTAGACGGTCTCGGTCGGGAAGCGGTCCTTGGCGGCCTGGAGCAGCGTGCGGACCTTGAAGTCCACCGTGCTGCCGTCCGCGCGCCGCACCTGGATCAGCTCGCCCTCCCGCAGCTTCGGCAGCCGGCTGAAGACTGCCGGGCCGTGGACGGTGTCGTAGTGCCCGATGATGACGGCGGGGCCGGTCTCGCCCGGGGTGGGGCCGTTGCGGTACCAGCCGACCTCGTCGGCCCGGTCGGCCGGCGGCACCTCGACCGTCCCGTCCGGGTTCAGGCCGAGGCCGGCCACCGGGGCGTCGACCCCGGCCGCCGGGATCAGCAGGCGGGTCGGTGGCGACGTCGCGAAGGACTTCGGCGTGGTGGTGGCCGGGGCGGGCCCGGGCGCCGTGGTGGCCGCCCCGGTGGCCGGAGCGCCCGCGCCGTCGTGCACCGAGGGCTCGATCCGCACCACCGGGGTGCGCTGGCCGGACAGCGCCAAGGACGTGCCGAGCACCAGGCAGAGCAGGCCGGCCGCGCCGAAGGCGGTCCGGCGCAGTGCGCTCGGGCCGGGGCGGGCGGCGCGGCGCCGCCCTTGGCCCCTGCGGGGCTTCTTGTGGCTGTCCGGTCTCCCGCTCTCCGCCGGGGCCGCCCCGGCGCCGCTTCCCCGCCTGGCCAGGTGCGGGGGAAGGGCGCCGGGGTGCCCGGCGGACTCGGGACCGGTGTCAGGCGCGCGCACCGGAACGGCGGCGCAGGAGGGCGAAGCCCAGCGCCCCGGCGCCGACGGCCGCGACGGTGCCGCCGCCGGCCAGCATGAGGCCGGAGCCGGCGGTCGAGCCGGAGCCGTCCCCGGCCTTGGCGGCGCCCTTCGGCACCTCGCGGACCTGCGGCTGGCCCGGGGCCGGGGTGCTGGTGCGCGGCGCCTCGGGCGAGGCGGGGGCTCCCTTGGGCGCGACCGCGGGGGCCTGCGCGGGCTGCGGCGACCGGGGCACGGACGGGGCCGCGCCCGCCGCCGAGGCGCCCGCGGACACGCTCGGGGCGCTCGGGGCGGGGGCCGGGGACCCGTCGGCCCACGCCTGCCCGCCGGTGACGGCGGTCAGCAGCGCGGCCCCGGTCAGGGCGCAGACAGCCAGGACACGGCGGGCGGGCGAGCGGTCGGTACGACTCCTGCTCATGCGGTCTCTCTCCTTCGTCGCGGACGCCTCCCGACCCGTGCGGCCGGGCCCGAACCGTGCGGCCGGGGCGTCGACAGTGACGGTAGGAGGGCCGTGTCGCGGTCCCCGGCCGATCGTGTCACGGCCGCCCGTCGTCTTCGTAACAACAGGCGGTTCGAGTCTCGGGGGCTTGCGTGGAAATCGGGAGCGAACGTGAACCGTGCCGGGAGGTGGTGCGTATCACCTGGTGGGGGTCCGGAGGAGACCGGTGGGGGACCAGAGGCCGGTGGGGGCCAGAGAAGACCCGGGGGACCGGAGAAGAAGAACCGGAGAAGAAAGACCGGAGAAGAAAGGTGGCAGCCATGAGCATGCTGGCCAACCTGGTGCCGGCGATGCGCCACTCGCGCCACCGGCGCGAGGACCGCGAGGGCCGCGAGGAGACCAGGGACTCCAGGTCCGGTGACCGTCGCCGTCGCCGTCGGCGTGAAGAAGAGGATCGGCGGCACTGACGGTTCCGCCGTCCTGTCAGGGCCGGGCCCTCGGCCCGGCCACGTTCCAGGGGCTGGACTCGTACCGTGTGGTTGCTGCGGCGGCTGATGGCCGTCGACGTGGGTGACGGCGATGATCGGGTGGAACCGGTCGTCGAGGTGGCCCCGGCCGTGCCGCTGCGGCGGACGTTCGGGCGATTGTGGCCCTATACCCGCCGGGGAAGGCGCCTGCTGGCCCTGCTGATGGTCTTCGTGCTGGCCGGCCCGGTGGTCGACGCGGCCGCGATCTGGCTTTTCAAGGTCGTCGTCGACGATGTGCTGGTGCCGCGCAGGCTCGGGCTGTTCCTGCCGATCGCGCTCGCGTACGTGGGGCTGACGGTCGTGGCAGGCGGTCTGCGCTTCGCCGACGAGATGACCTCGACGTGGGTCAGCGAGCGCTTTCTCCTCGCTCTGCGCTCGGACGTGTTCCGCCATCTGCAGGGCTTGTCGCTCGGTTTCTTCGAGCGGCGGCGGCTCGGCGACGTGCTGGCGCGGCTGGCCGGTGACGTCGAGGCGGTCGAGACGTTCCTGCTCTCGGGCATCGTCGACGCGGTTGCTTACGCCGCCGAACTCGCCGTGTTCCTGGCCGTGTTGTTCTACCTGCGGTGGGATCTGGCGCTGGTCGCGCTCGTCGTGGTGCCGCTGTTCTGGTACACCGCGCGGCGGTTCTCGGCGCTGGTGAAGGCCGCATCGCGGGAGCGGCGGCGGCGCAGCGGCTCGGTGAGCGCGCTCACCGAGGAGACGCTCGGCAACATCGCGCTGGTGCAGGCCTGCAACCGGCAGGGCTGGGAGCAGGAACGCTTCCTGCGGGAGAGCCTGGCGCGGTTCCGGGCGACCATGGAGGCCACCCGACTGCGGGCGCTGTTCGCGCCGATCGTCGACGTACTGGAGTTGGCCGGCGGGCTGATCGTCCTCGGGCTGGGCACCTGGGAGCTCGCGCGCGGACGGCTGACGCTGGGCGAACTGCTGGTGTTCGTCACGCTGTTGAGCCGCCTGTACAGCCCGATCCGGGGGATTTCGCACCTCAGTAACGGCTTCTACTCGGCCTCGGCCGCCGCCGAGAGGATCCTCGAACTCCTCGACCAGCGCCCGCAGGTGAGCGATCCGCCGGTGCCGGTGCGGCCGGGCCGGGTGCGCGGGGCGGTGGCCTTCGACGGGGTGTGGTTCCGCTACCCGGGCACGACCAGGGTGGCGCTGTTCGACGTGTCGTTCCGCGCCGAGCCGGGTGAGACGGTGGCGCTGGTCGGGCCGAGCGGGGCGGGCAAGTCGACCGTCGCCAAGCTGCTGTTGCGCTTCTACGACCCGGAGCGCGGCGCTGTCCGGCTGGACGGCGTCGACCTGCGCGAACTGGCGCTGGCCGACCTGCGGGAGCACATCGCCGTCCTCCTCCAGGAGACCCTGGTGATCCACGGCACCGTGCGCGAGAACATCGCGTACGGGCGGCCGGGTGCGACGGACGCGGAGATCGTCTCCGCCGCCCGGGCAGCCGACGCGCACGAGTTCGTCAGCCGGCTGCCGGACGGCTACGACACGGTGGTCGGCCAGCACGGCCGGATGCTGTCCGGGGGGCAGTGCCGGCGGCTGGCGATCGCCCGCGCGATGATCCGGGACGCGCCCGTGCTGATCCTCGACGAGCCGACGACGGGGCTGGACGCCGAGTCCGCACGGCGGATCCTGGCACCGCTCGGACGGCTCATGCAGGGGCGGACGACGATCATCATCTCGCACGATCTCCTGACCGTCCGGGGCGCGGACCGGATCGTGCTGCTCCGGGGCGGCTGCCTCGCGGACTCCGGCACGCACGAGGAACTGCTGGCCCGCAACGACGGCTACGCGCACCTCGACCGGCTGCACCGGCAGGAGGTGCTCCGATGAACGCCCAACAGCCTCTGATGAACGACCAACAGCCCCTGACCGCAGGGACGTTCGTCGCCCCCGGCTACCAGGCTCTGGCGCACCTCTGCCGCACCGGCTGGCTCGACCTCTACGACGCCTGGAGCGAGGAACGCGACTGCCGCTGCGTCGTGAAGGTGATCCGTCCTGACCGCCGCCGCGAACGACGGCTGCGCGAACGCCTCCTCCAGGAGGGCCGTTGGCTGACCGAGTTCACCCACCCGCACCTCGTCCGCGGCTACGGCACGGGCGAGCGCCCGCAGCCGTACGTCGTCCTGGAGACCCTCACCGGGGAGACCCTCGCCCACCTCCTGGACGGCCGCACCCGCCGCCCGACCGCCACCGACCTGGCCCTGCTCGGGCTCCACCTCTGCTCGGCCGTGCACTACCTGCACGGGCGCGGGCTGCTGCACCTCGACCTGAAACCGTCCAACATCGTGATCGACTGCCACCGCGCCAAGGTGCTCGACCTCAGCGTCGCCCGCCCGCCCGGCGTGGCCCGGCCGGGCATCGGCACGGACGGCTACCTCGCCCCCGAGCAGGCCCGCGGCGGCCCGCTCACCGGGGCCGCCGACGTGTGGGGCATCGGCATCACCCTGTACAGGGCGGCCACTGGCGCCGTCCCCTTTGCCGGCCCGGCCCCCGACGGCCCCGCACCCTCGGTCTCCCGCAGCCGTCGGCTGCCCCGGGCCTTGGCCGGCGCCGTCGACGCCTGCCTGCGCCTCGATCCGGAGGACCGCCCGGGCGTGCCCGAACTGGCCGTGCGGCTGGACGAGTTGCTCCCGCAGGGCCGGCGTGCGGTGGCGCCGCCCGAGGAGTGATCCCAGGCCACGGCGGTGAATCCCAGACCACGGCGGTGAGGTCTCAGGCCGCGGCTGTGAGGTAGACCAGGCCGCCGAGGCCGGCCAGCGAGCAGTACCAGGCGAACGGCTTCAGCGTTGATCTACGTATTTCGCCTGCTCAACTGTGCTCGGACGCTTGCTCCGTGGCCGAGCTGACGACCTACAGGGAGGTGCGCAGCCGGCGCAAGGTCCAGCCCGTGGAGGTCGTGGCGAGAGGTCGGGTGAGCCCCGTGAAGAGCTCGGCGGCGCGGCGGTACGAGAGGCGGGCGCGGCCGGTGTGGGGGCAGCGGTCGGGGGCGGGGGTGCCGGCGGGGGCGCGGCGGTCGGTGAGGAAGAGCGGGCCCGAGGCGCGGCCGGCGACGAGGAGGGGGAGCAGACGGGCGGTGCCGGCCTGCCAGTGGACAGGGGTGCGGCCGGGGCGGGGGAGGGTGAGCCGGTGGGGGAGGTCGAGGTCGTCGGTGTTCAGAGCCAGGACTGTCTCGATGGCGGCGCCGGATTCGTGGAGCAGGTGCCAGAGCGTCTGTTCGCGCAGGGGCGCACGGAGGGCGAAGAGGGAGCGGAGTTCGTCGGGCGTGAGCGGCGCGGCGGATGCCGCAGGGAGCGGGTGGGGGCGCAGGCCGGTGGCGGGGTCGGTGGCGATCCATCCGCGGGCGCGCCACCAGGCCACGGCCGCGCGCAGGGTGGAGAGTTCGCGGTTGAGCGTGCGCGGGTCGGTGTCGGCGGAGCGCCGGTCGACGGCGGCGCGGAGGCGGGCGGCGGCGTCGGGGTGGTCGAGCAGGGCGAGCGGGAGGACGGGCGGCCGGGCGCGGCGCCGTTCGGGGCCGGTGGGGGCGGGCCGGTCGGCGAGCGCCCAGGCCCATGTGTTCAGGCCGATCCGGTAGATCCGCCGGGAGCCCTCGGCGAGTCCGGAGGCGGCGAGATAGCGCTCGACGGCGACGGCGTATTCGACGGGGGGAAGCTCTGCCACGACACCTTCTTCCGCAGTAAATGAATGCCCGTGCAGGCATCGCAAGAATACTCATGAATCGCAGTAAACCGCAGGTGAACGGCCATTCTGAGCGCCATTTACTGCGCTAGGAGCAGCAAAGCAACAAATTGATCCGAAGGGGCTCAACTTTTTCGCCGGAAACCCTTGAACCCCTTCCCGCCCAGGGGCAGACTTGCCGCCCATGGCAGTGGAAACGGAACGGATTCCGGCCCGCCGACGGCGGCCGGGAGACCGTCTCGCCGTGCTGGGCGAGCACGACTTCCGGTGGTTCTTCACCGGCTATACGACGTCCCTCCTCGGCTCGGCGATGGCCCCGGTGGCGGTGGCCTTCGCGGTGCTCGACGGCGGTGGCGGCGGCACCGAGCTGGGCTGGGTGATGGCGGCCCGGATCCTGCCGGTGGTGCTGGTGCTGCTGGCGGGCGGGGTGATCGCGGACCGGCTCGGCAGCCGCCGGGTGATGCTGGTCTCGGACGTCCTGCGGGGCGCCGTTCAGGCGGTGTTCGCCGGGCTGCTGGCGACCGGCCGGGCGCCCGTCTGGACGATGGTGGTGCTGGTCGCCGTGTGGGGGATCGGCGAGGGGCTGTTCATGCCGGGGCTCGGCGCTCTGGTGCCCGACCTGGTGCGCGACAAGGAGTTGCTGGGCGACGCCAACACCCTGCTGGGGATGGCCCGTTCGGTGGCGACGGTGGCCGGCCCGGCGGCGGCCGGCGTGGTGACGGCGGCGCAGGGGCCGGCGGCGGTGCTGCTGGTCGACGCGGTGACGTACGGGCTCGGCGCGCTCGCCCTGTTCCGGCTGCGGCTGGCGCTGCCCGCGCCGAGGACGGCGGACGGCGAGCGCGAGTCGATGCTCGGCGATCTGCGGGCCGGCTGGTCGGAGTTCAGGTCCCGGCCGTGGCTGTGGATCACCACCGTGCAGACGGGACTGTTCAACCTGCTGGTGTGGGCGCCGTTCCTGATCCTCGGGCCGCTCACCGCGCAGCAGGACCTCGGCGGGGCGCGCGCCTGGGGGCTGGTGATGGGCGTGTACGGGGTCGGGGCGGTGCTGGGCGGGCTGCTGATGCTGGGGCGCCGGCCGGAGCGGCCGCTGGCGGTGGCGACGGTGGCGACGCTGGGGTGGGCGCTGCCGTCCGGGGCGCTCGCGGCCGGTGTGGCGCTGCCGTGGGTGGTGGCCGGGGCGCTGGTGGCGGGGGTCGGTTCGGCGGTCTGCGGCACGCTGTACAGCACGACGATGCAGCGCTGGGTGCCGCCGGAAGTGCTGGGGCGGGTGACGTCGTTCGGGTCGCTGGGGGCGTTCGTGCTGGGGCCGCTCGGGCTGGCCGGAGCAGGTCCGATGGCCAGTCGGATCGGCACACCCGAAGTGCTGTTGATCGGCACGCTCTGGCAATTCGCGGCCGGTGCCGTGGTGTTGGCGGTACCAGCCGTACGGTCCCGCCCCTGGACGGGGGACGGCGCGCCCGAAGCCACCTGAAGCGACCCCGGGGCGCACCCCCGGCCGGGCGCGGCCCACCGCGCACCGTACCCGGCCGGCCCCGGAGCGTCGCCGTCCCGCCCGCCGCCCCTCCCGCCCCCGGGCGGCGGGCGCGGCGGGCGGGACGGTCGTACCGTGGAGGGTGCGGGGGTGGACGGAGGAGGTTTGCCATGCCCGGTTCGCTCACCATCAGCCACCACGAGGCGCCGGTGGCCCTCGACCACACGGACGCCGCGCGGCTCGCCACCGTGCTGGAGGAACTGGCCTATCTGCTGGAGATCCCGGGCCCGAACCGGATCAACGACGCGCAGCTCACCGTGCTGTGCGAGGGCCGGACGCCGGACCGCGCCGAGCTGTCGCGCTGGTCGCGGGCGCTCGCGGCGGAGCTGAAGGGGCGGCTCTAGCAGCGGCCATTACGCGTAGGGCCACCACGCGGAACCCGCCGTACGATGGCGCGCGGGGCGGGTGGGTCTCGCGCGCCTCCCGGGTGCCGGGCCGGCCGGCGGCCGGCCCGGTGGAGGGTGGGGGCCCGAGCGTGCCGCAGTCCTGGTCGATGTCCTGGCTGACCGTGCCGACGCCGCTGCCGAGCGGCCCGATGCGCATCGCCGTGACCCCGCTGGGCGTCGCGGCGGCCGGCTACGGCGGACGGGACGGCGAGACGCCGCCGTGCACCGACGACGCGAAGATCGCCGCCGTCACCGACCGGATCGGCGCCTATCTGGCGGGCCGCAGCCGGGAGTTGGGCCTGCCGATCGACTGGAGCCTGAGCAGCGGCCCGCATCGCGCGGTGCTGCAGACGCTTCTGCGCGACGTGCCGTACGGGCTGACCATCACGTACGGCGAACTGGCCTCCCGGAGCGGGGTGTTCGAGGACGTGACCGAGCCCGGCCTGGCGGCCCGGACGGTCGGACAGATGATGGCCGCCAACCCCGTCGCGCTGCTGGTGCCCTGCCACCGGGTGGTGGCGGCGGACGGGATCGGCGGCTTCGGCGGCGGCCGGGTCGGGATCGAGGTGAAGCGCTGGCTGCTCACCCTGGAAGGGGTCCTGGAGCCGACGCTCGACTGGAACGGCCCGCTCTGAGCATCCGACTTGCCGTTGCACCGTAGTGCCCGTCAACTCCCTTCCCGCGGGCGGGCTGTTGCGCACCCGGGCGGCGCGGGATGCGGGAGGATGGCAGCCGGCATTCCAATGAGTTCGAATAACTCATCGAACAAATATCGACCAGGTGATCTAGTCGTACTATTTGTTCGGTTATTCCGAACCACTCGAATGAGTGATTGCAGGAAACCCTCGAACGGGCCCACCATGAACGTGCACCATGAATATGCAAGGCGACACTTCATCGGGTATGTGAAGGGCTCCCTATGTCGACCGAAACCAATGCCGGTATTCCTGCGTCCGCCGGAAATCCGGAGATCCGGCAGCAGCAGAGTCTGAGCACGGCGGGTGCGCGGAACCTCGCCACGACGACCAAGTCCGCGCCGCAGATGCAGGGCATCAGCCCGCGCTGGCTGCTCAGGAAGCTGCCGTGGGTCCAGGTGTCCGGCGGTACCTACCGGGTGAACCGTCGCCTGCGCTACTCGGTCGGCCGTGGCCGGGTGAGTTTCGTCAAGACCGGCTCCGAGGTGCGGATCGTCCCGCCGACCCTCGCCGAGGTGCCGGTGCTGCGCGGCTTCCAGGACGAGGCCGTCCTGGAGGAGCTGGCCGGGCGCTTCGTGCAACGGGAGTTCTCCGCCGGTGACGTGCTGGTCGCGGCCGGGACGCCGATCGACGAGGTCTTCATCATCGCGCACGGCAAGCTCGACCGGATCGGAACCGGCAAATACGGCGAGGAGGCGGTCATCGGCAAGCTCGCCGACGGTGACCACCTCGGCGACGAGGCGCTCCAACAGGAGGACGGCACCTGGCCGTACACGGTGAAGGCGGCCACCGCCGGCACCGTGATGGTGCTCGCCTGGCCCGCCTTCCAGGAACTCCATGACCGCTCCGAGGCGCTGCAGCTGCAGATCATGGAGTACCTGAACGGCTTTCAGCAGGCGCAGAACAAGCACGGTGAGGCCGCGATCGACCTCTCCGCCGGCCACGAGGGCGAGTTCGAGCTGCCCGGCGCCTTCGTCGACTACGAACTCAAGCCGCGCGAGTACGAGCTGAGCGTCGCCCAGACGATCCTCAAGGTGCACAGCCGGGTCGCCGACCTCTACAACCAGCCGATGAACCAGACCGAGCACCAGCTGCGGCTGACCATCGAGGCGCTGCGCGAGCGCCAGGAGCACGAGCTCATCAACAACCCCGAGTTCGGCCTGCTGCAGAACGCCGAGTACGACCAGCGGATCCAGACCCACTCCGGCCCGCCCACGCCGGACGACATGGACGACCTGCTCAGCCGCCGCCGCAGCACCAGGATGTTCCTCGCCCACCCCAAGGCGATCGCCGCCTTCGGCCGCGAGTGCAACCGCCGCGGCCTCTGCCCGGACACCGTCGAGGTCGACGGCAAGCAGATCAGCTCCTGGCGCGGGGTGCCGATCTTCCCGTGCAACAAGATCCCGATCGTCGGCGGGAACACCAGCTCGATCATCGCGATGCGAGTCGGCGAGGACAACCAGGGCGTCATCGGGCTGCACCAGACCGGAATTCCCGACGAATACCAGCCGAGCCTCTCGGTGCGTTTCATGGGAATCGACGAGAAGGCCATCATCTCGTACCTGGTCAGCGCCTACTATTCGGCCGCGATCCTGGTGCCGGACGCGATCGGCGTCCTGGAGAACGTGGACGTCGCACAGCGCCGCGACTGACCCGGGAACGGTACTGACCCGGGAACGGTACTGGCCCGGGAACGGTACTGGCCCGGGAACGGTACTGGCCCGGGAACGGTACTGGCCCGGGACGACACCGATCCTGGACGGTCCTGACGCGGGACATTCGAAAAGCCGCGCCGCCCGGCCGGGGTACCCACGCCCCTGGCCGGGCGGCGCCCCTGCGCCTACGGCGCGACCGGCCGGACGCCCTGCGGCAGGGCGGCAACCGGCCACCTCATGACAGGTCATCAGGGGGAGGAACCCATGACGAGCCCCACGCTGGAGCGGGACCACAAAGAGGGGCACGAGGCGGCGGAGGTCCTCGCCCGGGCCCGCGGCCTGGTCGACCCGGTCCTGCGGGCCGCCGTCGACTCGCTGCCGGGCGCGATGCGCAAGGTCGCCGGCTACCACTTCGGCTGGTGGGAGGCCGACGGCTCGCCCTCCGCCGCACCCTCCGGCAAGGCGATCCGGCCGGCCATGGTCCTCGCCGCCACCCAGGCGCTCGGCGGCAGCGCGGCCGCCGCCACCGCCGCCGCGGCGGCCGTCGAGCTGGTGCACAACTTCACCCTGCTCCACGACGACGTCATCGACCGCGACGATACGCGCCGCCACCGCCCCACCGCCTGGCGGGTCTTCGGCACCACCGAGGCGATCCTGGCCGGTGACGCCATTCACTCGCTGGCGCTGCGCCTGCTCGCCGAGGACACCCACCCGGCCGCCCTGGTCGCCGTCCGCCGGCTCACCGACTGCGTGGTCGAGCTCTGCGAGGGCCAGCAGATCGACTGCGCCTTCGAGCAGCGCAACGACGTCTCGCTCGCCGAGTGCCTGGCGATGGCGGAGGCGAAGACGGGCGCCCTGCTCGGCGCCGCCTGCGCGATGGGCGCGCAGTACGGGGGCGCGTCCGAGCAGGCCGCGCAGGCGATGGACGGCTTCGGCCGGCAGATCGGCCTGGCGTTCCAGCTGATCGACGACCTGATCGGCATCTGGGGGGATCCGGCGGTCACCGGGAAGCCGGTCGGCGCGGACCTGGTGTCCCGGAAGAAGTCGCTGCCGGTGGTCGCGGCGCTGGGTTCGGGCACGGCCGAGGGCGCCCGGCTCGCCGAGCTGTACGCGCTGGAACGCCCGCTGAGCCCCGAGGAGTTGACGCTCTGCGCGGCGGCCGTCGAGGGTGCGGGCGGGCGCGGCTGGGCGCAGAGCGAGTCCTGCGAGCGGATGGCCGCGGCGATGGACCTGCTGGCCGTGGCCGTCCCCGAGCCGGCCGCGGCGGACGAACTGCTGGCCCTGGCCGAGCTGGTGACCCGCCGCACGCACTGACGGCCGGGTGGAGTGGGAAGTCGACCGGCCCGACTTCCCACTCCACCAACCGGGTACTCAGGCTTTCACCCGTGCGCGGCCAACAGGCGCTGCTCCTTGGCCGGTTCGATGCCCTGGCGCACCAGAGCCCCCGGCCGCCCCTTGCGCCCCTCGGCGTCGGTGTCCACGGCCGGCCCGCGCGCCTGCAGCCAGTCCCAGGTGTCCCGCGCGGTCTCGGCGAACGGCCGGCAGCGCAGCCCGGCGGCCTCGGCCCGGCTGGTGTCGGCGAGCCAGATGCCCGCCATCTCGGGCAGATCCGGGGCCCAGAGCGGGAGTTCGCTCCACGGCTCGACCTTGTCCGGCCCCTCGGCGAGCAGCGGCGCGTCGTCGACCCACACCAGCTTGGTGCCCGCCGCGCCCGCCACCTCCCGGCAGGTCTCCAGCCACTCCCCGAAGGTGAGCCGACCGGCCGGCGCCGTCGTCACGTACCGGCCCGCCGTCCCGGCCGTCAGCAGGTCGAGCCCGAACGCGGCGAAGTCCCGGACGTCGATTACCTGCATCGTTCGCGTCGGATCGCCCGGGGCGAGGACCCGCCCGCCGCACGCCATCCGCTCCAGCCACCACGGCAGCCGGCCGCCGTTCTCGTACGGTCCGATCAGCAGCCCGCTGTTGAGGATCATGGCGCGCTCCGCCCCGAACTCCTCCAGCACGGCCCGCTCGCAGCCGGCCTTCAGGACGTTGCTGAACGGCTGGTCGGGCGGGGTGTCGGCGGGGCAGGGGTGCCGTGGCGAGTCCTCGGTGATCACCTGGGCGGGCCAGTCGGTGAAGGCGTGCACGGAGGAGACGAAGGTGTAGTGGCCGGCCCGCTCGCGCAGCAGCTGGGCGGAGAGCGCGGCCTGGGCGGGCTGCTGGGCCGAGGTGTCGACGACGGCGTCCCAGCTGCGGCCGTCGACCAGCCGCGCCAGGTCGTCGGCGGAGTCGCGGTCGCCCCGGACGGACTCGACGCCGGCCAGGTCGGTGGCGCTGACCCCGCGATTGAAGGTGGTCACCTCGTGGCCGCGGTCGAGGGCTTGCGAGGCGAAGGCGCGTCCGAGGAAGGACGAGCCCCCGAGCAGGAGGATCTTCATACCGGTCACCCTCTCCCCGCGACGGCCTGAGCATGCCCGGGTTCGCGCTGAGCGGAGGTGCTGACCGGCCGCACCCCGCATAGCATCCCCTTTATACATATATGTCCTATATGCACACATGTTCGAATCTCGGTTGGGGAGCAGCGACACCATGGTCAACCCGGCACTCGTCGACCCGGCCACCATCCGCGCGACCGCCGCCGAAGCATGGGTCCGCGGCTATCCGATCCTGCAGAACTACCGCACCCTGTACGCGCAGGCGCTGGACGACGCGGACCCGAAGTACGTCGGCGGCTTCGGCGCCTTCCGCCACTACGCGCAGCTGTTCACCCCGGCCAACACCGACATCGTCACCCCCAACAACGACACCCCGTACTCCTGGGCCTGGCTCGACCTGCGCACCGAGCCATGGGTGCTCTCCGTCCCCGCCGAGGACCGCTACTACGTCCTCCCGGTGCACGAACTCGACACCGTGTACGCCGGGTTCGTCGGCGCCCGCGCCACCGGCCAGGAGGCCGGGGACTTCCTGGTGGCCGGCCCCGACTGGCAGGGCGAGGTCCCGGCCGGCATCAAGGGCGTGATCCGCACCGCCACCCGGCTGGTCGGCATCCTCGGCCGCACCTGCCTCGCCGGGACCACCCCCGCCGACATCGCCGACCTGCGGGCGATCCAGGAGCAGTACCGGCTGCGCCCGCTGCACGAGTACGCGGGCACCCCGGCACCGGCCCCTGCTCCGGACCCGGTCTGGCCGGTCTGGCGCGAGGAGGTCATGGACACCATCGAGTTCTTCGGCTTCCTCGACTTCCTGCTCGGCTTCTTCCCGCTCCCGCCCCACCCCGCCGCCGTCCCGCTGCCGCCCGCCGAACTGGACCTGCGCGGCCGCCTCACCGACCTCGGCATCGACGGCCGCGGCGAGTTCGAGCCCGCCACCCTCCCCCTGGAGGTGCGCGCCGAGATCGAGCGCGGCATCGCCGACGGCCGCGCCCGGCTGGACCGCGCCGCCGCGGACCTCCACGACTCGTCCGGCCTCTTCGGAACCCGCGACCGGATCGGCGCCGACTACCTCGGCCAGGCGCTCGGCGCCAGGCTCGGCCTGTACGGGCTGCCCTCCGAGGAGGCCTGGCACAGCGGTTGGACGGCCGACAGCGAGGGCCACCGGCCGCCGAACGCCAGCGACCGCGACTACGCCGTCCGCTTCGGCCCCGACGGCCTGCCGCCCGCCCGCTTCTTCTGGTCCGCCACCCTGTACGCGCTCCCGGACCGCCGGCTGGTCGACAACACCCTCGACCGCTACTCGATCGGCGACCGCACCCCCGGCCTGGTCCGCGACCCGGACGGCGGCCTCACCCTCTACGTCCAGCACAAGCGCCCCGCCGACGCCCAGCACTCCGCCAACTGGCTGCCCGCGCCGGACGGCCCGTTCACCGTGATCATCCGGATCTACGGCCCGGACGTGGCCGTGCTCGACGGCCGCTGGCAGCTCCCGCCGCTCACCCCGCGCTGACCGCCCCGACCTCGGACCCCGCCCCGACCCCGGACCCCGACCCGACCCCGACCCGACTCCCGGACCCCGACGAAGGACACCCGATGAACCAGCCCGAGCTGGAGGCCCTGGCCGCCGACGCCTATGTCTACGGCTACCCGCTCGTCGCCGGCCTCACCATGGTCGAGCGCTTCACCAAAGGCGGCATGGGCACCCTTCCGGCGGCGCCGTTCAACCACTTCAGCCACGCCACCCGGCTGGCCGCACCGGGGGACGACTTCGTCTCGGTCAACAACGACACCATCTACTCGATCGCCCAGCTCGACCTCTCCGAGGGCCCGCAGGTGCTGCACGTCCCGGACACCGCCGGCGCGTACTACGTGCTGCAGTTCGTCGGCGCCTGGACCGACAACTTCGCCTACCTCGGCAGCCGCGCCACCGGCACCGGCGCGCAGACCTGGCTGATCGTTCCGCCCGGCTGGCACGGCACCCCGCCCGACCCGATGGGGGTCCCCCCGGCCGGAGGCTGGGGGAGGGTGATCGAGGCACCGACCACGGTCGCGACGATCGTCGGCCGCTTCGCCTGCGCCGGTCCCGACGACCTCCCCCGGGTCATGGAGCTCCAGCACGGGCTCACCCTCACCGCGCTGGAGCCCGGCGGGCTGGTCGCCGGCCTGCCCGAGCCGGACCCGGACGTGCCCGAGCGGCTCGCCTTCTTCGAACGCCTGCGGGTCTGGATGCGGGCCTTCCCGCCCGCCGGACCCGACGTCGAGTACGAGCGGCGCCTCGCACCGCTCGGCCTGCTGGACGAGGGCGTCTCGCCGTACCGCGCCGCGGCCTCGGACTGGACGGTCACCCTGCTCAAGGGCCTGTCCGCCGGGCGCGAACGGGTCGAGGACGCCACCCGCCCGCCCGAGGACCACCCGCCGGGGGAGTGGCGCAGGGCGCTGCACCTGTCCGACTACAACGTCGACCACCTGGGCCCCGGCACCCTCGACGACCCCGAGTGGCGCATCCCCGACCGCCGCGCCGGCTACCTCAGCCGGGCCGCCGCCGCCCGCGCCGGCCTCTGGGGCAACCACGCCTACGAGGCCTCGTATGCGACGACGTACGACGACTCCGACGGCCGCCCGCTCAGCGGCGCCCACCGCTACACCCTCCGGTTCGACCAGCTGCCGCCGGTCGAGGCGTTCTGGTCGGTCACGATGTACTCGGTCCCGGACTACTACTTGGTGGCGAACCCGATCGAGCGCTACTCGATCGGCGACCGCACCCCCGGCCTGGTCCACGGCGCGGACGGCTCGCTCACCCTGGTGCTCCAGCACGAGGAACCCGAGGACCCGACCGAGGCCGCGAACTGGCTGCCCACGCCGGAAGGCGAGTTCCGCCCGATCATCCGCTTCTACCGCCCGAAGCCACCAGTTCTGGACGGCACCTACCAGGTGCCCCCGATCCACCGCCGCTGACCGGCGGGCTTGCGCACCCCAACGCCTCCCGGCCCCACCCGCCGGCCTCAGCGCGGCGAGGCCGACGTTGTGCCCGTCGGGTGGGGCGAGGCCGTCGCACTCGGGGACGCAGTGGTCGTCGGGGTGGCCGTCGGCGTGCTGCTCGGCGTGTTGCTCGGAGAAGCCGTCGGCGCCGGCGAGGACGGAGACGCCGTAGCGCTCGCCGTCGCCGTCGGACCGGGCGTCGGACCAGCCGTCGGAGAGCCGGTCGGCGAGGGCGTCGCGCTCGGCGCCGCCGGGGTGGACGCGGAGCCGCCTCGGTTCTGCGGGCCGCCCTCCAGCGTGACCACGGCCTCCGAGGGCGGCAGCGCGATCCGGGCCGTCCAGTGCGTGGCGGGGGCGAGGTCGTCGTCCACCGTGACGATCACCGTGATGCGCCGGCCCGGTTCGAGCGTCCCGGAGTCGCGGCTGAGCCGGAGCCAGGTCGCGTCCACGACGGCGTGCCAACGGATGTCGGTGGCACCGGAGTTGGTGAGCGTGAGGATCGTCCGGCTGCCGTACTCGCCCGCCTCGACGGTGAGCAGTCCGACCGGCGCGGGCCGGTCCGTCCCGCCCGGGCCCACCGACCCGACAGGCCCGCCCGCGGGGGCGGCGATCAGCGTCGGGCTGCCGAGCGGGGTCGCGCCGTGGCCGGGCACCGGGACGGCCGGGCCCTGGAGCGCAAGCCCCTGAAAGCCGTGAAACAACGTTTCTGCAGTCGCTGCCCCGGCCCCCGCCAGCTCCATCCCGGGCGCCCCCGGCACCCCCGACCCCGCAGAACCGCCCGGCCCCGCCCCCGACTCCGGCGGCCGCTGCCCGGAGGCCCGCGCAGCCTCGTCCACCCGCACCGAGGAGACCGCGGCCGCCGCCCCCGGCCCGCCGCCGCCCCGGTGCCCGGCCCACAGCGCGACCACCGGCGCCGCCAGCACGGCCGCGAGCACCCCGGTGGTCACCACCCGCCGGCGGACCGCCAGGCCCCGGCCGGCGTCCGGCGCCCGGTGGCGGGGAAAGCCGCTCTGGTCGAACCGCAGCCCCGGCTCAACAGCCGCCCCCACCACCCCGCCCCGCCGCGCCGTGCCCGAACCATGCGGCCCCGAAGCCTGCGGCAGGTACGTCACCGCCCCCCACCGGGCCTCGTCCACCGCCGCCGGAACCGGCGCGGTCAGCAGCGGCAGCCCCGAGAGCCCCGCCACGCCGTCCGCCGCCTCGCCCGCCACCCGCTCCGCCGTCCCCCGGCAGGTCGGGCAGTCGACGACGTGCTGCACCAGCTCGCGCCGCAGCGCCGGCCCGAGCAGCCAGTCCCGCCAGCTCTCCGCGCCGGCCCCGCCGAGCCGGTCCAGCTCCGGGCAGCTGCCGACCCCGAGCACCAGCAGCGCCGACCGGGTCCGCGCCACCTCCGCCTCTGCCGCGTCGAGCAGCGCCCGGGCGGCCTCGATCGGCAGCCCCAGCACCGCCGCCACCTCCAGCGGGGTCAGCCGGTGCCGCACCGACAGCTCCAGCGCCTCCCGCTGCTCCGGGTCGGTGCCCGCCGCCTCCGGCCAGGCGAGCGAGGCCAGCTCACGGCGCCGCCGGGCAGCCTCCGCCTCCGACAGCTCCGCGTCGGCCTCCCGCCCGGCCCCGTCCGCGAGCCGCCGCAGGCAGGAGTACCGGGCCAGCGAGAACAGCCAGGCCCGGACCAGCCCGGGCTCGGCCAGCCGCGCGCCGTGCCGCTGCGCCAGCTCGCGGACCTCGCGCAGGGCGTCGGCGGCGGCGTCGTGCTCGCACAGCACCGAGAGACAGTAGGTGAACAGGCCGTCCACCTGCCGGTCGTATGCCGTGAGCACGGTGGCCGGCGACCCATCAATACGCGTTGTCACCCGTCCGACGGTAGAGACGGCGGTCGGCGCGCCCCGGCCATTCCCAGCGCATGTACTTCTTTCGGGTAACAACATCGCCCACTTGTGTGGATGGCCCGGCCTCCCCGCGCGTCCCGCCGTTGTCGGACCCGGGCTCCCCGCGTGTCCCGTCGTTGTCGGACCCAGGCGCTACGGTGGGCCGCATGGCTGCCCGTACCAAGACCACCGCCAAGCCGCGCCCGGCGTACCGCTGCACCGAGTGCGGCAACCAGCTGCCCAAGTGGGTCGGGCGCTGCCCCGAGTGCAACGCCTGGGGCACGGTCGAGGAGTACGGCGCGGTGCCGATCCGGACCACCGCGGCCGGCCCGGTCAGCGCGCCCGCCCGCCCGATCGCCGAGGTGGACGGCCAGGTAGCGACGGCCCGGTCGACGGGCGTCCCGGAGCTGGACCGGGTGCTCGGCGGCGGCCTGGTCCCCGGGGCCGTGGTCCTGCTGGCCGGCGAGCCCGGCGTCGGCAAGTCCACCCTCCTGCTGGACGTCGCCGCCAAGGCCGCCACCGACCGGCACCGCACGCTCTACGTCACCGGCGAGGAGTCGGCCGGCCAGGTCCGGCTGCGCGCCGACCGGATCAACGCCCTCTCCGAGCACCTCTACCTCGCCGCCGAGTCCGACCTCGGCGCCGTGCTCGGCCACATCGAGGCGGTCAATCCCGGCCTCCTGATCCTCGACTCGGTGCAGACCATCGCCTCCGCCGAGCTGGACGGCGCCCCCGGCGGCCCGGCCCAGGTCCGCGAGGTGGCGAACGCGCTGATCCGCGCGTCCAAGGAGCGCGGCATGGCCACCCTGCTGGTCGGCCACGTCACCAAGGACGGCCAGATCGCAGGACCGCGCCTGCTGGAGCACCTGGTGGACGTGGTGCTGAGCTTCGAGGGCGACCGGCACGCCCGACTGCGACTCATCCGCGGGATCAAGAACCGCTACGGCGCCACCGACGAGGTGGGCTGCTTCGAGCTGCACGACGAGGGTATCGCCGGCCTGGCCGACCCGTCCGGCCTCTTCCTGACCCGGCGTGACAAGCCCGTCCCGGGTACCTGCCTCACCGTCACCCTGGAGGGCAAGCGTCCGCTGGTGGCCGAGGTGCAGGCGCTGATGGTGGATTCGCAGATCCCGTCGCCGCGCCGGACGACCTCGGGCCTGGAGTCGCCGCGGATCGCGATGATCCTGGCGGTGGTCGAGCGGCACGGCGGGGTGAAGCTCGGCAAGCAGGACATCTACACCGCGACGGTCGGCGGGGTGAAGCTCAGTGAGCCGTCCGCGGACCTCGCGGTCGCGCTCGCGGTGGCCAGCTCCTCCTCCGACACCCCGCTGCCGAGCAACCTGGTGGCCATCGGCGAGGTCGGCCTGGCCGGTGAGGTGCGGCGGGTGACAGGTGTGCAGCGGCGGCTCGCCGAGGCGCACCGGCTGGGCTTCACGCACGCCCTCGTCCCGCCGGACCCGGGCAAGGTGCCGCCGGGCATGAAGGTGGTCGAGGTGGCCGACATCGGCGAGGCGCTGCGGGCCATCCCGGGTCGCCGCCGGGCCGCCACCAGGCCGCGTGGTGAGGCACCGTCGGCGCCGCCGGCCCCGCGCGAGCCCCGGGTCGCCGCCTACCCGGAGGAGCTGATGGACGGCTGGGAGCCGCTCGACTCCGACGAACTGCGCTGACCCAAGCCCTGTCTCCGCCGCACGCAGTTAGACTTTCCCCTGTCTCATTGGCGATAAGGCGAGTACCGAGCGGTACTGAGCGACAGAGCAACAGACCGTAGGCCGGCGCACGGCGCGAGGCGCGCGGTACGGGGTCGACCGGAGGAGTCACGTGGCAGCCAGCGACCGGGGGGCGGACAAGTCCTCCCGTGAGGAGGCCCTGCTGCGGGCCTCCCTCAGTGCCATCGCGCCCGGCACGGGGCTGCGTGACGGCCTGGAGCGGGTCCTGCGGGCCAACACCGGCGGTCTGATCGTGCTCGGCTTCGACAGGCACGTCGAGTCGATCTGCACCGGCGGCTTCGTCCTGGACGTCGAGTTCACCGCGACCCGGCTGCGCGAGCTGTGCAAGCTGGACGGCGCGGTGGTGCTGGACAAGGACATCACCAAGATCGTCCGGGCCGGCGTGCACCTGATGCCGGACTCGACCATCCCCACCGACGAGACCGGCACCCGCCACCGCACCGCCGAGCGGGTCAACCGGCAGACCGGCTACCCGGTGGTGGCGGTCTCGCACTCGATGCGGCTGATCGCGATGTACGTCAACGGCACCCGCCGGGTGCTGGAGGACTCCACCACCGTCCTCTCCCGCGCCAACCAGGCGCTGGCCACCCTGGAGCGCTACAAGCTCCGCCTGGACGAGGTCGCCGGCACGCTGTCCGCGCTGGAGATCGAGGACCTGGTGACGGTCCGGGACGTCACCGCCGTCGCCCAGCGCCTGGAGATGGTCCGGCTGATCGCCACCGAGATCGCGGGCTACGTGCTGGAGCTCGGCATCGACGGCCGTCTGCTCTCGCTCCAGCTGGACGAGCTGATCGCGGGTGTGGAGCCGGAGCGCGAGCTGGTCGCCCGGGACTACTTCCCGGAGCGGGCCGCCAAGAAGGGCCGGACGGTCACCGAGGTGCTGGCCGACCTGGAGGCGCTCACCCACGCCGAGCTGCTCGACCTGCAGACGGTCGCCAAGGCGCTCGGCTACTCGGGCTCGCCGGAGTCGCTGGACGCCGCGGTCTCGCCGCGCGGCTACCGGCTGCTGGCGAAGATCCCGCGGCTGCCCAACACGGTGATAGAGCGGCTGGTCGAGCACTTCGGCGGGCTGCAGAAGCTGCTCGCCGCCAGCATCGACGACCTGCAGACGGTCGAGGGCGTCGGCGAGACGCGGGCCCGCTCGGTCCGCGAGGGCCTGTCCCGCCTTGCCGAATCGTCCATCCTGGAGCGCTACGTCTGACGCCGTACGCCCGCCGCGGCCCCTGGGGAAACGCCCGCTTCCCCAGGGGCCGCGGCGCATCGGTGCCCGGACAGCATCGAAGTGCCCGGACAGCACCGAAGCCCCGCCGCACGCAGCGGTCGGGGCTTCGGGGGACGTCCGGTGACGCGCGGTCAGTTGTCCAGGCGGATCGAGGTGCGCGCCGAGACCTTGTCACCGGAGAGGCCGGTGAGCTCGGCCAGCACCACGTAGGTGCCGTTCGCCGGGGACGCCGGGTCGGCGGTGGCGCACTGCGGCTTGCTGCGGCTGCGGTCCCAGGTGAAGGTCTCGATCTGGCTGCCGCTCGCGGGGATCTGCAGCCAGCTGCTGCCCCGGTCGGCGGGGCAGTCGCCGGAGGACCAGACCCGGTCGCCGTTGCTGGCGTTCACGGTGATCGCGGAGGCCGCCCGGCCCAGGTCCACCCGGCAGTTGGCGCCGGAGTTCCTCACCGTCAGGGCCAGCCGCGGCTTGTCCTTGGGCTGGTACGAGTTCTGCGCGCTGGCGAGCTCCAGGGCCACCTGCGAGGAGGCGCAGACCGGCAGCGCCATCACCTCGGGCGTGTTCACCGCGGGAGCGCCGCCGCCGGTGCCTCCGGAGCCTCCGGAGCCGCCGGTCCCACCGGTGCCGCCGCCGGCCGCGCCGCCCGCCGCCGCACCGCCGGTGGCGGGAGCCGGGTTGGGCGCGCCGCCGTTGCTGCCGCCGGTGCTGAGGCTGACCTCGCCGCCGCCGGAACCGGCGACCGGGCCGCCGTTCGCGGCACCGCCCGTCGCGCCGCCGGAGCCGCCGGTGCTGCCGCCGCCGGGGGGCGCCGCGGGGCCGCTCGGCGAGGCGCCGGGCGTGATGGCCTGAGCGGGTGTCTGGCTCTGGGGCGGCGCGGCCTGCGCGGTCTTGCTCTGTGGTCCGTTGTCACCGCCGCCCTGACCGGACATCAGCCAGGCGATCAGGGCGATGACCGCGGCGATGGCGGCGAGCACGACGACGCGCCGACGCCAGTAGATCGAGGCCGGCAGCGGTCCCACGGGTTGACGCAGAGAGGGCACGCCCAAACTCTACGAGACTGTGTGTGTCGCTTGACGCACCAACACCGCACAGTCGCCCCTTCCTTCACATGATCCGCCATTTGATCCGTTCGAGGGAGCTCGACCGCCGCGTCTTCCGGGAGATTTCCGGCGGATATCCGGAATTCTCAGGTCCACTTCGACCGGGTTCGCGAGCGTGGGAGGATCGAAGGGCCATGACTTCCATCACCGCCGCCACCGCCCCTCTTTCCCCCGCAGGTCCCGCCCCCTTGCTGGGCCTGTCCCTGCCGTTGCCCGCCCTGCACACCACCGTCCTCGACTGGTACGAGGCCGGCAAGCGCGACCTCCCCTGGCGGACGCCCGACGCGTCGCCCTGGGCGGTCATGGTGAGCGAGTTCATGCTCCAGCAGACCCCGGTGAAGCGGGTGCTGCCCGCCTGGGAGGCGTGGCTGGAGCGCTGGCCGACCCCGGCCGACCTCGCGGCCGAGCCCCCCGGCGAGGCGGTCCGGATGTGGGGCCGGCTCGGCTACCCGCGGCGCGCGCTGCGACTGCACGCGACGGCGGTGGCGATCACCGAGCAGCATGGCGGCGACGTGCCGGACGACCACGCCACGCTGCTCTCGCTGCCCGGGGTGGGGGAGTACACGGCAGCCGCCGTCGCCTCCTTCGCCTTCCGCCAGCGGCACGTGGTGCTGGACACCAACGTCCGCCGGGTCTTCGCCCGCGCGGTGTCCGGCGTCGAGTACCCGGCCCAGGCCACCACGGCGGCCGAGCGCCGGACGGCCACCGCGCTGCTGCCCGACGACGCCGAGACCGCCGCCACCTGGGCGGTCGGCGTGATGGAGCTGGGCGCGCTGGTGTGCACCGCCCGCAGCCCGGAGTGCGGCGACTGCCCGCTGTTCACCCACTGCGCCTGGCAGCGGGCCGGCCGCCCGCCGTACGAGGGCCCGGCCCGGCGTGGCCAGTCCTACGAGGGGACGGACCGGCAGGTGCGCGGCAAGCTGCTCGCGGTGCTGCGCGAGGCGCACGGCTCGGTGGAGCAGGCCCGGCTGGACGTGGTCTGGCCGGACGCGGTGCAGCGGGCCCGGGCCCTGGACGGCCTGGTGGCGGACGGCCTGGTCGAGCCCGTCGAACAGGGCGTCTACCGGCTCCCGCAGTAAGCCTCGACAATCCCGCAGTAAGCCGCCACGAACGAGGACGCCCCCCGGAAGAACTCTTCCGGGGGGCGTCGCACGCAACAGGGGCCGTCAGATGGCCGCCGCCTCCAGCGAGGCCTCGGCCGGCTGCTCCTGCTTGCCGGCACCGCGCAGCGGCACCTCGCGCATGAACACCGCCGCGGCGATCGCGATCACGGCCACCGCCGCACCCCACAGGAAGACGGTGTGCATGCCGTTGGCCACCGCGTGGTGGTAGGCGTCCTGGATGCCTGGGTCCAGCTTCCGCAGCTCGGCCGGGCTCATCTGGCCCGGGTTCTTCATGCCACCGGCCGCCGGGTGGTCGCCGCCCCGCTCCTTCATGGTCTCGGTCACCCGGTTGTTGAACAGGGCGCCGAACAGCGCCACACCGAAGGAACCGCCGATGGTGCGGAACAGGGTGGCGGTGGAACTGGCCACACCCATGTCCTTGAGCTCCACGCTGTTCTGCGCGACCAGCATGGTGATCTGCATCAGGAAGCCCATGCCGGCGCCCAGCACGATCATCCAGCAGGCCGAGACGAAGCTCGTGGTCTCGGTGTCCATGGTGGAGAGCAGCAGCATGCCGCCGCCCATCACGACCGTGCCGATGATCGGGAAGATCCGGTACTTGCCGGTCTTTGTGACCGCCTGGCCGACCACCAGCGAGACGATCAGCATGCCGAACATCATCGGCATCAGCAGCAGGCCGGAGTTGGTGGCCGAGGCGCCCTGCACGATCTGCTGGAACAGCGGCAGGAAGACCGTCGAGCCGAACATCACGAAGCCGACGACGAAGCCGATGATCGAGACCAGCGTGAAGTTCAGGTTCTTGAACAGGCTGAGCGGCAGCATCGGCTCCTCGACCCGCTGCTCCACGTAGCAGAAGGCGATCAGCGACGCGGCGGCCAGCGCGGCCAGGCCGAGGATCTGCTTGGAGCCCCAGGCGTACTGCTGGCCGCCCCAGGTGGTGATCAGGACGAGCGAGGTGATGCCGGTGGTGAGCAGGATCGCGCCCAGGTAGTCGATCCGGGCGTTGTTGCGGACCTTCGGCAGCTTCAGGGTGACGACGACCACGGCGAGCGCGATCACGCCGAGCGGCAGGTTGATGTAGAAGGTCCAGTGCCAGCTCAGGTGGTCGGTGATGAAGCCGCCGACCAGCGGGCCGCCGATGGTGGCGAGCGCCATCACCGCGGCGAACATGCCCTGGTACTTGCCGCGGTCGCGGGGCGGAACCAGCGCGCCCATGATCGACATGACGCCGACCATCAGACCGCCGGCGCCCAGGCCCTGGAGGGCGCGGAAGCCGATCAGCTCGTTCATGTTCTGCGAGAGGCCGGACAGCGCCGAGCCCACCAGGAAGATCACGATCGAGGTGAGGAAGGTGCCCTTGCGGCCGTAGAGGTCGCCGAGCTTGCCCCAGATCGGGGTGGAGGCGGCGGTGGCCAGGGTGTACGAGGTCACCACCCAGGACAGGTGCTCGGCTCCGCCGAGGTCGCCGACGATGGTCGGCATCGCGGTGCCGACGATCAGGTTGTCGAGCATGGCGAGGAGCATGGTGACGACCAGGCCGATCATCACGAGGCGGATTTCGCGGGGTGACCGCGCCTGCTGCTCCTCCTCGGCCTTCTTGTCCTCCGGTACCGGGCCGGCGGTCTTGGACTGTGACATGGGGTGGTGTCTCCCGGACTGGATTTCGGACGATCGTCGGCCTGCAAGCGGCTACTTACTTGTCGCCCGGCTAGTTTGTGGACCGTCGGCACGGTAAGTTGTCCACTAGCCGGTCGTCAAGCCAGTTTCTCGACCGACCGCCTGGGCAGCGACAATGTGCCCGGGGCGGACGCCACCGGCGTCCGCAGCAGTCACCGACGTAGTCATGAGGCAGGCCATGGGCACGACGCACAGCCCCCGCAGCGACACCCGGGCTCGCATCATCGCGGTCTCCCTGGAGCTGTTCGCCGAGCAGGGCTACGAGCAGACCTCGCTGCGGGAGATCGCCGACCGCCTGGGTGTCACCAAGGCCGCCCTCTACTACCACTTCAAGACCAAGGACGACATCGTCCACGGCATCGTCGAGAGCATGGCCGCGCCGATCGACGAGACCATCGAGTGGGGCCGGACGCAGCCCTGGTCCCCGGAGGTGCGCGACGAACTGATCCGCCGGTTCGCCGCCGGGATGTCCGAGCGGGCGCCGCTGCTGCGCTTCTTCCACGAGAACCAGCCCGCGCTGCGCGAGTCCCCGGCCGGGCTGGAGTTCAAGGCGCGCATGATCGCGATGGTCCGGCTGGTGCACGGGCCGGACGCGAGCTTCCAGGACCGGCTGCGCGCCGCGATGTCGCTCTTCACCATCAACTCGGCGATGTTCCTGCTCAACCAGGACGCCTCCGAGGACGAGGACCGCGGCCCCGAGCACCTCGACCACCTGTGGTGCGAGTCGCCCCGGGCGGCCACCATCGAGGAAGCCATGGCGGCGGCCCAGGAGGTTGCGCTGGAGATCGGCGCCCTGATCCCCGCCCGGTCCTCAGCAACGGCCTGAGCAACGGGAAGGGGCGGCGCGGACCACCCCGTCCTTTCTTGCTCAGCACCCGGTGACGCCGTGCGCCGAGAGGTACGCGATCGGGTTGATCACCGCGCCGTAGCGGTTGCTGGTGCGGATCTCGAAGTGCAGATGCGGCCCGGTCGAGTTGCCCGTGCTCCCGGACCGCCCGATCTGCTCCGCCGCCGAGACCTGCTCGCCCGGCGACACCGCCACCGCGGACAGGTGCGCGTACTGCGCGAAGCGCCCGTCCGCCAGCCGCAGCACGACCTCCTTGCCGTACGCGCCGTCCCACCCGGCCGACACCACGGTCGCGTTCCCGACCGCCAGCAGCGGCGTGCCCAGGGCGATCGCGAAGTCCACCCCCGTGTGATAGCCCGCCGCGTACTCGGAGTTGGCCACCCCGTACGGATTGCTGGTCGGCGCGCCCGGCACCGGGGCGGACCACTCGGGCGCCGGGGCGGGCGCGGGCTCGGGCGCGGGCGCGGGCTCGGGGGCGGCCTCCGCGGCCGGCGCCGGGCCGGCCGGCGGCTCGGAGGGCAGCAGGTTGGCAGCCACCGCCACGTCCCCCTGCGCCGACTCGTTGTCGTCCGCGAGCCGGTACGGGCTCGGCCCGGCCACCTGGAGCATGCCCGGGACGGGCACCGCGGCCTGCGGGGCGGTGAAGGCCGAGCTGCCGGGGGTGGTCGGTACGACCGTCTGCGCCGAGGCACTGCCGGGCGTGGCCACCAGCAGCGCTCCGGCCAGGAGCAGAGCCGGCCCCACGGGCGGTACAGAGGACATCGCTAGCCCAATCACAGTCGTACGAGGGCAGCACGAAGGGCCCGTTCGGGCGCGTGCTGAGCGGGGGACCACTCAGGCTCAACCGTCACCGAGCCGCCTCCCAAACGGTGTGACGTACTACGGCGTGTAGTCGGTGTTGCGCCGGAGATTCAAGCCGACGGAGTAACGATCATGAGATCCGATCGTCTGACCACGGCTTGCGCAGCTCCCGTCGCCTGCCGCGCCGCCTACTACTGGCGGTCGTACCGGGCCGGAGCCGCGTGACCAGCACCATGCGCCGCCGAGGTTCGGCACACCAGCGCACGCCCGCGCACACTGGCCCCGTCCGCACCGCTGACCTGGCGGCCCGGCTGCGGGACCATCGAGGCATGTATGCCAACAGCAGCGACGACTCCGTCGGCACCGGCCGCCCGAGCCTCCCGGACCGCCGCTTCGCCGCCCAGCGCGGCTGCGAACGACTGCTCTCCGGCAGCCGGCCGCAGAGCCTGCGCGAACGCCTCGCCGGCCTGGCCCGGGACGGCGAGGACGTCTACGACCTCGACCGCCGCCCCGACCAGTACGGCGACGGCGTGGTCCGCACCCTGGAACGCCGGGTCGCCGACCTGCTCGGCACCGAGGACGCGGCCTTCTTCCCCACCGGCACGATGGCCCAGCAGGTCGCGGCGCGCATCCACGCGGAGGCGGCCGGCGTGCGCACCGTCGCGACCCACCCGCTCGGCCACACCGACCAGCACGAGCGGCACGCGCTCGGTGTGCTGACCGGCCTGCGCAGCGTCTGGCCGACCATCGCCCCGCGTCTGCCCACCGTCGACGAGCTGCGCTCCTTCGACGAGCCGTACGCCGCGATGATCCTGGAACTGCCGCTGCGCGAGGCCGGGTTCGTGCTGCCGGACTGGGCGGACCTGGCGGCCGTCGCCGCCGTTGTGCGGGAGGAGCACGGCGCCGCGCTGCACCTGGACGGCGCCCGGATCTGGGAGTCGGTGTTCCACCTCGGCCGCTCGCTGCCGGAGATCTCCGCGCTGGCCGACTCGGTGTACGTCTCCTTCTACAAGACCCTCGGGGGGATCAGCGGCGCCGCACTCGCCGGCCCGGTGGGCTTCGTGCGGACGGCCAAGGCCTGGCGGCACCGGTACGGCGGCCAGCTGTTCCAGCAGTGGCCGTTCGCGCTCGCCGCGCTGACCGGCCTGGACCGTGAACTCCCGCGCCTGGAAGGGTACGTGACGCATGCCCGGACGGTCTCCGGCGCGCTGGCCGCAGCCGTCGCCGCCGTACCCGGCGCCCGGGTCCACCCCGCCCCGCCGCACACCCACCAGTTCCAGCTCTGGCTGCCGCACCCGCCCGCCGAGCTGGAGGAGGCCGGGCTGGGCCTGGCCGAGGACACCAAGGTGGGCCTGTTCGGCAGCTGGCGCGAGCACGGGCTGCCGGGCCTGGCGATGACCGAGGTCACGGTGGCGTCCGAGGCGCTGGACTGGACCCCGGCCGAGATCGCAGAGGCGGTCGCGGCCTTCCTCGACCGCCTGCCTAAGCAGACAGTCTGACGACAAAACAGTCTGACGACAAAACAGTCCGGCAAAGCATCCGGCCCGCCCCCGCGCCTGCGGGGACGGGCCGGACGGACTGCGTCAGAGCTGCCTGGTCACAGGCCGATCGCCGTCCTCGGCGTGATCAGTTGTCGACCGGGCGGACCCGGATCCAGGTCTCCAGGTAGTTCGAGGACTCGTTCTCGACCTCGATGCTGGTACCGGTCTTCGGGACCTTCACGCTGCTGTACTTGTTCTCCTCGTTCCAGTACTCCTTCAGGTCGGAGAACTCGTCGACACCCTTCGACTTCGGGATGACCGTCTCCACACCGTTCTTGTGCAGGGTCAGCGCGGGCACCCGGCGCGAGCCGAAGGTCGAGTCGAAGCCCTGCATGCGCGGACGCATCAGCGTGCCGTCGGACCACTTGAGCGGGCCCGGGTGCGAGTCGATCGGCAGGATCAGGCCCGAACCGGCGTGGGCGCTGACGTTGTTGTCGGTCTGCGACTCGTCCCAGTACCAGATCAGCAGGCCGGGCTGGTACGCGTAGTGCTCGACCCAGTTCGGCTTGGAGTTGCTCCAGCCGAAGTTGTACGGGCCGGTCTGCAGGGTCTGGTCGAACGAGACGTACTGGCGGTTCTCCGCGATGTAGTACTGCGGGTAGTCCTTCGAGTACGTGCCGGTGAAGCGGGTGAAGCCGTCGGCCACCCAGCCGTTGTCACCGTTCTCGACGTCGTCGCTGAAGACGACGGCGCCGTCGGCGGTCACCGAGATGTCGTCGAGCGCGAAGCCGCGGTAGTGCAGGCCCGGGTCGGTGGTGTTGTGGAAGCGGACCTTGACGGCCTTGCCGGCGTAGGCGTCGAGCGGGTACTCCAGGTCGCCCCAGGCGGCGGTGAGACCGGTCAGGGCGGCGCGACCACTGGCGTCCTTGGCGATCGGCTTGCCGTTCCAGGTGCCGTCCAGGACGGTCCAGTTCTTGCCGCCGTCGGTGGAGACCTCGGCCCAGGCGTAGTCGAAGTCCTGCTCCAGCTCGTACCAGCCCTTGGCCTTGAGGCTCGCGGACTTCTTGCCGGTCAGGTCGAGGTCGCGGGTGAGCGTGACGTTCAGGTTGTCGGCGCTGCCGCTCCACCATTCGTACTTGCCCGAGAAGGGCTTGTTGATCTCGGTGGTGACGGTCTTCTTCGGCAGATCGACGACCAGGGCCTGCGGGAGCTTGCTGTTGTACTCCGCCGGGCCGATGTGGTGGGTCGACTCGGTGCCGGCCTTGGCCTTGTCGAACTTCAGCCACCCGAGCTTGAGCTTGCTCCAGGCGTCGAAGTCGTCCGGCATGTCGCCGATGCTGTCCTTGCCCTCGCCGAGCCAGGAGCCGGAGGACATGATCGACCAGAAGCCGACCGAGTTGTCGATGCCCTTGCCGCCGCCGGCGGTGTCGTAGAGGTCCGGCAGACCGAGGTCGTGGCCGTACTCGTGGGCGAAGACGCCGAGGCCGCCGTTCTCCGGCTGCATGGTGTAGTCGCCGATCCAGAAGCCGGTGTCACCGACCTGGACGCCGCCGAGCTTGTTGGCGTCCGGGCCGGCCTGGCCGTTCAGGTTGCCGTAGACGTACGAACGGTGGGCCCACAGCGCCTTGTTGCCCTGCTTGCCGCCACCGGCCGACTTGTCCTCACCGGCGTGCACGATCTGGAAGTGGTCGATGTACCCGTCGGGCTGGTTGAAGTTCCCGTCGTGGTGCGAACCGTAGCGGTCCCACTTGTCGTACTCGGCCAGGGTGGCCTTGATCTGCTCCTTGGTCCGGCCCTTGGCCAGCTGGTCCTTGTACCAGATGTCCACGGCGTCGCGGATCAGGTCCTGGGCGCTGGCGCAGATGTTGGAGCCGCAGTAGTCGGAGCCGTACCGGGCCTCGTTCCACGGCACCCGCACCCAGTCGGAGACCACGCCGTCGACCGAGTAGCGGCCCGAGGACTGCTTCTCGTAGTAGGTCTTCAGCGAGGGCTTGTCCTTGGCGAAGTACAGGTCCTGGTAGTGCTGCTGGTTGTAGTCGGCCTGCCAGGCGGTTGAGTTGTTGGTGGCGCGGTCCGGCTTCTCGATCTCGTTGTGCTTCGGGCCGGGCTCGCCGCCGTACTGGATCTTGCCGTCGGGCGTCTTGGTGGTGTTGTCCACCTGATCGCCGAAGTCGACCAGGATGGTGAAGATCTTGTCCGTGCGCTCGCGGGCGAGCTCCACGTACTTGTCCTTGCCCAGCTTGATGCTGGAACTGCCGTTGTGCTGCTCGATCTGGGCGGTGCCGGCGAGCAGCTGCTCGGTGGCGACCTTCTGCTCGGCCTCCACCTTCTCGGTCAGCGGGCCCGGCAGGTTGTGTTCGACATTGACGGACTGGACGGCGTCGGCCGGGTCCTTCGGCGCGGGAGCCGAGTCGGCGACGGCGGTGCCCGGGAACAGGCCCACGCCGAGCGTGACTATGACCGCTGCGGCGGTGGTGATCGCAGCGGTTCTCCTGGTCGTCTTCAAGGTTGTGACGTCCTCCCCGACCGGGCCGACCCTTGGCCAAGGCCCGGTAAACCAATATGAAAGACAGGTGGACGTCATTTGACCGAAGCGCAGACGGAAAAGATAGACCTTGACCGTGACATGGCCACGGCGCTATCCTCGCCAACTTTCTGTCAGCTGACGAACCGTGTGAAACGCCATGTCCGGGGCCCTGTCCGGGCATGCAGAACGGGCTGAGCCCCCGGCGAAACTCGCCGGGGGCTCAGCCCGCTTGCTGTTATCTGTTAAATGTTGCTACTTCGTCAGGTCCGGGCCCGACGAGGCAACGGCGGCCGGAGTGTCCGCGACGGCGGACTTCTCCTCGCCACGGAAGGTGAACTTGGCTTCCTTGCCCTCGCCCTCGACACCCACGACCACGATGTGGCCGGCCCGCAGCTCGCCGAAGAGGATCTTCTCGGAGAGGTGGTCCTCGATCTCGCGCTGGATGGTGCGGCGCAGCGGACGGGCACCCAGGATCGGGTCGTAGCCGCGCTTGGCCAGCAGCTTCTTGGCCTCGACGCTGAGTTCCAGGCCCATGTCGCGGTCCTTGAGGCGGGAGTCCACCTTGTCGATCATCAGGTCGACGATCTGGATGATGTCGTCCTCGGTCAGCTGGTGGAACACCACGATGTCGTCGACGCGGTTCAGGAACTCGGGGCGGAAGTGCTGCTTGAGCTCCTCGCCGACCTTCGCCTTCATCCGCTCGTACCCGGTCTGGGTGTCACCCGTGGCCGCGAAGCCCAGGTTGAAGCCCTTGGAGATGTCCCGGGTGCCGAGGTTGGTCGTCATGATGATGACGGTGTTCTTGAAGTCCACCACGCGGCCCTGGGAGTCGGTCAGGCGACCGTCCTCCAGGATCTGCAGCAGCGAGTTGAAGATGTCCGGGTGGGCCTTCTCGACCTCGTCGAAGAGGACGACCGAGAACGGCTTGCGGCGCACCTTCTCGGTGAGCTGGCCGCCCTCCTCGTAGCCCACGTATCCGGGCGGGGAGCCGAAGAGCCGGGAGACGGTGTGCTTCTCCGAGAACTCGGACATGTCGAGCGAGATCAGCGCGTCCTCGTCGCCGAAGAGGAACTCGGCGAGCGTCTTGGACAGCTCGGTCTTACCGACACCGGACGGACCGGCGAAGATGAACGAGCCGCCGGGGCGCTTCGGGTCCTTGAGGCCGGCACGGGTGCGCCGGATGGCCTGGGAGAGCGCCTTGATGGCGTCCTTCTGGCCGATGACGCGCTTGTGCAGCTCGTCCTCCATGCGCAGCAGGCGGGAGGACTCCTCCTCGGTCAGCTTGAAGACCGGGATGCCGGTGGCGGTGGCCAGGACCTCGGC
Organism: Kitasatospora aureofaciens; assembly: GCF_019192735.1. Lineage (GTDB taxonomy): Bacteria > Actinomycetota > Actinomycetes > Streptomycetales > Streptomycetaceae > Kitasatospora > Kitasatospora aureofaciens_A. The sequence goes on from NZ_JAHTKP010000005.1 coordinate 265,008, forward strand.
GATGAGCTCCTCGTCCACCTCCGCGACGACGTCCATGTCGCCGGCCTTCCACTCCTTCTCGCGCTTGGCCTTGGCCTGCAGGAGCTGCTTCTCGTCGTCGCGCAGGGACGCGGCCTTCTCGAAGTCCTGCGCGTCGATCGCGCTTTCCTTCTCGCGGCGCACGTCGGCGATCTTCTCGTCGAACTCGCGAAGGTCCGGCGGCGCGGTCATCCGGCGGATGCGCATCCGGGAACCGGCCTCGTCGATCAGGTCGATCGCCTTGTCCGGCAGGAAGCGGTCCGAGATGTAGCGGTCGGCCAGGGTGGCGGCGGCCACCAGCGCGGCGTCCGTGATGGAGACCCGGTGGTGGGCCTCGTAGCGGTCGCGCAGACCCTTGAGGATCTCGATGGTGTGCGGCAGCGACGGCTCGGCGACCTGGATCGGCTGGAAGCGGCGCTCCAGCGCGGCGTCCTTCTCCAGGTGCTTGCGGTACTCGTCCAGGGTGGTCGCACCGATGGTCTGCAGCTCGCCGCGGGCCAGCATCGGCTTGAGGATGCTGGCGGCGTCGATGGCGCCCTCGGCGGCGCCCGCGCCGACCAGGGTGTGCAGCTCGTCGATGAACAGGATGATGTCGCCGCGGGTGCGGATCTCCTTGAGCACCTTCTTCAGGCGCTCCTCGAAGTCACCGCGGTAGCGCGAGCCGGCCACCAGGGCGCCCAGGTCCAGCGTGTAGAGCTGCTTGTCCTTGAGCGTCTCCGGGACCTCGCCCTTGACGATCGCCTGGGCCAGGCCCTCGACCACGGCGGTCTTGCCGACGCCCGGCTCACCGATCAGGACCGGGTTGTTCTTGGTGCGGCGGGACAGCACCTGCATGACCCGCTCGATCTCCTTCTCGCGCCCGATGACCGGGTCGAGCTTGGCCTCGCGGGCGGCCTGGGTGAGGTTGCGGCCGAACTGGTCCAGGACCAGCGAGGTCGACGGGGTGCCCTCGGCGGGCCCGCCGGCCGTGGCCGACTCCTTGCCGCCACCGGTCTGGTAGCCGGAGAGGAGCTGGATGACCTGCTGGCGCACCCGGTTCAGGTCGGCACCCAGCTTGACCAGGACCTGGGCGGCGACGCCCTCGCCCTCGCGGATCAGGCCGAGCAGGATGTGCTCGGTGCCGATGTAGTTGTGGCCGAGCTGCAGGGCCTCCCGGAGCGACAGCTCCAGGACCTTCTTCGCCCGGGGGGTGAAGGGAATGTGACCGGACGGGGCCTGCTGGCCCTGGCCGATGATCTCCTCGACCTGCTGGCGTACGGCCTCAAGAGAAATCCCGAGGCTCTCCAGGGCCTTAGCGGCGACGCCCTCGCCCTCGTGGATCAGACCCAGGAGGATGTGCTCGGTGCCGATGTAGTTGTGGTTGAGCATCCGGGCCTCTTCCTGAGCCAGGACGACAACCCGCCGCGCGCGGTCGGTGAACCTCTCGAACATCGTTTATCGCTCCTCAGAGCGGTCGGGCAGTTCGGGGTCGGTCCCCGCCCTGTCCTTCCGCATGCTAGTCCCGCTCAGCGGCGCGGCCCACGGATTCACTCCCCGGTACGGGAGCGAGATGCTGCGCGACCAGCCGACACCAATCCCAACCTGATGCTGGGAATCGGTGTTCCCACAGGTGGGCCGGATGCACCGGATTCCGCTACGCCATCGGCGAACAAGAGCCGCCGGGGCGGAGCCGCTCCGTCTCCGGCCGGTCACGCATACTGCCCCTGGACGGGTCAAGAACCCGCCCACCAGCATTCATACCCGGTATCGGGGCGGTTCTCGCGCAGTTTCCGCGGTGACGGTGTTCGCCTGGCGAGAAGTCCGGCTCGCGGTGACGGTGGTTCAGCGGTGTTCGCCGCGGCCACCGCGGCCGATACGCCGCCCGGTGCTGTCCGCGTTACCGCTTCGCTCCTACAGCGTTGCACAGCTTGTGATTGTTCCGCCGCCCGAGTCTGCCCCGCGGACGACGGCCCGGACTGCAGCCCGGACTACGAACCGGACATCCCTTTCGGACGTTCCCCCACCGGGCCCGGCGCGCACCGCGGGGCGCGGAGGAGCCTCCTCCGCGCCCCGCGCGTGTGCCGTCGACGCCCGACGCGGCCGCCGGGGCCCCGCACCCGCTCCGGCGGTCCGGCGACGCCGGGGTCAGGACGCGTTGGCCTTGTCGTAGGCCTCGCGGACGGTGCTGGGCACCCGGCCGCGGTCGTTGACCTCCAGGCCCTGCTCCTTGGCCCACGCACGGATCTTGGCGGTGTCCGGGGCGCTGCCGGACGGACGCGGAGCGGCGCCGCGGCCCGGGCGACGGGCGCCCGCCAGCCGGCCGCTCTGCTTGCGGCCCTTCTCCACGTACGGGGCCAGCAGACCGCGCAGCTTGTCCGCGTTGACGCTCTTCAGGTCGATCTCGTAGGCAACGCCGTCGAGCGCGAACGTCACCGTCTCGTCCGCCGAACCGCCGTCGAGATCGTCTTCAAGAATGACCTGCACCCTCTGTGCCACGGGCTTCCCTTTCCGCTAAACGACCCATTGCCTAAGGAAAGGAAAGCGCCTTTCCGCGGAAAACACAAACCCCTGACCGACGCGGAGCCGCTCAGAGGTGCAGCAGCATGCGCGAGTTGCCCAGTGTGTTGGGCTTCACCCGCTCCAGGTCCAGGAACTCCGCGACACCTTCATCGTACGAGCGGAGAAGTTCTTCATAGACATCCGTAGCGATCGCCGCCGGGTCTGTCGTACCATCATCGGTTTCCTGAAGCTCACCGATCTCGACGAAACCGTGTTTCGCGAAGAACGGCACCTCGAACGTCAAGCAGAAAATCCGACGGACGCCGAGCCAGCGTGCCGTCTGCAGCAGCTTCTCCAGCAGCAGATGCCCGACCCCGAACCCCCGGCAGACCGGATCCACGGCGAGTGTGCGGACCTCGGCGAGATCCTCCCACATCACGTGCAGCGCGCCGCAGGCCACCACCGAGCCGTTGTCGTCGCGTTCCGCGACCCAGAACTCCTGGACGGATTCGAACAGTGTGACGGTGGGCTTGTCGAGCAGAATGCCGTCACGCGAGTAGGCGTCGATGAGCCTGCGTACTGCCCGCACGTCCGTGGTCCGTGCGCGGCGGATGGTGACCTCCATGGCGGGACGTTATCGTGCCGCGCCCGGCGGGGTCTCCTCGGTATCCGTCCCGCCCGCCGCGGAATCCGCGGCGGCCGGATCGGGCGGGAACAGAGCGGCCACCCGCAACGCGTCCCGGAGCGCCTCGCGCTGCTCGGGCGACATCAGGCCGAAGAAGTGCACCAGTGCCGCCGCCGGATTGTCACTGGTGGCCCACGCATCGTTCATCAGAGCCGCGGTGTACGCCTCGCGGGACGAGACCGGTTCATATCGATAGGCCCGGCCGGCGCGCTCACGGCGCAACCAGCCCTTTCTGTGCAGCTTGTCCAGGACGGTCATCACCGTGGTGTACGCGATTTCGCGTTCCGACTGCAGATCCTGGAGAACCTCGCGAACCGTCACCGGTCGGTTCCAGCGCCACACCCGGGTCATGATGGCGTTCTCAAGTTCGCCGAGTTGCCGGACCATAGTGCGGCCAGGATAGGGAGTGAATGGGGCAAATCTTGTGAAGTGCGCCAAACCGGCGCGCCGCCACCCCCGGAATCGGGAATGGCGGCGCGCGGTGCTGCGGGCGGGCCGACGGCGTCGGCCGCGGGTCGGTCCAGGGTCAGCCCAAGGTCAGTCCAGGTCTTCCTTGGCCTTCTGGGCCCCGCCCTGGCTGCGGACGATGGCCCGCACCAGGAAACCGAAACCGATTGCCATGACCAGCGGCGGGACGATCGCGCTGACGTAGTCCATCAGGTCACTCCTCCTCGGTCTTCTCCGCCGCGGCGGCGGATGCCTTCGGCTCCGGCTTCACCAGCGGGAAGAGCACGGTCTCCCGGATGTTCTTGCCGGTCAGCAGCATGATCAGGCGGTCCACCCCGAGGCCGAGGCCACCGGTCGGCGGCATCGCGTACTCCAGGGCCCGCAGGAAGTCCTCGTCGAGCTGCATCGCCTCGACGTCACCGCCGGCCGCGAGCAGGGACTGCGAGGTCAGCCGGGCGCGCTGCTCGACCGGGTCGACCAGCTCGGAGTAGGCGGTGCCGATCTCGGTACCGAAGATCACCAGGTCCCACTTCTCGGCCACGCCCGCCACCGAGCGGTGCTGGCGGGTCAGCGGGGAGACCTCGGTCGGGTAGTCCTTGATGAAGGTCGGCCGGACGGCGTTCTCCTCCAGGAGGCGCTCGACCATCTCCAGCACGATCTGCCCGTGGCCCCAGCTCTTCTCGAACGGGATGCTGTGCTCGAAGGCCAGCTTGCGCAGCTCCTCGACGCTGGTCTCCGGGGTGACCTCGACGCCCAGGTGGGCGGAGATGCCCGGGTAGACGCTGACCTCCTCCCACGGCTCGGCCAGGTCGATCTCGTGCTCGACGCCGTGCGGGTCCAGGCCCTTGATCACGGTGGTGCCCAGCGCGTCCCGGGCCGCGTTGATGATCGTCTCGCGGATCAGCTCGGCCTGGGTGTTGTAGTCGCCGTACGCCTCGTACGACTCCAGCGAGGTGAACTCCGGGTTGTGGGTGGAGTCCGCACCCTCGTTGCGGAAGTTGCGGTTGATCTCGAAGACCTTCTCCGCGCCGCCGACCACGAGCCGCTTGAGGTACAGCTCGGGGGCGATCCGCATGTAGAGGTCGATGTCGTACGCGTTGATGTGCGTCCTGAACGGGCGCGCGTTGGCGCCGCCGTGCACCGGCTGCAGCATCGGGGTCTCGACCTCGATGTAGCCGCGGTCCTCGTAGGTGCGGCGGATCGAGCGGACCACCTTGCTGCGCAGGTGCAGGATCTCGCGGGCCTCGGGGTTGACGATCAGGTCGACGTACCGCTGGCGGACCCGGGCCTCCGGGTCGGTCAGGCCCTTGTGCTTGTCCGGCAGCGGGCGCAGGCACTTGGCGGTGAGCTCCCAGCGGTCCACCATCACCGACAGCTCGCCGCGCCGGGAGGTGATCACCTCGCCCTCGACGCCGACCTGGTCGCCGAGGTCGATGTCCGACTTCCAGGCCGCCAGCCGCTCCTCGCCCAGCTTGTCCAGGGAGAACATCACCTGGAGGTCGCCGCTGCCGTCGCGCAGGGTGGCGAAGCAGAGCTTGCCGCCGGTACGGGAAAGGATCACCCGGCCGGTGATGCCGACCCGCTCACCGGTCGCGGTGTCGGGCTCCAGGTCGGGGTGCTTGGCACGCAGGTCGGCGATGGTGCTGGTGCGGGGGAAGCCGACCGGGTACGGGTCGACACCGGCCGCCCGGAGCCGGTCCAGCTTCTCGCGCCGGACGCGCATCTGCTCGGGAAGGTCGTCGGTCGCGGGAATAAGGCTCTGATCGCTCACCCCACAAGGGTAGCCAGCCTCACACCATGCTCCGCCACGGGATAAACGTGTGGGGAGACCGCCGTGTCGACGGTCTCCCCACAGGGGTGCGTACGGCTCAGCCGGTGCCGGTGGCGAGTTCGATGTCCTCGGGGGCCGGCGTGGCGGGCGGAGCCGGGCGGGTGGGGGGCTTGGGGCGGCGGCCGAAGAGCTCGGCCGGCGTGGGCATCCGGTCCGGGCGGGGCGGCGTCTGGGGAGCGGCGGGCTGCTCGGCGGGGGAGTCGGTGCTGCTCATCGGGATCCGTCCTCCAAGGGGGGTGGGGGGACTGCTCGGGGGTGCGGCGGGGTTCGGTACGGCCACCAGGTGGCGCGGCTGCCCCGTGGTGAGGGCCAGCCGTTCGCGGACGGCGGCCTCGGCGAGCGCGTGGCAGCGGCCGGCCAGCCGGGAGCGGCGGGAGCGCTCGTGCTGGCCGCAGGGCTGCCGGGTGAGCCCGCGCAGCGCGGTGAGGTCCTCGGGGCCGGGCAGGTAGCCGTCGGTCACGGCCTCCTCCAGGCGTTCCAGGTAGCCGCCGGCGCTGCCGGGCAGCGCGGCCCGGTAGCGGCCGAGGTCGGCGAGCAGGAAGGCGCGCAGCCGGCCGCCCTCCTGGACGGCCTCGTTGATCGCCTCGGTCAGACGCAGCGCGTCCTGGACGTCCTCGGCCCACAACTCGGCGCCCGGGCCGGCGAAGACCGGCCGGTCGGGGCCCTGGAGATGGACGGGGACGGCGGGGTGCAGGGCTTGGGCGAGGGCGCGGCGCAGCACGCGGACTTCGTCGGCGCTGAAGGCCATGCCGCCGCGCGATCCGTGTGGCGTAGGCATGGGCTGACACTACGTGAGGAATATCCGATTTGTCGGTAACGTCGCGCCGAAGCCCCACGTTCGGCCCCTGACGAAAAGAGACCTGACGAACGAGCCGGTCAGCTCGGACGGTTGCGCTCGTAGACCAGGCGGAGGCCGATGAGGGTGAGCCAGGGCTCGTGGACGTCGATGGTGGTGGCCTCGCCGAGGACGAGGGTCGCGAGGCCGCCGGTGGCGATCACCTGGACGTCGTCCGGGTCCTTGGCGAGTTCCTTGGCCATCCGGTCGACCAGGCCGTCGACCTGGCCCGCGAAGCCGTAGAGGATGCCGGACTGCATGCCCTCGACGGTGTTCTTGCCGATCACGTTGCGGGGGCGGGCCAGTTCGATCTTGCGCAGCTGGGCGCCGCGGACGCCGAGCGCCTCGACGGAGATCTCGATGCCGGGGGCGATCGCGCCGCCGACGTAGTCGCCGCGGGCGTTGACGGCGTCGAAGGTCGTCGCGGTGCCGAAGTCGACCACGATGCACGGCCCGCCGTACAGGTGATTGGCGGCCAGCGCGTTGACGATCCGGTCGGCGCCGACCTCCTTGGGGTTGTCCATCAGGACGTGCACCCCGGTCTTCACGCCGGGCTCCACGATCACCGCGGGGACGTCGCCGTAGTAACGGCGGGTCACCTCGCGGAGCTCGTGGAGCACGGCGGGAACCGACGAGCAGATCGCCAGGCCCTCCACCGTGGCCTCGCTCACCGCGGTGTGGTTGCCCATCAACCCCTGCAGCAGCACTGCCAGTTCATCGGCCGTGCGGCGCGGATCGGTGGAGATCCGCCAGTGTTCCACCACTTCCTCGCCGTCGAACAGGCCGAGCGTGGTCTGGGTGTTGCCGACGTCGATGGTGAGGAGCATGGGGCGCTTTCTGCGAGTCGGGGCGAGGCTGCGTCTTCTCCTGACGGTCAGGCGCGGAGGTCCAGGCCGATGTCCAGGATCGGCGAGGAGTGCGTGAGCGCCCCCACGGCCAGGTAGTCGACACCAGTCTGGGCGACCTCGCGCGCGCCGGCCAGGGTCAGTCCGCCGGAGGCCTCCAGCCGGGCCCGGCCGGCCACCAGCGCGACGGCCTCCTTCAGCTGCTCGACGGTGAAGTTGTCCAGCAGGATCAGGTCGGCTCCGGCGTCCAGCACCGGCGGGATCTGGTCCAGGGTGTCCACCTCGACCTCGACCGGCAGGTCGGGGTAGGCGGCCCGGACGGCCCGGAAGGCCTCGGCCACGCCGCCGGCCGCGACCACGTGGTTGTCCTTGACCAGGGCGGCGTCGGACAGCGCCATCCGGTGGTTGGCGCCACCGCCGCAGCGCACCGCGAACTTCTCCATCGCGCGCAGGCCCGGGGTGGTCTTGCGGGTGTCCCGGACGACCGCGCCGGTGCCCGCCAGCGCGTCCGCCCAGGCGCGGGTCGCGGTGGCGATGCCGGACAGGTGGCAGAGCAGGTTGAGCGCGCTGCGCTCGGCGGTCAGCAGGTCCCGGGTGCGGGAGCGGACCGAGAGCAGCACCTGGCCGGCCTCGACCCGCTCGCCGTCCTGGACGTGCCGCTCGACCTCGAACTCCTCCTCGCAGACCAGCGAGACGACCGCCTCGGCGATCCGCAGGCCGGCCACCACGCCGGCCTCGCGGGCGGTGAAGTCCGCGGTGGCGACGGCGTCCTCGGGCACCGTGGCTACCGAGGTGACGTCCTCGCCGCCGGCCAGGTCCTCGGCCAGCGCCAGGGTGGCGACGTCCTCGACCTCGATCGGGTCCAGTCCGGCCTGCTCCAGCAGCTCGGCCAGCTGCGGGTCGAGGCCGGTCTCGTAGCCCTCGCCGTCCCCGCAGGCGCAGCCGTCGCCGCAGCCGCCCTGGTCGGCCAGGGGGAGTTCCTCGTGGGAGTGGGTCATCTTCTACTGCTCCTCAGGGGTGCTGACAGGGTCGCCGGAGGCGGTGAGGGTGGTGATCAGGTGGCGCCGCCAGGCGTCGTCGCGCTCCGGGAAGTCCTCGCGCCAGTGGCAGCCGCGAGTCTCCGCGCGCTGCGCGGCGGCGGCGACCAGCGCGGTGGAGACCAGCAGCAGGTTGGCCGCCTCCCAGGTCTCCACCCGCGGGTCGGCCGGCTTCTCCTCGGCGACGTGCGCGTACGCCTGCTCGGCGAGCAGAGTGAGCCCCGCCGCGGTGTCGGCCATCGACGCGGCCGAGCGCAGCACGCCCGCGCCGCGCGACATCAGCCGCTGGATCTCGGCCCGCGCCTCGGACGGGGGCAGCGGCACCGGCTGGGCGGCGCGCGCGGCGGCGACGTCCACCGCACGCTCGGGCAGCTCGCCGGCCCGGTGCAGGTCGGTCAGGTCGGCGGCGATCCGCTCGGCGAAGACCAGACCCTCCAGCAGCGAGTTGGACGCCAGCCGGTTGGCGCCGTGCACCCCGGTGCAGGCGACCTCGCCGCAGGCGTACAGGCCCGGGACGGTGGTGCGGCCGTGCGGGTCGGTGCGGATGCCGCCGGAGGCGTAGTGCGCGGCCGGGGCGACCGGGATCGGCTCGGTGACCGGGTCGATGCCGTGCGCGCGGCAGGAGGCGAGGATGGTCGGGAAGCGGTGCTCCCACATCTCGGCGCCGAAGTGCCGCCCGTCCAGGAACATGTGCTCGGCGCCTTGGGCCTGCATCCGCTGGGTGATCGCCTTGGCGACGATGTCGCGCGGGGCCAGTTCGGCGAGTTCGTGCTGCCCGACCATGAAGCGGACGCCGTCCGCGTCCACCAGGTGGGCGCCCTCGCCGCGGACCGCCTCGGAGACCAGCGGCTGCTGGCCCTCGGCCTCCGGGCCGAGCCAGAGCACGGTGGGATGGAACTGGACGAACTCCAGGTCGGTGACGGCCGCGCCGGCCCGCAGCGCGAGCGCCACGCCGTCGCCGGTGGAGACCGCCGGGTTGGTGGTGGCGGAGAAGACCTGGCCCATGCCGCCGGTGGCGAGCACCACCGCGCGGGCCCGGATGGCGCCGACGCCGTCGCGCTGGCCCTCGCCCATGACGTGCAGGGTGAGGCCGGCGGCGTGCCCGTCGGCGTCGGTGAGCAGGTCGAGGACGAGGGCGTGCTCGATCAGCTCGATGCCGGGGTCGCTGCGGACGGCGGCGACCAGGGCGCGCGATATCTCGGCGCCGGTGGCGTCCCCGCCGGCGTGCGCGATCCGGCGGCGGTGGTGGCCGCCCTCGCGGGTGAGCAGGATCTCGCCGTCGTCGCCGCGGTCGAAAGCGGCGCCGGTGGCGATCAGCCGGCGGACGGCGTCCGGACCCTCGGTGACCAGGGTGCGGACGGCCTCCTCGTCGCAGAGCCCGGCTCCGGCCACCAGGGTGTCGTCCAGGTGCTGCTCGGGGGTGTCGCCCTCGCCCAGGGCGGCGGCGATGCCGCCCTGGGCCCAGCGGGTGGAGCCGTCGTCCAGCATCGCCTTGGTGACCACCATGGCCCGCAGGCCGGCCTTGCGGACGTTGAGCGCGACGGTGAGGCCGGCCACCCCCGAGCCGACCACGACCACGTCGGTGGCGGTCGTCCAGCCGGGGGCGGGGGCGGTGAGGCGGTGCGTAACGGACATGGCTCAGTGGCTCCTTCAGCGCGCGGCGGTTGCCGCGCCGTTGCCGTCACCGTACGCCTGGTCACCGCGCAGCAGTCCGGTGCCCTCCCCGGCCTCGGCCGGGTCGCCGCCCAGGCCGGTGATCCGGTTCCGCTCGTCGACGAAGACGATCTTCGGCTCGTAGCCCTTGGCCTCGGCCGTGTCCATCTGCCCGTAGGCGATGAGTATGACCAGGTCGCCGGGGTGGACCAGACGGGCGGCGGCGCCGTTGATGCCGATCACGCCGGAGCCGCGCGGGCCGGCGATGGTGTAGGTCTCCAGCCGGGCGCCGTTGTTGATGTCGACGATGTGGACCAGCTCGCCGGGGAGCAGGTCGGCGGCGTCGAGCAGGTCCTCGTCCACCGTGACCGAGCCGACGTAGTGCAGGTCGGCCTGGGTCACGGTGGCCCGGTGGATCTTGGACTTGAGCATGGTGCGGAGCATGGGGTCACGCCTCCAGTGAGTGCATGCCTGAGGGGATTGCTTACCCGTTACCGAATGACTGAGTTACCGAACAATGATGCGGACGTTGTCGATCAGGCGGGTGGTGCCCACCTTCGCGGCGACGGCCAGCACCGCCTCGCCCTGGAAGTCGTCCGCCGCCTCGCTGAAGTCGTGCGGGTCGATCAGGGCGAGGTAGTCAAGGGTGACACCTTCGGCGGTGTCGAGGACGGCCGCGGCGGCCTCGCGCACGGCCTTCGGGCCCTGCGCGGCCACGTCCCGGCCGGCGAACAGGGCCTTCGACAGCGCGAGGGCCTGCGAACGCTCCTCCTCCGAGAGGTAGCGGTTGCGCGAGGACAGCGCCAGGCCGTCCTCCTCGCGGACGGTCGGCACGCCGATGATCTCGACGTCGAAGTCCAGGTCCGCGACCATCCGCTGGATGACCGCCAGCTGCTGGGCGTCCTTCTCGCCGAAGTAGGCGAAGTCCGGGTCGGTGATGTGCAGCAGCTTGGCGACCACGGTGAGCACGCCGTCGAAGTGGCCGGGCCGGGTGGCGCCCTCGAAGCGCTCGCCCATCGGGCCGGCCGCCATCCGCACCTGCGGGGCACCGTTCGGGTAGACCTCGTCGACGGACGGCGCGAAGACCACGTCGGCGCCGTTGTCCTCGGCGAGCCGCACGTCCGCGTCGAGGGTGCGCGGGTAGCGCTCCAGGTCCTCGGCCGGGCCGAACTGCAGCGGGTTGACGAAGACCGTCACCGCGACCCGGCCCTCCCGGCCGACCTGCTTGCGGGCGGCGCGGATCAGCGCGGCGTGGCCCTCGTGCAGGGCGCCCATGGTCATCACGACGGCGTTGTCGACCGGCCGCTCGTCCGGCCAGAACGCGGCCTCGAAGTCGTCCACGGTGTGGGTGACGACGGCCCGGTGGACCTTCGGCGCCCGCTGGGGCTTGCTTCGCTGGGCCTTGCCCGCCATTACTGCACTCCTTCGCTCATCCGGCTGCGCGAGGTTCCGCCGCCTTGTTACGCTCCGTCCCGTGCGGTAACGCGCCGGGCAGGGCTTGTCCGTCATGAGGCCGCTCCGGCGGCCGAGTGAGAAGCCCCGGTTCAGGCCGGGGAGGAGTCACCTACCGCTTCTCCTCGTTGAGAGCGTCCAGCACAGCGGCCGCGGAGTCGGTCGAGAGGGTTCCGTTCGCCACCGCCCGCTGGGCGGTGGCGCGGGCCATCGCCCGGTAGGCCGCCGGGATGTCCGGGGACACCGTACTGAGCTGCGCCAGGTGGCGCCGAACGGTGCCCGCGTCGCCCCGGGCGACCGGTCCGGTGAGGGCCGCGTCGCCGGAGCGCAGGCTGTTGTCCAGGGCGGCGCCGAGCAGCGGGCCGAGCAGCCGGCCGGGTTCGGCGACGCCGGCCGTGCGCAGCAGGTCCATCGCCTGCGCGACCAGCGTGACCAGGTGGTTCGCGCCGTGCGCGAGGGCGGTGTGGTAGAGCGGGCGGACCTCCTCGGGCACCCACTCGGGCTCGCCGCCCATCTCCACCACCAGCGCCTCGGCGACCGGCCGCAGCTCCTCGGGCGCGGTGACGCCGAACGGGCAGCCGGCCAGCCGGTCCAGGTCGACGGAGGTGCCGGTGAAGGTCATCGCCGGGTGCAGGGCGAGCGGCAGTGCCCCGGCCCGGGTGGCGGGGTCCAGGATGCCGACGCCGTGCGCGCCGGAGGTGTGCACGACCAGCTGGCCGGGGCGTACGGCGCCGGTCGCGGCGAGGCCGGCCACCAGGTCGGCCAGCGCGTCGTCGGGGACGGTGAGCAGCACGAGGTCGGCGGCCGCCAGCACCTGCGGCGGGGTGACGATCCGCACGCCCGGCAGCAGTGCCTCGGCACGGCGGCGGGAGGTGGCGGAGACCCCGGAGGCGGCGACCACGGTGTGGCCGGCGAGCTGCAGTGCGGCGCCCAGCGCGGGGCCGACCCGGCCGGTGCCGACCACGCCGACGGTGAGCCGGGCCGGGCGGTTGCCGGGGTCGCGCGGGTCGCCGAAGCCGTCGGCGAGCGGGGCGAACTCGCCGTACCCGGCGAAGTCGGCACTGTCGGGCGTACTCACGTCGCGGCCCTTGTCCTCACGGATCTCGTTCCGGTCCTCTTCGGGTACCGGACGTACCGGCCCATTCTACGGGCGGCGCCGGTTCACCCGGGAGGCTCAGTCCGCCGCCCCGGCCCGGATCAGCCCGGCCTCGTAGGCGAGCACCACGGCCTGGACCCGGTCGCGCAGGCCGAGCTTGGCCAGGATCCGGCCGACGTGGGTCTTCACGGTGGCTTCCGAGAGCACCAGCCGGGCGGCGATCTCGCCGTTCGAGAGCCCCTGGGCGACCAGCAGGAACACCTCCCGCTCGCGGTCGGTGAGCGGGTCGAGGACGTCCGAGCCGGGCGCGCTCTGCGGGGTGGGCAGCACCTCGGCGAAGCGGTCGATCATGCGGCGGGTGGTGGTCGGCGCGACCACGGCCTCCCCGCCGTGCACCGCGCGGATCGCGGCCACCAGCTCGGTCGGCGGCACGTCCTTGAGCAGGAAGCCGCTGGCGCCGGCCTTGAGCGCGGCGAAGGCGTACTCGTCCAGGTCAAAGGTGGTGAGGATGAGCACGTGCGGGGCGTCCGGCACCGGGCTGCCGTCCTCGGCCAGGCAGATCCGGCGGGTGGTCTGCACCCCGTCCAGGCGGGGCATCCGGACGTCCATCAGGATCACGTCGACCGGCGTGTGCTTCAGCAGCTCCAGGGCCTGGGCGCCGTCGCCGGCCTCGGCGGCGATCTCGATGTCGCCCTGCGACTGCAGGATCATCCGGAAGCCGGTGCGCAGCAGTTCCTGGTCGTCGACGAGCATCACACGGATGGTCAAGATGGCTCCTTGGTGGTGAACGGCGGGGCGGGCTAGTGGGCCGTCTTGAGCGGCAGGACGGCGCGGATCCGGAAGCCGCCGCCGGGGCGGGGGCCCACGTCGAGGCTGCCGCTGACCATGCCGACCCGCTCGCGCATGCCGATCAGGCCATGGCCGAGGCCGTCCGCGCCGCCGGCGGTCAGCTGTTCGTCGGTGCTGCCGCGGCCGTCGTCCTCGACCAGGACGGCGAGTTCGCGCTCGCCGAAGTCGACGGCGACCCGGGCGTGCACGTCGGGGCCACCGTGCTTGCGGACGTTGGTCAGCGCCTCCTGGACGATCCGGTAGACCGTCAGCTCGACGCCGCGCGGCAGTTCGCGCGGGTGGCCGGAGGTCGCGTAGTCGACCCGGAGGCCGGCCGTGCGGACCTGCTCCAGCAGTTCGGGCAGTTCCTCGACGCCGGGCTGCGGCACGTACTCCTCGGCGGTGTCGGCGGTGCGCAGCACGCCCAGCAGCCGGCGCATCTCGACCAGCGCCTGCCGGCCGGTGGAGGCGATCGTGCCGAGCGCCTCCTTCGCCTGCTGGGGCGAGTTGTCGAGGACGTACGCGGCGCCGTCGGCCTGGACGATCATGACCGAGACGTTGTGCGCGACCACGTCGTGCAGCTCGCGGGCGATCCGGGCGCGCTCGGCGGCGACCGCCACCTTGGCCTGGGCGTCCCGCTCGCGCTCCAGCCGGGCGGCGCGGTCCTCCAGTTCGGTGAGGTAGGCGCGGCGCACCCTGGTCAGCCGGCCCCAGGCCCAGCAGAGGATGAACGGCGTGCTCATCAGGAGCATGATCAGCGCCGCCTCGCCCTCGTTGTAGCCGCGGCTGTGGACGTCCCCGGCAGTGTCCACCCAGGTCTTCGTGGGGTGGATCAGCCAGAACGTCAGGGGTCCGGCGGCCAGCCCGGCGGCCAGCGCCAGCCGGGACGTCCAGGTCCGGCCGAAGGCGGCGCCGGTGTAGGCGAACACCAGGTAGGCGATGGAGGAGGCGGCCGGGTCGATGTTCACGGCGACCTGGCCCAGGCCGACCAGGGCGGCCGCGGCCACGGTGACGTCGGGGAAGCGGCGGCGGAAGACCATCAGGGCAGGCAGCAGCACCGCGATCGCGATCTGCGCGTCGAACTTCCAGCCGGTGAGGCTCTCGCTCGGCAGCAGGCCGAAGACCAGCACGATCGCCGCCCAGGCGGCGTCGACCACCATGGGGTGACGGCGGAGCCAGACGTTGAGTCGATGCACGTCTCAAGCGTAGGCAGTCGCGCGGTGTGTCCAGGTCCGCCGGTAGGGCGATCCGTTCTACTCCGTAGGTCGGAGAAGCCCTGGCACCGGGTGGGACGGCGGGCTCGGGGGCGGGTAGCGTCGCGGCCCATGACTTGGATGCGGTGGGCGCCCGCCATGGACCAGGCCCTGTACGACCCGGACGGCGGGTTCTACCGCAGGCCGGAGGGCCCGGCCGGGCACTTCCGCACCTCGGTGCACGCCTCGCCGAGATTCGCCCGTGCGGTGGCCCGGCTGCTGCTGGAGGTTGACGCGGCCCTCGGCCGTCCGGAGGAGCTGGCCCTCGTCGATGTCGGGGCCGGGCGCGGGGAACTGCTCACCGGGGTGCTGGCCGAGCTGCCGGACCGGGTGCGCGCGCGGTTGCGCCCGTACGGCGTGGAGATCGCGGACCGCCCGGCCGGGCTGCCGTCCACAGTCCTGTGGACGGACGAGGTGCCGCGCGGCGTCACCGGGCTGCTGTTCGCCAACGAGTGGCTGGACAACGTGCCGCTGGACGCCGGCGAGCTGGACGAGGACGGGGTGCTGCGGTACGTCGAGGTGGACACCGGGACGGGCGAGCAGCGGCTCGGCGAGCCGGTCTCCGCCGCCGACGCGGCCTGGGCCGCCCGCTGGTGGCCGGCCGAACACCCCGGGGACTTCGTCGAGTTCGGCGGATCCCGGGACGCGGCCTGGGCGCACGCCGTCGCCGGGCTGGAGCGCGGCCTCGCCGTCGCCGTCGACTACGGGCACACCGCCGACCGCCGTCCGCCGCTCGGCACTTTCGCCGGCTTCCGGGACGGCCGCGAGGTGACGCCGGTGCCGGACGGCTCCTGCGACGTGACCGCGCACGTCGCCCTGGACTCGATCGCCGTGCCCGCTCTCCACAGCCTGTGGACAACCCAGCGGGACGCGCTGCACGCCCTCGGCGTGACCGGCGCCCGCCCGTCGCTCGCGCTCGCCTCCACCGACCCGGTGGCCTACCTGCGCGCGCTCGGCGGCGCCGGCGAGGGCGCCGAGCTCACCGACCCGGCCGGGCTCGGCGCCTTCGGCTGGCTCGTCCAGGCCGTCCGCATGCCGCCCCTTGAGATTCTGGGTGGGCGGCGAGCTTGGAATCCCTAGTGGGATGGCAGACTCTGGGTCCATGAGGGAGACCACGGTCGGCATCGGGGCGGGAGCCGAGAACTTCACGGGCGAGGCGGGCACCACCGACATGGTGCTCAACATCGGCCCGCAGCACCCCGCGACGCACGGCGTGCTGCGCCTGCGGCTGGTGCTCGACGGCGAGCGCATCATCACCGCCGAGCCGGTCATCGGCTACATGCACCGGGGCGCGGAGAAGCTGTTCGAGGCCCGCGACTACCGGCAGATCATCATGCTGGCCAACCGGCACGACTGGCTCTCCGCCTTCTCCAACGAGCTCGGCGTCGTGCTCGGCGTCGAGCGGATGCTCGGCATGGAGGTCCCCGAGCGGGCGGTGTGGATCCGCACCCTGCTCGCCGAGCTCAACCGGGTGCTCAACCACCTGATGTTCCTCGGCTCGTACCCGCTGGAGCTCGGTGGCATCACCCCGATCTTCCACGCCTTCACCGGCCGCGAGGACCTCCAGTACGTCCTGGAGGAGGCCTCCGGCGGGCGCATGCACTACATGTTCAACCGGGTCGGCGGCCTCAAGGAGGACCTGCCGGCCGGCTGGCTCGGCCGGGTGCGCACCGCCGTCGCCACCGTCCGCTCCCAGCTGCCCGTCTTCGAGGACCTCGTCCTCGGCAACGAGATCTTCCGCGCCCGCACCGCCGGCGTCGGCGTCCTCACCCGGGCGCAGGCCGAGGCGTACGGCGTCAGCGGGCCGATCGCCCGCGCCAGCGGCCTCGACCTCGACCTGCGTCGCGACGAGCCCTACCTCGCGTACGGCTCCGACGAGCTGCGGCAGGTGCTCACGGTGGTCACCCGCGAGGAGGGCGACTGCCTGGCCCGCTTCGAGTGCCTGCTGGAGCAGACGGTCAACGCGCTGGACCTGGCCGACGCCTGCCTGGACAAGCTCGCCACGCTGGCGCCCGGCCCGGTCAACCTGCGGCTGCCCAAGGTGCTCAAGGCCCCCGAGGGCAGCACCTACGCCTGGACCGAGAACCCGCTCGGGATCAACGGCTACTACCTGGTCTCGCGCGGCGACAAGACGCCGTGGCGGCTCAAGCTGCGCTCGGCGTCCTTCAACAACATCCAGGCGCTGACCGAGCTGCTGCCCGGCACGCTGGTCGCGGACATGGTCGCGATCCTGGGGTCGATGTTCTTCGTCGTCGGGGACATCGACAAGTAGTCGACAAGTAGGGGCCAAGCAGGCGACTGCGGGACGGGTCAGCTCTTCTTGGGCTTCCTGACCGGGTCGGCCGGGTGCGGGGCCACCTTGCGGTCGCCCTTGGTGGCGATCCGCTCCTCGCACAGGCCGGCCAGCACGTCGTACGCCGCCTTGCCCATCAGCTCGGTGAGCTCGGGGCGGTAGCTGACGTACACCGGGTCCGGGCCGCCGTGCGCCTCCGGGCTGCCGGTGCACCACCAGTGCAGGTCGTGCCCGCCCGGGCCCCAGCCGCGGCGGTCGTACTCGCCGATGCTGACCTGGAGGTAGCGGGTGTCGTCCGGCCGGTCGATCCAGTCGTAGGTGCGGCGGATCGGCAGCTGCCAGCAGACGTCCGGCTTCGTCTCCAGCGGCTCCCGGCCCTCCTTGAGTGCCAGCGCGTGCAGCGCGCAGCCGGCGCCGCCGGCGAAGCCGGGGCTGTTCACGAAGATGCAGGCGCCGTTGACCCGGCGGGTCTGGCGGTCGCCGTCCTCGTCGAGCATGGTGATGCCGTCGTCGGCCTTGATCCGGCCCTTGGCGTCGGTGCCGTGCGCGAAGTTCTCCCAGATGTCCGGCGTCAGCCGGGCCGCGTGCCCGGCGACCCGCTTCTCGTCGTCCTCGTCCGAGTAGTGCGCGCCCAGCGTGCAGCAGCCGTCCGAGGCGCCGCGGCCCTCGCGGATGCCGTGGCAGCCCCGGCCGAAGATGCACGACCAGCGCGAGGTCAGCCAGGTGAGGTCGCAGCGGAACACCTGCTCCTCGTCGTCGGGGTCGGCGAACTCGACCCAGGCGCGCGGGAAGTCGAGCGGGACCTCGGCGCGCAGGGCCGGCATGGCCAGGTCGACCGGGGCCGGACCCGCGGGGGCCTGCGCCTTGGACTTCTTCTTGGACGTTTCTGCTGCTGCCACCCGGCAAGGGTAGAGCCTTCGGGGGAACCGACGACGGCGTTGCGCAGTCAGATCAGTTTGATGATTCCGCGCCGACCCATAGTGGATCCCCGAGCGCCCGCGCCCCGCGGCGCCCGACCACAGAGCTGGAGCCCCGAGCCGTGACCGCCTCGCCCCGCGCCGCCCGGACCGCCGTCCTCGCCGCCCTCGCGGTCCTGGCCGCCGGCTGCGCCGCCGAGCCCGGGCTCCGGGCCCGCGCCGACGCCGCGCCGCCGGTGTGCGGGGCGCCGGTGGTGATCGGCCACCGGGGCGCGCCGCAGAGCGCCCCCGAGAACACCATGGCCTCCTTCGACACCGCGCTCCAGGAGGGCGCGGACTGGCTGGAGACCGACGTCCAGACCACCCGGGACGGCGTCCCGGTGCTGATGCACGACGCCACGGTGGACCGCACCACCGACGGCAAGGGCGCGGTCGGCGACCTGACCGCAGCTCAGGTCGCCGCCCTCCGGGTGACCGTCGGCCCCGGCCCCGCCGAGCCCGTGCCCACCCTGGACCAGCTGCTCAAGCGGCTCGCCGGCAGCAACGCCACCCTGCTGATGGAGATCAAGTGGCAGCGCCGGCCCGAGGACGTCACCCGGATCGCGAAGCTCGCGGCCGGCAGCGGCGCCCACGTCGTCCTCTACTCGTTCTCCGCCGACCACCTGCGCCTGGCCCACGCCGCCGCGCCAGCCCTGCCCGTCGTCCTCATCCAGGGCGCCGCGCTCGCCGACAACCCCGGCGACCTGCCGCTGCGCGGCATCGCCCTGGACGCCACCCTGGCCAGCGCCTCCCGGATCGCCGCCGAGCGCAAGGCAGGGCGCGAGGTGTACGTGTGGACCCTCGACGACGAGGAGTCCTGGCAGCTGATGACGGCCCGCGACGCCGACGGCCTGATCACGGACACCCCTGGCCGGGCCCGCCGCTGGCTGGACGCCAACTGCCCCACCGACCGCACGGCAGGCCCGCGCGGGCACTGACGGAGCATGTTGTGGGACGGGAGCCGGGACCAGCACGAGTACCGTCGCAACCGATCACCCGGGAGACCGGATCGCGTAGCGTGGAGAGTTATGCGACTCGGTGTGCTCGACGTAGGTTCCAACACCGTCCACTTCCTCGTGGTGGACGCCCATCCCGGTGCCGCCCCGCTGCCCGCTTACTCGCACAAGGCCGAGCTGCGCCTCGCCGAGCTGCTGGACGAGGAGGGGGCGATAAGCGAGGCCGGGATCGAGCGGCTGGTCGGCCACGTCGCCTCCTCGCTGCGGGTCGCCGAGGACAAGGGCGTCGCCGACATCCTGCCGTTCGCCACCTCCGCCGTCCGGGAAGCCGCCAACGGCGAGGAGGTGCTGCGCCGGGTCGCCGCCGAGACCGGCGTCGAGCTTCGGGTGCTGTCCGGGCAGGACGAGGCCCGGCTCACCTTCCTCGCGGTGCGCCGCTGGTTCGGCTGGTCCTCCGGCCGGCTGCTCAACCTGGACATCGGCGGCGGCTCGCTGGAGATCGCCTGCGGCCGGGACGAGCAGCCCGACGTCGCCTGCTCACTGCCGCTCGGCGCGGGCCGGCTGACCGCCCGCTGGCTGCCCGGCGACGTCGCCGACCCGGACGGGCTGCGCGAGCTCAGACGCCACATCCGGGCCGAGATGGGCACCGTGGTCGGCGAGATCGCCCGGCTCGGCGCCCCGCAGCACGCCGTCGCCACCTCCAAGACCTTCAAGCAGCTGGCCCGGATGACCGGCGCCGCCCCGGCCGACGCCGGTCCGTACGCCGACCGCCGGCTCACCCGCAGCGGCCTGTCCGCGTGGCTGCCGCGGCTGTCCGCGATGACGGTCGCCGAGCGGGCCCAGATCCCCGGCGTCTCCGAGGGCCGGGCCAAGCAGATGCTGGCCGGCGCCCTGGTCGCCGACGCCGCGATGGACCTCTTCGGGCTGGAGGAGCTGGACGTCTGCCCGTGGGCCCTGCGCGAGGGCATCATCCTGCGCCGCCTGGACGCCATGGACAGCCCTGCCGACCGCCGCCGCCCCGCGCTGACCTCCTGAGAGCCCCGTCTCGTTCGCCGAGGGGTAGGGCCCGTCTCCGAACTCCCGGCGTCGCCACGCAGGCGGGAGTTCGGAGACGGGCCCTAAGGTCTCCGTTCGGCGCGCGGTCCGCTTACGCTGTCTCCCGTGGTGCAACCAGCGGGCGACGACGGGACGCGGGACGGCCGCGCCCCCGAGGACGGGCAGCCGCGGCCGGACGGACCGCGCCGCAAGCTCGGGAAGGCGGTCAAGGGCGCCACCGCGGCGCAGGCCGCCAAGGCCGTCAAGGCGACCCAGCGCACCGCGAAGAAGGCCGCCGCGAAGAAGGGCACCGCGAAGAACGGCACCGCGAAGAACGGCACCGCGAAGAAAGCCGCGGGCACGACTGCCAAGAAGGCCACCCCGAAGGCCACCCCCAAAGCCCCCGCCGCGGCCCCCCGGGAGACCCGCACCGCCCGGGCCGCCGGAGCCGCCAAGGCCGCCGTCCAGTCGGTGAAGTCCGTCAAGGCCGCCAAGCGCGAGGCCGCCCGGGCGCCGCTGCTGCGCACCACCGACCGGCTGGTGCTGCCCCCGCACCCGGCCCTGCACATCCCCGACACCAAGGTCGCCCTCTCCACCGCCTCGGTCTACCCGGCGAGCACCGCCGTCGCCTTCGAACTGGCCGCCAAGCTCGGCTACGACGGGGTCGAGGTGATGGTCTGGAACGACCCGGTCAGCCAGGACATCGACGCGCTGCGCCGCCTCTCCGACCACCATCGGCTGCCGATCCTGGCGGTGCACGCGCCCTGCCTGCTGATCACCCAGCGGGTCTGGACCACCGACCCGTGGACCAAGCTGGTCCGGGCCCGGGCGGCGGCCGAGAAGCTCGGCGCGAGTGCCGTCGTCGTCCACCCGCCGTTCCGCTGGCAGCGCCAGTACGCCCGCGAGTTCGTCGAGGGCATCAACCGGATGGCGGGCGAGACCGACGTCCGGTTCGCGGTCGAGAACATGTACCCGTGGCGCTACCGGGACCGCGAGATGCTCGCCTACGCCCCCGGCTGGGACGTCACGGAGGAGGAGTACCGGCACTTCACCATCGACCTCTCGCACGCCGCGACCTCCCGGATCGACGCGCTGGAGATGGTCGAGCGGATGGGCGACCGGCTCGCCCACATCCACCTCGCCGACGGCAGCGGCTCCGGCAAGGACGAGCACCTGATCCCCGGCCGCGGCAAGCAGCCGTGCGCCGAGCTGCTTGAGCACCTGGCCCGCACCGGCTTCGACGGCCACGTGGTGCTGGAGGTCAACACGCGCCGCTCCGCGTCCCCCGCCGAACGCGAGGCCGACCTCGTCGAGGCGCTCGCCTTCACCCGCTTGCACCTGGCCACCCCCTCGCGCGTACGCTGAGTCCTTGCGCCCGCGCGGGAACGAAGTGCCGTACGGAGGGGGAGACATGACGGAGGACCAGGACTTCCGGGAGATCGCCGAGTGCTTCGGCGGGGTCGCCGCCGAGTACGACCGGGGCCGCCCCGGCTACCCGGACGAACTGTTCGACACGCTGGAGCGGCTGTCCGGCCGGAGCCTCAAGAACGCCCGGGTGCTGGACGTCGGCGCCGGCACCGGCATCGCCACCCGGCTGCTCGCCGCCCGCGGCGCCGACGTCGTCGCGGTCGAGCCCAACGCGGGCATGGCCGCCCAGTTCCTGGCCTCCTCGCCCGGCCTGCCGCTGGTGAAGGCGACCGGCGACGACCTCCCCTTCCATGACAACTCCGCCGACCTGATCACCTACGCCCAGGCCTTCCACTGGACCCACCCCGAGCTGGCCATTCCCGAGGCGATCCGGGTGCTCCGGCCCGGCGGCGCGCTCGCCACCTGGTGGAACGTGCACGACGAGACCGTGCCGTGGGTCCGCGCCCGGGCCGAGCGGATGGCCGCCGCGCTGCCCGGCCGGTACCACGGCTACGGCCGGATCAGCGAGTTCACCGGCCATTTCGCCCCGGCCGGGTTGGCGGTCGAGCGCACAGTGCTGCGCTGGGAGCGGCGGATCACCGTCGACCACGTGCTCACCGACCTCACCTCCCGCTCGTACATGGCGTCCCTCGCCCCAGCGGAGCGCGAGCCGGTGCTGGCCGCCGAGCGGGCGGCGATGACCGCGGAGTTCCCGGGCGGCTGGGTGGACGAGCCCTACGTCCTGGAACTGGTGGTCGCGATCACGCCCGCCTGAGGCCCGGACGGCTGTCTGAGAGCCCGACACCCGACGCCCCGAAGACGCCTGCACCCGCCTGACCGCATCGCGGACGGACCGTCCGCGGCCCGGACGGCGGGCGTAGGCTCGGTAGCCACAGCGGCCCCCGCACCCTCGAACCCGCGGGCCGCGCGCCAGCCCCGAAGGAGTGGAGCACAGTGCCCGAGCTGAGGTCCCGTACGGTCACCCACGGTCGCAACATGGCAGGCGCCCGGGCGCTTCTCCGGGCCGCCGGCGTAGCCCGCGAGGACTTCGGCAAGCCGATCATCGCGGTCGCCAACTCCTTCACCGAGTTCGTCCCCGGCCACACCCACCTGCAGCCGGTGGGCCGGATCGTCTCCGAGGCGATCAAGCAGGCCGGCGGCATCCCGCGCGAGTTCAACACCATCGCCGTCGACGACGGGATCGCGATGGGCCACAGCGGCATGCTCTACTCGCTGCCCTCGCGTGACCTGATCGCCGACTCGGTCGAGTACATGGTCAACGCGCACTGCGCCGACGCACTGATCTGCATCTCCAACTGCGACAAGATCACCCCGGGCATGCTGATGGCCGCGCTGCGCCTCAACATCCCGACCGTCTTCGTCTCCGGTGGCCCGATGGAGGCCGGCAAGGCCACCCTGGTCGACGGCACCGTGCGCAAGCTCGACCTGGTCGACGCGATCTCCCAGGCGGTCAACGAGAACGTCTCCGACGAGGACATCGCGATCATCGAGGAGAACGCCTGCCCCACCTGCGGCTCGTGCTCCGGCATGTTCACCGCCAACTCGATGAACTGCCTCACCGAGGCGATCGGCCTCTCGCTGCCCGGCAACGGCTCGGTCCTCGCGACCCACACCGCCCGCCGCGCCCTCTACGAGAAGGCCGGGCACACCGTCGTCGAGGTCGCGAACCGCCACTACGGCCGGGACGACGCCTCCGTGCTGCCCCGCGCGATCGCCACCCGCGCCGCGTTCGAGAACGCCATGGCCCTGGACATCGCCATGGGCGGCTCGACCAACACCATCCTGCACCTGCTCGCCGCCGCCCAGGAGGCCGAGCTGGACTTCGACCTGCGGGCCATCGACGCCATCTCCCGCAAGGTGCCCTGCCTCTCCAAGGTCGCGCCCAACGGCTCGTACTACATGGAGGACGTGCACCGGGCCGGCGGCATCCCCGCCATCCTCGGCGAGCTGTACCGGGCCGGACTGCTCAACGAGGACGTCCACACCGTGCACGCCGACTCGCTCGCCGAGTGGCTCAAGACCTGGGACGTGCGCGGCGGTTCGCCCTCCGCCGAGGCCGTCGAGCTGTGGCACGCCGCCCCCGGCTGCGTCCGCTCCGCCGAGGCCTTCTCGCAGTCCGAGCGCTGGGAGTCGCTGGACACCGACGCCGCCAAGGGCTGCATCCGCAGCGTCGAGCACGCCTACTCCGTCGAGGGCGGCCTCGCCGTGCTGTACGGCAACCTCGCCGAGGACGGCTGCATCGTGAAGACCGCCGGCGTCGACGAGTCGATCTGGACCTTCAGCGGCCCGGCCGTCGTCGTCGAGTCCCAGGAGGACGCCGTCGAGGCGATCCTGGCGAAGCGGGTCAAGGAGGGCGACGTCGTCGTCATCCGCTACGAGGGCCCCAAGGGCGGTCCCGGCATGCAGGAGATGCTCTACCCGACCTCGTTCCTCAAGGGCCGCGGCCTCGGCAAGGCCTGCGCCCTGGTCACCGACGGCCGCTTCTCGGGCGGCACCTCGGGCCTGTCCATCGGCCACGCCTCCCCGGAGGCCGCCTCGGGCGGCACCATCGCCCTGGTCGAGGACGGCGACACCATCGCCATCGACATCCCCGGCCGGAAGATCTCCCTGGAGGTCCCCGCCGAGGTGCTGGACGAGCGCCGTCGGGCGCTGGAGGCCGCGGGCGGCTACCGCCCGAAGAACCGCGACCGCCAGGTCAGCCAGGCCCTGCGCGCCTACGCCGCGATGGCCACCTCCGCCGACAAGGGCGCCGTCCGCGACGTCACCAAGCTCGGCTGAGCCCCGCACCACCCGGAGGAGCCGCCCGCAGGCCGGGCCGGCTCCTCCGCCGTTGTGCGGGGTCGGGTGATAATCGGTCCCGTGAGCGAGCAGCCCCCCACCCCCGCCCCCAAGCCCGCCGGCGCCCCCGAGCCGGAGCCGATCCGCTGGTTCGGCACCAGCTGGGTGCACCGCGACAACGGCTACTGGCTGCGCCGGGTCGCCGTACCGGTCGGGGCCCTGGCCACGGCCGCTGCGGCCGCGTTCGTCCTGCGCCTGGGCGTCGAGGGCATCGCGCTCTCCGCCGAGGGCGGGTTCCTCAACGGGCTGCTGGTCGCCGCCATCGCGATCTGCTCACTGATGGCCGCGCTGCGCACCTGGAAGCTGCTCGCCGAGGGCAAGGACCGGCTGGACGGCTGGATGGCCGAGGACAGGTCGCTCGGCGCGGTCTGGATCATCGGCGGGGTCGGCACCCTGCTCGCATACTTCGTCCGCAGCCTCACCGAGGCCCCGGGCGAGGCGGTCCAGCGGGCGGCGTACGAGCAGGCCGTCGCGCAGTACGAGAGGCGCCAGGCCGGCCGCGGCGGCCGACCTGGCGCGAAGCGCAAGCGCTGACGGGTCAGTTGCGGCTCACCGTGCCGCACTCGTCGCTCTGCTGGATGTCCTTGCTGCGGTCGTACGGGTCGACCGCGGGGCCGGTCGGGCGGGTGCCCGGGGCGTCCGGCTCGTTCGCCGCGAACTGGTCGAACTGTGGGTGGTAGTAGCCGTCGTAGACGCCACAGGCCGAGTTGGCGGGGTCCGACGCGGACTTGTCGAACACGAGCTTCTTCGGGTTGACCTGGTAGCGGGCCGGGTCGTAGAAGCGGAAGGTGTCCACCCGGCGCACGATGGTGCGGGTGGTCCAGGTGTCCCCGGACACGTTGTCGGCCGGCTGCACCCAGCCGACCGGCTGCGCGGTGCCGCCACCCGGCGCCGCCGGGGCCGACGGGCGGGGCGTGGCGGGCTTCGGTGTGCCGGAGGAGCGCTTTCCGGCCTCCGGGCCGGGGCGCAGCGCGTAAACGTAGCTGAAGTCGGTGTGGACCAGGACTCCCTTGTCCCCGTCGCCTTCGAAGGTGATCCGGCCCTGCACCTTGACCATGTCGCCCACCTGGATCGCGTCGCGCTGGTCGAAGCGGCTGAACCAGGTGGTCGGGTCGTTGTCCTTCGACGGGTTCGCGATGGCGGCGGTCGCGCGATCCCGCTCGTCCCGGTCCAGCATCGCGAGCGCGGCGTCCGGCCGGCCGCCCGCGATCACCTTGGGGTCGAGGTTGGCGGCGGCCAGGTAGTCCTTGACCAACTGCAGCTGGGCGGCCACCTGTTCGGCGGAGAAGACACCGGTCGCCTGAGCCTCGGGGAGCACGAATGCCTCCGCGCCATTCGGCCAGCCCTCGGCGGGGGAGCCGGCCCACGGGTGGTCGATGGTCGGCTGCTGCTCGGCGGCCGTGGAGGGCGCGGCGGTCGGCCGGGCGGTCTCCGGGGCGACGGTGGGCGCGGGGGTGTAGGCCTTCGAGGAGCCGTTGCCGGAGTACCAGTTGCGCAGGGCGCCGATGTTCAGCGCCGCGAGCAGCACCGCGATGGTCAGCACGATGTAGAGCGGCGTGCGCCACTCCAGCTTGCGCTTGCGCGGGCGCGGGTTGCCCCAGGGGTCGACCACCGCGAGCTTCGGCTTGCGGCCGAACCGGCGCTTGGGCGCGGCCGGGGCGTCGTTGACCGAGCGGCGGCCGCCCGGGTCGACCGGCGGGGTGTGCTGCCACCGGGCGGCCAGCATCCTGGTGCGGCCGGACTGCTCCTTGACGGCGGCACCCTTGACGAACTCCTCGTCCAGGACGAGGTCTGCGAACGGGTCCTTCCCGCCCGCTCCGGACGGGTCGGACCCGCCCGGCTCGCGGCCCTCCGAGGGGCGCGGTTCTGGATCTTCGGCAATCGGCATCGCGCCAGTATGCCGACGGGGTGTGACGATTCATCGATCGGGGGCACACCCTGTGGTGAACTCGTGGACGGTGTACGGATTTTCACCCCATTTGCCCAGGTCGCGCCCCCGAGCTCAGCCCTTGACGTGGGGTTCAGCCCTTGCTGCGGGCCTGCTTCACCGACCCCACCACCCCGGCGATGGCCAGGAGGATGCCGGCCGGGATGAGCGACTCGAAGAACGCGCCGAACAGACCCACGTCACCGAGCACCATCTGCGCCAGCATGTTCAGCACCAGCAGCCCGCCGGCCGCCGGGAGCGCCGACTGCCACGGGTGCTCGTTCGCCCAGCGCCGCAGCCGCCGGTCGCCGGTGTCGCGGCGCAACTGCCCGCCCACCGTGCCGACCAGGAAGAAGAAGAACAGGCCCCAGCCGGCCGGTCCGGCCAGCATGCTCAGCGACCAGTTCCCGGTGATCGCGTCGATCCCCAGGGCCGTCGCCCCCACCACCGCACCGACTCCCGCGGCCGTCCGCCACGGGCCCATCGTCGCCGAGGCGACGGCGAGTTGCCGGTTCTCACGTCGGGACATTTCGTCGTGTGCCATAGCTCCACGGTCCTCCCGCAACCGGCCGGAAGCCATAGGGGAGAACCCCGAGTTTCTCCCTAGATCCCCGGGTGGATCCCCGGTGGATCCCCGGTGGATCCCCGACAGGGGGACCACGGGCTGGACGGTCCCGCCGGGCGCCCCCGCGCGGTGCGAGGATGGCCGCAGTACCGAGGTTAGGAGCGGCCATGGGCGCCAGCGCAGCACACGGACAGAAGATCGCCTTCCTGGGCACCGGCAAGATCGGCGAGGCCCTGCTCTCCGGCCTGCTGCGGGCCGGCAAGGACCCGGCGGACGTCCTGGTGACCGCCCGCCGTCCCGAGCGGGCCGCCGAACTGACCGCCCGCTACGGCGTCGTGGCCGTCTCCAACACCGAGGCCGCCAAGCTCGCCGACACCCTGATCCTCGCCGTGAAGCCGCAGGACATGGGCACCCTGCTGGACGAGCTGGCGCCGCACGTCGGTGCGGACCGGCTGGTGATCTCGGCCGCGGCCGGCATCCCCACCGCGTGGTTCGAGGAGCGGCTGGCGGCCGGCACCCCGGTGGTGCGGGTGATGCCCAACACGCCCGTTCTGGTGGACGAGGGGATGAGCGTCATCTCGGGCGGCTCGCACGCCACCGAGGAGCACCTGGTGCGGGCCGAGGAGATCTTCAGCTCGGTCGGCAAGGCGCTGCGGCTGCCCGAGGCCCAGCAGGACGCGGCCACCGCGCTCTCCGGCTCGGGCCCGGCCTACTTCTACTTCCTGGTCGAGGCGATGACGGACGCCGGCATCCTGCTCGGCCTGCCCCGGCAGGTGGCGCACGACCTGATCGTCCAGTCGGCGATCGGCGCCTCGGTGATGCTGCGCGACTCCGGCGAGCACCCGGTGAAGCTGCGCGAGGCCGTCACCTCCCCGGCGGGCACCACCATCGCGGCCATCCGCGAGCTGGAGAACCACGGGGTGCGGGCCGCGCTGCTGGGCGCCCTGGAGGCGGCCCGGGACCGCTCGCGGGAGCTGGCCTCCGGCGGGAAGTAGCCGCCCCGTTAGGCTCGGCGGCTTTCGACGCCGCAATCTTCGCTGGACCGGACTGATCGCCGACCTCGCCGAGGTGCCCGCGCTGCTCTGACACCTCCGGTGCGGGAGGGGAAGTCCTTGCGCGACCCCTCCCGCAATCGCGGCGCACCGCCTACGCTCTCGCCAACATCGTCCTACCGGCCGGTAGCGCGGTGCGTATGGAGGTCGTCCGTATGGAGGTCCGTATGAGCGCCGCGACGCCCGTGATCCCGCCCGGCCTGCGCACGGGCCGAGCCGCGCTCGCCGTCAGCTTCCTGCTCCAGGGCACCACCTTCGCGCTGCTGGTCACCTGCATCCCCGAGATCCAGCACCGGTACGGGCTGAGCGACGGGCTGCTGCCGGTCTTCCTGGCCGCCGTGCCGATCCTGGCCGGCGTCGGCTCGATCACCTCCGAGCAGTTGGTGAAGCGGACCGGCGCGCGGGCCGTCCTCCGGGTCGTCCAGCCGGCCGTCTGCCTCAGCCTCGCGGGCGCCGGGCTCGGCGACACCCTCTGGCAACTCGCCCTCGCCCTGGGCGCGTTCGGGCTGCTGGTGGGTGCGCTGGACGCCAGTATGAACATGCTCGGGGTGGGCCTCCAGCACCGCTACGGCCGCTCGATCATGATCGGCTTCCACGCCGCGTTCAGCCTCGGCGGCATCCTCGGCGCGGCCGTTGCGGGCCTCGGCTCGCACTATGACCTGGGCCTGCCGGTGCTGTTCGGCACCGCCGCCGCGGTGATCGCCCCGCTCGCCCTGCTGACCGGCACCCGCTTCGCCGGGCCGGCCGAACTCGGCGACGCCGTACGGGAGGCGGCCGAGGCCGCCGCCCGGTCGATCCCGTGGCGGCCGCTGCTGCCGCTCTGCCTGGCGATGGCCTTCGCGTACATCGCGGACGCCTCGGTCTCCAACTACAGCGTCAAGTACCTGACGGACGGCCTGGGCAGCCCCGAGGACGTCGCCAAGCTCTCCTACCTCGGCTACATGGTGGCGATGCTGCTCGGGCGCGCCCTCGGCGACCGCGCGGTGCAGCGCTGGGGCGCCGTCCCGGTGGTCCGCGGCGGCGCCGGGCTGGCCGCGCTCGGCTTCGCGGTGGCCGCCGCCGCGCCCGCCGCCTGGGCGGGCATCGCCGGGTTCACCCTGCTCGGCTTCGGCATCTGCGCCATCATCCCGCAGGTGTTCGCGGCCGGCGGGCGGCTCTTCCCGGCCGACTCGGACGCCGCCGTGGCCCGGCTCAACCTCTTCAACTACGTGGGCTTCCTGGTCGGTTCGCCGCTGGTCGGCGCGATCGCGGACGGCAGCTCGTACCGCTGGGCGCTGCTCGCCCCGATGCTGCTGGTGCTCGCCGTCCTGCCGTTGGCCGACCGCTTCGCCCCGGCGCCGGCCCTCACACCCGCCGAGGCCTGAGCGCCGGCCGGGGCGTAGGGCCTGCTGAGGCCTAAGCGTTCTCGCCGGCCCGGCCGCGCCGCCGCACCCGCCCGGGCCGGAGCGCGTGCCGAGGCCTGAGGCGCGCCCCGGCCCGGGAGCGGCCCGGGCACCGTCACCCGCTACGGTGGAGGCCATGCCCGAAGCCGAGCGCGACCTCCCCTGTGGCCTGCACCTTTACTGGGACGAGGCCGTCACCGCCTACGACTTCGGCCCCGGCCACCCGATGGACCCGACCCGGCTGGCCCTCACCATGCGCCTGGTCGAAGCGCTCGGACTGGACACCGGGCCCGGCGTGACCGTCAAGGCCGCGCCGCCCGCCGGCGATTCCACCCTGCACCTCGTGCACACCCGCGAGTACGTCGAGGCGGTCAAGCGCGCCGCCGCCCACCCCGACCGGCACGACCCCCGGCACGGGCTCGGCACTGAGGACAACTGGGCCTTCCCGGCCGTCCATTCGTCCTCCGCGCTGATCGCGGGACAGTCCGTGGCCGCCGCCGAGGCCGTCTGGCGCGGCGAGACCCCGCACGCGGTCAACTTCGCCGGCGGGCTGCACCACGCGATGCCCGGCAAGGCCTCCGGCTTCTGCATCTACAACGACCCCGCGCTCGCCATCGCCCGCCTGCTCGAACTCGGCGCCGAGCGGGTCGCCTACGTCGACGTCGACGTCCACCACGGCGACGGCGTCCAGCAGGCCTTCTGGAACGACCCCCGGGTCCTCACCATCTCTCTCCACGAGCACCCGGCGACGCTCTTCCCGCAGACCGGCTGGTCCACCGAGACCGGCGGCCCGGACGCCCCCGGCTCCGCCGCCAACCTGCCGCTCCCGGCCGGCACCGGCGACGCGGGCTGGCTGCGCGCCTTCCACGCGCTGGTGCCCGAGCTCCTCGCCGCCTTCCGCCCGCAGGTCCTGGTCACCCAGCACGGCGCGGACACCCACCTGGAGGACCCGCTCGCTCACCTCGCCGTCACCGTGGACGCCCAGCGGCTGATCGCCGAGGAACTGCACGATCTGGCCCACCGGCACGCGGGCGGGCGCTGGGTCGCCACCGGCGGGGGCGGCTACGCCGTCGTGGACGTCGTCCCGCGCACCTGGACCCACCTGGTCGCCACCGCCGCCGGACGGCCCGTCGACCCGGCCACCGAGACCCCCGAGTCCTGGCGCGCCGAGGTCTTCCGCCGCACCCGCCGCCCCGCCCCGCTGCGGATGACCGACGGCGCGCGCCCGGTGTGGCGCGACTTCGAGGCGGGTTACGATCCGGCGGACCGGCTGGATCAGGCCATCCTCGCCGCCCGCCGCGCGGTCTTCCCGCACCACGGCCTGCTGGCCTGAAACCGGCCCCTTGGGCGCCGCCCGACAGGGCCGTGCGCACGCCTCTTACTGCGAACCGTCGACTGACTACGTACTGCAACGGTCCTATCTCTCACCGTACGAGGACTGCGCTTCCCCCTCTTCCCACTGGTACCACCCATAACTACTCTGGGGATACACGTGTGCCGGTGGAGTCACCGGAGGGGAAGCCGGTGCCTTGCACACGGGTTAAGGGTCGGGTGATGGTCATGAGTTCCGGCGAACGCCCCCTGCAGGAAGTCGTCTTCCTGACCGTGGCGGAGGTTGCCGCGGTCATGCGGGTGTCCAAGATGACGGTGTACCGCCTGGTGCACAGCGGAGAGCTGCCGGCCATCAGGGTCGGACGGTCCTTCCGGGTGCCGCAGCAGGCGGTGCACGAGTACCTCAAGGAGTCCTACGTGCGGCTTGAGAGCGCGTAGGGCCGGGCCGGCGGGGCGGGGTCCGCAGCCGTGGACCCCGCACCCGTTTGCCGCAGATTTCCCGTGAGTTTCCTGGTCCTGGGGACCAGGATTACGGCCCAGGCCCCGTGGACGGTAGGCTAGGCCCTCACGTCAGTCGTATGGGCTCCGTCTCTCACGGGCGAGAGTCTCAGTGAGCGAGGGTTGTTCCGTGGGCTCTGTCATCAAGAAGCGTCGCAAGCGTATGGCCAAGAAGAAGCACCGCAAGCTTCTGAAGAGGACCCGCGTTCAGCGTCGCAACAAGAAGTAAGCGCCCCCGGCCGCGCCCAGCGCGCCCGGCGCTTCCATCGCCCGCCCAGGCCCTTCGTGGCCCGGGCGGGCGGTGTCGTTTCACGGCCCGGCGGGGCGGCGCGGTACGGTGCAGGCGGGATTGGCCGGCCAGGGAAACGCTGCGGAATGGGGTGCACTTTTGGGCGTCGTGCTCGTCACCGGTGTGGCACGCCATCTCGGTGCTCGCTTCGTCGCCGAGATCCGCCGCCGGCCCGGCGTGGACCTGGTCGTGGGCGTGGACGTGCAGCCGCCCCGGCTCCCGGCCTTGGAGCTGTCCGGCCCGGCCGCCCCGTACCGCTTCCACCAGCTCGACCTGCGCCGCCCGGCCGTCTCCCGGGTGATCGCCGAGCACCGGGTGGACACCGTCGTGCACCTCAGCGTCAGTGCGACCGGGCTGGGCTCCACCAACCGCTCCGCGGTGAAGGAGTCGAACGTCATCGGCACCATGCAGCTGCTCGGTGCCTGCCAGAAGGCGCCCTCGGTGCGGCGGCTGGTGGTGAAGTCGACCACCGGCGTCTACGGCTCGGCGCCGCGCGACCCGGCCGTTTTCACCGAGCGGATCCAGCCGAAGAACCCGCCCGGCGGCGGCTTCGCCAAGGACGCGGCGGAGGTCGAGGGCTACGTCCGCGGCTTCGCCCGGCGCCGCCCGGACGTCGCGGTGACGGTGCTGCGCTTCGCCAACATCGTCGGCCCCGGCGCGGACACCCCGCTCAGCGAGTACTTCGCGCTGCCGGTGCTGCCGACCGTTCTCGGGTACGACCCGCGGCTCCAGTTCGTGCACGAGGACGACGCCGTCGCCGTGCTCTGCCGGGCCGCCGGCGAGGCCGAGCCCGGCACCGTCAACACCGGGACCTTCAACGTGGCCGGGGAGGGCGTCCTGCTGCTCTCCCAGTGCGCCCGCCGGCTCGGCCGGCCCACCCTGCCGCTGCTGCTGCCCGCGGTCAGCTGGATGGCCGGGCTGGCCCGGCAGACCCGCCTGGTGGACGTCTCGCCCGAGCAGCTGCGGCTGCTCACCCACGGGCGGGTCGTGGACACCACCCGGCTGCGGGAGACCTTCGGCTACCGGCCGGCGTTCACCACCCCGGAGGCCTTCGCCGACTTCGCCGCCGCCCAGGGCCCCGGCCTCCTGCCGCCCGAGCGGCTCGCCGCCGTCACCGACCGGCTGACCGGCCTGCTCGGCCCGGAGCGAGCCCCGACCACGCAGAACCGTACCGCCCGCCCCAGCCGACCCAGGAGCTGAACCCGCGATGAGTGCCGCAGCCGAGAACGCGCCGGGCGAGGCCAAGGTCATCCCGATCGAGTCCGCCCCCAGCTGGACCTCGCCCGACCGCCCCGCGCTGGCCGACCGGCTCGCCGACGCCGTCGGCGGGGCGCTGTCCGGACAGCTCGGTCCGGCCGCGACCCGGCTGTTCGGCAAGGGCTGGGAGGGCCGGGCCGCCGACGGGCTGGCCTTCCTGCGCCGCCGGATGACCGGCGACTACGAGGTGGACGAGTTCGGCTTCGACCGGGAGCTCACCGAGGACGTGCTGCTCTCGCTGCTGCGCCCGCTGGCCGAGAAGTACTTCCGCATCGAGGTGCGCGGCATCGAGAACATCCCGGCCGAGGGCGGCGCGCTGATCGTCGCCAACCACTCCGGGACGATCCCGCTGGACGCCCTGATGACGCAGGTGGCGATCCACGACCATCACCCGCAGCACCGGCACCTGCGGATGCTCGCCGCGGACCTGGTGTTCGTCCTGCCGGGCATCAACGAGCTGGCCCGCAAGGCCGGGCACACGCTGGCCTGCAACGAGGACGCCCAGGCGCTGCTGGAGCGCGGCGAGGTGGTCGGGGTCTGGCCGGAGGGCTTCAAGGGCATCGGCAAGCCGTTCGCCGAGCGGTACAAGCTCCAGCGGTTCGGGCGGGGCGGGTTCGTCTCCTCGGCACTGCGGGCGGGGGTGCCGATCGTGCCGTGCTCGATCGTCGGGGCCGAGGAGACCTATCCGATGATCGGCAACTTCCGGACGCTGGCCCGGCTGCTGGGCCTGCCGTACGTGCCGATCACGCCGACCTTCCCATGGCTGGGCCCGCTGGGCGCGGTGCCGCTGCCGACCAAGTGGACGATCCAGTTCGGCGAGCCGATCGCCACTGACGGGTATCCGGCGGAGGCGGCGGACGATCCGATGCTGGTCTTCGACCTGGCGGACGAGGTGCGGGAGACCATCCAGCACACGCTCTACAAGCTGCTGGTGCAACGGCGTTCGGTGTTCTTCTGAGTGCTTCCGGGTTCTCTTCCGAGTTCCTTCTGAAACGTACGGCCGAGGGCCCGGCGGAATCCCGCCGGGCCCTCGACCACTGTGCCCTCAACCGCTGTGCCGTCAGCCTTCGTGCCGTCAGCCGCCGAGGATCCGCAGCCCGGGTAGCAGGCCCGGGACCAGCGGGGGCAGGTCGACGCCCTGCTGCTGGCCGCCGGACGCCGTGCTGGGCGAGGCGGACGGCTGCGGTGCCTGGCCGGGCGTCGGGTCGGCGCTCGGCGAGGGCTGCTTGGCGCCGGCGAGCCCGTTGGTGAGGTTGCCCACCAGTCCGTTGACCGCGTCGGGAGCGCTGCTGGGCAGGGTGCCCGGCAGTCCGCCGCCCTTGGCGCCGGTGCCGCCGGGCGCGCTCGCCCCGGAGCCGGCCGGTGCGCGCTCGACGTCCGGGCCGTCCGCCTGCCGGTGGTCCAGGTAGACGTGCTGCTCGGGGCACATCACCACGTCGTGCCCGGCCCGCGCGGCGGCGATCCCGCCGCCGTAGCCGCGC